>NZ_CP011504.1:0-1200000 GCF_001028665.1 Burkholderia pyrrocinia
CGCCATCGCGGTAGATCGCCGAGCGCGGCCATCGACGTAATCGATGCGGATCGCGTTCCCCGCGCCGTCGCCGATCGTGACGAGCTCGCCGGCTGCGTTGTAGAGGAGGCGCAGGCCGAGACCGTCGCGGTGGGTACGGGCGATGAGGCGATAGCGGGCCTGCGTCGCCGTACCGTGCAGTTCATAGCGTTTCGTGCGAGCCGTCGGGGTACGCCAGCAGCACATGCCGTCCATCCGGACGCGTCACGGTGAACTGCTCGGTCGGCACCTCGACCGATCCCCGATGCCGACCGGCGGCAGCGGCACCGCGCGGCTATCCGGGTCGAAGAATGTCAGCACGCCGTCCCGCTCTTGCAACGACAGGTGATATACACTGCTCCAGCGCGCCCCGAGCGGGGCTCGCGTCGTAACCCGCGAGGCTCGACCGGTAACGTCGGGTCCACACGATCGGCACGACGCCATCGAGCACGAAGTCCGTCTGCTCGAGGTTCTCGTCGCCCATCGCGTAGTTGACCGGCTTGTTGCTGCCCGTCTTCGGGCACCCGCAGGCCGTCCTTTGCCGGCAGCGGACTCGGCTCTGCGCCTTTCTGCGTCGAATCGCGGTGCTCGCCCGGCTTTCCGGTGCGGCTCGCGCATCGTGCCCGGTGCGGCCTGCGCCACATGCGACGGCATCTTGCGCGCCTTGCGGGCCGTGATCTCCGCGGTGATCTGCGCAGCCATGAACAGCAGGCTGCCGGCTTCCTCCACGTTGCCGAACGCGCGGTCCAGCATCGGTCCCGTGTTGCGATCGAACTCGTCCAGCCACGCGGACGATCGCGTCGCGCTGCCCCGACACCTTGAGCAACTGGTCGATGCCGATCAGCGCGATCTCTTCCGACGACGGCACCCATGACAGGAAGCCCGTGTTCTTCCTGACCCGCCCCATCTGTTCGGCAGTCGACACGGGATCGAGTACGAAGCGCCGCACCGTGCGCGACGCATCGCGCACGCCTTGAACGATGCTGTCCTTCCACTTCCGCAGATGCGTATCGAGTTCGGCCATGAACGCGAGCACGTCGCCGCCGGCCGTCGCCCAGAACAGGTCGACCAGCACCGCAGCGCCGGCCCCCTTCGCGAACGCGAGCAGGCACTTCCTTGACGACCGCGGCGCGCCGGGCGCGTGGCGTTACCCGCAGCCGGCACGACTCCGATCGCGTCGATCGCGAGGATCCCCCAATTGAGTACCTTCTTCGTGCCACCCGGTTCGCTGGCAGATCCGGTAGATGTCGATGCCGACGTCGGTACAGCGACATCGGCGTTGCCGACGAACGGCACCATGTACAGGCACTGCACGAAGATCTCGAGGCCGTGGTTCCTGACCGATTCGGTGCCGGCGGCAACCAGCTTCGGCGATGTTCCCGGTGCGGGTACCGGACTGACGATGACACGCCGTGCTTCGGCGTTCTGCTGAAGCGCCTGAGGAATCCGGCGCTGAGGAGTGGAAGGGGCTGCCGCGTTACGCGCACCTTGCTTTGGGTCCATCTTGTTCTCTCAGCATTCGCTCTTGTTTTAAGGAGGCTGAAGGAATAGCAGATGGAACAATCGACATCCAGCGAATGGAAACATTCAGCAACAATGTTCGTGTGAGGGTTCGCCGAGTGTCTCCCAAAAAGCCCTGCTCACGACGACTTCGCTCGCTGCCGCGGTTTCTTATCATGCATCAAAATCCGCCATGAACAAGTGCGGTCACCGGCCACGATGAACGGCCTTGAGGAGGGGCGGCGCGTGCAAGCGGAGTGGGGATCAACCGCTCGAACGCTTCGACGCTCTGCGGCCGCGGCGCATCGGAAACCCCTCCATGCCGCAACATCCCCCGCATCCTTCCTGCACTCACGCTTCCAGCGCGAGCAACGGCGAACGTCGCGAGCCAGTGCTCGCCCATGTAGTCGCCGGCCACGTGCGCGAGCGCGCTCGCGAGATGCCGGCCGGCCGCGTCGAGCAGCTTCGCGCGCCGCGCGTCGCCTTCCGGCAGCGCGCCGGCGAGCGCGCGCTGGCACCACGCGCGGCTCAGGTTCAGCCCGTCGAGGTGCGCGATCTTGCCGTCGCTGCGGTCGCTGACCGTCGCCGGTTCGAACAGCGTCGCCGGTTCGCCGCGCGCGAGATCCGGCAAAAAGCGCGGCGAAACCAGCCATCGAATTCGGCGGCCGGCAGCACGCGCCGCATCAGCTCGGCCTCCATCAGCGCGGGCGACAGGAATTCGTCGCCCGACGGCTCCCACGCCTGGCACGCGACGTCGTTCAGGTGCCAGCGCTTCGCGGTATCGACGATCAGCGCCGCAAGCCCGTCGCGCTGAGTGTCGCGCGCGAAGTCGAGCGTGAGCGCCAGCGCGAACGCGGTGTTGAAGTGCGTGCCGACGCGCAGCGGATAGGTTGCCTTCGGCAGGAAGGTCTCGAAGCGCGCCACGAACAGGTCGGTGAGCGGCGCCAGCGTCTTCGCCCAGCGCGCGGCCTGCGGCAGCGCGCCCTTCAGCGCGAGCCGTTCGAGTTGCGCGGACAGCGCAAGCAGCCACGCCCAGCCATACGGCCGTTCGAAGCCGCTGTTGTGCGGCAGCGCGAGATACGCGCGCTCGCCGGCGACGTTCGCATCGGTGAAGTGCGCGTCGACGATCGCGACGATACGCTCGGCCTCCGGCAGCGCCGGATAGCGTTCGAGCACGCGCAGCACGAGCCAGTAGCCGTGCACGCACGAGTGCCAGTCGTAGCTGCCGTAGAAGATCGGATGCAGCGCGCGCGGCCCCAGCACGTCGTGCGGGCCTTCGAGCGAATGGGTGAGCTTGTTCGGATATTCGCGGGTCAGGTGCGCGAGTGCGAGCGACGCGAATTTCGACGCGAGTTCGGGGGTGAGTCGGTCGGTCATGAGGATCTCGTCCATCGAGTCAGAAGCGGAAGGCGAACGCATACATCAGCAGCGTGTTCACGGCCAGCAGCAGCACGGCCGTCGGCCAC
Source organism: Burkholderia pyrrocinia (assembly GCF_001028665.1). Lineage (NCBI taxonomy): Bacteria > Pseudomonadati > Pseudomonadota > Betaproteobacteria > Burkholderiales > Burkholderiaceae > Burkholderia > Burkholderia pyrrocinia. The sequence goes on from NZ_CP011504.1 coordinate 2,985, forward strand.
TGCGCCTTGATCACGCCGTTCTTGTCCTTCAGTTCGAGCAGCGCCGCCGGCACGATATTGAAGTTCGCGGCCATCGGCGTCATCAGCGTACCGCAGAAGCCGCTCAGGCATCCCGATCGCGCCGACGATCGCCGGGTTGCCGTGGAACTGGTGGACGATCAGCGGCAGGCCGATGCCGGCCGTCATCACCGGGAACGCGGCGAAGCCGTTGCCCATGATCATCGTGAACAGCGCCATGCCGACCGTATAGGCCGCGACGACCGCGAACGGCGAATCGATCGGCACCCAGTCCTTCACGAGCCCCGACACCACGCCGCCGACACCGGCGACCGCGAACAGCGCGCCGAGCGCCGCGAGCATCTGCGGCAGGATCGCGGCCCAGCCGACCGCGTCCATCGTATGGCGCGCTTCCTTCAGCGCATGCACGGGCGAATCGCGCAGCATCGCGAGCGCGACAACGAACGCGACGATCGTGCCGAGCACGAGCGAGATCAGCGTCACGCTCTTCGGATCGACGAACGGCACGAGCTTCAGCGCGAACGTGCCGATCAGCGTGACCGCCGGAATCAGCAGCGCGGGCAGGAACAGCCGGTTGCCGAAGCGTTGCGCGAGCGACTCGCGCCGCACGGCCGCCGCTTCGCCGGCTTCGTCCGATTTGCCGCGCCCGAGCTTGCCCGAGCCGGCGATCACCGCGAGCGCGATCGCGAGGCAGCCCGTCACGAAATGCGGCAGCAGCGCGCCGAACAGGAACGTGATCGCGTAGACCGCCCAGAACGCGAAATTGACGACGCGGCGCGGGTTCGTGCGGTCCGTCAGGTTGAAGCACGCGAACGCGGCGAACATCAGCCCCGCGAGCGTGTACAGCGATTCGAGGCCGATCATCGCGCACCCTCCTGTGCCAGCAGGCCGAAGCCGCGCGCCAGCCGGCGATCGAGCAGCGCGAGGCGCGTGCAGTGGATCAGCAGCGCGGCGATCGCGGTCGGGATCGCCCACACCGACAGGTGCAGCGGCTCGATGGCGATCCCGTTCTGTTCGAGAAAGCCCTTGATCAGCAGGATCGACTGGATCGCGATGAAGATGTCCTCGCCGAAGAACACGGCGACGTTGTCGACGCCCGACGCATGTGCGCGGATCTGCTGCCGGACCGACTCGGGCAGCTCGCCATATCGGTTGACGGCGGCGGCTTCGGCCATCGGCGCGATCAGCGGCCGCACCATCTGCGCATGGCCGCCGAGCGACGTGAGGCCGAGCGCGGCCGTCGCCTGGCGCAGCACGAAGTACAGCATCAGCACGCGGCCCGTGGTTGCCGCCTGCACGCGCGAGATCATCCGCTTCGCCTGCTCCTTGAGCCCGTTGCGTTCGAGCAGCGCGATCACCGGCAGCGTCAGCCAGATGAGCCCCATGTAGCGGTTTTCGGTGAACGCCTTGCCGAACGCGCTGACGATGTCGACGAGGTTCAGCCCGCCCGCGAGCCCCGTCGCGAGCCCCGCGATCGTGACCACCAGCAGCGCATTGAAGCGCAGCGCGAAACCGATCACGACGATCGGCACCCCAATCAGCACCAGCATTGCTCCTCCTTGTGTTGGACGCGCGGCGCCTTCGCGGCGCGCCGCCTGCCCGGTTTGGACCGGGTTCGGACGGCAAAATCTAACACGAGACTTTATCGATAAAAAGTCGACGATTTACCGGTTCGGGTAAACGTTGAAGCGTGCGGATACCGTGCACGGGCCGTGTGTCGGCGATGTTTCGTCGGACGAATCGATCGCCGGTCGGCCGGCGCGGGCGCGCGCGTTGCAACGTGCGCTTCCCTGCATTCGCACCGGCCGGCGGCCGCCGGCACGGGCCGCCGCGCGTGGCGGAGCCCCGGTGCGCCGACTACACTGGAAAGCATCTGCAACGTACGGGAGAGCCGCCATGATTGACGTATTCCAGACCATCGGCAGCCGCGCGTTCTCCGCTCATCTGGCGAAGGACGGGATGGTGACGCTGATGGAACAGCGCCATGAAGTCGACCGCGTGACGCTCGCGACCGCCTATGCCGCGCTCGTCGAGGAAGCCGAGCAGGAAGCCGACCTGCTCGACGCGACGGTCGAAGGGATGATGCGCGCGCTGATCCAGGGGTACGCGCGCAGCCATTGACGGCACGGCCGCGCATCCGGTGCGCGGCCGGTTGCCCGTCCGGGTGCCGCTACGCGGCCGGCGTGCCGGCTCCCATGCCGAACCACCGGCCCGCGCGCAGTTGCCCGTAGTCGGCCTGCGTGAAGATCCTCAGCAGGTTCGCCACGGCGCCGTTGCTGTCGCGGTCGAGCTGCGTCAGGAACGCTTCGACGTCGTCGCGGCCCGCAAACAGGATCGTGCTGAAGTAGCGTTCGCGCTCGGCGTCGGACAGGTTCGTCGCGCGCAGCTGGTACGGATGGTGAAGCGCCGCGAACAGGAAGTAGTAGCGCTCGGGGTCGTCGCGCAGCACGCGTAGCGCGTCGGGCTCGACCGGAAACTCGCGGTAGAACGACGCGTGCCCGCTCTCGATGTCGATCCGGTACAGCAACCGGCCGTCGCGTTCGATCACGACCGGCGCGTACGGGTCGCGGCTGACGAGCGTGGTGTCGCGCGCGGTCATCCAAATCTCCTCGTTCTTTTTGTCGAAGCCGGCACGGTAACATGCGTGCTTCGGCGGCCTGCCGTGGCGAGATCGCGTGGCCGTGGCATCCACGCGTGTGCCGGCCCGGTTCCGTTACCGGCCGGAAACGCCGCATCGTCATAGAGGAAACGCACTGAAACGGCGCAATGCGCAAATTTTTCGATTGCCGCCGCCCGCGCCGCATGACAGCATTCGGGGCGTCGTCAACCGAACAAGAATGCCGTGCCGTCCGGCCGCCGATGCCATCCGGCGGCGCCGAACAGGCAGCCCCTTCCATGAACCCGGCCCACCTCCAACACTACGAACCGACCGGAGAATTCCGCTTGTGAACATCGGCATCGTCAACGACCTCCCGCTTGCCGTCGAGGCGATGCGCCGCGCGATCGCGCGTCGGCCCGAGCACCGCGTGCTGTGGGTCGCGACCGACGGCGCACAAGCCGTCGAACTGTGCGCAGCACAGCCGCCCGACGTCGTGCTGATGGACCTGATCATGCCGAAATTCGACGGGATCGAAGCGACGCGGCGGATCATGCGATCCGAACGACCGTGCGCAATCCTGATCGTGACGAGCTGTATCGGCGCGAACGCGTGGCGCGTGTACGAAGCAATGGGCGCCGGAGCGCTCGACGCGGTCGACACGCCGCGGCTCGGCGACGGCGCAGCCGGCGACACGACCCGATTGCTGCTCGCGAAGATCGACCAGATCGGCCGCCTGCTCGATGCGCCGGGCGGCTCGCGCGTCGCCGACACGGCCCCCCGCGCCGGCGGCGGCCCGCTGATTGCGATCGGCGCATCGGCCGGCGGCCCCGGCGCGCTCGCGTCCGTCCTCGGCGGCCTGCCGGCCGATTTCAACGCGCCGATCGTGATCGTGCAGCACGTCGACCGTGCGTTCGCCGAAGGCATGGCGCAATGGCTCGACGGCCAGACGCCGCTCGCCGTGCGCGTCGCGCGCGAAGGCGACCGCCCGCAGCCGGGCGTCGCACTGCTCGCCGCGACCGACGATCACCTGCGCATCACACGCGCCGGCACGCTCGAATACACGCGCGAGCCGGCCGCCACGCCGTATCGGCCGTCGGTCGACGTGTTCTTCAACAGCCTGACCGAGCACTGGCCCGGCCGCGCGATCGGCGTGCTGCTCACGGGGATGGGACGCGACGGCGCGATCGGCCTGAAGGCGCTGCGGATGAAGGGCTGCCACACGATCGCGCAGGACGAGGCGACGAGCGCCGTGTACGGCATGCCGAAAGCGGCCGCAACGCTCGGCGCGGCGCGCGCGATCCTGCCGCTCGGACGCATCGCGGGCGAGCTGGCGGCGCTCGCGCGGATCTGATCCCGACGATGAACACGCGCAACACCCATGCCTGCCCTTGCAACGACCCGCATCGATCATGACTAGCGACCTGACCCGCCCGCCGGGCGGCCCGTACACGCCGCCCGCCGATGTGCCGGCAATGGTGCTGCTGGTCGACGACCAGACGATCGTCGCGGAAGCCGTACGGCGCGCGCTCGTCGACGAGGAAGGCATCGACTTCCACTACTGCCCGCGCTCGGACGACGCGATGGCCACCGCGATCGAGACGCGGCCGACCGTGATCCTGCAGGACCTCGTGATGCCCGGCACCGACGGGCTGAGCCTCGTGAAGGCGTACCGTGCGAATCCGGCGACGCGCGACGTGCCGATCATCGTGCTGTCGACGCAGGAAGAGCCCGTGATCAAGAGCGCCGCGTTCGCGACCGGCGCGAACGACTACCTCGTGAAGCTGCCCGACCGCATCGAGCTCGTCGCGCGCATTCGCTATCACTCGCGCTCGTACATGAACCTGCTGCAGCGCGACGAAGCCTATCGCGCGCTGCGGCAATCGCAGCAGCAACTGCTCGAGGCCAATCTCGAGCTGCGGCGCCTCACGCACTCGGACGGGCTGACCGGGCTGTCGAACCGCCGTTATCTCGACGAATACCTGGCCGCCGAATGGCGGCGCGGCACGCGCGAACGCAGCGAGCTGTCGCTGCTGATGATCGACGTCGACAATTTCAAGCTGTACAACGACACGTACGGGCACGTGTCCGGCGACAGCGTGCTCAAGCAGATCGCGACGACCATCGAGCGCTGTCTCGGCCAGTCCGGCGATCTCGCCGCGCGCTTCGGCGGCGAGGAATTCGCGGTCGTGATGCCGGCCACGTCGCCGGGCGCCGCACGGCTGCTCGGCGAGAAGATCCGCCTCGCGGTCGAGGCGCTCCGGCTGCGGCACGCGCATTCGTCGACGGGCAACACCGTGACGATCAGCATCGGCGGCGCGAGCATCGTGCCGGCGCCCGGCCTGCCGACGACCGTGCTGATCGAGGCGGCCGACCGCGCGCTCTATCGCGCGAAGCACGAAGGCAAGAACCGCGTCGAGATCGATACGACGCCGCGGCCCGGCGCCGCCGGGTTCGGCGCGCCGCGCGACGACTAGCGCCTGTACCCGCTGATAACGCGCCCTGGGCCGCGCGCCGCGCTCACGCGGCGCCGAGCCGGCGCGCGTAGTCGGTCGGGTCGAGCGGCCGGCTGAACAGGTAGCCCTGCTGCATGTCGCAGCCGATCTGCTGCAGGAACCACGATTGCGCCTGCGTCTCGACGCCTTCGGCCGTGACCTTCATCCCGAGCGAATGCGCCATCGCGACGACGGCCTGCGTGATCGCGACCGAGTCGTGATGATCGGGCACGCCCGACACGAACGAACGGTCGACCTTCAGGTTGTGCAGCGGAAAGCGCTTCAGGTACGCGAGCGACGAATAGCCGGTGCCGAAATCGTCGACCGAGATCCGCACGTTCATGTCCGTGAGCGCTTCGAGCATCGGCAGCACGGTGTCCGTGTCGTTCATCAGCAGTCCTTCGGTAATCTCGAGTTCGAGCGCGGACGGGTCGAGCCGCGTTTGCGCAAGACAGCGGCCGACCGATTCGACGAGCCCTTCGTGGAACTGCCGCGGCGACAGGTTGACGGCCACCATCAGGTCGGGCGCGATCGTGCGGCGCCATTCGGCCGCCTGCCGGCACGCGGTTTCGAGCACCCACTGGCCGATCGCGACGATCAGCCCCGTATCTTCGGCAATCGGAATGAATTCCGACGGCGACATCGGCCCGAGTTCGGGGCTCGTCCAGCGCAGCAGTGCCTCGGCGCCGACCGTGCGGCCGCTGCGCGCATCGACGACAGGCTGGTACGCGAGCCGCAGCATGTCCGACGCGAGTGCGCGCCGCAGCGACTGCTCGACCGCGAAGCGGCGTTGCAGCCGCAGGTTGAGCTGCGCGGTGAAGAACGTGAAGTGATTGCGGCCACGCTGCTTCGCGTCGTACATCGCCGAATCGGCATTGCGCATCAGCGTGACCGCGTCGTCGCCGTCGCGCGGCGCGACGCTGATGCCGATCGACACGCCGAGCCAGTATTCGTTGTTCGCGATCGCGAACGGCTTCGCGATCGCGTCGATCACCTCGCGCGCGAGCACCGCGAGACGGTCGGGATCGTCGCAGTCGTCGACGAGGATCACGAACTCGTCGCCGCCGACGCGCGTGAGCGCATGCCGGCTGCCCACGCAGCCCGCGAGCCGCGACGCGACGCTGCGCAGCAGCGCGTCGCCCGCGTCGTGGCCGGCCGTATCGTTGACCTTCTTGAAACCGACGAGATCGATGAACAGGATCGCGACGCGCGCGGGCCCGGCCGCCGCATCGTGCCTGCCGAACAGCTCGCGCATCCGGTCGGCGAGCCAGCGGCGGTTGTAGAGGCCCGTCAGCGCATCGCGCGTCGCCAGGTAGCGCAGCTGCTGCTGCGCTTCGCGCACCGGGCCGATGTCGTTGAACGACACGAGCACCGAGTCGGCCTGCGTCTCGCCCGGCTTCACGATCGGCACCGCGTTGCCGCGCACCCAGATGATGTCGCCGTCCGCGAGGCCGAAGCCGACCGTGTAGTCGAGCAGCGGCGTGGCCGTCTCGAGCGCGAGCCGGCTCGGCCAGTCGTCCGGCGCGATCGGCGTGCCGTCCTCGCGCAGCTTGCGCAGGATCACCGTCGACAGCCGGCGGCCGACGAGGTCGCCCTTCACGCGCATCATCCGGTTCGCGCTCGGGTTGCTCGCGACCACGACGCCGTCGCGCGACACGACGAGGATCCCTTCGTTCAGGCTGTTGACGACGAGCCGGTGATGTTCCTCGCTGCGCGCGAGCTGCCGCACCATCCGGTCCTGGTGAACCGCGAGGCCGACGCTGTTGCCGATATCGCGCAACAGTGCGGTTTCCTCGTCGCTCGGCCGGCGCGGCGTGCGGTGATAGACAGCGAAAGCGCCGAGCACGGCGCCTGCCTCGTCGAGGAACGGCACCGACCAGCACGCACGCAGGCCCAGCGGCAACGCGACGGAACGGTAGTCGGCCCACAGCGGATCGGTTTCGATGTCCTCGACGGCAATCATCCGGCGCTCGTACATCGCCGTGCCGCATGAGCCCGCGGCGGGTCCGATCGACGCGCCGTCGATCGCGGCGCTGTACTGCGCGGGCAACGACGGCGCCGCGCCGACACGCACGTGCACGCCGTCCGTGTCGAGCAGCAGGATCGTGCACGATGCGCCGTCGCCGAGCAAAGTCTCGGCGCGCCGGCAGACTTCGATCAACAGTTCCGGCAGCGGTGTGTTGCGCGTGATCAGCCTCAGCACGCTCTGCTCCGACGCGAGCACTTCCGCCGCGAGCCCGAGGCTGTAACGAGAACTTTGCGGTTCGGTATTCAAGTTGAATCCTGCCGTCTGTCCGATCGGGTCTGATGCGCCCGATTCGTTTTCGATCCTTCGTGCCGTTTTCGCTCCGGGTTTACGCTGATGCCCGATGCGCCCCGTTTTCGCGCCGAGCCAAGGCTCGCCGAAATGTATTTAACACCAATCCGTGACAACCCGCGCATCCGCATGCATCAGGGCTTACGCGCGGTTGCCGTGCCGTTCGCGCGCGCCGGTCAGCTTGCCGAAAGACTGGCGCGCCGTGCGACCGCCTCGGGTGCGGCCGTGCGCGCTGTCGAAACCGGTTCGTCAGCGTGTGGCGGCGCCCTGCTTTGTGCAGGCTTCAATCCCGCTTCAATCCCGCTTCAACCGCCCGCGCCACGGCCCTCGGCGCATCGATCGCGGCCGCGGCCGACACGCTGCGATGCGCCGAACGCGGCGCGCCGCCCGTCAATCCTTGCGGATGTGTTCGGCCAGGAAGTCGATCAGCAGGCGCACGCGCGGCAGCAGCCCGCGCCGCGACGGAAACACGGCGTGCACCACGCCGCCCTTCGGCGCCCATCCGGGCAGCACGTCGACCAGTGTGCCGTTGCGCAGGTCGTCCTCGACGACCATGCACGGCAGCTGCACGATGCCGACGCCGTGAATCGCCGCGTCGCGCAGCGCGTGCATGTCGTCGGTGACGAAGCGCGGATGGTGGCGCAACTGCGCGTGCTCGCCGTTCGGCCCGACCAGTTGCCACACGTGATGCCGCGCCGGCCCCCAGTCGAGGCTCGGCACGCCGGCCAGCTCGGCCGGGTCCGACAGCGCGGCGCTCCCGTCCAGCCACTGCGGCGCGGCCACCAGCCGCTGCGGGCTGTCGCCGAGAATGCGCATCACGAGATCGCTGTCCTCCAGCGGCGGAAAGCGCACGCGCAGCGCCACCGTGCCGGCGTTCGTGAACCTGTTCATCGAAACCGGCGGCACGGCCGGCATCCAGTTCTCGTACGACAGGATCTGACCGGGGCCCGGCGCGCGGCCGCGGGCGTGTTCCCGCCGGCGGCGCGCGCCCATGTTTTGCCAGTTTCATCCGTTCCGGCGGCACCCCGGACGGCATCGCGGCCCCGCCAAACCGCGTTTTCGTATCCGTGATTCAATGTCGATCGAACCGGCGTCGCGCATTCCGGCGGCACGGCGATGTGTGTCCTCATCGAACGACTTTCACGGGATCACCATGACGAACCCTGCCGAAATCAAGGCGCTCGTTTTCGATGTCTTCGGAACGATCGTCGACTGGAGAAACGGCGTCGCACGCGGCGCCGCCGCGTTCCTGGATCGCCACGCGCCGGCACTCGATCCGTTCGAGTTCGCCGATGCGTGGCGCGCCGAATATTCGCCGTCGATGGAAGAAATCCGCAGCGGGCGCCGCCGCTACGTGCGGCTCGACGTGCTGCATCGCGAGAACCTCGTCCGCACGCTCGACCGCTACGGGATCGTCGACGTGCCCGACGCGGACATCGATGCGCTCAACCTCGCGTGGCACAGCCTCGACCCGTGGCCCGACGCCGTCGCCGCGCTGCACCGGCTGAAGCGGCGCTTCATCATCGCGCCGTTGTCGAACGGCAACATCCGGCTGATGGTCGACGTCGCCAAGCGCGCAGGGCTGCCGTGGGACGCGATTCTCGGCGCGGAAGTCGTCCGCGCGTACAAGCCTTCGCCGCAGGTGTATAGCGACACGGTCGAGATTCTCGGCGTCGCGCCGGCCGAGCTGTGTCTGGTCGCGGCGCACAACGGCGATCTCGCCGCAGCGCGCGGGCTCGGGCTGTCGACCGCGTTCGTGCTGCGGCCGACCGAACACGGGCCCGGCCAGACGACCGACCTGCAAGCCGACGATGCATGGGACTTCGACGTCAGGGACCTGAACGAACTCGCGGATCGGCTCGGTTGCCCGGGTTGAGCGGCGCGATCGCCGGGCGAATCGCCGCCGCTTCGGTCACCGGCTATTCCGGCTCGCCGACGAATCGCAACGTCCCCGATTCGCCCATCAGCAATTCCCGGTTCGCATCCGCCGCCGCGCGCAGGTAATCCCACAGCGCAGTCACGCGCCGCAGCTTGCGCAGATCCTCGCGGCAGGTCAGCCAGAAGCACCGCGTGACCACCACGGCGTCCGGCAGCACCGGCACCAGCGCCGGCTGCGCGGCGGCCATGAAGCACGGCAGGATCGCGAGCCCGCCACCCTGCAGCGCCGCGAAATATTGCGCGATCACGCTCGTCGTGCGCAGCCCGGCCGTCGCGCCCGGCACCGCGCGGTCCAGGTACAGCAGCTCGCTGCTGAACGCGAGATCGTCGACATAACTGATGAACGCGTGCCGCGCGAGATCGTCCGTGCACGCGATCGGTGCGTGGTTCGCGAGATAGTCGCGCGTCGCGTAGAGCCGCAACTGGTAGTCGCACAGCTTCGTGAACACGTAAGGCCCGCGCTCGGGCCGCTCGAGCGTGATCGCCAGGTCGGCCTCGCGCTTCGGCAGGTTGACGAAATGCGGGACCGGCAGCAGGTCGACCGTCACATGCGGATGCGCGGCGCGAAACTGCGCGAGCTGCGGCGCCAGGAAAAAACAACCGAACCCTTCGGTCGACCCGATCCGCACGTGGCCCGACAGCGCCTCGCCGGTGTTCGCGACCTGGTCGCACGCGGACTGCACGGTCGTCTCCATCGCGTCGGCATAGGCGACCAGCCGCTGCCCTTCGGCCGTCAGCGTGAAGCCGCCGGAGCGCGACTTGTCGAACAGCAGCGTGCCCATCGCGGCCTCGAGCGCGCGAACGCGCCGCGCGACGGTCGTGTAGTCGACCCCGAGCCGCTTCGCGGCGCCGCTCGCGCGCTGCGTGCGCGCGACTTCGAGGAAGAAGCGCAGGTCGTCCCAGTTCAGGTTGCCGGAAACCGGCTCGGTGGCATGTCGCATCGGCGAGGAAAAAAGGGCTGGAGTCTCCGGGCCGGCCGTCGATATGCATAAATGCACATCCAACCGGTTTCTTTATCGGTACATCATGAATCTGCGCATAACTATACTCGACCGTGACCTGCGGACCATGAGCCGCGGCAACCACCACGGAGACACCATGCAGACGCGATCCACCCTCGATGAGCATGCGACAGTCGCGACGCCGGCACCCGCCCGCACCGCGAAGCACTACCTGCTGGCCGGCTGGGCCAGCATGGCCGGCACGACGATCGAGTGGTACGACTTCTTCCTCTACGGCACGGCCGCCGCGCTCGTGTTCAACCGCATCTTCTTCCCGTCGCTGGACCCCGTCGTCGGCACGCTCGCCGCGTTCGGCACGTTCGCGGTCGGCTTCATCGGGCGGCCGATGGGCGGCATCGTGTTCGGCCACTTCGGCGACCGGATCGGCCGCAAGTCGATGCTGATGATCACGCTGCTGCTGATGGGCGTGCCGAGCATGATCATCGGGCTGATCCCGTCGTACGACAGCATCGGCTATTGGGGCGCCGCGCTGCTGATCGCGATGCGCTTCCTGCAAGGGATGGCCGTCGGCGGCGAATGGGGCGGCGCGGTGCTGATGGCCGTCGAACACGCGCCGAAGGGCCGCAAGGGGCTGTTCGGCAGCCTGCCGCAAACGGGCGTCGGGCTCGGCCTGATCCTGTCGTCGCTGGCGATGGCCGCGGTGGCCGCGCTGCCGGAAGCCGACATGCTGTCGTGGGGCTGGCGCGTGCCGTTCCTCGCGAGCATCGCGCTCGTCGGCCTCGGCTGGTTCATCCGCGCGAAGGTGCCCGAGTCGCCCGACTTCGAGAAGATGCAGCGCCAGGGCAAGGCCGAGAAGTCGCCGGTGACGGCCGCGCTGCGCCGCCATCCGCGCGAAGTGCTGACGATCGTCGGCGCGCGCGCCGCCGAGAACACGTGGTTCTACATGGTCGTCACGTTCGCGCTCGCTTACGCGACGCAGCAGCTTCATCTGCCGAAGGCCGAGATGCTGCACGCAATCACGGCCGGCGCCGCGCTGTCGCTCGTCACGATGCCGCTGTGCGGCCACCTGAGCGACCGCATCGGCCAGCGCCGGATGTTCGCGATCGGCCTCGTGCTGATGTGCGCGTTCGCCGCGCCGTTCTTCATGATGCTCGGCACGCAGCAGACGTCGTACGCATGGTGGGCGATCGTGCTCGGCCTCGGCGTCGTGTTCCCGATCCTCTATGCGCCGGAATCGCTGCTGTTCGCGCAGCAGTTCCCGGCGGAAATCCGCTACAGCGGTATCTCGCTGTCGGTGCAGCTCGCCGGCGTGATCGGCGGCGGCTTCGCGCCGATGATCGCGACGTCGCTGCTCAAGGCCGGCGGCGGCCAGCCGCATTACGTGATCGCGTACCTCGTCGGCTTCGGCGTGTTCGCGCTCGTGTGTACCGCACTGATGCGGCCGCCGCGCGCCTGAGCGCGCCAGCCGGTATCCGACCGAATCCAGTTCGTCCTGCTTGTCCGCCGTGCCTGCACGTGCGGCGGATACAGGCTGCCTTTTTCATCGCAACACCGTTTCCATTCCGGAGAGTTCCATGAACGCCGCAGTTCCCCAGACCACCCTCGCCCTGCCCACCGCCAAGCTGCTGATCGACGGCGCGTTCGTCGAATCGCAAAGCGCCGAATGGGGCGACATCGTCAACCCCGCGACGCAGGAAACGATCGGCCGCGTGCCGTATGCGACGCTCGACGAGGTCGACGCCGCGATCGCGTCCGCGCAGCGCGCATTCCAGACGTGGAAGACGATGCCGATCGGCGCGCGGCTGCGCATCATGCTGAAGTTCCAGGATCTCGTGCGCCGCAATCTCGAGCGGATCGCGCACACGCTGACGGCCGAGCAAGGCAAGACGCTGCCCGACGCGCAGGGCGACATCTTCCGCGGCCTCGAAGTGGTCGAGCACGCGTGCTCGATCGGCACGCTGCAGCAGGGCGAATTCGCGGAGAACGTCGCGGGTGGCGTCGATACCTACACGCTGCGCCAGCCGATCGGCGTGTGCGCGGGCATCACACCGTTCAACTTCCCCGGGATGATTCCGCTGTGGATGTTCCCGATGGCGATCGTGTGCGGCAACACGTTCGTGCTGAAGCCGTCGGAACAGGATCCGCTGTCGACGATGCAGCTCGTCGAACTCGCGATCGAGGCCGGCGTGCCGCCCGGCGTGCTGAACGTCGTGCACGGCGGCAAGACGGTGGTCGACCGCCTGTGCACGCATCCGGACATCAAGGCGATCTCGTTCGTCGGCTCGACGCGCGTCGGCACGCACGTGTACAACCTCGGCAGCCAGCACGGCAAGCGCGTGCAGTCGATGATGGGCGCGAAGAACCACGCGGTGGTGCTGCCCGATGCGCATCGCGAGCAGTCGATCAACGCGCTCGTCGGCGCGGGCTTCGGCGCGGCCGGCCAGCGCTGCATGGCGACGTCGGTCGTCGTGCTCGTCGGCGCCGCGCGCGACTGGCTGCCCGAGCTCGTCGAGAAGGCGAAGGCGCTGAAGATCAACGCCGGTCATGAGCCGGGCACGGATGTCGGGCCGGTCGTGTCGAAGGCCGCGCATGCGCGCATCACCGCGCTGATCGACGAAGGCGTGAAGGCCGGCGCGAAGCTCGAACTCGACGGCCGCAACGTGAAGGTGCCCGGCTACGAGCACGGCAACTTCGTCGGCCCGACGATCTTCTCGGGCGTGACGACCGACATGTCGATCTATACGGAAGAAATCTTCGGGCCGGTGGTGGTCGTGCTCGAAGCCGACACGCTCGACGAAGCGATCGCGCTCGTCAACCGCAACCCGATGGGCAACGGCGTCGGGCTGTTCACGCAAAGCGGCGCGGCCGCACGCAAGTTCCAGAGCGAGATCGACATCGGCCAGGTCGGCATCAACATCCCGATTCCGGTGCCGGTGCCCTACTTCAGCTTCACGGGCTCGCGCGGTTCGAAGCTCGGCGATCTCGGCCCGTACGGCAAGCAGGTCGTGCAGTTCTACACGCAGACGAAGACGATCACCGCGCGCTGGTTCGACGACGACGCGACGACCGGCGGCGTGAACACGACGATCGCGCTGCGCTAATCGAGGGGCTCGCACATGGAAATCGCATTCATCGGGCTCGGCAACATGGGCGGCCCCATGGCCGCCAACCTGCTCAAGGCCGGCCACGCGCTGACGGTGTTCGACCTTGACGCCAACGCAGTCGACGCCGCGGTACGCGCAGGCGCGACGGCGGCCGGCTCGCCGCGCGACGCGGCCGCGCGCGGCGCAGTCGTGATCACGATGCTGCCGGCCGCGCAGCACGTGCGCGCCGTCTACCTCGGCGACGACGGCGTGCTGGCCGGCGCGCGCGCCGGCGCAACGCTGATCGACTGCAGCACGATCGACCCCGGCACCGTGCGCGCGGTAGCCGAAGCCGCCGCGCAGCGCGACTTCCCGCTCGCCGACGCGCCCGTGTCGGGCGGCACCGGCGGCGCGCAGGCCGGCACGCTGACCTTCATGGTCGGCGCGGACGCCGCGCTGTTCGAGTGCATCCGCCCCGTGCTGCTCGACATGGGCAGGAACGTCGTGCATTGCGGCGGCACGGGCACCGGTCAGATCGCGAAGATCTGCAACAACCTGCTGCTCGGGATCTCGATGATGGGCGTGTCGGAAGCGATGGCGCTCGGCGCCGCGCTCGGCATCGAGCCAGCCGTGCTGGCCGGCATCATCAACACGTCGACCGGCCGCTGCTGGAGCTCGGACACCTACAACCCGTATCCGGGCGTGAGCGACACGGCGCCGGCCGCGCGCGGTTATGCGGGCGGCTTCGCGGCGAACCTGATGCTGAAGGATCTCGGGCTCGCGACCGAAGCCGCACGAAGCGCGCATCAGCCGGTGTGGATGGGCGCACTCGCGCAACAGCTTTATCAGTCGATGAACCAGCAGGGGCTCGGCACGCTCGATTTCTCCGCGTGCGTGAAGCTGTACGAGGCGCAGCCGGCATAGCCTGCGCAGCCGACGCCGGACGTGCACCGACCCGCGATGCGCTTGCGCGTATCGCGGGTCGGATTGCATGCGGGGGAGGAAAACGCAGTTGCCGCTTCAGGCGCCGGCGGCGCGACGCCGCCGGTCGTTCAACCGCGCGGGTTCGACGCCGTCTCGAAGGTCGGGTGGCACTCGAATGCGAGTTCGGAGCGTGCGTCGACGCGGCGGCCGCCGGTCAGCGATTCCTGCTTCACGCTCGCGCGCATCCCGCGCTGCGTGCAGTAGTTGGTGGCTTCGTCGACGGCCTTCGCATGGGCGTCGGCCCACGTCGTCGCCACGCCGACCGTGCGCGTCGTCACGGTGAACACGTTCGGGTTCGACGTCGCGGTCACGTCGGAAGCGGTCGAACACGCGGCGAGCAAGCATGCGGCAGCCGCGACGGTCAACCATCGCAGGGTTCGAAAAGATACGGGAATGAACATGGGGGGCAAGCGCACGCCGTTCGACGTGTATTGAGCAACATAGGCGACAGTATGCCTGCCCGATCGCCGGAGATCATGCCCTTTTCAGTGAACACATTGTTTCGAATGGTTAAACGATCGCAAGCGCAGGCAAGATTTACAGGCCGGCGCCGCGCCCGTTTTCACCCCGTAGGTAGTTTTGCCCGACCGGTGCGCCGTTTCGGGCGCTCACGCAGGCGCATCGGTCAACGCGCGCCTTCCTCTTCCTGCCTGGTCCTTGCCGACGCTTCCGCCAGGATGCCGGCGAACACGGCTCGCGATACATGACGAATGAATATCGCTGCATGACACCTCGGTCGATGTCGATGGAGCCCGCCGACGGGCAATTCGCATGCCGCGCCCGGCCACCGCCGCCGACCGCGTTCCATTCATTTTTCAACTGACGCCCAGCCGAATATTTAATTTCCCATCGCCGCAGCCGCCACCCATACTCGCGAACAAATCCGAGACATAACGTCCACGGCGGCCGGGCCCGCGCTGCGTGCACACGCTGCCGGTTTCGCGGCCCGCACATGGAAGGAGACAACGGCGTGCAACTGGAAGCCACTCACCGCCCGGGCCTCGTGCTCGGCGCGGACGACGCATCGCATCGAACCGACCCGGCCACGCGCGACCCCGCGCTGAGCCCGCGGCTGCACAACCCCGACCTCGCGCCGACCAAGGCCGAGGGCCGGACCTGGGGCCGCTACAGCATCTTTGCGCTGTGGACCAACGACGTGCACAACATCGCGAACTACTCGTTCACGATCGGGCTGTTCGCGCTCGGCCTGTCGGGCTGGCAGATGCTCGCGTCGCTCGCGATCGGCGCGGTGCTCGTGTACTGCTTCATGAACCTCACCGGCTACATGGGCCAGAAGACCGGCGTGCCGTTCCCGGTGATCAGCCGGATGAGCTTCGGCATCTACGGCGCGCTGCTGCCCGCGATGATCCGCGCGGTGATCGCGATCGCATGGTTCGGCATCCAGACCTATCTCGCGTCCGTCGTGCTGCGCGTGCTGCTCACCGCGATCTGGCCGGGCCTCGCCGCATTCGACCAGAACGCGATCTTCGGGCTGTCGACGCTCGGCTGGATCACGTTCGTCGCGATCTGGCTCGTGCAGATCGGCATCCTCACGTACGGGATGGAAATGGTCCGCAAGTACGAGGGGCTCGCCGGCCCGGTGATCCTCGTCACGACGCTGTCGCTCGCCGCGTGGATGTTCAGCCGCACCGGCGGCCATCTCGCGATGTCGATCGGCAAGCCGATGACCGGCCTGAAGATGTGGACGGAGGTCTTCGCGGGCGGCTCGCTGTGGCTCGCGATCTACGGCACGCTGGTGCTCAACTTCTGCGATTTCGCCCGCTCGTCGCCGAGCGCGAAGACCGTGCGGGTCGGCAACTTCTGGGGCCTGCCGGTGAACATCCTCGTGTTCGCGACGATCAGCTTCGTGCTCGCCGGCGCGCAGTTCAAGCTGAATGGCCACATCATCCACAGCCCGACGGAAATCATCGCGACGGTGCCGAACAAGCTGTTCCTCGTGCTCGGCTGCCTCGCATTCCTGATCGTCACGGTCGCCGTGAACATCATGGCGAATTTCGTCGCGCCGGCCTTCGTGCTGACGAGCCTCGCGCCGCACCGCCTGTCGTTCCGTCGCGCGGGCCTGATCAGCGCGACGATCGCCGTGCTGATCCTGCCGTGGAACCTGTACAACAGCCCGATCGTGATCGTCTACTTCCTGTCCGGCCTCGGCGCGCTGCTCGGCCCGCTGTACGGGATCATCACGGTCGACTACTGGCTCGTGCGCAAGCAGCGCGTGAACGTCCCCGACCTCTATACCGAAGCGCCGACCGGCACCTATTTCTACACGCGCGGCGTGAACCGCAAGGCACTCGCGGCGCTCGTGCCGTCCGCGCTGATCTCGATCACGCTCGCCGTCGTGCCGGCCTTCGGCGCGATGACGCCGTTCTCCTGGCTGCTCGGCGCGGCCATCGCGGGCAGCGTGTACTGGCTGCTGGCCGATCGCAAACGGCAATACGACGAGCGCTCGGGCGAACCCATCGCGGTCGCCTGCTCGCAACACTGAACACACGCATACGGAGTCACCGATGAGGATCCTGGTAGTCAACGTCAACACGACCGAGTCGATCACCGACGCGATCGCCGCGCAGGCGCAGGCCGCCGCGTCGCCAGGCACGGAGATCGTCGGGCTGACGCCGCGCTTCGGCGCGGAGTCGGTCGAAGGCAACTTCGAGAGCTACCTCGCGGCGATCGCCGTGATGGATCGCGTGTTGAGCTACGACGAACCGTACGACGCGGTGATCCAGGCCGGCTACGGCGAACATGGCCGCGAAGGCCTGCAGGAACTGCTGACGGTGCCCGTCGTCGACATCACCGAAGCGGCCGCGAGCATCGCGATGCTGCTCGGCCATCGCTACTCGGTCGTCACGACGCTCGACCGCACGGTGCCGCTGATCGAGGATCGCCTGAAGCTCGCCGGGCTCGACGCGCGCTGCGCGTCGGTGCGCGCGAGCGGCCTCGCGGTGCTCGAGCTCGAAGAGAACCCGGCCCGCGCGATCGAGTCGATCGTCGGCCAGGCGCAGCGCGCGGTGAAGGACGATCACGCGGAAGTGATCTGCCTCGGCTGCGGCGGGATGGCCGGCCTCGACCGGCAGATCGAGGAATGCACGGGCGTGCCGGTGGTCGACGGCGTGTCGGCCGCGGTCGCGCTCGCCGAGTCGCTGGTGCGCCTGAAGCTGAAGACGTCGAAGGTCCGCACGTACGCGCCGCCGCGCCCGAAGCGGATCGTCGGCTGGCCGGGAACCTTCGCAAAATGACGGGCCGCCGGCCGGCTGCCGCGTCGCGCTCGGGCATTGCGTCGCCGGGAGGCGTATCGGCATGCGGGACCCGCTAGACCCGACCTCCCTGCCCCGCAACGCGTCCGAAACCACGGACGTGCTCGACGTGCTCGATGCGCGGCTGATGCGCATCCTGCTCGTGCTGCTGACCGAGCGCACCGTGTCGCGTGCGGCCGTGCGGCTGAACATGTCGCAGCCGGCGACGAGCGCCGCGCTCAAGCGGCTGCGCACGCTGCTCGGCGATCCGCTGCTCGTGCGCAGCCGCTACGGGATGGTGCCGACCGAGTTCGGCGCGCGGCTGATCGAACCGCTGCGCAACGCGCTGCGCGTGATCGACTTCATCCGCATCCAGCAGCCGACGTTCGACGCGCGCACGTCGGTGCGCACCTACCGGATCGGTTGCCCCGACTACCTGAACGTGCTGTTCGTGCCGAAGCTCGTCGCGCTGTTCCGCGAACGTGCGCCGAACGCGCAGCTCGTGTTCCATCCGCTCGGCGACGGTTTCGACGACGAGCGCGCCCTTGCCGACGGCGAACTCGACGTCGTGATCGACAATCGCCCTGCCCGTTCGTCGCGGTTCCGGCAGGACGACCTGTTCGACGATCGCGTCGTATGCCTGATGCGCGCGACGCATCCGCTCGCGCGGCGCGGCGCGATGACGGCCGCCGATTTCGCGGCAGCGCCGCAGTTGTGTCCGACGCCGTCGTGGCTCGAAGCGTCCGGCGCGATCGACCGGCAGCTCGACCGTGTGGGGCTGCAGCGGCGGATCGTCGTCACGCTGCCGCACTTCGAACTCGCCGCGCATGCGCTCGTGCGCTCCGACATGATCCTGACCACCACGTACCGCCTTGCGCGGCACTACGCGAAACTGCTGCCGCTCGCCGCCGTCGCGCTGCCGGTCGAACCGCCCGATATCGTGTACCGGATGACGTGGAACGAAGCGGGTTCGTGCGTCGACGGTGTGCGCTGGCTGCGCGGGCTGATCGCCGAAGCGACGCGCGCCTGGCTCGACGCCGAGACCGCGCTGCCGGCGGTTGCGGCGGTTGCGGCCGCAACCGTATCGGCAACGCCCGCGTCCGAACCGCTGCGTCCGCCGCGAGCACGCAAGGCAACGCACTGTCGCACCTCGCGCCGGCCGCTCGTCGCGCGTGCCGCGCGTCGCCTGCGCCCCACGACGAAGTCGCACTGAACAATGCGCAGCGCGTGCGAAGCATGTCCAAACCGCCCCGCTATGCATCGCGCATCGGTTGCGCAAGCAACTTGTACGCAACGACGGACACAACGAGCGCGAGCACGCCGCTCACCATCAGCGCAGCAGCGAACCCGCTCGCGAACGCGACGGGTGCCGCCTGGGCGAGCGCGCGGGCGGCCGACGGCGGCACGCGGTCGAGCGCCTGCGCCAGATCGCCGGCCAGCAGGCTCGACATGAACGGCGCGTCGGCGAACGCGCGCAGGCCTGGCGCGGCGGACAGCAGGCGGTCGAGCCGCGCATGCGTGCTCGCCGCCAGCACCGCGCCGAGCACGCCAACGGCCGTCACGATCGCCGAGAAGCGCGTCGTCGTGCTGATGCCCGACGCCATGCCCGTGCGATCCGGCGGCACGCACGCCATGATCGCCTTCTGCGTGTCGCCGTTCATGATGCCGGCGCCGCAACCCGTCACGAACATGCCGATCGCGACCAGCCGGTAGTCGCCGCTGGCCGTCAGCGCCGCGGTCGCGAGGTTGCCCGCGCCGATCAGCGCGAGCCCGCCCGCCAGCACGCCGCCGGACGACACGCGCGCGGCGAGCGCCGCGCCGAGCGACGGCCCGGCGATCATCGCGAACGCGAACGGCAGCATCCCGAGCCCCGCGTCGATCGCCGACATCCCGAATGCGTTCTGCAGGTACAGCGGCAGGAACGTCATCATCACCTGCGCGCACGCCGCATAACCGAACATCGCGAGCACGGCACCGACGAAACGCGGCTGGCGGAACAGCGCGAGATCGATCATCGGCCGCGCCTGCCAGCGCTCGGCGCCGATGAACGCGGCGAACAGCGCGACGGCGAGCGCGAGCCGGCCGAGCGTCGCGGCCGACAGCCAGCCATGCGACGGCGCGCCGATCAGCGCCGCGATCGCGCATGCGAGCGCCGCGCCGAACAGCAGGCTGCCGGCGGCGTCCACGCGTTTCGCGTGCGGATCGCGCGATTCGTCGATCGCGACGCGCGCGCCGACCGCGAGCAATGCGCAGACGGGCAGGTTCAGCAGGAACACCCAGCGCCAGCCGATCCATTGCGTGATCGCGCCGCCGACGAGCGGCGCGATCGCCGTCGCGATCCCCATGCACATCCCCCAGATCGCCCACGCACGCGCCCGTTCGCGCCCTTCCGGAAAGCGGTTCGCGATCACGGCGAGCGCGGCCGTCAGCAGCAGCGCGGCGCCGCCGCCCTTCACCGCGCGCGCGGCGATCAGCCAGCCGGCCGACGGCGCGATGCCGCAGCCGAGCGACGCGAGAAAAAAGAGCGCGAGCCCGGCGCCGAGCATCCGCTTGCGGCCGAAGCGGTCGGCGAGCCCGCCGGCCGGCAGCAGGCACGCGGCGAACGCGGTCATGTACGCGCTGACGACCCATTCGATATCGGCGAAGCTCGCATGAAAACTGCGCGCGATGCTCGGCAGCGACACGGCGACGACGTTCGTGTCGAGCACGATCAGCGAACAGGTCGCCGACGCGACGGCGAGCGTCGCGGCGGCCGGCATGCGGGCGCCCGCATGCGGGGCGGCGGCCGCGCCCGCGCGCGACGCCGGTGAGGACCGGGACATCTGCAACTCCTGAGCAGGATGAACGAGCCGTATGCTAGGCTTGCCCGGTATTGCCTGTCATTGACACTCCGATGCTGTTTTATTGACGAAAATTGCAATCATGGACCGGCTCGAATTCCGTCATGTGCGCGCGTTCCTGAGCGTCGCGCAGCACTTGCATTTCGCCCGCGCGGCCGACGCGCTCGACATGGCGCCGCCCGCGCTCACGCGGCAGATCCAGGAAGCCGAACGCGTGCTCGGCGTGCGGCTCTTTCACCGGTCGCGCCGCGCGGTCACGCTGAGCGCGGCCGGCGCGGCCTATCTTGCCGAAGCGAGTGCGGCGTTCGAGCACCTGCAGCGCGGCCGCGAACTCGCCGCGCTGGCCGAGCGCGGCGAACTGGGCCGGATCGAGATCGGCTACGTTTCGTCCGCCGTCTATTCGGGCACGCTGCAGCGCACGGTCGGTGCATTCCGCGGCGCGCACCCGCGCATCGAGCTGAACCTGCGCGAAGTGCCGATGGACGACGTCGCGAAGCAGCTCGACGCGGGCCGGCTCGACCTCGCATACGTGCGCCCGCCGCTGCCGCTGCCCGGCGGCCTGCGGATCGTCACGCTGCAGCGCGACGTGTTCGTCGCGGCCGTGCCGGCCGATTCGCGCTATGCGTCGATGGCGGCCGTGCGCGCGGCCGACCTCGCCGACGCGCGCTTCGCGGTGCCCGAACAGGAGCTCGGCACGCTTGAAGTCGCGCGCCGCGGCCGCTTCGCGCCGGTGATCGCCGCGCGGCCGGGCGGCTTGCTCGCGGTGCTCGCATGCGTGTCCGTGAACGGCTGGGTCGCCGTGATTCCCGATGCGCTGGCCGGTTGCGTGTCGTTGCCGGGCGTCGTGTACCGGCCGATCGCCGGCAAGCCGATCATGTCGGAACTCGCGCTCGCGCACCGGCGGTTCGAAAAGGCACCGGCGGTGCGGGCGTTCCTGCGCGCGGTTTCGCCGGCCGCATAAGCCGCCCGCGCGCGTAGGGCGTCAGGCGTCGGGATCGGCCGCCCCGGTCGTCGCCGCGCGAATATGCATTTCACGATTCGATGTTTGTCGGCCGGAAACCGATTCCGTAACCTGCCCGGCAGCCGCGCCGCTCGCGCGCGGATCACCGAGGACACGCCGCCAATGAACCCCTCTTCCGCCACCGCACGCCGCCGCGTGCTGCAGCGTCTTGCCGCGCTCGCCGCCGCGCCGCTCGCCGGCGGCATCGCACTGCCCGCCGATGCGGCCGGCGTCGACCTGTCGGGCGTCACGCTCGTGCTCGGCGACCAGGCCGGCGGCCTGCGCGCGCTGGCCGAAGCCGCGCACGTGCTCGACGGCACGCCATACCGATTCCGCTGGGCCAACTTCCAGGGCGCCGCGCCGCTGTTCGAGGCACAGCGCGCGGGCGCGATCGATCTCGCGCCGGCCGGCGACCTGCCCGTGCTGACGGCCGCGCTCGGCGATCCGTCGTTGCGGATCGTCGCGACGCGCGTCGGCTCGCCGACGTCGCTCGGCATCGTTGTGCAGCCCGACTCGCCGGTCCGCGTCGTTGCCGACCTGAAAGGGCAAACCGTCGTCGTGTCGTCTGCGCGCGGCAGCATTTCCCAATACCAGCTGTACGGCGCGCTGCGCGGGCACGGCCTGGCGCCGCGCGACGTCGACGTGCGCTTCGTGCTGCCCGTCGATGCGTTTGCCGCGTTCGAGGCCAGGCGGATCGCCATCTGGGCGACGTTCGACCCGTACTACGGGCATGCCGTGCGACGCGGCGCGCGCATCGTGCGCGACGGCAGCGGCATCAATTCGGGGCTCGCGTTCCTCACGTCGCCGGTCGACACGCTCGACGACCGCGCGAAACGCGCGGCGCTCGCGGACGTGCTCGCACGGCTGACCCGTGCGGGCCAATGGGCGCTCGCGCACCCGGCCGACTACGCGAACGTCTATGCGTCGCTGACGCGCCTGCCGCCCGACGCCGCTGCGGACATCGCGCGCCGGGCTGCGCTCGCGCAGCGCAGCCTCAGCAGCGCCGACATCGACGTGCTGCAGCGCGTCGCCGATCGCGCGGCGGCGGATGCGATCCTGCCGCGGCGCGTCGATGTCGCGTCGATCGCGATCCGGAATCTGTCCGCTGCGTAGCGCGCGCTCGAAGGCAGAGCGCCCCGACACGACGCGCGACGCTCAGCGCGGCTTCGACATGTCGAGATCCGGCACGTCGTCGCCGAAGGTCGATGCGACGAGCGTACGCATCGCGGCGATCAGCAGCGTCGGCCCCGACTGATTGAACGTGCAGCGCTCGCCGGCAAACGGCACCGCGCGGTGCAGCACGGCCCGCCACGCGCCGCGCCCGCCGTCGCGCTCGAACGCGGCGAACGGCAGCCGCTCGACGATCGGGCCGCCGTCCGTCCAGGAAGACGACGGCGCGAACGACACGCTCGCGCCGCCCGCCTCGCGGATCGCCCGGCATGCGCCGTCGGCGACGTACGGCGCGCCGAGACCGTCGGCCATCGCCACCCAGTAGTCCAGCGCTGCGCCGGTCAGGTCCTGAACTTGCATCGCGCCCTCCGTCGACATCGAAAACCTCGCCCTGGCGCCCGCGCGCCCGCCGTCGACGAACCGCGTCCCGACGCTGAAACAGGCCGCCGCGCAACCCGCTCATCGGTATTACGAATCGTCGATTTCTGCATACAATGATCGTAACGCCTGTCGTCCGGCCTGCGGTGGGCGACAACCGGATCAATACGGTGCAGCGCAGGCCGGATCTCTCGGGGGACGCATGCCCACGCACGCCAGAAAGCCGCTGGTCTCGCTCGTCGTGCCGTTTCACGACGAAGCCGAAACGATCGACGCATTCTTTGCCGAAACGCTGCCCGTCCTCGAGTCGGTCGACACGGTCCGCTTCGAGATCGTCTGCATCAACGACGGCAGCCGCGATCGCACGCTCGACCGGCTGCTCGCGGTCACGGCCGGCGACCCGCGCGTGCGCGTCGTCGATCTCACGCGCCGCTTCGGCAAGGAGGCCGCGCTCACCGCCGGCCTCGACGAAGCGGCCGGCGCCGCGGTAATCCTGATCGACGCCGACCTGCAGGACCCGCCCGCGTTGATCCCTGCCATGGTCGAGCGCTGGCTCGCGGGCGCCGAGGTCGTTGCCGCGAAGCGCACCGACCGCATGTGCGATCCGTTGATGCAGCGCGTGGCCGCCGCGCTCTACTACCGCGTGCACAACCGCCTCTCCGAAGTCGAGATGCCGGAGAACGTCGGCGATTTCCGGCTGATGGACCGTCAGGTCGTCGACACGCTGCGCGCGCTGCCCGAGCGGCGACGCTTCATGAAAGGCCTGTTCGCGTGGGTCGGCTTTCGCATCGAGATCATCGAGTACACGCGCGCGCCGCGCAGCGGCGGCCGGTCGAAGTTCTCCGGATGGAAGCGCTGGAACTTCGCGCTCGAAGGCATCACGAGCTTCAGCACGGTGCCGCTGCGCGTGTGGACCTACGTCGGCCTCACGTTCGCGATGCTCGCGCTCGTATACGGCGCGTTCATCGTCGTGCGCACGCTGCTGCTCGGCAACCCCGTGCATGGCTACGCGTCGCTGATTTCCGTCGTGCTGTTCATCGGCGGCATCCAGCTGATCGGCATCGGCGTGATCGGCGAATACCTCGGCCGCGTCTATCACGAGTCGAAGCAGCGCCCGGTCTATCTGGTGCGGAGGCGCTACCGCGCCGAGCGGGACGCCGCCGCGCTTCCGGCGTCGAAGCTGCTGCAGTTCCCGCTCAAGCGCGCGCACGCGGCCCGCCGCCGGCCGGCGACACCCTCGGCCGCCGGACACGGCGCCAGGAAAATCTCCGTCAAGTAACCGGCACGCGGCACATGGATATTCCCCGGCAATCGATGCGCTCGGCGGAGCGCCCCGTCCGCGCGTGGCTGACGCCCCGGCGCGTCGTCACGTACAGCGCGTTCGTGCTCGTATTCCACGCGCTGTTCCTGGCGATCTGGGCGTACGTCATCCGTCACACGCCTGGCACTACCATCGCGAGCCCGGGTGCGGACTACTCGGTGTTCTGGTCGGCGTCGTACGTGATGCTGCACGGCGCGCCATGGCAGGCGTACGATTTGCCGACCTTCTCGCGGCTGGCGGCCGCGTTGTTCCCGTATTTCCGCACCGAAGGCCTCGTCGCCTGGCTGTACCCGCCCACCTACCTGCTGCTCGTGACGCCATTCGCGCTGCTGCCCTTTGCGATCGGTTATCCGCTGTTCGTCGCGTTCGGCATCGTCGTGTTCGGGTTCGCCGCGTGGCGCGTCTCGGGCCTTGGCGCGACGCCCGGCGTGCGGCGCATCGGCGCGTTCGCGCTGGTCGCCGCCCCGTGCGTGTTCGTCACCGCGATGCTCGGGCAGAACGCGTTCCTGACTGCTTCGTGCGCGGCGCTGGCCGTCTACTGGGCCGACCGGCGGCCGATCTGGGCCGGCCTCTGCATCGGCCTGCTGTCGGTCAAGCCGCAGATGGCGCTGCTGTTCCCGTTCGTGCTGGTCGCCGCGCGCGCGTGGCGCACGATCGCGTGGGCCGCGCTCGCCACCGCCGCGTTCGGCGCGTTGAGCGTGCTGGTGTGCGGCGTCGAGTCGCTGCGCCTGTTCGTCGCCAGCGCGGGGCTCGCGCGGGCGCTCATTCTCGAGCATGGCGTGATGTTCTGGTTCGCGTCGCCGACGCCGTTCGCGGCGTTCCGCCTCGCCGGCCTGCCGCTCGGCACCGCGTATGCCGCGCACGCCTGCGTCGCGGCGATCGCGATCGCCGCCGCGTGCATCGTGTGGGCGCGCTCGCGCGACACGCGCGTGCGCGCGGCGGTGCTGGCGGTCGCGACGCTCGCGGCAAACCCGTACGTGTGGCACTACGAGCTCGCGTGGCTCGGCGTCGCGATCGCGTGCATGCTGGCGATCGGCTGGCGCGACGGCTGGCTGCGCGGCGAGCAGGCCACGATCGCGCTGATGTGGGCGCTGCCGCTCTACGAATACCTGAACCCGTGGCTGCTGCTGCCGCAGATCGGCCCGGCCGTGACGCTCGCCGCCCTCCTCGTGCTGCTGCGCCGCGCGCGGTCCGGCACTCACAACGCGAGCCGCGGCGGCACGTACACGCCGTAGTACGGCCCGACGCCGGTCGCGACGCCGGTCATCTTCACGCCGGCGACGAAGTGGCCCTGGATGTACTTGTACGAGCCGCCGAGCGACACGTCGATGTGGAACGCCGCGAACGCGACGATCGGCACGTAGGTGCTGCTCGACGTCTGCGTGACGACCGGCAGCACCACCGTCGTGCCGACCGGCACCGACGAATAGAGCGCGGTCTTCGCGCCGGTCGCGAGGTAGATGCTGTCGCCGATGCTCAGCGTCGTCGGGTTGCCGGTCGCCATCAGCCCCGAAATCGTCGACGTGTCGGTCGCCGTCGACTGGAACGACGTCCACTGCCCGCCCATGCACAGCGAGCCATAAGTCTGGCCGTTCGTGATCGAGAACTCGTACGGCAAGCCCGTCAGCGGATTGATCAGCGGCTGGTTGGTCACCGCGTTCCAGTACTGGTTGTACACGCACTGGTCGATCGCGACCGGGAACAGCCCGCCGGCCGCCACCCCGCCCGGCGCGGCCAGCACCGCCACCGCGGCCGCGCTGCCGGACGCGCCGGGAATCCCCAGCAGCCCGCCGAGCAGCAGCGGAATCGAGCCGCCGTTCACGCCCGGCGCACGCGACACGGTGACCTGGACGGCCGGCACGTCGTACGCGCCGGGCGTGATGGTCGTCGCCTGCATGGAGGCGGGGCTGCGCGTCACGTTCCAGTAGCCGGTGGTCACCGTGCCGGTCGACAGCGCGGCGCCGGCCGCCGAGTTCCGCGCGATCACGCCGTTCGCCGCCGACGCGGCCTGCGACCAGTTCAGCGCGCCGCCGCTCGGCGACATCATCGCGTCGGCCCCCGCGAGCGCGGCCGCGTCGGCGGCGTTCTGCAACTGATTACGCACGGTGGCCACCCACGCGATGTCGATCGCCAGCGCGCCGAACGACAGCAGCGGAATCAGGAACAGCAGGAAGAACAACGCGACCGAGCCGCGCTGCCGCTCGGGGCCGAGAGCTCGCGTGTCGCCCGCGTCATTCATAGAGCATCACCGACGTGGCCGAGACCGTCACCGGGCCGGTCAGCGCGCTGAACGCGGAACCGAGCACCATCCCCGAATACGTGTAGGTCACCGTCACCGTCAGCGCGGTGCCCGCCGTCGTGCCGTTCGCCTGGGTCACGGTCACGGCCGGCGTCGTCGCTGTGCCGCCGGTGATCAGGCTGTTCTGCATGTAGTTCTGCGCAACGCTGGCGACCTGCGTCGTGGTCAGCATCGGCACGCGCAGCATGACGCCGGCGCGCGCGGCCTCGCGGCTCGCGTTCGTGATGACGGCCTTGTCGCACAGGATCAGGCTCGTGTCGATGATGCCGATCAGCACCATCAGCAGGAACGGCAGCATCAGCACGAACTCGAGGGACACGACGCCGCGCGCGCGGCGGGCGCCCGTCGCGCCGCGTGTCATTTTGCGGCCCCCGCGCCCGGCGGCGCCAGGCCCGACTCCCGCGCCGCGCCCGACAGCGGCGGTGCGCCGCCCGCAGCCCCGCGCGATGCGAGCCGCGCGCGCACCGCCTGGTAGAAGCGCAGGTTGTCGGCCACCGCCGACGCGGGCAGATCCACGGACAGCAGCTTCTTCGCGGAATCGGTGTTGCCGAGCACGCCATACGCGAACGCGAGGTTCTGGCGCGCCTGCCACGGTGCATCGGGCAACCCCGCGACGTCGAGCAGCACGTTCACGCCCTCGCGCGGCCGGTTGCTCAGCACGAGCGACAGCCCGAGGTCGATACGCAGCCCCTGCGCGTCCGGGTGCGCGCGCAGCGCGTCGCGATACACGGCCTGCGCATCCGCATGACGCCCCTGCAGGTCGAGCACGGTGCCGAGCCCTTCCGCCGCGAGCGGATGGTTCGGCTGCGCGGCCAGCAGGTCGCGATAGCGCTGCGCGGCCTCGTCGAGCCGGCGCTGCCGCAACGCGACGCGCGCGAGCCCGAGCCGCGGGCCGAGCTCCGCGGGCGACTGCCGCTGCGCTTCCTCATAAAGGATCCGCGCGCGCTCCAGGTTGCCGGTGCGATAGTTGACGTCGCCGAGCCCCAGCTGCGCCGCGAGCGAATCGGGATGCGCGGCGAGCACCTTCTCGTACAGCGTCGACGCGAGATCGACGTTGCCGCCGGCGAGCGCGCTGTCCGCGATGCGCAGTTCGGCCTGCGGGTCGTCGCTCTTGTGCGACAGCACCGGCCGCGTCTGGACGCCCGGCGCGCCGCAGCCGCCGGCCAGCACCGGCAGCACGGCCGCGAGCGCGAGCGCGCGTACGACGGATCGTGTCATTTGAATACCTCGAGCAGGCGAATCGCCGCCGGGCCCGCCGCGATCAGGCAGACCGTCGGCAGGATGAACAGCATCATCGGCAGCGTGATCTTCGGCGCGAGCTTCGCGGCCTTTTCCTCGAGCGCGACGATCTGCTCGGTGCGCTCGGTGCGCGACAGGGTTCGCAGCGCCTGCGTGATCGGCGTGCCGAACCGCTGCGACTGCGTGAGCGTCGTCGCGAGCGAGCGCGCCGACGCGAAATCGACGCGCGTCGCGAAATGCGTGAGCGTCGCGGCCACGTTGCCGCTCAGCGTGAGCTCGTCCGCGCACACCGTCAGCTCGTCGGCGAGCGGCGGGCAGATGCGCGCCAGTTCGTGCGCGACGCGCCGGATGCCCGACGCGAGACTGTTGCCGGCCATCGTGCAGATCACGAGCAGGTCGAGCGCGTCCGGAAAACACGCGGCGATGATCCGCCGCCGCCGCCGGATCATCGCGCCGAGCACGTACTCGGGCACGATCACGCCGATCACGAACGCGGCGACCATCGCCAGCGCACGGATCACGAAGTATTCGCCGAAGCGCGGAATGAACGGGCTGAACACGATTGCGACGCCTGCGAACAGCACGCCGCAGCTCAGCTTGATGCCGATCATCGACGACACCGCGCGGCGCTCGCGAAAGCCGGCGCGCGTCAATTGCAGGCCGAGCTTCACGCGCTGCATCGGGTCGAGCACCGGCAGCCGTTCGCCGAGCTGCGCGAGCCGCCGCGTCAGGCCCTGGCGGACCTCGTCCGGCTGCAGCCGCCCCGCCGATAGCGCCGGCGCGCGCTGCCCGGCCACCAGCTGCACGCGCTCGGCGATGCGCAGGCGCGTGCTGCCGCCGGGCGTGGCGAGCGCCACGCCGACGCAAGCGAGCAACAGCAGCAGTTCGAGGCCGCGGGCGGCCAGTATCGACATCGTCATCGCGCGGTATCCAGTTTCGAGATCTTGCGGATCGTCAGCAGACCGACTGTCAGCAGCCCGGCGGCGATCGTCAGCATCATGTTGCCTGCGGGCGTCGTGAACAGCAGCATCACGTAGGCGCGGTTCACGAGGAACAGCGCGCCGATCATCACGAACGGCACCGCCGAAATGATCTTCGTCGTGA
Organism: Burkholderia pyrrocinia; assembly: GCF_001028665.1. Lineage (NCBI taxonomy): Bacteria > Pseudomonadati > Pseudomonadota > Betaproteobacteria > Burkholderiales > Burkholderiaceae > Burkholderia > Burkholderia pyrrocinia. The sequence continues at coordinate 31,980 of NZ_CP011504.1, forward strand.
TCCGCCCTTCGGTGGTCAGCGCGCGGGTCTTCAGGCGGATGTCGCGGCGTGTGCGGATGATGCTCGACAGTTCGTCGAGCGTCTCGCCGAGGCTGCCGCCGGTTTCGCGCTGCAGCAGCAGGTAGACCGTGAAGAACGAGAAGTCCGCGATCATCAGCCGGTCCGCCGCCTGCGTCAGCACATCCTTGAGATCCGCGCCGACCCGCAGGCTGTCGCCCATGCTGCGGAACGTCGAGCGCACCGGCTCGGCCGCGCTGTCGCCGACCGTGCTGATCGCCTGCGTGACCGGAATGCCTGCGCGCACGGCCCGCACGATCAGGTCGATCGCGTCCGGGAACGCTTCGAGAAAACGGATCCGGAAGCGCTCGACCAGCGAGCGGTAGCTGGCGCGCATCGCGAGCAGCGGCACCCCGACGCAGATCAGCGGACGCAGGAAGCCCGGCGGCCCGATCAGCTGCACCGCGACGAGCGCCGCGATCGCACCGGCGATCGTGCTGGCGACGACGATCCGCATGCCGCCTTTGCCGCCCACCGCGCGAACGCGCGTCACGTAGCGCTGCAGCCACGTGCGCGCACGGCTTTGCCGACGTTCGAGGTTGAACAGCGCGACGCCGGACCCGTCGACCGCACCCGCATCGCGGCCCGCGAGCAACGGCGACAGGCGCCGCACCCGCTCGCGAATGCGCTGCGCCGGCGTGTGGCGCGCGCGATCGAGCAGCGACGACAGCGCGAGCCCGGTCGCGAGGATCACGACGAACGCGCCCGCCGCGAACAGGTCGGCGGCCTTCATTGCCGGAACACCTCGGTGAGCGCATCCTCGACGCCGTAATACGCGGCGCGCGCCGAGAACGCCGGCCGCAGCGACGACGCGTCGAACACGCCCTTGACCGCGTCGCGCGTCGTGTCGCCTTCCTGGCGGAACGCGAACAGGTCCTGCGTGATGACCACCTCGCCCTCCATCCCGACGATCTCGGTGATCCGCGTGACGCGCCGCACGCCGTCGCGCATCCGCTCGACCTGCACGAACAGGTGCACTGCGCTCGCGATCTGGCGCCGGATCGACAGCAGCTGCAGGTTCGCGTTCGCCATCATGACCATGCTCTCGAGCCGGCTGATCGCGTCGCGCGGCGAGTTCGCATGGATCGTCGTCATCGAGCCGTCGTGGCCGGTGTTCATCGCCTGCAGCACGTCGAACGCCTCCGGGCCGCGAATCTCGCCGAGGATGATGCGGTCGGGCCGCATCCGCAGCGCGTTGCGCACGAGGTCGCGCTGCGAGATGCCGCCGAGCCCCTCGGTATTCTCCGGCCGCGTCTCGAGGCTGACGACGTGCGGCTGCAGCAGCTGCAGCTCGGCCGCGTCCTCGATCGTCACGATCCGTTCGTGCTGCTCGATGTGCTGCGACAACGCATTGAGCAGCGTCGTCTTGCCCGAGCCGGTGCCGCCCGAGATCACGATGTTCAGCCGGCACGAACACGCCACCTTCAGCACCTGCAGCATCGGATGCGAGATGTTGCCCTGATGCACCATCCGCGCGAGCGTGATGTCGCGCTTCGCGAACTTGCGGATCGAGATCGACGGGCCGCGCATCGCGATCGGCGGCAGCACGACGTTCACGCGGCTGCCGTCGGCCAGACGCGCGTCGACCATCGGGCTGCTCTCGTCGACGCGCCGGCCCACCGCCGCCGCGATCCGCTGCGCGACGCTCGTCACGTGCGCGTCGTCGCGAAACTTCAGCGACGTGAGCTCGAGCCGGCCCGCGCGCTCGACGTAGACCTGGTCGGGCCCGTTGACGAGGATGTCGGTGACCGTATCGTCGGCGAGCAGCGGCTCGATCGGCCCGACGCCGAACATGTCGTTCAGGATCGCGTCGACGATCAGCACCTGCTCGCCGGCCGTGATCTTCAGGCGCTCGCGCTCGACCGTGTGCGCCGCCACCTGCTCGATGCCCGCGCGCACTTCGTCGCGGGTCTTCATCAGCGCCGCCGACATGTTCATCGACGCGAACACCGCGGTGCGGATCGCGTCGAACTTGCCGGAGCGGATCAGCGCCTCGTGGGTGTCGGCGGCCGCGGGCGCGCGGGTCGGCGGCGGCGCGGGCGCGACCGCCGGCTCGGGCGCGCGCGGTGCCGCGGGCGAGGCGGCCGGCGCCGGGTCCGGCGGCGGCCGGTTGCGGTTACCGAACGTCACGATCCTTTCCTCCACTTGACGAAGCGCGCATACCACGGTTCGGCGACGGCCATCGGTTCGCCGGTGATGCCGTTCGCGAGCGCCCGGATCCCGTCCAGGAAGCCGCGGCGCTTCGCGCCTTCGATCGGCTCGCCGAGGTTCTCGGCGACCGCCAGCGTCTGCGGCTCGTGCGGCAGCTCGCGCAATGTCGCGCCGCTGAACGCGGTCGCAAAATCGGCCGGCTCGACGCGGCCCGCGACCGGTGCGAGCGGATTGTTCAGCACCATCGACAGCTGCCGCTCGCCCGGCAGCTCCTGCACGAAGCGAGCGAGCCGCGCCGATTCGTACGCCGCGTGCACCGAGCGGTCGGCGACGACGTAGACGAGATCGGACGCCTCGAGCGCATCCTCGAACAGCTTGCCGGCGCCGCTGCCGACGTCGAACAGCACGTAGTGGAAACGGTCCTTCAGCATGTCGACCAGGCGCGCGATCGCCCCGTCGCTCAGCGGCACGTCGGCGCCGTACGCGAGCTCGGCCGACAGCACGTGCAGGCGGTCGCCCTGCGTGACGAACATGCGGTCGAACAGCGCGTCGTCGGGACGCTGCTCCATGTTCAGCAACTCGACCAGCCCGTTGTTGCTGGACAGCCCGAGCATCGAGTTCGCGCCGCCGCCATGCAGGTTCAGGTCGATGTACGCGACGCGGCGGCGCTTCTCGCCCGCGAGGCAGCGCGCGAGGCTCACCGCGATGGTCGTCGTGCCGACGCCGCCGCGTGCGCCGACGAAGCTGACGATCTTGCCGGTGCGCACCTGCACGACCGATTCCGTCGCCGTCAGCGCACGCCGCATCAGTTCGACGGTCAGCGGCTTGACGATGTAGTCCTGCACGCCGATGCCGAGCAGGTTGCGAAACAGCCCGACGTCGTTCTGCGTGCCGATCGCGACGACCCGCACCGACGGATCGCACACGTCGGCGAGCCGTATCAGGTCGGACACCGGCAGCACCGAATCCGACACGTCGATGACCAGTTGGTGCGGCGAACGCTCTTGCTGCTGCAGCAGCCGGATCGCGTCGTCGCAGGTGCCCGTCTGCAGGTGCGCGCGCGCGATCGACAAATCGTGCGCGACGCGCCGGATCACGTCCTCGCTGCCCGGATCGGACACGACCGCGACGAGATCCGTCGCGCCGGCGGACGCGGCGCGCTTGGCATTCTGGCGGTCGAGGACGTTCATGGGCGGCATCGCGATGGCATCCGGAATCGGTTCAATGGCCGGGCGAGCCGGTCGTCGTCAGCGTCTTGCCGGGCGTCGGCAGCTTCACGCGATCCTCGACGTAGCGGCGCACCGCGCCGGCCGCGACTTCCGCGTCGGCGCCGCCGTACGGCACGGGTGCGACGAGATCCTGCGGCCGCGCGAGCATCGCCGCGAGGTTCGTGTAGGTCGCGCAGCCGAACGGCACGCCCGGCCGCCCGAAACCCGCGTCGACGAGATGCGACGGCTGCATCAGCTTCGCGCAGTCGGGCGGCATCGCCTGCACGCCGTCGAAGCCGATCGAGCGCGCGTCGGGCAGGTTCAGCGGCGGCTGCGCCGACATGCAGCCCGCCAGCGCCAGCGGCAGCAGTGCCAGGACGGTGGTTCGAACTTGCATGGGCGATCCTCCGGTTCAGTACACGAAGCCCGCGGCGCCGACGAGGCGCGGCGTGTCGCCCGACAGCAGGTCGAGCCCGAGATTGCGCTGCACCGCGAACTCCAGATCGCTGCTCGGCCGCGCGACGGTGTCGATCGCCTGCTCGAGCTGGCCGGGCCCGGTCGGCTGCACGATGTACGGCGTGACGATCACGACCACCTCGGTCTTGTTGTCCTGGAAGTTCTTCGACGAAAACAGCCGGCCGATGATCGGCAGCCGGCCGAGCCCCGGGATCTGCGACACGGTGTCGGCCGTCTGGCTCTGCAGCAGCCCGCCGATCGCGAAGCTCTGCCCGCTCGACAGCTCGACGGTCGTCTCGACGCGCCGCACAGTGAGCGCCGGCACCTTGATGCTGCCCGTCGTCACGCTGTTGCTCGAATCGACCTCACTGACCTCCGGCCGCACCTTGAGGCTGATGCGGTTGTCGGCGAGCACGGTCGGCGTGAAGTCGAGCGACACGCCGAACGGCTTGTACTCGACCGTGATCGCACCCGTGTTGCCACTCTGCGCAACGGGGATCGGAATCTCGCCGCCCGCGAGGAAGCTCGCCGTCTCGCCCGACATCGCGGTCAGGTTCGGCTCCGCGAGCATCGTGATCAGCCCTTCCTGATCGAGCGCGTCGAGCACGACGTCGATCGACCAGCGCCCCGCGCGGAACCCGCCGAGCACCGAGAACGCGCCGGTGGGCGACAGGTTGAACAGGCCGTTCGTCGGGTCGAACAGCGTACGCCCGTTGAACAGCCCGCCGACGAAGTTGCCGGCGCCGCCGAGCGCGCTCCAGTTGATGCCGAGCTGCTGCGTGACGTTGCGGCTCACCTCGGTCACCCGCACGCGCAGGTTCACCTGGATCGGGCGCGACAGCGTGAGCCGGTTGACGATGCTTTCCTTGTCGTGCAGGTACGGCGCGAGCGACTGCATCACGGCGTCCGCGTCGGCCGCGCCCGGCACCTTGCCCGACACCATCAGCGAGCCCGGCGCGCCGGACACCGACAGCTTCAGTTGCGGAAAGCGGCTGTCGAGCACCGCCTGCAGCGATGCCGTGTCGACCTGCACGATCACCGTCTTGCGCAGGATCGGCCGATGGTTCGCGCCGAGCGCGATCAGCGTGGTCGTGCCGGCCTTCTTGCCGAACACGAACACGGTGCGCGGCGACGGCACCTGGATGTCGGCGATGGTCGGATCCGCGACGAACATCGCGACCGCGGGCTCGGGCAGCGTCAGCATCTCGCCCTTGCCGGTCGCGATCGACAGCGTCGTGCCGGCGTCCGGCGCGCGCGCGCCCTGCGCGAACGCGACGCCGGGCGCGGCGAGGCTGGCCAGGCACCAGAGAGCGATCCAACGAACCATGCGCACCATGCGTGTTCCCGTCATCCCGTCAAATGCCGGCCGCCGGGCGGCCGTCCCGATCCGTCGACCCGTCATTGCGGCGCCGCCCCCCTCGGCAGTTGCGCCGTCGCATCCGCCGCGACACTGCCGCCGCCCGGCAGCGCCGGCAGCCCCGGCAGGCCGGACGGCAGCGGCGGCAGGCCCGGCGTGCCGGCGCCGCCGCCGCGCGACCCGTCGTCGATCGACGAACCGCGATAGATCACGACCGTGTTGCCCTGTCCCGTCGGCCGCGCGCCGCCGGCTTCCGGCCCGGCGGACGGCGCGCGCGCGGCCTCGCGGGCCGCGCGCGACACGTCGCCCGCCCACACCGGCTGCGTGTCCGGCTCCGGCTCGTCGCCGCCCGCCGGTTGCCGCCGGTCGCTGGTCGCGAAGCTGCGCAGCGCGAGCGACAGCGAGCCGAGGCGCGTCGCGACCAGCACGACCTGCGCGGTGCGCGGCGCGACCTCGAGCGTGACCGTGCGCGCACGCGCCGTCGCGTCCGGCGCGCTCGCCGGCGTCTTCGCGCGCTGGAATTCCGAGCCGACCGCGAGCACGCGCGCACGCCGCACGACCGTCTCCGCTTCGAAGGTGCCGGGCGACGTCGCCGAGCCGCCGATCTGCTGCGTGAGCACCACGTCGACGAAGTCGCCCGGCTGGATCAGCCCCGCGTTGCCCGACACGTCGTCGACAGGCACCGAGATCGCGCGCATGCCGGGCTGCAGCGCGGCCGCGAGAAAATCCGGCGCACCGCCCGGAATCACGTTGTCCGTGCGGATCGGCGTGCCGGCGCCGACGCGGTTGCGCAGCAGCGCGCCCTTCAGATCGGCGCCCGGCTGCGACTCGACGAACGCGCCCGGCGGCACCTGTGCGCGCGGCATGCGCTTCCACGCGAGATCGTTGTCGCGCAGCAGCAGCCCTTCCGGCAGATCGGCAGCCGCGACGCGCACGCGCGCCTGGTCCGCTTCGCCGGGGGCCGACGGCGTCGACGCGGCGACGTACAGTTCGCGCAGGATGAACGCGCCGATGCCGGCAGCGACGATCAGCACGGCCATTCTCAGAGGTTTGGGCATGGCCGCGTGCGTCCCCCCGGCTAGGTAAGCGAAACCGCGTGCGGAAACGGCGCCCAGACGGCCAGCGCGCCGCCGAGCGCGAGCGCGACGCCGTACGGCACGCCGCGCGCGGCGACCGCGCGGGCGGGCGCGGCGCGCCGCTGCCACGCGACGGCCGCGAGCGCAGCGAGGCCGCACAGGGCGCCGCCCGCGCCGACGATCGTCAACACCGGGAACGCCAGCGCCGGGCCGGCCCACAGGAATACCGCCGCCGCCAGCTTGACGTCGCCGCCGCCGATCCAGCCCGCGTGGCGCAAGCCGCCGAACAGCAGCAGCATCGCCGCGGCAGTCGCGACGTGCCCGGCCAGCGGCGCGAGCCCTTCGCGCGCGAGCGTCGCCGCGACGAAATACAGCATCGCGAACGCCAGCACCGCGCGATTGGACAGGCGCCGGTCGCGCAGGTCCTGCGCCGCGAGCGACGCCAGCACGACCGTGGCCACCGACTGCACGAGCGTAAGCATGGGAGAGCCGTCCGTCGGCGCACCCCCGGCTGGATACGTTCTACCGCTGCGGATCCGTGTGTTCGTCGGCGGCGCGCGGGTTCAGGGGATCAGATCAGGCTCGTCACCTTCGTGATCAGCGCCGTGAACACGCTCGGCAAGCCACCGGAAGTGCTGCTGAGGATCACGCCGACCGCCGCCAGCGCGACCACGACGATGCCGGCCAGCACCGCATATTCGAGCGAACTGACGCCGCGTTCATCACGCAGCAGGGACTTGACGTATTGCAGCATGGCAACCTCCGTGTGACGGGGTCGAGGATCGACCGTTGAACGTAAAGACGCTGCATGGTCCGGCGGCTGCCCAGGGCGTTCACCCATTCGCGACTCACGCGAACGGCCCTGGCATCAGGCCGCTCGCCTCCCCGAAGTCCGCTCGATCACTGCGGCGCGCGGCATGCAACGACGGCATCGATCGTTGCATTCGCGCGCCTTCTTGTGCGGCCGTGCCGACACGACGCCGACCGCGCTGATTCGTCTAGGGTATAGACAATTTTTCGGACGATTTCAAATAATTTAGCGTCGGAATGTATTTATGGATGGCACCCTGAAACGATGCAATTCATACAGGCCATCTTTCGGAATTCTTTCTCGGGGCATTCCGCGTGGTTCCGGTGAAGACGTAAGTATGTTAACTGTCGTAATGCGTCATTTTCGGTCGGGTGGATAACCCGTTTCCATTCGGTTTTTCGGTATGCCGGATGCGGCCGTGCGCATTGTTTCGCGCGAGCAGCCAGCCAAAGATGGTCGCCCTGGATCGGTTTTATTCGACCGCCTGATACGCGTTTCACCGCCTGGATTCGCCCGCCGGTCGACATGCGAATCCGCGATTTCGCCATTTCATGAATTTCCCGATCGTCGCTTGCCTGATTGGCAAGCAACGCCGATCAACATGATCGGAATCCTTAACGATTCCGCGATACATGCGAATCCGCTTTCCGTCCGCGCAACACGGCGCGCCCGGCCCGGCAACCCGCCAAGCGGCGATAAGCATAGTTCAAATCGTTGCTTGTCCCGCGCCGGAAGCGTCCACCAGAATGGCGTGACGCCTCCCTGCCCGACTTCACTTCTCGCGACCCGACGCACCATGACCGATCGATTTCCGTTTCCGCTGCGCCTGCTGCGATCGCTGCTGGCAGCCACGCTGATGACGCTGGCGGCCGCCGCCGCGCACGCCGACAAGCCCGCCACCATCCGCATCGGCGTCGCCCAGCAAGGCGCCGGCGATCCGCCGACCTTCGGCGGCTCGAGCGCCGCCACCGCGCAGTTGCAGCAACGGGTCGAAAAGGAGTTCGCGGCCGACGGCATCAACGTGCAGTGGCTGTTCTTCAAGGGCGCGGGGCCGGCCGTCAACGAGGCGATCGCCAACAAGGCGCTCGACTTCGCGTACCAGGGCGACCTGCCGGCCGTGCTCGCGCGCTCGAACGGGATCAAGACACGCCTGCTGCTCGCCGCGAGCGTGCGCTCGGGCGTGAAGATCGCGGTGCCGCCCGACTCCGGCATCCGTTCGATCACGGACCTGAAGGACCGCCGCGTGTCGATCTTCCGCGGCACGAACCTGCAGCTCGTCGCCGACAACGCGCTCGCGAAGAACGGCCTCGGCGAACGCGACCTGCGCGTGATCAATCTCGACTCCGCAAGCTCGCTCGCCGCGCTCGCGTCGAAAGGCATCGACGCATCGGTGGGCGACTACCAGCTCTACAAGCTGCGCGACGCGGGGCTCGCGAAGATCATCTACGAATCGCAGAACGACGGCCCGCAGTTCACGCGCCAGACCCACCTGCTCGTGCTCGACGATTTCGAGCGTGCGCATCCGGACATCGTGCAGCGCGTCGTCAACGCGCTGGTCAAGGGCGCGCAATGGTCGTCCGACGAAGCGAACCGCGATGCGCTGTTCAAGCTGTGGGCGAAAAGCGGCGTGCCGTATTCGTCGTGGCAGGCCGACTATGCGAACCAGCGCCTGAAGGACCGCCTGTCGCCGCTGATCGATCCGTTCCTCGTCGCGCGCTACAAGGCCGTCGCGCAGGATGCGCTGAAGCTGAAGCTGATCCGCCAGCCGGTCGATGTCGACGGCTGGTTCGAGCCGAAGTATCTCGACAATGCCCTGCGCACGCTGAAGCTCGAAAACTACTGGCCGCGTTACGACGCGGCCGGCAAGCCCCTTTCCTGACCCGGACCGGCCCCGATGAGCGACACCGCGATCCCGATTCCGTCGTCGAAGCCACATGCGCTCGCCGCGCAGCCGCGCCGCGCGGCGAGCGCGAAGCGGCTGGCGTGGCAGCTCGCGCCGTGGGTACTGCCCGCGCTGCTGTTCGCGCTGTGGACCGTCGGCAGTGCGCGCGGCTGGATCGCACCGCAAATCCTGCCGCCGCCCGAACGCGTGGTCGACGCGCTCGCCGAGCTGGCGACGAGCGGCGATCTCGCACGCCACACGCTGATCAGCCTGCAGCGCGTGCTGGTCGGCTTCGCGGCCGGCTCGTTGCTCGGTTTCGCGATCGGCGTCGCGCTCGGCCTGTCGCGCACGCTGGAAGCCTATGTGCTGCCGAGCTTCAACGCGCTCGTGCAGATCCCGGTGCTCGGCTGGCTACCGTTCCTGCTGCTGCTCGTCGGCGTCGGCGAACCGCTCAAGACCCTGCTGATCGCGCATGCCGCGCTCGTCCCCGTCACGATGAGCACGTTGCAGGGGTTTCGCCAGACGCCGCCCGCGCTCGACGAAGTCGCGCGCGGGTTCGGCTACACGCGCCGGCAACGCATCGTCCACGTCGTGCTGCCGGCCGCGATCCCGACGCTCGCGACCGGCGTGCGGCTCGCGTTCACGAAATCGTGGCTCGCGCTCGTCGTCGTCGAGCTCGTCGCGTCTTCCGAAGGGCTCGGCTACCTGATCGTGTACGGCCGGCAACTGTTCCAGCTCGATCTCGTGATGGCGGCCGTGGTCGTGGTCGGCGCGGTCGGCCTGCTGATCAACCGGTTGCTCGACGCACTCGAAGCGCGCCTGCGCCGCGGCGTGCCGTCCGCGTTCCGCGGCTGACCCGGCCTGCGCGCGCAACCGAAGGAGACCACCCTATGCCCCGTTCCGCCACGCCGACGCTCGCGCCGGACGCCACGCCATCGCCCGTCGCAGCCGCCCGCCGCCTGCATGCGCCAGACTGGCGCGGCTTCGTGCTGCCGCTCGTCGTGTTCGCGCTCTGGTGGGCGATCGCCTCCGCGCACCTCGTCAAAAGCGGGCTGCTCGTCGGTCCGGCCGACGTCCTGCATACGGCCTGGATTCAAGCGACGAGCGGCGCGCTCGGCCGCGCGCTGTCCGCGTCGCTCGCGCGCGAAGCCTGCGGTTTCGCGATCGGCGCGACGGGCGGGCTGCTGCTCGGCACCGCGCTCGGGCTGTCGCGCATCGCCGCGCGCATGGTCGGACCGAGCTTCGACACGTTCAAGCAGATCTCGCTGTTCGCGTGGATTCCGCTGATTTCCGTGTGGTTCGGCCTCGGCGACGTCGCCAAGGTCGTGTTCCTGTCGCTCGCCGCGCTGCTGCCCGTCGCCGCGCACACGTGCGACGGCATTCACGCGGTGCCGCGCGCGTATGTCGACGTCGCCCGCGCGCTGCGCTACTCGCGGCTCCAGCTGGTCCGCTACGTGATCCTGCCGGCCGCACTGCCGTCGATCTTCACCGGGCTGTACCTCGGCCTGATCTATTCGTGGCTCGCGACGCTCGGCGCCGAATACCTGCTCGTCGCCGGCAGCGGGATCGGCAACACGCTGATCGACGGCAGCGAGCAGTTCCGGATGGATCTCGTGCTGTTCGGGATCATCGTCGTCGGCGTGACCGGCTGGGCGCTGAACGCGGTCGCGCGTGCGATCGAACGCAAGGTGCTGGCCCGGCGCGGCGACCTGCAGCGGTGATCGCCCTCTCCTTACCTGTCGCATCCTTACTCGCCCCGCCATGACGACCCTCGCCTCCGATTCGCTCGACATCCTCCACGTCAGCAAGCACTACGCTCAACGCGGCGCGTCGCTCGCCGTGCTCGACGACGTGTCGCTGCACGTGCGTGCCGGCGAATTCGTCACGATCGTCGGCGCGAGCGGCTGCGGCAAGTCGACGCTGCTGCGGCTGATCGCGGGGCTCGACACCGACTACTCGGGCGAGATCCGCGCCGGCGACGAGCGCGTGCGCGACACGTCGTTGCAGCGCGGGATCGTGTTCCAGGATCACCGGCTGTTCCCGTGGCTGACCGTCGAACAGAACATCGGCGCCGCGCTGCGCAACGCACCGCTCGACGCGGCCGCGAAGCGACGCGCGGTAGCGGACCACGTTGCGCTCGTCGGGCTGAACGGCTTCGAGCACGCGTTTCCGAACCAGTTGTCGGGCGGGATGGCGCAGCGCGTCGCGATCGCGCGCGGCCTCGTGAACCGGCCGCGCGTGCTGCTGCTCGACGAGCCGTTCGGCGCGCTCGATGCGCAGACGCGCGCGCGGATGCAGAACGAACTGTTGCGCATCTGGGAACAGGAGCGCATCACGATGATGCTCGTCACGCACGACGTCGACGAAGCTGTCTATCTCGGCGATCGCGTCGTCACGATGGCGCCGCGTCCGGGCCGCATCGAACGGATCGTCGACGTCGCGCTGCCGCGGCCGCGCCGGCGCGATTCGGCGGATTTCGCGCGGTTGCGCGATACGGTGCTCGCCGATTTCGACGATGACGAACCGCCGCGCGACGATGGCTCGGGCGGCAAGCGCAGCGACACGCCGAGCGTGCACCGGATAGGCGAATGGCGACTTGCGTGGTAGGTGTGGGCGGCAACTGCATTGCTCAGCATGACGACACATATCGATCATCGCAGCGCGCACGCTAAGGTTGTGACGATTCATCGGTTCCGGTTCCGCGCGGTCCCTGCTTGAATGGAGACTCGACCGACCCGACTCCAGGAGACTCCCGATGTCCGAAGTCCAGCACGCCGCTCACCCGTCTTCGCATGCTTCGCACGCCGCGCCGCGCACGGCCGCCGCCCCGCTCCAGCTTCGCCAGGTTGCCGGCCGGATCGGCGCCGAGATCGCCGGCGTCCGGCTGTCGGCCACGCTCGACGACGCGACGTTCGATGCGATCCAGGCCGCACTGCTGCGCCACAAGGTGCTGTTCTTCCGTGGCCAGCACCATCTCGACGACACCGCGCAGGAAGCGTTCGCGCGCCGCTTCGGCGACACGGTCGCGCACCCGACCGTGCCGTCCGTCGACGGCAGCGCGCATCTGCTCGAACTCGATTCCGCGCACGGCGCCCGTGCGAATTCGTGGCACACCGACGTGACGTTCGTCGATGCATACCCGAAGATCTCGATCCTGCGCGCGATCGTGATTCCGCCGTTCGGCGGCGATACGGTGTGGGCCAACACCGCCGCCGCATACACGCACCTTCCCGACCCGCTGCGCGCGCTCGCCGACACGCTGTGGGCGATCCATACGAACGCCTACGACTACGCGTCGACGCACGTGCACGCCGACGACACGCAACTGAAGCGCTACCGCGAAGTGTTCGCGTCGACCGTCTACGAAACCGAGCATCCGGTCGTGCGCGTGCATCCGGAAACCGGCGAACGCACGCTCGTGCTCGGGCACTTCGTGCAGCGGCTCAAGGGGCTGTCGGCGCAGGATTCCGCGCACCTGCTGCAGGTCTTCCACGAACACGTGACGCGTCTCGAGAACACCGTGCGCTGGAACTGGCAGGAAGGCGACGTCGCGATCTGGGACAACCGCGCGACGCAGCACTACGCGATCAACGACTACGGCGATGCGCGCCGCGTCGTGCGCCGCGCGACCGTTCACGGCGATGTGCCGGTCGGCATCGACGGTCGCCAGAGCGTCGTGCTGAAGGGGCCGGGCGCGACGCTGCAATAACGCCCAAGTACCGCGGCGGCGCCGTTTCGCGCACGCCGCTGCGTGTTCCGTTCCATTCGCCACCGGGCACACCACGATGAACCTCCCGCCGCCGGACCGACGCTTGCACACGCAACGATGTCGGCCATCCGCCCCGTTCACTTCCGCCAGGAGCGTCGCATGAGTGCCCTACCCGAACCGGCAGCCCAGCCGGTCGACGTGATCCCGCTGTCCGCCCATATCGGTGCGGAAATCCGCGGCGTCGACCTCACGCAACCGTTGACCACGCCGCAGATCGCGGCAATCCGCGCCGCGCTGCTGAAATGGCGCGTCGTCTTCTTCCGCGAGCAATTCCTCACGCACGACCAGCACGTCGCGTTCTCCGCGCAGTTCGGCGAGCCGACGGTCGGTCACCCGGTGTTCGGGCACGTCGACGGCCATCCGGCCGTCTATTCGATCGCGAAGCATCGCAAGGCGACGCGCTTCGAAGGCGAACCGGTGCGGCGGCCGTGGACGGGCTGGCACACCGACGTGACGGCCGCCGTGAACCCGCCGTGGGCGTCGATCCTGCGCGGCGTGACGATCCCACCGTATGGCGGCGACACGCACTGGACCAACCTCGTACGCGCGTATGAAACGCTGTCCGCGCCGTTGCGCGGTTTCGTCGACGGCTTGCGCGGCATCCACCGCTTCACGCCGCCGGCCGGTGCGCGCGCCACCGGCGCGTTCGATGAAGCCGTCGAGCGCCGCCCGCTCGTGACCGAGCATCCGCTCGTGCGCGTGCATCCGGAGACCGGTGAACGCGCGCTGTACGTGAGCCCGAGCTTCCTGAAATCGATCGTCGGGCTGACGCCGCGCGAGAGCCAAGCGCTGCTCGAACTGCTGTGGGAACACGTGACGCGGCCGGAATTCACGATCCGCTTCAAATGGGAAGCGCGCAGCATCGCGTTCTGGGACAACCGCGCGACCGCGCATCTCGCACCGGTCGACATCTTCGATCTCGACTTCGACCGCCAGCTCTACCGCACGACGCTCACCGGCGACGTGCCGGTCGGCCCCGACGGCCGGCCCTCGGTCGCGCTCGAAGGCACGCCGGCCGAAACGGCAGCGGCCGTCGCGCTCAACTGACCGCAACCGGCGCCGGCGCACGCGAGCGCGCCGGCCCTTCGTCCATCAATCCAGCCACACGCCGTCGAAGCGGTGCCCGCCGAGCGGCGAGAACGTCAGCCCGTGTACGCGCTTGGACACCGGCAGCGACACGATCGACGTCGCGATCGGCGTGAACGGCACCTGATCCTTGAACACCACCTGCGCCTGTTCGTACAGCGCCGTGCGCTTCGCGACGTCCCCATTCGAGCGCGCCGCGCTCACCAGCTTTTCGAAATCCTGGTTGCACCACTTCGCGAGGTTGCTGCCGTGCACCGCGTCGCAGCCGAGCAGCGTGCCGAGCCAGTTGTCGGGGTCGCCGTTGTCGCCCGACCAGCCGTACAGGATCGCGTCGTGCTGCCCGTCGTGCTTCGCGCGGCGGTTGTATTCGCCCCATTCGTAGCTGACGATCTTCGCGCGCACGCCGATCCTTGCCCAGTCCTGCTGGATCAGTTGCGCCATCAACTGCGCATTCGGGTTGTACGGGCGCTGCACCGGCATCGCCCACAGCGTCAGGTCGAAGCCGTTCGGGAAACCGGCCTGCGCGAGCAGCGCCTTCGCGGCGGCCGGATCGCGCGGCGCATCCTTCAGGCGCGGGTTGTACGACCATTGCGCGGGCGGCATCGGGTTCGTCGCGATCTTCGCGTCGCCGTTGAAAACGGTCTTCACGATCGCCGTCTTGTCGATCGCGATGTCGAGCGCGCGCCGCACGTCGACGCGATCGAGCGGCGCATGCTGCGTGTTGTACGCGACGAAACCGACGTTGAAGCCCATCCCCGAGAACAGCGCCAGCTTCGGGTCGCGCCGCACCGTGTCGAGATCGGCCGGCCGCGGGAACGCCGACACCTGGCATTCGCCGGCCACGAGCTTCTGCAGCCGCACGGCCGGATCGGGCGTGATCGCGAACACGAGGCGCGCGAGCTTCACGTCGTCCGGCTTCCAGTAGTCGGGGTTCGCTTCGTAGCGGATCAGCGCATCCTTCTGGTACGTCCGCAGCAGGAACGGCCCCGTGCCGACCGGGAACTGGTTGATATCGGCCTCGCGATGGCGCGCCTCGAGCTGCGACGCATATTCGGCCGACAGGACCGACGCGAACGCCATCGCGAGGTTGCGCACGAACACGACGTCGGGCGACTTCAGCACGAAGCGCACCGTGTAGTCGTCGACCTTCTCGATGCGCTCGACGTTGCGGTCGAAGCCGAGATCGCTGAAGTACGGGAAGCTGACCGGGTAGGCCTTGCGGAACGGATCGTCGGGATCGAGCATCCGGCGGAACGTGAACACGACGTCGTCGGCCTGGAACGGCCGCGTCGGCTTGAACCACGCGGTCGTCTGGAATTTCACGCCGCGCCGCAGGTGGAACGTGATCGTGCGCTGGTCGGACGACACGTCCCAGCTCGTCGCGAGCGACGGTTCGAGATCGAGCGTGCCGCGCTTGAACTGCACGAGCCCGTTGTAGATCGTGTACGTGCTCGCGTCGAAATCGGTGCTCGTCGTGTGCTGGCCCGGATCGAAGCCGGCCGGGCTGCCTTCGGTGCAGTACACGAGCGTCTTGCCGGCCGGCGCGGCGAGCGCGTGCGTGGCCGCGCCGGCGAGCAGCAGCGACGCGGCCACGCAACGGAGTGCGACAACGGCATGCGGTGCGCGACGCACACGACGCGCGGCTGACGAAACGAAAGGGTTCTTCATGGTGGCGGCGAGAAGGAATGAGTCATGCGAATGACGACGGCCGATCTTCGCGCGCCGCCCGCCGATCGCTTACCAATTAATTCGGCGTTGCTTATCGCCGCAGGTGCATCCCGCTGCCCGTGCATGAATATGTCCACGCTAGCGCCGGGGCATCGTCCGGCAGCCTTGCCGCGCCGCCGCCTTCCGGCCCCCTGCAGACTCTCCGGAATTGGCGCATCGTATCGGCTGGCAAACGCCGGCACGGGCGCGCCGGGATCCGCCCGACGCCGCCGCGCCGCCGATTCCTGGAGGACCCACGATGTCGATCAGCTCCGATACGCCCTCTCGTCCCGTGAAGTCGCCGGGCCCCGATCATCCGATCACGATCGAGCCGCATCCGTGGCGCGTGGTGGTCACGGTGGCCGGCAAGGTCGTCGCCGATACGCGCCGCGCGCTGGCGCTGCGCGAGGCCAGCTATCCGGCCGTGCTCTACATCCCGCGCGAAGACGCCGACATGTCGCTGCTGCGCCGCACCGACCATGCGACCTACTGCCCGTACAAGGGCGACTGCGCGTACTACTCGATCCCCGCCGGCGGCGAACGCGCGACCAACGCGGTGTGGACCTACGAGCATCCGTATCCGGCCGTCGAAGCGATTCGCGGGCACCTCGCGTTCTATCCGGACCGCGTCGATTCGATCGAGGAAAACGCCGCCGACGCAGCCTGAGCGCCGCTGATTTGCATATGCGCATTCATTGGTTGGCCGCCGGCCCGCGCGGCCGTATCGTCCTGAATCCGGCGCGGGCCGGCCCGGTGCGAGCATCGCCCGCATCGGGCCCCGTCCTGCGCCGGCCGCGCCGCCTTGGCGCGCGACTCGTGAACCCGCACGCAGGACACCCCGATGAGCGACACACTGCACGCAGACGTTGAAACGCCCCCGTCGAACCCGCGCCGCCGCCAATGGCTGCACGGCGCGGCCGCCGGGCTTGCCGGGCTAGCGCTCGGGCCGCTCGCGACCCTGCCCGCACAGGCCCAGGGCAATGGCACGCGGCTGCGCATCGGGTTCCAGAAATACGGCAACTTCGTTGTGCTGAAGGCACACGGCACGCTCGAGAAGCGTCTCGCGAGCCAGGGCGTCGCGGTGCAATGGCTCGAATTTCCGGCCGGCCCGCAACTGCTCGAAGGGCTGAACGCCGGCGCGATCGATGTCGGCACGGTCGGCGAAACGCCGCCGATCTTCGCGCAAGCCGGCGGCGTCGATTTCGTCTATATCGGCAACGAACCGCCCGCGCCGCAGGGCGAGGCGATCGTCGTGCTGCCCGATTCGCCGATCCGCAACGTCGCGCAACTGCGCGGCAAGAAGGTCGCGTTCAACAAGGGCTCGAACGTTCACTACCTGCTCGTGAAGGCGCTCGAACATGCGGGCCTCGCGTATGCCGACATCCAGCCGATCTACCTGACGCCCGCCGACGCGCGCGCCGCGTTCGTGCAGCGCAGCGTCGATGCGTGGGTGATCTGGGATCCGTATCTGGCGGCCGCCGAACGGCAGCTCGGCGCGCGCGTGATCGCGAACGGCGAAGGGCTCGTGCGCAACACGCAGTACTACCTCGCGGCACGCAAGTACGCGGCCGCTTATCCGCAGGTGCTGCGCGCGCTGCTCGACGAAGTCGACGCGACCGATCGCTGGGCGCGCGACCACATTCCCGAGGTTGCCACGCAACTGTCGCCGCTCGTCGGCCTCGACGCACCGACGCTCGAAGTCGCGCTCAAGCGCGCCGGCTACGGCGTGCAGCCGGTCACCGACGCGACGGTCGCGTATCAGCAGAACATCGCCGACACGTTCAGCACGCTGAAGCTGATTCCCGGCAAGCTGACGGTCGCCAGCGCGCGCTGATGCGCCGCCGATGCGCGATGCGACGCGTTACGGTGCAGGCGCCGCGCCGATGCGCCGCCATTCGTCGTAGTCGGTGACGAGGCCCGCTTCGTCGATCGCGATATCGGCCGCATACGTGCCGCTCTCGTAGCGATATACGAGCGGCGCCGTACGCGTATAGCGCTGCTCGCCACGCACGATGACGAAATCCGGAAAGCGCAACCAGGCGGTATGGATCACCGCGGAGTCGCCGACGGCCAGCGCCAGCCGCCGGATCGGCAGCGTATTGGTCGACGGGCTGAAACCGAGGTCGATGTCGGTTGCGCCCGCGAGCATCGGCGCGTCGACGCCGTCGATCGTCCAGCGCTCTCCGTCGCATGCGATGTCCAGTTGTTGCGGTGGCAACGTGCCGATCCAGCGTGTCACGCGCGCCGAGCGCGTGAGCCAGTCGGCGCCGCAGGCGATCGCATAGTCGATGCGAAACGGCGTGCCGTCGATCGCGCCCGATACCGAACCCGACAGATCGACTCCCGTTCGCGTCTCCGCGAGCCGGCACCATTCGGCCGCCTGCCACGTCTGCACGATCTGCCACGCGACGCATCGCGTGCGCATCGCTTCATCCTGTTGCGTCATGTCGCCGTCTCCTGTCGGTCACGCGAAGGCCGATTTTCGCTCATCGCGTCGATGAACACACGCGGCTTCGGCGACCGGCATGTCCACCCGCACCAGCCGGCTTTCGACCGATAGTCAGTATCGGCTCAACCCGCACGGTCGAGCCGACGACGCTTTGGTACCATCCGTCGAGCGGAACACGCTCCGGCACGCACCGTCGTTCGTCGACGACAGCAGGCATCGGCCGGGAATCGGACAAGCAGACAACAGGCGCGATTTCATGGATTTGTTGGCGACGATGCGCATCTACGTCAGGGTCGTGGAGCGTGGCACGATGTCCGGCGCGGCGCGGGATCTCGACATGGGCCAGCCGGCCGTCAGCGAGCGCATCGAAAGGCTCGAAAAACATCTCGGCACGCGGCTGCTGATGCGCAGTGCGCGCACCCTTGCGTGCACGGAAGAAGGCCGCGTCTTCTACGAGCGCAGCAAGGCGCTGCTCGAGGCGGCCGAAGTGGCGGTCGCATCGGTATCGAAGACGGAAAACGCGCTCGACGGCACGATCCGGCTCGCGGCGCCGCAATGCTTCGGCGAGGTCGTGATGCCGGGCATGCTGATGCATGTCCGCACTGCGTATCCGAAATTGCATATCGACCTGGTGCTGAACGACGATATCGTCGATCCGGTCACGGAAGGCGTCGACATCTCGATCCGGGTCGGCCAGCTCGGCGACGGCGGGTTCGTCGCGCACGCGCTCGGCGAGGTCGGCCGCGTGCTGGTGGCCGCGCCGTCGTATCTCGACCGGCACGGCCCGATCGAAACGAAGGCCGATCTCGCGACTCACCCGTTCGTCCGCGTGAAGGGTGTCTTCGCCAACGAGCAGTTGCCGTTGCAGCGCGCAGGCGGCGCACTCGAATACGCGCGTATCCGGACCGTCATGACGACCAGCCACTGGCGCCCGATGTTCGACATGATCCTGGCCGGCGGCGGCATCGGCGTGGTGCAGCAGCCAGCCTGCGCCGACGCGCTGGCGCTCGGCACGCTCGTCAGGATTCTGCCGCAGTACGAGATCCCCGACTTCGCGCTCAACGTACTCGTGCACGCGCAGCGGCCGCTGCCGCCGCGCGTGCGCGCCATCGTCGATCTGCTGAAGAAGGAAATCCCGCCGCTGCTGAAGCGGCGTGTCCGTTAGCAGCGGCGATCCCCGCCCTCACGCCTGCAGCGACTTCCCCGGCTCCTTCACGTGCGCGTCGACTTCCATCTGGTAGAAGCGCGCGCTGACGAAGCCGAACAGCGTCCAGCCCAGGAACACGCACAGGCCGCCGAGCATCAGCGCCTGCTCGCCCGAGCTGAACAGCGCATAGAAGCTGTACGCGGTGGCGACCATCGCGATCGCGTTCGTCAACAGCGCCTTGGCCGGCGGCACCTTCGCGACCTTCTGGATCGTGATCAGCGCGGCCATCGACATCACGTACGGCACGAGGTTCGTGACGACCGCGAGATCGACGATCTTCTGGAACTGGCTGCTCAATTCCGGGCTGATCGTCATCAGCGCCAGCGCGACCTGCGCGACGAGCAGGATCACCATGCCGACGATCGGCGTGCCCGTGCGCGTCGCGCGCCCGAACACCGGCAGGAAGTAACCGACGTCCGCCGAGCTCTTGAACACCTGCGCGACCGTGAACTGCCAGCCGAGCAGCGAGCCGATGCACGCGATCACCATCAGCGCGGTGACGATCGTGCCGACCGTCGGCGTGAACATCGTCGCGAACGCGATGCCGAACGGCGCATTCGACGCCGCAAGGATCGCGTTGGGCACGATCCCCGCGATCACGTTGGTCGACACGATGTAGAAGATCGCCGATGCGATCGTGCCGCCGAGCACGGCGATCGGCACGTTGCGCTCCGGATTCTCGACCGCGTCCGAGTTCGCGCACGCCGATTCGAGCCCGAGGAACGCCCACAGCGTCACCGCGATCGAGCTGCCGACGGCCGGCCCGAACGGCAGGTTGTGCGGATTCCACGCGGCGCCCCAGGTCGCGCCGCTGAACCAGAACCAGCCGATCAGCGACACGACGACGACCGGAATGATCACGCCCCACACGGTGACCGCGCCGATCCGGCCGGTGATGCGCGAGCCGCCGAAGTTCGCGACCGTCGTCAGCACGAGCAGGAAGACGGTCCACAGGCATGTTTGCAGCGGCGACAGCGTCGCATCGAACAGCACGGTGCCGTAGCCGACCGCCGTGACGCCGATCGCGACGTTGGCGATCACGAGCGACAGCCCGTACGTGTAGTTCGCCATGTAGTTGCCGGCCTTGCCGAACGCGTATTCCGCGTAGCCGCCCATCCCGCCCGGCTTGCGGCTCAACATCCCGCAGCGCGCGAACGCATAGGCCAGCGCGAGCGAGCCGCCGGCCGTGACGATCCACGACAGCAGCGAGATCGTGCCGACCTGCGCGAGCTTCGACGGCAGCAGGATGATGCCGGAACCCATCATGTTGACTGCCGTGAGGATGGTGAGCTGCCAGACATTCATGCGGTTCTTCGGCGCGGCCGCCGGGGCCGCGTCGGATATGCGCGCTGCGTTTTCCATGATGTCGATCCTTCGATGTGAGGCCGCCGCGCGGCCGGTCGCTCGTTCGTCCGGCCGCCCGCTCAGGCCGTCAGGCAGTACACGCGGTACGTGCCGTCGTCGACTTCCACGCCGTGCGTGTCGTGCGCGAAGCCCGGAAAGCGCCGGTCGTACGCTTCGAGCGCCTTCAGGTAACCGAGCACCGGGCCGCCGGCCGGCCCCGCGTTCTCGCCCGGCATCAGCAGCGGAATGCCCGGCGGATACGGCACGACACCGGTGGCGACCGTGCGCCCGGCCAGCTCGTCGAGCGAGACCTGCTCGACGCGGCCCTGCACGAGATGCTCGTACGCGCGCACCGGGCTCATCTCCGGCTTCGGCAGGATCGAGAACGCCTCCGACATCAGCCGCGTCGTGCCGAGCTGCTCCATCGCCGCGAACATCGTGTCGGCCAGGTCCTTCAGCCCCATGCCCGCATAACGCGCGCCATGCTCCTTCACGAGCGACGGAATCGCCATGTCGAGCGGCAGGTTCGCGTCGTAGTCGCGCTTGAAGTCGCACAGTGCACTGACGAGCGAGCCCCACTTGCCCTTCGTGATGCCGATCGAGAACAGGAACAGGATCGTGAAGTCGGTCGTCTTCTCGACGACGATCCCGCGCGCATCGAGATAGGCGGTCAACACGCTCGCCGGAATGCCGACCGGCATCAGGCCGCCGGCCGGCGCGACGCCCGGCGTGACGATCGACACCTTGATCGGATCGAGCATGCAGTAGCCGTCCTCGATATTGCCGAAGCCGTGCCATTGCGCGCCGGGCTTCAGCATCCAGCACCACGGGTCGGTGGCGAGCAGTTCCGGCGGCGCCTCGTGGAACGGCAGCGACCGGCCCGTGCGCGTGTCGAGCACCGTATCGGGCTGCCAGCATTCGACGAACCAGTCGCCCTTCGCCGCGTACTCGGCATTCATCCGCGCGATCATCTGCCGGAACGCGACGGCCTCCTCGATCGACTCGCGCGTCAGCGCTTCGCCGCCGGGGCCGTCCATCATCGCGGCCGCGACGTCGTTCGACGCGATGATCGCGTAGTTCGGCGACGTCGACGCATGCATCATGAACGTTTCGTTAAACTGACCATGCGGAATCGGGCTGCGGCCGTCGCGCACGTGGATGTACGACGCCTGCGACAGCGCGGTCAGCAGCTTGTGCGTCGACTGCGTCGCGAACACCGTCGGCCGGTCCGCATGATGGTCGCGCGGGTCGCCGTGCATTGCATGGCGGTCGCGGTAGATCGGGTTGAAGCGCGCATAGCCGTACCACGCTTCGTCGAAGTGCAGCCGGTCGACGCTCGCGCCGAGCAGCTCCTCGACGCGCGTAACGTTGTAGCAGAGGCCGTCGTAAGTCGAGTTCGTGACGATCGCGTGCTTCGGCTGGCGATCGGCCAGCCCGGCCGCGAGCGGGTTCGATGCGATCGCCTCGCGGATCGCCGCCTGCGTGAGGCGCTCGGACGCGATCGGCCCGATGATCCCGTAGCGGTTGCGCGTCGGCACAAGGTAGGTCGGGATCGCGCCCGACATCGTCATCGCATGCTCGGCCGACTTGTGGCAATTGCGGTCGCACAGCGCGATCTGGTCGCGGCTCACGCTCGCCATCAGGATGATGCGGTTCGACGTCGACGAGCCGTTCGTCACGTGATACGTGCGATGCGCGCCGAACACGCGCGCCGCGTAGCGCTCGCTTTCGCCGATCGGGCCCGAGTGGTCGAGCAGCGAGCCGAGTTCGCCGACCGAGATCGACAGGTCGGAGCGGAACAGCGATTCGCCGAAGTATTCGAAGAACGCGCGGCCGACCGGCGACTTCAGGAAGCCCGTGCCGCCCGTGTGGCCGGGCGTATGCCACGAGTATTCGTAAACACGCGAGAACTTCGCGAGCGCGCCGAACATCGGCGGCAGCACGGTCGAGCGATAGCGTTCGATCGCCGCGTGGATGCGCCCGCCGATGAAGTCGGCCGTATCCTCGAGCAGCCAGACGAAATCGTCGACCTGGCCCATGACCGCGGACGGCACCGACGACGCGACGCTGCGGTCGGCCAGCAGGAAGATCGGCACGTTGGCATTGCGATGCCGGATCGCTTCGACCACGGCCTCGGACGGCCCGTGGCCGTCCACGCCGAGATCCCAGTCGAGCAGCACGCACTGGATCGACGGATCGGAACGGATCAGCATGATCGCATCGTCGGCGGACGTCGCCGTAAGCACGTCGATGTCGCGTTGCGCGAGCTCCGCGCTCAGCGTGCGGACCGCACGCCCGGTCGCCGTTTCCTGCGCGATTTCGTCGTCGACCAGCAGTGCACGCATGCCGAGACGACGAATGCCACCGACGGGTGTATTCATGATGTTGCCCTCGCTGTTCCGTTGCTTCGTTGGTGTTGTACGTCTCACGAGCACGCGGACAGCAGGCCACGGGCGGCGACATGAGACGCTCGCAATTCCGGCTTGAATCGCCATCCAATTCGGAGCCGACTATGCCATAGTTGCCTTTCGATGAAAAGCCGACGATTCGGTAAAACCGTCAACCCCTTTCAAATCGGATTTCATAATTGGATCATTTTTATGTGCACTGCAGCACGCCAATTACCGCTTATTTGATCATTCTCATCTTTCAATGACATTGTTGTTTCCGGTCGATTGAGTTCGCCTTGTTTTGTTGCTACGATCGGCTGCGCCGTGCATTGACCGGCGGCGGCTGTGCCTCGCTGCGCAAGGCTGCTTCGTGCGGCGCGCATTCGGCATTCAGCATTCGCGGGAGCATTTCAATCGGCTGCGGCGCATGCCGGATTACGTACCGGCGCGAATGCAGCGCCCGCTTCCGCACATTTTCGGGAGAATTCGCGTGAGCCTGTTGAAAATCGCAGTCGAGCCGGCGCTGATTGGCGCCTTCCTCACCACGCACGAACAGGTCGACGTATTTCAGACCGATTTCACGAATATCTCGGCAATCGTCGTCGGAATCGATTCGGCACAAAAGATTCTGAAAGCCGTCGAAAGAACCGGCTTCGCGATTCCGTTCTTCGTCGCGGTCGAGCCCGACCAGGAAGTGCCGCCGTCGGTCCTGCCGAGCGCGAGCGGCGTGATCCAGCTCGGGCACGGCGGCCGCCACTACTACGGCCGGCAGATTTCATCCGCCGCCGACATCTACAGCGAGAACCTGCTGCCGCCGTTCTTCAAGGTCATGCGCGAATACGTGCAGCGCGGCTACGTCGAGTTCGACTGCCCCGGCCACCAGGGCGGCCAGTTCTTCTCGAGTCATCCGCTCGGCCGGATGTTCTTCGACTTCTTCGGCGAAACGCTCTTTCGCGCCGACCTCTGCAACGCGGACGTCCGACTCGGCGACCTGCTGATCCACGAAGGCCCCGCGCTCGAAGCGCAGCGCAACGCCGCGCGGATCTACAACGCCGACAAGACCTGGTTCGTGCTGAACGGCACGTCGACGTCGAACAAGGTCGTCACGAGCGCGCTGCTCGCGCCCGACGATCTCGTGCTGTTCGACCGCAACAACCATAAATCGGTGCACCTCGGCGCGCTCGTGCTGTCCGGCGCGCGGCCGGTCTACCTCGAGACCGCGCGCAACGCGTGGGGCCTCATCGGCGGCGTCGACAACGCGGCGCTCGACGAAGCGCGCATTCGCGACGCGATCCGCGACGTCGCGCCCGAGCGCGCCGACCTGCCGCGCCCGTTCCGGCTCGCGGTGATCCAGCTCGGCACCTACGACGGCACGATCTACAACGCGCGGGAAATCGTCGAC
This sequence comes from Burkholderia pyrrocinia, assembly GCF_001028665.1. Taxonomy (NCBI): domain Bacteria; kingdom Pseudomonadati; phylum Pseudomonadota; class Betaproteobacteria; order Burkholderiales; family Burkholderiaceae; genus Burkholderia; species Burkholderia pyrrocinia. The sequence continues at coordinate 56,332 of NZ_CP011504.1, forward strand.
CGGATCGGGCATCTGTGCGACTACATCCTGTTCGATTCGGCCTGGGTCGGCTACGAGCAGTTCATCCCGATGATGCAGGACTGCTCGCCGCTGATGCTGACGCTCGGCCCGGACGATCCCGGCATCCTCGTCACGCAGTCGGTGCACAAGCAGCAGGCCGGCTTCTCGCAGACGTCGCAGATCCACAAGAAGGACAGCCATATCGAAGGCCAGAAGCGTTTCTGCGATCACCGGCGCTTCAACAACGCGTACATGATCCATGCGTCGACGAGCCCGTTCTACCCGATGTTCGCGGCGCTCGACGTCAATGCGCAGATGCACGCGGGGCCGGCCGGCAAGCGCCTGTGGCGCGACTGCGTCGCGCACGGCGTCGAAGCGCGCAAGCTGCTGCTGAAGACTTGCCGCCAGATCCGCCCGTTCGTTCCGCAGCATGTCGACGGCCGCCCGTGGGCCGACTACCCGACCGAGCAGATCGTCGACGACCTGCGCTTCTTCCGCTTCCATCCGGCCGACACGTGGCACGGTTTCGACGGCTATGCGGACAACCAGTACTTCGTCGATCCGTGCAAGCTGCTGCTGACGACGCCCGGCATCGATCGCGACACGCACGAGTACGCGCCGTTCGGCGCGCCGGCGCCGATCCTCGCGCGCTACCTGCGCGAGCACGGCGTCGTGCCCGAAAAGGCCGACCTGTACACGATCCTGTTCCTGCTCACGCCGTCGGAGAGCTTCGGCAAGCTGCAGCATCTGGTCGCGCACCTCGCGCAGTTCGAACGCCATCTCGACCAGGACACGCCGCTGCGCGAAGCGATCCCGTCGTTGTGCGAAGCGTATCCGGAGCTGTACGGCAACATGCGCCTGCGGCAGTTGTGCCAGCGCATGCACGACTTCTACCGCAGCCACGACATGAAGCATTTGCAGAAGCAGATGTTCCGCCGCGCGCAGTTCCCGAAGCAGGCGATGCTGCCGCAGGCCGCGAATGCCGAACTGATCCGCAACAACGTCGAGCTCGTCACGCTCGATCGCATCGAAGGCCGGATCGCGACCGAAGGCGCGCTGCCCTATCCGCCCGGCATCTTCTGCGTGGTGCCCGGCGAAACGTGGGGCGGCCCGGCGCTCGACTACTTCCGCGCGCTCGAAGCCGGGATCAACGCACTGCCGGGCTTCGAACCGGAAATCCAGGGCGTCTACCTGCAAACGAAGCCGGACGGCACGAAGCAGGCGTCGGCGTACGTGGTGGTCGAGCACGCGCGCGCATCGCTGGCCTGAGCGCGTCGGCGGCCGGCCCGCGCGGCGCTTGGCGCACGGGCCGGGCCCTGCGGTAGCGTCCTGCATTCCGCGCCAACCGAAGCGTCGCGTCGAAACCCATCCGTCGATTCGATCCGATGCGGCCCCGCCCCTGCCCGGCGCCGTCGCGTCGTGCGTAAAGGACGGGGTTGCATTCGAGATTCGCGTATCTCTGCTGGCCGGCGTCGCCGAAAACGTCTGTGTCGGCATCCTGCCGGCCAGCTCACCGCGATTCACGCCCGCCGCATCACCACGCCTGCCGATAGATCTCCAGCGCGTCGGCCTCCGTCACCTCGCGCGGATTGTTCACGAGCAGGCGCGTCTGCAGCATCGCGTCCGACGCCATCCTCGGCAGGTCGCCCTCGCCGATGCCGACTTCGCGCAGCGTGCGCGGGATGCCCGTCGCGACGATCAGCCGGTCGATCTCCGCGATCAGCGCATGCGTCCTCGCTTCGTCGCTGCCCGTCGCCGACGGCGCGACGATCGCCGCGAGTTCCGCATACAGCGGTGCGGCGGCCGGCGCGTTGAAGCGCAGCACGTGCGGCAGCACGAGCGCATTCGACAATCCGTGCGGCACGTGGAAGATCCCGCCGACCGGATAGGCCAGCGCATGCACGGCCGCGACCGGCGCGTTCGCGAATGCCTGCCCCGCGAACATCGCGCCGACCAGCATCGCCTCGCGCGCGTGCCGGTCGTGGCCGTCGTCGCAGGCCGCGAGCAGGTTGCGCGACAGCAGCGTCAGCGCGTGCACGGCCAGCATGTCGGACACCGGGTTCTTCAGCCGCGCGGACGTATAGGCTTCGATCGCATGCACCATCGCGTCGATGCCCGTCGCGGCGGTCGCCGCGCGCGGCAGGCCGAGCGTCAGCTCGGCGTCGAGGATCGCGACGTCCGCGAACAGGTGCGGCGACACGACGCCCATCTTGCGCGCCTCGCCGACCGTGACGATCGACACGGCCGTCACTTCGGAGCCCGTGCCGGCCGTCGTCGGCATCTGCACGAGCGGCAACCGTGCGCTCGCGACCTTGTCGACGCCGTACATGTCGGCCAGCGCCTGCTGCCCCGGCGCGAGCACCGCGATCAGCTTCGCGACGTCCATCGACGAACCGCCGCCCAGGCCGAGCACGATCTCGGCATCGGCCGCGACGGCCCGCTCGGTCGCTTCGAGCACCACGTGCTCGGGCGGATCGGCGATCACGTCGTCGATCACGGTGACCTGCCAGCCGTGCGCGACGAGGCTCTCCAGCGCGGGCGCGAGCACCCCGCTGCGATGCAGGAACGCGTCGGTGACGACGCACAGCCGCACGAGCGCCGGAAAGCGTTCGCGCAACAACGCGCCGAGCCGGCGCGCGGCGCCGAATTCGACGATCTGCGTCGGAACGGTACGAAATTGAAACGGGCTCATCGGGTGCCTCCCGGTGGCGTCGCCGTGCCGTTGTCCGGCTGCACCATGTAGCGCGACACGTCGCGGCGATCGAGCAGCGGAAAGATCGCCCCGATCCCGATGCGCTGGAAATGCGGCGTTTCCCGATGCACGTCGAGGCCGTCCGCGTGGCTGTAACGTTCGAGGATCACGATGTGGTCGGGGTCCGTCGGCGACCGGAAATACGCGTAGTCGAGATTCTTCGGCTCGGTGCGCGTCGCGGGCGCAAGTTCCGCGAGCAGCTCGATCACGCGGTCGCCGTTGCCGGGCTTCGCGTAGAAATGCGCGATGACCTGCAGGTAAGGTTCGTTCATGCGGTGCTCCGTATTCGGCAAGTGCCCGTCACGACGGGGACGCACGCGATGCGCTGCGACCCGGACGGATTCGAACGCGATGCTGCGATACCGGTATCGCAGGCGCGTCGTTGCATTGTATTGAATCGGCGCTGCGTTCGCAGTGCCCCGTAGTGCCGCCTGGCGCCGCGGCCGGACTGCGAACGACATGTCGGATCCCGCAGCGCACTCACGGCGAACCGTTTCGTCACCGGCCGCCCGCTCCGCCCGCCGATACTCGGACGACTACCACGGCACCGTCCGCCCCAGATAATCGAGGTATTCCAGCCCGGGCCGCGCCCGCTTCGCGATCAGCACGTCGACGAGGCTCGGCACGCTCTCGTCGATGGTCAGGCGCGCATCGGGGCCGCCAAGCTCCGTGCGGACCCAGCCGGGCGCCATCAGCGCCAGTGCTCGCGGCGTATCGGCCTGTCGCGCCGCGAAGCTGCGCATGAACTGGTTCAGCGCGGCCTTGCTGCCGCGATAGACCTCGCGCATCCCGCTGACGTTGTTCGCGACGCTGCCCTGCCCCGACGACATCGCGCCGATCAGGCCGTTCTGGGGCACGAGATCCTGCAGCGCCTCGATCACGCGCATCGGCGCGAGCGCATTCGTGATCATCACGCGCACGAACTCGTCGGTCGTCACTTCGCCGATCGTTTCGTTTGGGTCGTTCGTCGTCCCCGCATTCACGAACAGCATGTCGAAGCGCCTGCCCGACAGGCGCTCGCGCAGCGCGGCCAGTTGCGCCGGCTCGCAGATGTCGAGCGTCTCGATCCCGAGCCGGCCGTCGAACCGGTCGGCCAGATCGTGCAGCTTCGTGCGCCCCGACCCTTCGCGCACGGTGCCCGTTACGTTCCAGCCCTTGTTCAGGAATTGCTCCGCCATGGCAAGCCCGAGGCCGCGCGAAGCGGCGACGAGCAGGAGCGTGGGTGCGTTCGGGGTCGATACAGTCGATTGCATGGTTTCCGCCTTTGCCGGGTTTCATGATGCGCCCACTATAGGCACGCACCGGACCATGCACCAGACGCACCGAATGCAATCGATAGTTGCATCGAACGCCATGCCAGACCGCGCAGTGGCGTATCCTGTCCGCATGGAAGACATCGACCTGAACCTCGTTACCGCACTCGACGCGCTGCTGTCGGAAGGCAGCGTGACAGGCGCCGCGCGCCGGCTTGGCCTGAGCACGTCCGCCATGAGCCGCACGCTCACGCGGCTGCGGCTCTCCACCGGCGACCCGTTGCTCGTGCGCGCCGGGCGCAAGCTCGTGCCCACGCCGCACGCGGCCGCATTGCGCGACCGCGTGCATGCGATCGCGAACGACGCGCGCGCCGTGCTGCGCCCGGCGACGACCGACGTGGACATGGCGACGCTAGCAACGACGTTCACCATTCGCGCGTCGGCGTCGTTCATGGAAATGCTGTCCGGCCCGGTGGTCGCCGCGATCGGCGAAGTCGCGCCGCACGTGCGCATCCGCTTCGTGCCCAAGCTCGACCGCGGTCCGCAAGCGCTGCGCGACGGCACCGTCGATCTGGAAATCGGCAAGCGCGGCGACGACGCGCCCGAGCTGCACACACGCATGCTCGGTCACGACTGGTACGTCGCGGTGGCACGCGCCGGACATCCGCTGTTCGCGTCGGCCAGGATCACGCCCGCGCGCTACGCGGCCTGCCGTCACGTGATCGCATCGCAGCTCGGCGATTTCAGCGGACCGGCCGGCGACTCGACCGACCGGCCCGGCCCGGGCCAGACCGTGCACGTCGTCGTCCCCGGCTACCCCGATGCAATGCGCGTCGCGGCCAGCACCGACCTGATCGCGCTGGTGCCGCGCTCGAGCCTCGGCAACGCGTTTTCGCAGGGGCTCGCGGAAGCCCTCGGGCTGCGCAGCTTCGAGATCCCGGTTCGCCTGCCCGCGATCCTCGTCTCCGCGCTATGGCACCCGCGCATGCACGGCGACCCGGTCCACCGTCGCCTGCGCGACGCGGTCATTGCGGTCTGCCAGCGCGCATATCCGGACTCCCGCGCGCCACGCACACCGGCGCGCAGCACGAAAACACGCACGGCCGGCTGACGCCGCGCGCGTACCCGAAGCCGGCCCGCGCAACGCGCACGGCTCAGACCAGCCGGCCGCCGCCGTCGATGTGCAGGATTTCGGCGTTCATGAAGCCGTTGCCCAGCAGGAACACGATCGCCTCCCCGACTTCGTCGGCGCGACCGACACGGCCGCCCGGCAGCGCCGATGCGGCTCCCGCGAGGATCGCCTCGCGCGCTTCCGGGCCGAACGCGTCGTACAGCGGCGTCTCGACGAAACCGGGCGCGACGACGTTGACGCGAATCGGCTTCAGCTCCAGCGCGAGCGATTGCGCCAGCGCTTCGACGCCGCGCACGGCGGCGGCAATCACGGACGTGCCTTGCGCGGACGGACGATCGGACAGTTGCCCGCCGGTCAGTACGATTGAGCCGGTCGCGGGCATCAACGGCAACGCGGCCCGGATCGCGTAGACCGGCCCGGCAATGCGCTCCTGTATCGCGGCGAGCAGGTGATCGGGATCGGTCTCCACCAGCTTGCCGGCGATGAACCGGCCGGCCGTGATAACCAGGTGATCGACGCGCGTCATCGCGTCGAATACGGCCTGCACCGCGTGCCGGTCCGCGATATCGGCCACCGCGATGCGCGCGCCGCCGATCGCCTGCGCGGCCGCCTCGAGCTTCGCGCGGGTCCGGCCGACCAGCGTGACGGTGGCGCCCTTCGCCTTCGCGGCCGCCGCGGCCGCGAGGCCGATTCCGGAGCTCGCGCCGAATATCACGACGTGCGCGCCGTCCAGTGTCGAAGATTGCAGTGCCTCGTTCATGTCGATTCCTCATCGGGGATTGAAGGTTTGCGAACGTTAGGTCATTCTCTATTGCGCCGGAACGTGGGAGACTTGCATAGGGTTCATTCCATAAGAGAATAATATGGATTCGCTGCGGTCCATGCGCGTGTTTGTCCGCGCCATCGAGCTGGGCAATTTTTCGGCGGTCGCTCGCGAGGAAGGCACCGGCCAGCCGACGATCAGCAAGATCGTCGCCGCGTTCGAACAGGAACTGGGCGTTCGCCTGCTCGAACGCTCGACGACGAGCCTCGCGCCGACCGACGAAGGCCGGCGGTTCTACGACCGCTGCAAGCGCGTGCTCGACGAATACGAAAGCGCGGTGGCCGACGTGCGCGGGCAAACGCTGCGGCCGGTCGGCAAGCTGGTCGTCAACGCGCCGCTGGGGCTGGGCGAGTTGAGGCTGAACGCGCTCGTGCTCGAATTCCTCGCCGCGTGGCCGGAGATCGACGTCGAACTTCATTTGACCGATCGCGTGATCGATCTGGTCGAGGAAGGCGTCGACGTCGCCATTCGCCTCGGCCACGTGCTGCCGCCGGACGTCGTCGCGCGCAATATCGCGTCGTCGCCGCGCCTGCTGGTGGCCGCGCCGGCGTATGTGTCGCAGGCGCCGAGGATCCGCCGACCGGAAGACCTGGCGAAGCACGAGTATGTCGGATACGCGCGAGCGGACATCATCGGCAGCGAACTGGAATTTGTGCGGGGCGACGAGAAAATCGCCGTTCCGGTGCACGGGCGGTATCGCGTGAACAGCTCGATTGCGCTGCGGGAATGCTTCCTGGCCGGGAACGCGGTGGGCAGCGCGCCGGCGTGGCTCGTTCAGGACCTGATCGACACCGGCCAGCTCGTCCGCCTGCTGCCGAAGTGGGACATGGTTCCGCCGCATGCGCTGCACCTCGTGTATGCGTCGCGCCGGTATCTGCCGCTCAGGACCCGCACATTCCTGCAATTCGTGGAGCAGCGGATTCCCGAATTGCCCGGATTCAGCGCGACGACGATGACAGCCGCAGCCGCATCGCGGCAAACCCGCTGACCGACGGCCGCCACGCGCACGGCCGGCCGCGCGCCGATCCGTCGCCGTTTCCCCGCCCCGTCGAATCCCCGCCATTGCGGCGCGCGGCGGCGGTGCCGGCGGGCCCTTCGGCTAAAATGCCGCACTTTCCACCTTGTCCGGCCCGCTCGCCATGCAACCCGCCTCCCACGCCCAACCCGCCTCCCACGGCGCCGACGCCGCAGAACCGGCCCGCGACCTCGTCTACGGCCCGAACGACCGGCCGGCGCCAATGGTCGCCTTCGTCGCCGCGCTGCAGCACCTGCTGGCGATCATCGTGCCGATCGTCACGCCCGGCCTGCTGATCTGCCAGGCGCTCGGCGTGTCCAGCCGCGATACGACCCTGATCGTGTCGATGTCGCTGGTGATTTCCGGCATCGCCACCTTCGTCCAGTGCAAGCGCTTCGGCCCGCTGGGCGCCGGCCTGCTGATCGTCCAGGGTACCAGCTTCAACTTCGTCGGCCCGCTGATCGCGGGCGGCAGCCTGATGGTCAAGCAGGGCACGCCGGTCGAGACCGTGATGGCCGCGATCTTCGGCGTCGTGATGGCCGGGTCGTTCGTCGAGATGGGCGTGTCGCGCATCCTGCCGTTCGTGAAGCGCCTGATCACGCCGCTCGTCACCGGCATCGTCGTGCTGCTGATCGGCCTCACGCTGATCAAGGTCGGCCTCATCAGCATGGGCGGCGGCTTTGGCGCGATGGCCAAGGGTACGTTCGCGAGCGCGGAAAACCTGACGCTGTCGGGCCTCGTGCTCGGCACGATCATCCTGCTGAACCGCGTGCCGATCGTCTGGGTGCGCAGCACCGCGCTCGTCATCGCGCTCGTGATCGGCTACCTCGCGGCCGCGTTCCTCGGCCGCCTCGACTTCACCGGCATGCACCAGGCCGCGCTGTTCCAGGTGCCGACGCCGCTGCACTTCGGCATCGGCTTCTCGTGGTCGCTGTTCGTGCCGATGCTGATCATCTACCTCGTCACGTCGCTCGAAGCGATCGGCGACGTCACCGCCACCAGCAAGATCTCGAACGAGCCGGTCGAAGGGCCGGTGTGGATGCAACGAATCAAGGGCGGCGTGCTCGTCAACGGCGCGAACTCGCTGCTGGCCGGCGTGTTCAATACGTTCCCGAGTTCGGTGTTCGCGCAGAACAACGGCGTGATCCAGATCACCGGCGTCGCGAGCCGCCATGTCGGCATCTGGATCGCGGGCATGCTCGTGGTGCTCGGCCTGTTCCCGGTCGTCGCCGGCGTGCTGCAGGCGGTGCCGGAGCCGGTGCTCGGCGGTGCGGCGATGGTGATGTTCGGCGCGGTGGCCGCATCGGGCATCAACATCCTCGCGGGCGTCCAGCTCGATCGCCGCGCGCTGCTGATCATCGCGGTGTCGCTGGCGCTCGGCCTCGGCGTGTCGCAGGTGCCGGACATTCTGAACAGCCTGCCGCACGCGCTGAAGAACGTGCTGGAATCGGGCGTCGCAACGGGCGGCATCTGCGCGCTGGTGATGAACTGGTTCCTGCCGGAACAGAAGTAAGGATCGGCACGTGGCAACCGCGCGGTGCGTCAGGCACCGCGTCGGTTGCCATGAACATCGGTTCGACCCGATCGCGCCTGACAGCCTCGTACCAGCGGCAGTCCGCATCGCCCGAAATAAGATGGGCGCCCGACTAACGACGCGCGTATGATGAACTCATCCGAGCATTCGCGCCCCGTTCGACTGCTCGCCCTCCATCTCCTCTCTCGCTGCATCGCGCTTACTTTCGCACGCAGCACTACGCCTTTCGCCCCACCCGTCGCGCCACACACTGGCGATACTGGCCGGACGCGTTCGTCCCGCGATTCGTCGCGACCGAACGTTCAGACGCTCGTCATGAGCGTGCATCCCTATCGCGGCTTCGAATAATGCCCGCGCAGTTGCCCCATGTGCCGGCGCAGAACGACCGGCCGCATGACGACGACGGCGGCTTCGACACGGCGGTCGAGATTTTGCTTGCGGGGCACTGACGACAACATCGCTCGAAATTGGCCCGTGCGGCGGCTTTCGAGTGAAATCGAACGCTCTCGCCGCGCAGCAAGCCAAGAATTGAACCATAACCGGGAGTGGATAAAAATGAGCTGGTACTGCGATGTGGAGCGCGAACTGGCTCATATCAGGGGAGCGATCGGACTGCTCGAGCAGTCACACGACGCCTTTACCAACCGATCGCTGGTGAGCGATCCGGCGTATTGGCGAGTCAAGCTCGACACACTCCGGACACGATTCGAGCGCAATAAGGTACTCGAATACCAAATCAACGAACTGTTCGCTCGCCTCGATCGAATCCGGGATCCGAACCTTCACAAATAACAATCTGCCACGCACGTCCGGGAATTCGATTGCGCATCGATCCGGGACCCAACACGTGTTGAATGCCGAATTGCAAGCTGCAGCATCGGCTCGACGAACGCGGTATCCGCCGCACCGGCCGTCGCGCGAGTCGCTTTGAACCGGCCTCACTCGCGAGTCGGTCCGTCATCCTTAACGTTTTTCCGGCATGTATGCACCCGGGAAGCAGCCAAACCGGGACCCTGCCGGACTTCGGAGCAACATCATGATCGATGCCAACCCAAACAGCACCTTTCGGCACCTTCCACTGACACCCGAACAGGATGCGGAAATCCGCCACTACATCAAGAAAAAGGAACAACGGGGCGAACCATGGGACACCCCGGAACTGGCGACGATGCTCAGGGACATGCTCGATCCCCCTCCCAACGACGATGAGGAACCTGACGCCGACATCGAGGAAACGAAGCTGGCCTGCGAGTATGCATTGGCCTCGATCGACGATGCCATGGAACCTGTTTCCGCGAGTGAGGAACGAAACGCGGCAATGGAAGCCGAGGAGATGAAACACCCCAGGGGGTAGCGCGCCGCCAGGCCCGACACTCGAGCCTGCGAACTTCGTGGAAGTCCTGTCGTGCGTGCAAATGCGTAACGGCGGCAATGGCCGCGATCGCGCCTGCGTTCGATCGTCGGCATCCACCGCGCAGTCGCGCTCAACGCATCGCCACGTCGCGGCTCACACCCCGTTCGACAGGCAGATGCGATTGCTGATTGCTTCCGATCCGATCGCAGGCATTGCACCTGCGTCGTGTGCGTTTCGCCATCCTGACCGAATCCCCTTTCGAGCAAACCGCAGCGGCGCACGACCTGTGCAGACGACCGCCCGGAAGAAGTTCAGTGAGCCCACAGCTGGCCACGCCGCTCGATCGAAGCCACAACGATATTCAACACATGGCGGACGACATCGCCATCCGTCATGCCGGCATCGAGGTACTGGCGGACCTTCATGATCTGTGGCTGATGGGAACCGTCGTCATTGTTCATCACGAAAATGCTGGCCGTTCCGGCATCGGTCATCAGCGCTACCTGAATGGTCTTGCCGCAAGCGATCGTTTGCATGCTTAGGGTAGTCATCGCCGTGTCCGGTCTGGTCATTGGGCCTCAAGTATGCGCCCCGACAGCCGGGCGAATCCGCCTGTAAACGCTGCTTTTCCAGCCGATTCGTCGGCAATTCGCACGTTGCGAGCAGCTTTGACTTATCGATCGGTGCAATTGCGGTGCCGATCGCCCGGGTTTGTCTTGCATCCGTTCCCGACGGTTCCAGGTGCTCGCCTACGTCACCCTGGACGTAACCGGTTTCCATACGATCGAGCGGTTCCGGCCGATGCCGTCTTGGCACCGTGATAAGCGCTGGCTAGAATCACGCCAGTGTCCACGCCCCCGAGCCCATGAGTTCCCCACAATCGACCGAAGTAGCCATCAAAGAACGGGCGACGATCGTCTGCTACCGCGACGGCCAGGTGTTGCTCGTCGCGCGCGCGTCGTCGCGCTGGGCGCTGCCCGGCGGCACGATCAAGCGCGCGGAAACGCCGCTCGAAGCCGCGCATCGCGAGTTGTGCGAAGAAACCGGCCTGGTCGGCCAGCATCTCGTTTACTCGATGCAATTCACCGGGCTCGCGAAGGCACATCACGTGTTCTTCGCGGAAGTCGGCCCGGACCACACGCCGCAACCGAACAACGAGATCGAGAAATGCCGGTGGTTTCCCATCGACGGCGTCGACGAATTGCGCACGAGCATCCCGACGAAGCGAATCGTCGAACTCGTCCATCACCACGAAATCCGCAAGTCGTAGCCCGCACGAAATCCCGTGGGGCTCGTCCACATCGACGACGAGCGCACACCCGAGCCGGCGACGGCTCGTGTCGTTGTTGGTGGATCGGCGCCGCGCGACCGCTCAGTGCGCGCGCCTTCTTCGTAACTCGTGCGCGGAATAGACGACGAGGAAGATGCCCAGCATCGCGGCACCGGACGCCATGAAGTCGTTTGCGGTTCCCGAGCCGTGCAGGGACGTCGGGAAGATGCCGAGACTCAGTCCTGCGGCAGCGAGAAGCAATCCTGCAGCCACACCCCAGACCGGTCCGGCGGTCCTTTCGATTTTATTTTTCATGCAGCACCCGTCTACAGTCATTACCTGGCCGGTATCGGCGATTAGCGCCGCGTCTACCCCCAGTAGTTCCACTATAGCCCGGAAAAAAATCGCAAACGTTCAGTGCTTTTCCCGATCAAGTTTGCCCGGTCACGGCCGCTGTGCAGCGTCGGCCCGCAGCGCAAGTGCGCGCCATCCGAAGCACGCCAATTCGCAAGAAAACGGGATGGCGGAAGGCAGCCGGAGTCGAACCGACCCGGGAGTGTCTGACACCCCCAACCGGGTTTGAAGCCCGGCCGTACCACCGGATACGAATGCCTTCCGTGGAGAAAAGAACCAAAAGAACAACGAGCGCCTACGCCTGAGTACCCACCCAACCGCTGTCAGGCCGCAGGAAGTGAAGATCGCGGTGGAAGCGAGTATACCCAACCCGATCGAAGAACTCGAGAATCTGGATCGCGCGCTTGCGGCCGAGCCCCGTCGCGTCGCGAAACGTCGCGGCATCGAGCCCGCCGCCGCGCGAAGGCGCGAGATGCGCAACCAGTTCCGCCAGCTCGCGGACGACATCCGCGTGATAGAACAGGTCGCGCACGACCTGGTGCACGTTACCGCGCCGCGCGAGCTTGCGCAGCAGCGTGCGCACCGCGTCCTCGGCCGCGCCCGTGTCGCGGGCCAGGTCGCGCACCCACGGCGGATCGAAGCGGCCCGCATGAATCAGCGGCAGCAGTTGCTGCGCCAGCGCTTCCTCACGCGAATCGAGGCTCACCGAATGCGACGGCAGATGCAGCCACGGCCCGCTTCGCGCGACTTCGCCGCCGGACACCAGCGCATCGACGAGCGCACGCCACAACGCATCGCCGGCAAGCGGCGCAGCCATCCGCCGCAGGCGCGCGGCGTCGAGCCCCTGCTCGTCGGGCATGCGCTCGTGATACGCATGCAGCGTATCGATCGCGCGCGTCTGCAGCGCGCGCCAGTGCGCATACGAAATCACCGCGCCGTCGTTCGACGCGGCATCGCGCTGGCCGATCGCCAGCGCTTCGTCAGGCAACGCGAGCGCATCGGGCGCGAAACCGGTGAGATGCGTGAGCATCGTGCGCGGAATGCCGAGCGGCGCCTGCGCGAGCAGCGCCTCGAGGCGCCGGTCGTCGAGCCACGCGGCGAGCGCATCGAGCCACGCACGGCGCGCGGGCGTGCGGCGCTTGCGCGCCGGCCCGAACGGATCGAGCACGCGACCGCCGCCGACAGTACGCGTCGCCTGCGGATTGCGGACGATGAACCGGTCGCCCGGCAGCGCAAACACCGGTTCGTCGAATACCAGTTGCACGCGCATCCGCTGGCCGGCCGCGAGCGTATCGCCGTCGAGCAGCGCGACATGCGCGACGCGATGCAGCGTGCCGAGATGCACGTGCAGCGGCGCCCAGTGCGTCAGCGTCAACCCGGCGTCCGCGAGCAGCGTCAACTCGACGTCCACGCGCGGCGACGTCGCGGCGAGCCGCGCATCGGCGACGGTATCGCCGCGCTCGACGTCGGCCTTGTCGACGCCGGCCAGGTTCAGTGCGCAACGCTCGCCCGCGCGGCCGGCCTCGACCGGCCGGTTCTGCGCATGGATGCTGCGCACACGCGCCGCGCCGCCCGTGCGCACGATCGCGAGCGTGTCGCCCGTCGCGACGCGGCCCGCGAACGCGGTGCCGGTCACGACGGTCCCCTGCCCTGCAAGCGTAAACACGCGATCGACCGCGAGCCGGAACAGGCCGTCGTCGCGGCGCGCGCGCCACGCGATCGCCGCGTCGGCCAGGTGACGCTTCAACGCGGCGACACCCGCATCATCCACAGCCGTAGCACGGGTTTCGAAGATCGGCGCGCCGGCCAGCGTCGAGTCGTGCAGCCATGCGGCGATCTCGTCGCGCACCTGGTCGACGCGCACGGCGTCGACACGATCGCACTTCGTCAGCGCGACCGCGCCATGCGTGACGCCGAGCAGTTGCAGGATCGCGAGATGCTCGCGCGTCTGCGGCATCACGCCGTCGTCGGCGGCGATCACGAGCAGCGCGAAGTCGATCCCGCACGCGCCGGCCGCCATCGTGTGAATCAGCTTCTCGTGGCCCGGCACGTCGATCAGGCCGAGCACGTCGCCGTTCTCGAGCGGCGTGTACGCGTAGCCGAGCTCGATCGAGATGCCGCGCGCCTTCTCTTCCTTCAGCCGGTCGGTATCGACGCCCGTCAGCGCCCGCGCAAGCGTCGTCTTGCCGTGATCGATGTGCCCCGCGGTACCGACGATCATGCAGCGGGCCCCGCGGACGGCACGCATTGCGCGACGAATGCCGCTTCGTCGGCGGCTTCGAGGCAGCGCAAGTCGAGCCTCAATGCGTTGTCGGCGATGCGGCCGATCACCGGGCGTGGCCATTCGCGCAGCCGTTTCTCGAGCTGCGCAAGCGCGCGGCCGCCGCGTTTGCCATCGGGCGTGCGCACGACGAGCCCGGCGCTCGGCAACTGGTCGACCGGCAGCGCGCCGCTGCCGATCTGGCTGAACATCGGTTCGACCGTCACGTCGAAACCGCTGCCGAGCGCAGCTTGCAGCACCGGGCGCACGCGCTCGGCGGCCTCGGCGATCTCGCGCTGCGGACGCGTCAGCAGGCGCAGCGTCGTGAGCCGGTCGCGCAGGAATTCGGGTGCCTGGTAGAGACGCAGCACGGGCTCGAGTGCCGCGAGCGTCAGCTTGCCGACGCGCAGCGCGCGCTTGAGCGGATGTTTCTTGATCTTCGCGATCAGTGCGCGATCGCCGACGATCAGGCCGGCCTGCGGCCCGCCGAGCAGTTTGTCGCCGCTGAAGGTGACAACGTTTGCGCCGGCGGCGACGGTTTCCTGCACGGTCGTCTCGTGCGGCAGCCCCCATAACGACAGGTCGGCGAGCGTACCGCTGCCGAGATCGACGGCGACCGGCAGCCCGTGCTCGCGCGCGAGCGGCGCGAGTTCGGCGAGCGTCGCCTCCTTCGTGAAGCCGCTGATCGCGTAGTTGCTGCAGTGCACCTTCATCAGCAGCGCGGTGCGCGGGCCGATTGCGTCCGCGTAGTCGCGCAGATGGGTACGGTTGGTCGTGCCGACCTCACGCAACCTGGCGCCGGCGCGACTCATGATGTCGGGAATGCGGAATGCGCCGCCGATCTCGACCAGTTCGCCGCGCGACACGACGACTTCGCGCTTCGACGCGAGCGCCGACAGCGTCAGCAGCACGGCCGCCGCATTGTTGTTGACGACGGTCGCCGCTTCCGCGCCCGTCAGTTCGCACAGCAGATCGTCGATCAGGTCGTCGCGATCGCCGCGGCGGCCCGTGGCAAGATCGAATTCGAGGTTGACGGGCTGCGTCAGCACGTCGACCACCGCGCGCACCGCGTCGTCGGGCAACAGCGCGCGCCCGAGGTTCGTATGCAGCACGGTGCCGGTCAGGTTGAACACCGCGCGTACGGCGCCCGCGCTCTGCGCAGTCAGCGTGCGCGCGACGGCCGCGGCGATGCGCGGCTCGTCGAGCGGCTCGGCCGCCGCCGGATCGTGCTGCGCGGCGGTACGCCAGCGTTCGAGTTCGGCGCGCACGGCGTTCAGCACGCGCGTACGTCCATAGTCGGCAAGCAGCGGTTGCAGCGGTGCCGACGACAGCACGCGCTCGACCGACGGCACGCGCGCCAGCACCGCATTCAGTTCATTCACACCCGGTTCGGTCACGTAGTAGTGGCTCCAGTCTCATGCTTCGCAGTCGGCCGAAGCCGGCGCTCGCGCACCGTCCCCGGCCCCATGCCGTCAATCCGCTTCCCGCGAGACATCCGGCCACAGCAGCGGGTTCGGCGAACTGCGCTGGTACCCGGCCTCGTTCATCAGCAGGTCGAGTGTGAGACTCGCGAGATCGTCCGCCAGCGGCTCGAACTCGTAGTCCTTCTCCTGGTAGCCGATCTTGCGATAGGTCTTGCACTCGTCGCACGATTCGGCCTTGACGGCTTCGCTGCCGCCCTCGATCCCGTGGTACGCGATACCCTTCGTCGAATCGCAGTGCGAGCACTTCGTGCGCACCATGTGCCACTCGGTCGTGCACAGCCCGCATTGCAGGAAACGGTAGCCCTGGAACTGGCCGCCGACCCGCACGACGCTCGCGACCGGATGCGTGCCGCACACCGGGCACAGCCCCGGCTGGTCGAGATACGGGACGTCGGCCGGCGTCACGCGGCTGGCGAGATCGGTCCACACGACCTGCAGCGCGGCCATCAGGAACGGCGCGGTGGCCGGGTCGACCTCGGCGAAGCGCAGCGCGAGGATCGCGTCGGCCTGCGCGTCGAGTTCGGCCGGCGCCATCAGGCGCAGCCGGTCGAGCAGCTTCGCGAGCGACGGGTTGACGAGCCCGGCGCCTTCGACGCGGTCGAGCAGTTCGTGCAGCACGGCGCGCCAGCGCGGATCGCGCTCGCCGTCGAGCGCCGGCACGAGCGGCATCGAATGCTGCTGTGCGCGTGCGATCGCTTCCTGCGACGGCAGCGGCAGCTCCAGCGTCTGCAGCGTCGCGTGCTGCGCATCGGCGACGGTGGCCATCAGCCGCAGGTAGCCGCTGATCGGGTTCAGGTCGGCGAGCTTGCGCAGCCGCGCGGCGCGCGCCGAGAACGCGGTGGCGCGCTCCGGCAGGCGAAAGCGCGGAATGGCCGAATGATCGAGTGCCGAGATCTCGGTCGGTTCGAGAATGCGTTGTGTCACAGAGATATGTTCCAAATAAACAAGCGCCGACGGATCGGCGCTTCAGGCAGTTCCGACGGCTGACGGGGCGGCCCGCCGCGACCGGCGAACCGCCCCGCTCCGGTGCGTTATTTCACGCTTTCACGGAACCACTTCGGGTGATGCTTGCGAGCCCAGCCCAGCGTGACGGTGCCACGCACCATCGCGCCGATCGAGCCCTTCACCCACAACGCCGCGTAAATGTGCACGATGATGCTCGCGATCAGCACGAAGGCCGCCACGGCATGCACGACAGCGGCCGCGCGGATCACCCCGATCGGGAAGTAGAACGAGAAGTAGCGCCGCCAGATCACGACCCCCGACAGCAGGAGCAACAGCAGGCACGCCACCAACGTAAAGAATAGCAGCTTCTGCCCGGCGTTATAGCGACCGACGGGCGGCAGCTTGTCTTCCTGGTTGGTCAGCACGTCGCCGATCTGCTTCAGCCACTGCCGGTCGTCCGCGTCGAGCGCGTTGTGGTGCCAGAAGCGCACGACCAGGATCGCGAACGACACGAACATCACGAGGCCGACGAACGGATGCAGGATCCGCGTCCACTGGCCGCCACCGAACAGCGCAGTCAGCCAGAACATCGACGGATGAAACAGCGCGAGCCCGGACAGCGCGAGCAGCACGAACGTGATCGCGGTGATCCAGTGGTTCGTGCGCTCGTTCGCCGAGTAGCGGACGATCAGGTTGGGGTCGTCGTGCTTCATTTCGCGTCCTCCTTGATGCGTCGCGCCTCGTCGCGCGCAGCCGATTCCTCGTCGTCGCTCACCTCGTTCGGACCGACCCTGACGTAATGGAAGAACCCGGCAAGCGCCGTCAGCGCGATGCCGGCGACCGCGAGCGGCTTCGCGATGCCCTTCCACAGCTTCACCATCGGGCTGATCGACGGGTTGTCGGGCAGCCCGTGGTACAGCGACGGTTTATCGGCATGGTGCAGCACGTACATCACGTGCGTGCCGCCGACGCCCTGCGGGTCGTACAGCCCCGCATGCTCGAAGCCGCGCTCCTTGAGGTCCTCGATCCGCTCGGCCGCGTGCTGCTTCATGTCCTCCTTGGTGCCGAACACGATCGCGCCCGTCGGGCAGGTCTTCACGCAGGCCGGTTCCTGGCCGACCGCGACGCGGTCGGAACAGAGCGTGCACTTGTACGCGCGATGATCCTTCTTCGAGATCCGCGGAACGTTGAACGGGCAGCCGGTCACGCAATAGCCGCAACCGATGCAGTTCTCCTCGTGGAAATCGACGATCCCGTTGTTGTACTGCACGATCGCGCCCGGCGACGGGCACGCCTTCAGGCAGCCGGGATCCTCGCAGTGCATGCAGCCGTCCTTGCGGATCAGCCATTCGAGGTCGCCGGCCGGGTTCTCGTATTCGGAGAACCGCATCACCGTCCACGAGTGCTCCGACAGGTCGGCCGGGTTGTCGTACACGCCGACGTTGGTGCCGACTTCGTCACGCAGGTCGTTCCACTCCATGCACGCCGTCTGGCATGCCTTGCAGCCGATGCACTTCGATACGTCGATCAGCTTCGCGACGCTCCCGGTCACCGGTTCGCGCACCGTGGGCGGTGGCGTCGTGGTGGCCGAGACGCGCTTGATATCCAGCGATTGCAATGCCATCTCTTTCCCCTTACGCCTTTTCGACCTTCACCAGGAACGACTTGAATTCCGGTGTGTACGAGTTGCCGTCACCCACGGACGGAGTCAGGGTATTGGCGAGATAGCCGGGCTTCGTCAGACCCTTGAAGCCCCAGTGCAACGGGATGCCGACCGTCTGGACCTTCTTGCCGTCGACCGTCAGCGGCTTGATCCGCTTCGTGACGAGCGCGACCGCGATGATGTAGCCGCGCTTGGACGACACCTTCACGCGTTCGCCATGCGCAACGCCGACTTCCTTCGCGAGGTCTTCGCCGATCTCGACGAATTGCTCGGGCTGGATGATCGAGTTCAGCCGCGCATGCTTGGTCCAGTAGTGGAAGTGCTCGGTCAGGCGGTAAGTCGTCGCGGCGTGCGGGAACTCCGGCGCCTTGCCGAACGACGCGCGGTCGTCCGGGAACACGCGGGCGGCCGGGTTGTTCAGCGCCTGCGGGTTGTTCGGGTGCAGCGGGTTCGTGCCGATCGGCGTCTCGAATGGCTCGTAGTGCTCGGGGAACGGACCTTCGTTCATCCCCGCCCGCGCGAAGAAGCGCGCGACGCCTTCCGGGTTCATGATGAACGGCCCCATCCCGTTCTCGGGCGGTTCGTCCGCCTTGAAGTCCGGGATATCGGGGCCCGCCCACGCCTTGCCGTTCCAGCCGATCAGCTTGCGGGTCGGGTCGAACGGCTTGCCGCTCACGTCGCACGATGCACGGTTGTACAGAATCCGCCGGTTCGCCGGCCAGGCCCACGCCCAGTTCAGCGTCTGGCCGATGCCGGTCGGATCCGAGTTGTCGCGCCGCCCCATCTGGTTGCCGGCCTGCGTCCATGCGCCGCAGAAGATCCAGCAGCCGCTCGCGGTAGTACCGTCGTCCTTCAATTGCGCGAACGCGGCGAGCTGCTCGCCCTTCTTCACGAGCGTCTTGGTCGGGTCCTTCGGATCGGGCAGATCGGCGAGCGCCTTGCCGTTGAACTCCATCGCGAGCTCTTCGGGCGTCGGGCTTTCCGGGTTCGCGTACGGCCAGGTCAGGTTCACGATCGGGTCGGGATACTTGCCGCTGTCCGTCTGGTACATCTTGCGCATGCGCAGGAACAGCCCCGACATGATCTCGAGATCGCTCTTCGCGTCGCCCGGCGGCTCCGCGCCCTTCCAGTGCCATTGCAGCACGCGGCTCGAACTCACGAGCGAGCCGTTTTCCTCCGCAAAGCACGTGGTCGGCAGACGGAACACCTCGGTCTGGATCTTCGACGCATCGACGTCGTTGTAGTCGCCGTGATGCTTCCAGAACTCGGACGTCTCGGTCGCGAGCGGATCCATGATCACGAGCCACTTCAGCTTCGCGAGCCCCGCGGCCGTCTTCACCTTCGACGGCGCCGCCGCGAGCGGGTTGAAGCCCTGGCAGATGTAGCCGTTCATCTTGCCGGCATTCATCAGCTCGATCGCCTGTAGCAGGTCGTACTGCTTGTCCAGCTTCGGCAGGTAGTCGTAGCCCCAGTTGTTCTCGGCGGTGGCCGCATCGCCCCACCACGACTTCATGAAGCTGACGTGGAACGCCTTGTAGTTCTTCCAGTAGCTCAACTGGTTCGGCCGCAGCGGCAGCTGCGTGCGCTTCTTGATGTAGCCGTCGAAATCCTGCTCGGCCTGCATCGGCAGCGTCATGTAGCCCGGCAGCAGGTTCGACATCAACCCGAGGTCGGTCAGCCCCTGGATGTTCGAGTGGCCGCGCAGCGCGTTCATCCCGCCGCCGGCGATGCCGATATTGCCGAGCAGCAGCTGCACCATCGCGCCGGTGCGGATCATCTGCGCGCCGATCGAGTGGTGGGTCCAGCCGAGCGCGTACAGGATCGTGCCGGCGCGGCCGGGCACGGCCGTGGTCGCGAGCATCTCGCACACCTTCAGGAACTTCTCCTTCGGCGTGCCGCAGGTCTGCTGGACCATGTCCGGCGTATAGCGCGCGTAGTGCTGCTTCAGCAGGTTGTACACGCAGCGCGGATGCTGCAGCGTCGGGTCGACCTTCGCGAAACCGTCGTCGCCGCGCTCGTAGTCCCAGCTCGATTTGTCCGGGTACGCGTGCTTCTCCGCGTCATAGCCGGAGTAGATGCCGTCGTTGAACGCGAAATCCTCGCGCACGATGAACGCGAAGTCCGTGTAGTTCTTCACATACTCATGCTGGATCTTGTCGTTCGTCAGCAGATAGTTGATGACGCCGCCCAGGAAGACGATGTCGGTGCCGGTGCGAATCGGCGCATAGTAGTCGGCCACCGAGGCCGTACGCGTAAAGCGCGGGTCGACGACGATCAGCCGCGCCTTGCGGTGCGCCTTCGCCTCCGTTACCCACTTGAAACCGCACGGATGGGCCTCGGCTGCATTGCCGCCCATCACGAGAATCACGTCCGCGTTCTTGATGTCGACCCAATGGTTCGTCATCGCTCCACGGCCAAACGTCGGGGCAAGACCTGCCACCGTCGGGCCATGTCAGACACGCGCCTGATTGTCGAATACGAGCATCCCCAGACTGCGGACAGCCTTGTGCGTCAGGTAGCCGACCTCGTTGCTGCCCGCCGATGCGGCCAGCATGCCGGTCGTGAGCCAGCGGTTGACCTTCGCGCCGTCTTCCGCCGTCTCGACGAAGTTCGCGTCGCGGTCGGCCTTCATCAGCTTCGCGATGCGGTCGAGCGCGTCGTTCCACGAGATGGGTTCCCACTTGTCCGAGCCGGGCGCCCGGTATTCGGGGTGCGTCAGGCGGTTCGGGCTGTGGATGAAGTCGATCAGGCTCGCGCCCTTCGGGCACAGCGTGCCGCGATTGACGGGATGGTCGGGATCGCCCTCGATGTGGATGATGCTCGGCTTCGCATTCTTCGCGCCGTCTCCGAGGCTGTACATGAGGATGCCGCAACCCACTGAACAGTAAGGACAGGTGTTGCGCGTTTCGACTGTGCGCGCCAGCTTGTACTGTCGGACTTCGGCAAGCGCTTCGGATGGAGAAAAGCCCATCAGGGCAAGACTCGATCCGGCAAGCGACGTGGCCGTCACCTTCAGGAACTGGCGCCGGGACATTTGTAGCATGGTGGTCTCGGCGTTATTGTGGGGGTGAGGAAACTGAAAGGAATTATAGACAGTCCGCGCAACTATGTTCGAATCTTCGGATCAATGCTGAATTGTCCGATTACGAATGGTGACCGCCGCACGGCATCCCGACCGAACCCTCATGAAACGACAGATCACCACCGAGGCGACCCGCCTCGCCCAACGACAGGCCAACTGGGCCCTCACCGCATTCAAGCGCTTCTCGTCCGACCGCTGCTCCGCGATGGCCGCGGGCATCGCGTTTTTCTCCGCGTTCTCGCTCGCGCCGATGCTCGTGATGGTGATCGCGGTGGCCGGCTGGTTCTACGGCGACGACGCCGCGCGCGGCCAGGTGTTCGAACAGGCGCACCAGTTGATCGGCAACGACGCGGCGGCCAGCATCCAGACGATCGTGCAGAACGCGCACCGCGCGGGCGAGCGCGGCGGCCTCGCGACGCTGATCTCGTTCGCCGCGCTCGCGATCGGCGCGTCGGCCACGTTCGCGTCGCTCAGCACCGCGCTCAGCGTGATCTGGCCGGCTACCGAAAACCGCTGGTCGAGCATGCTCGGGCTCGTGCGCGTGCGGCTGATCTCGTTCGGGCTCGTGCTCGGCGTCGCGTTCCTGCTGATCGTGTCGCTCGTGCTCGACACCGCGATCACGTTCGTCGGCACCTGGCTGCTGGGCAATTCGCCGTATGTCGTCGTCACGAACCTCGTGCAGTTCTTCGTCGGCATCGCGGTGCTCGCGGCCGCATTCGCCGCGTTGATGAAGTTCCTGCCCGACGCACGCGTCGCGTGGCGCGACGCCGCGGTCGGCGGCATCGTGTCCGCGATCCTGTTCTCCGGCGGCAAGAAGCTGTTCGCGCTGTATCTCGCGCATGCGGGCACGGCCAGTGCGTTCGGCGCGGCCGGATCGTTCGCGGTCCTGTTGATGTGGCTGTACTTCTCCGCGATCGTGCTGCTGCTCGGCGCGGAATTCGCGGCGGCCCGCGGCAACGCGCATCGGCCCGCCGGCACCGCATCGGCCGTCCCCGCTCAAACCGATCGCTCGCGCGGCGACTGATTCACCTGCCTCCTCCGCAAAGCGGCTGCGCACTGCCATCGCGCGCGCCGCGAAGTTGCCTCTCCCACACCCGCCAGACTCCCGTCAACCACGCAGTCCGCCGCGCATTCGCGCGGCGTCGACGCGTTCTTGGCACATCGCCGCGCTCGAAGCTGCAACTGCAAACGTTTGCTCGCCCTCATTTCGCGGCTCCAGCCGGCCGAAACGGGGCGCATGCCGCGATGCGCACCAAACATTGAAACAATCGCACCGCAGCAACTGTCAACTATTTCAAAAATAGGAACGGTCGTTGATGTGCTTGATATATATAGACTTTTTGACGCTGTTACCTTTTCGAGACACTTTATTTTTTAAGCTTTCTTGCGTCTATGGCACTGAGCTATTCTCCAATCCGCAACAAATAACGATGAATCACTTGCGTGGAGAAACTCAACGATGAAGAAACTCGCTCTCTCGACCCTCTCGCTCGCCCTGCTGGGCGCCGCTGGCGCTGCCCAGGCTCAGTCGAGCGTGACGCTGTACGGCGTGATCGATACGTCGATCGCATTTGTCCATGGCAACAGCGGTCAGGCCATCAACTCGTGGCAAATGCTGTCGGGTAACCTGCAAGGTCCGCGCTGGGGCTTGAAGGGTACGGAAGATCTGGGTGGCGGCCTGAAGGCAATCTTCCAGTTGGAAAACGGTTTTGACGTCGGCACGGGCAAGCTCAACCAAGGTGGCCGCATGTTCGGCCGTCAGTCGTATGTCGGTTTGGACCACGCCCAGTACGGTACGCTGACGTTGGGTCGCCAGTACGACCCGACGGTCGACATGGTTCAGGCCGTGACGGGTGACAACTATTTCGGCAGCATCATGGCCACGCCGGGCGACGTCGACAACAACGACAACAGCATCCGCGTCAACAACGCGATCAAGTATGTGTCGCCGGTCTTCGCAGGCTTCCAGGTCGAAGGCATGTATGCGCTGGGCGGCGTTGCCGGCCATCCGGGCCAAGGCCAGACGTGGAGTGCAGCCGCAGCCTACAACAATGGCCCGATCGGTATCGCGGCAGGCTTCCTGCGCGTGCAGAACGGCAGCGATCGCACGATCGCCTCGAACGGCACGGGCGGCTGGACGAGCCCGACGGCTACCGGCCTCGACGTCTCGAACAACCCGATCGTCGGCGCATACGCAACGGCGAAGGCGATCAACATCGCGCAAGTTGCCGGCCAGTACGCAATCGGCCCGGTGACGTTCGGCCTCGGCTACAGCAACTCGCAGTACAAGGCGGACGGCCTGTCGGCATTCACGACCACCGAGAAGTTCAACACCGGCCGCGCATTCGTGAACTACCAGGCAACGCCGGCGCTGCTGCTGGGCCTCGGCTACGCATACACGAAGGCGAGCGGCGATACGGACGCGAAGTATCACCAGGTTTCGCTGGGCGCGGACTACTCGCTGTCGAAGCGCACGGACGTCTACCTGATCGGCGGCTACCAGCACGCCAGCGGCACGCAACGCGTCGACGGCGCAACGACGCAAACCGCACAGGCATCGATCGGCTCGTACGGCTACGGCGGCACGAAGTCGCAGGAACTGGTCGCTCTCGGCCTGCGCCACAAGTTCTAAAAACGATGTATCCGGCGTGCATGGCGTCTCCGACGCCTTGCCGTCGAACTGGAAAGCCAGCCCCGGTTTCGGCCGTGGCTGGCTTTTTTTTCGTCCGTCTCCCGCGCGCCCGCAGCGCCTGCACGGGCCGGCGAACGAAGCCGGTGCCGACGCACGTCGGCGGGCCGGCAGCGGCACTTGGCCGCTGCAAAGCATCGCAAACGCCAATTCCGGATCTCCGGGCAGGTCGCCGTCTTTCCTCCAGGCGACTACCATCCGCACTGTCGGCGCCGCTCACCCGGCGCGACGTCGATTCCCCCCGCGTGTCGATTTCGGCGGCCGTCGTCCGTCGTATCGATAGCGGCACGCGGTCTACGCCCCGATCAATACGGACAGGAGATTCGCCATGACGATTCAGAAGATCACGCCTTTTCTCTGGTACTCGACGGAAGCCGAAGAAGCAGCAGCCTTCTATGCAGGCATCTTTCCGGATTCGCACGTCGTGCGCGTCACGTCGGTGTCCGGCACCGACGGTACGCGAATGGTCGAGTTCGAACTGTTCGGGCAGCCGTTCATCGCGATGAGTCACCCGCGCACGGAGACGTTCAATCATGCGATCTCGCTGCTGGTCAGTTGCGCCGACCAGGCGGAACTCGACCGCTACTGGAGCGCCCTGCTCGACAACGGCGGCACGGCCGACGGCTGCGGCTGGCTCAGAGACCGCTACGGCGTGTCGTGGCAGATCGTTCCGGAAGCGCTCATCCCGATGATGGCCGATCGCGACGCGGCCAAGGCGGCACGCGTGGCCGCAGCGATGATGCAGATGACCAAGTTCGACGACGCCGCGCTGAAGGCTGCCTATGCGGGCACGGCGGGTTGACGAAGCGCGTCGCGCTGCGGATGCGTGACGGCACGCCGGTCAAGCGCGTCGCGAGTCGCCCGCGAGCGCCCGGATCGGCCGCTTGCGCGTGCGGCGGCTGCGAAAGCGCTCATGGTCCACGGTATGCCGGCCTGCAAACCGATCGTGTGCACCGTGGCATCCGCCGCTATGCCGACAGCATCGATTCGACGGCCCGCCGCGCGTAGCCGATGAACGCGGCGAGGGGTTCGCCCGACAGGATCGCCGCGCCCGCTTCGCCACCGAGATAGGCGGCGCGAGCCGCCGCCACAACCCGCCGGTACGCGTCCGGCAGGCGCTCCAGCACCCATGCCGCGGCGACGTCCTTGGGCGCGATCCTGCCGGTTTCCGCGCTGTACCAGATGCGCGCGAGCGCGAGTACCACGTTGCACTCGTCGCCGTGCCAGTCCGGTTCGGCGTTCCACTGTGCAACGGTAGCGAGAAGCGCGGCGACGAAGTCGCGCTCGGGCACCGGCTCGAACAACTCGTTCGCAGGCGCCCCGACCAGCACGACGCTGTGCTGCCGCGCCTTCGTCAACAGGATCGCCAGATCGTGATCGGCGTGCGCCGGTTCGACGATGCCGGCTTCGAGATCGCGGCGCAGCCACTCGCCGAACTGCAGTTCGCGTCGCGCCGGATGACGCCACGGCACCACGTCGCCGCGCACGACGACGGTGACCTCCAGCGGGCGCATGCCATCCGCACAACCGGGCGGCGACGACGCAGCGAGCAGGTCGAGCATCAGCGCGCGCCGCGTCGTTTCGCCGGGCCGCGCCGCCACCGTCACCAGCAGGTCGATGTCGCTGCGAGGTTTCAAGCCGCCGTCGAGCGACGAGCCGAACAGGTGGATTGCATCCAGCGTCGCACCGAGATGCCGCTCGATCGCTGCACGCGCGGCGGCAACCTGTCCGGCGATCTCGGGCGGGACGAATTCAGTCACGATGCGTGGGCCTCACGATGCGCACGCGACGGGCGCAATGTGCGCAGCAGGCGCAGCAGGCGCAGCGGAAGCGACGAGCGCGACGGGCGGCGACGGAACAACGGCCCGCGCGAATGAAGATTCGCCGTTCGGCATTGCGCATGCGCGGCACGCCATTCGCCATTCGCCATTCGCCATTCGCCACGCGTCGCGTGTCGCGTGTCGCGTGTCGCGTGTCGCGCGCCACGCATCGAACCGCACGTCGCCGCCGCTTCGCACTTTCGCTGCCGCACGATTTGCGCAGCGCAATAAAAATCCCCGCACGCTTTCGCGTACGGGGATCGCAGGACATTGCAACGGCTGCCGACATGCAGTCGGCAGCCGTTGCGCGGCATTACGCTGCCGCGTCCTTCAGCTTCTTCAGCGCACGTGCCTTCACGCGCACGCTGGCCGGCTTCGCCGGGAACCAACGCTCTTCGCCCGTGAACGGATCCTTGCCGAAGCGCTTCTTCTTCGCCGGCACGACTTGTGCCGTGATCTTCAGCAGACCCGGCAGCGTGAACTCGCCTGCGCCCTTCTTGTGGACCGAGCCCAGCACGACGTTCTCGAGTGCGGCGAGCACTGCCTTGACCGCCTTCACTTCCACGGCTGCGCGCTCAGCGATGTGCGTTGCGAGCGATGCCTTCGTGAACTTGTCCTTCAGCGGCGCCGGAGCAGCGGGCGCCTTCGCGACGGCGGCCTTCTTGGCCACTACTTTCTTCGCGGGCGCTACTTTCTTAGCAGCCACTTTCTTGGCCGGTGCGGCGGCAGCCTTCTTGGCCACCTTTTTTGCGGAAGTCGCCATGTTTCTCCTACCAGGTGTGGTCGTTCGTTGGATACACGAAGCGTGCAATGCGCGCGCTTCAACGCCGGATTCTACAAGCGCCTTGACGCTTCGTGCAGTACTTTTATGCGTTTTCGCGGGGTTTCCCGCAGGTTTTGTTGCGCGCGACCGACTTCAACGACGCTCGAACGTCAAAAAACGCCTTCACGTACGCGCCCGAACGTGAATTACGTTCGATATTTGCGCACCTATACTGGGCTCGCTCAATGCCCGGATGCCTCCATGCGCGAATCCAGATACGTCAAAGGACTCGACGGCCTGCGAGCCATCGCCGTCATCCTCGTTTTCCTGTCCCACAAAGGCCACGTGCTTGCCGTCGACGTCGGCAAGCTTGGCGTGTGGACGTTTTTCCTCATCAGCGGATTCCTGATCGTCGGCGAGCTGCATCGCAACCGCCAGGCGCTCGAGTGCGCCACCATGACGCGCCGCCACGCGCTCGCGCTGTTCCTCGCGAAGCGCGCGCTGCGGATCTTCCCCGTGTACTACCTGCTGCTCGCCGCGCTCGCGATCGCGCATGCGCTCTTCTACCAGCGCGGCGTCAACCTCGGGCTCGCGTGGCACGCGGTATTCCTGTCGAATTACTGGATCGGCGTCGTCAAGGACGGCTGGCCGGGCTCCACGTCGCACTTCTGGAGCCTCGCGGTTGAGCAGCAGTTCTATCTGATCGCACCGCTCGCGCTGCTCGCGGTGCCCGCCGCGCGGCACGTCGCGCTCGGCATCGCAGCCGTCGCGCTGTGCGCGCTCGCGCATCTCGCGCTCTACCTGTCCGACGCGTCGCCGGTGCTGATCTACGCGTTTTCCCCGTGGAATTTCGCACTGATCGCGCTCGGCGGCGTCGGCGCGATCGCGCTCGCCGATCACGGCCCGGCCGCCGTACGCGGCATTCCACCCGGCTGGCTCGGCGCGGCAGGCGTCGTGTTCTTCCTCGCGCTGCCCGCGTGCACGGCGCTGCCCGACGCCGTTGCGGGGCTCGCGGATCTCGGCCTGTCCGCGTCGCTCGGCGCGCTGATGCTGTGGATCGTCAGCGAACCCGAGCATCCCGTCGTGGCGCTGCTCGACTGGGCGCCGCTCGCCTATCTCGGCACGATCAGCTACGGCTTCTACCTGTTCCACAACCTGATTCCGACGCGCTTCGGCGTGATGCCCGCGCTCGTCGCGCACGTGCCGATGCCGGAAATCGTCCGCGAAGCGCTGCCCGAGATGCTGCAATTCGCGCTCGCCGTGCTGCTCGCGCACCTGTCCTGGCGATATCTCGAAAAAAGGCTGCTCGACTTCAAGAAGCCGATCGCCGCGATGCTGGCCCGGCACTTCGACGCGCGGCCGAGCACGTCGGCGCGTTGAGCGTCACGCGGAAGCGGAAGCGGAAGTGGAAGCGGAAAATACCGAACGGGAAATGCGCGGGAAAGCCTCGATACAGGCAGCGTCGAAAAACTGACGCGCCGCGGCGCTGCTTCATCGCTCCACCCCGGCGAAACCGGCGCCCGTGCGAACGTCGACATGCACCACGCAAAGACACCGCCGGAGCGCTCACCCGGACGAGCGCTTCGGCACCGGTTTCAAGCGTGACGCCGGACCGCGCGGGGGCGCCCCGCTCCACGCACGGCACGCGCTTCCATTCGACCAGAACAACCCGACAAGCCGGCCGCACGCACCACGATCGCGCACCGGGAAATGCAAAAAAGCCCCGGCGCCTGAGCGGCCGGGGCCAACGGAACAACCACCACCTGAAACAACGGAGCGCGCGGCTGCTTACGCGACAGCAGCCAGCGCGGGCAAGCAGGTACGCAGGTACGCCTCGAATTCGCGGCTCACTTCCGGATGCTGGAGCGCGAGCTCGACGGTTGCCTTGAGATAACCGATCTTGCTGCCGCAGTCGAAACGCGTGCCGTAGTAGCGGTATGCCAGCACCTGCTCGTTCGCGAGCAGCGTCTGGACCGCGTCGGTCAGTTGCAGTTCGCCGCCTGCGCCCGGCTTGAGCTTGCGCAGGTGATCGAAGATCGTCGGCATGAACACGTAACGGCCGACCACGCCGAGATTCGACGGCGCATCCTCGGGCGCGGGCTTCTCGATGATGCCCGACAGCTTGATGATGTCCTCTTCCCATTCGCGGCCTTCGACGACGCCGTACGAGCGGCTGTCCTCGCGCGGGATCGTCTCGACCCCGATCACCGAGCTGTGATAGTGGTCGAACACGTCGACGAGCTGCTTGAGCACCGGCTGCTCGCCGTGCAGCAGGTCGTCGGCGAGAATCACCGCGAACGGCTCGCCGTGCACGAGCTTTTCCGCGCACAACACCGCATGGCCGAGGCCGAGCGCTTCCGGCTGGCGCACGTAGAAGCAGTTGACGTTGCTCGGCTTGATGCCGCGCACGAGTTCGAGCAGCTTTTCCTTGCCGCGCGCCTCGAGTTCGGCCTCGATCTCGTACGACTTGTCGAAGTGATCCTCGATCGCGCGCTTGCTGCGCCCGGTGACGAAGATCATCTCGGTGATACCGGCGTTGATCGCTTCCTCGACCGCGTACTGAATCAGCGGCTTGTCGACGACGGGCAACATTTCCTTCGGGCTCGCCTTCGTTGCCGGGAGGAACCGCGTGCCGAGACCGGCAACGGGGAACACGGCCTTGGTGACTTTCAACATGTTCGCATCCTGATTGCGTTGACTGCGCCGCGTCGACCTGCGACCCGGCGCGATTGTGTTCCGAACGGCATATCGAGAATCGACGGCACTGCCAATTCCGCTCCGCTCATTTTCGATATGGACTGATTGCCCAATGATTCCGAAAAAAATATAATCCTTTCAATCCGGTCGATATTGCCGGACCGCGTGCCGAAACAGAAACAAATTACCGATTTTCCGGATACAAATTCTTACGAATCGAATTCCTCGATATAGGGCACGCCGCCCCGTTCGAGGCCCGGGCGAATCGGCTCGTTCTTCAGCGCCTCGCGGTACGCCGACAGCACGGCCATGACCAGCAGTACTGCCGCGCTCGCGATCCAATGCATGTCCATCTTGCCGCTCCTTGCATCAATCAACTGGAGCTTCAAACTATCAGAAAAAAATCGGTAAATAATTGACGCGCCCGCGGAACCGCTTTCAGAGCTCCGATAAAACCATCATGCGGAATTCCGTTATTTCCGGGCGAGATTTTTTTATTCATTGATCGAATTCTTGCGCATTACGATGAGACTTCCCGTTCGTCCGTCTTCTCCTCCATCCGTCGCAAGGAATCGAATCGCATGCAAGCTTTCAGCGGATCGTCTCTGACCGCGCCACCCGTCGCCGATCACAAGGAACATGTAATCGACGCGATGCGCGGCTTCGCGGCGCTGCTTGTCGCCTATTTCCACTGCCGCCAGGTCGTCTGGGTCGGCATGCAGACCTTCCATCATGCTTACGGTCGCGCGCTCGATCCGAGCGTGATCGTCGGCTACCTGACCTTCCCGTTCGCGTGGGGCTCCGCCGGCGTGCCGATCTTCTTCGTGATCAGCGGCTACTGCATCCACCGCAACGCGGCGCTCAAGCTCGCGGCCGATCCCGCCTACCGGCTCGACGCGCCCAACTTCTGGGCACGCCGGTTCGCACGCATCTACCCGGTGCTGCTCGCCGCGCTGCTGTTCACGCTCGCGCTCGACGCGGTCAGCCTGCAGATCGAGCCCGTCAGCCACAAGATCCGCGACGTCGGCATCACGGCATTCCTCGTGAACCTGTTCTCGCTGCAGGGCGTCGCCGGCTATACGTACGGGTCGAACGGCGCGCTGTGGACGCTGTCGCTCGAAGTGCAGTTCTACGCGATCTATCCGCTGCTGTTCGCGCTGCGCCGGCGCATCGGCATGCCGGCCGTCGTGGCCGCGGTCGCGCTCGTCAACGTCGCGTCGGCGTGGCTGCTCGAACGGCACGACCTGCAGTTCTTCACGTCGTACTGGCTGTCCTGGACGATCGGCGCATGGATCGCCGACGTGCGCGCGCAGCAGGCGCGCGGCGCGGCCGCCGTGCCGTCGCGTGCGTGGTACGTCGCGGCCGCCGTGCTACTGGCCGGCGGCTGCGGCGCGTTCCATTTCGGCCAGTACGGTGCATTCCAGCTGTGGTCGGCCGGCTTCGCGTGCTTCCTGTACCGCGCGCTCGCGCGCCCGCCGCGCCCGACGCCGCCGCTGCGCGTGCTCGGCTGGTTCGGCGACTTCAGCTACTCGCTGTACCTGATCCACCTGCCGCTGTTCGTCTGCCTCGGCTCGGTGCTGTTCCACTCCGAACTGCAACTGTCGATCTGGCCGTCGATCGCGTTCATGGCCGCGGCAATCCCGGTCGCGTACCTGTTCTACCGGATGTTCGAACGTCCGGCGATGATGTGGTCGGCCAGCTTCAAGCCGTCGCGCCCCGCCCGCGTCGTCACGCCGGAGCCCGAGCGGGCCGCCTGATCCGGCCGGTCCTGGTCCGGAGCCCCCCCGCGCGACGTCTCGCTGCGCGGGGGCTTTTTCATGCCGAAGCGCGATTGCACGGCCGGTCGGGCGGGTACGTAACCAACCCTGTATGCCGGTGCGCGTGACGGCCGCCTGTCCGGTCGCAATGCACTTGCCCTGGCCCACCCCTATCGGATTCGTCCCGGCGCCGCCTGGCGCCTTGCAGCCCCGTCAGCCGCACGATCCCGATCGAACCGGCAACCGGCGACACGGCACGCAACAGCCCACCCGCCAGTCGCCCGACCAAACCACGCCCGCTGAAAAACGAAGCCCCCACGCAGCGCAACGCCGCATGAGGGCCCGTTTCCCGCCGGCCGGCGCCGTCGGCTACGACTGCTTCTTCGCCTTCGCGGCCTTCGCCGTATCCGCGAGGATCTTCTCGACCCGCTCCACGTAGGTCTCGGTGCCGAACCGGCGCACCGCCGTCGCACGCCCGCTCGCGACGAGCCGCTCGCGCAGCGCGCGGTCGCGCTTCAGCGTGTCCAGCGCGTTGGCCAGCGCGGTCGCATCGCCCGGTTCGCAGAGCAGCCCGTTGTCGCCATCCTCGATGATCTCGACGACGCCGCCCGCGCGGGCCGCGACGACCGGCCGGCGCGCGAGCATCCCTTCGACGATCACGCGCCCGAACGGCTCCGGCGTGATCGACGTATGCGCGACGACATCGACCGCCGTCATGCACGCGGCCACGTCGCGCTGGAACCCGAGGAAATGCACGCGCTCGTCCATCCCGTGCCGCGCGACGGTTTCGTGCAGCTGCGCCGCGTATTCGTCCTCGCCGAACAGCGGCGCGCCGACCAGCACCACGTGCATGTCGGGATGCCGCGCGGCGGCCTCCAGCAGCACGTGCTGCCCCTTCCAGCGCGCGAGACGGCTGAACGAGCCGACGAGCCACGCATCCTGCGGCAACCCGAGGCGCGCGCGCAGCGCGGCCTGGCTGACGCCTTCCAGCGCATCGAACGGCTCGGCCGAAATGCCGTTGAACACGACGTCGACGTGCTGCGGCGTGAAGCCCGTCAGCGTGCGGAACGCCTGCGCGGACGCGTCGGAGTTCGCGATCACGCGCGTGACGCCGAGTCGCGCGCAGTACTTGATCGCCAGCAACTGCTTGCTGCCGAAATGGTCGGTGCTGACGATGTCGCGCAGATGCCAGACCACCGGCTTGCGCGCGAGCCGCCCGGCGAGCGCGGCGACCACCATCGCGCGCTGCGTGTTCGCGTAGATCACCTCCGCACGGCGCGCGCGCCGTGCGACGTCGCGCACGAGCCGCACGAGCTGTTTCAATGCGCCGACCGACACGCCGCCCTGCTTGCGCACGCCCGCGAGCTCGCCTTGGTCGACCACCTCGACGCGCGCACCGATCTCGTCGAGCGCCGCGCGGAACGGACCGTCGTCGAACAGCAGCACGTCGGCGTTCGCGCGCATGTGCTTCATGATCTCGAGCAGCGACAGCTCGGCGCCGCCGAGCACGCCGCTCTGGTCGAGCACGAGCGTCGCCGGGCCGCGCGCGGCCGGCATCGGCGCGACGGCCGTGCCGCGCTGCGCGGTCGAGCCGGGCAGCGCGGCCTCGACATAGTCGAGAAAGCGCCGCCGGAACGTGTCGGCGGAAAACCGCTCCGCGTTTGCGCGGCATGCGTTCGCCGTGAAGCGCTGCGGCGCGCGCTCGAAATCGTCGACGGCCGCGACGATCGCGTGCGGCGTCTGCTCGTCGAAGAACAGCCCGGTCGGGTTCGCGCCCGATTGCGGGTCGAGCACGGTTTCGAGCGCACCGCCCTTGCCGTACGCGATCACCGGCGTGCCGCAGGCCTGCGCCTCGACGACCGAGATCCCGAAATCCTCCTCGGCCGCGAACACGAACGCCTTCGCGCGCCGCATCCGGTCGTGCAGCACCGCGAACGGCTGGTAGCCCATGATCTCGACGTTCGGGCCGGCCTTCGCGCGGATCTTCTGCATCTCGGGGCCGTCGCCGATCACGACCAGCTTGCGCTCGGGCGTCTTCGAGAACGCCTCGACGATCAGGTCGATCTTCTTGTACGGCACCATCCGCGACGCGGTCAGGTAGAAATCGTCCTTGACCGCGTTCAGCGAGAAACCGTCGACGTCGACCGGCGGGAAGATCACCGCCGCGTCGCGGTGATAGACCTTCTTGATGCGCCGCGCGATGAACGCGGAGTTCGCGACGAAGCCGTCCACCGCGTTCGCGGTGCGCGTGTCCCAGTTGCGGATGTAGTGCAGGATCATCCGCGCGAGCAGCGATTTCGGCCCGTGCGTGAGGTTCGACTGCTCCAGGTACTGGTGCTGCAGGTCCCACGCATAGCGGATCGGCGAATGCACGTAGCTGATGTGCACCTGGTCCGGTCCCGTCAGCACGCCCTTCGCGACCGCGTGGCTGCTCGAGATCACGAGGTCGTACTCGGACACGTCGAGCTGCTCGATCGCGAGCGGCATCAGCGGCAGGTAGCTGCGGTACTTGGTGCGCGCGAACGGCAGTTTCTGGATGAACGACGTCGTCACCGGCTTGCCGCGCACGAACGCGCGGTCGTCGAGGAAATCGACGAGGCTGAACAGGTCCGCGTCGGGAAAGCACGCGACGATCTGTTCGAGTACGCGCTCGGCGCCCGCGTAGGTGACGAGCCAGTCGTGGACGATCGCCACGCGCAGCGCGCGCGCCGGCTGGCGCGCGCTGGCCCGCTCGGCCGGCATGGCCCGGCGCAGCGCGGCGGCATCGCCCGCTTCGGCCACGGCCGCATCGGCAGTGGCGAGGTTCAAAACGGCGTGTTCCGCCAGATCGCGATTCATACGGTTTTCCTCGCATTGAGACGGACAAACAGGTCGCGCACGAGTGCGCGCAGCCCTGGCGTCATCGTGAGCGACCACGCGACGTTCAGCAGCAGCACGATCGCGCACATGCCGATCGATTCGCCGAGCCCCGGCCACGCCTGCGCGAGAAACAGGCTCGCGAGCAGGAAGGCCAGGTGTGCCAGCATGTCGAGCACGATCGCGCGCATCCGGATCGCCGACAGGTACAGCAGCACGCCGTAGTCGACGAACGCGCGCGCCGCGACGACCACCGCCGCGCCGATCAGCCCGAAGTGATGAATGCCGAACCACAGGCCGCCGACGAAGAACGGCATCTGGACGAGCCCGGCGAACGCCGCGCGGGACGGATTGACCTGCGACTGGATCAGGATGCGCGTCACGCTCGCCTGGCCGACGAGCCACACGCTGATCACCAGCACGCGGCCGACCGGCGCCGAGTGCGCGGCGAGATCGGCGCCGACCCACAACGTGAGAAACGGCGCGAGCGCGAAGATCGCGACGATACCGACCGGCGTGAACACACCGTTCAGGAATTCGAGCGACTGGCGCGCGAGCGTGTCGGCGTGGTCGCGCCCGACCGCCGACAGGCGTGGAAACAGCGTGCGCACGAGCGCGTTCGGCAGCATGTTCAGGCGCGTGACGAGGTTCTGCGGCACCGTGTAGTAGGTGACGAACTTCGCGCCCATGCCGGCGCCGAGCATCACGCGATCGAGCGTGTCCGCGATCATGCTCGTCGTGCTCGCGATCAGCATCCAGCCGCCGAAGTTGAACAGCCCTTTCGCGGTGCCCCACTGCGGCGGATCGATGCGCCGGATCCCGAGCACCTTGATGCTGGCGTGGCCGAGCATCACCGCCGCGACCAGGCGCGCGACGACTGCCGCGGCGAGCACGGTCTGCAGGTTCGGCGCGATCCACCACGCGGCGCCGAGCGGCAGCAATTGGAACAGGAACGTGCCGATCGTCTGGTTGGTGTTGAACACGCCGAACCGTTCGGCGCCGTTGATCGCGCCGGCGAACACCCACGACACATTCGCCAGCGGAATCGCGAGCGCGAGCCACGGCAGCGCGAGATACACCTCGTGCTGCATTGCGGCCGACACCTTCGTGAAATACGCGGTGTAGACGAACGCGCCGAAATAGATCAGCAGCCCGCCCACGATGCCGGTGCCGAGATTCAGCCAGAACGCGCTCCAGAACACGCGTGCGCTTTCGTCGTCGTTGCCGCTCGCAAGCGCCTTCGAGATGTGGTTCTGCGCGGCCATGCTCATCCCGAGATCGAGGATCCCGAAATAGCCGATCAGCGTCCACACGAGGCTGACGACGCCATAGCGCTCGACGCCGAGCGCGTGGATATACGCGGGCACCGTCACCAGCGACACGAAGGTCGGCAGGATCAGCCCGATGAAATTGATCGAAACGTTCTTGAGTATGCCTTTGTCCATGCTTAAGCCTTGTGTGACGGCGACGACGACGGCGCGCCGCCCGTCACGGTTTCCAGCGATACATCAGCACCTTGCCGCGCGCGTCTTCCTCGACGAACACGAGGTATTCGCCGTTCTCGCGCTTGAACGCGCTGATGCCGAACGGCACGTCGACCCAGCCGGATGCCTTGCCGACCTCGGCGCCCGGGCTCATCACGCCCACTTCCTTGCCGGTGTCCTTGTCGTACACGTGGATCTTGCCGACCGGCTCCACGGTGAAGATGTAGCGGCCCTCGACCGTGATCCCGATCAGGTCCAGGATCGGCTTCGCGTCGAGCTGCCACGGCAGCGCGACCGTGTAGCGCACGACGGGCGAGCCGCTCGACCACTTGTCGAAGCGCACCAGCACGCGGCCGACTTCCTTGTTGATGCCCGGCTGCGGCGGCGCGTCGGCCGTGTAGCCGGTCACGTACAGCGTGTCCGTCTGCGCGTCGTAGATCGAGCGGCGCAACTGCGTGAACGGCTGCGGCATCGGGTAGGTCGTGACCTTGTCGTACGAGTAGATCGGGTTGCCGGCCTTGTCGACGCCGCCGTACTGGAAGCGGTGAATGCCGCGCACGTCGCTCGTGCGCCAGATGTCGCCCTTCGTGTCGACCCACCAGCCCCAGCCGCCGGCCTTGGCCTTGCCGGTCGTGTTGATCTCGAACTCGTCGGCGTCGAGCCGGCCGTTGCCGTTCGCATCGCGCCACAGCCAGTCGCCGCCGGGCGGCTTGTTCGGCACCTTGTCGACCGGCCGCGCGCGGCCCGCGATCAGGCCCGACGGAATCGCGACCTCGCCGTCGCGCTTCGCGTCGAAGCGGTAGATCTTCAGGTGATCGGCGTACATGTCGGTCAGGTACAGGAACGTGCGGCCGTCGACGCGGCGCGCGATCGGCATCCCCGGCCACTGGTCCGTGTGGAACACGGGGTCGTCCGGATACTTGAAGCGGTTCGACAGGAAGCCGACGTATTTCCAGTCCTGGCCCGGCGGCTTCGACAGGTCGAGCTCGAAGCGCTTGTTGCCCGTGTACACGCTGTTCGGTCGCGCCGGGTCGAGCCACGCGCCGTCGACGAACAGCAGCCCCTGCACCTGCCAGCGCGGCTTGCCGTCCGGCGTGTAGCTTTCGAGCACCGCGCCGAGCCCCGCGCCGATCGTGTCGTGGCGCGGCCCGATTCCGTTCATCGCCACGTACACGTTGCCCGCGCGATCGACGCCGACGCCCGTCAGCCCGTTGAAGCGCTGCGGCCCCGGCCGCCCCGGCACCGGGCCGGCGAAGATGCCGCCGCGCTCGCCGAGCGTGCCGGACTGCGCATAACCCTTGCCGCCTTTCGAGAAAATCAGGATCTGCTGGCGCGGCCCGTTGTCCGCGACGAGCACGCGCCCTTTCGCGTCGACCGCCACGTCCACCGCGTCGGTGCCTTCCGGCAGCGCGGGCGCGTCGTCGAGCTTGTGGCCGTCCGCGCGCACGTGCACGAGGTGCGCGGGGCCGTTGAGCGTGTCCGTGAGCAGCCACAGCGTGCCGTCGCCCGCGAGCGCGATGCGGCCCGGCTCGTGCGCGCTCCACGTGCCCTTCTGCTGCATCGTCTCCGCGTCGTACACGTCCACCACGTCGTGCGACGGATTCGTCGCGAACAGCGTCTTGTCGTCGGCCGCGAGGCCGCCCACTTCCGCCTTCACCTCGCCCACTTCCGAGCGCGCGGGGGCCGGCACCTCGTTCATCATCATGAAGCTCGCGGCCATGCGCGCGCGGCCGGCATCGGCGCGTCCGCCCGGCGCGACCTGCGGCGCCGCGCGAAACGGCGCGGGCTGCTTCATGTCGCCGATCGTGCGCCGCGAGATGCCGAACCACTGCTTGCCCTTGTCCGGCCAGATGCCGGGCGACTGCAGGTGGCCGCGCTCGTTGCCGACGCCGATCGCGACATACGCGTACTTGCTGTTCACGGCGATCGCGTTGCCGCCGAGATTGCCCCAGCCGTGCGTGCCGCCGGCGAAGCCGAGCATCTTCCCGTCCTGGTAGACGCTCGCCTCGGCGCCGCTTTCGTCCCACGGCGCATTCGTATACACCTTGCCTTCAGGCGTCACCGCGATCGCGCGGATGTCGATCTGCGTCCAGCTGCCGTCGCCATAGCCGAACGTGTTGCCGATCCACGACGTCGTCGCGGGCAACACCGTTTCGGCCGACGCGGCGCTCGTCAGCAGCGTCGCGCATACCGTCATGCCTACCAGAATCAGACGTCGCAATGCGCTTCTCCAGACTCGATGCAACAGCGACCGGCGCCGCCGCGGACTGCCGCCGGCGCGCCCTGTCGCGAAATGGGTTTCAAACGTCGCGATGCAGGTTACAAGCAAAAATAATCACAAGAAATTTGGAAATATTTGGGGATGTTTCCGCCTGAAATATCGAACCGGAACAGGCATGAAATAGCGCCCGAAAACGGCAATAACGACCGCCTTTCATGCATCGCCCCGTAGAAAATGCCGCTCCGTGCCGCCTGTCGCGGCTGCCCGGGCGCCAACCTTTCATTTCGCGACCGGAATAATCGGCATTTAAATGTTTTTCGCCAGATAAATGGCGCGCGTTTTTTTGCCGATTTCTTTTCCCTAGAATCGGTTTCGATTCGATATTTCATTTAAAGGCATGCATTACGCTCACGCATCGGATGTGCGACACGCCGCGGCCCCCGCCGCGCGTCGCGAAGGAGCGGCGCGATGACGGGCATCTCGCGATCCGCCGACCTGACCCCGCCGCAACACGGCCGCATCGTGCAGCTCGACGGCCTGCGCGCGATCGCGGTCGGCGCCGTGTTCCTGCAGCACGCGCTGAAGGCGCCGCTCTGGATGGGTGTCGACCTGTTCTTCGTGCTGAGCGGCCTGCTGATCACCGGCATCCTGCTCGAGCGCAAGGCGCGCGGGCAGTCGTACTTCAGCCACTTCTACGCGCGCCGCGTGCGCCGCATCCTGCCGCCGTACGTGCTGCTGCTGCTGGTGTCGACGCTCCTGTTCGGCGCGAGCTGGCTGCCGCACTGGCCGTGGTTCGCGTTCTTCTCGACCAATATCGGGCTGTCGCTCGGCAGCATCGGGCATGACAGCCTGAACGTGCTGTGGTCGCTCGCGGTCGAGGAGCAGTTCTATATCTTCTGGCCGTTCGTCGTGCTGTGGTGCTCGGAGCGCGCGCTGTTGTGGGTCGCCGCCGCGCTGATCGTCGCGGCTCCGGTGCTGCGCGCGATCGCGACGCCGTGGTTCGATTCGTTCTGGCCGATCTACTACCTGACGCCGTTCCGGATGGACCTGCTCGCCGCGGGCGCGCTGCTCGCGATCGTGCTGCGCCGCGACCGGCGCGCGCTGGACCCGTTCTACCCGCTCGCGCTCGTCGGCGCGCTCGTGTCGCTCGCGATCCTCGGCTGGCTGCACCTGTCGTTCCCGCGCTTTCGCGCTGCGAACACGCCGCTGTCGAATGCGGCGCTCTACAGCATCTCGCTGCTGTTGTGCACGTCGATCGTCGTGATCGCGCTGCGCGGCCGCGGCATCGTGCAACGCGTGCTGACGAACCCGATGCTCGTCTACGTGGGCACCGTCAGCTACACCGTGTACCTGATCCACCTGAGCGTGCTGTACGCGCTCTGGCCGCTGCACCTGAACCGCTTCGTCACGGCCGCGCTCGCGCTGGCGATCACGCTCGCCTACGCGACCCTGAGCTGGTACGGCTTCGAACGGCGCCTGACGCGCGGCCCCTCACGCCGCGCGCTGCCGGCTGCCGCCGGCACGACCGCCTGATTTTCCCTTTCGCTTCTACCAGGACAACGCCATGAGCCAAACTCGTAAAAAGGCCATCATTACCGGGATCTCGGGCCAAGACGGCGCCTACCTGACCAAACTGCTGCTCGACAAGGGCTACGAGGTCACGGGCACCTATCGCCGCACCAGTTCGGTCAATTTCTGGCGCATCGCCGAGCTCGGCGTCGACACGCACCCGAACCTCACGCTCGTCGAACACGACCTCACCGACGCCGGCTCAAGCCTGCGCCTGCTCGAACGCACGCAGCCCGACGAGTTGTACAACCTGGCCGCGCAGAGTTTCGTCGGCGTGTCGTTCGACCAGCCGGCGACGACCGCCGAAGTGACGGGCCTCGGCCCGTTGAACCTGCTCGAGGCGATCCGCGTCGTGAGCCCGAAGACGCGCTTCTACCAGGCGTCGACGTCCGAGATGTTCGGCAAGGTGCAGGCGATTCCGCAGACCGAAACGACCGCGTTCTATCCGCGCAGCCCGTATGGCGTCGCGAAGCTGTACGCGCACTGGATGACCGTGAACTACCGCGAGTCGTACGGCCTGTTCGGCAGCAGCGGCATCCTGTTCAACCACGAATCGCCGCTGCGCGGCCGCGAGTTCGTCACGCGCAAGATCACCGACACCATCGCGAAGATCAAGCTCGGCAAGGCGACCCGCCTCGAGCTCGGCAACCTCGACGCGAAACGCGACTGGGGCTTCGCGCTCGAATACGTCGAAGGAATGTGGCGCATGCTGCAGGCCGACGAGCCCGACACCTACGTGCTCGCGACCAATCGCACCGAGACCGTGCGCGACTTCGTGCAGATGGCATTCTCGGCTGCCGGCTACCAGATCGAATGGACCGGCAAGGGCGAGCAGGAACGCGGCCTCGACGCGTCGAACGGCAACGTGCTCGTCGAAGTGAACCCGAAGTTCTACCGCCCCGCCGAGGTCGACCTGCTGATCGGCTGTGCGGACAAGGCCAAAGCCAAGCTCGGCTGGGTACCGAAGACGACGCTCGAACAACTTTGCCAGATGATGGTCGAAGCGGATTTGACGCGGAACCAACACCATGACACGTTCTGAAGCCGGACGCCCGTCACGCCGTGCGTTCGTCACGGGCCTGACGGGCTTCACGGGCCGCTACATGGCCGAACGCCTGCAAGCGGCCGGCTATGACGTCTGGGGCACGATCGCGCCCGGCGCGCCGCGCCCCGACGATCCGGCCTTCGCACACTGCACGCTGCTGCCCGTCGACCTGCTCGACGCGGACGCGGTGCGCGCGGCGGCGGCGGATGCGCGGCCCGATGCGGTCGTGCATCTCGCCGCGCGTGCACACGTCGCGCAGGACGAGCCGTCGCAGACCTATGCGGTCAACATCATCGGCACGCGCAACCTGCTGGCCGCGCTCGCGGGTCTCGACCAGCGTCCGTCGGCCGTGCTGCTCGCGAGCAGCGCGAACATCTACGGCAATTCGACGGCCGGCGTGCTCGACGAGACCGTCGCGCCCGCCCCCGCGAACGACTACGCAGTCAGCAAGCTCGCGATGGAATACGCGGCGAAGCTGTGGGCCGACCGGCTGCCGATCGTGATCGCGCGGCCGTTCAACTACACGGGCGTCGGCCAGGGCGAAGCGTATCTGCTGCCGAAGCTCGCCGCGCACTACGCGCGCAACGAACCGCGCATCTCGCTCGGCAATCTCGACGTGAGCCGCGATTTCTCCGACGTGCGCGACGTGACGGCCGCGTATCTGAAGCTGATCGAAGCGGCTCCGGCCGGCGAGACGTTCAACGTCTGCTCGGAGCGCGCGTATTCGCTGAAGGAAGTGCTGGTGATGCTGTCGCGCATCGCCGGTTACGTGATCGACGTGACGGTCGATCCGCGTTTCGTGCGGCACAACGAGGTGAAAAGCCTGAGCGGGTCGCGCGACAAGCTGCGGCGCGCGGTGGGCGAGTTGCCCGTCACGCCGCTCGACGAAACGCTGCGGTGGATGGTGGACGCGATGCGTGCCGCGCCGCACGGGCACACCGGCTGAATCGCGCGGCGCATGCGGGAACGCGGTGCGCCGGACGGAATGGCTTGATGCAAAAAACAACGGGCCGCCTGGTTTGCAGGCGGCCCGTTGTCGTTGATGCGTCGATGCGGCGCAAGCACCGCGTCGCTCAGCCCTCCAGGCCGCGCGCGAGATCGTTACGCAGGTCGCCCGCGTTCTCGAGGCCGACCGACAGGCGGATCAGCCCTTCGGTGATCCCCGCCGCCGCGCGCGCTTCCGGCGTGATGCGGCCGTGCGTCGTGGTCGCCGGATGCGTGATCGTCGTGCGCGTATCGCCGAGGTTGCCGGTGATCGAGATCAGCTTCGTGCTGTCGATCACGCGCCATGCGTTCGCGCGCTGCTGCTCGGGCGTGTCACCCTTCAGCTCGAACGACAGGATCGCGCCGCCCGCCTTCTGCTGACGCTTCGCGAGTTCGTACTGCGGGTGCGACTCGAGGCCCGGATGAAACACGCGTGCCACCGCCGGATGCGAATCGAGCCAGCGCGCGATTTCCAGCGCGTTCGCCGACTGCTTCTCGACGCGCAGCGACAGCGTCTCCATCCCCTTCAGCAGCACCCACGCGTTGAAGGCCGACAGCGTCGGCCCCGCGCTGCGCACGAACGGGAACACCTTGCCCATGATGAATTCCTTCGAGCCGACCAGTGCGCCGCCGAGCACGCGGCCCTGCCCGTCGAGGAACTTCGTCGCCGAGTGCATCACGACGTCCGCGCCGAGCTTCAGCGGCTGCTGCAGCACCGGGCTGCAGAAACAGTTGTCGACGACGAACAGCGCGTTCGCGGCCTTCGCGATCTTGCCGATCGCTTCGATATCGGCGAGTTCGGTCAGCGGGTTCGACGGCGTCTCGAGGAAGAACATCTTCGTTTCGGGTCGCACGGCTTCCTGCCATGCGTTCAGGTCGGTCGGATCGACGAAGGTCGTCGTGATCCCGAACTTGCTGAAGATCTGCGAGAACATCCCGAGCGTCGAGCCGAACAGGCTGCGCGAGCTGACGAGGTGATCGCCCGCCTGCAGCGCGGACATCACGACCGACATGATCGCAGCCATCCCCGACGCGGTCGCGATGCACGCCTCGCCGCCCTCGAGCGCCGCGAGACGCTCCTGGAACATGGTGACGGTCGGGTTCGTGAAGCGCGAATAGGTGAAGTAGTCTTCCGAATTCGCGAAGCGCTCGGCCGCGTCGGCCGCGCTCTGGAAGCAGAAGCTCGACGTGAGGAACAGCGCTTCCGAGTGCTCGTTGAAGTCGCTGCGCAGTGTGCCCGCGCGCACGGCAAGCGTGTCGAAGTTGAGGGAGTCGTCCATGTTCCGTTTTCCGTATTCGATGGCCGCGCGTATCGCGCAAGCCAAGTCAAAACCAGGCCAAAACAAAAAGCCCGCTATGCGTCGGCATCAGCGGGCTTCGGTGCGGTACGACAGCGATCGACTCGGGCCGACTGCCGCCGGCCTTCGCTTTAGCTGTTTTGGGAAGTCGCCCCGCGTCCGCAAGCTGATATCAAATCGACGCAAGGCCACATCCTATCACTCTTCGTCAAAAGCGTACGCCGGTGTCACTCGACCGACAGCTGCAGGTTCATCTGCGAGCGTTCGGTATCGCCGGCCGTATCGCGATCGGCCTGCGACGCCGGCGTGAGGCGCGCGCGCTCGATCGTATCGAGATACTCGGGCGTCACGTCGCCGGTGATGTAGTTGCCGTCGAAGCACGACGCCTCGAAGCGTTCGAGCTTCGGGTTGATGTCGCGCACCGCGCGGCGCAGGTCGTCGACGTCCTGGTAGATCAGGTGGTCGGCGCCGATGATCTTCGCGACTTCATCGTCGGTGCGGCCGTGTGCGACGAGTTCGCCGCGCGTCGGCATGTCGATGCCGTACACGTTCGGGAACTTCACGGGCGGCGCCGCCGACGCGAAGATCACCGACTTCGCGCCCGCATCGCGCGCCATCTGCACGATTTCATGCGAGGTCGTGCCGCGCACGATCGAATCGTCGACGATCAGCACGTTCTTGTCCTTGAACTCGATGCTCATCGCGTTGAGCTTCTGGCGCACCGACTTCTTGCGCACGGCCTGCCCCGGCATGATGAACGTACGGCCGACGTAGCGGTTCTTGAAGAAGCCTTCGCGATACTCGACGCCGAGCTTCGCGGCGACCTGCATCGCGGCCGGGCGCGACGAGTCGGGAATCGGCATCACGACGTCGATCGGCACG
The DNA here is from genome assembly GCF_001028665.1 of Burkholderia pyrrocinia. NCBI lineage: Bacteria > Pseudomonadati > Pseudomonadota > Betaproteobacteria > Burkholderiales > Burkholderiaceae > Burkholderia > Burkholderia pyrrocinia. The sequence goes on from NZ_CP011504.1 coordinate 99,318, forward strand.
TTCGGCAGCTCGCGCTTGATCTTCTCGGCGAGATAGTCGCCCATGCGCAGGCGCACGTTGTAGACGGGCACGCCGTCGAGGCACGAATCCGGACGCGCGAGGTACACGTATTCGAACATGCACGGATTCAGCGTCGGCTGCTCCGCGCATTGCTGGCTGTGGAAGTTGCCGGCCGGATCGATGAAGACCGCCTCGCCCGGCTTCACGTCGCGTACGAATTCGAAACCGATGCCTTCGACCGCGACCGACTCCGACGCGACCATCCACTCGGTGCCGTGCTCCGTTTCGAGCTTGCCGATGCAGAGCGGGCGGATGCCGAACGGATCGCGGAACGCGAGCAGGCCGTAGCCGGCGATCAGCGACACGATCGCATACGAGCCCTGCAGGCGGCGATGGACGCCCGAAACCGCCTTGAACACCGAGGCCGGATCGAGCTCGAGGCCCGTCGTCGACAGTTGCAGTTCGTGCGCGAACACGTTGAGCAGCACTTCGCTGTCGGAATTGGTGTTGATGTGCCGGCGGTCGATCCGGAACATCTCGTCCTTCAGTTGCTGCCAGTTCGTCAGGTTGCCGTTGTGCGCGAGGATGATCCCGAACGGCGCGTTCACGTAGAACGGCTGCGCCTCGGCTTCGCTCGTCGCCGAACCGGCCGTCGGGTAGCGCACCTGGCCGATGCCGTAGGTGCCGGGCAGGCTGCGCATGTTGCGCGTGCGGAACACGTCGCGCACCATGCCGTTCGCCTTGTACATGTGGAAATTGCTGCCGTCCGCCGTCGCGATGCCCGCTGCGTCCTGACCGCGATGCTGCAGCAGCAGCAAGCTGTCATAGATCAGCTGGTTGACCGGGGATTGGGAGATAACGCCTACGATGCCGCACATGGCATGTCCTTCAGAATGACAAAATCGGTTACGTCCTGCCCGGCCGCGTCGTCACACGCGTACGTACTGGGCCATGCCGTCGGGCAGGAGCTGCTTCAGCTCGTGCACGCCCTGTTCGGCGAAAGGACGCAATAGCGCATTGCGCCAGAAATCCTGTTTGGGCAGTTCGGTCAGCCCGGCCGCCGCGACCAGCAGCACCACCAGCACACAGCCGCGGACGAGCCCGAACATCATGCCCAGCGAGCGATCGACACCGCCCAGGCCGCTCGCCTGCGCGATCCGCGACAGCAGCGCGTTCGCGACGCCGGCGACCAGCACGACGCCGATCACGACCAACGCGAAGGCGATCACCCACTGCGTCAGCGCGCCGCCCGGCCAGTTCGCCGGGATGTACGGCACGACCAGCCCGACGTAGCGGCCCGCGATCACGATCGCCGCAATCCAGCCGATCAGCCCGAAAATCTCCGACACGAAGCCGCGCCACGCACCGCGCAGCGCCGACAACACGATCACCGCCAATACAGCGTAGTCGAAAGCCGTCAGCATCGTGCGTTACTGCGTCAGACCGGCTTCGCGCACCTTCGCGATCGCGGCGGAAGCCGCCGCGCGATCCGCGAACGGGCCGGCACGCAACAGTGTAGCCGTGCTGCCGTCTGCCTGCTTGCGATGCTCGACATATGCGGGCACACCCGCAGATTTCAACTTGGTGGCCCACGAACGGGCCGTCGCGTCTTCCTTGAACGAACCGAGCTGCACCGCGAAGCGCGCACCGGCCGGCGATGACGGCGACGACGCATCGTCGCTGTCCGGGCTCGCTGTGTCGGCATTCGCGACGGTCGCCGGAGCCGGCTTCGGCGCCGCCGGTTTCGCCGCGGGGGCGGCCGGCTTCGGTGCGGGCTTCGGCGGCGTCACGCTCGCCGTGGTCGTCGTATCGGGCTTCGCGGCCGGCTTGGCGGCATCCTTCGGCGCAGGCGCCGGGGCCGCCGCGACGGCGGTGTCGGATGCCGGCGGCTCGTCGTGCGCGACGCCAGCCTGCACGTCGGACGCATCGTCGTCACGTGGCGCGACCGCCTGGTGCGCGGGCCGGTTCGGAATGTCGATCGCGATGTCGTCCGTCACCGGCTTCGGGTGCGAATCGAGCACCATCGGCAGCACGATCACGGCGGCCACGACGAGCGCGATCGCGCCGACGAGGCGACGGCGCGCGCGTTGCTTTTCTGGAAGGGTCGGATCGAGGAGCAGCGCGTCCGATTCCGGACGCTCGGTGCGGCGCGGACGCCGCTCGACGCGTTCAGTGCGCTCCGTGCGCACGTTCCGGGAGGTCCCGGTGCGACCGCCGCGCCGCGTGGGCGCGTCGTCGTCTTTTTTGCCGAACGAGAAAATTCCCATGAATGGCTGAGTCCGAAACTGCCCGTCAGTCAGTGTTGCTGCGATTTACGGTAGGCCAGCACGCCGGCAACCGTATGGAAACTGCCGAAAACCACGATTCTATCATTCTCGGATGCTCTTTTTAGTGCATCGCGAAACGCTTCTGCCGGCGACGCGTAACGCGTCACGCTCGAATCGGCCCCCTCCTCCACGCCGGCCTTGCGCAGCGCGGCTTCGAGCTGCTCCGCGGAGGCCGCGCGCGGCAGCGGCAGGTCGGTCACGCACCAGTGGTCGATCTCGCCTTTCAGGTGCCGCAGCACGCCGTCGATGTCCTTGTCGTGCATCGCGCCGAACACTGCGTACGTGTACGGGAAGAAGCCCATGTTGCCGAGATTCTGCTCGAGCACGGCCGCCGCATGCGGGTTGTGCGCGACGTCGAGCACGATCGCCGGCTTGCCGGGCAGCACCTGGAAGCGCCCCGGCAGCTCGACGTTCGCGAGCCCGAGCCGGATGTCCTGCGCGGACACCGGCAGCACCGGGCGCAGCGCCTCGAGCGCGGCGAGCGCGGCCGATGCATTGATCAGCTGATTCGCGCCGCGCAGCGCCGGATACGCAAGCGCCGGATAGCGCTTCTCGCGACCGAGGTAGCTCCACTGCTGGCGCTCCGCGCCCGCCTGCGCCTCGTAGCGGAAATCGCGGCCGACGAGCCACAAGTCGGCGCCGATCGCTTCGGCATGGTCGACGAGCGTCTGCGGCGCGGCAGGATCGCCGCAGATCGCCGGCTTGCCCGCGCGGAAGATCCCGGCCTTCTCGAACGCGATTTTCTCGCGCGTGTCGCCGAGGTATTCGGTGTGGTCGATGTCGATGCTCGTGACGATCGCGCAATCGGTATCGATGATGTTGACCGCATCGAGCCGGCCGCCGAGGCCGACTTCGAGGATCACCGCATCGAGCCCGCGCGACGCGAACAGATGCAGGATCGCGAGCGTCGTGAATTCGAAGTACGTGAGCGACACGGGTTCGGGCAGCGACGTGCGCGCGGCTTCGACGGCCTCGAAGTGCGGCAGCAGTTCGTCATCGGTGACGTTCTGCCCGTTCACGCGCGCGCGCTCGTTGAATTCGAGCAGGTGCGGCGACGTGTGGCAGCCGACCTTGTAGCCCGCGCGCACGAGGATCGTCTCGAGGAACGCGCAGGTCGAGCCCTTGCCGTTCGTGCCGCCGACGGTGATGACGGGACACGCGAATTCGAGCTGCAGCGCCGCCTTGACCTGCCCGATGCGGGTCAGGCCCATGTCGATGCCGACCGGGTGCGCGCGCTCGAGATGCGAAAGCCACGCGTCGAGAGTGGGAAAAGTGCTCATCGGATCAAATCTGGATCGGTACCGCCACTACGCCAAAAAAACGAAGCGCGCCGCCTGACGCTGAAGCCAGGCGACGCGCAGGGTTCACCACCTCGCGCCGGTCAGGCCAGCGCGTCGGCCGGCTGTCGCTGCAGCAGCGCGAGCAGCTGCGCGATCTCGTCGCGCATCTTGCGGCGGTCGACGATCATGTCGATCGCGCCCGTGGTCAGCAGGAATTCGGCGCGCTGGAAACCTTCCGGCAGCTTCTCGCGGACCGTCTGCTCGATCACGCGCGGGCCGGCGAAGCCGATCAGCGCCTTCGGTTCGGCGATCACGACGTCGCCGAGGAACGCGAAGCTCGCCGACACGCCGCCCATCGTCGGGTCGGTCAGCACCGAGATGAACGGCAGCTTCGCTTCGGCCAGCTTGGTCAGCATCGCGGTGGTTTTCGCCATCTGCATCAGCGACAGCAGGCTTTCCTGCATCCGTGCGCCACCCGACGCCGTGAAGCAGATGAACGGCACGTGCTGTTCCAGCGCGTTCTGCGCGCCGCGCGCAAAGCGCTCGCCGACGACCGAGCCCATCGAGCCGCCCATGAACGAGAATTCGAAGCAGGCCGCGACGACGGGCAGCGTGTGGATCGCACCGCCCATCACGACCATCGCGTCGGTCTCGCCCGTCTCGTCCATCGCTTCCTTCAGACGATCGGGATACTTGCGGCTGTCCTTGAACTTCAGCGAGTCGACCGGCACGATTTCCTGGCCGATTTCATAGCGGCCTTCCGGATCGAGCAGCCCGTCCAGACGCTCGCGCGCGCCGATGCGCATGTGGTGATCGCACTTCGGGCACACGTGCAGGTTCGCGTCCACGTCGTTGCGGTACAGCACCGCCTCGCAGGACGGGCACTTGACCCACAGGCCTTCCGGAATGCCCTTGCGGCTTTTCGGGTCGGTCTGCTTGATCTTCGGCGGCAACAGTTTGTCGAGCCAGCTCATCGTATGGTTTCCTGTTCCGTGGCGGGCCGGGCCGGGTAGCCCGTTCCCGCCATCCTATGTTGGTGTTATCGCGCCGTCTTGCCCGCGCCGTCCAGCGCGGCGCGCAGCTCGGCGATGAACGCCTTCAGCGCGGCGGCGGCGCCTTCCGGCGCGGCGCTTTCGAGCAGTTGCACGAGGCGGCTGCCGATCACGACGGCGTCCGACACTTCGGCCACCGCGCGCGCCGTTTCGGCGTCGCGGATGCCGAAGCCGACGCCTACCGGAACCGGCACGCGCGACTTGATGGCCGGGATTTTACCCGCAATGCTCGAAACATCCAGATTTCCCGCGCCGGTCACGCCCTTGAGCGACACGTAATACACGTAGCCGCTCGCGATCTTGCCGACGTCGGCGATGCGTTCGTCGGTCGACGTGGGCGCGAGCAGGAAGATCGGATCGATCTGCGCGGCGCGCATCTTTTCGGCGAACACGCCCGCCTCTTCCGGCGGATAGTCGACGACGAGCACGCCGTCGACACCGGCCGCCTGCGCTTCGGTCGCAAACGTGTCGACGCCCATCCGCTCGATCGGGTTCGCATAGCCCATCAGCACGACGGGGGTTTTGGGGTCGGTTTCGCGGAAGCGCTTCACGTCCGCGAGCACGCTCTTCAGCGTGACGCCGCGCGCGAGCGCGCGTTCCGACGAGCGCTGGATCACGGGGCCGTCGGCCATCGGGTCCGAGAACGGCACGCCGAGCTCGATCACGTCCGCGCCGCCTTCGGCGAGCGCGTGCATGAATTCGACGGTCTTCGCGGGATCGGGGTCGCCTGCCGTGATGAACGGGATCAGGCCCTTTCGGCCTTGTTCGGCGAGCGCTGCAAAGGTCTGCTGGATACGGGACATGGCAATTTTCCTGTGTCGACCCGGAGTTGGCGCTTTAGCGCTTACTCCGGACCCATACAAAGTAAGAGTTCGGCGATACGGCCGCGCGATTCACGCGCATGCCGGCGCGGCAAGCGCGTTCACACGCTCGTGCGCGATCGCACAATAACTTTCGTTGATCTCGTAGCCGACGAAGTCGCGCCCCTGCCGTGCGCAGGCCACCGCGGTCGTGCCGCTGCCCATGAACGGATCGAGCACGCGGCCGCCCGGCGGGCAGCTTGCGAGCACCATCCGCTCGATGATTTCCAGCGGCTTCTGGGTCGGATGATCGACGCGCTCCGCGTGCTGCCGGTGCAGGCGCGAGACCGACCAGACGTCCTTCGGGTTGTAGCCCATCTCCAGCCACTTGCTGCCTTCGAACAGCTTGCGCGAACGGGCCTTCTTCGTGTCGGCGTCGTACGGGATGCGGACCGGATCGAGATCGAAGTAATACGCCTTGGAAACCGCGAAAAAGCCGATATTGTCGTGCACCGACGTGAAACGGCGCGTCGTGCCGCCCATGCTCGGCACGCGCCGGTCCCAGATGATCTCGTTGACCATCGTGAGCTGCGTCTTCAGGAAACTGAAGATTTCCGGCGCGTACTGCCATGTGCAGAAAATGTACATCGACCCGCTCGGCTTGAGCTTCGGAATCGCGAGCTCGAGCCACTCGCGCGTCCACGCGAGAAACACGTCGCCCGAACGCTTGTCCGAGTCGTTGCCGTAGTCCTTGCCGAGCCCGTACGGCGGATCGGCCACGATCAGGTCGATCGACGCATCCGGCAGGTGCGCGGCATCGGTCAGGAAATCGCGGTTATGCAGTTCGATACCGGACGGCAGCGCGCGCGGCACGGCGGCGGCAGGCTGAACCGCCTCCGCCTCGCTCGCGGCACCGCCGCCCGGCTCTTCGATCAGGTCACGCATCGGTCGGGGTCAGAGCTCGATGCCCGATCGCTCGGCGACCGTGTGCATGTCCTTGTCGCCGCGGCCCGACAGGTTGACGAGCAGGATCTTGTCCTTCGGCAACGTCGGCGCGAGCTTCACGCCATACGCGATCGCGTGGCTCGACTCGAGCGCGGGAATGATCCCCTCGATCCGGCAGCAGTCGTGGAACGCCTTCAGCGCTTCCTCGTCGGTGATCGGCACGTACTGCGCGCGGCCGCTGTCCTTCAGCCAGGCGTGCTCGGGGCCGACGCCCGGATAGTCGAGGCCCGCCGACACCGAATGCGTCTCGATGATCTGGCCGTTGTCGTCCTGCAGCAGGTACGTGCGGTTGCCGTGCAGCACGCCCGGGCTGCCGGCGATCAGCGACGCCGCGTGATGGCCCGTATCGAGGCCGTCGCCGGCCGCTTCGACGCCGATCAGCTGCACGGACTGGTCGTCGATGTACGGATAGAAGATGCCCATCGCGTTCGAGCCGCCGCCGACGCAGGCGATCACCGCGTCCGGCTGACGGCCTGCGAGCTCGGGCATCTGCACCTTGCACTCGTCGCCGATCACGCGCTGGAAGTCGCGCACCATCATCGGGTACGGGTGCGGGCCCGCGACCGTGCCGATGATGTAGAACGTGCTTTCGATGTTCGTGACCCAGTCGCGCATCGCTTCGTTCAGCGCATCCTTCAGCGTGCGCGAACCCGACTCGACCGGCACGACCGTCGCGCCGAGCAGCTTCATCCGGTAGACGTTCGCGGCCTGCCGGCGCACGTCCTCGGAACCCATGTAGACGACGCACTCCATCCCGAAGCGCGCGCAGATCGTCGCGGTCGCGACGCCGTGCTGGCCGGCGCCCGTCTCGGCGATCACGCGCTTCTTGCCCATGCGCTTCGCGAGCAGCGCCTGGCCGATCACGTTGTTGATCTTGTGCGCACCCGTGTGGTTCAGGTCCTCGCGCTTCAGGTAGATCTGCGCGCCGCCGAGCGTCTCGCTCCAGCGCTGCGCGTGATAGATCGGCGACGGACGGCCGACGAAATGCTTCAGCTCGCGCTCGAATTCGGCGACGAAGTCGGGATCGTTCTGGAATTTTTCATACGCCGCGCGCAGTTCGTCCAGCGCGTGAATCAGCGTCTCGGCGACGAACACGCCGCCGTACGGGCCGAAGTGGCCGCGAGCATCAGGAAGGTTGTACATGGTGTCTCTCTCGATCGGTCGATGCGCCCCGCCTTCGGGGCCGCACCGGCTTGCATCACCCGGCGTCCGCTTCGCGCACCGCGCGTACGAACGCCGCCATCCGGGCGTGATCCTTCACGCCCTTCGCGCCCTCCACTTCGATGCCACTCGAGACATCGACAGCAAACGGGCGCAACTGGCGGATCGCATCACCGACGTTTTGCGCGCTCAAGCCACCACTCAAAACGGCCCGATGCGCGAGCTCTGCGGGAATAAGAGACCAATCGAAGACCTTGCCGCTACCGCCGTAGTCCGGCACCAGGGTGTCGAACAGGAGGCCGCGCGCTTTCGAATAATGAAGGTCCGATTCTACCAAATCGGACGGCTGCGTCGAGGGGCCGACGCGCACCGCGCGCAACCACGGCAGGCGTGCCGCGCGGCCGAGCGCGTCGCATTGCTCGGGCGTCTCGTCGCCATGAAGCTGCAGCAGCGTGAGCGGCACGTCGCGCACGACGGCTTCGATCTCGGCTTCGGTCGCATTCACGAACAGCCCGACCACCGACACGAACGGCGGCGCCAGGCGCGCGAGTTCGGCCGCCTGCGCGATCGTCACCGCGCGCGGGCTCTTCGGGTAGAACACGAGCCCGATCGCATCGGCGCCGAGCGCCGCCGCGTGCAGCACGTCCTCGGGACGCGACAGCCCGCACAACTTGATGCGCGTGCGCGGCGGCACGCCGGCCGCGGCGGAAGTCGAAGGAGACACGGCGTGATCCGTCATGATAGTGGGTCCAGATCGGCCCAGACGCTGCTCCACGGCACGCTGCCGAGCTGCGCGGGCGGGACGGCGAATTCCGCCGGGTAGCCGACGTGGGCGAGGTACAGCCCGTCGGCCATGAACGTGGGTGCCGCGAGGTTGCGGTCGCGCCCGGCCAGCACGTCGGCGACCCAGTCGGCCGGCTGGCGGCCGCGCCCGACCGCGACGAGGCAACCCATCAGGTTGCGCACCATGTGATGCAGGAACGCGTTGGCGCGGAAGCGGAAATGGATGAAATGGCCTGCGCGCCGTACATCGATCTGGTACAGGTGTTTGACCGGTGTCTTCGACTGGCATTCCGACGACCGGAACGACGAGAAGTCGTGCTCGCCGATTAGGTGCCCGGCGGCGGCGCGCATCGCGTCGTCGTCGAGCGGCGTATGGATCCAGCCCGCGCGCCCGGCCAGCATCGGCGAACGCACGGGATGCACGTACAGCGCGTAGTAGTAGGTGCGCTCGAACGCCGAGAAACGCGCGTGGAACGTCTCCGGCATCTGCTTCGCCCATTGCACCGACACGGTCGACGGCAGGAACGCATTGGTGCCGCGCACCCACGAGAATTCCTCGCGATCGAGGTCCGTATCGAAGTGCACGACTTGCCCGAGCCCGTGCACGCCGGTGTCGGTCCGACCGGCCACCGTCGTGTGCAACGGCACCCGCGCGAACTCGGCCAGCGCATGCTGGAGGGCGTCCTGCACGGTCTTGCCGTGCGGCTGCGCCTGCCAGCCGCAGAACGCCGCACCGTCGTACTGAACGCCCAGCGCGATCCGCATCACGCCTCGTCCGCCAGTTTCGCGAGCAGCGCGCGCGCATCGTCGCGCGTCGCGGCGTCGTTCGCGTCGACCACTTCCTGCAGCAGCGTCCGCGCGCCGGACAGGTCGCCCAGTTCGACATACTCGGCCGCGAGGTCGAGCTTGTTGCGTGCAATGCGTGCGAGCTCGTCCGGTGTCAGCGCAGGCAGCGCGGCGCCCGGCGTGGACGGCAGGTCGAGATCGAAATCGAGCTTCAGCGTGCCGAATTGCGCGCCACCGAGCGGCGGCAGCGACGACAACGCGGCCGGGCTGCCCGCGTGGCCGGCCGGCGGCGTCGCGTCCGGATCCCAGTCGAACTCGTCGTCCTGGTCGGCAGGATGTTCCGGGGCCGGATCGACCGAGCCAATTGGCTGGTGCGGTGCGGATTGACCGTTAGTTGCGATTTTATCGGTGTCGGACTGCCCTGCCTGGCCAGCCGGCTCATCCGCCGCCAGCGACGACTCGTCCTGCGTGCGCGGCGGCAGCGGCATGTCGAGGCTGTTGAGCGCGCTGATCGCGTTCTGCATCAGCGCCGCGTGTTGCGATTCAGTCGCCGAAGGCGCGGCGCGCGACTCGACCGGTGTGTCGGCAGCAGCCTGTTCTACCGGTTCTGCGTCGTGCGGAGTCGGAGTCGGAGTCAAAGTCGAAGTCGAAGTCGCGTCGCTCGCCGGCGGTACTGCGGCGTGGGTCGGCGGCACTTCAGGCTGCTCGTCATGCGGCGTCGTCGCTTCGTGTACCGGCGACGCATCCGCTTCGGGCGGCTCGACCGTCTCCGCCGCTGCGGCAGTCGCCGCGGCCAGGTTCATGTCGGCGGCCGCGTCGCGGGCGACCGGCATCTCGGGCCGGATCGGCAGTTCGCGTTCGACGGACGGCGCTGCTTCGGCTTCGGCAGCCACGGCACCGCCCGCTGCGGGGGCTGCAGCCGTCGTACCCGTATTGTCCGTTTGCCGGCCCTTCCGGCGCCTGCGCCACACGAACCCTGCCGCGAGGACGATCACGGCCGCGCCCGCCGCTACGGCCGGGCGCCAGTCCATCTGATCCGCAGGGCGCGCAGGCGCTGTTACGGGTGCGACCGGCTGCGCGGGCGCCGATGCCGGCTGCGCAGCGCTGGTGGCCACGCCGGACGACGCTTCGGCTGCCGGCGACGCGGCAGACGGCGCGCCGGCATCGTTCGCGGCCGGACGCGGTGCAGCAGGCGCCTGAGCCGGCGCAGGCGCGACGTCGTTCGTCGTGGCCGGCTTGCCGATACCGTGCTTCTGCAACTCCATCAGCACGCGGTTCTTCAATGCCAGCAGTTGCTGCAGACTCGACGGCCGCGGCTGCGATGCACCCGTGGCGGGTGCCGCACCGGCCGGCTCGTTCGCGCCCGAAACCTGGCTGCCCGGCGCAGGCTGGACAACGACCTCGCTCGCAGACGACGGCACCGACTGGATCGCGCCGCTCCACACATGCGGGCCGCTGGCACCGGCAGCAGGCGCCGCCGGTTGCATGTTTTCGACAGCCGACGCGCCGTGCGCGGCCGAAGCGCCTGCCGGAGCCGACGCCCCCGCCACCGTCGCGACGCTCGCACCGCTCACCGGAGCCGCATGTACAGCCGGCGCCACCGGTGCGGATTGCACGGCCGACCCCGGATGCGGCGTGGACGCACCGGGCTGCGCAACAGCCGCTCCACCCGATGCAGCGGCAGGCGCGGAGGCGGCCGTCGCCCCGGATGCACCGGATGCGCCAGACGCACCGGCCGGCGCGAGCGCCGCGCCCGTTGCGTCGAGCGCGGGCACGGTCAGCGTCGCGCCGACTTTCAGGCGGCTCGCGTCGCGCTTCATGAACGCCTGCGGATTGGCGTCGAACAGCGCGCGGCCGGCGCGCGCGAGCACGCCGGGATCGTGCGATTGCGTGGCCGCTTTCGCGATGTCGTTCAGCGACTGGCCCGGCTGGACCGTCACGGTAAGCGGCGCGGCGCCGCCGGCAGCAGATGCCGGCAGTTCGCCGGTGCCGGCCGCCCAGGCCGAAGCGGCTGCGCCGAGCGCCATGATCGCCAGCGCGCCACGCACGGCGCGCGACAGACGGGACTGACGCGGAAACAAGGAAATTCGGGACATCGTTGGCTCTATCGCCGCGCGCTGGCGCGGCTCGGATTCGCGGTTGGAAGCGTCAATAAAGTTGCCGCAGAAATGCAAAAGCGTCGCGCAGAACGCGACGCTTTCGGCGGGTCTGCGCGTCGTAACCGCGTAGTTTACTTCACGTGATCGCGTTCGGGCCGAATTCGTCGCCGGCGGGTGCAACCGGCTGCGCTCGCGCGGCGGCACGCCCGGCGATCGCATCAAGCTGCGCACGGGTCCGCACACTGCAGCCGGCGCGCCGGATTGATCGAAAGAACAGGCATCAATGAGTGAAAAACGTTGCGACAACGTCGCATTCGGAACGAATGACAACGCTCGACGCTGCGTCGCTTCCTCGCCCCGCACCCAAGAATTGCGGGAACGGCCGCGCAAGCGGTTCGGTGCTTTGCATTTCCGCCGGGCGGTTCGCCCATCCGGAGGTCCGGCGCCGGACCACAACCGGGAAATCGGCCGCATCCGCTCAACAATTCGCGTCGCCTGCCGTTAATGGATTAACAGCCGCCATTCCAAATAAATCCCGCCGGCCTGCCAATCCAATTCAAATGAATTTCATTTGATCGATAAGAAGGCAATTCCCATCTCTTATCGTCGAATTGAACATTCTTCCCGCCAAACCACCGCCCCATAAGGCTTGCAAGCCTGACAGCACGATCCATTACTCATACAAAAACAGTCATTTCGACAGCAATTCAATTACATTACACAAAATTACACAGATCGAATAATTGCGATCGCTACGATCGTCTTCAAACAGGAATCGGCGCAATTCGGCCATCGCGTTCGCACATGCCGGAAAGGCAGGGGCGCGGTCGGCCGGGCTGACGCCGTGAAGTGCCAGAGGGTCAGCGCGCAGTTGCAAGACTGCATTCACTCACCAGCTCGTTACGGGGATCGAACATGGGCTATCAGCAGGGTTTGAGCGGGTTGGCCGGCGCGTCGAGCAATCTCGACGTGATCGGCAACAACATCGCGAACGCAAACACGACCGGCTTCAAGCAGGGCCGCGCGAACTTCTCCGACATGTATGCGAATTCGGTCGCGACGTCGGTCAACACGCAGATCGGCATCGGCACGATGCTCGCGTCGGTGCAACAGCAATTCGGCCAGGGGACGATCAATACGACCCACTCGTCGCTGGACATCGCGATCAACGGCAACGGCTTCTTCCAGATGTCGAGCAACGGCGCGACGACGTACTCGCGCGACGGCACGTTCCACCGCGACAAGAACGGCGCCATCGTCGACTCGCAAGGCCGCAACCTGATGGGCTATGCGGCAGGCGCGGGCGGCGTGATCAACACCGCACAGACCGTGCCGCTGCAGGCGCCGACCAACAACATCGCGCCGCAGGCGACGGGCAAGATCACCGGCCAGTTCAACCTGAGCTCGCAGGACAAGGTGCCGACCAGGACGCCGTTCAACGCGAGCGACAACACGACGTACAACTACAATTCGTCGATCCAGGTCTACGACACGCTCGGCGGCTCGCAGCAGGTCACGATGTATTTCGCGAAAAGCGCGGCGGGCACCTGGCAGGCCTACGCGGGCGTGCAGGGCCAGACGCCGACGAATCTCGGCACCGTCACGTTCGATGCGTCGGGCCGGATCAGTTCGACGACGTCGGCCGCCACCGGCCAGCCGACGCCGAGCCTCGGTCAGTTTGCGTTCTCGATCCCCAACACGACGGGCGGCGCCAACCCGCAGAACCTGACGCTCGACCTGAGCGGCACGACGCAATACGGCGGCAAGGACGGCGTGAACAACCTCGCGCAGGACGGCTTCGCGAGCGGCACGCTGACGACGTTTTCGATCGGCACCGACGGCAAGCTGACCGGCAACTACTCGAACGGCCAGAGCGCGGTGCTCGGCCTGATCGCGCTCGCGAACTTCAACAACCCGAACGGGCTCGTGAACATCGGCGGCAACCAGTATGCGGAGACCTCTGCGTCGGGCGTGCCGCAGATCTCCGCGCCGGGCAGCACGAACCACGGCACGCTGCAGGGCAGCGCGCTGGAAAACTCGAACGTCAACCTGACGACCGAGCTCGTGAACCTGATCACCGCGCAGCGCAATTACCAGGCCAACGCGCAGACGATCAAGACCCAGCAGGCGGTCGACCAGACGCTGCTGAACCTGCGCTGATCCGCGCATGAAAAACGCGCCGCGCCAGCCTTGACATCGTCAAGGCCGACGCGGCGCGTCATCTTGTGCAGCCCGGCCCGGAGACCGGGCAGGCGAGCGGGCTTACTTGTCGAGCAGGATGCGCAGCATGCGGCGCAGCGGCTCGGCCGCGCCCCACAGCAGCTGGTCGCCGACCGTGAATGCCGACAGGTATTCGCCGCCCATCGCGAGCTTGCGCAGGCGGCCGACCGGCACCGTCAGCGTGCCCGTGACATTCGCCGGCGACAGGTCGCGCATTGACGCTTCACGCTCGTTCGGCACGACCTTCACCCAATCGTTCGCCGATGCGAGGATGCCGTTGATCTCGTCGAGCGGCACGTCCTTGTTCAGCTTGATCGTCAATGCCTGCGAATGGCAGCGCATCGCGCCGATCCGCACGCACAGGCCGTCGACCGGGATCGAACCCGGCTCGCCCATCGCCGGCTTGCCGAGGATCTTGTTGGTTTCCGCGCCGCCCTTCCACTCTTCCTTCGACATCCCGTTGCCGAGATCCTTGTCGATCCACGGAATCAGCGAGCCCGCGAGCGGCACGCCGAAGTTGCTGGTCGGCATCGCATCGCTGTTCATTGCGGCCAGCACGCGGCGGTCGATGTCGAGGATGGCCGACGCCGGATCGGCGAGCTGTTCCTTCACCGCGCCGTTCAGCGTGCCCATCTGCGACAGCAGTTCGCGCATGTTCTGCGCGCCCGCGCCCGATGCGGCCTGGTAGGTCATCGCGGTCATCCAGTCGACGAGGTTCTCGCGGAACAGGCCGCCGAGCGCCATCAGCATCAGGCTGACCGTGCAGTTGCCGCCGATGAAGTTCTTCGTGCCCTTGACGAGCGCGTCCTTGATCACGTCGAGGTTGACCGGATCGAGGATGATGACCGCGTCGTCCTTCATCCGCAGCGACGACGCCGCGTCGATCCAGTAGCCGTTCCAGCCGGCCGCGCGCAGCTTCGGGAACACGTCGTTCGTGTAGTCGCCGCCCTGGCACGTGATGATCACGTCGCACTTCTTCAGCTCGTCGACGCTGGTCGCGTCCTTGAGCGTAGTCTCGTTTTTCGCGAACGACGGCGCTTTGCCGCCCGTGTTGCTGGTGCTGAAAAACACCGGTTCGATCAGGTCGAAATCGCCCTCTTCCTGCATGCGCTGCATCAGGACGCTGCCGACCATGCCGCGCCAACCTACGAGACCTACGTTCATGACTAACCCTTTGATGGAGCTTCCCCGCCATTTCCGTCCCCGCTGTGACCGCGCGGGGAAAAGGCGGGCACGACGGACGATCAGCGTTTAATGATCGTTTTCGTGGTAATGGTTTTCGTGATGACGATGGCGCGCGCACCCGCACGGGCAATGTTGCCGTGGAGTTTCAAGACCGGGGAGATCAGGGAAATAAGCGCCATCGTTCGAGTCTACACAAACCTATCCGGCCGCACAACGGCCAACCCGGCGCGAACGTGCCGTTTTTACCGGCCGCGTTCGCACCCTTTACTGCCTGCTTACAGCGCCGCGACCACCGCGTCGCCCATCGCCGCCGTGCCGACCTGCCGGCAGCCCGGCGTCGCGATGTCGCCCGTGCGGTAACCCTGTTCGAGCACCGTTTTCACCGCGCGCTCGATGCGATCGGCCTGCTCCGCGCGATTCAGCGAGTAGCGCAACAGCATCGCGGCCGACAGGATCGTCGCGAGCGGATTCGCGATGCCCTTGCCCGCGATGTCCGGCGCCGAACCGTGCGACGGTTCGTACAGGCCCTTGTTGTTCTTGTCGAGCGACGCCGACGGCAGCATGCCGATCGAGCCCGTCAGCATCGACGCTTCGTCCGACAGGATGTCGCCGAACATGTTGCCCGTGACGATCACGTCGAACTGCTTCGGCGCCTTCGCGAGCTGCATCGCCGCGTTGTCGACGTACATGTGCGACAGCTCGACGTCCGCGTATTCCTTCGCCACGTCGATCATGATGTCGCGCCAGAACTGCGACGTTTCGAGCACGTTCGACTTGTCGACCGACAGCAGCTTCTTCGCGCGCTTGCGTGCCGCCTGGAACGCGACGTGCGCGATGCGGCGCACTTCCGGTTCCGAATAGCGCATCGTGTCGAAGCCTTCGCGTTCGCCGGCGAACGGGCCGTCCGGCGCCGCACGCACACCGCGCGGCTGGCCGAAGTAGATGTCGCCGTTCAGTTCGCGCACGATCAGGATGTCGAGGCCCGCGACGAGCTCGGGCTTCAGCGGCGACGCATCGACGAGCTGCGGATAGCAGATCGCCGGACGGAAGTTCGCGAACAGCTCCAGATGCTTGCGCAGACCGAGGATCGCCTGCTCGGGGCGCAGCGCGCGCTCGAGCGAGTCGTATTTCCAGTCGCCGACGGCGCCGAACAGGATCGCGTCGGCTTCCTTCGCGAGCTTCAGCGTCGCGTCGGGCAGCGGATGGCCGCTGGCCTCGTAGCCCGCGCCGCCGACCGGCGCCTGTTCGAGTTCGAACTTCTCGTCGAGTGCGTTCAGCACCTTCACCGCTTCGGTGACGATTTCCGGACCGATGCCGTCGCCGGGCAACACTGCAATCTTCATGCGTTATTCCTGACTGGGTAGGTTATGGAGGCAGGCCGGCGAACGCGCGGCAAGCGCGCCCGCCTCGAAGGCGATATCAGCCGACCAGCTTGGTATTGAGCCACGGCTGCTTCACGAGCCGCTCGGCTTCGAACTGGCGGATCTTGTCCGCATGGCGCAGCGTGAGGCCGATGTCGTCGAAGCCGTTCAGCAGGCAGTACTTGCGGAACGCGGCGATCTCGAACGGATACTCGCGGCCGTCGCCCGTGCGCACGACCTGCGCGTCGAGGTCGATCGTCAGCTGGTAGCCGTTGAACGCGTACGTGTCGTTGAACACGTGATCGACCTGCTGCTCGGTCAGCACGATCGGCAGCAGACCGTTCTTGTAGCAGTTGTTGAAGAAGATGTCCGCGAAGCTCGGCGCGATGATCGCGCGGAAGCCGTACTGCTGCAGCGCCCACGGGGCGTGCTCGCGCGAGCTGCCGCAGCCGAAGTTCTTGCGCGCGACCAGCACCGATGCGCCCTGGTAGCGCGGCTGGTTCAGCACGAAGTCGGGATTCAGCGGACGCTTCGAGTTGTCCTGACCCGGCTCGCCGTGATCGAGGTAGCGCCACTCGTCGAACGCGTTCGGACCGAAGCCCGTGCGCTTGATCGACTTCAGGAACTGCTTCGGGATGATCGCGTCGGTGTCGACGTTCTCGCGATCGAGCGGCGCCACGACGCCGGTATGTACTGTGAATTTTTCCATGATCCGTCTATCCGGTTGGAGGGCCGGCGTTCAGCCGGCGCACATCGACAAATTCTCGGCGGGAATCGTCACTCCGCGGCGCGCTTCAGCGCGTTGCCGGCGGCGTTGACGTCCTGCCCGAAGCCCTGGACGGTATTGCAGCCCGCAAGGCCGAAGCCCAGCCCCGCGAGCGCCAGTGCGGCAACCAGCCGCGTGATGACCTTCGATGCCGTCACGCATTACCCCAGCTTGCGAATGTCGACGAAGTGACCTTCGATCGCCGCCGCCGCCGCCATCGCGGGGCTCACGAGGTGCGTGCGACCGCCCGCGCCCTGCCGGCCTTCGAAGTTGCGGTTCGACGTCGACGCGCAGCGCTCACCCGGATCGAGCCGGTCGGCGTTCATCGCGAGGCACATCGAGCAGCCCGGCTCGCGCCATTCGAAACCGGCATCGGTGAACACCTTGTCGAGCCCTTCGCGTTCGGCCTGCGCCTTCACGAGGCCGGAGCCCGGCACGACCATCGCGAGCCGCACGTTCGACGCGATGCGACGGTTCAGCTTCTTCACGACATACGCGGCCGCGCGGATGTCCTCGATCCGCGCGTTCGTGCACGAGCCGATGAAGATCTTGTCGACCTTGATCGATTCGATCGGCGTGTTCGGCTCGAGCGCCATGTAGGCCAGCGCGCGCTCCATCGCGTCGCGCTTGACCGGATCCTTCTCGCGTTCGGGATCGGGCACGCGACCGTCGATCGACGTGACCATTTCCGGCGACGTACCCCACGTGACCTGCGGAACGATCTCGGCCGCGTTCAGCTCGACGACGCGGTCGAACTGCGCGCCTTCGTCCGACTTGAACTGGCGCCAGTATTCGACGGCCTGGTCCCATTCCGCGCCGGTCGGCACGAACGGACGGCCCAACAGGTAATCGATCGTCGTGTCGTCCACCGCGACCATGCCCGCGCGCGCGCCGGCCTCGATCGCCATGTTGCAGACCGTCATGCGGCCTTCCATCGTCAGCGCGCGGATCGTCGAGCCGCCGAATTCGATCGCGTAGCCCGTGCCGCCTGCGGTGCCGATCTTGCCGATGATCGCGAGCACGATGTCCTTCGCGGTACAGCCGCGCGGCAGTGCGCCCTCGACCTTCACGAGCATGTTCTTGCTCTTTTTCTGCAGGAGCGTTTGCGTCGCGAGCACGTGCTCGACTTCCGACGTGCCGATGCCGTGCGCGAGCGCGCCGAACGCGCCGTGCGTCGACGTATGCGAATCGCCGCACACGATCGTCATGCCCGGCAGCGTCGCGCCCTGCTCCGGCCCGATGATGTGGACGATGCCCTGGCGCACGTCGTTCATCTTGAACTGCGTGATGCCGAACGCATCGCAGTTCGAGTCGAGCGTGTCGACCTGCAGCTTCGAGACGGGATCGGCGATGCCGTGGCTGCGGTCCGTCGTCGGCACGTTGTGATCCGACACGGCCAGGTTCGCGCTGATGCGCCACACCGGACGCTGCGCGATCTTCAGCCCTTCGAACGCCTGCGGGCTCGTGACTTCATGCAGCAGCTGACGGTCGATGTACAGCAAAGTCGTGCCGTCATCCTCGGTGTGGACCACGTGGGTATTCCACAGTTTGTCGTAGAGAGTCTGTGCCATGGGTATGCGGGGTCGTTGTGACTACAAGCCTTACGGATGCGGTCGATTATGCCACGCAGAACGCGTCGCAGCGCAGGCCGGACGCGAAAAAACCCATTAAAAACAGTGGTTTGGCAGGTAGCCCCAATACCTGTATCGGCATTACCCGGCAAATGGGGCGCGCCGGGTCCGGATGACCGCGATCGCGGCTCGCGTCATCCGGACAGGGCGCGACCGGCCGGAACCCCGCGGCGTCAGCCGTTCGGATATTCGCGGTTGATCAGGTCGAGCCGCAGCATCGCGAGCTGCATGCCGGCGTTGCTCATCAGGTAGAGATCGCGGCGGCGCATCGCGGGCGGCTGCGCGGACGTGTCGTAGGCGACCGGCAGCGCCAGCCCGGCCGGCACCGCCGCCTGCATCCCCGCCGCATTCGACACGCGCACGGCGATCGACGCCTGATCCGCATGCGTGACGATCGCGACCTTGCCGAGCGCCGCGGCCGAGCCGGCCTGCCTGACGATCGCGGCGGCGACGCCGTCGGGCGTCGGTATCGGGCTGCCGGCGCTCATGGCCGGCGTCGCGATCGTCGTCACGCCGGCCGTCAGCCCGTATTTCGACGCGAGCACGCTCGCGACTTCCTGCTGCGCGTAGACCGGCACGGCGACCTTCTGCCGGAGCGCGAACACGGCGTCGGCGATCGCCTCGTTCACCGGGCCCGGCACCGGCGCGGCACCGGGCGCCGCGGCGCGGCTGCCGAAGCTGAACGCGGCGATCGCATTGATGCCGGTCGCCTCGACGGTAGGCGGCGCCCACGAGAAAAACGTGTCGAACAGGTAACCCGTCTCGTCGGCGGCGGTCGCGCGATCGTTCAGTTCGTTCGTCAGCTTGCCGAGCATCTGGCGCTTGAGCTCGGCATCGGACACCGGCGCGTCGCTCGCGAACACGGGCGTGGCGGCCGCGCACGAGGCGGCAAGTACGGAAGTGGAAGCCAGGAAATGGCGGCGGGTCTTCATGGTCATGGGAATCGAGTGGAGAGCGGAAGGCGTCAGCCCTTCGGGAACGCCTGCATCGTCGCGGTCACCGCGCGCGAAAGCATCTGCGCATACATGTCGTGCACGAGGTAGAGGCTGCGGTTGCGCGTCCACGGCTGGCCCGATTGCGGGTCGTACACAGTCGGGAGCGGCACCTCGGCAACCGCTGCCGCCTTCATGCCCGCCTGCTGCGAGGTCTGGATGCAGCGCTTCGCGTGATCGCGATGGCCGACCACCGCAACCGTGCCCATCGCGGCCGCGCCGCCCGCGCGCGACACGGCCACGGCCGCAACGCCTGCCGTGCTCAGGTACACGATCGAGCCGTTGCTCGCGATCACCGGTTCGATCGACGACAGCACGTCGGCGCCCATTCCGTATTTCGACACGAGAAAGCGCGCGATTTCCCACTGCGCGTAAACCTTGACGGGCTTCAACTGGCGGATGCGGTAGACCGCGTCCGCGAGCGCTTCGTTGACCGGCCCCGGATCGGGCAGCGCGGACTGGTTGCCGCCCGTGCTCGACGTGTTGCCGCTCGCCGCGTTCGGGCGGTTGCCGAAGCTGTATGCGACGATCGCGCCGATCTGCGCGGCGGGGACCGTCGGCAGATCCCACGTGAAGCCGACATCGGTCATCGCCGGCACGATCGCATTGACCGTCGCCGCATCGCCGAGCTGCGCGTTCAGCTTCGCGGACATCTGCGCGGCTAGTGCGCTATCGGCGATGGGCGTCGACGTGACGTCGCCGCCGCCGCATGCGCTGAGCAGCGGCGCCGCCGCAACGGCGGGTGCGGCGGCAAGAAATTTTCTGCGTGAAGAAGCCGACGGATTCAG
The DNA here is from genome assembly GCF_001028665.1 of Burkholderia pyrrocinia. Taxonomy (NCBI): domain Bacteria; kingdom Pseudomonadati; phylum Pseudomonadota; class Betaproteobacteria; order Burkholderiales; family Burkholderiaceae; genus Burkholderia; species Burkholderia pyrrocinia. Next base: position 119,554 of record NZ_CP011504.1, read on the forward strand.
ATTCATAAGAATGACGAAACAATGCGAATAACGCCTGTGGCAAGTCGAGGCGTTGCAGATCGCGGGGTCACGGGAAATGGCAATCGGGCGAGTCGCGCGGTTCAGCGACGGTCCGCAGAGTCGACGCGTGGATCGGATCGCTGCATTTTGTCGATCGACGATGCAGGATCGTAGTGGGCGTTTATTAAATTGCGGTGAACCTGTCGATCGAATGCAGGCAATCGTCACGCCGTTTCATCGATGGACGAATGTGTTTCATCCATGGCGAGCGAATGCGACCAACGTTTCACCGGTGGGGAGTATCCGATTCGCGTGCGTCGTCGCGCGCCGACCCGTGTTCGCCGGATTTCGCGATACGATGGCGCAACGCACGTTCCCACGAACGGATCCGGAGCACACCACGATGAAGCTCGGCCTGAACGATTCGCTTGCTCGCCTCGACGAAGAAGGCACGCTGTTCACGACGCTGTTTCGCCACGGCACACTCGACGTCGAGCTGTACCGGCCACGCATCGCGGACCAGCAGAAGCCGCATACGCGCGACGAGGTCTACGTGATCGCCACCGGCACGTCGCGCTTCATCGTCGGCGGACGCGAGTGCGACGTCGCGGCCGGCGACGCGCTGTTCGTCCCTGCGCATGCGGTGCATCGCTTCGTCGATTTCTCCGGCGACTTCTCGACCTGGGTGTTCTTCTACGGCCCCGAAGGCGGCGAACGCGGCGCGTGACGCGCACTGCACGTTTCTTGCGATTGCCTAGACTGTCTATTCGCGGCGGACGGCCGCACCGTTTTCACGATAGCTCAAGCATCCGGTTCAACTGGACGGGAGAACAGCATGCGATATGAACTCTATTACTGGCCCGAGATACAGGGCCGCGGCGAGTATGTGCGGCTCGCGCTCGAGGCGGCCGAAGCCGACTATGTCGACGTCGCGCGCGAGTCGGGTCGCGGCATGGGCGTGTCGGCAATGATGCGCATGATGGACAGCACGAAGGCGGAATGCGTGCCGTTCGCGCCGCCGTTCCTGAAGGCCGGCGATGTGGTCGTCGGGCAGACCGCGAACATCCTGCTGTTTCTCGGCGCACGGCTCGGGCTCGCGCCCGACGACGAAGCCGGCCGGCTGTGGGTGCACCAGATTCAGCTGACCGTCACCGATTTCGTCACCGAGATCCACGACACGCATCATCCGATTGCAAGTTGCCTGTATTACGAGGACCAGAAAGCGGAAGCGGCCGAGCGCGCAGCCGACTTCATCGAGAATCGGCTGCCGAAATTCCTCGGCTACTTCGATCGCGTGCTCGAACAGAATCCGCACAAGGGCGGCCATATCGCCGGCAGCGCGCTTAGCTATGCTGATCTGTCGATGTTCCAGCTGATCGAAGGGCTGCGCTACGCGTTCCCGAAGGCGATGAAGCGCGCGGAGCGGAAAGTCGCGGGGCTCGTCAGCCTGCACGACCGCGTCGCGCAGCTCGAACCCGTCGCGCGCTATCTGGATTCCGACCGGCGCATCCCGTTCAACGAATCGGGCATCTTCCGGCATTACCCCGAACTCGATGCGTGATCGCCATCACTACGCGCCGCGCGCTCGCTCGCGCGAGTCCGCCGCCGCGTCGACGGCCTCGACCGAGCGCGTCAGCCACGGCCCGATGTCCATCTCCTCGTAGCGCACGAGCCGGCTCTTGCGTGCACGGCGATACGCCCACCAGATCGCGACGAACAGCGGAATCCACACATAGATCGACAGCACTTCCATCCAGTCGATGCGGGCCGCGAAGAACGCCTGGTAATCCTGTCCGAGCGAGATCACGATGCAGATCGCGATCGCGAACAGCGGCCCGAACGGAAACCACTTCGCGCGATACGGCAACTGATCGAGCCGGTAGCCCTGCTTCAGGAAGCCCTTGCGGAACCGGTAATGGCAGACCGCGATGCCGAGCCACGCGATGAAGCCCGTGATGCCGACCGTATTCAGCAGCCACAGATAGATGCTCTGGTTGTTCGTCAGCGACGTGAGGAAACACAGCCCGCCGACGGCCATCGTCGCGTACAGCGCATTGCGCGGCACGCCGCCCGGCGATAGCGTCGCGAACATCGCCGGCGCGCGCCCTTCCGATGCGAGGTTGTACAGCATCCGCGTCGCCGCGTAGGTGCCGGAATTGCCGGCCGACAGCACGGCCGTCAGGATCACGAGGTTCATCGCGCCGGCCGCGAGCGGAAAGCCCGCATGGCTGAACACCAGCGTGAACGGGCTCACACCGATGTCGGTCACGTCGCTCTTCAGCAGGTTCGGATCGGTGTACGGCACGAGCAGGCCGATCACGAAGATCGCGAGCACGTAGAACAGCATGATCCGCCAGAAGATCTGCTTCACTGCGCGCGGGATCGTCTTGCGCGGATTCTCCGATTCGCCGGCCGTGATCCCGACCAGCTCGGTGCCGAGAAACGAGAAGCCCGCGATCAGCGCGACGCTCATCATCGCGTGCACGCCGCCGACGAACGGCGCGTCGCCCGTCGTGAAGTTGCGCCAGCCGACCGGATGCCCGGTGCCCAGCACGCCGGCCGCGATCAGCAGCCCGGCCGCGATGAACGCGATCACGGTGACGACCTTGATCAGCGAGAACCAGTATTCCGATTCGCCGAAGCCGCGCACCGACAGCGTATTCAGCAGGAAGATCAGCACGAGGAAGGCCGCGCCCCACCACACGCCCGGCACGGCCGGAAACCAGTAGCGCATCACGATCTGTGCGGCGACCAGCTCGATCGCGATCGTCACGGCCCAGCTATACCAGTAGGTCCAGCCGAGCGCGACGCCGAAGCCTTCGTCGACGTATTTCTCGCCGTAGATCGCGAACGAGCCCGACACGGGCATCAGCGCCGCCATCTCGCCGAGCCCCGTGACGACGAAGTAGACCATGATCCCGATCGCGAGATACGCGGCGATCGCACCGCCCGGCCCCGCTTGCGCGACCGACGCGCCCGACGCGACGAACAGCCCCGTGCCGATCGAGCCGCCGATCGCGATCATCGCGATGTGGCGGCCCTGCAGACGGCGCTTCAGCGTCGTCCCGGACGGCGCGGCCGTCTGCGCTGCCGCTTGCAAAGCATCCATAGTGTTCACCCTGATTGGATTTCGGTTCGAACGATTTGATTCGGAATGCAAATCGATTGGCCCGGTCATTCGCATCGAAGCCGGACCTGCCGCGGCCGGACCTTCCCGGCCGCGTCAAACGACGCTGCGCTTGATCGCCTGCAGTTCGGCCGTCGTCACGATCTTCTCGATCCGGAACCGCGGGCTTTCCAGCCACACGTTCGCGATTCGCCGGTACTCGTCGAGATCCTCGCACGCGAGCCGCACGAGAAAATCGAACGTGCCGCTGACGAGCCAGCAATCGAGCACGGCCGGATTCGCCCGCATTTCATCCTCGAACGGCGCCTGCGAACGCCCGTGATCGGCCAGCACGATCTGCGCGATCACGACGATCGGCTTGGTCGCGCGCGGCGCCTTGATCACCGCGCGGTAGCCTTCGATCACGCCGAGCGCCTCGAGCCGCTCCACGCGCGCCTGGCAGGGCCGCGGCGTGAGGTTCACGAGCTCCGACAGCTTCCGGTAGGAAATCCGCCCGTCGGTGCGCAGGATGTCGAGGATCCGGAGATCGATCTTGTCGAGCTGCATCTTCTTGTCGGTCATCCGCGTTCGCTCCGGTCGGGTCGTGGCTGGTGCGCGGAACGTCTCCTTGTCCGCGCGGGGGCCACATTATCCGGCCGAAGCGGCCGCGCGCCAATCGGCTAGAACCGCAGCGACAGGCAGGTCAGGCCGCCATCCATCTTGCGGAACTCGCTCGTGTCGATCACGTGCAGCGGCAACCCGAGCGACGCGATCGCGTCGTGCACGCGCGGATAACCGGCCGGCGTGATCAGCGTGCCGTTCACGCGCAGCGTGTTGCCCGCGTATTCGTCGGCGGCCGAAATTGCGATCCGGCGATAGTCGGCGAACGCCGGGTGTGCGGCCAGCGCTTCGGTCACGAGCAGCGTGTCGTCGCCGAGCGCGTTGACGACCGACTTCAGGTGCAGGCCGGCGCCGACCGGCACCGCGATGACCGAATAACCGTAGCGCGCCACGAGCGATTCGAACGCGGCAATGCCTTCGGCGTCGGTGCGGCCCGTCAGGCCGATGTAGAAGCGCTTGCCGACCAGCATCACGTCGCCGCCGTCGAGACGGCCGTCCTGCATCGGCAGCAGGTCGCGATGCGCGGCGAGCGCCGCTTCGATATGCGCCGTCTCGCCGCGCCGCGCGGGCGCGCCGGGGCGCGTGATCACCGCGAATTCCGGCGTCACGACGGCCACGTCCTCGACGAAATGCGAATCGGGGAATGCGTCCAGCGGCGGCAGCTCGATCAGCTCGACACCGAGCGTGCGCAGCGCGTCGCAATACGCGTGGAACTGCGTGAGCGTCTTGTCGTAGTCGGGTGCGCCGAGTTCGGCAGTGGTCAGGCCCGCGCCACAGGACGGCGCGGGACGGCGAACGATCGCTTGCGTGAATTGCATCGACTCCTCCTTGGTCATCGCCACACCCGTGCGGCGCACGGGGCAGCGGCGTTGTGTCCGGACCATTATCGGAAGCCAAATTGCGCAATTCGCGTCGATTTCGGCTGCACCGACAGCCGATTGCGTCGAATTGTGCGCAGCACGCAGCGGATTCGGCAAACGGCCGTCCGCCGTGTCGCGAACGGCCGCGTTCGTATGCGGCGCGCCCGTTACGCGCCGGGCCCGAACCCCATCTGCGAGCGGCCGAGCGCCGTGAGATCGCCCTCCCCGCCACGCCCGTCGAATTCGACCTCGAAATGATCGGCCGGGAAATCGGGCGGGCTCTCGCCGCGCAAGAACGCGGGCAACTGGCGCCGCAGGTACGCGTCGTTCTTCGCGCAGCCGGGTGCGGCCGCGATATACATCACGTTGCTGTCGCCGCTGCCGCGATGCGCATCCTCGACCGCATGCACGACGTCGCCGTGCCAGAACACCGCGTCGCCCGGCTCCATGTGCGGGATCGGCACCAGCCCGTCGAGCAGCAGCGCGTGCCATTCGGGCCGGATCGACAGCGCGCGGCCGGGACGTGCGCCGCACAGGTCGTCGTCGGCGACATCGTCCTGCAGCGCGCGCAGCACCACATAGGCCATCGCGTTCGCGACCGGGATCAGTTGCAGCGTGCCGTCGCCGGGCCCCTGTGGCGTCAGCGCGGTCCATCCCTGGAACGTGCGGAACATCGAACACACGGCCGGCGACGGAATCTCCTCGACATCGGGACGGAACGCGGCGTCGAACGGGTCGTAATCGCGCCAGCGGCCGGCCAGCACGTGGCGATAGACCTGGCGGAAGTTCGCGCCGAGCCAGCGTTCGACGGAGCCGCCGTCGACATGCGGCGACAGCCCGAGCGACGTCGCCCCCGGCGGCCGGCGGCGAATCCGGTCCGCATAGGCGGGCACCTGGTCGGGATCGAAATGCGTGCGCGCGCCGTCCGCATGCCGCCACAGGCGGTTCAGGAACACGCGCGCCTGCGTGAGCGCCGGCGACTGGCGCGCGGCCACCTGCGGCTTCGACCAGTAGACGCCGTAGATCTGCGGCTTGCCCGACGCGAGGTTGCCGAAATAGCGATCCTCGGCACGCGCATGCAGCCGGTCGGTGAAACGGTTCGAATCCAGATACGCGCCGATCTCGTCGTTCCAGTCGCGCGCCTGCTGCGCATCGAACACGCCGCGAATCACGACCGCGCCATGCGTGCGGATCGCGGCAATCGAATGCGGATCGACGGTGCCGCCCGCGATATCCGCGAACGGCACCACCGGAATCACGTCGCGGCCATGCGCATGCGCGCGGCGGATCGCGTCGACCTGCCGCGCGATGTCGCCTTCCAGTTCGCGGAACGTGGCCGCGTAACCGGGCAGGTCGGCGCGCAACGCCTGTTTCGCCGCTCGAATTGCGGCCGGCAGATCGTCAATCATCAGTTGCATCGTGGTCTCCTCGCTGAAACGTGTCGTGATGTGCTGTCAGCGTACGGCCGGCGCACGACCGTCATCACCGCTATCCGGCCAACTATCGATACAATCCCGACAACCGTACCTTACTCGTGGCGATGGCAGACCACGCAGAGCTTGTTGCCGTCCGGGTCGCGGAAATAGGCGCCGTAGTAGTCGGTGTGGTAATGCGGCCGCAGGCCCGGCGGCCCTTCGCAGGTGCCGCCATGCCGCAGCGCGAGCGCGTGGCAGCGGTCGACGTGCGCGCGCGTCGGCGCGTTGAACGCGATCGTATGGCCATTGCCCGGTTCGGGTGCGCGGCCGTCGAGCGGCTGGCCGAAGAAGAACAGCGGCCGGTCGGCGTCGGCCGGCATCCAGCCGGACCAGCCGTCCGGCTCGCGGAACTTCAGGCGCAACCCGAGTTCCGCGAACAGCGGCGCATAGAAATCGTAGGCGCGCGTCGTATCGCTGACGCCCACGCAAACATGTGAAAACATGGCATCGCTCCGTGGTGACGATCGCTCACGATCATGCCACGGCGCGCAGCCCGCCCCACCCGGAGGCCGCGATGAAACCGCAGTACGAACACGTGACGTTCGCTCCCGGCTGTTCGATCCGCGTGTACCACCGCCAGCTCGCGCGCATCCCGTTCGAATGGCACCGCCATCCCGAATACGAGCTGACGCTGACGCTCAACAGCCGCGGCCAGCGCTTCATCGGCGATCACGTCGCGCGCTATGCGGACGACGACCTGGTGCTCGTGCCGCCCAACCTGCCGCATACCTGGTCGTCGAATGCACGCATCGATCACGATGCGCCCGAGGTCGCGCTCGTCGTCTGGTTCGACGGCGACTGGGTGCGGCGGCTCGCCGACTGCTGCCCCGAATACGCGCCGCTGCGCTCGCTGCTGCGGCGCGCGGCGCCGGGCCTGCGCTTCGACACCGACACGGCCCGCGCGATGCGTGCACGGCTGCCGCAGTTGCTCGATCCGGCTCCGCGCGTACGACTCGCGGCCGCACTCGACACGCTCGCCGATCTCGCGGAAGCCGGCGGCGAGCCGCTCGCCACCGCGCACGCGTACGACCGGCCCGACGGCACGACACCGCGCGCCGACGTGGCCGCGCCGGAAGCCGAGCGCCTCGATCGCGTGCTCGACGCGATCGACCGGTGCTTCCACGAACCGCTGCGCATCGATGCCCTCGCGGCTGCCGCGCATATGTCCGAGCGCACGCTGCAGCGCCTGTTCGTCCGGCATCTCGGCGAAAGCGTCGGCCGCCATGTGCAGCGGCTGCGGCTCGCGCACGCGTGCCGTCATCTCGTCGGCACCGACTGGCCGATCGCGACGGTGGCTGCGCGCTGCGGCATTCCGAATGCCGCGAACTTCAACCGCCAGTTCCTCGCCGCGCGCGGGATGACCCCGGGCGCATACCGGCAGTTCTTCCTGCAGCACGGCCACGCCCCCGACGAAAACGCACCGGCACTCGACACACGGCCGCCGTCGCTGGAGCACCGCGCAAATCCGGCCCGCAAATGAAAACACCCCGGCGGGATAAACCCACCGGGGTGTCGTGGCGTTGCGATTGCCCGACGCGAGCGGCCTGCCGGCCGTCGCGCCGCGCACGACTTAACGTGCGTCGATCGACTTCGCTTCGCGCGGCGTATCGCCGATGAACAGCTGGCGCGGACGGCCGATCTTCTGCTCGGGATCGCCAATCATTTCGTTCCACTGTGCGATCCAGCCGACCGTACGTGCCATCGCGAAGATACACGTGAACATCGACGTCGGGATGCCCAGCGCGCGCTGGACGATGCCCGAGTAGAAGTCGACGTTCGGGTACAGCTTGCGCGACACGAAGTATTCGTCTTCCAGCGCGATCTTCTCGAGCTGCATCGCGAGCTTGAACAGCGGGTCGTCGTGCAGGCCCAGTTCGTTCAGCACTTCGTAGCACGTCTCGCGCATCAGCTTCGCACGCGGGTCGTAGTTCTTGTACACGCGGTGACCGAAGCCCATCAGCTTCACGCCCGAATTCTTGTCCTTCACCTGCTTGATGAATTCGGGGATGTTGTCCGGCGAACCGATCTGCTCGAGCATGTTCAGCGCGGCTTCGTTCGCACCACCGTGCGCCGGGCCCCACAGACAGGCGATACCGGCCGCGATACATGCGAACGGGTTCGCGCCCGACGAACCGGCCAGGCGGACCGTCGACGTCGATGCGTTCTGCTCGTGGTCGGCGTGCAGGATCAGGATGCGGTCGAGTGCGCGGACGAGCACGTCGTTGACCTTGTACTCTTCGCACGGGTTCGAGAACATCATGTGCATGAAGTTCGCGCTGTACGACAGCGAGTTCTTCGGATACACGAACGGCTGGCCGATGCTGTACTTGTACGCCATCGCGACGAGCGTCGGCAGCTTCGCGATCATGCGGATCGCCGACACTTCGCGGTGACGCGGGTCGTTGATGTCGAGCGAGTCGTGGTAGAACGCGGACAGCGCGCCGACCGCGGCGACCAGGATCGCCATCGGGTGCGCGTCGCGGCGGAAGCCACGGAAGAAGAAGTGCATCTGCTCGTGCACCATCGTGTGCTTCGTGACGGTGTCGACGAATTCCTTCTTCTGCGCTGCGTTCGGCAGCTCGCCCTTCAGCAGCAGGTAGCAGCTTTCGAGGAAGTCCGCATTTTGCGCGAGGTTGTCGATCGGGTAGCCGCGGTACAGCAGCTCGCCCTTGTCGCCGTCGATGTACGTGATCGCCGAATTACAAGCTGCCGTCGACATGAAGCCCGGGTCGTACGTGAACTTGCCGGTCTGGCCGTACAGCTTGCGGATGTCGATCACGTCCGGGCCCATCGTGCCCTTGTAGATCGGCAGTTCGACGCTCGGCGAGTTGTCGCTGAACGATAGCGTGGCTTTAACATCAGACGGAGTCATGGCACATCCTCAATCGAAATAAAGAAACGGGATTCGATAACGGGCGTAACGCGTTACACGTTGCGCAGCATCTCCAACAGCCGGTGAATCTCCGGGCTGTCTAGGTCGCCCTCTGGTTCCTTGCGCGCGAGGAGCAAGTCCATCAGGTCGTTGTCGCTCAGATCGAGCAGGCGCGACAACGCGCCTACGTCTGCATCGGTGAGGTCATGCTCGTATCTGCCGAAGAAACGCTCGAAGATGATGTCGTTTTCCAGCAGACCCCGCCGCGCGCGCCAGCGAAGGCGCGCGCGGCGGTGCGGGTCGGATTGATGCGAATCGTCGCTCATTGCAACCTTAAACCGCGCGGCGAACCATCAGTTCCTTGATCTTGCCGATCGCCTTCGTCGGGTTCAGGCCCTTCGGGCAGACATCGACGCAGTTCATGATCGTGTGGCAACGGAACAGACGGTACGGATCTTCCAGGTTGTCGAGACGTTCGCCGGTGGCCGTGTCGCGGCTGTCCGCGATGAAGCGGTAAGCCTGCAGCAGGCCGGCCGGGCCGACGAACTTGTCCGGGTTCCACCAGAAGCTCGGGCACGACGTCGAGCAGCTCGCGCACAGAATGCACTCGTACACGCCGTCGAGCTCGTCGCGCTCTTCCGGCGACTGGAGGCGTTCCTTCTCCGGCGGCGGCGCGTCGTTGATCAGGTACGGCTTGATCGAGTGGTACTGGTTGAAGAAGTGCGTCATGTCGACGATCAGGTCGCGCACGACGGGCAGGCCCGGCAGCGGACGCAGCACGATCTTCTGCGGCAGGTCGTTCAGGTTCGTCAGGCACGCGAGACCGTTCTTGCCGTTGATGTTCATCGCGTCCGAACCGCACACGCCTTCGCGGCACGAACGGCGGAACGACAGCGTTTCGTCGAGTGCCTTCAGCTTGACCAGTGCGTCGAGCAGCATGCGCTCGTGCTGGATCTCGAGCTCATACGTCTGCATGCGCGGCGCTGCGTCCTTGTCCGGATCGTAGCGGTAGACTTCAAAAATGCGTTTTGCCATTTCGGATTCCTTTGACTCGGCTTAGAACGTGCGCGGCTTCGGCGGCACGGATTCGACCGTCAGCGGCTTCATTTGAACCGGCTTGTAGTCGAGGCGATCGCCTTCGCTGTACCACAGCGTGTGGCGCAGCCAGTTCTCGTCGTCGCGGTGTTCGTAGTCGCTGTGTGCGTGCGCGCCACGGCTTTCCTTGCGCGCTTCCGCCGACACCATCGTCGCGCGGGCGACTTCGATCAGGTTCTCCAGCTCGAGCGCTTCGACGCGCGCGGTGTTGAACACCTTCGACTTGTCCTTCAGGTGGATGTTTTCCACGCGTGCCGCCAGGCCGGCCATCTGGTCGACGCCTTCCTTCAGCAGCGCCGACGTGCGGAACACGCCTGCGTGCTTCTGCATCGTCGCGCGGATGTCGTTCGCGACGTCCTGCGTGTATTCGCCCGACGACGATTTGTCGAGCTTGTTCAGGCGCGCCAGCGAGTACTCGCCTGCATCGGCCGGCAGCGGCTTGTGTTCCTTCTGGCTCTTCACGTGCTCGACGATGTGGTTGCCGGCCGCACGGCCGAACACCACGAGGTCCAGCAGCGAGTTCGTGCCGAGGCGGTTCGCGCCGTGCACGGACACGCACGAGCATTCGCCCACTGCGTAGAAGCCGTTGACCGGTTCCTTGTGATCGCGCGACGTGCCGACGACCTGACCGTGGATGTTGGTCGGGATGCCGCCCATCTGGTAGTGGATCGTCGGGACGACCGGGATCGGTTCCTTGATCGCATCGACGTTCGCGAACTTCAGCGCGATTTCGCGGATCGACGGCAGACGCTTCATGATCGTCTCGGCGCCGATGTGCGACAGGTCGAGCAGCACGTGATCCTTGTTCGGACCGACGCCGCGGCCTTCCTTGATTTCCTGGTCCATCGAGCGCGACACGAAGTCACGCGGCGCCAGATCCTTCAGCGTCGGTGCATAGCGCTCCATGAAGCGCTCGCCGTTCGCGTTGCGCAGGATGCCGCCTTCGCCGCGCACGCCTTCGGTGATCAGCACGCCCGCGCCGGCCACGCCGGTCGGGTGGAACTGCCAGAACTCCATGTCCTGCAGCGCGATGCCCGAACGCGCGGCCATGCCGAGGCCGTCGCCGGTGTTGATGAACGCGTTGGTCGATGCCGCGAAGATCCGGCCTGCGCCGCCCGTCGCGAACAGCGTCGTCTTGCCTTCCATGATGTAGACGTCACCCGTCTCCATCTCGAGGGCCGTCACGCCGAGCACGTCGCCGTCCGCGTCGCGGATCAGGTCGAGCGCCATCCATTCGACGAAGAACTGCGTCTTCGCTTCGACGTTCTGCTGGTACAGCGTGTGCAGCAGCGCGTGACCGGTACGATCGGCGGCCGCGCACGCGCGCTGGACCGGCTTCTCGCCGTAGTTCGCGGTGTGGCCGCCGAACGGGCGCTGGTAGATCGTGCCGTCCGCGTTGCGGTCGAACGGCATGCCGAAGTGCTCGAGTTCGTACACGACGTTCGGCGCTTCACGGCACATGAACTCGATCGCGTCCTGGTCGCCGAGCCAGTCGGAGCCCTTGATCGTGTCGTAGAAGTGGAAGTGCCAGTTGTCTTCGCTCATGTTGCCGAGCGACGCGCCGATGCCGCCCTGCGCGGCCACCGTGTGCGAACGCGTCGGGAACACCTTCGACAGCACGCCGACCGACAGGCCCGCGCGCGACAGTTGCAGCGCTGCGCGCAAGCCGGAGCCGCCCGCGCCGACGATCACGACGTCGAACTTGCGACGCGGGAGGGAAGTTTTGATTGCAGCCATTCTTTACACTCTCCAGAGAATCTGCGCGGCGTAGCCCGCACATGCGAGCAGCCAGACGATGGTCAGCGATTGCAGCAGCAGGCGCACACCGACGGGCTTCACGTAATCCATCCAGATGTCGCGCACGCCGACCCACGCGTGGTAGAAGAGGGAAAGCAGCATCACGAAGGTCGCGAGCTTCATCCATTGCGCGGAGAAGATCGACGCCCAGCCTTCGTACGAGAAGTCGTGCGCGCCGAAGAACAGGACGAGCAGGATGACCGTGTAGACCGCCATGATCGTGGCGGTGATCCGCTGCGCGAGCCAGTCGCGCAGGCCGTAGTGCGCGCCGACGACGAGGCGCTTCGAGCCGATTCGGTTATTGGCTGCCATTTTCTTAGAATGCTCCGAACAGTTTGAGTGCCATGGCGATCGTCAGCGCGATCGAGACGACAAAGACGACGACTGCCGTCCGCTTGCCGCTTTCCTTCGTGACGGCGTCGTGGTTGACGTCCATCAGCAGGTGGCGAATGCCGGCGCAGAAATGGTGGAAGAAGGCCCAGGACAACGCGAGGACGATCAGCTTGACGACGATGTTGGAGAGGAAGGCCTTGAAGACTTCGAAGCTGAGCTCGGACGTCAGGCTCTGGTCGAAGAGGAACAGCAGGAAAGGCAGGAACAAGAACAGCAGCGCGCCGCTGACTCGATGGAGGATCGACAAAGTCGCTGCCAGCGGCATGCGATATTTCATCGTGATATCGCTGAATCCGATGTTCCGGTATTCCGGCCTCGGTTTTCTTACTGCATCAGTCATGCTAGACCCCTACTATGTTGTCACACTAATCCGCGATTTTAGCGCCTTTTTATATCGCGCTGCAGCGAAAGTCTGCTCTGGATAGTTGCGCGAACACGAACAAAGGCGGCCCGAAACGTGCTTCGCGAGCGTGGGGAACGCGAACGCACTCGGCCTGAACCGAACCGTCGTCAGCTCAAGTCATTCTGATAGTAGTACCCGGTTGTGACATACCAGCCGCGACGCACTTCCACCGGCCGGTCTCCGTATGTATAGGACACGCGCTCGACCGACAGCAACGGAAAACCCGCAGGCACGTGCAGCAGGTCGGCCACCGCCGGCTCCGCCGCGACCGCGCGGATCTTCTCCGTCGCGCGGATCATCCGCGTGCCGAACTCCGTCTCGAACATCGCGTAGAGCGGCCCCTTGTACTCGCTCAGCCGCTCGAACGTGAGCCCGCGGAACATCGCGCCCGGCAGCCAGATCTCGTCGAGCACCGTCGCTTCGTTCTCGAACTCCAGCAGTCGGCGCACCTGCACGACGGGATCGGCCGGCTTCAGGTCGAGCTGCCGCGCGATCTCGGCCGGCGCGCGCAGGCGCCGGCATTCGAGCAGGCGGCTCACGTGCGGATGCTCGGCACCGTCGTCGGCAAGCAGCCGCAGGAAGCGGAACTGCGCGCGATCCTCATTGTGCGTTGCAACAAACGTGCCCTTGCCCTGCCGCCGGACCACGAGGTTCTCGGCGGCCAGTTCGTCGATCGCCTTGCGAACGGTGCCCTGGCTGACCTTGTAACGGGCCGCGAGCTCCACTTCGCTCGGAATGATCTCGCCCGGCTTCCATTCGCCGGTTTCGAGACTTTGCGTGATCAATGACTTAATCTGCTGGTATAACGGGCTGAACGTCGGCGACGGAGACGCCGCAGGCGAAGGTGCGGGATCGCTCGCGCCCGGCTGCCCTGGGCCGCCTGCGCCGGTCTGATTCGCGGTATTCGCCTGGTTCGATGTCATGGCGCGCATTTCATCACAAACCGCACTTTTTCGTCCACTCAATTTCCGCAAAACATCTGTCTTATATAAGACATATGATACCGTTTGACATTGCGCGAGACGGCTCCTACACTCCCGGTCGAGCAAGGGTTCGCGGGTGCAAGAGCGCGTCCCCGGCTACGTGCCACGGCCGTCTCCAGGTTCACCGCGTCTGCCATCGCGAGTCCTCCGCCCTGCTTCAATGCAACGTTACGCACAACGCGCATAGAATGGCGTTTTCGCTAGCGTCCAACGCTTCACCCGTCCTGGAGATTTTCAATGGCTAAGCCCGCAAAGCGCGTTGCCGTCACCGGCGCCGCAGGTCAAATCGCTTACTCCCTGCTGTTCCGCATCGCGAACGGCGACCTGCTCGGCAAGGACCAGCCGGTCATCCTGCAACTGCTCGACCTCCCGCAAGCCCAAGCCGCCGTCAAAGGCGTCGTGATGGAACTCGACGATTGCGCGTTCCCGCTGCTCGCGGGCGTCGTGATCACCGACGATCCGAAGGTTGCATTCAAGGATGCAGACGTCGCGCTGCTGGTCGGTGCACGTCCGCGCTCGAAGGGCATGGAGCGCAAGGACCTGCTGTCGGCGAACGCCGAAATCTTCACGGTTCAGGGCGCTGCGCTGAACGAAGTCGCGAGCCGCGACGTGAAGGTGCTGGTCGTCGGCAACCCGGCGAACACGAACGCGTACATCGCGATGAAGTCGGCACCGGACCTGCCGAAGAAGAACTTCACGGCCATGCTGCGCCTCGACCACAACCGCGCGCTGTCGCAACTCGCCGCCAAGTCGGGCAAGCCGGTCGCATCGATCGAGAAGCTCGCCGTGTGGGGCAACCACTCGCCGACGATGTACCCGGACTTCCGCTTCGCGACCGCCGAAGGCGAATCGATGCTGAAGCTGATCAACGACGACGTGTGGAACCGCGACACGTTCATCCCGACCGTCGGCAAGCGCGGCGCGGCGATCATCGAAGCGCGCGGCCTGTCGTCGGCAGCGTCGGCAGCCAACGCGGCGATCGACCACGTCCGTGACTGGGTGCTCGGCACGAACGGCAAGTGGGTCACGATGGGCATCCCGTCGGACGGCTCGTACGGCATCCCCGAAGACATCATCTACGGCGTGCCGGTCGTTTGCGAAAACGGCGAGTACAAGCGCGTCGAAGGCCTGGAAATCGACGCGTTCTCGCGCGAGAAGATGGACGGCACGCTGGCCGAGCTGCTCGAAGAGCGCGACGGCGTCGCCCACCTGCTGAAGAACTAAATCCGGCACCGCGACGGGCAGCCTCCGGGCAGCCCGTCAACGCAGGGCCGGCGCACGCCGGCCCTGCCGCCCGATCCGATCCGGGCACGTTTTGCCGCCTCGTGCGCACCGCGCACCGGCCCAGAACGCGCCCGAATCCGATTTTCGCCACGTTGACCCGCTTCCCTGACGTAGAAGAGATGGCCGCGCTCACTCCTGCACAAGTGCTGTACGACGGGGCGTCCCCGCCCGCGATCCTGCCATGCTGCGATCACTACGCGGGCAGCGAGAAGCTGATGCGCAAGTCGCTCGCGCTGCAGGCCGAAACGGGCCCCGTATTCGACATCACGTTCGACTGCGAGGACGGCGCGGCCGTCGGCCAGGAAGCCGCGCACGCGGCACTCGTCGCCGAACTGCTCGGCAGCGCCGAGAACCGCTTCGGCCGCGTCGGCGTCCGGATCCACGACTTTTCCCACCCGCACTGGCGCGACGATGTCCGCATCGTGCTGCGCGCCGCGCGCGCACCCGCCTACATCACGCTCCCGAAGATCGCGAACGCCGCCGACGCCGCCGAAATGGCCGCGTTCATCGAAGGCGCGCGCCGCGAGCTCGGCATCGCGCAGCCGATCCCGGTCGACGTGCTGGTCGAGACGCACGGCGCGCTCGCGCAGGCGGCCGCCCTCGCCGCGCTGCCGATGGTCGGCACGCTGAGCTTCGGTCTGATGGATTTCGTCTCCGCGCACCACGGCGCGATTCCCGATTCCGCGATGCGCTCGCCCGGCCAGTTCGAACACCCGCTGGTGCGCCGCGCGAAGCTGGAAATCGCCGCGGCCTGCCACGCGCACGGCAAGACGCCGTCGCACAACGTGACGACCGAGGTGCGCGACATGAGCGTCGTCGCCGCCGATGCGCACCGTGCGCGCGACGAATTCGCGTTCACGCGGATGTGGAGCATCCACCCCGCGCAGATCCACCCGATCGTCGACGCCTTCGCGCCGCGCACCGACGAGGTTGCGCTGGCCGCCGAGATCCTGCTGGCCGCGCAGGCCGCCGACTGGGGTCCGACGCGCCACGGTGATACGCTGCACGATCGCGCGAGCTATCGCTATTACTGGTCGGTGCTGCGCCGCGCGCGGGCCACCGGCCAGCCCGTACCGGCCGAGGCCGCGCCGCTGTTCGGCCCGGCCGCCGCGGGCGACGTGCAGTGAGCGCGCGCCGCCGCGCCGATACACGAGTTTCATGCATTCACCGAGGCGCGAACCGGGCAAAGGTTTGCGAAACGACAAAAAACGTAACGGAGCCCGAAAACCTGATGTATGCGCGACCAAATAGGCGAAAATAGCGGCCGCTGCGCGCTTTCGGGGCGCGTGCAGTTTCAAACCGGCCGGCAGCTTCGATTGCCGGCCCTTGTCAACTGACTATCGAAAGGTTCTGACTCCATGAAGAAACTCCTGATCGCTACCGCTATCGGCGCCTTGTCCGCCACGATGCTGGTGTCGGCTCCGAGCGCGTTTGCCCAGGGTACGGCCACCACGACCGCGAAGAAAGCCACGGCCAAGCGCCCGGCGCCGGCCAAGCGCATCATCCCGCGCAGCAAGAAGGCACAGGCGCGTGCCGCCGCCAAGGTCGATACGGTACCGGAAGGCGCGGTCAAGTGGGCCTGTAAGGAAGGCCTGTCGTTCGACCTCGCCGGCGACATGAAGCGCGACCAGGTCGTCACGGTTCACTGGGCGAAGAAAAACTACAAGCTGCCGCGTCAGGCCACGACGACGGGCGCCGACACGTTCTACGATCCGGCAGCGGGCTTCAAGCTGGTCGTGATCCCGACCAAGGCGATGCTGTTCTCCGACGCGAACGGCGGCGAGCGCCTCGCAGACGAATGCGTGACGCCGGAAATGGCGCAAGGCACGCCGGCACCGACGCAGTCGAACGAGCTGAAGCCGGCAACGAACTAAGCACGTTCCCCCCGGCCCCTCGATGTCCGCCCCGGTCTCCAACGTCCGCCCTGCTCCGGATACGGTACTCGTCGATATCGTCGACTATGTGCTGAACACCGGCATCGACAGCGCGCTCGCGCTGGAGACGGCGCGTCATTGCCTGATCGACACGCTCGGATGCGGACTCGAGGCGCTGTCCTACCCTGCCTGCACCAAGCTGCTCGGCCCCGTCGTGCCCGGCACGATCGTGCCGAACGGCGCGAAGGTGCCCGGCACGTCCTTCCAGCTCGATCCCGTCCAGGCCGCGTTCGGCATCGGCGCGATGATCCGCTGGCTGGACTTCAACGACACCTGGCTCGCCGCCGAATGGGGTCATCCGTCCGACAATCTCGGCGGAATCCTGGCGACGGCCGACTGGCTCTCCCGCACGGCCGTCGCGGCCGGCCGGAAGCCGCTCCTGATGCGCGACGTGCTCGTCGCGATGATCCAGGCCCACGAGATCCAGGGCTGCCTCGCACTCGAGAATTCGTTCAACGCGGTCGGGCTCGACCACGTGCTGCTCGTGAAGGTCGCGTCGACAGCCGTCGTCGGCCGGCTGCTCGGGCTCACGCGCGACGAGCTGATCAACGCGGTGTCCAACGCGTTCGTCGACGGCCACGCGCTGCGCACCTACCGCCACGCGCCGAACACCGGCTCGCGCAAGTCGTGGGCGGCCGGCGATGCCACGTCCCGCGCGGTGCGCCTCGCGCTGATCGCGAAAACCGGCGAAATGGGCTACCCGTCGGCGCTCACCGCGAAGACCTGGGGCTTCTACGACGTACTCTTCAACGGGCAGCCGTTCCGCTTCCAGCGCCCGTACGGCACGTACGTGATGGAGAACGTGCTGTTCAAGATCGCGTTCCCCGCCGAATTCCATGCGCAGACGGCCGCCGAGGCCGCGCTGCAGCTGCACGCGCAGCTCGCCGCGGCGGGCCGCACGACCGACGAGATCGGCCGGATCACGATCCGCACGCATGCGGCCGCGATCCGCATCATCGACAAGCAGGGCCCGCTCGCCAATCCGGCCGACCGCGACCACTGCATCCAGTACATGGTCGCCGTGCCGCTGCTGTTCGGCCGGCTGACCGCGGCCGACTATGAAGATTCGGCCGCAGCGGACCCACGCATCGACGCGCTGCGCGCGAAAACCGTGTGCGTCGAGGATCCGCAGTTCACGAAGGATTACCACGATCCGGACAAGCGATCGATCGCGAATGCGCTGACGATCGAATTCACGGACGGATCGAAGCTTGCCGAAGTGGTGGTCGAGTATCCGATAGGCCACAAGCGACGCCGCGCGGACGGCATCCCGCTGCTGGTCGAGAAGTTCCGGACCAACCTCGCCCGCCGCTTCCCGGCAAAGCAGCAACAAGCGATTCTCGACGTGTCGCTGGACCAGGCAAAGCTCGAAGCGATGCCGGTCGATGAGTACGTCGACTTGTATGTGATATAGGGGGCTGTTTGCGGATGAAACGTACATGCGAATGCCCCAAATCGGTCGCAGGACAAGAAGTGAGGAGCGCCGTTTGGCCGTGCCAAACAAGAGACGAACGACGCCGTCATGCGGCCGATTTGGGGCATTCCCGTGGAATAAAATTTAAGTTTGGGGTTGCCCCGAGAAAGGCCGCTCGCTGCGTCACGCTCCTTGCGAATACGTCCAGTATTCGCTGCGTCGCAGTCCTTGCGAGCGGCCTTTCTCGGGGCAACGCATGCACGTTTCATCCGCAAACAGCCCCCTGGTCATCTACAGGACTCTTTGTTTCCTAGCCTTAAACCCAGGAAAATCACCATGGCCCACAATCTCCACAAGACCCTCAAGGAATTCGACAGCGGTTCCGGCAAAGGCAAGTTCTACTCGCTGCCGCAACTCGGCAAGGAGCTGAAGACGAAGATCGAACGCCTGCCGGTGTCGATCCGTATCGTGCTCGAGTCCGTGCTGCGCAACTACGACGGCAAGAAAATCACCGAAGAGCACATCGAGCAGCTCGCGAACTGGAAGCCGACCGCGAAGCGCGTCGACGAGATTCCGTTCGTGGTGTCGCGCGTCGTGCTGCAGGACTTCACGGGCGTGCCGCTGCTCGCCGACATCGCGGCCATGCGCGGCGTCGCCGAGCGCACGGGCAAGAACCCGAAGAAGATCGAGCCGCTGGTCCCGGTCGATCTCGTCGTCGACCACTCGGTGCAGATCGACTACTTCCGCCAGAAGGACGCGCTCGACCTGAACATGAAACTGGAATTCCAGCGCAACAACGAGCGCTACCAGTTCATGAAGTGGGGCATGCAGGCCTTCGACACGTTCAAGGTCGTGCCGCCGGGCGTCGGCATCGTCCACCAGGTGAACCTCGAATACCTCGCGCGCGGCGTCCACAAGAAGGCGGACGGCGGCGACACCGTGTACTACCCGGATACCCTCGTCGGCACGGACAGCCACACGACGATGATCAACGGCATCGGCGTGGTCGGCTGGGGCGTCGGCGGCATCGAGGCCGAAGCAGGCATGCTCGGCCAGCCGGTGTACTTCCTGACGCCGGACGTCGTCGGCGTCGAGCTGAAGGGCAAGCTGCGCGAAGGCGTGACGGCCACCGACCTGGTACTGACGATCACCGAAATGCTGCGCAAGGAGAAGGTCGTCGGCAAGTTCGTCGAATTCTTCGGCGAAGGCACGAAGTCGCTGTCGCTGCCGGACCGCGCAACGATCGGCAACATGGCGCCGGAATACGGCGCGACGATGGGCTTCTTCCCGGTCGACGAAAAGACGATCGACTACTTCGAAGGCACCGGCCGCACGAAGGCGGAAATCGCCGCGTTCGAAAACTACTTCAAGGCGCAGAAGCTGTTCGGCATCCCGAAGGCCGGCGACATCGACTACACGAAGACGGTGACGCTGGATCTCGCGACGGTCGCACCGTCGCTGGCCGGCCCGAAGCGCCCGCAGGACCGCATCGAGATCGGCAACGTCAAGTCGACGTTCACCGACCTGTTCTCGAAGCCGGTCGCGGACAACGGCTTCGCGAAGAAGGCGGACGACCTGAACACGCAATACACGACGAGCAACGGCGTCGACGTGAAGAACGGCGACGTGCTGATCGCCGCGATCACGTCGTGCACGAACACGTCGAACCCGAGCGTGCTGCTGGCCGCCGGCCTGCTCGCGAAGAAGGCGGTCGAAGCCGGCCTGACCGTCGCGCCGCACATCAAGACGTCGCTCGCGCCGGGATCGCGCATCGTCACCGAGTACCTGACGAAAACGGGCCTGCTGCCCTACCTGTCGAAGCTCGGCTTCGAAGTCGCGGCCTACGGCTGCACGACCTGTATCGGCAACGCGGGCGACCTGACGCCGGAACTGAACGAAGCGATCACGAAGAACGACATCGTCGCGGCAGCCGTGCTGTCGGGCAACCGTAACTTCGAAGCGCGGATCCACCCGAACATCCGCGCGAACTTCCTCGCGTCGCCGCCGCTCGTCGTCGCGTACGCGATCGCCGGCAACATCACGCGCGACCTGATGACCGAGCCGGTCGGCAAGGGCAAGGGCGGCCGCGACATCTACCTCGGCGACATCTGGCCGACGAGCGATGAAATCCACGCGCTGCTCAAGTTCGCGCTCGATCCGAAGAAGTTCGAGGACAACTACGCGAAGCTGACCAAGAAGGGCGACCTCTGGAGCAAGATCGAGGGCGAATCGGGCCAGGTCTACGACTGGCCGAAGTCGACGTACATCGCGGAGCCGCCGTTCTTCGGCAACGACTTCTCGATGGAACCGGCCGCTTCGATCCCGTCGGTCAAGGGCGCGCGCGCACTGGGCATCTTCGGTGACTCGGTCACGACCGACCACATCAGCCCGGCAGGCTCGATCAAGGAAGACTCGCCGGCAGGCAAGTGGCTGAAGGAAAACGGCGTGCAGAAGGCCGACTTCAACAGCTACGGCTCGCGCCGCGGCAATCACGACGTGATGATGCGCGGCACGTTCGCGAACGTCCGGATCAAGAACCTGATGATCCCGGTGAAGGCAGACGGCACGCGCGTCGAAGGCGGCCTGACGATCCACCAGCCGAGCGGCGAGCAGCAGTCGATCTATGACGCGGCGATGGAGTACATCGCCGCCGACACGCCGACCGTCGTGTTCGCGGGCGAAGAGTACGGCACGGGCTCGTCGCGCGACTGGGCCGCGAAGGGCACGCAACTGCTCGGCGTGAAGGCCGTGATCGCACGCAGCTTCGAACGCATCCACCGTTCGAACCTGGTCGGCATGGGCGTGCTGCCGCTGCAGTTCAAGGGCTCGGACAGCGTCCAGTCGCTCGGCATCACCGGCGACGAGACGTACGACATCGAAGGCCTCGGCGACGACTTCAAGCCGCAGCAGGACGTCACGCTCGTGATCAACCGCAAGAACGGCGAAACGCAGCGCGTGCAGGTGCTGCTGCGCATCGATACGCCGATCGAAGTCGACTACTACAAGCACGGCGGTATCCTGCCGTTCGTGCTGCGCTCGCTGCTCGCAGCGTAAGCGCCCTGCTTTTGCAGGTGCCGCAGCCGCCTCGCGGCGGTTGCGGCCGATTTGGATGCCCGACCTCGTGTCGGGCTTTTTTTTCCTGCGCGCGTTACGCGATGTTGCCGATTGCCCGGCGCGTCACGCCGCCTTGTCGCCGCGCGCCTTCGCGCCGCCCCCCGCGCCTCGTGCGTTCTTCTTCAGATGCGTGCGGTTGTATTCGATCGCCGCGCGCACGAGGGTCTTCAGCGCCCGCTTGTCGATCCGGTCGCCTTCGAAGAAGTCGATCGCGCGCCGCGCATTGCCGTCGAGGCCGTCATTGAACAGCCCGCCGGGATCGGGCAGATGCGCGCCGTGCATGAAGGTCAGCTTCACCTTGCCCTTGTGCGCGTTCGCGACCGCGATCATCCCGTCGCACGACCACACGGGGCTGCCCATCCATTTCCAGTCCTCGACGATGCCGTCGTCGGCCGCGAGGATCGTCTGACGAAGGTCGGCGAACAGCGGGCCGCGCCAGTCGGCGATGCCGGCGATCAGCGCGTCGATGCGCGCCGACGGTTGCAGGTCAGTTGCACTCATGCGCGGGCCTCCGTGCCTTCGTCAGGCCGGGCCAGCACCTGTTCGAGCGACTCGAAGAACCCGACCCAGCCGTGCTGTGCGCCGCGGTACGCCTGCTCCTGATCCGCGCGGAAGCCGACCTGCTCCATGCGCAGGTGCGTGCCGGCCGGCGTCGGCGTCAGTGTCCACGTGACGACGCTTTCGAGGCCGTACGCAGCCCACGTGTAGGACAGCGCGCGCTGCGGCTCGATCGTCAGGACCGTGCAGTCGACCGAGCCCCAGTCCGCGCGGAAGCTGAAGGCGCGGCCCGCGACAGGCTCGAAGTCACTCTTCATCAGCCACGCCTCGATCAGGTGCGGTTGCGTGAGCGCGCGCCAGATCTTCTCCGGCGGATGAGGGAGCTCCCGTTCGACGACGACGGAGCGCGTTTCGGTAGTGGCTTGGTTCATTGATCCATCCTTCTGAGCAGATCTTCGAGGGCGTCGAACCGGTTCTGCCAAAAGCCTGCCATCTGGCTCGTCCAGTCGATCAGCGGGGTCAGCGCTTGCGGCTGCGCGCTGTAGTGCGTCTGCCGGCCTTCGTGACGGTCATTCACGAGCCCGGCCTGCTTCAGTACGCCGAGATGCTTCGACACGGCCGGCTGCGAGACGCCCGCATGGGCCGTCAGCGCGGCAACCGTCAGCTCGCCCTCCACGCACAGCCGCTCGAAAAGCGCGCGGCGCGTCGGATCGGCAAGCGTCCTGAAAAGCATGTCGTGAGCGTTCTGCATGTCCAAATTCATAACCCGTTGGTTATGGATTGAAGGATATCGGCTGATCGGCAAGAGTCAAGAAGGAATTTCGCGGATGCCGATGCGCGCCGCTGCTGCATGCGACGCGCTTCGCGTCGGGCGCAATCGCGCCGGAAGCGGGCTAACCGAAGGCTTCGCGTGCCGTCGGATCACGTCTGCTTCGCCCGTCCGGATTCGAGTGTTTGCTCTAATTCGCGAAGACAGCCTTGCGTCCGAAAGCCGCCTGCAAGACTGGGCCATGCGCTGTTCCACAGTTCGGGAAACGTTTGCGATCGGCCGGCCCTGTTTTTGTGCATGCGCGAAGCGGCTCGGCCCGCGTCGCATCGTTTGACCACATAGTGCGACTCGGCCTGCGTCCACACCCGGTCGCGAAGCACGCATGCGCATGCCGGTCCGCGACGTCATCGCGCACGTTCCGGCGCTGCGACGAACGACTCGTGCGTGCGAACGTCGCGCGTCGTCGTGCCGTCGTGTCGCGAACCGGTTCCCTCGTCGGCACCCGCCGCTCGCCGCGTTCACCGCGCGCCACGCGCGATTCCGCACGCCGATGTCAGAACTGACAGCTATGGAAACTGGCAGCTACCTGAACGGCACCGACACCCTACGCTCGTCACCGCTCGCGGCCCCACAAGGGCTGAGGGCTCCAGCAACGTCGTCTCTCCTAAAAAGGACTCCCGATGAAAAGGAATGCCCGGTTTGCCCTGCCCCTTCCTTCGCCCCGCCACCTTGCGTGCGCATGGCCGCTCGTGCTCGCCGCCGGCGCAGCGCACGCGACGACGGACTGGGTCGATACCCACACGAAGGCCTTTCTGACCGGCCCGCAGTTGATGGCGCGCAGCGCGGCGCCGTCGCTCGAACTCGCGGCCGGCGAGACGACGGACGTCGTCGTCAGCCTGAAGCTGCGCAATGCCGCGCAGCTCAAGCAGCTGGCGCGCGACGTGAACCGGCCCGGCAGCGCGCATTACCGTCAGTACCTGACGCACGAACAGTTCCTCGCCAGCTATGCGCCGACCGACGCGCAGGTGAAGTCGGTCGTGGACTATCTGCGCAAGAGCGGCTTCGTGAACATCGAGGTCGCGCCGAACCGGCTGCTGGTGTCCGCGCGCGGCACGGCCGGCACCGTGAAGACCGCGTTCAACACGTCGCTCGTGCACTTCGAGTACGCGGGCCGCTCGGGCTTCGCGAACGCATCGACCGCACAGGTGCCGAGCGCGCTCGGCAACGTCGTCGGCTCGGTGCTCGGGCTGCAGAGCGTCGCGCGTGCACATCCGATGCTGCGCATCGGCAACGTCGCGAAGCCGCAGGCGCTCGCGGCCGGCACGGCGACGGGCCACTATCCGAAGGAATTCCCGGGCCTCTACAACGCGACCGGCGTGCCGACCGCGGCCGGCGTGACCGTCGGCATCATCACGATCGGCGGCGTGTCGCAGACGCTGCAGGACCTGAAGCAGTTCACGTCGAGCAACGGTTACGGCACGGTCTCCACGCAGACCGTCAAGACCAACGGCACGAGCGGCAGCTACAGCGACGACCAGGAAGGCCAGGGCGAATGGGATCTCGACAGCCAGTCGATCGTCGGCTCGGCGGGCGGCCAGGTCGGCAAGCTCGTGTTCTACATGGCCGACCTCAACGCCTCGGGCAACACGGGCCTCACGCAGGCGTTCAACCGCGCGGTGTCGGACAACACCGCGAAGGTGATCAACGTGTCGCTCGGCTGGTGCGAAACCGACGCGAACGCGGACGGCACGATCGACGCCGAAGAGCAGATCTTCACGACGGCCGCGGCGCAAGGCCAGACGTTCTCGGTGTCGTCGGGCGACGAAGGCGTGTACGAGTGCAACAACCGCGGCTATCCGGACGGCTCGAACTACACGGTGTCGTGGCCGGCTTCGTCGCCGCACGTGCTCGCGATCGGCGGCACGACGCTCTACACGACATCGTCGGGCGCCTTCTCGAACGAAACTGTGTGGAACGAAGGCCTCGACGGCAACGGCAAGCTGTGGGCGACGGGCGGCGGCGTCAGCACGATCCTGCCGGCGCCGTCGTGGCAGTCGGGCAGCAACCGCCAGTTGCCGGACGTGTCGTTCGACGCCGCGCAAAGCACGGGCGCGTACATCTACAACTACGGCCAGTTGCAGCAGATCGGCGGCACGAGTCTCGCCGCGCCGATCTTCACGGGCTTCTGGGCGCGCCTGCTCGCGGCGAACGGCACCGGCCTCGGTTTCCCGGCCAGCAACCTGTATGGCGCGATCCCGTCGAACCCGTCGCTCGTGCGCTATGACGTCGTGTCGGGGAACAACGGCTATCAGGGTTATGGCTACACCGCCGGCACCGGCTGGGATTTGACGACCGGCTTCGGCAGCCTGAACATCGCGAAGCTCAACCAGCTGATCAAGTCGGGCGGGTTCTGAGCGATGCGTAAAGGCCGGCGCGCGGCAGTGGTTTGCCGCGCGCCGGCTTTGTCGCGTTCAGGTCGCGCGGTATTCGTGCATCACCCTACTCCGTCGCCGGCTCCGTCACACGCTCCGGCGCGGCCGGCACACCGTTCCGATGCGACGGCGCAAACAGCCGCAACCCGCTCGCGACGCTCGCGGCCCCGGCGAAACCCGCACCGAGCATCAATGCAAGCGTCGGCCCGTGGTGCCCCGCGATCCCGAACGACAGCGCGACGAGCGCCGCACCGGTCGCCTGCCCGATCAGCCGCGCGGTCGCGATGATCCCGCTCGCGCCGCCGCTGCGCTCAGGCGGCGCGCTCGACATCAGCGCCTTCAGGTTAGGCGACTGGAAGAAGCCGAAGCCCGCGCCGCACAGCATCATCCGCCAGCCGATGTCGAATACGTTCGGCGACACCGGCAATGCAGCGAGCGACGCCATGCCCGCGCTCAGCAACGCAAGCCCGATCGCGCCGAGCAGGCCGGGCGGGTATCGATCCGACAGGCGGCCCGCGATCGGCGCGGCGAGCGCGACGATCGCCGACCACGGCGTCATCAGGAACCCCGTCTCGACCGCGTTGCGATGCAGGACGGTTTCGAAATAGAACGGCAACGACACGAACGCGAGCCCCTGCGCGGCGAACGCGCACACGGCGGTCAGCGCGGACAGCGTGAACACGGGCCGGCGAAACAGGTCGACCGGCAGCATCGGCGCCGGGTGCCCGGCCTGGCGGCGGATCAGCAGCCAGCCGAACACCAGCGCGACCGCCGCCGCCGCGAGCACGATACGCAGCGGCCCGCGCTGCGCGAATTCGCCGAGCGCGAAGATCAGCGATGCGAACGTGATCACGTTGAACAGCGCGGCGACCGGATCGAACGCATGCTTGCCGCGCGCCGTCTGCGGCAGCGACGGGATCGCCACTGCAAGCGCGAACACGCCGAGCGGCACGTTCACCGCGAACAGCCACGGCCATGCGGCAACCGACAGGATCAGCGACGCGATCGTCGGCCCCACCGCGAACGACACGCCGACGACGAGCGCGTTGAAGCCGACGCCGCGCCCGAGCCGGTGCGCGGGAAACAGGCCGCGGATCAGCGCGACGTTGACGCTCATGATCGCGCTCGCGCCGAAGCCCTGCACGATCCGTGCGGCCGTCAGCATCGGCAACGTCGATGCGAGCGAACAACCGAGCGATGCGAGCGTGAACACCGCGAGCCCGGCGATATACACGCGCTTGTGCCCGACGATGTCGCCGAGCGACGCGAACGGCAGCAGCGTCGCGACCATCGCGAGCTGGTACGCATTGATGATCCACACGGACGCGGCCGGCGACGCATGCAGGTCGGCGGCGATCGCGGGCAGCGCGGTGTTCGCGATCGCGGTGTCGAGCGTCGCGAGCGCGACGGCCAGCAGCACGGCGGACATCGCGCGCCAGTTGACGGCCGGCTCCCGGGCGCCGGCGGAGGATGCGAATTCGGACAAGATGAGGCTCGGCTGACGAGCGACGCGCGGCGTCGCGGATTGAGCGGCGCGGCCACGAGCGTCCCGGACGGCAAGACCGGGGCGCGCTGCCGCGATCCGTATTGTTGCAGAGCCGCATCGAACCTGCAGGCAGCCGCGTCGTCAGTCAGCGGAACGAAAGCTTCGTGCTATGCCGTGCTATGCCGTGCTATGCCGTGCTATGCCGTGCTATGCCGTGCTATGCCGTGCTATGCCGTGCTATGCCGTGCTATGCCGTACGATGCGTGCGGCATCGTTGAGCGCACAACGATCGACGATCCGGCGCGCACCGGGTCGCCTTCCGGGCTCGTGCCCGGCTTCGTCGTGTCGGCGCTGGCGGCCGGTCCGGCCGCGTCTGCCGGCGGCACCACGCATCGGCAATGCGCCGGAGCATGGCGTGCGCGCACCGCCGTCGCGCCAGATCAGATCAGGTCAGGTCACCGCGCGCCGCGCATTGCGTCCGCGCAGCCATTCGAGCGCGAGCAGCAGGCTCGTCGAGAAGATGATCAGGATCGTCGCGAGCGCGGCGATCGTCGGGCTGATGTTCTCGCGGATGCCCGTGAACATCTGGCGCGGCAGCGTCGTCTGGTCCGCACCCGCGAGGAACAGCGTGACGACGACTTCGTCGAACGACGTCGCGAACGCGAACAGCGCGCCCGACATCACGCCCGGCGCGATCACCGGCAGCGTCACGCGGAAAAACGTCGACACGGGATTCGCGCCGAGCGACAGGCTCGCACGCACGAGATTCTGGTTGAAGCCCTGCAGCGTCGCGGCGACCGTCGTCACGACGA
Source organism: Burkholderia pyrrocinia (assembly GCF_001028665.1). Taxonomy (NCBI): domain Bacteria; kingdom Pseudomonadati; phylum Pseudomonadota; class Betaproteobacteria; order Burkholderiales; family Burkholderiaceae; genus Burkholderia; species Burkholderia pyrrocinia. The sequence goes on from NZ_CP011504.1 coordinate 146,902, forward strand.
ACGGCACGCCGAGCGCCGCGTGCGCGGCGATCAGCCCCGTATAGGTGTTCGCGAGCCCGAGCGGCGCGAAGAACAGGTACATGCCGACGCCGACCACGACGACCGGCACGATCATCGGCGACAGCAGCACGGCCATCAGCAGCCCCTTGCCGCGGAAGTCCGCCTTCGTGAGGCCGATCGCGGCGAGCGTGCCGAGCACGGTCGCGACGACGGTGGCCGACGGCGCGACGATGAAGCTGTTCTTCGCGGCCATCCGCCACTCGTCCGACGCGATCAGGTTCTCGTACCAGCGCATCGAGAAGCCCGGGATCGGATAGACGAGGAACGTGCTCGACGAAAACGACAGCGGCACGATCGCGAGCACCGGCAGGATCAGGTACAGCAGCGTCAGCACGACGAGCACGCGCAATGCGACGTACCACGCGCGCTCGACGAACGACATGTGCGGCGCGAACAGCGGCCTGGCGAGTTTCATGGTCGGATTCCCTTTCCCGTTTCCTGGTGCGCGGCGCTCAACCGAGGCTCACGTTGGTGCGCGTGAAGCGCCCGTACACCGCATACAGCACGAGCGTCGCCGCGAGCAGCAGCCCGCCGAGCGCACACGCCATGCCCCAGTTGATCGTCACGTTCGTGAAGTACGCGACGTAGTAGCTGACCATCTGGTCGTTCGGCCCGCCGAGCAGCGCGGGCGTGATGTAGTAGCCGATCGCGAGGATGAACACGAGCAGCGCGCCCGCGCCGACGCCCGGATAGGTCTGCGGCACGTACACGCGCCAGAACGCGGCGAACGGATGGCTGCCGAGCGACACGGCCGCGCGCTGGTAGGTCGGCGGGATCGACTTCATCACGCTGTACAGCGGCAGGATCATGAACGGCAGCAGGATGTGCGTCATCGAGATGTACACGCCGATGCGATTGAACAACAGCGTCAGCGGATGCGAGATCATCCCGCTGCCGATCAGCGCCGTGTTGATGAGCCCTTCGCTCTGCAGCAGCACGATCCACGCGGCGACGCGTACGAGCACCGACGTCCAGAACGGAATCAGCACGAGGATCATCACGAGGTTCGCGCGCCGCTCCGACAGCGTCGAGATCCAGTATGCGAGCGGGTAGCCGAGCAGCAGCGCGAACAGCGTGACCGCAATGCCGATCACGAACGTGCGGCCGAAGATCGCGACATAGATCGACTGGTCGGGATCGGCCTGCACGATGTGGCCGAAACCGTCCTGTTTGTGGTCGAGCGCGGCGAGCAAGTAGAACGGCGACACCTGGCTGCCGTTCTTCGCGATCGACTGCCAGTACGCGACGTCGCCCCAGCGTGAGTCGAGCTCGATGAATTTCGCGCGCGTCTGCGCGGGCGTGAGCGTCGCGGCGGCGGCATCGTTGTCGCCCTTCAGCGGCATCGCACGCGCCGTCTTCGCGACGAGCGAGCGATAACCGGGAATCTCGGTGTTCAGGCGCCGCGCGAGCGCGCCCATTGCCTCGCTGTCGGCCACCTTCGTCATGTCGGCTGCGAGCGCGACGTACGCGGCGTCGGCCGGCGGCGTCTTGCGGTCCCAGCCGGACAGCGCGGCGACCGTGTTCGGCAACGCGGTCGCGATCTCGGGGTTCTGCACCGCGCGCGTGAGCAGCGTGCCGATCGGGACGACGAAGATCAGCAGCAGGAAAATCGCGAGCGGCGCGACCAGCATCAGCGCCATCGTGCGCTTGCGGGCCTCGGCGGCCTTCAGTTCGCGCTTGAGCGCGGCTGTCGACGGCGAGGAAGGCGCGATCGTCATCGTATTCAACGGTTCTCTCCGGCCGGGCACGCTCCGGCGGAATGCCGCGCGACGCGAACGACGCGCCGCGCGGCAGGTTGCATCAGGATGCCTGAACGGTTACTTCGTCGCCCACGCGGCGAAGCGCTGCTCGAGCTCGTCGCTGTGGTCGGTCCAGAAGCCGATGTCCTCCAGCACCGCGTTCTTGCCGTTGGCCGGCGAGTTCGGCAGGTTCGCGAGCGTCTTCGCGTCGAGCGACTTGATCGCGGCGATGTTCGCGGGGCCGTACGCGATGTGCTGCGCATACGCCTGCTGCGGCTTCGGCGTCAGCGAATACGCGATGTACTGCTCGGCCAGCGCCTTGTTCGGCGAGCCCTTCGGAATCGCCCAGTAGTCGAGGTCGTAGATGCTGCCGTTCCACACGACCTTCAGGTTCTTGCCTTCCTTCTGCGCGGCATCGATGCGGCCGTTGTACGCGGTCGACATCACGACGTCGCCGGCGACGAGGAACTGCGGCGGCTGTGCGCCCGCTTCCCACCACTGGATGTACGGCTTCAGCTCGTCGAGCTTCTTGAACGCGCGGTCCTGGCCAGCCTTCGTGCCGAGCACCTTGTACACGTCCTTCGTCGCGACGCCGTCGGCCATCAGCGCGAACTCGAGGTTGTAGCGCGCGCCCTTGCGCATCCCGCGCTTGCCGGGGAATTTCTTCACGTTCCAGAAATCGGCCCAGCCGGTCGGTGCCGACTTCAGCTTGTCCGCGTTGTACGACAGCGCCGTCGACCACACGAAGAAACCGACGCCGCACGTTTGCGGCGATTCCGGAATCAGGTCGGACTTCTTCGCGATCTTCGACCAGTCGAGCTTCTCGTACAGCCCTTCGTCGCAACCGCGGTTCAGGTCGCCCGACTCGACTTCGACCACGTCCCAGTTGACGTGCTTCGCCTCGACCATCGCCTTCACTTTCGCCTGCTCGCCGTTGTATTCGACGGCGGTGACCTTGTTGCCGGTCGCCTTCTCGAACGGCTGGTTGAACGCGGCCTTCTGCGCGTCGCCGTTCGCGCCGCCGAAGTTGACGACCGTGAGTTCGGCGGCCGTTGCCGATGCGCCGACGACGGCGAGCGCCAGTGCCAGTGCGGTGCGGCTCGCCGTAAAGCTTGCTCGTTTCATGATGGTTCCTCTCCTCTCGTGGTGGAAGTGGGCTTTGTTGTTGACGACGTGCTGCGGTAAATCGGGGAAACCCTGCTCACGCGAACACGCGCAGGTGTTCGGGCGCGAATGCGAGCGAAACCGGCGCGCCAGGCGAGAACGCGTCGAGCGCGCCGGTGCCGAGCGGCACCTTCACGAAGCATTCGTCCTGGCCGGGCAGCGCGCAGCGCATGCGCACGTGATCGCCGAAATAGATGAGGCTGCGTGCCTCGCCGGTCAGCCGGTTCGCGGCTGCGCCGTTCGCGTGCCCGTTCGCGCCGTGCGCGGCGAGGCTCATGCGTTCGGGGCGGATGCACGCGACGGCCGACGCGCCCTCGGCGGCTTCGCCGATATGGCGGCCGACGAGCTGCGTGCCGTCGTCGAGCCGGAACTCGCAGAATTCGCCGTCGACGCGTGCGATGGTGCCGCGCAGCCGGTTGCTGTCGCCGATGAAGTTCGCGACGAATTCGTTGCACGGCGATTCGTACAGGCAATCGACGGTGTCGAGCTGCTGCACGATGCCCTTGTCGAACACGGCCACACGATCGGACATCGTCAGCGCCTCGCCCTGGTCGTGCGTCACGTAGACGAAAGTCACGCCAAGCTTTTCGTGCAGCGCCTTCAGTTCGTACTGCATGTGTTCGCGCAGTTGCTTGTCGAGCGCGCCGAGCGGCTCGTCCATCAGCACGAGCTTCGGCTCGAACACGAGCGCACGCGCCAGCGCGATGCGCTGCTGCTGGCCGCCCGACAACTGCGCCGGATAGCGTTTCGCGAAGCGCTCCATCTGCACCATCTTCAGCGCATGCGCGACGCGCTCCGCGCGCTCGGCGGCCGGCAGCTTGCGCACGGTCAGCGGATACGCGACGTTCTGCTCGACCGTCAGGTGCGGGAACAGCGCGTAGTTCTGGAACACCATGCCGATGTTGCGCTTGTGCGGCGGCACGTTGTTCAGGAGTTCGCCGTCCAGGCGAATCTCGCCGCCGGTCGGAAACTCGAAACCGGCGAGCATCATCAGGCAGGTCGTCTTGCCCGAACCCGACGGCCCGAGCAGCGTCAGGAATTCCCCGCGGTGGATATCGAGGTCGAGCGATTTGACGACCAGCGTTTCGCCGTCATAAGTCTTCCGCACACCGCGAAAACTGACGATCACATCATCGGACTTCATCGTGGCTGTCCCCTTGCTGCGCGACAATTGTTTTCAAGATGCGAGCCACTATACGGTGCCCACGGTTCTACAATAGGGAACCATTTCAATATTACTAGTAGGACCACTTTGGATACCGTGATCCTTGCCGACTGGCTCTCCGCCCGCCTCGACCGCGGCTCGTCCGAGCCGATGTACCGGCAGTTGCTGCAGCAGATGCAGCAGGCCATCCTGACCGGGGAATTGGGGCCAGGAACGAAACTGCCCAGCTCCCGGACGCTGGCGGCGGACCTGTCGATCGCGCGCAATACCGTGCTGCACGTGTACGACCAGTTGACGGCCGAAGGCTATGTGCTGACGACGACCGGCAGCGGCACCTACGTGGCCGACACGCGGCCGGACGCCGCGGCGATTCGCGCGCCGGGCGCCGCGCCGCCGCCGTCCGACGCCGGTACGCTGCCGCTGCCGGACGCGCAGGGCAGCCTGTCGATGCGCGGCCGGCAACTGATCGAGCACGCGGGCGTGTCGCGGCGCCAGTGGGGTGCGTTCATGCCGGGCGTGCCGGACGTGTCGGAGTTTCCGAGCCGCACGTGGAGCCGCCTGCAGGCGCGGCTCTGGAAGGAGGCCAACCCCGAGCTGCTGACCTATGCGCCGGGCGGCGGCTACCGGCCATTGCGGCGCGCGCTCGCCGATTACCTGCGCGTCGCGCGCTCGGTCAAATGCTCGCCGGACCAGGTGATCATCACGACCGGCATTCATCAGTCGATCGATCTCGCGGTGCGGCTGCTGTCCGACATCGGCGATCGCGCGTGGGTCGAGGAACCGTGCTACTGGGGCGTGCGCAGCGTATTGCAGGCGGCCGGCCTCACGCTCGCGCCGGTGCCGGTCGACCAGGAAGGGCTCGCCCCGCGTGCCGGCGACATGCAGCATCCGCCGCGGCTCGTGCTCGTCACGCCGTCGCATCAGTACCCGCTCGGGATGGTGATGAGCCTCGCGCGGCGCCGGATGCTGCTCGAATACGCGCGCCAGCACCGCTGCTGGATCATCGAGGACGACTACGACAGCGAATTCCGCTACGGCAGCCGGCCGCTCGCGTCGCTGCAGGGGCTCGACGACGGCGGCCGCGTGATCTACGTCGGCAGCCTCGGCAAGATGCTGTTCCCGGGCCTGCGGATGGGCTACATGGTCGTGCCCGAGCATCTGGTCGATACCTTCCGCACCGGGCTGTCGGAGCTGTACCGCGAAGGCCAGCTGATGCAGCAGGCCGTGCTCGCCGAATTCATCATGGATGGCCACCTGACGTCGCACGTAAGGCGGATGCGCACGCTGTACGGCGAGCGCCGGCAACTGATGATCGACGCGATCCGCGCGCGCTTCGGCGACGCGCTGCCCGTGATGGGCGACGAGGCCGGCCTGCACCTGGTGCTCGGCTTGCCCGACGCGTGCGACGATCGCGCGGTCACGCAGAGCGCGTTCGACGCGGGCGTGATCGTGCGCCCGCTCACCAGCTACTACAGCAACCGCGACACCGCGCAGCGCGGCCTGCTGCTCGGCTATGCGTGCGTCCCGCACGAAAGCATCGGGCCCGCGTTCGACACGCTCGCGAATACCATCGAGCAGCATCTGCCGCGGCACATCACGCGCGCGGCATAGGAGCGGTCGCACGCGGCGCCGCCCGCGTTACTGCGCGCTGCCCGCCCCGCGATCGAGCGACGCCGCGCGCACGGCTTCGCCGGGTTTCGTGAACACGCGCTGCCGCAATGCGGCAATCTGCGCGTCGCGGCCCTGCGGCGACAGGCCGGCCGACTCGATCTGCGCGCGCTGCGCGGCATAGTCCGCGTAGCGGCTCTGCCACGCTGCGTCGTCCTGCTGCATCTGCGCGACGCGCGCGGCGGCCTCGGGCCCGAGCGTCTGCGTCAGTTGCGCGCGCATCGCATCGGGCGTCGCCCCACTCTTTTGCAGTTGCGCGATCTGGTCGATCGCGGCCCGCTGCCGGTCGCCCCGCTGCTGCGCCGCGCGTTCGTCGGCCGGCATCTGCTGCTCCAGCGCCGCGAGCCGTTCGGCCTTCTGCGCATCGGTCAGCGTGCGATCCTGCGCGATCTTCAGCCGCGCGAGATCGTAGCGCTGCCGCCACTGCTCCGCGCCGAAGAACGGCTGGCTCCAGTCGCCGAGCGTGCGATACGCGATCGATGCGCGCTGGTCGAGCGCGAGCTGCAGCGCGCCCAGGTCGGACTTGTCGACTGCGCCGGCATCGCGCAGTTTCGCGAGCGCGTCGAGATACGCGCGATAGCGATGCCACACGTCGAGCGCCTCGGCCTGCGCCGCCGTACCGTCGAGCTGCGCGGCAATCTCGCGCACGACGAGTGCATCGAGCGCGGCCGCGCTGAGGTCGCTCTGCGCGGTCAGGCAGTAGTCGAAGAAATCGCGCACCGCGCGCACCTTCGCGAGATGGCCGCCCGCATCGAGCGGCAGCCGCGGCGCGCTGGAGCCGGCCAGCGACGACGGCAGGCCCGCGCTCGCCGGCGCGGCGGCCTGCGGCGGTGCCGCAGCCACGCCGCCCACTGCCGCCGCATCGGGCGCTTCGCCGGCGCTACCCGTACCGCGATGCCATCCCGCCCCGCTCCACATCGCGACGCCGGCGATCGCCGCCAGCCCCACGACACCGTAGACTGCAGCGCGCCGCGCCAGCGGCGCGCGCCCTTCACGTGCCGCCATCGATTACACGCCCGCCAGCTTCAGCCGGTTCGCATGCGTGCGGATCACCGCGACCGGATCTTCCGCATTCGCACCGCGCACGCCGAGCAACTGGTTGATCTCGTCGATATGGTTCCACTTGTAGCTCGTGCTCAGCACCTTGCCGTACAGCGCGCTGCACTTCGATACGAGCCCGTCGTTCGGGCCCGAGCCGCGGTTGATCATCACCGTGCCCGTGCCGAACAGCGCGAGCGTCGACGGGTCGAGCGCGTTCGCCGGATCGACGAGCGGAATGGTGCTCGTGTCCGTCGCGCCCGTGACACCGAACACGGAGAGCGTCGGCTGGATCGCCGTGCCGGCCCACGAATACAGCAGATGCGTGTTGCCGCCGATGGTTTCCGTCGGCGCGCCGGTCTGGCAACTGCCCGGCGCACCGAGGCCCGCGCTCGGATAGTTCTGGTTGTACGCGGCGGCCTGGGCGGTCGTCAGCGTCTTCAGCGACGCGAGTGCGTCCTGGTTCGTGTTGTGGCTGCTGCTCGTCAGGATTCCGAACACATTGACGAACGCCGCGATCACCGATGACGAAAGCCCGGTCGGATCGTATGCGAGCACGCCCTGCACGAAGTCGGCGAACTCGGAGCCGCGATGCGGCGTGCCGATCGTCGTCACCGACGCGACGAGATCGGGCGCGACAGCCGCAACGTAACGCGACGTGAGCCCGCCCTGGCTGTGGCCGACGAGATTGACCTTGGTCGCGCCCGTCGCGGCGAGCACCGTCTTCACGTACGCGAGCAACTGTTCGCCGCGCCCGTTCGGCCCGTCGTCGCTCTGGAAGCCCGACAGGTTCGCGACGTAGACGGTCGCGCCATGCTGCTGCAGGTCTTCCTGGATGCCGTACCAGTACTCGAGCACGCCCGCGTACTTGTCGGTACCCGTGAGCCCGTGCACGAGGATGATCGGATAACGCGTCGTCGCGTAGTCGTCGGCGGGCGCGGTCGCCGCCATCGCCGCGTGCGTCGTCGCAAGCGTCATCACCGCGGTCGCCCCCGCGAACGGCGCGACGCTCATCGCGCATGCCACTGCCCCTGCCACCACCCTGGAACGCATCGATCTGGCCATGCATGTTCTCCTGATTATTGTGCTGCCGGTGCGAATGAACTCGAATCGACGCACGCGGCGCCCTCGCGTGCGCCGTGACCGTCGAATGCCGGAGTGAAACACGAGCGGCCAACGTTTGCGCCCTGACTAGACACGGTTCTCTAATCGCTTGACGCGCCCCGCCCGTTCGGGCGGGGCCGCGTTCATGCGCGCGCATGCTGCAACGCACACGCGCAACGCGCTACAGCTTCGCGCTCACGCGTACCCATGCGGTACGGCCCGGTTCCATCACCGGTGCGTTCGCCGGATAGCCGAAGCCCGCGTTGCCGGCGAGGTTCAGATGCTCGGTGTAGGCCTTGTTCAGCACGTTGTCGACGCCGACCGAGACCTGCACGGTCTTGCTGACGTTGTATTGCGTATGCAGCGACAGCACGCCGAATCCGGTACTCGGGCCGAAGTCCTTGCCGACCACGTTGCCCTCATTCAGTGCATAACGATGCTGCGGCGCAACGATCCGCCACAGGCCGCCGGCCGACCACGCGCCGCGCGTGTATTCGAGCCCGATGCGCACCTCGAGCGGCGGCATCTGCGGCAGCGGATCGCCGCTCGCCACGTTGCGCCCCCACGCATACGCGAGCGACGTCTCGACGCGCAGCGGCGCAACCGGCCGCCACGACACGCCCGCTTCGCCGCCCATGATCTGTGCGTTGACGTTGGTCGCCTGCGTGGTCGGGCCCATCATGCCGGCCGCGTAGTTGAACAGGATGAAGTCCTGCACATAACCTGCGTAGGCCGACACCCACGCATCGAACCGGTCGCTCTTGTATTGCGCGCCGATGTCGAGCTGCGTGGTCTTCTCCGGCTGCACCGCCGAGAACGCGTTGACCGAACCGGCCGGCCCGCGCTTCGCGGAGAACAGCTCCCAGTAGTCGGGATAGCGCTCCGCATGACCGATCCCCGCGTACCACGTAACGGGCAGCGACGCGAGATCGCGCTCGTAGCGCACGAAGCCGCTCGGCAGCACGCGCGCGCGATCGTCGTCGAAGGTCGGGTTGGGCTTGCTCATCATCATCCCGCTCGTCGTCGCGCGCTTGTCGCGTGCGCTCGCGTAGTCGACGCGCGCGCCGCCGATCACGCGCGACACGCCGCTCGCGTACCACGTCAGCTCGCCGAACGCGCCCGCGTTCCACATCGTCGCCTGCGCATCCCACGGCTGGTCGCCGTAGTTCTGCCGCCCCATCGCCGAGCGCGAATCGAGCCGGTTCGATTGCGCGTCGACACCGGTCACGAGCTTGAAGTCGTCACCGAAACGGAACGTCGCGGCCGCGCGCGCGCCGAACGTGCGGCGCCGCACCTCCGCCGCCATCCGCATCGGCATGCTGCTGGTCGGGTCGGGCTGCCGCAACGTGTAGTTGTCCATCACATGGTCGGCTTCGTTGTAGTACACGCGCGCCTCGATCCGGTCGAGCACGTCGCCGAGATGCCGCTTGTCGAACGACAGGCCGAACGTCTCGCGGCGGAAATGCGCGCCGTCCATCCCGCGACCCGCATACTTCGCGTAGCCGTCGCCCGTGCCCGCCGTCAGTTCGACCCGTGTGTGGTCGTCGGGCGTCCAGCCGAGCGCCGCATCGGCGTTCCACTTGTCCCACTGCGACGGCACCGTGTTGCCATTGCCGTCCTTGTAGTCCTGCGAATGCGCGTGGTTTGCGGTCACGCGGCCGTAGACGTCCGGCGTGCCGGCCGTCACGTCGATGTTCTGGTCGTTGCGACCGAACGAGCCGCCGACGAGGCTGCCCTCGAAACGCATGCCCGGCTTGTCGAAACGCGGCGTCACGCGCTCGAACAGCACGGTGCCGGCCGACGCGCCCGGGCCGTACAGCACGGTCTGCGGCCCCTTCACGACGGTGACCTTGTCATAGCTTTCCGGCGCGATATACGACGTCGGCGCATCCATCCGGTTCGGGCAGGCGCCGAGCGTCGGCATCCCGTTCGCCAGGATGTTCAGCCGCGACCCGAACATCCCGCGCAGCACCGGATCGCCGTTCGTGCCGCCGCTGCGAATCGACGTGAAGCCGGGAATCGTCTTCAGGTAATCCGCGCCGTCGCTGGCGGGCAGCGGCTGGCGCGGCGCCTTCGGATCCGTGACGACGACGAGCGGCGTCGTCAGCGGCGTCGCGACGACTTCGACGGGCGGCAGCAGCACGGCCGCATCGTCCGCAGGCATGCCGGCCGCGCGAGTCGTTTCGGCCGCGGCAGCGGTCGCGGTCGCGGCCAGCGCGCCGACGGCGAGCGCGGGAACGGTGAGTTTCAACATGCGCGGCACGCGCCGCGCACCGGCATTGCGTGACGCCCGCGGCGCACGCAACTGGAAAATGGTCATGATCGAAAGCCCGAGTGACGCCCTCCACGCGGCCTCGACGGGCCGCACGGATATCGGCGGTAGATAAAACGGAAGAAAGCGCGTCAGGCGCGCTCGGGCGGTGCGCGTGGATACGCGCGCGGATAGCGGTCGGCGCGCGCCGCGACGGCAGGCGGCGCGGCGGCGGAAACGGAAGCGACGGAAGCGGAAGCGAACGATGCGGCGGCAGGCACGCCGATCGCGGGGCTGTGCGCGAAGAAGCCGCAGTAGCCGCACGCATCGAGATGCAACGCGTGATCGTGCATGCGGCCCGCATCGGGCGACCGATGCGGGCCATGCTCTGCACTGCAGACGATTGCGTCAGGCGTGGCCGCCTGCGCGATGCGCCACTGCGACACCAGCGGCGCCGCGATCGCGAACCAGATCGCGAGCACGCCAAGCCAGGCGGTCAGGTGACGATGTCGGTACAGCATGCGCGGCGGCGAGTAAGCGGAACGTAAAAACAGCCGAGATGTTACAGAATGTTCGCCGCGATGACCAGCCGCGGATGACGGTAAACGGACCGGGGGCGCATGGTTGTCAACACAACCATGCGCCCCCGCCTGCTGCGCGCGTCCGGCGCGCGACGCTCAGGGCGCCATGCGGCGCAACACGTCGTCGCGCCGGATGAAATGGTGATACAGCGCGGCCAGCGCATGCAGGCCGATCACGAAGTAGAACGCGTTGCCGATCAGCTCGTGCGCTTCCTTGATCGTCGGCCGCAGCGCCTTGTCCGGGCCGAACAGCGTGAACGACACGCCGAGCCAGTCGAGCGACACCGGCTTGCCGCCCAGGTTGATCATCATGATGCCGAGCAGCGGCTGCGCGATGATGAACACGTAGAGCGCGACATGCGAGAGCGTCGAGAGCCAGCGCAGCAGCGCGGCCTGCGGAATGGCTTCCGGCACGCGGCTGACGACCCGCCACAGCACGCGCAGCACCGACAGCACGAGCACGAATGTGCCGGCGGTGAGGTGCACGTTCATCCAGAACACCCGGCTGTCGCTGCCTTTCGGCCCGCGGATCTCGATGGCCAGGTACGCCAGCGCCACCAGCAGGAAGATGGCCCAGTGGAAGAAGATCGCGGGCGAGCTGTAGCGCCTCTGTTTCGCGAGGATGTTTTTCATGCGTCGTCTCGTGTTGTATGCGGGGAGGGGCGCATGCCGCAACCGGCCTGCGCCCGGCAGAGTTGCCACGATTGTAGCCGCGCGGGCGTCCGGTTTTGCGCGACGCGGTCAAATATCCGACGAATCGTCAACGCACGCCGCGCGGGGCTGTCATATGGAAAGTCCGCATCGCGCACGGGAATGGCTGTGGCACGATGAAGCTTTGGTGTCGACGTTGTGCGCGCATCATGAGCAAGGCGTTCTTCGTTGCGGCCTACCGGCTGACCGCCGCGTTGCTCGCGGTGTCCACGACGTTGCACGGCATCGCCGGCTACTGGGGCATGCCCGCGTTCCAGCTCGGCAACTACCTCAGCTACTTCACGCAACTGAGCAGCCTCTACGCGGCCACGATACTGGCCGCGGGGCTCTGGCGCATCGCGCGCCCCGGCTCGGCCCGCTACGAATCGATGCGCGGCGCGGCCGTGCTGTACGTGCTGATCACCGCGATCGTCTACGAGCTGCTGCTCGCGCGCCACGATGCGCTGCGCCACATCACGCCGGCGTTCAACAACTGGGTGCTGCACCGGATCGTGCCGCTCGTCATGGTGTGCGACTGGCTGTACGTGGAGCCGCGCTCGCCGATCGCGCGGCGCAGCGCGTTCGCGTGGCTCGGTTTTCCGGTCGTCTATCTCGGCTATACGCTCGTGCGCGGCGCGCTGCAGAACTGGTACCCCTACCCGTTCGTCGATCCGCGGCCGCACGGCTACCTGCCGGTCGCGATCCAGTGCTCGCTGATCGCACTCGGCGCGGCGGCACTCGCACTGGGCATCCGCTGGCTCGGCAATCACGCGAGACAGTCCGGCGCCGCGACGCTGAAGGAAGGATGAACGCGGAAGAAGGCGGGAGCGTGTGCGCCGCCCGGCGCACACGTGGCGATGCGGCTCGTCAGCCGCCGCTGCGTGGCAGGAAGTTCATCGGATCGACGACCTTGCCGTTCTGGCGAACTTCGAACTCGAACGTCGAACGGCCACTCGTGTCGGTGCCCATCTCGGCGACCGGCTGGCCCTGGCGCACCGCGTCGCCTTCGTTGACGAGCAGCTTGCCGTTGTGACCGTAGGCCGTGATGAGCCCGTTGTCGTGCTTCAGGATCACGAGCGGGCCGTACGCCTTGACGCCGGACCCGGCGTAGACCACCCGCCCGTTCGCCGCGGCCCGCACCGAATGGTCGGGCCCGGATGCGGCGATCACGATGCCGCGCGTCTTGCCGGCCGCAAACTGCGTCGCGACGACACCCGTGGCCGGCCACGCGAGCGAGCCCGGCTGCGCGGCCGCCGAGGGCGGCTGCGCGGACGACGTCGCGGCAGGCGGCGCGACGCGCAGCACCTGGCCGGGATACACGGCGTCGGTAGGCGCCATGTGATTCCAGCTCGCCACGTCCTGCACGCGTTGCCCGTAGGCGTTCGCGACGCCCGCGAGCGTATCGCCCGGGTTCACGCGGTAATAGCCAGCAATCACGCCCGGCGTCGCGGCCGACGTCGGCGCCGACGAACGCGCCGGCTGCCAGTTGTCGGTCCACGGCGTCAGCGTACAGCCCGACAGCGCGACGGCTGCCGCGACGAGCGCCGCCTGCGGCAGCCAGCGCGCCAGCGAATCGTGGATGGGAATAGTTTCTCTCAAGGGTCCTCCCGGATTTGCGTCGTTGCGCCGCCCACCGCCCTCCGGCGCGCGACGCACGATGTCCGGCCGGACGGCCGGACCAACCAGTATCCGACCGCTCTCGCGGCCGTCAGTTTCCACAGCGGAACGTCGGCGCGAACGGGCTCACCGGCCCCTTTTTCGCGTCGCTCCGACCGGCAAAGATACCATTTGTCGCGGTCAGGACCGCGACAGTTGCAGGTTCCGGCAACCATCTTGCGGCCCCGCCCCTGCGTGCCGACGGCCCGCGGGCCGCGCCGCGCGACCCATCCGGCGGGCCTGCCGCCGGTCTTCCGCCTACTTCGCCGCCGCCGTCTGCCGTCTCGGCTCCGTCACATTCTCCCCTTCGATCGCCGCCTATACTCGGTGATGCGCAGCGCGATCCAACGACAACGAGGAGCATGACAATGAACAATGCGACGTTTCTTTCGGTGCAGCTCAACGCGGACGATTTCGCCGGTTCCAGCGGCCTGGTCGAATTGCTCAACCGGCACCTGCTGTTCGCGACCGACGTCGCGGAGGCGGCCGATGCGCTCGTCCAGCTGGCGAGCGTCGCGCACCTGACGGGCGCCACGCGCCACAGCGTCGAGCTGCCGGTCCTCGCGATCGAGCGGCTGCGCGAGGCGCTCGACACGCTGAGCGGCTACGACGAAACGTGGCTGCAGGTGCTGGAGCCGGCCGAAGCGCTGTTCCGGGATATCGGGCGCGGCAGGCGCCCGCTGCACTGACTGCCGGCGCAGCACGCGCCACCCATGAAAACAGGCCGTCGTTCCGCATGACGGAACCGGCGCCGCAGGCGCCACCAAAGAAAACAGCCCGTCGTCCCGCAAAGCGGGACGACGGGCTGTTTGTACTACATGGGGTCAGGTCCGGCCGCCAAGGCGGCCGCGCCATTAACGACCCTTGTAGACCGGTGCGCCGTCAGCGATACGCTTGACTTGCCAGCCGGTCTTTGCCGCGGCCGGTGCGCCGGATTCCTGCGCGGCGGCCGGTTGCGCGCCATAGCCGGTCGTGTCGGCGGCGGCGACATTCTGTTGCGGGTTCACACGGGCTTCAGCAGCCAGGATGCCTTCCGGGTAGTTCGTCCGGTCGCTGCCCAGCTTGTAGCCGGCCTGTTGCAGTTGGACCAGTTCGGCCTTCACCTGCGCACGGGTGACGGGCGCGTTCTGTTGGGCGAACGAGACGGCGGGAACGGCGAGGACAGCAGCTGCAGCGAACGTTGCGATCAGCGATTTCATGATTACCTCCGGGATTTTTTTGCTCCGCCGCACACACCATGTCTGCAGCGATGGAACAGAGTTTAGTCCCGACGTCCCCTAGGGAAAACCATGAAAGAGCGAAAACACTGTTTCCCCGGAGCCAACAATGCCGGCATCCGGGATAGAGAAACCCTATTCATAGAATAGATTTTCGCAACAATACCGCCCCGCGGCCCGGTTACGACCAGTTCGCGTGGAAGCTGCCCGGCTTGTCGGTACGCTCGAACGTGTGCGCGCCGAAGAAGTCGCGCTGTGCCTGCACCAGGTTCGCCGGCAGCCGCTCGGAACGGTAGCTGTCGAAGTACGCGACCGCCGACGCGAACGCCGGCACCGGCACGCCGGCCTTCACCGCGGCGACCACGACGTCGCGCAGCGAGGCCTGGTAGTTCGCGGCGATGTCCTTGAAGTACGGATCGAGCAGCAGGTTCGCGAGCGCCGGATCCTTCGCATACGCGTCCGTGATCTTCTGCAGGAAGCGCGCGCGGATGATGCAGCCCGCACGGAAGATCTTCGCGATCGTCCCGAGATCGAGGTTCCAGCCGTACTCTCCGGACGCCGTGCGCAGTTGCGCGAAGCCCTGCGCGTACGAGATCACCTTGCTCAGGTACAGCGCGCGGCGCACCGCTTCGACGAACGCGGCGCGATCGCCGTCGAACGGCGCGACGGCCGGGCCCGACAGGATCTTGCTGGCCGCGACACGCTCGGTCTTCAGCGACGACAGCACGCGCGCGAACACCGATTCGGTGATGAGCGGCAGCGGCACGCCGAGATCCAGCGCGTTCTGGCTCGTCCACTTGCCGGTGCCCTTCTGCGCGGCGCGATCGAGGATCACGTCGACGAGGTGCTTGCCGGTCTCTTCGTCCTTCTTGCCGAAGATCTTCGACGTGATCTCGATCAGGTAGCTGTCGAGCTCGCCCTGGTTCCATTCGGTATACACCGCGCCGAGCTCGTCGTTGGTCAGGCCCGCGACGTTCTTCAGCACCGAGTAGCTTTCGGCGATCAGCTGCATGTCGCCGTATTCGATGCCGTTGTGGACCATCTTCACGTAGTGGCCGGCGCCGTCCGGGCCCATGTACGCGACGCACGGCTCGTCGTCCGACGGTGCCTTCGCGGCGATCTGCTTGAGGATCGGCTCGACGAGGTCGTACGCGTCGCGCTGGCCGCCGGGCATGATCGACGGGCCGCGCAGCGCGCCCTCTTCGCCGCCCGACACGCCGGTGCCGATGAAATGCAGGCCCGATTGCGCGAGTTCCTGGTTGCGGCGGATCGTGTCGGTGAAGTGCGTATTGCCGCCGTCGATCAGCACGTCGCCCTTTTCGAGCAGCGGCTTGAGCGACGCGATCGTCGCATCGGTCGCCTCACCGGCCTTCACCATCATCAGGATCCGGCGCGGCGTTTCGAGCGACGCGACGAACTCCTCGAGCGTATGGGTCGGCACCAGATTGCGGCCGGGGAATTCGGCGATCAGTTCGTCGGTTTTCTCGCGGCTGCGGTTGTACACCGACACCGCGTAACCGCGGCTCTCGATATTGAGTGCGAGATTGCGGCCCATCACCGCGAGTCCGATCACACCGATTGCTTGTTTGCCCATTAGTCAATTCTCCGGAAAAAACAGGGCGCGACCCGACCCGGGCCGCGCGCACAGGCGAAAGGATAGTGGAAACCCGGCGGCGATGCGCGCTTGCGTGTCATTGCTCCGCGTGCGGAAGCCGCCGGAACACGACGCTCAGGTTGTTCGCCGGCATTTCGACGACCTCGATGCAGTCGAGCCCGCGATCGAGGCCGAGCGCGACGACCGTCTCGAGATCGCGCACGCCCCACGACGGATCGCGGCTGCGCAACTGCAGGTCGAATGCTTCGTTCGACGGCGCCGTATGCCGGCCTTCGCGACGATACGGGCCGTACAGGAACAGCACGCCGCCCGGCCGCAGCAGGCGCGACGCACCCGCGAACAACGCGTCGGCGCACGCCCACGGCGAGATGTGAATCATGTTGATGCAGACGATCGCGTCGAGCGCGTCGAGCGGCCACGATGCATCGCGCACGTCGAACGCGAGCGGCCCGGCGACGTTCGCGAGGCCCGCATGCGCGATCCACGCGGCGATCGAGCGCCGCGCCTGCGCGTCGGGATCGCTCGGCTGCCAGCGCAGGCCCGGCAGCGCCTGCGCGAAATGGACGACGTGCTGCCCCGTGCCGCTCGCGATTTCGAGCACGCTGCCGGTCGCCGGCAGCACGCGGCGCAAGACGTCGAGGATCGGCCCGCGATTGCGTTCGGCCGCCGGCGCCGACAGCCGCGCGGACGGATCGGGTGCGGGTGTCGGGCCGGTCACGATGCGTGCTCCGTTGCGTTGCCCGCGAGGCCCAGCCGCGCGGTGAGTGCGTCGAGCGCGGGTGCGCACTGCGCCTCGACCTTCAGCGTCAGCATCGGATCGGCGCGCGTATGGCCGAGATTGAGCGCGGCCACCGGCTTGTGCTGCGCCTGCGCCCACACGCAGAAGCGGTAACCGGAATACACCATCAGCGACGACCCGACGACGAGCAGCGCATCGGCCGCCTCGAGCGCCTGCGCGGCCAGCGCCACCCGCTCGCGCGGCACGTTCTCGCCGAAGAACACGACCGCCGGCTTCAGCAGGCCGCCGCATGCGGGGCACGCCGGGATACGGAACGTGTCGAGCGCGGCCCATTCGAGGTGTGCGTCGCCGTCCGCGGCCGGCTCGGCCTGCGCGCCCAGCAGCTCGGGATTGTCGGCTTCGAGCACGGCCTGGATCGTCGCGCGCGCATGATGCGCGCCGCATTCGAGGCACGTCACGCCGTTGATCCCGCCGTGCAGTTCGATCACGTCGTCGCTGCCCGCGCGCTGGTGCAGGCCGTCGACGTTCTGCGTGACGAGGCGCTCGATCCGGCCCGCGCCGCCGAGCCGCGCCAGCGCGACGTGCGACCGGTTCGGCTGCGCGCGGCCGACGACGGGCCAGCCGATCATGCTGCGCGCCCAGTAGCGTCGCCGCGCGGCATCGGAGCCGAGGAATTCGTGGAGCTGGATCGGCGGCGAGCGCATCCATTGGCCGTTGCGGTCGCGATAGCCGGGAATGCCGGAATCGGTGCTGATGCCCGCGCCGGTCAGCACGAGCAGGCGCGGATGACGCTCGACGAACGTATGCAGCGCGTCTAGTGCGGCCGGATCGACATGGGCGGATGAGGGATCGTGCAAGGCTTTATCGTTCATGTTGGCGACGCGTGATCGGGCGCGCCGGCAAGCCGTGCGACCGCACGAGCGGCCCGCGCGCCAGCACATGATACAGAACGCCGCGCGATCCGGCCGGCGGCCTGCACAGCAAACCGGCGCGCAAAAAAAGACGCCCATCAGCCGCTCGGCGATGGGCGCTTCAACAATTGATCCATCGGGGTAGTGGATCAACTGACAGCACAATATTGCGACGTCCGCCGCGCTGAGGCCGGCAAACGCTTCCCCTGGACTACGCGTGTTCCGCAATGCCGCGCGCATCGTTGCGCGGCCGGCTTTCCGGTGCGATCCGGCTCTTCTGCCCGCCACGCCGATGCGATGCGCGGCGCGCGAACGGATCCGCCGCGCGACGACTCGCGTTGCGCTACGGAATGACGATCCGGGATCCAGGCCGGAGCCATGTTCACGGTTCATCCCCGACGGCCGACCGGCACCGGTCGGCCTCGTGCGTCACGCATGCACGTCGTCGTTCAGAACGAACCCGATTGCTCGGATGGAACGGAAAGCCGCGCGCTCACGTCGCCGTAATCAACGGCGAAGCGAATACCCGGGCAGGTCGGCGATTCATGTTTGCAACATGACACGTTGCGATTCGGTCTGTTTTCATTCTCTTGTCCCCGTCTTTGATATGTCCGACCCACTGAAGCGATCGGCAGGCCGACTGCGCCCGCGATTGCACTCACGGCCCGTACAGATACGCAAGGAGCGCACCATGCTTCACGCCGCAAGGCCGCGCGGGCCGCCGAAATACCGTCGGCGCGAATCGCGCATCGGCAAAAAGCGCGAATGTTTCGAAACTGAAACACGGAACATGACCTGTCCGGGCGCAGCCCGGGCGGGCATCGGGGGCGTTGCATCTGCGCTATCGCCAATCGACTTACAATCGCCCGACGGTGGCGACGCCCGCATGACCGGACGCGTGCACCTGGCCTTGCGCGCTTCGCGCGGCCCCTCGCCGCATCACCGGAGATCCATACCCGACACATGCCTGGCGCAAAAGACTGGCTGGATATCGACTACCGCACGCTGTTCTACAGCGCCGACAGCGACAACCGCGCCGCAACGCGTGGCGTCCCGCCTCGGCCTCACGCTGCGAATCGCGTAGCGCCGTGTTCGGCGCAGGCCGCCCCGCTCCCGCCCGGCGCAAACACGTTAGCATTCGGACACGGAACGCCCCGCCAGCACGAACCGGCGAGCGTTCGCTCTGCACCTCCGCCACGGATTCGACATGACCACGCCCGTCCCCACCCGCGCCGACGGCGCACACCGCGTCTTTTCGGCCGGGCGATTGTCGATCGGCCTCACGCTGCCGCTGCTTCGCAGCGGCAATATCGTCGCCGACTTCAACGAACAGCTCGAACTCGCGGCACTTGCCGATACGCTCGGCTTTCGCGCGCTGTGGATTCGCGACGTGCCGCTGAACAGCGCCGACTATCCCGACCCGGTGGGCCACCTCGATCCGTGGGTGCTGCTCGGCGCACTGGCGTCGCGCACGCGCGAGATCGCGCTCGCCAGCGGCGCGATCGTGCTGCCGCTGCGTCATCCGCTGCATATCGCGAAGGGCGCGCTGTCGGTTGCAACGCTGTCGGGCGGACGCTTCATCCTCGGGCTCGGCTCCGGCGACCGCCCGCCTGAATACGCGGCGTTCGGCGTCGACGCGGAAACGCGGCGCGATCGCTATCGCAAACACTGGGAAGTCGTCGCGGCCGCGCTCGGCGTGCCGTCGCGCGTGCTGCCCGACGAAGCGCCGCCCGACGCACCCGAATTCATGTTGCTGCCGCGCGGCGACGACGCGGTGCCGATGCTCGCGGTCGGCTCGGGCGGACAGAGCGTCGACTGGATCGCGCGGCACGCGATCGGCTGGATGACGTACCACCGCGATCCGGACACGCAGCGCGCCCGCTATTCGATGTGGCGCGCGGCGGTCGACCGGCTCGCGTCGCCGGCTTTTCGCGCGTTCGGCGTGTCGATGCGGCTCGACCTCGCCACGCATCCCGATGCACCCGCCACCGCGCTGTCGCTCGGCTATGCCACCGGGCGCCGTGCATTGATCGACATCCTGCAGGACATGCGCGCGGCAGGCACGCATCACGTCACGCTGAATCCGGGATCGGACCGGCCCGTGCGCGAGGTCATCGAAGAACTCGCCGAGCATGTGCTGCCGGTTTTTCACGACGAGCACGCGTGATTCGTCAGGAATGCGAAGCCATCGAATGCGACGTGCGTGTTGCGATGATTGTCCTTTGTTCGTGATCGGGCGAACGCTCGCATAACGATACGCCATTCGCGTTCGACAACCGTTCCCGGTTCACATCTGTACACCGGGTCCCCAACAGGTATGCGTTACAGGACGCTTACGATTCGACAAGAAGGACGTGTCCACATGTCGGATCGTTACAGTCTTGTGTCGGACACTTGCCCGTCCGAACGCCCTGCCGACAAGATCGCGATGCAAATACGGGCCGCCAACGCCCGCGCTGCCTCGCGTATGCCCGAATCGAATATTCGTCGATGGAACTATTCGGCTTCGATCGAGATCATGTTAACTTCCGTCCATCGTTCAGCCCGGCGGGCCGCGCGCCGATGCGCGCCCGCATGACTACTCATGCGCCAACTTCTCCTCGGCTGGCTGCTCGCCGCCGTCGTCTCGGCTGCGCACGCGGCCGCTCCCGCACCGGCCGCCGCATCGGCCGCCTCCGGCACCGCGCCCGCGCTGACGCCGCAACAGGCCCAGCAGGCACTCGCCGTGCTCGAAAACCCGCGCCAGCGCGCCCAGGTCGAAACGACGCTGCGCGCAATCGCCGCCGTCGGCGCATTGAGCGCACCCGCGGTCGCGGCAAGCGAAGCCGACGCGGCAAGTGGCGCGTCTGCTGCCGCCGCGCCGACCGCGCTCACGTCGAACGGGCTCGCGTCGATGCTCGTCCGCCAGGGGGCGCGCTGGAGCACCGAAATCGGCAGCGCGCTGAAGGAATCGCTGCGCTCGCTGCTCGATGTAGGCTCGGTCGGAAGCTGGTGGCACGACAGGCTGGTGCGCGCCGACGAGCGCGCCGATCTCGCGCACGCGCTCTGGATCATCATCGCCGTGCTCGTGCCCGCGCTGCTGTTCGAATGGTTCGCGAAGCGGCTGCTGCGGCGCGCGCTGGCCGCGCTGGCGGCACGGCGCGCCGACTCGTCGCGCAGCACCGCGCCCGACGACGACAACGCGCCGCCACCGGAATCTTCAGACCGGCCGGACGCCCCTGACGTTGCCGACACTGCCGACGCATCCGACGCCATACCCGCGTCATCGCAAGACCGCGGCCACGCGCGGCGTCACACCACACTGTTGCACCGGATGCCGCGCGCGCTCGTCAGCCTCGCGCTGCGCGCGGTGCCGCTGCTCGTGTTCGTCGGTGCCGCGAGCCTGACGATGTCGATGATCGGCGATGCAGGCACGCCGATCGAATCCGCGCTCGAATCGCTGATCGACATCTACGTGATCTGCCGGCTGGTCACGATCGTCAGCCGGCTGTCGTTCCAGCCCGATGCACGGCAATTGCGGCTGCTGCAAATCAGCGACGCATGGGCCGACTTCGCGCAACGCTCGATCGCGCGAATCGTGATCGTGGTCGGCGTCAGCACGGCCGCGATCGAGATCGCCGCGAACTTCGGGCTCAGCGAGGCCGGTCACGTCGCGCTGCTGAAAGCCGTCGCGCTCGTCGGGCACGTGATGATCTCGGCGCTGATCCTGCAGTGCCGCCGGTCGGTCGCCGCGCGGATCCGCGCAGCCGGCGCGGACCATCCGACCGTCGCGGTGGTCGGCAACGCGCTCGCGGACGCATGGGCGCCCGTGTCGGTATTCATCGTGATGGCGCTGTGGTTCGTGTGGGCGCTCGACGTCCATCACGGCTACCGCGTGCTGATCACGCTCGGCGGCCGTTCGATCGCCGCGATGATCGGCATGCGGATCGTGTCGATCATCGTGTTCGACGCGCTCGCGCGGCTATTCCAGCGCCGCGACGAAGACCGCACGCTCGTCCACCTGCACGCGTACCGCTACTACCCGCTGCTGCGCCAGATCGTATCGGTTGCGATCGGCATCGTGACGGTCGCGCTGCTGCTGCAGATCTGGGGCGTGCCGATCTTCCGCGCGTTCGAGACGGGCACGATCGGCCACCGGCTCGCGTCGGCGCTGGTGACGATCGCGATCGCGGCCATCGTCGCGCTCGTCGTATGGGAAGCCGCGAACATCGCGATCGAGCGACGTCTGCAGCGATGGACCCGCGAAGGCAATCTCGTGCGCGCGGCGCGGCTGCGCACGCTGCTGCCGATGCTGCGCTCGCTGCTGTTCGTGATGATCGCGCTGGTCGTCGTGCTGACGGGCCTCAGCGAACTCGGCGTGAACGTCGGCCCGCTGCTGGCCGGCGCCAGCATCTTCGGCGTCGCGCTCGGCTTCGGCTCGCAGAAGCTCGTGCAGGATTTCATCACCGGGATCTTCCTGCTGATGGAAAACGCGATGCAGGTCGGCGACTGGGTCACGCTCGCCGGCGTGTCGGGCACGGTCGAATACCTGTCGATCCGTACCGTGCGGCTGCGCGCGGGGGACGGGTCGCTGTACACGATTCCGTTCAGCTCGGTGACGACCGTCAACAACACGAATCGCGGGCTCGGCAACGCGGCCGTCAAGGTCAGCATCGCGTATGGCGAGGACATCGACCGCGCGATCGCGACGCTGAAGGAGATCGGCGCCGCCTTGCGCGACGATCCGAAATACCACGACGGGATCCTGTCGGACTTCAGCTACTGGGGCATCGACCAGGTCGACGGTGCGGCGCTCGCGCTCGCCGGGCAGATGCAGTGCACGGACTCGACGCGCTGGAGCGTGCAGCGTGAATTCAACCGGCGGATCGCGGAAACGTTCCGCGAACGCGGCATCCGGATCGCCAATCCGCAACGCAGCCTCGTCGCGTATGCGGATGGATCACGGCCTGGCGGCAACGGCGAAGGCGAAGGCGAAGGCGAAAGCAACGGCGACGGCGGCAGCAACACCCACAACGGCAACGCCACCGAAACGGCGGCCCGGCCGCCTTCGCCCGGCGAACCGGAGCGCAAGCCGGGCTGACCGGCCAGGGCTAGCGGCGCGCCGCGCTCAACGCGCGGCGGGCTTCCTCGCACGCCGCGTGCTTGCCGCCGCAGGCGTTGACGGACCCGGCTTCGCCGTGCGTTTCGCCGCGGCACGCTGCCCCCGCTTCGCACCGGCTTCAGCACCAGCGGCACCCGCGTCGCGCTGTGCGTGCCATTGTTCGAGCAGCACGCGCGTCTGGTCGGCGATCGTCTCGATCAGCAGCGTCGCGCGTTCGCCCTCGAACGCTTCCCATTCGAGCAGTTGAAGCGCCGAACGCTGCGCGATGTGAAACACCGTGAGTTGCCCGAACAGGCTCAGCGCGCGCAATCGCGTGACGGGATCGTCGGCCGGCCGCCCGGAGATGCGGCCGATCAGCTCGGCGCTCACGTCGTTGAGCGGCTTGCGCATGCGCTTCATCAGGATTCCGCTCGCGCTCGCCGGCTCCTGGCCGCCCTGCTCGCGCGCGAAGAACATCCGCTGGTTCATCGTCTTCGGTGCGGTGAACATCCGGTCCGACAACGCGCGCAGCAGCCCGACGAACGCGTCGATCAGCACGTCGACGTCCGCGTCCGCATCGAGCATCGCCCACGCATGGCCGACCGCCGGCGCGAACACCTCCCAGCCGTGCTCGGCGATCGTCTCCACGCACGCGCGATAAACGCCTTCCTTGTTCTCGAAGTAGTACTGGAGCGCCGGCGCGTTCACGCCGGCCATCGCGGCGATCTCGCGCGTCGATGCACCCGCGAACCCGCGTTCGCCGAACAGTTCGATCGCCGCCTCGATGATCCGCTGGCGCGTTTCGTCGCCGCGCGCGTAGCCGCCCGCCGACGTGCGGCGCAGCTTCTTCGCTTCGTTCATGCCTTCCTCGTCATTCGATCGACCGACATTCTACTTGACACAATTTTATCAACTGGAATAATTCTTCCACTCGGAATAAATTGGATGCCAGCATGTCGACGCTGCAAGACCCGCCACAGAAAGTAAATCGTCAGGAAACCGGAACAACGCCGCGCAACGGCAAGGTCGGATCGAAGCGGCGCATCCTGCTCGTCGTCGCCGTGCTCGCGACCCTCGGCGCCGCCGCCTGGCTCGGCCGCTGGTGGACGGTCGGCCGCTTCATCGAAAGCACCAACGACGCGTACCTGCAGGCCGACAGCATGACCGCCGCGCCGAAGGTCGCCGGCTACGTGACCGACGTCTACGTGCGCGACAACCAGGCCGTGAAGGCCGGCGATCCGCTCGTGCGGCTCGACGTCCGCCAGTACCAGGTCGCGCTCGCGCAATCGCGCGCAACCGTCGACGCGCGCCGCGCCGATATCGCGCGCGCCGAAGCCGACATCAGCCAGCAGCACGCGAATCTCGAACAGGCCGATGCGCAGGCGAAGGTGTCGCAGATCAACGCGCGGCACGCGAGCGACGAGTACGCGCGTTATGCACCGCTCGCCGCGACCGGCGCCGAAACGCACGAACGCGTCGCCGACCTGAAGAGCACGCGCGACCAGGCAACCGCGACGCTCGCCGCGAACAATGCGTCGATCGCCGCCGCACGCACGCACGCAGATCACGTCATTCACCGCACAGCTCCAGCAGGCGCGCGCGCAGCTCGAGGCCGCGCAGGCCAGCGCCGCGCAGGCGCAGCTCGACCTCGACAACACGATCGTGCGCAGCACGCTCGACGGCCGCGTCGGCGATCGCACGGTGCGCGTCGGTCAATATGTGCAGCCCGGCACGCGCCTGTTGACCGTGGTTCCCGTCAATTCGATCTACCTCGTCGCAAATTTCAAGGAAACGCAGATCCGCCAGATGCGCATCGGCCAGCCCGTCGAACTGCATGTCGACGCACTGCCGGACGGCGCGCTATCCGGCATCGTCGACAGCTTCGCGCCCGGCACCGGCGCGCAGTTCGCGCTGCTGCCGCCCGAGAACGCAACCGGCAACTTCACGAAGATCGTCCAGCGCGTGCCGGTGCGCATCCGCCTCGCCGCGGACGCCCGCGCACAGCACATGCTGCTGCCGGGGCTGTCGGTGACGGTCGACGTCGATACACGCTCGGCCCGCGACGAGCAGCGCCATGGCTGACACGCCCGCGACGACCCCCGCGCCGCCGCACGAAGGCCGCGCGAGCGTGACCGACTGGATCGCGGTCGCGGCCGGCGCGCTCGGCGCGCTGATGGCGACGCTCGACATCTCGATCACGAACTCCGCGCTGCCGCAGATCCAGGGTGAAATCGGCGCGACCGGCACCGAAGGCACGTGGATCTCGACCGGCTACCTGATGTCGGAAATCGTGATGATCCCGCTCGCCGCGTGGCTCACGCGCGTGTTCGGGCTGCGCAATTTCCTGCTGACGAACTCCGCGCTGTTCATCGCGTTCTCGATGATGTGCGGCTGGTCGCATTCGCTGCCGATGATGATCGCCGGCCGGATCGGCCAGGGCTTCACCGGCGGCGCGCTGATCCCGACCGCGCAGACCATCATCCGCACACGGCTGCCGTTGTCGCAGTTACCGGTCGGGATGACGCTGTTCGGCCTGATCGTGCTGCTCGGGCCGCTGTTCGGCCCGGTGCTCGGCGGCTGGCTCGCGGAGAACGTGAACTGGAGCTGGTGCTTTTTCCTGAACCTGCCCGTGTGCCTTTTGCTGATGGCACTGCTGGTGTTCGGTCTGCCGTCGGATCGCCCGCAATGGGGCGCGTTCTTCAACGCGGACTGGCTCGGGATCGCCGGCCTCGCGATCGGGCTGAGCTCGCTCACCGTCGTGCTCGAGGAAGGCCAGCGCGAGCGCTGGTTCGAATCGCAGACGATCGTCACGCTGAGCGTCGTGTCGTTCGCCGGGATGATCCTGATCGCGCTGTCGCAGCGCTTCGCGAAGCGGCCGATCATGCGGCTGTCGCTGATGCGCAACCCGCGCTACGCGAGCGTGATCGTGATCGTGTCCGCGGTCGGCGCCGGGCTGTACGGCGTGTCCTACCTGCTGCCGCAGTTCCTCGCGATCGTCGCCGGCTACAACGCCGAACAGGCCGGCGCGATCATGCTGCTGTCGGGCCTGCCGGCCTTTCTCGTGATGCCGATCCTGCCGCGCCTGCTCGGCAAGGTCGATTTCCGCATCCTCGTGATCTCGGGGCTGCTGCTGTTCTGCCTGAGCTGCATGCTCGACATCAGCCTGACCGCGCAGAGCGTCGGCCACGACTTCGTGTGGTCGCAGCTGATCCGCGGTCTTGCGCAGATGCTCGCGATGATGCCGCTCAACCAGGCGTCGATGGCGGCCGTCGCGCGCGAAGACTCGGGCGACGCGGCCGGGCTCTACAACATGGCGCGCAATCTCGGCGGCTCGATCGGGCTCGCGATCATCGGCACCGTGATCGACCGGCGCACGACCTTCCATACGGCCGCGCTCCGCGAATCGGTGACCGCGAACTCGCTGATCGGGCAGGACCGGTTGTCGGCCTATGCGGCCAACTGGTTCGCGCACACCGGCGATCTCGCATATTCGAACCTGCGTGCGCTCGGACAGCTTGCGCAGCAGATCCAGATCCAGGCGGTCGTGATGACCTATTCCGAAACCTTTTATCTGCTGGGCCTCGCGCTGCTCGCGTGCGTGCCGCTCGCGCTGCTGCTGAGAACGCCGCGCGGGCCGCAACCGATGTCGTCCGGCCATTGAACCGTCTTCCGCAATGAAACCCTTCTCCCTGCCCCGCCGCCCTGCGCTCACGCTGTGCGCGGCCGCGTGCCTGCTCGCCGGCTGCACGGTCGGCCCCGACTACCATGGCGCGCCCGCCGTACCCGATGCGCCGACCTTCGTGCGCGCGCCGGCATCCGGCGTCGACACCGCCGCGCCCGCACCCAGCGCGTGGTGGCACGCGCTGAACGATCGCCAGCTCGACGAGCTGATCACCGCGGCGCTCGTATACAGCCCCGATCTGCACGCCGCGCAGGCACGCTTGCGCGCAGCGCGCGCGCAGCTCTCGCAACAGCGCGCGGCCCAGTTGCCGAAATCGTCGGCCACCGTCGCGGCCATCCGCATGCGCGAACCGAACGTCAGCGCACTCGGCTCATTGCTGCCGTCGAACGGCTCGAACCAGTCGGGTGGTACGTCGCCGTCGCTTGGCGGCTCGGGGCCGCTGCAGCTTTATTCGGCAGGCTTCGACGCGACCTGGGAAATCGACCTGTTCGGCGGCACGCGCCGTGCGGTCGAAGCCGCGTTCGCACAGGCCGAGGCCGTCGACGCGGATCTCTCGGACACCCAGGTGTCGATCGCCGCCGAAGTCGCGACCGCCTACGTCGACCTGCGCGACCAGCAGCAGCGGCTGGCGCTGTCGCAGCGCACGGCCGAACTGCAGCAGACGATGCTCGACCTGACGCAGCAGCGCCGCGCACGCGGCATCGCGGCCGATGTGGACATCGAACGCCTGACGACGCAGGTCGAGAGCACGCGTGCGTCGTTGATCCCGCTCGACGCGCAGGTGACGGAGTCGCTCGACCGGCTCGCGATCCTGACGGGCCGCGCGCCGGGTGCGCTCGACGCCGCGCTGTCGACACCGGACGCCCCGCTGCCGACGCTGCCCGGCAGCGTCGCAATCGGCGATCCCGCCGCATTGCTGAAGCAGCGCCCCGACATTCGCGCGGCCGAGCGCCGGCTCGCGTCGAGCCATGCGCAGATCGGCGAGCATGTCGCCGACTATTTCCCGAAGGTGACGCTGCTCGGCGATCTCGGCTTCAGCGCGACGGACCCCGGCCATCTGTTCCGCAAGCAGAACTTCACGTGGGTCGGTGCGCCATATCTGCAATGGAACATTCTCGATTTCGGCCGCACACGCGGCGCAGTGCGCGCGGCCGAAGCATCGCGCGACGAAGCGGAAGCGAATTACCTGAAGGCTGTGCTCGGCGCGCTGCAGGATGCAAATACGGCACTGCAGCGCTATGGACACCAGCGCGAGCACGTTGTTGCGCTCACCAAGGTCCAAACGTCGGCCGTGCATTCCCGATCGCTGATGGACGAGCGCTATCGCGCGGGCGTCGCATCGATGATCGACCTGCTCGACACGCAACGCGAAGCGCTGTCCGCGCAGCAGAACGTGATCGCCGGGCAAGCCGAACTGATCAAGGATTACGTGTCGCTGCAGAAGAGCCTCGGGCTCGGATGGCAGGCAGGCGCGGTTTGACGGTGCCTGCGCGATACATGCATGGCTGCGGCATCATTCTCAGCGCAATGACTCATTGCGCGCGCAACAATATTCGTTCTTTCCTTCCGCATCGACCGGGCCCGCACCGCACCGACGCCGCGGCTATCGAAAACATATCCAATATCAATTGGTCAATCGTCTGACGATCTCTTCTAATTCAGTCGGCTTCCCCACCACCGATCGGATTCAAGGAGTTCCATCGTCATGTCCTCATCCTCCCATCGCGTGCTGAGGCACGCAGTCGCCGCGATCTGCGTTGCACTCTCCGCTTCTCCCCATGCCGCCGAACTCACCCGGGACTCCGGCGCGCCCGTCGGCGACAACCAGAATTCGCAGACGGCCGGCCCTGCCGGCCCCGTGCTCCTGCAGGACTCCGCGCTCATCGAGAAACTGCAGCGCTTCGATCGCGAGCGCATTCCCGAACGTGTCGTGCATGCGCGCGGCACCGGCGCATTCGGCGAGTTCGTGCCGACCGCCGACATCTCGGACCTGACGAAAGCGAAGGTCTTCACGCCGGGCACCCGCACGCCGGTGTTCGTGCGGTTCTCCACCGTGATGGGCTCGCGCGGCTCGCCCGAACAGGCGCGCGATCCGCGCGGCTTCGCGGTGAAGTTCTATACGCAGCAGGGCAACTGGGACATGGTCGGCATCAACTGGCCCGTGTTCTTCATTCGCGACGGCATCAAGTTCCCCGACTTCGTTCACGCGAACAAGCCGAGCGCCGTGACCGGCGTGCAGGATCCGAACCTCGCATTCGACTTCTTCGCGAACACGCCCGAAGCGACGCACATGCTGACGATGCTGTACACGAATGCCGGCATGCCCGATTCGTATCGCCGCATGGACGGCTTCGCGGTGCATGCATTCAAGTTCGTCAATGCGCGTGGCGACGTGCACTACGTGAAGTTCCACTGGAAAAGCCAGCAAGGCGTGCACGGCCTGCGTCCGCAGGACATCGCCGCGTCGATCGGGCGCGACTGGAACATGATGACGAACGACCTGTACGGCGCGCTGAAGCAAGGCGACTATCCGAAGTGGGATCTGTACGTGCAGGTGCTCACGCCGAAGGACCTGAACCGTTTCGACTTCGATGCGCTGGACGACACGAAGGTCTGGACCGGCGTCCCTGAACGCAAGATCGGCACGATGACGCTGAATCGCGTGCCCGACAACTACTTCCAGTCGACCGAGGAATCGGCGTTCGCGCCGTCGCGGCTCGTGCCGGGCATCGAACCGTCCGAAGACCGGATGCTGCAGGATCGCCTGTTCGCGTATGCCGACACGCAGCTGTACCGGCTCGGCTCGAACTACATGGACCTGCCGATCAACCGGCCCGTCGTGCCGGTGGTCAACAACAACCAGGACGGCAAGATGAATGCCGGCGACCGCAAGGGCGAGGTGAACTACGAGCCGTCGACGCTGCACGAGCTCGCGCAGGATCCGCAGTACAAGTCCGTCCGCACGACGCTCGCCGGAACGACGCAGCAGGAAGCGATCCACAAGAAGCTGCTGTTCCGTCAGGCGGGCGAGTACTACCGCGGCCTGTCGCAGCAGGACAAGGATGACCTGATCACCGCGCTGTCCGGCGATCTCGGCAAGGTGACGAACGCGCGCAACCAGTACGCGATGCTGTCGTACTTCTACAAGGCCGACGCCGACTACGGCACGCGTCTCGCGCAAGCCGTCCACGCGAACGTTCAGCAGGTGCAGTCGCTCGCGGCGAAGCTGAGCGAGAACTGATCCCGCGACTCCGGTCGCCGTCGACGTGCGGGGTTGCGCCGCGCACGTCGGCCCTATCCCCACATCAGGACATCCCCATGCGATCAGAACGCCTGACACGCACGATCCGCGCGACCGCAACGGCCCTGGCGCTGGCCGCGATCGCCGGCTGCGCGCATCTTCCCGACCAAGCGGCGTATTCCAGGGCCGATCCGGCCGCGCTGCGCCGCTATGACGGCGACTGGTTCGACGCCGCCCGCGTCGGGCGCGTCGACATCCTGCGTGCATTGCACGACGCCGGCTATCCGGTCGACGCCACCGACAGCCGCGGTTTTACGGCCGTGATACTCGCGTCCTACGACGGCCAGCCCGCTGCGCTCGACTACCTGCTGTCGGCCGGCGCCAATGCATGCGCCGGCGATCGCCACGGCAACACGGCGCTGATGGGCGCCCTCTTCAAGAACGAACCCGACATCGCGCGGCGCCTGATCGACACACGATGCCCGATCGACCAGACGAACGGCGCCGGCGAAACCGCGCTGGGGTTCGCGACGCTGTTCAATCGCTTCGAGCTGATTCCGCTGCTCGTCGCGCATGGCGCGAATCCGAACCATGTCGATCGGCGCGGCCAGTCGCTGCTGCGGCTCGCGCTGACGCACGACAACACGGAAGCCGCGGATGCGCTGCGACATGCCGGTGCAGAACGGTAGCGCGACCCCGATCCCTCGGTACCGCACGAAGAAAGGCGCGACCCATTCGCTGCCGAGATCCGCTTCGATACCGCGCACCGCCAGTGCCAGATCCTGATAGCGATCGGCCACGCCCAGGCGGCCGCAATCGCCCATTCGTCGGAGCATGGCAAGGCCTGCCGACATCTTCTCCCCGCGCTTTTCGCCCGCTCCATCGAATCTCCATCTTTCCGCATCAAAGACGCCAACTATTCGACGCAAACTCCGCTCCGTCAAAGCAGGCAGTGGGCTGCCTGCGCTTCCTGGAGTCGCTATGAAGAATCAAGAACGATGCTGCTACGGCGCCGTATGCGCGCTGGTGGCGGCGATGCTGGCGGGTTGCGGGCCCGCCGGGCAGCAGGCCGCGGCACCGGCCACCCCGGTTGCGGCGATGACCCTGGCAGCCTCGCGCCTCGACGTGACCGAAGACCTGCCGGGCCGCGTCGCGGCCGTGCGGACCGCCGAGATCCGGCCGCAGGTCAGCGGCATCGTGCAGCGGCGGCTGTTCGAGCAAGGCAGCGAAGTGCGCGCGGGCCAGCCGCTGTTCCAGATCAATCCGGCGCCGTTCAAGGCCGACATGGATACGGCCGCGGCGTCGCTGCAGCGCGCGCAAGCCGCGCTCGAGCGCGCGAAGGTGCAGACGGCGCGCTTCAAGCCGCTCGTCGAAGCCGATGCGATCAGCCGCCAGGTGTACGACGACGCCGTGTCGCAACGCGACCAGGCGGCCGCCGACGTGGCACAGGCCCGCGCGACGCTCGCGCGCCGCCAGCTCGACCTGAAATTCGCGACAGTGGAAGCCCCGATCGCCGGCCGCATCGACCAGGCCCTCGTGACCGAGGGAGCGCTGGTCGCCAGCACCGACAGCCAGCCGATGGCGCGCATCCAGCAGATCGACCAGGTCTACGTGGACGTGCGCCAGCCGGCCGCGTCGCTCGAATCGCTGCGCGGCGCGCTCGCGTCGCAGCCGGACGCAACGCGCAACGGCCTGCCGGTCGACGTGCTGCGCGGCGACGACACGCGCTACGACGTGAAGGGCTGCATGCTGTTCTCGGGCGTCAACGTCGACCCGGGCACCGGCGACGTGCTGGTGCGCGTGCTGGTCGACAACCCGAAGCGCCAGTTGCTGCCGGGCATGTACGTGCGCGCCCGCATTCCGCGCGCGCACTATGCGAACGCGCTGACGGTGCCGCAGCAGGCAGTCGTGCGCGCCGGCGGCAAACCGCAGGTCTGGGTGCTCGACGCGAAGGGCACCGCGCATCTGAAGGCCGTCGAAGTCGGCGAGCTGACGAACCGCAGCTATCGCATCAAGTCGGGCCTGCAGGCCGGGCAGAAGATCGTCGTCGAAGGCATGGAACGCCTGATCGACGGCGCACCGACCGCCGCGACCGACTGGAAGTCGCCTGATGCGGCCGCCACCGCGTCCGCGCACTGAGTCACAGGGAGCCTTCCGTCATGGCTGAATTCTTTATCCGCCGCCCGGTATTTGCGTGGGTGATCGCCCTCTTCATCATCCTGATGGGGCTGATCGCGATCCCGCAACTGCCGATCGCGCGCTATCCGTCGGTCGCGCCGCCGACCGTCACGATTACCGCAAGCTACCCCGGCTCCACGCCGCAAACGATGAACGACGGCGTGCTGAGCCTCATCGAACGCGAACTGTCCGGCGTCAAGAACCTGCTCTACTTCGAATCGTCGGCCGATACGTCCGGCAGCGCGCAGATCACGGTGACGTTCAAGCCCGGCACCGATCCGGCGATGGCGCAGGTCGACGTGCAGAACAAGCTCAAGACCGTCGAGCCGCGCCTGCCGTCGGTCGTGCGCCAGAACGGCGTGATCGTGGAGTCCGCGGCGTCCGGCTTCCTGATGCTCGTCGGCCTGCGTTCCGACAGCGGCCGCTTCGACGAAGGCGCGCTCAGCGATTACATGTCGCGCAGCGTGGCCGAGGAACTGCGCCGGATCGACGGCGTGGGCCGCGTGCAGCTGTTCGGCTCCGAACGCGCGATGCGCGTGTGGGTGGATCCGCAGAAGCTGATCAACTACGGACTGTCGATGAGCGACCTGACGACCGCGATCGGTCAGCAGAACGTACAGATCGCGCCGGGCAGCCTCGGCGCGTCGCCCGCGCTGCCGGGCCAGCGCGTGAGCGTGCCGCTCACCGTCCAGGGCCAGCTCACGACGCCGGAAGAGTTCGCGGCAGTCGTACTGCGCGCGAACGCGGACGGCTCCAGGGTCGTGCTCGGCGACGTCGCCCGCGTCGAGCTCGGCTCGCAGGGTTACGGCTTCGTGAACCGCGAGAACGGCAAGCCGGCCACCCTCGCCGGCGTGCTGCTCTCGCCGGGCGCGAATGCGGTGAAGACCGCCGACGCCGTGCGTACGCGGATGGCCGAGCTGAGCAAGGCGATGCCGTCGGGCATGACCTACTCGATTCCGTTCGATACGTCGCCGTTCGTGAAGATCTCGATCGAGAAAGTGCTGCATACGCTGATCGAGGCGATGGTGCTCGTGTTCCTCGTGATGTACCTGTTCCTGCAAAACGTCCGCTACACGCTGATTCCGGCCATCGTCGCACCGGTCGCGATGCTCGGCACGTTCACGATCATGGCGATGACAGGCTTCTCGATCAACGTGCTGACGATGTTCGGCATGGTGCTCGCAATCGGCATCATCGTCGACGACGCGATCGTCGTCGTCGAGAACGTCGAGCGCCTGATGGCGGAGGAAGGCCTGTCGCCGAAGGACGCGACATCGAAGGCGATGAAGGAAATCACGGGCGCCATCGTCGGCATCACGCTCGTTCTGACCGCCGTGTTCATCCCGATGGCCATGTCGAGCGGCTCGGTCGGCGTGATCTACAAGCAGTTCACGCTGTCGATGGCCGTGTCGATCCTGTTCTCGGCGCTGCTCGCGCTGACGCTCACGCCGGCCCTGTGCGCGACGATGCTCAAGCCGGTCGAACCGGGCCATCACGAGAAGCGCGGCTTCTTCGGCTGGTTCAACCGCCGCTTCGACCGCCTGACGACATGGTACGAGACGCGCGTCGGCCGCCTGGTCGGCCGCACGGGTCGCGTGATGCTGCTGTTCGTCGCGATCGCGGGCGCGCTGGTGTTCGGCTTCAGGAACCTGCCGTCTTCGTTCCTGCCCGACGAGGACCAGGGCTACTTCATGACCAGCTTCCTGCTGCCCGCGGACGCGACCACCGATCGCACGCATGACGTGGTCAAGAAGCTCGAGAGGCATCTTGCTTCGCGCGCGGCGATCCAGTCGAACATTTCCGTGATGGGCTACGGCTTCTCCGGCCAGGGCTCGAACGCCGCGCTGAACTGGGCGGTGCTCAAGGACTGGAAGAACCGCGGCGGCTCGTCGACGCTCGAGGAAAGCATGCTCGCCCAGCGGGCGATGGCCGGTGTGACCGAAGGCACGGTGATGAGCCTGCTGCCGCCGGCGATCGACGAAATGGGCAACAGCTCGGGCTTCACGATGCGCCTCGAAGACCGCGCCAACCAGGGCGAGGCCGCGCTCAAGGCGGCTGAAGCGAAGCTGCTCGGGCTGGCCGCGCAAAGCAGGATCGTGACGGGTGTGTATCCGGACAGCCTGCCGGCCGGCACGAGCGTGCGCCTGGAGATCGACCGTGCGAAGGCCCAAGCGCTCGGCGTGTCGTTCACGACGCTCAGCGACACGCTGTCGACCGCGATGGGCTCGACCTACGTGAACGATTTCCCGAACGCAGGCCGCATGCAGCAGGTGATCATCCAGGCCGATGCGCCGGCGCGCATGCAGATCGACAACGTGATGAAGCTCTACGTGCGCAACGCGGCCGGCGGTATGGTCCCGCTGTCCGAAATGGTCCGCCCGGTCTGGACCGAGACGCCGCTGCAGATGGTGCGCTTCCAGGGCTACCCGTCCGCGCGCATTTCGGGCGGCGCCGCACCCGGCCAGTCGAGCGGCGCGGCCATGGCCGAGATGGAGCGTCTCGCCGCGCAATTGCCGCCCGGCTTCGCGGTCGAATGGACCGGGCAGTCGCTGCAGGAACGCCAGTCGGCGTCGGAGGCGCCGATGCTGATGGTGCTGTCGATGATCGTCGTGTTCCTGGTGCTGGCCGCGCTGTACGAGAGCTGGTCGATTCCGCTGTCGGTGATGCTGGTGGTGCCGCTCGGCCTGATCGGTGCGATCGGCGCGGTGCTGCTGCGCGGATTGCCGAACGACGTGTTCTTCAAGGTCGGGATGATCACCGTGATCGGCCTGTCCGCCAAGAACGCGATCCTGATCGTCGAGTTCGCGAAGCAGTTGCGCGAGGAAGGCAAGGGGTTGATCGAAGCGGCCGTGCAAGCGTCGAAGCTGCGCCTGCGCCCGATCCTGATGACTTCGCTCGCGTTCGGCCTCGGCGTCGTACCGCTGATGATCGCGACCGGCGCGAGCGCCGAGACGCAGCACGCGATCGGTACCGGCGTGTTCGGCGGCATGGTGACCGCCACCGTGCTGGCCGTTTTCTTCGTCCCAGTTTTCTTTGTGTTCGTGATGAGTATCCAGGAGCGCATCTCCGCGTGGCGGGCCTCCCGCCGGAAACCTGCCGCTGCACACCACGAACAAGAAGGTTGATGCCATGCGATTGCTTGTTCTTCCCCTCGTCCTCGCCCTGTCGGCATGCTCGCTGGCGCCGACGCTGGTCAAGCCTGACATGCCGGTGCCGACGGCCTACACGGCCGCCGCTGCCGCCGACCGGCAGGCCAATGCGGCCGATCTCGGCTGGCGCACGATGTTCGGCGACCGTCGCCTGCAGCGCCTGATCGAGATCGCACTCGACAACAACCGCGACCTGCGTCTCGCGGCGCTGAATGTCGACGCCGCCGAAGCGCAGTACGGCATCCAGCGCGCCGCGCGCCTGCCGTCGATCGGCGCCGGCGCGAACTTCACGCGCCAGCGCACGGCGGCCGACCCGCAGTCGAACCCGCCAGTGTTCGAAACGACGCAGAACCAGTACGGCGTGAACGTCGGCATCAGTGCGTTCGAGATCGACCTGTTCGGCCGCGTGAAGTCGCAGTCGGATGCGGCATTCGCACGCTACCTCGCGACCGATCACGGCCGCCGCGCGGTGCAGATCTCGCTCGTCGGCGCGGTGGCGGACGCGTATTTCGCGGAACGCCTCGCGCAGGAGCAGCGCCGCTTGTCCGAGCGCACGCTCGGCGACTGGCGGCAGTCGCTCGATCTCGCGCGCCGCCTCAAGGAAGCGCATCAGGCGAGCGGTGTCGACATCGCGCAGGCCGAAGGCCAGGTCGCAAGCGCCACCGCCGACCTGGAAGCGCGCACGCGCGCCGTCGAGCAGGCGCGCAACGCGCTGCGCCTGCTGCTCGGCACCGAGCCGCCGAAGGATCTGCCCGACGCACTGCCGCTGCAGCAACAGCCGGTGATGACGCAACTGCCGGCCGGGCTGCCGTCCGAGCTGCTGTTCCGCCGCCCGGATATCCAGCAGGCCGAACAGAACCTCGTCGCCGCGAACGCGGACATCGGCGCCGCGCGCGCCGCGTTCTTCCCGCGCCTGTCGCTGACGTCGTCGATCGGCTTCCTCAGCCCGGCGATGGGCAGCCTGTTCGCCGGCGGCCAGAACGTGTGGAGCTTCGCGCCGCAGGTCACGGTGCCGATCTTCCAGGGCGGCCGGCTGCGCTCCGAGCTGCGCCTCGCGGAAGTACGCAAGTCCAGCGCGGTGGCCGAATACGAACGCGCGATCCAGACCGCGTTCCGCGAAGTCGCCGACGGTCTCGCCGGGCGCGAAACCTTCGGACGCCAGATCGAAGCGCAGACGCGTGTGGTCAGCTCGGCCGAACGCCGCACCGACCTGTCGAACCTGCGCTATCGCGCGGGCGTCGAGGGTCGGCTCGAGCTGCTGGATTCGCAGCGGCAGCTCTATTCGGCACGGCAGGCGCTGCTCGACCTGCGTCGCAGCGAGCTCGGCAATGCAGTCGCGCTGTACAAGGCGCTCGGCGGCGG
Organism: Burkholderia pyrrocinia; assembly: GCF_001028665.1. Classification (NCBI taxonomy): domain Bacteria; kingdom Pseudomonadati; phylum Pseudomonadota; class Betaproteobacteria; order Burkholderiales; family Burkholderiaceae; genus Burkholderia; species Burkholderia pyrrocinia. Next base: position 183,192 of record NZ_CP011504.1, read on the forward strand.
CCTGACGGAAAGGGATGTCGCGCCTTCGACGAGCGTGGTGCAGGACTGAACGTCAGGCGCTGCGCCATCCGCGGCAGCACGCGGAATGGCGCAGCGCGATTCAGCCCGGCAACGGGCTGCTCCGATGGTTCGACATCGCACGGCAAACCCAATGACGAATTCCCTGATACTGATTGCAGAAGACGAACCCGAGATCTCCGACATCCTCGACGCGTACCTGAAGCGCGACGGTTTTCGCACCTGCCGCGTCGCGGACGGGCAAGCGGTGCTCGACGTTCAACCGCACCTGAAGCCCGACCTGATCCTGCTCGACGTGAAGATGCCGCAAAAAAACGGCTGGGACGTGCTCGCCGAGCTTCGGCGGCGCTGCAATACGCCGGTCGTCGTCATCACCGCGTTCGACCGCGACCTCGACCGGCTGCAGGCACTGCATGCCGGCGCGGACGACTACGTCGTCAAGCCGTTCAACCCGGCCGAGGTCGTCGCGCGGCTTCGCGCGATCCTGCGCCGCGCGGGCCCGCCGCCGACCGCGCGCATGCTTCGCGTCGGCGATCTGGAAATCGACACCGAAAGCTATCTGGCGCGCGTGCGGACGGAATCGGCCGAGGTGCCGATTGCGCTGACGCTGACCGAATTCCGGCTGCTCGCGCACATGGCGAGATCGCCGAGCCGCGTCTTCACGCGAAGCGAACTGCTCGACGCGTGCATGGCCGACATGAGTGCACTGGAGCGCACGGTCGACAGCCACGTCAGCAGGCTGCGCAGGAAGCTCGAACAGGCCGGTGCGCCAGGCATGCCCGAAGTGATGCGCGGTGTCGGCTACCGGCTGCGGGGCGCGCAGTGACCGTGCCGGCAAAGCCGAGCCTCCACCTGCCTGGTGTTCGCCACGGCTGCCTGACCAACACGTCGCGATTCATTGAGGACTTCAATACGATGACCATTCAACTGAAACACCTGACTTCGTTCGATGCGGCAACCGCAGCCGCCGCCGGCGGCAACGCAATGCGCGCACCACTCGCGGAACTCGAAACCCGGCTCGAAGAAATCCGGGGGCTCGCCACCGAAGCGGACGCATCGTCGCGCGAAGCCCTGCTTCACTGTGTGGACGGGCTGTTCCGGTTTGTCGACGACCTTCGGGTTGTCGAGCAACCGGAAGCGCCGCCCATTCGAGCACTTCCTCGATAACGGTCGACCCATTACAGGACGAATCGGAAAGGATCGGCGAATCGCCTTCGGAATTACCAGCGAAATCGATTTTGAAAATTACAAAATACTGCCGATCTTTTCAAAAATATTTCGCTTTATTCGATTTAATTTTGTTTCATATAATCAAAAAAAGTTTGACACTCCGCTTTCGTTCTTGATACCGTCAGCTTCAAGCAACCGGACGAATTGTTCACCACGCAATCGATTCCGCTCTACGTTTTTTTCGCTTCCGCCGCACCGAAGTGCTCGCCGCCGGCCGTGTCGTTCGCGCACCGGCACATGCAACATCCCGATGCAACTCATTGGACGGCTGCCATCCGGCAGCGGGCCGAAGGATCGAATCAAATGAGCAGGACAACGAAGCTGTTGCTCTAGCAATCCCGCCCGCGCCATGTCCGTGCGGCTGCTCCGCATCGCGGCGCAGCCCTTCCGCTACCGCGTTTTCCGTATTTCGCCCCCCGGAGAGAAACCACCTTTCCGGATCGGGCGAAAGGCCCTGTCGCGTCCGCGCCGACCGCACGAGCGCGACAGAAAGCGGCGGTGCACGACCCGCACCGCTGTCGACCGTTGTTGTTCGTGCCGTTCGATGTTCAACCGGAGGGGTAATTCAAATGAATCAGGTTGCAGACAAGAAACAAAAGCACATTCGCATCGTCAAGCTCGCATTCGCCGCCGCCGCGGCCGCTTCGTTCGGCATGGCGACCGTCCACGCCGCGCCGGCGGCCGGCTGGACGGAAACGCGCACCAAGGGGTTCCTGCCGCTCGTGCAGCAAAGCGAAGCCAGCGCGGCCGGCGCACCTGCCGCGAGCACAGCTGCCGCCGCGGCCGCGGCAGTCGAACTGGCGCCCGGCGAATCGGTGGACATCGTGCTCGGCCTGAACCTGCGCAACGAGGCGCAACTCGACCAGACCCTGCGCGACCTGCATACGCCCGGCTCGCCGCACTACCGTCAGTTCCTCACGCCGGCGCAGTTCGCCGCGCAATATGCGCCGACCGACCAGCAGGTCGCGTCCGTCGTCGCGCACCTGCGCAAGGAAGGTTTCGTGAACATCGTGGTCGCGCCGAACCGCCTGCTGGTGTCCGCGTCCGGCACCGCGGCGACCATCAAGTCCGCGTTCCGCACGACGCTCAAGCGCTTCACGCGCAACGGCCGCAGCGTCTATGCGAATACCGACGCCGCGCAAGTGCCGAACGCGATCGGCGGCATCGTGGGCGCGGTGCTCGGCCTGCAGAACGTCGAGCTGATGCATACCGGCGCGGGCAGCAAGCCGCAAGGCAACACCAGCAACCTGACGATCCCGGCCGGCGCGTCGGCGGTGCCGCACAACCCGACCGAATTCTCGTCGATCTACGGCGGCGACGGCACGCCGACGGCCTCGCAAACCACGGTCGGCATCATCTCCGAAGGCGACCTGTCGCAGACGGTGAGCGACCTCAATACGTTTGCCGCGAACAACGGCCTGGGCACGATCAGCAGCAGCATCGTGCAGACCGGCCCGGCCGGCAGTTCGTACACCGATACGTCCGGCACCGTCGAGTGGAACCTCGACAGCCAGTCGATCGTCGGCGCCGCCGGCGGCAGCGTGAAGCAGGTCGTGTTCTACGCGGCGCCGTCGATGACGCTCACGGCGATCACGGCCGCGTACAACAAGGTGGTGACGGACAACGTCGCGAAGGTGATCAACGTGTCGCTCGGCGTGTGCGAATCGTCCGCAAACAGCACCGGCTCGCAGGCGACCGACGACGCCATCTTCAAGCAGGCGGTCGCGCAGGGGCAGACCTTCTCCGTCTCCGCGGGCGACCATGGCGCGTACGAATGCGCGAGCGGCACGCCGTCGCGCTCGACCTACACGGTGAGCGAACCGGCGACGTCGCCGTACGTGATCGCGGTGGGCGGCACGACGCTGTTCACCAACACGTCGACCAACGCGTACAACAGCGAGATCGTCTGGAACGATCCGAGCTGGCAGCCGGGCACCGTGTGGTCGACGGGCGGCGGATACAGCAAGTACGAGGCCGCGCCGTCGTGGCAATCGTCGACCCTCACCGGGTCGACCAAGCGCGCGCTGCCGGACGTCGGCTTCGACGCCGACCTGCGCACCGGCGCGATTCTGGTGGTGAACGGCCAGACGTCCGACACGCTGTGGGGCTCGGGCTACCTGAACAACGAAGGCGGTACGAGCCTCGCCGCGCCGATCTTCACCGGCATCTGGGCGCGACTGCAGTCGGCGAACAACAACGCGCTCGGGTTCCCCGCGTCGAGCATCTACAAGTACTTTCCGTCCAACGCGGCGCTGCTGCACGACGTCACGTCCGGCAACAACGGCAGCGGCACCTACGGCTACAAGGCAAAGGCCGGCTGGGACGCAACGACGGGCTTCGGCAGCGTGAACATCTCGAAGCTGAACGCGTTCATCCAGAGCACGTCGGATTTCGCGCGCTGATGGATCGATGACCGACGCGGTTCCGGGTGCGCGCCGTTTCGTGCGCCCGGAACTGCATGCAACTGCGTAAAAAACCCGCGAAGGCTGCGAAGCCCTCGCGGGTTTTCTGCATTCCGCGTACGCCGCGCGCCGCCGCCTCCTGCGAAGCCTCCCGGTCTTGCCGCGGTACTCAATCGGCCCAGTTCCGGACGTAGTCCGGCACGGGCACGCCGCCGTTTCCGTCGGCATGAACCGGCGTACCGCGCGTCGTCTTCAGCGGCAGGATCCCCGCCCACACGGCGAGCGCGAGATCTTCCTCCTTGTCGGAAGGCAGCGAATCGCTGACTTTCACGGCCGCCTCCGCAAGAGAAGTCCGCAGCACGCTGGTTGCGTTGATTTCCTTCGAATTGCCCGGTCGCGCTTCATGCTTGCGGCCCGCGGCGATCTTGTCCATGAAGGCATCCAGCGCCGCGAGTTTTGCCGCGCTGCCGTCCACCACGTCGAACTGCCCGTAGATCACCGCCGATCGATAATTCATCGAATGACTGAAGGCCGACTTGGCCAGCACGAGCCCATCCAGCAGCGTAATCGCCACGGACGCCTGCGCGCCCGCAGACAACGCCTTGATCATCCGGCTCCCGTTGGATCCGTGAATATAGAGATCATCGCCCCTTCTCCAGTGCGCGGTCGGGATGCAGTGCGTGTCCCGTCCGTCGCCGAACGCGATGTGACAGACGTACGCATCGTCCACGATGCGGTGGAGCATCGTGCGATCGTGATTCGCCAGTTCGGGCAGGCGGCGAATGGTGGTACGGGATGTGGGAGAGCTCAGGGTCTGGTCGTTCATGTTTCGTTTTCCTGTTCGCGCGCCACCTGGCGCGCATCGATCGGCCCGCGCTTCCGCAAGACACGGATATCCGGTCGAATATATCTATGTACTGCGAAATGAATCGCATCGGAATCGCACGATATCGAAGCGTGGGCAACCGGTCGATCGACTCGTCGACAGTCGCTCGCCAAATCGATCAAAATACGCGATTGCAACGATCGTCCGACGTACCGGCAAGCCGCTGCGAATCGCCCGGCACGGGCCTGCGCCGCGAGAACGTGAACAATACGATGTGCGTTGATTCTTAAAAAGAACCAGCCCAAGGAAAATTTCTGGAACCAGCCTATGGATCTCGCGCTGCTCATCTCGTCGCTTTCCAGGCAGGACGGCACGACAAGACACAGCCAGCAGGAAGCCCTGTACCGGAGCCTGCGCAGCATGCTGCTGGACGGGCAGATTCCGCCCCGCACGCGGCTCGTGTCGACGCGCGTGCTCGCGGCGGAACTGGGCATCGCGCGCAACTCCGCGGTCTATGCGTACGAGCGTCTTGCCGAGGAGGGCTTCGTGGCGGCCACGCGCAACGGCACGATCACGCTGTGGGACGGATGCGGCCGATCGAGCGCCGGGAATGACGGCAGCCCGGCCCCGGTTCACCTGTCCGAGCGCGTGCACGGCCTGGAGAACGCCCATCCCGAACCCGAGCGCATGCTGCCGTTCGTCCCCGGTCTCCCGTCGCTCGACGAATTCCCCGTCGCCCAGTGGCGCCGTTGCATCGAGCGCGCGTGGAAAGCCGTCAAACCCGCCCAGCTCGCGTATGGGCCGGTCGAAGGGCTGCCCGAATTGCGGCGCGCCGTGGCCGCCTACATCCGCATCTCGCGAGGCGTGCGCTGCGAGACCGGCCAGGTATTCATCACCGACGGCACGCAGAGCAGCCTCGAGCTGTGTGCGCGCATGCTCGCGAATCCCGGCGAATTCGGCTGGCTCGAGAACCCCTGCTATAACGGCGCCCGGACGGCATTCCGCTCGACCGGCCTGAATATCGTGCCGATCGAGGTCGACCACGAAGGCATGGCGCCGACCGCCGAACAGTGGCGCAACAAGCCGCCCCGGCTGATCTATACGACGCCGTCACACCAATACCCGCTCGGCGCGCTGATGAGCCCGCGGCGACGCGCGGCACTCGTCGAGCACGCACGTGCATGCGGTGCGTGGATCATCGAGGACGACTACGACAGCGAGTTCCGCCATGGCGGCCAGCCGCTCCCGGCGATCCAGGGCCTGGATGCCGACGCGCCGGTCTGCTATCTCGGCACATTCAGCAAGACGATGTTTCCCGCCCTCCGGCTCGGCTTCATGGTGGTGCCGCCGGTCCTGGTCGACCGCTTCACCCGAACGCTGCGCGAACTCGTCCATCGCGGCCATTCGGCCGATCAACTGGCGATGGCCGAATTCATCGACACCGGCCTCTTTGCGCGCCACCTGCGCCGGATGAGAGCGCTGTACGCCGAGCGGCGCAGCAGCCTCGAAGCGGCCCTTGCCCGCCACCTCGGCACCGCGTTGAGCGTTCGGGAGAGCCCGGGCGGCATGCATCTGTCGGCGGATCTCGCGCTGCCGCTGCACGACACCGAAGTCGCGCGCGCCGCGTCCGCGCATGGCCTGCTGCTTCAGCCGCTGAGCAGCTACGCCGTCGGCGACGGCCGCCGATACAACGGCTTCGTGCTCGGATATTCCGGCCTAAGCGACGCGACGATCGCGACAGCAACGAGGCAGTTCGCTGGCGTCATCGAAAAACTCAGCCGCACGCGGAGCTGAACGCAGCACGCCGCATCGTCGCTCACAGTTGCGATTCGATCGGAAACAACCCGAGAAACCAGACTTCCATCCGGCGCGCAGCCGAAACTTCCGGTTCGTGGTCGAGCTCGGTGACCGTCCCGTCCGAATCGGTCTGAACCCACTTGAGCTGCCCTTTCCCCGCCGGATCGGTCCTCGGCTCGACACGCCACGCGATCCGATCGAGTCGGGATTCCAGATCGTTTGCAACCTGCGACGCAATCGCCGGACTCTCGCAGTAAACGCCGATCTCCGTATTGAGGTTCAGCGAGCGCGGGTCGAGGTTCATCGACCCGATGAAAATGCTCTTGTGGTCGAACACGTAGGTCTTCGCATGCAGCGACGCTCGCGACGATCCGATGATGACCTGCTTCGAAATACTCTTGTCGCCCGACGGCCGCCGTTCGTAAAGCCGGACGCCGGCCGCCACGAGATCGCTTCGGTAGCCACGGTAGCCGGCATGCACGGCCGCCACGTCGGTCGACGCGAGCGAATTGGTCAGCACCGTCACGCGCACGCCGCGCGCCGAGAGCGCGCGCAGCCGCTCGACGACGGCCTTGCCCGGCACGAAGTACGGCGACACGATCAGCAGGTCATGTTCGGGCTGCAATGCGAGCGCGCGCAACTGCGGCATCAGGTGCCCGTCGCGGTTGTTCGGCGAATGCGCGATCTTCGACGGGTCGTCGTACAGCACCGTCGCGCGCCCCCACGACAATTCCGTGCCCTGCCCATGAACGATCCGGTCGAGCCGTTGCCTCGCTTCGAGCACATACGGATTGTCCTCCATCGCCCTCAGGTAGTCGCGTAACCGCTCGCGCTCGCGGTCCAGCCCACCCGGCGCCGCTTCGTGCCCCACCAGTGCGTCGATCGGATACGCATACGGGGAATTCCAGAACGTATCGAATTCCGTCGAGATGTCCTTCACGACCGGACCGTGGACGACGACATCGAGATCGCCGAACTCCAGCATCGACGATGCGCCGAAGTATTCGTCGCCGATATTGCGGCCGCCGACGATCGCCGCCTGGTTGTCCGCGATCATCGCCTTGTTGTGCATGCGCCGGTTGACGCGCGAGAACTCGAACACCGTGCCGATCTTCTTGAACGTGCGCGTAGCAACCGGATTGAACAGCCGGATCTCGATGTTCGGATGCGAGCTGATCTCGAGCAGCTTGCGGTCGTCGGCGTTCGTGCCGAGATCGTCGAGCAGCGCGCGGACGCGCACGCCGCGATCGGCCGCGCGAATGATCGCGTCGGCCAGTTCATGCCCGGTCAGGTCGTCGTGCCAGATGTAGTACTGAAGATCCAGCGACCGGTCCGCGCGATCGGCAAGCAGCACGCGCGCATCCAGCGCATCGACCGGATCGGTCAGCAGATGAAACGCGTCAAGCCCCGGATGCATGCCGGCCTGCTGTCGAAACGCGACGCCCAGCCGCGTGTTTTCCGTGTCGGCGAACGCATGCGTCGGCGCGCGGTCGGCCTGCGGCGGCAGGCTCGCGCACGCAACGAGCGCCAGCAACGAAAGAATCGCACCCCACGAACGCAGCATGATCATGATGATCGTCGCCACTCCCCGGCGAAGTATGTTTATTCTGGCCGCCGGATGGATCGCGGGGCTCGACGGCTGACCGGGCGCCCGACAGGCATCGCGCGCGGACCGTGCCGCGCCACAGCATACTTCGATTGCCATCGGGACGGCATCCTCTCCGTGTTTTCCCGGTGACGGTGTTCTGAAGACGCGCGACATGCCGCTGCTGCTTGCGGCGGAAACGCTCGCACCGACATTCAGGGTGGAAATCGATGCGAGCACACACAGTGCCCGCCGTCGAGCGCGGCCATGGCCTATCTCGGGATCGGCTTTCCGCTCGGATCTCGGTCCGAGCCGAAACAGATAGCGTATCGGCAAGCCTCTTCCCTCGACGGCCCCCGACGCACGCCGTCCGTGAAGCATGCGAACGCGTCCTTCGACCTCAGGTTGAGCGCATTCGAATGTCCTGTCGGTCGGCTGGCGTACACGCGCACCAGGCCGCCGACGCCGTGTTCGCCGTAACGGACGCCCGCAGGCAGCGCGATGCTCAAGTTGCCGAAGCCGGCGCGTACGACGCCCCGGACGGCGCGCAATCGGATGAAAACCAAGCGTTCGGGACCGAACAGACATGCGGCGCGAATAGCCGCATTGGTGAGAGGCGAGCCGGCCCTGTCAGTCAGACCAACACTGCCGCTACACGTCGACTCCCCGCCGAATCCTCAAGGAGATCCCTCATGAAAACATCCGCGTCCTTAATGCTTGCGTTCCTTCTAAGCGCCACGTTAGTCGGAATCACCCCGGTTGCAGCCGACGACAACCTTCCTCCGATGCAGCACACCGATCAGGTTACCTATATGTCGGGCGGCATCGGGCTCGATCAATCGGTCGCCATCAAGGGGGCCATGCGCGACTACGCGCTCGTGCTCACCTTCGTCCGCCGGGCCCGAAGCGGGAACGAATACTTGTCCGACGTACTGATGACCATCACGGACATGAAAGGCAATACGGTCCTGGAGACGCCGTCTGACGGCCCGTTCATGCTGGCCAATCTGAAGAACGGTCGTTATGCGATCAACGCCAGCTACAACGGCCAATCCGAGCAATACATCGTGGAAGTTTCGGCATCCCGGCACGCGCGCCATACGTTCATCTGGTTCATGTAGACATGAGCCCCCGCCCCTCTGCGCACGGGAATGTTCCAGTCGATTCGGTATTCTGATCCGCGTCGATCCAACAGACCGATGTCCGATCCGGCGCACACTCTGTACGCTTTCGTACCGCGTCGGCCGCCCGTTGCCGGTACCGTGTAAGCATGCCGGAATCCGTCACGACGAAACGCCAGACTGTGGCACCACGCGCATAAACGGGATCGGTACGAATCGCTCGGCATCCACGGGCGAGCGACTGGACGCCACCGCACGGCACGCGGTTCAGCCGGATCATCGACATGCCGCGCATCGATCTGACGAGAACATCATGCTACGAAGCATCAAGGAATTACACGGAAGCGCGGTCCGCGCGAAGGACGGCGACATCGGACACGTCATTCAAGCCTACTTCGACGACGACAACTGGTGCATCCGCTACCTCGTCGTCGAGACGGGCGACTGGCTGCACGAGAGGCTGGTGCTCATCTCGCCCTATTCCGTCAAACACACCGACTCCCGATCCAGCACGCTGCATGTCGACCTGACGCGCCATCAGGTAGCAGACAGTCCGGATCTGGACACACACAAGCCGGTATCCCGCCAACACGAGATCGAATACCTGCGTTACTACCATTACCCGCCCTACTGGGGTGGCCCGAACCTGTGGGGCATGGACGCATACCCTGCGTTCAATTCTGCCGCGCTGTCGCAAGATCTCGAGGCTGGCAATCCGCTGCCCACCCGCGCAACGCCGGCCGACGCGCCGGCAGATACGCCGACGGATACGCATCTCCGCGGCACCGGCAAGGTCAAGGGTTATCGGCTCGAAGCCACGGCCGGACGCATCGGCCGCGTGTCCGACTTCATCTACGACGATGAAGCCTGGGTGATCCGCTACCTCGCAATCCGTACGCGGAACTGGTGGTTGACCAACAAGGAAGTCCTGATCGCGACGCACTGGCTCGACCGGGTGGACTGGGCCACGGAAACGGTATCGACCGCGCTCAACCGCGACTCGATTCGCCAGAGCCCCGAATACGACGATTCGCAGCCCGTCTATCGAAGCGACGAGATTGTGCTGCACCAGTTCTACGGCAAGCACGGCTACTGGTTGAATGCCGAATCGTCCACGGCCCGCAGTACGCTTTGATGCTGCGGCGTCGGACTGCGTGAAACCCTGCAACCTTCACGCTCGTCCGTCCTGAATGCCTTGTCGGTTCGTACCGGAGAAGTTCCATGTCCGCTTTCATGCCCGTGATCTCGGCCACGCAATTCATCGAACTGGTCAATCAGCGCCTGCCCTCGCATCACGTATTCAAGGCCGGGATGCGCGTGTTTCTCGTGAGGCCGGCATCCGCCGACGCCGATGCGACCGAATTCGACTATTCACCGAGGACGCGCCGGACGAGCGGCGTGGTCATCCATGTCGTCGATCATGTGAAATCCCAATTCCTGGTCGAGCCGGACCTGAGGCTGGCCGGCTCCGGGTAGCGCCGTGCGATGCGCCCGCAGCGTCGACACGCTGCTGGACGCAACCCCATCCTCCTGGCTGCCGACAGACTCCCCTGCACGCCCCGAGAAACAAAAAACCCGCGAAGCCTTGCGGCTATCGCGGGTTGGCGGCATTCCATGGAACACCATGGAAGCGAATGTGGTGGGCCCGGCGGGGTTCGAACCCGCGACCAATCGATTATGAGTCGACTGCTCTAACCGCTGAGCTACAAGCCCTGATGAGATACGAAGCGTGCTACACGCAGCCCCGGCAACGAAGCCGGGCCGGCATTGTAACAACAAAGGAGACAAACGCCACCGGCATCACGCAGATGCCGGCGGCGTTCGCAGGAGAGACGCTGGAAATCAGTTCCCTTCGAGGAACGACTTCAGCTTGTCGGAACGGCTCGGGTGACGCAGCTTGCGCAGCGCCTTGGCCTCGATCTGACGGATCCGCTCGCGCGTGACGTCGAACTGCTTGCCGACTTCCTCGAGCGTGTGGTCCGTGCTCATCTCGATACCGAAACGCATCCGCAGCACCTTCGCCTCGCGCGGCGTCAGCGAATCGAGCACGTCCTTCACGACGTCGCGCATGCTCGCATGCAGCGCGGCATCCGCCGGCGCGACCGTGTTGTTGTCCTCGATGAAGTCGCCGAGATGGGAATCGTCGTCGTCACCGATCGGCGTTTCCATCGAGATCGGCTCCTTCGCGATCTTCATGATCTTGCGGATCTTGTCTTCCGGCATCTCCATCTTCTCGGCGAGCGTTGCCGGATCCGGCTCGAGACCGGTTTCCTGCAGGATCTGCCGCGAGATGCGGTTCATCTTGTTGATCGTCTCGATCATGTGAACCGGAATACGGATCGTGCGCGCCTGGTCGGCGATCGAGCGCGTGATGGCCTGACGGATCCACCACGTCGCATAGGTCGAGAACTTGTAGCCGCGACGGTATTCGAACTTGTCCACCGCCTTCATCAGGCCGATGTTGCCTTCCTGGATCAGGTCGAGGAATTGCAGGCCGCGGTTCGTGTACTTCTTCGCGATCGAGATCACGAGACGCAGGTTCGCCTCGGTCATTTCGCGCTTCGCCTGGCGCGCCTTCAGTTCGCCGGCCGCCATCTGGCGGTTGGTTTCCTTCAGGTCCTTCAGCGGCAGCACGACGCGCGCCTGCAGGTCGAGCAGGCGCTGCTGCTGTTCGCGGATCGCCGGAACGTTACGCGACAGCACCGCGCTGTACGAATGGCCTTCGGCCATGATCTTCTCGGACCAGTCGAGGTCGGTTTCGCTGCCCGGGAAGCGCGCGATGAATTCCGAACGCGGCATGCCGCACTTGTCGACGACGATGTGCAGGATCTGACGTTCGACCTGACGCACTTCGTCCACCTGCGCACGCAGCGTGTCGCACAGGCGTTCGACGGTACGCGCGGTGAAGCGGATCGTCATCAGTTCGGTCTGGATCGTTTCCTGCGCCTTCAGGTAGGCCTTCGACTTGTAGCCTTCCTTTTCGAATGCGCGGCGCATCTTGTCGAACCACTCGCTGATCTGCGAGAACTTGTCGAGCGAGGCACGCTTGAGGGCTTCGAGCTGGGCGGCGTTGGCCGATGCCTGCGCGGCACCGTCATCCTCCTCCTCTTCCTCTTCTTCCTCTTCCTCCTCGGCTTCCTCGTCCTCGTTCTCGATGGCTTCCGCTTCCTTCGCGGAGAAGCCGTCCGTATCGGCGGAGTCCGAAGCATTCGGATCGAGCAGGCCGTCGACGAGCTCGTCGACGCGGATCTCTTCGTTCGCGACGCGCTCGGCCATCGCGAGGATGTCGGCGATCGTCGTCGGGCACGCGGAAATCGCCATCACCATGTGGCGCAGGCCGTCCTCGATCCGCTTCGCGATCTCGATTTCGCCTTCGCGCGTGAGCAGCTCGACCGTGCCCATCTCGCGCATGTACATCCGGACCGGATCGGTCGTGCGGCCGAATTCCGAATCGACGGTGGACAGCGCGACTTCCGCTTCCTCTTCGACTTCATCGTCCGACGACGCGGCCGGCGCGTTGTCGTTCAGGAGCAGCGTTTCCGCGTCCGGCGCCTGCTCGTAGACCGCCACGCCCATGTCGTTGAACGTGCCGATGATGCCTTCGAGGGCTTCGGTCTCGGTGAAGTTGTCCGGCAGGTGGTCGTTGATTTCGGCGTACGTCAGGAAGCCGCGCTCCTTGCCGAGCTTGATCAGCGCGCGCAGCTTCACGCGGCGCTCTTCGAGCTCCTCGGCCGTGCCCGGCGTGCTCGTCGCGAACGCTTCCTTCAGCAGCGCCTTTTCCTTGGCGCGACGATCGCGCACCTTGGATTTGCCCGGGGCAGCCGCGGCTGCGGGCTGCTCGTCGCTCTGATTTGCGTCGTCGTCGACGGATACTTCGTTCAGCTTTTTGGTCATGGAGTTCGCCGTACCGGCTATATCGACTCGCGGCTGCTGGACGACAGCCGGTTGAACCGTGGGTGCATGAGTAGTACGTACTGCCGTTTCGTCCGCGGCGGCAGTCGTGTCCCTTGCGCTTTTCGCACTTGCCCGCTTCGCCGCCGGCTTGGCCGGCCCGGAGTCGGGTCTGGCGGCAGCCCGTGTTCTGGCTGCCGGTGCCGGCGCAGCCTGAGCGGTGCCGGCCGCGGTTTTCTTTCCCGCAGGGGCTGACGATGCTGAAGACGTTGTTCTGGTGGAAGAAGCAGACTTGGCCGCTGTGACCTTCTTGGTCGGCTCCGTCGAGCCCTTGCCTGTTGCTTTCTTTCCGCCTGTCGTCTTTGCCATCGCGATTCTCGCCTCTGCTTGGAAAACAAACCGCTGGAAACCTTATATTATAGCACGCTGGGGAGCCCTCTCTAAGCGCCCCGGCCGCCTACAGCCCGAGCCGACGCTTCATGTCGGTTCGCTGCTGGTTCAATTCCGTCAATTCAGCCAGTTCCTCGGGTGTGAAGGTGGATTGCCGCGCCAGCCGATCGAGCCGGTCGCAGCAAGCGTCGTAGCGCATCTTGAGCACCGCCGCCTGCAGCTCCTCCCCCGCGATCCGCTCCTGTTCACGCTGCCGCTCGGGCACCGTCTCGTCTTCCGGATTCTGTAACAGCAAATCGCGGACGTTTTCATCATAGTCCAGAATTTCGCGGAAGATTTCCTCGTAAGTCGCCCCGTTCGAGGACGTCCGCAGGACATCCGACAGCAGCCGGAACTCCGCGCCGTCGCCCAGCGCACGTGCATGGTCGACGACCTCGGCGAACAGTTCGCCAATGCGCGGCAACGCGCGCAGCGTCGCAATTTGTTCATCGTCGAGCTGCGACGCGATGCGCGGATGCATCACCAGCGTGCGCAACGCGCGCTTTTCGCTGTCCGTCACGCGGCGCCGCTCGCTGCGCGCAGGCGCCTGGCGCGGCGGCGCCGCGATCCGCGTATCGACGTCGGACAGCCCCGCGACCTCTTCGAACGGGATGTCGAGGCGGTCCGCGAACATGTGCATGATCTGCGCGCGCAACGCGTTCGCGGGCAGCGCCTGCAGCAGCGGCTTCGCATCGAACAGCGCCTTCGCGCGGCCTTCCGGCTGATCGAGCGCCTTGTCGGCAATTGCTTCGTTCAGCAGAAATTGCGACAGCGGCATCGCGCGCTCGACCTGCTCGGAGAACGCATCCGCGCCGAACTCGCGCACATAGCTGTCCGGATCGTGCTCGGCCGGCAGAAAAAGGAACCGGATCGTGCGGTTGTCCGCCGCATGCGGCAGGCATGCCTCGAGCGCGCGCCGGGCCGCACGCCGCCCGGCCGAGTCGCCGTCGAAACTGAAAATAACTGTGTCGGTCTGGCGCAGCAGCTTCTGCACGTGGATCGGCGTGCACGCGGTGCCGAGCGTCGCGACCGCATTCGGAAAACCGAGCTGCGCGAGCGCGACGACGTCCATGTAGCCTTCGACGACCAGCACGTACTTGCGCTCGCGAATCGCGAGCCGCGCCTCGAACAGCCCGTACAGCTCACTGCCCTTGTTGAACAGCGGCGTTTCGGGCGAGTTCAGGTACTTCGGCTCGCCGCTGCCGAGCACGCGGCCGCCGAAGCCGATCACCTGCCCCTTCACGTTGCGGATCGGGAACATGATCCGCTCGCGGAACCGGTCGTAGCGGCGCGCGACGCCCTGCGCATCGGTTTTCTCGCTGACGATCACGAGCCCGGACTCTACGAGCGACTCGTCGCGATAGTCCGGGAACGCGGTTTCGAGGTTCTGCCAGCCGTCCGGCGCATAACCGAGCCCGAAACGCGCGGCGATCTCGCCGGTCAGGCCCCGGTTCTTCAGGTACTGGATCGCGACGGTCGCCCCGCGCAACTGCTTGCGGTAGTAGTCGCACGCGGCGGTCATCGCATCGGACAGCGCGGTCGCGACGGATTTCGACACGGGCGCCGGATAATCGCCGCCTCCGCCACCACCGCCGCCGCGCATCGACGGTTCGTGTGGCACGGTCAGCCCGACGGACTGCGCGAGTTCCTGCACGGCTTCCGGGAACGTGAGCCCCGCATGCTCCATCAGGAAGCCGATCGCCGTGCCGTGCGCGCCGCAGCCGAAGCAATGATAGAACTGCTTGGTCGGGCTGACGGTAAACGACGGGCTCTTCTCGTTATGGAACGGGCACAGCCCCATGAAGTTGGCGCCGCCCTTCTTGAGCTGCACGTACCGACCCACCACGTCGACGATATCGACGCGGTTCAGCAAGTCCTGCAGGAACGAATGCGGAATCACCGTGGGATCGAGCGAAAAAAGACAATACGACGCCCGGCGCACGCAACGCCGCGCGCGCCGGGAACGGGTTTACTTCGTGAGCGCGGCCTTGACCTGCGCGGAAACGGCCGTCATGTCGGCACGGCCGGCGAGCTTGCCCTTCAGCACGCCCATCACCTTGCCCATGTCCTGCGGGCCGGCTGCGCCGGTTTGCGCGACCGCCGCCTGGACTTCGGCCGCCACTTCGGCGTCCGACAGTTGCGCAGGCATGTAGCCGCCCAGCACGGTCAGCTCGGCCTGCTCCTTCGCGACGAGGTCGTCGCGGCCGGCGGCCTGGAACTGGCTGATCGAATCCTTGCGCTGCTTGATCATCTTGTCGATCACGGCCGTGATGCCCGCGTCGTCGAGCGTGACCCGATCATCGACCTCGCGCTGCTTGATCGCAGCCATCAGCAGGCGAATCGTCGACAGGCGCTCGCTGTCCTTCGCGCGCATCGCGGCCTTCATGTCTTCGCTGATCTGCTCTTTCAAACTCATCTTTCACCCGGGATGGAAACGTGAATCCGACGCCCGCGAACGGGCGTCAACACAAAAACCCGCTTGGGACAGTGTCTCAAGCGGGTTGCTCGAATCCGGCATCGGCGACTCGCCGCCTGATCAGCTGTGCGATCGTACCCGATCGCACGGAGTCGCCGGTGCGCCGCTCAGCGAACCGCGCGGCGCCCAATCGTTCAGTACAGCTTCTTCGGCAGCGTCTGGCTGCGGATACGCTTGTAATGACGCTTCACCGCAGCCGCCTTCTTGCGCTTGCGCTCCGCGGTCGGCTTCTCGTAAAACTCGCGCGCACGAAGTTCGGTCAACAGACCGTTCTTCTCGATCGTGCGCTTGAAGCGACGCATTGCAACTTCGAACGGCTCGTTCTCTTTAACGCGAATGATCGTCATGATCCGACACGAATAAAGGTTTGCAGGGAAAGACTACCGAGTATAGCAGAGCGATTGTTCAAAGGCACGGGGACTGGTCCCGCTAAACCGGGCTTGCCGGGAACCTCACGCGCCGCGCGAATACTCGGCCGCGGCCTGCCCGGCGGCCGTGCCGGACGCCCATGCCCACTGGAAGTTGTAGCCGCCGAGCCAGCCCGTCACGTCCACCGCCTCGCCGATGAAGAACAGCCCCGGCACGCGCGCGCTCATCATCGTCGCCGACGACAGCTCCCGCGTATCGACCCCGCCTTTCGTCACCTCGGCCTTCTTGTAGCCCTCGGTGCCGTTCGGCGTCAGCGTCCAGCCGGCGAGCGCGTCGCCGATCTGGCGCAGCGTCTTGTCGGGCAGGTCCGCGAGCCGCGCGTCGGCCGCGACGCGATGCGTGTCGAGCCATGCGTGCGCGAGGCGCGACGGCACCCAGTCCGCGAGCAGCGAACCGATCTGGCGCTTCGACGTGCGTTTCGCGTCGAGCAGGTCGGCCACCGTGTCGCGCTGCGGCAGCAGGTCGACGCGGATCGGGTCGCCGGGCTGCCAGTAGCTCGAGATCTGCAGGATGCCGGGCCCCGACAGGCCGCGATGGGTCAGCAGCAGGTCCTCGACGAATTCGCCGCCGCGCTTCTTGTCGCCGGTCGACACGCGCACTTCGAGCGACACGCCGGACAACGCCGCGAACGGCTCCCAGTCGTGCGGCGCGAACGTGAGCGGCACGAGCGCGGGCCGCGTATCGATGAGCTTGTGGCCGAACTGCTTCGCGAGCCGGTAGCCGAAGTCGGTCGCGCCGATCTTCGGGATCGACAGGCCGCCGGTCGCCACGATCAGTGCACGCGCACCGATCGACCCGGCCTGCTGCGTGTCGAGCGTGAAGCCGTCGGCCGGTGCGTGGCGCACCGCGTCGACGACGACGGGCCGACGCCACGCGATGCCGCCCGCGTCGCACTCGTGCTTCAGCACGTCGATGACCGCGTCGCTGCCGTGGTCGCAAAAAAGCTGACCCTTGTGCTTTTCGTGCCAGGTCACATGATGGCGCTTGAGCAGCCCGAGGAAGTCGCGCGGCGTATAGCGCGCCAGCGCCGAGCGCGCGAAATGCGGATTCGCCGACAGGTAGTTGTCGGGGCCGGCATACAGGTTCGTGAAGTTGCAGCGGCCGCCGCCCGAGATGCGGATTTTCTCGGCGAGCCGCGGTGCGTGATCGATCAGCACGACGCGGCGGCCGAGCTGCCCGGCGACCGCGGCGCTCATCATCCCGGCGGCGCCCGCGCCGATCACGGCGATGTCATAAGTTTCCATGGCGCGGATTGTACCTGCCCGGCATCGGGCCCGGGCCGCCGGCAGCGGCGGCTGTCCCTCGCCTGCTATACTTTGCGGTTACGTTGACCTTCCTGCGGCGCGTCCGATACGGCGCGCCCCGCCCGTACCCATGCTCGTTCTCGGCATCGAAAGCTCCTGCGACGAAACCGGCCTCGCGCTCTACGACACGCAGCGCGGCCTGCTCGCGCACGCGCTCCATTCGCAGATCGCGATGCACCGCGACTACGGCGGCGTCGTGCCCGAGCTCGCGTCGCGCGACCACATCCGCCGCGCGCTGCCGCTGCTCGAGGAAGTGATGGCGCAAAGCGGCACGCACCGCGACGACATCGACGCGATCGCGTTCACGCAAGGCCCCGGCCTCGCCGGCGCGCTGCTGGTCGGCGCGAGCATCGCGAATGCGCTCGCGCTCGCCTGGAACAAGCCGACCGTCGGCATCCATCACCTCGAAGGCCACCTGCTGTCGCCGCTGCTCGTCGCCGAGCCGCCGCCGTTCCCGTTCGTCGCGCTGCTGGTTTCCGGCGGCCACACGCAACTGATGCGCGTGACCGACGTCGGCGTGTACGAGACGCTCGGCGAAACACTCGACGACGCGGCCGGCGAAGCGTTCGACAAGACGGCGAAACTGATCGGCCTCGGCTATCCGGGCGGCCCTGAAGTGTCGAAGCTCGCCGAAACGGGCACGCCGGGCGCGGTCGTGCTGCCGCGTCCGATGCTGCATTCGGGCGACCTCGACTTCAGCTTCAGCGGCCTGAAGACGGCCGTGCTCACGCAGATGAAGAAGTTCGAAGCGGCGAAGCTGACGGGCGAAGCGCTCGAACGCGCGAAAGCCGACCTCGCGCGCGGTTTCGTCGACGCGGCCGTCGACGTGCTCGTCGCGAAGTCGCTCGCCGCGCTGAAGAAGACGAAACTCAAGCGCCTCGTGGTCGCCGGCGGCGTCGGCGCGAACCGCCAGTTGCGCGAGGCACTGTCGGCCGCCGCGGCCAAGCGCGGCTTCGACGTGCATTACCCCGATCTTGCGCTGTGTACCGACAACGGCGCGATGATCGCGCTCGCGGGCGCGCTGCGGCTCGGCCGCTGGCCCGAGCAGGCGAATGCCGACTACGCATTCACGGTGAAGCCGCGCTGGGATCTCGCGTCGCTCGCCCGCTGAGCCGCGCAACGCGACGCCGCACGCACCGGCAGACGCAAAAAAGGCCGCTCAAACGAGCGGCCTTTTTCATCGGCGCGGCAAAACGACGCAGCGTTATGCAGCCTGCCGCTTGTCGCGCTCGATCAGCGCATACGCGCTGTGATTGTGGATCGACTCGAAGTTCTCGGCTTCGAGCACGTATGCGATCACGCGCTCGTCCGCATCGAGACGCTGTGCGACGTCGCGCACGAGATCCTCGACAAACTTCGGGTTCTCGTACGCACGCTCGGTGACGAACTTCTCGTCCGGACGCTTCAGCAGCCCCCACAGCTCGCACGACGCCTCTTCCTCCGCGATGCGGATCAGCGCCTCGACCGGAAGGTCGCCCGCAAGCTCGGCATCGATCGTCACGTGCGAGCGCTGGTTGTGCGCGCCGTACTGCGAGATCTTCTTCGAGCACGGGCACAGGCTCGTCACCGGCACGAGCACCTTCAGGAACAGGCGCGTGTCGCCGTTGCGGCTTTCGCCCGCGAGCGTCACTTCATAGTCGAGCAGGCTCTGCACGCCGGACACCGGCGCCGTCTTGTTCACGAAGTACGGGAACGTCACTTCGATGCGGCCCGCCTCGGCTTCGAGCTTCTCGAGCATCGACGCGAGCATCGTGCGGAAGCGCTCGACCGTCAGCGGCGCGCGGTTCTCTTCGAGCAGCGCGACGAAGCGCGACATGTGCGTGCCCTTCTGGTCGGCCGGCAGGCGGACGTCGAGGTTCCAGACACCGACGCTCGGCTGCACGTCGCCGCTTTCGGTACGCACCGTCAACGGATGCCGGACCGCCTTCACGCCCACGCGCTGAATCGGAATCTGACGGGTATCCACCGTGCTCTGCACGTCGGGCATCACGAAGGCGGGATTCATCTGGTTCATCTTGTTCAATCCTTGTAAGCCGCGCGTTCGACGACGCGCACGCCGCGTCATGCGGCAGCCGGAAAAGCAACATGGGCCCGCAGGCCCATGTTTTCCGCATCAATGAAGACCGGTTGCGCCAGTCGCACCGACACCGCCCGCGGGCGGCGCCAGCTTATGCGACGCGCTTCGCCTGACCGGCGACGTCGGCCGCCGGGTTCAGGAAGCGTTCGCGAATCGATTTCGCGATGCCCGCGCCGTCGAGGCCGCATTGCGACAACAGCTTTGCGTGGTCGCCGTGATCGACGAACTGGTCAGGGAGGCCCAATTGTAGTACGGGTCGGATAACCCCACTCTCCATCAGGGCTTCCACGCAGGCCGAGCCCGCGCCGCCCATCACGCAGCCTTCCTCGATCGTGACGAGGTAGTCGTGCGTCTCGGCGAGTTCGCGCACGAGCGCGGCATCGACCGGCTTCACGAAGCGCATGTTCGCGACGGTTGCATCGAGTTCCTCGGCCGCGGCGAGCGACGGAGCGACCATCGTGCCGAACGCGAGGATCGCGACACGCTTGCCTTCCGGCTGCGCCGTGCGGCGACGCACTTCACCCTTGCCGAGCGGGATCTCGGTGAATTCCTTCACTGTCGGCACGCCCGTGCCCGCGCCGCGCGGATAGCGCACCGCGGTCGGGTTCGGCTGCTGCAGCGCGGTGTGCAGCATCTGGCGGCATTCGTTCTCGTCGGATGCGGCCATGACCGTCATGTTCGGGATGCAGCGCATGAACGCGAGATCGTACGCACCCGCGTGCGTCGCGCCGTCCGCGCCGACGAGGCCCGCGCGGTCGATCGCGAACACGACCGGCAGGTTCTGCAGCGCGACGTCGTGGATCAGTTGATCGTAAGCACGCTGCAGGAACGTCGAGTAGATAGCGACCACCGGCTTGAGCCCTTCGGTCGCGAGGCCGCCCGCGAACGTCACCGCGTGCTGCTCGGCGATGCCGACGTCGTAGTAGCGATCCTTGAAGCGCTTCTCGAACTCGACCATGCCCGAGCCTTCGCGCATCGCGGGCGTGACGCCGACGACGCGCGTATCGCGCTCGGCTTCATCGCACAGCCACTCGCCGAACACCTGCGTGTACGTCTTCTTCGCGGGCGTGGTCGACGGCTTGATGCCTTCGGCCGGATTGAACTTGCCCGGGCCGTGATAGAGCACGGGATCGGCTTCGGCGAGCTTGTAGCCCTGGCCTTTTTTCGTCACCACGTGCAGGAACTGCGGGCCGCGCAGTTCACGGATGTTCTGCAGCGTCGGGATCAGCGAATCGAGATCGTGACCGTCGATCGGGCCGATGTAGTTGAAGCCGAACTCCTCGAACAGCGTGGCCGGCACGACCATGCCCTTCGCGTGCTCCTCGAGCTTGCGCGCGAGTTCGAGCACCGGCGGCGCAACGCTCAGCACGCGCTCGACGCCCGCGCGCGCAGCCGCGTAGAAGCGGCCCGACATCAGGCGTGCAAGATGGCGATTCAGCGCGCCGACCGGCGGCGAGATCGACATGTCGTTGTCGTTCAGGATCACGAGCAGCTTCGCATCTTCCGACACGCCCGCGTTGTTCATCGCCTCGAACGCCATGCCGGCCGTCATCGCGCCGTCGCCGATCACGGCGATCGAGAAGCGGTCGTCACCGTTCAGCTGGCTGCCGATCGCCATGCCGAGCGCGGCCGAGATCGACGTGCTCGAGTGCGCGGTGCCGAACGTGTCGTATTCGGATTCGCTGCGGCGCGGGAAACCCGAGATGCCGTCGTACTGGCGCAGCGAATGCATCTGGTCGCGGCGGCCCGTCAGGATCTTGTGCGGGTAGGTCTGGTGGCCCACGTCCCAGACGATGCGATCGTTCGGCGTGTTGAACACGTAGTGCAACGCGATCGTCAGCTCGACCGTCCCGAGATTGGACGACAAATGGCCGCCCGTCTTCGACACGCTGTCGAGCACGAACGCGCGCAGTTCATCCGCGAGCGGTTGCAGTTGGCGACGATCGAGGCGGCGCAAATCCGCCGGGTCGTCGATGGTTTTCAGCAAGTCGTACATCGTCGTTCCATTGTAGGAAATCAAACGCGCCCGCATTCTATTGCACGCACCGTAGCGTGTGCGCGGCGGCGGGCTTTCGCGTCAGCTGACCCGGTTTACCACCAGGTCGGCAAGTTCGGCGAGACGCTGTGCGCGTGCGCCGAACGGTTTCAGCGCGTCGTGCGCTTCGGCGCGCAATTGCGCGGCGAGCTCGCGCGACGCCTCGAGGCCGAGGATCGATACGTAGGTCGGCTTGTCGTTCGCCGCGTCCTTGCCGGCCGTCTTGCCGAGCGTCGCCGAATCGGTCGTGACGTCGAGAATATCGTCGACGACCTGGAAGGCCAGACCGACAGCCCCCGCGTAGACATCGAGCGCGGCCATCGTGTCCGCGGACGGCGTCTCGCCGGCCAGTGCGCCCATCCGCACGGCCGCGCGCAGCAGTGCGCCCGTCTTCATCCGGTGCATCGTCTCGAGTTGCTCGCGCGTCAGCTTGAGGCCGACGCTCGCCAGGTCGATCGCCTGCCCGCCGGCCATGCCGACCGAGCCGCTGGCGAGCGCAAGCTCGCGCACGAGCGCCGCCTGCTGCACCGGCGTCAGCGCGATGGCGTCGGTCAGTGCGACGAACGCCTGCGACTGCAGCGCATCGCCGACCAGCAGCGCCGTCGGCTCGTCGTACTGCACGTGCACGGTCGGCTTGCCGCGGCGCAGCGCGTCGTCGTCCATGCACGGCATGTCGTCGTGCACGAGCGAGTAGACGTGGATCATCTCCAGCGCCGCCGCCGCCGCATTGCGCGCCGCTTCCGTCGCGCCGGTCAGCTCGCCTGCTGCATGGCACAGCAGCGGGCGAACGCGTTTGCCGCCGCCGAGGACCGCGTAGCGCATCGCCTCGTGGAGTTGCGCGGGCATCGCGGTTTCAGCGGGCAGATAGTGACCGAGTGCGTGCTCGACACGGTCAAGCACGGACCGCATCCATTGTTCGAATGTCATAGATCGTCGTCTTCGCCGTCCGTGGCGGCCGTTCCGGACGAAAGCGGCTTCAGCGTCGCGCCGTCGAGCACGCGAACCTGCTGCTCCACTTTCTCGAGCTGCTGTTGGCAAAACGCAACGAGGGTCGCACCGCGGCGGTACGCCGCCAGTGAATCCTCGAGGCTCAACGCGCCGCCTTCCATCCGGGCAACCAGCGTCTCGAGTTCCGCGAGCGCCATCTCATAATTGTCCGGCAACGGTTCTGTGCCGTTACCGGGCGGCGTGGCGCCTGGGGATGCGGTTTTCGCCATGGACAAGGGTGTCAAATTTCAAAACAAGTCGGACATTCTACGGCAAAAGAGAATTCTCCGATCTGCCGACTTGGGGCGCCTGGCACATATTCCGGCCCCATCTCCGACACACAGTGTGCGCCTCCCGATTGTCTCCGGACAAAAAATTGACACAAATCAGGCACTTATTCCTAGCCTTGCGAGGCGAACCGGGTATAATTCCCCGTTTCCCTAAATCGATTTTTCGATGGTTGGGTTGTTCACTGCTTTCACGCTAACACCGGGAGTGGGAATGTCCAATCTGAGCGATGCGCTTCAGTTGAAGTCGGCTCACAGCCAGCTTCCAGTCACTGCATATTTCGATGAGGCGCTACTCGAGCGCGAGATCGAAACCCTCTTCAAGAAAGGACCTCGTTACGTCGGGCACGAGTTGATGGTGCCCGAGGCGGGGGATTATTTTGCGCTGCCGTCCGAAAAGGAAGGCCGCGTGCTGGTCCGCAACCAGACGAACCAGATCGAACTGCTGTCGAACGTCTGCCGCCACCGGCAGGCGATCATGCTCAACGGGCGCGGCCACACGCAGAACATCGTGTGCCCGCTGCACCGCTGGACGTACGACCTGGAAGGCGAGCTGCTCGGCGCGCCGCACTTCCCCGAGAAGCCGTGCCTGAACCTCGGCAAGAGCCCGCTGCAGAACTGGCAGGGGCTGCTGTTCGAGACCGAAGGCCGGAATGTCGCGCGCGATCTCGCCCATCTCGGCACGAAACATCATTTCGACTTCTCCGAGTACCACTTCGATCACGTCGAAGTGCACGAGTGCGATTACAACTGGAAGACGTTCATCGAGGTCTACCTCGAGGATTATCACGTCGTCCCGTTCCACCCGGGCCTCGGCAGCTTCGTGTCGTGCGACGACCTGACGTGGGAGTTCGGCGACTGGTACAGCGTGCAGACGGTCGGCGTGCACAACGCACTCGCGAAACCGGGCAGCGCGACTTACCAGAAATGGCACGAGCAGGTGCTGAAGTTCCGCAACGGCGTGCCGCCGGAGTTCGGCGCGATCTGGATGGTCTACTACCCGGGCCTGATGATCGAGTGGTATCCGCACGTGCTCGTCGTGTCGTGGCTGATCCCGCGCGGCCCGCAGAAGACGACCAACATCGTCGAGTTCTATTACCCCGAGGAAATCGCGCTGTTCGAACGCGAATTCGTCGAGGCCGAGCGCGCCGCGTATATGGAAACAGCCGTCGAGGACGACGAAATCGCGATGCGGATGGACGCAGGCCGCCGTGCGCTGATGGCACGCGGCGAGTCGCAGGTCGGCCCGTACCAGAGCCCGATGGAAGACGGCATGCAGCACTTCCACGAGTTCCTGCGCCGCCACCTCGGCGATATCTGACGGCCGGTGCGGCGCTTTGACGCCGCACGGCATCCGGCAGACGAAAAGACGGGCTTCGGCCCGTCTTTTTTTGTTTAGACTTGGAGTGTCAGGCCATTCGCACTCCAGGGAGCTGTCATGCCACACACTCATTACACCACGCTCATCTCCGCCGCCAATCTCGCCGAGCGCCTGGCCGCGGCGCCCGGCAGCGTCGTGCTGTTCGACTGCCGCTTCGATCTCGTCGATCCCGGCGCGGGCGAAGCAGCCTATGCGGCCGGCCACATCCCCGGTGCGCAGTATCTTCATCTCGACCGCGACCTGTCGGGCCGCAAGACGGGCACCAACGGCCGCCATC
This sequence comes from Burkholderia pyrrocinia, assembly GCF_001028665.1. Classification (NCBI taxonomy): domain Bacteria; kingdom Pseudomonadati; phylum Pseudomonadota; class Betaproteobacteria; order Burkholderiales; family Burkholderiaceae; genus Burkholderia; species Burkholderia pyrrocinia. The sequence continues at coordinate 207,744 of NZ_CP011504.1, forward strand.
CGCTGCCGACCCGCGATGCGCTCGCCACGCTGCTCGCGAGCCGCGGACTCAAGCAAGGCCAGCAGGTCGTCGCATACGATGCACAAGGCGGCGCGTATGCGGCACGTCTGTGGTGGCTGCTGCGCTGGCTCGGCCACGATTCGGTCGCCGTGCTCGACGGCGGCCTGCAGGCGTGGGAAGCGGCCGGCCAGCCGCTGGCGGCCGACGTACCGCAACCGGCCGCCGGCGATTTCCGCGCGGCAGCACCACTCGAATCGACGGTCGACGCGGCAGCCGTGCTCGCGAACGTGACGTCGCGCACGCGCGTCGTGATCGATGCTCGCGCACCGGACCGCTATCGCGGCGAAAACGAAACGATCGATCCCGTGGGCGGCCACATCCCCGGCGCGCGCAACCGGTTCTTCAAGGACAACCTGAACGCCGACGGCCGCTTCAAGACCGGCCATGAATTGCGCGAGACGTTTTCCGCACTGCTGGCGGGCACCGAACCGAACCTCGTGATCCTGCAGTGCGGCTCCGGCGTCACCGCCTGCCACAACGCGCTTGCGCTGGAGATCGCGGGGCTGCACGGCGCATCGCTGTATCCGGGCTCGTGGAGCGAATGGAGCGCCGATCCGTCGCGGCCGATCGCGACCGGCCCGAACCCGTAATCCGGCGCACGGCGCACCGGCGAAGCGAAGCGGCGGCCATTCGGCCGCCGCGTTCCGTTTACATCACGCCGTACTTGTGGAACCACGCGATCGCGCGCGTCCAGCCGTCTTCGGCATCACCCTTTACATAGCTCGGCCGGTAGTCGGCGAAGAACGCGTGGCCGGCATCCGGATACACGACGATCTCCGATTCGCGCGCGATCTTCGAATCGCTCGCCTGGATCGCCTTGCGCATGTCCGCGAGCGAGGCCTGCGTGATGTTCGTATCCTTCTCGCCGTACAGCCCGAGCACGGGCACCTTCAGCGACGCTGCATGATCGACCGGATTAAACGGCGTCATCTCGTCGGTCTTGCCCTCGACGAACCCGTACCATGCAACGGCCGCGCGCACGTGCGGATTATGCTCGGCATACAGCCACGCCTGGCGGCCGCCCCAGCAGAACCCCGTCACGCCGAGACGCGTCAGGTCGCCGCCGTTCTTGCCGGCCCATGCGACGGTCGCGTCGAGATCCTCGGTGACCTGCCGGTCCGGTACCTTGTTGACGATGTTGTCGACGAGCGCCTGGATCGTCGGATACTTCGACACGCTGCCCTGCCGCGCGAACAGGTCGGGCGCGATCGCGAGGTAGCCGAGCTTCGCGAAGCGGCGGCATACATCGGCGATATGCGCGTGCACGGCGAAGATCTCGTGAATCACGATGATGACCGGCAGGTTCGTCTTGCCGGCCGGCTGCGCGCGATAGGCCGGCACGCTCGCGTCGCCGGAGCGGATCTCGACGGTGTTGACGTCCAGCCCGGCGCTGTCGGTCGTGACCGTCTGCGCCGACACGGGCAGCACGGCCGCCGCGAAGGTGCCGCCCAGCGCGGCCTGCATGAACTTGCGACGCGAGAACGGGACGTGGGGAACCAGGCTGTCGACTTCGGGTTTCAACATGAATGCACTCCTCGATTGGGCGCCGCCGTCATGATCGTGGATGCGGCATGACGGGACATCACGCCGGCGCGCGGCGCGGATGTCGCGACGGTTGGCACTCCGCCGCAAACGGAAACCCGGACAAGATGCCCAATAATCCGTTGTCGCGTCAATTGTCAGATGTGTAAGACTCAATTACGAAGAATCGATCCGGCTGTGCCGGCCACGGTAGCGATGTGTGCCGTCGCCCCGCCAGATCATGGCGCGGGCCTGCATGGGTCGATCGCCGTTGCGCGACTGGAAGCTTGCGGATTGAAAAGGAAAACGCGCGAACGATCTCACTCGGCAAAAGCCTGCACGACCGCCCGGCTGCCCGGAAAAAAACAACGGGCGGAGAACGCGCACGACGTGCGCACTCCCCGCCCGCTACGCACGCAAACGCGCGGTCAGTGCAGCTTGACGCGCGGCAGCGTCGTGCGCCGCAGCCAGTGCGCGAACGTGTCGAGCATCATCCGCGGATAGCCGTGCAGCGCCGCGATGTGCAGCCGGTACAGCGACATGTACATGAAGCGCGCGAACAGCCCTTCGATCAGCATGTTGCCGCCGATCAGCCCGCCCATCAGGTTGCCGACCGCGCTGAAATGGCCGAGCGACACGAGCGAACCGAAATCGCGATACGTGAACTCGGGCAGCGGACGCCCGTCGAGCCGGCAGCCGATCGCCTTCAGCAGGAAGCTCGCCTGCTGGTGCGCGGCCTGCGCGCGCGGCGGCACGTTGCGTTCGTTGCCGGGCCACGCACATGCCGCGCAATCGCCGAGCGCGAACACGTTGTCGTCGGTGAAGGTCTGCAGCGTGCGGCGCACGTCGAGCTGGCCGAGCTTGTTGACCTGGAGACCATCGAGATGCGAGAGCACGGACGGCGCCTTGATGCCGGCCGCCCAGACCGTCAGGTCCGCGCGCACTGCCTTGCCGCTCGCGGTATGCACGAGCCCCGGCGCAACCTCGGTCACACGCTCGCCGAGCATCAGCCGTACGCCGAGCTTTTCGAGCAGTTCGGCCGTCGCCGACGACACGCGCTCCTGCAACGCCGGCAGAATCCGCGGCCCCGATTCGATCAGCACGATGCCGACGTCGTGGCGCGGGTCGAGCTTGTGCAGCCCATACACGGACAACACCTGCGCCGTGTTGCGCAGTTCTGCTGACAACTCGACACCCGTCGCGCCGCCGCCGACGATCACGACCTGGATGCGCGGCTCGGCCGCATCGCCCGGCGCGGTCGGCGCCGGCGCCTGGTGCTCGGCACGCATGCACGCGGCGATCAGCCGCTTGCGGAAGCGCTCGGCCTCGCCAACGGTATCGAGCGCGATCGCGTTTTCCGGCGCGCCCTGCACGCCGAAGAAGTGGGTCGTGCTGCCGATCGCGATCACGAGCGTGTCGTATTCCAGCTCGCGCGCCGGCAGCAGTTCCTCGCCGTCGCTGTCGTTGACGGGCGACAGCGTGACGCGCTTCGCCGCGCGGTCGAGCCCGGTCAGCTCGCCCTGCTGAAACTCAAAGCCGTGCCAGCGCGCCTGCGCCGCGTATTCGAGCTCCTGCGTGAACGGGTCCATGCTGCCGGCCGCGACCTCGTGCAGCAGCGGTTTCCAGATGTGTGTCGGATTGCGGTCGACGAGCGTGACAAGCGCACGCGCGGGACGATTGCCGCGCGCGCCGTAACGGTCGCCGAGCCGCGTCGCCAGTTCCAGGCCGCCCGCGCCTCCGCCTACGATGATGATCCGATGCATCCGATTCCCCCTTTGCGATTCGAAACTGCTGCCGCCAGGCGAAGCAAACGCGATGCATTCGCGCCACCCGGTGGATTAACCGGTTCGGACATCATCGATGTGCAGTTCGAAGCACTTCGATGCGTCCGATCCCGGAACGCGGGGCGCGCCGCCCCGCGTCAATGACATGACTGACATGCATTGTCCGGGAGCTTGCGCGTTGACCACAAGCAAACCATCTCGATATTCAGCATCCCTGCAACAATATGCCGCAGGAATCGGGAACCGCGCAGCGGTGCGTCAGTGTGCCTCTTCCCAGTTCGCGCCGGCGCCTACTTCGGCGACGAGCGGCACCTTCAGCTTCGCGACGCCGCACATCATTTCCGGCAGTTTCTCGCGCACGAGCGACAGTTCGTCGTCGGGCACCTCGAGCACCAGTTCATCGTGCACCTGCATGATCATCCGCGACGCAAGCTTGTCGCGCGTGAGCCAGTCGTCCACCGCGATCATCGACAGCTTGATCAGGTCGGCCGCCGTACCCTGCATCGGCGCATTGATGGCCGCGCGCTCGGCCGCCTGGCGGCGCGGGCCGTTGCCGCCGTTGATCTCCGGCAGCCACAGGCGGCGACCGAAAACGGTTTCGACGTAGCCCTTCTCCTTCGCGATCGCGCGCGTGTCTTCCATGTACTGCGCGACGCCCGGATAGCGGGCGAAATAACGGTCGATATAGAGCTTAGCCGCGTCGCGCGTGATGCCGAGGTTCGACGCGAGCCCGAACGCGCTCATCCCGTAGATAAGCCCGAAGTTGATCACCTTCGCGATCCGGCGCTGGTCGGAATGGACCTCCAGCGGCGTCACGCCGAACACCTCGGCGGCCGTCGCGCGGTGGATGTCCTCGCCCTGCGAGAACGCGCGCAGCAGCGACGCGTCGCCCGAGATGTGCGCCATGATCCGCAGCTCGATCTGCGAATAGTCGGCCGACACGATCCGGTGGCCCGGCGATGCGATGAACGCCTCGCGGATCCGCCGGCCTTCGGCCGTGCGCACCGGAATGTTCTGAAGATTAGGATCGTTCGATGCGAGACGGCCCGTCACCGCGACGGCCTGCGCATAGTTCGTATGCACGCGGCCCGTTGCGAGGTTCACCATGCGCGGCAGCTTGTCGGTATAGGTCGACTTCAGCTTCGACAGCCCGCGATGCTCGAGCAGCACCTTCGGCAGCGGGTAATCCTCCGCCAGCTTCTGCAGCACTTCTTCGTCGGTCGACGGCGCGCCGCTCGGCGTCTTCTTCACGACCGGCAACTGCAGCTTCTCGAAGAAGATCTGCCCGATCTGCTTCGGCGAGCCGAGATTGAATTCGCCGCCCGCCAGTTCGTACGCCTGCGCTTCGAGCTCGATCAGACGCGTCGCGATTTCGGTGCTCTGCGCCTGCAGCAGCGCGTCGTCGATCAGCACGCCCGTGCGTTCCATCTTGCGCAGTACGAGCGACACCGGCATCTCGATCTCGCGATACACGCGCTCGAGGCCCGGTTCGCGCGCGACCTGCGGATACAGCGCGTGATGAAGCTGCAGCGTAATGTCGGCATCCTCGGCCGCGTATTCGGCGGCCTGCGCAAGCGCCACTTCGTCGAAACCGATCTGCTTCGCGCCCTTGCCGGCGACGTCTTCATACTTGATCGTCTTGACGCCCAGATGACGCAGCGCGAGGCTGTCCATGTCATGCGTGCGGTGCGATTCGACCACGTACGATTCGAGCAGCGTGTCGTGCTCGATGCCGTTCAGCGCGATGTCGTAGTTCGCGAGCACCTGCGCGTCGTACTTCAGGTGCTGGCCGACCTTCTTGCGATCGGCCGACTCGAGCCACGGCTTCAGGCGCGCGAGCACTTCGTCGATCGGAAGCTGCTCGGGCATGTCGGGGCCGCGGTGCGCGACCGGCAGGTACGCGGCCTTGCCCGGTTCGACCGAGAACGACAGGCCGACGAGCCGCGCGAGCATCGGATCGAGCGCGGTCGTCTCGGTGTCGAACGCGGTCAGCGCGGCCGCGTCGATCTTCGCGAACCACGCGTCGAATTGCTCCCAGGTCTGGATCGTGTCGTATTCGCGAACGATGTCGGCCGCCACCACCGGTGCCGGCTCGCCTTCCGGCGCATCGGCGCCGCCGCCTTCCGCAGGCGCGCTGTCGACTTCGCGCAGCCACGTCTTGAAGCCGTAGCGCGCGAAGATGTCGCGCATCAGGTCGCGCGCTTCGCCGTCGCTCTTCAGCGACGCTTCGATCGATTCGAGATGCGGCGCGAGATCGCAGGCCGTGTCGACCGTCACGAGCGTGCGGCCGAGCGGCAGGAAGTCGAGCGCGCGGCGCAGGTTGTCGCCGACCACGCCCTTGATGTCGCCCGCGTGCGCGATGACGCCGTCGAGGCTGTCGTATTGCGACAGCCATTTCACGGCCGTCTTCGGCCCGCACTTCTCGACGCCCGGCACGTTGTCGACGGTGTCGCCGATCAATGCCAGGTAGTCGATGATCCGCTCGGGCGGCACGCCGAACTTCGCGATCACGCCGTCGCGGTCGAGCGTCTCGTTGGTCATCGTATTGACGAGCGTGATGCGGTCGGTCACGAGCTGCGCAAGATCCTTGTCGCCGGTCGACACGATCACGTTCATCCCGTGCCGTTCGGCTTCGCGCGCGAGCGTGCCGATCACGTCGTCGGCCTCGACGCCTTCGACCATCAGCAACGGCCAGCCGAGCGCGCGCACGGCGCCGTGGATCGGTTCGACCTGCAATGCGAGGTCGGGCGGCATCGACGGACGGTTTGCCTTATAGTCGGCATAAAGGTCGTCACGGAACGTCTTGCCCTTTGCATCGAACACGCAAGCGCTATACTCTGCACTGACTTCCTTGCGCATACGGCGCAGCATGTTGATGATTCCGTAGAGCGCTCCGGTCGGCTCCCCGCCAGGGCCACGCAAATCAGGCATCGCATGGTAAGCCCGATACAGATAGCTCGAACCGTCAACCAATAGCAGGGTCTTACCTTCCAGATTTCGTTCTTCAGGCATTATGAACAAGAGAAAAGTGATTCCGAGTCTGCGTTCGCTCGCAGATCAAGAACGCGCGACGGCCAAGAAGGCCCGCGCATCGTGGCAGATGTTCACGATTATGGCAGAGTTTATCGAGGCGACCGAGTACCTGTCGGAGATCCGCCCGGCTGTCAGCATCTACGGTTCTGCCCGCCTCAAACCCGATACGCCGCACTACAAGCTGGCCGCGCAGATCGCGCGCAAGCTGTCCGACGCCGGCTTCGCCGTGATCTCCGGCGGCGGCCCCGGCATCATGGAAGCCGCGAACAAGGGCGCGCACGCCGGCAAGGCGCCGTCGGTCGGCCTGAACATCGAGCTGCCGCACGAGCAGGCCGGCAACCACTACCAGGACATCTCGCTGCGCTTCCGCCACTTCTTCACGCGCAAGGTCACGTTCGTGAAGAATTCGGATGCGGTGATCGTGATGCCCGGCGGTTTCGGCACGCTCGACGAGCTGTCCGAAGTGCTCACGCTGATCCAAACGAAGAAATCGCGCCTCGTGCCGATCATCCTCGTCGGCAGCACGTTCTGGCAGGGCTTGCTGCAATGGTTCCGCGACCAGCTCATTCCGATGGGCCTGATCAATCCGGAAGACATGGATCTGATGCAGGTGATCGACGATCCCGACCAGGTGCTCGACGCAGTGCTCGCGTTCTACGAGGACAGCGGCGAGGAAGAAGGTTCGGACGAAGAAGGGCATCCGCCGCGGCCCGAAGAAGACCGGATGTTCTATCTGTAATCGCTCCGTGACAACCGCCGGCCCGACGGCCGGCGTACTGCTTTCCGCGCGGCAGGCATGGCGATCGCGCCGCCTGCCGCACGCTACTTTGTAACGCGCTGTTAATCCCGCTTCACGGCCGCGCGCCGCCGAATGTCAAATTCGCGCGGCCGACGCTGCGTCGTGCAACATCACGGTCCCGGCCCTGCGGCCCGTCATTGTCAAGTCGCGCCGCGCAGCATGCGCGTTCCGCTCGCACCGGCTTTCAACTCGCCGTAATAAACGCCCCTCGCCTTTTCCAACGCGTCGCAGCACACTGCATTCCGTCGGCGCAGGCGATCCCCCCCTGCGGAACGATTCGCGATTCGGAGTCGCTCCCGTTGCGCCGCGCCGACCTCCTCACAACGACATCACGGATAAGAACATGAAGCGCTCATCGATCGCTCTCGCTTTCGCCGGCCTCGGCCTCTCGCTGTCCGGCCTCGCCCACGCCGTCAACGTCGACGTCAACATCGGCACGCCCGCGCCGGTCGTCGTCGCGCCCGCGCCCGTCCTGGTCGCTCCGGCGCCCGCAGTCATCATCGGCTGGCATGGCGACCGCTACTGGGATGGCCGCCGCTACTGGGAACGCCGCGAGTGGGAAGATCATCAGCGTTATCGTGGTCATGACGATCGCCGCGGCTACCACTGCCCGCCGGGACACGCGAAGAAGGGCGAGTGCTGAGCGCATGACCGCCGGGCCGTCCTGCCCCGGCGCTGACGCGGAAAGACAAAGGCCTCACGTGAACAAGCGTTCGCGTGAGGCCTTTGTCATTGGAGGCGCCATCGCGCCGGGCAGTTACTGAAACGCCACTTCCGCAAAGCTCCGCAGCTTCCGGCTATGCAGCTTGTCGAGCCCGTTCGTGCGCAGGATCTCCATCGCCTTCACGCCGATCTGCAGGTGCTGGTCGACCTGCCCGCGATAAAACGTGTCGGCCATGCCCGGCAGCTTCAGCTCGCCGTGCAGCGGCTTGTCCGACACGCACAGCAGCGTGCCGTACGGCACGCGGAAGCGGAAGCCGTTCGCGGCGATCGTCGCGCTTTCCATGTCGAGCGCGATCGCGCGGCTCTGCGACAGCCGCTGCACGGGCTCGCGATGGTCGCGCAACTCCCAGTTGCGGTTGTCGACGCTCGCGACCGTGCCCGTGCGCATCACGCGCTTCAGTTCGACGCCTTCGAGCCGCGTGACGTCGGCCACCGCGCGCTCGAGCGCGAGCTGCACTTCGGCGAGCGCCGGAATCGGCACCCACAGCGGCAGGTCGGCGTCGAGCACGTGATCCTCGCGCACGTAACCGTGCGCCAGCACGTAGTCGCCGAGGCGCTGCGTGTTGCGCAGCCCCGCGCAGTGACCGAGCATCACCCATGCGTGCGGACGCAGCACCGCGATGTGGTCGGTGATCGTCTTCGCGTTCGACGGGCCGACGCCGATGTTGACCATCGTGATCCCGCTGCCGTCCGCGCGCTTCAGGTGATACGCGGGCATCTGCGGCAGGCGCGGCGGCGCGGAGCCCTCGGCCGGCTCGCTGCCGAGGTTCGCGTTGTACGTGACGACATCGCCCGGCTCGACGAACGAACTGTACTGGCTGCGGTACGCGCGCACCTCGGGATCGGTGCTTTCCGTCATCATCATGCGGCCGAGCTTCACGAACTCGTCGATGTAGAACTGGTAGTTCGTGTAGAGCACGTAGTTCTGGAAATGCGTGGGCGACGTCGCCGTGTAGTGACGCAGCCGGTGCAGCGAGAAGTCGACGCGCGCGGCCGTGAACAGCGCGAGCGGATGCGGCTCGCCCGGTGCCGGTTCGAACGTGCCGTTGACGATGCGGTCGTCGAGATACGACAGGTCGGGCGTGTCGAAGATGTCGCGCATCGCGAGCAGGCGGTCGCGGTCGAGCTCGCCTTCGAGATGGATGCCTTCCGGAAACGCAAAATGGATCGGAATCGGCTGCGACGACACGCCGATCTCGATCTTGACATGGTGGTTCTTCGACAGCAGGCGCAGTTGCTCGCGATAGTAGTTCGCGAAGAGATCGGGGCGCGTGACCGTCGTCTCGAACACGCCGGGGCCGGCGACGAAGCCGTACGAGCGGCGCGAATCGACGTGCGTGTTGACGTCGGTGCGGATCCGCACGAACGGGTAGCACGCGCGCACGTGCTCGATAATCGGTTCGTGGCGGCGATACCGCGCGAATGCGTCGCGCAGGAAACCCGTATTCGTGTCGTAAATGGCGGACAGCCGCCCGACGGCGGCGATCGGATCGTCGAAAGCCTCGACCGACGGGCTTTCGGGCGTCAGCACACGGTGCCGGCGGCTCAAATCGTTCTTCATTTGTATCACCTCGTCTGATCCGACGACATTACCACGGAACCCGGTCACTCTCATGGCCGCCCGTACGCACGCCAGGGCCGGATACCGCGCAGTATTTGCTAAAATCCGTGGGTTCACTGGAGACTCATCATGAAGCCGCTCATTCTCGTCGCCGCTGCCGCCGCGTTTGCCGCCGCCAGCGTCGCTTACGCCGCCGGCACCACGCCTGACGCCGACGCGCAGGCCCGGGCCGAGGCCAACGAAGCCGCCGGCCTGCCCGATCTCCGCAAAATCAACCGGCCGGGTGCCGAAGTCACGTCGAAAGTCGACTTCGCCGACATTCGCCGCACGCCGAGCTTCCATGAAAAGAGCAAGAACGGCACCGAGGTCACCGAATACCGCGACCGTGGCAAGCCGGTCGAGATCGACGTGAAGTCGAACTTCGGCACGCGCTACCAGATGAGCTCGACGCCCGACACGTCGCCGAAGCCGCACGACGCGGGCGTCCCGATCACGCGCCTGCCGTCGCTGAACCTGCGCTACTGATTCCGTCGCGCCGCGTCGATCGCGGCGCGCCGCCCCCCCTTCACCTGCTGTCGCGACGCACGCCGCCCGCGTGCCGACACCCTGACCTGACGCATCCCGCATGGCCGTTTTCACTGCTGTTTCCGACTCCGATCTCGCGCAATGGATGCGCCACTACGAACTGGGCGACGTGCTTGCGTTCCGCGGCATTCCGTCCGGTATCGAAAACAGCAATTTCTTCCTGACGACGACGCGCGGCGAGTACGTCCTCACGATCTTCGAAAAGCTGACGGCGCAACAGTTGCCGTTCTACCTCGACCTGATGCGCCACCTGGCCGGCCACGGCGTGCCGGTGCCGGATCCGATCCCGCGCGACGACGGCGCGCTGTTCGGCGAGCTGCACGGCAAGCCGGCCGCGATCGTCACGAAGCTCGACGGCGCGGCCGAACTCGCGCCGGGGGTCGAACACTGCATCGAGGTCGGGCAGATGCTTGCGCGCCTGCACCTCGCAGGGCGCGATTACCCGCGCAACCAGCCGAACCTGCGCAGCCTGCCGTGGTGGCAGGAGAACGTGCCGGCGATCGTGCCGTTCATCACGGACGCGCAACGCACGCTGCTCGAAGGCGAGCTCGCGCACCAGGCGGCCTTCTTCGCGTCGGCCGACTACGCGGCGCTGCCGGCCGGGCCGTGCCATTGCGACCTGTTCCGCGACAACGTGCTGTTCGCGCACGCGGCGCCGGGCACCGGCCGCGACGTGCGGCTCGGCGGCTTCTTCGACTTCTATTTCGCCGGATGCGACAAGTGGCTGTTCGACGTCGCGGTGACCGTCAACGACTGGTGCGTCGACCTCGCGACCGGCGTGCTCGACGTCGCGCGCGCCGATGCGCTGTTGCGCGCGTACCAGACCGTGCGGCCGTTCACGGCCGAGGAACGCCGCCACTGGAGCGACATGCTGCGCGCGGGCGCGTACCGCTTCTGGGTGTCGCGCCTGTACGACTTCTACCTGCCGCGCGCGGCCGAGATGCTCAAGCCGCACGACCCTGGCCATTTCGAACGTATCCTGCGCGAGCGTATCGCGCATACGCCCGCGCTTCCCGAGATCCAAACCGCATGCAACTGATCGAAGTGCCCGCGAAAACGGGCTATGTCTGGTTCCGTCAAGGCGTCTGGCTGTTCCGCCGGAACCCGCTCGCGTTCATCACTCTGTTCTTCACGTACCTGCTGGCGATCACGCTGGTGTCGATGGTGCCCGTGATCGGCTCGGCGCTGCCGCTGGTGCTCATTCCCGGCATCGCGGTCGGCTTCATGGCCGCGTGCCGCGACACGGTGGCCGGCAAGCCGGTGATGCCGACGATCCTGATCGACGGCTTCCGCTCGTACGGCACCGTCGCGACCCAGCGGCTGCTCGTGCTCGGCGTGATCTATGTCGCGTCGATGGTGCTCGTGTTCGCCGCTTCGTCGTTCGTGGACGGCGGTGCGCTGTTCCACGTGATGATGGGCGCGGCCGACGAAGCGAGCGCGACGCCGGAAACGCTCGCCGCGCAAGGCACGTTCGGTGCGCTGATGTTCGCGACGCTGCTGTATCTGCCGATCGCGATGCTGTTCTGGTTCGCGCCAGTGCTCGTCGCATGGCATGACGTCCCGCCCGCGAAGGCGCTGTTCTTCAGCGTCGTGAGCTGCTGGCGCAATCGCGGCGCGTTCGTCGTGTACGGCGTGCTGTGGTTCGGCGTCGCGATCGGCACGTCGCTCGCGCTGTCGCTGCTGCTGCAGGCGCTCGGCGCCGGCGCCTATGCGCTGACGATCATGATGCCGGTGACGATCATCATCGTCACGATGCTGTACTGCTCGTTCTACGCGACCTATCGCGGCTGCTTCGGCGTCCAGGAGCCGGGCGCGCCGACGACCACCACGTCGGGCCGCTGAAGCCCGCCGCGGCCGGCGCGCGTCGCCGGCCGTCACACTGTTCCCCGCGCCGGGCTACGCCCCGGCGCTCCCCCTGTCACGCACCGCTCCGCGCATCCTCCGCCCGCTGCCCCTGGCCGGGCGCCCCTGTTCAACCGAATCTTTTGCGCGCAAAATAATTTGCGTACAAATTGTTCGCGCGTCCGCCGCGCCTCCTGAATCATGGACCGCCCACCCCCGCTGCCCCAGACACTCGACGAGCAACTGTGCTTCGCGCTCTACTCGACTTCGCATGCGATGACGAAGGCGTACAAGCCGCTGCTCGACAAGCTGTCGCTGACCTATCCCCAATATCTCGCGATGCTCGTGCTGTGGGAGCGTGACGACATCGCGGTGAAGGACATCGCCGCGCGGCTCGACCTCGACCCGGCCACGGTCACGCCGCTGCTCAAGCGGCTGGAAGCGCTCGGCTACGTCGAGCGCGTGCGCAGTGCGGCCGACGAACGCGTCGTGAACGTGCGCGTGACGCCGGAAGGCCGGGCGCTGAAGGATCCCGCGCGCTCGGTGCCCACCGATCTTTTCTGCGCGATGCAACAAACGCCCGAGTTCCTGATCAGGCTGCGCGCCGATCTCCAGCAGTTGCGCGACGCGCTGTCGGCCGCCAACGAACGCTGACGAGCCGAGCATCGGCCAACCGACCCGGCACGGCCGGGTTTTTCTTCAAAATTTCATTTGCACACTAATGATTTGTGTTCTATATTTTCTTCGTGGCCGGCGACACTCCATTCGACCGGGCCGCTTTTCTCCCCTTTTCCCGACAGGAGCTGCACGATGAACATTCTGTACAAGACCAGCGCCACGAGCACGGGCGGCCGCGATGGCCGCGCGGTTTCCGCAGACAACAAGCTGGAAGTGAAGCTGGCCGCGCCGCGCGAACTCGGCGGCACGGGCGCGGAAGGCACGAATCCGGAGCAGTTGTTTGCCGCAGGTTACTCGGCCTGCTTCCTGAGCGCGATGAAATTCGTCGCCGGCCAGAACAAGCAGGCGCTGCCGGCCGATACGCAGGTCACGGCGGAAGTGGGCATCGGCCCGAACGACGCAGGCGGCTTCGGGCTCGACATCGAACTGCGCGTATCGCTGCCGGGGCTCGACAAGGCCGACGCGCAGGCGCTGGTCGACAAGGCGCACCACGTGTGCCCGTATTCGAACGCAACGCGCAACAACGTGCCGGTGCGTCTGACGGTCGTCTGACGCGGCACAGCGCGACGAATGCAAAAAGGGCGCGTGCGGCTTCTTGCCGCACGCGCCCTTTTGCGTGACTCGCCGGAACGGCGGGCCGGCTGGCCCGCCTGCGCTACTTAGCGCGCACCGAACGAATACGGGCGGTTCATCGACGCTTCGCGATCGATCTTGCGCATACGGAATTCGAGATCGTAGATGTCGGTTGCTTCGGACAGGTACGCCTCGGCGCGCTCTTTACGGGCCGTTTCAGCGTTCTTGGTCAGCATCAGGAAGAGGTGGCTCAGCAGGTACATGTTCGATCTCGCAATCCAAAGGGTCTTTGACTAGGGTTTTCCCGAATTATAGGGAAAACCCTAGTCTTTGGCCAGCGTCGATCAAACGATGCGTCGTTCGGTCGCCACAGTGCGACGTTGTGCTTCGAAAAAGGCCCAGATCATCGCGCTCGCGTCGGGCCCGACGGCCGCATGAAACGGCACGGCTTCGTCGCCGCCTGCCCACGCGTGATCGAGCCCTTTCACATGGCAGAGCCGCACGACCGGTTCGCCGTCGCGGCAGACATCGGTGATCTGTACGCCCGCGCCGCGCGTCTCGACGCGTTCGCCGCCGCGCAGCGCGCCGCGGCTGTCGGCAAGCCCGTTCAGCCGCATGAACTGCACCGTCAGCTGGTCGGCATTCTTCGGCGCGACGACGTGATCGCCGTCGCCCTGGACGATCAGCGCGGGCATGCCCGGATACGTAGCGGCGTCGACCAGCGCATCGACGGCCGCGGCCGGGTTCTGCCGCACGCCGCGCCGCATCACGTCCATCGCGGTGATGCCGGAATTCGCCTCGCCGAGCGCGGGGCCCGAGTGCAGCGCAACCGCCGCGAAGCGGTCGGGATGGTGCAGTGCAAGAAGCGACGCGAGGCCCGCACCGGCCGACAGCCCCGCGACATAAACGCGCGACGCATCGAAACCGTGTTCGTCGACGACCGCGTCGACCAGCGACGCAACCGCGTTCGCCTCGCCGCGGCCCGCGCGGTCGGTGTCTTCATACCAGTGCCAGCAGCCGTGCGCGTGCGCGCGCAGCGACTGTTCCGGATACAGCACCGCAAAGCCGTGCTTGTCGGCCAGCAGGTTCATCCGCGTGCCCTGCACGAATTCGTCGACGGACTGCTGGCAGCCGTGCAGCATCACGACGAGCGGCATCGCGCCGCGCCGGCGGCCGGGCGGCACGTAGAGGCCGTACGCGAGATTCTGGACGAGGCGCCCGAGCGCGGGCGCCATCGGGTGTTCACCGCGCGTCCACTCGCCCGCCGCCCACGCGGCTGCGCGCGGACGCACGCGCGATTCGCGCGGCGGGGACAGATCGGATACGGCGGGAGACGCGGCGGCCTCGAGTGCGTCGCGGGTGATGCGCTGCGCATCGCGCGCCGCGCGCTTGGCGGCCGGAGACAACATGCGTTTCATGCCGCCCAGCCACACTTTGGTCAGACTTTTGGTCATCGATCGGGCTCGCTGTCAGGAAAAATAGGGGCGCCATGAGGGCGCCGCAACGGATGCATCGTTCGACTTTGTGCAATGCACCATAACATTGTTTCTGGGATTTTTCCTGCGCGTGGATAGTTCCCGGCGGCGCAAAAAACGGGGCTCGTGCGCACGCGGCGCTATACTGGAGTTTCGCCGCTTGTATCCGTTGTAGTCGTTCTTCCCGGCTCGCGCGTTGAATTAAGCATCCTCCCCGCCTTCGTTCGTCCCCTTCCCGATGTTCGACCTGTCATCTCACCTGTGGATCATGATCACCGCGTTCGGCGGCGCCGGCCTGACCTTGCCGCTTGCGATCACGATCGCCGTCTGGCTCACGCTCGGCTACTCGTGGCAGCGTGCGACCGCGTGGCTCGGCGTGCTCGCCGCCGCGATCGGCGTGGTCGCGCTCACGAAGATCGCGTTCCTCGGCTGGGGCATCGGCATCCGCGCGTGGGATTTCACGGGCTTCAGCGGCCACGCGATGCTGTCGACGTCGGTCTATCCGGTCGCGATCTTCCTGATGCTGATCCGCACGCGCACGCCGGTGCGGATCGCCGGCATCGCGCTCGGGCTCGCAGCCGGCGTCGCGGTCGGCGTGTCGCGCGTCGCGCTCGACGCGCATTCGCCGTCCGAATCGATCACCGGCTGCATCGTCGGCGCGATCGCCGCGCTTGCGTTCATCGCCGGCTCGTGGCGCGCGGTGCCGCACCGCTGGTCGGTGCCCGCGGTCGTCGCGAGCCTCGCGATCGTCACCGTGGCGCTGCACGGCATCACGGTGCCGTCGCATCGCTGGGTCACCAAGGTTGCGCTGGAGCTGTCGGGCCACGAGCGCCCGTTCGTCCGCGCGCGCTGGAAGGCCAACCCGAACTACCATCCCGCGTCGCAGCCGTCGTCGCTGCAGCGCACCGAATCGTCGACGCACACGCTGCACGCGTGACGGGCCGCCCGGCCGTCACGCCCGCCATTCTTCAGACCTGACCATTTCATGCGCACCGTCGCATGAGCGGTATGCCGAGCGTTATAACCCGCCCTATATTACGATTACGGTTTCCACCCATTACAACGAATCCACCATGCGCTCGACCGTCCGTCCGCTTCGCCGCACCCTGCTCCGCCTGCTGCCGATCGCCACGCTTGCCGCCGCCGGTGTCGCGTTCAGCGCGCCCGCTTCCGCCGCCGACGAACTGGTCGTGTCGGCGGCCGCCAGCCTGACGAACGCGTTCAAGGCCGTCGGCGATGCGTACGAGAAGCAGCATCCGGACACCAAGGTGCTGTTCAACTTCGGCGCGTCGGACGTGCTGATGCAGCAGATCACCAAGGGCGCGCCGGCCGACGTGTTCGCATCGGCCGACCAGAAGGCAATGGATCGCGCGGCCGATGAAAAGGTGATCGTGCCCGGCACGCGCCGCGATTTCGCGGCGAACTCGCTCGTGCTGATCGTGCCGGCGGACAGCCACGCGGCCGCGCCGACGTCGCTGAATGACCTGGCCGCGCCCGGCGTGAAGCGCATCGCGTACGGCGACCCGGCATCGGTGCCGGTCGGCCGCTACACCGAAGGCGCGCTGCGCGCGGCCGGCGTGTGGGATGCCGTCAGCGCGAAGGGCGTGCTGGCCGCCAACGTGCGCCAGAGCCTCGACTACGTCGCGCGCGGCGAGGTCGACGCGGGCTTCGTGTTCGGCACCGACGCCGCGATCATGCCCGGCCGCGTGAAGGTCGCACTGACGGTGCCGACGAAGACGGCCATCACCTATCCGATCGCCGTGGTCAAGGACAGCCGCCACGCCGCGCAGGCGCAGTCGTTCATCGACTTCGTCGCGTCGCCGCAGGGCCAGGCCGTGCTGTCGACGTTCGGCTTCAAGCCCGCGGGCAAGTGAGCGTATCGCGATGCAAGACGCCTGGGTACCGCTGCTGCTGTCGCTGAAGGTCGCCGGCTGGGCGACCGCGCTCGACATCGTGCTCGGCGTCGCGGCCGCGTTCGTGCTCGCGCGCTGGCGCTCGCCGCTGCGCGACGTCGTCGATTCGCTGCTGACGCTGCCGCTCGTGCTACCGCCGACCGTGCTCGGCTATTACCTGCTCGTACTGCTCGGCCGGCGCGGCGTGTTCGGCGCGTGGCTCGACAAGCTCGGCATCGAACTCGTCTTCACGTGGCAAGGCGCGGTGATCGCGTCGATGATCGTCGCGTTTCCGCTGATCCTGAAGTCGGCGCGTGCGGCGTTCGAAGGCGTCGATCCGCATCTCGAACGCGCCGCGCGCACGCTCGGGCTCGGCGAAGCCGCGGTGTTCTTCCGCGTGACGCTGCCGCTCGCCACGCGCGGGATCCTCGCGGGCGCGCTGCTCGCGTTCGCACGCGCGCTCGGCGAGTTCGGCGCGACACTGATGATCGCGGGCAACCTGCCCGGCCGCACGCAGACGCTGTCGGTCGCGATCTACGCGGCCGTGCAGGCCGGCGACGACAGCACGGCCAACTTTCTCGTGCTGGTGACGTCGATCACCTGCGTGCTCGTGCTGCTCTCGGCCGGCTGGCTCGTGCCGGCGCGCGCCTCGCGGAGCCAGCTGACATGAAGCGCCTGTCTCGTCCGTACAGGCTGTCTTGCTCCGCAGCCGGATTGCTTCGGCGGAGGTCCGCATGAGCCTCGTCGTCGACATCCGCAAGACCTACGCGAACGCCGAGCGCCGCTTCACGCTCGACGTGTCGTTCACGGCAGCGACGCAACGCGTCGTGCTGTTCGGGCCGTCCGGCGCGGGCAAGAGCATGACGCTGCAGGCGATCGCCGGCCTGCTGTCGCCCGACGAAGGCACGATCGCGCTGAACGGCGAGCCGCTGTTCGACGCCGCGCGCCGCATCGACGTGCCGACCCGTGAACGCCGCGTCGCGTACCTGTTCCAGGACTACGCGCTGTTTCCGCATCTGAACGTGCGCCAGAACATCGCGTTCGGGCTCACGTCGGGGCTGCGCAACCCGCGCGCGAAGACGGTGCCGCCCGAAGTCGCGTACTGGCTGCACGCGTTCGACCTCGAAGGGCTCGCCGGGCAGTATCCGGCGCAACTGTCGGGCGGGCAGAAGCAGCGCGTCGCGCTCGCTCGTGCGCTGGTTGCGCAACCGCGAATCCTGCTGCTCGACGAACCGTTCGCGGCGCTCGACGGCGCCATGCGCCAGCGCATGCGCCACGAGCTCGCCGAACTGCAGGCACGGCTCGACATCCCGATGGTGCTGATCTCGCACGACCCCGACGACGTCGCCGCGTTCGGCGACCAGGTCGTGCAATTGAGCGAAGGACGCGTGCAGGCGCCCCCGCCGCACGCCGAGTTGCCGACGCGCGTCACGTGAACGCGCGAGGCCGAGGCCGTGGCGCTGGCAGCCACGTTGGAGCCTGAGAGAAGCCGCACGTCGCGGCATATGCTGAAAACGGAAACGAAGCCGGCGCCGTGCAGACGACGTCCGGCGCCGGCTTCGCCCCGTCCGTCACACGATCGCCGCCGCACGCCCGCGCGCTGCGCTGCCTGCGCTGTCAGCCCGTCACCGCGAGAATCACGCTCGATGCCTTGAACAGCGCGATTGCGCGCCGGCCGGCGTCGAGCCGCAGCGCATCGACGCTTTCGTTGGTGACGACAGCCGTCAGCGTCCCGCCGCCGTCGAGCGCCAGCGTCACTTCGCTGTTCACCGCGCCCGCCGTGACGGATTCGACGCTGCCGCGCAGCCGGTTCCGCGCGGACACCTTCAGCTCAGGCCCGCCATCGTCGACCGCCAGCACGACCCACGACGCCTTCACCAGCGCGCAGGCGTCCGCACCTTCCTGCAGGCCGAGCGCATCGACGCTTTCGTGCGTCAGCACCGCGACGACCGGCTGCCCGCCGGGCAGCGCGAGCGTCACTTCGTCGTTGACAGTGCCGCGCACGATCGACGCGACCTTGCCGAACAACTGGTTGCGCGCGCTGGTCTTCATCCCGATCCGGCCAATCAGCGCCCAGTCGACGTCGAACCCGGCAACGACCGCGCTCGCGGCCTCGATGAAGCGGCGATGCTCGCGCTCGATCGTGCGGAACGCGGCGATCAGCGACGTCGCGCGCGGCGTCAGCGTCGTGCCGCCGCCGCCCTTGCCGCCCGTCGACCGCGCGACGAGCGGTTCGCCGGCGAGATTGTTCATCGTGTCGACCGCATCCCATGCAGCCTTGTAGCTGAGGCCGACGGCCTTCGCCGCACGCGTGATCGAACCGGTGTCGCCGATTGCCGCGAGCAGCGCGATGCGCGTGGCGCCGCCGAGCGTCTGTTCGCCCGCGCGCAGCCACAGCTCGCCGCCCAGTTCGAGCGGCTCGGAGGACGGGGAAGCATGCGGTGCGTCGGTCATGGGTATGGATGCGGGAAACGGGCGGGCATTATAGTCAGCGCGCACCGCTCAGCGCGGCTTGCCGTCGAGCTTCGGCGGACGCAGGCTGGCCAGCAGCGTCTCGGCATCGCGCGCCGCGCGCTGTTCGAGCGCCGCGCCATAGCCGCGCACAAAACCGAGCTGGTACGGCGGCGCCGCCAGTTGCTCGAGATGTTGCAGCGCGACCATCGTGTCGTTCGATTCGCCGAGCACGCTCTGCACGCGCGCGAGCGTCTTGATCGTCTCGTTGCGCGTGCGGCGCGACGCCAGCGACGCGAAGAATTCGAGCGCATAGCGCAGCCGCTTCGCGTCGATCCGCACCTGGTGGCGCGCAGCCGTATCGAGCGACGTGAGCGACGGCGATGCGTACAGATGGCCGAACAGCCGCCGCACACGCTTCGTCGCGTGGCGCCGCAGCGACGGTGCGTCGCCGCCTTCGGCTGGCGGCAGCGCGAGCGCGCCCAGCCATTCGAGCCAGCCGAGCGTCAGCCGCGCATAGCGGGCCGAATGCAGCGCATGCCGCAGCTCGACGCGCGCGGCCATGGACTGCGCACGCGCCGCATCGAGCGTGCCGTTCCAGTCCGCACCGCCACCGTCGGCCGCGATCAGCGCGGGCAGGCTTTCGGTCGAGAACACGTCCCAGTCGCGCACCGTGCCGAGCAGCGCGGCGAGCCAGCGCAGGTCGACACCGAGCGTGTCCCGCCATTGGCGATCGGCAAAGAGCGGAAAGAAGCGCATCAGCGTGCGCAGGCGGCGCAGCGCGACGCGCATCTGGTGCACGAATTCGGGATCGTCGCGCTCGAGCACGCCGCCCTCGTTGCCGAGCCATTGCGCGGTGATGTCGCCGGACAGCGCGAACAGCGCGGCGCGCTGCGTGCGGATGCCGGTCAGGTCGACGAGCTGCGCCTTGACCGGCCCGGCGGCAACCGGCTCGCCCGCACAGGTGCGGTCGATCACGCTGGTCAGTTGCACGAATGCCGGCCACGCGCCGCTCAGTTCGCGCGCCGCAGCAAACAGCGCGTGCAGCGCGGCCGTGCGTGCGGCCAAGGTTTCCCAGTCGGGCGCGGCGAGACGCAGCTCGACGCAGCGGCGCGGCGGCTCGCCGCCGCCGTACACAATGACGTCGTCGAGCGTCATCTCGACCACGACGCCGCTGTCGTCGGCCCACCGCCCGCGCCGCCGTTCGCTGACGAGGCGCAGCGCCGACGATTCCGGCGACGCACCGGCGGCCGGGGGCTCCGTGGATTCCGGTGCGACGCCATCGACTTCGCCGGTCGGCGCGTCGGCACTGGCCGCGACGGCCGTCGCGGGTCCGGGTAGCGGCATCGCGACGACGATGCCCTCATGCTCCGCGTCGAACAGTTCGCGCTGCGTGACGCCGGGCGCGAACGCCTTCGTGCGGGACGCGACGACCCGCGTGCCATGCGCATTCGACTCGACCCAGGTCCACCAGCTTGCGCCGGGGCTCGGTTCGGCCTCCTCGACCTGGCACGGCTCGATCGTCACGCGCTCCTGGCCTCGCCTCATCCGGACCTGCGGGCAGATCCGCCACGCACGCACGAGTTCGGCGCCGAAATCGCGCTGCGCGCCGCGGGCGCGACTCGCAGCCTTGACCGGCCAACCTTCCAGCGACAGCGACAACACGATTTCCAGCACACGCGACATGGAGGCTCCCGCACATGAAGAATCGCCGGCGCATCGTCCGCGCCGGCGTCGCCCGTGAAGCAACTTCCATAGTACACGCCGCAAAAGCGTGCTGGCGACGATCCGGCCCCGTCGCCCTGCCACACATCAAACGGCGTATTGCGCGATGCCGTTGCCGAACGACCAGTCCTCCTTCAGCACCTCGACAAGACTGATGAATACGTCCTGTTGCCGCACGCCGGGCTGCTGCGCGAGGTTCTCCGCGATCGTCCGGTACAGCGCCCGCTTCTGCTCGAGCGTGCGCGTGTTGTTCGCGGTGATCTGGATCATCACGAGATCGTCGCTGCGTTCGATGTCGAGGTAATGGCGGCCGAACACGAAGTTCTCGGCCGCATGCTCGGTGACGACCATGAAGATGTCGTCCTCGGGCACGTTGAACGTGTGCATCAGCGCGCGATGCACGCCGTCGACGAGCGCCGCGCGGTATGCGGCCGGTTTGCCTTCGCGCACTGCGATACGGGTGAATGGCATGGTCCTGCTCCTGTCGGTGACGTTGAAGAACGGAAACGCAGCGTCAGGTTAGGCTTGCCGATCTATAATTAACAGTCATCAATGAATATTTCATTCATTTTCATTTGAAATGAAAGTACTCGATCTCGATGCCGTACGCGCGTTCGTGCTGGTCGCCGATCTCGCCAGCTTCACGCGCGCCGCCGACGCGCTCGGCACCACGCAATCGGCCGTCAGCCTGAAGCTGAAGCGGCTGGAGGCGCACCTCGGCAAGCCGCTGCTCGCGCGCACGCCGCGCGTGGTCAAGCTCGCCGCCGACGGCGAGAACTTCCTGCCGGCCGCCCGGGCGCTGCTCGACGCGCACGACCACGCGCTCGGCGCGATCTCGGCCGGCACGCACCGCCTGTCACTCGGCGTCAGCGAGCACGTCGCGGTGCCCGACCTGCCGGCCGTGCTCACGAGCCTGCATCGGCAGGATCCGGGGCTGTCGCTGGAAATGCATCTCGGGATGTCGGCGGGCCTGCTCGCGCAATACGACGAACGCAGGCTCGACGCGGCGATCGTGCGGCACGAGCCCGGCGAAGACCCGCCGCGCGACGACGGCACGCTGCTGTTTGCCGAACCGCTGGCCTGGCTCGCCGCGCCCGACTGGGCACCGCGCGCGGGCGAGCCGCTGCCGCTCGCGGTGCTGGCCGGCCCGTGCGGCGTGCGAGCCGCCGCACTGCGCGCGCTCGATCATGCGGGGCGGCCGTGGCGCGAGCGCTTCACCGGCGGCGGTGTCGCGGCGGTCACGGCGGCCGCGGCGGCGGGGCTCGCCGTCTGTCCGCTCGCGCGGCGTGTCGCGCCGCGCACGCTGGTCGACGTCGGCGCGAAATTCGGGCTGCCGCCGCTGCCGCAGTCGCAGGTCGTGCTGTATTCGCGCGTGCGCGACGCCCGTGCAGCCGCCGCGCTGCGCAGGTTTGCCGACAGCCTTGCAATCTCGGCGTAAACTATCGGGTTTCGCCGCCCGCAATCTCCAGAAGAATCCGATGAAGCCCGAAGCCCGCAAGCACCTCCGCGCCAACCTGCTGATGCTCGCCGCCGCCGCGATCTGGGGCTCGGCGTTCGTCGCGCAGCGACTGAGCCTCGACGTGATCGGGCCGTTCCTGTTCACGGGGCTGCGCTTCCTGCTCGGCGCGCTCGTACTGGTTCCGCTGCTGATGCTGAACACGGCGTCGCGCGCGCAACTCGCGGCGATCCGCCGCGCGCCGGCGCTGCTGCTGCCGGGCCTCGCGCTCGGCGGGCTGCTCGCCGTGTCGATCTCGCTGCAGCAGTTCGGCCTGCAGTACACGCGGGTTGCGAACGCGGGCTTCATCAGCTCGCTGTACGTCGTGATCGTGCCGCTGATGGGCGTGTTCGCGCGCCACCGGATCGGCGCGGGCACGTGGTTCGGCGCGCTGCTCGCGGCGATCGGCCTGTATTTCCTCAGCATCGACGAGCATTTCTCGGTGCTCTACGGCGACTGGTTCCAGCTCGCGGGCGCCGTCATCATCGCCGCGCACGTGATGGCCGTCGGCCATCTCGCGAAACGCCACGATCCGCTCGTGCTCGCGTTCCTGCAGTTTGTGGTCTGCGGCGTGGCGTGCCTCGCGGTCGGTCTCGCCGTCGAGCCGGTCAGCGTCGCAATGCTGCGCGGCGCGCTGCCGACGCTGCTGTACGGCGGGCTGCTGTCGGTCGGTGTCGGCTATACGCTGCAGGTCGTCGCGCAACGCGACGCGGCGCCCGCGCACGCGGCCGTGATCTTCAGCATGGAAGGCGTGTTCGCGGCGATCGCCGGCTGGGCCGCGCTCGGCGAAACGCTGACGCTGCGCGCGCTCGTCGGCTGCGCGCTGATGCTGGCCGGCCTGCTCGCGTGCCAGTTGCTGCCGAATGGCGACGCACGGAAAAAGGACGAGGACGCGCTGCCGGCGTGACACGCACCGTCCCTATAATGGCGGTTCGCGTGACTGCCACGCCAACCGCTTCCGACAGGCCTGCTCCGTGACGTCCACTTCCGTCGATCCCGCCGCCGACCTGCTGCGCGAACGCGCAGCGCACTACGCCACCCAGGCGGCGCTGTTCCTGCGCGACCAGGCGCTCTCCACCGCGTCGCACGACCTGCGCAGCCCGCTGAATGCGATGCATAGCTGGGCATACGTGCTCGAGCGCCAGCTCGCCAATGCCGATCCGAACCTGCAGCGCGCGCTCGCGGGCATCCGCACGGGCATCGACCAGCAGGTGACGCTGATCGACGACGTGCTCGACGCGCCGCGTGCCGAAACGCGCACGCTCGCGATCGCGCCGCGGCCGTTTGCGCTGCGCGCGCTGCTCGACGACACGATCGCGCTGGTCCGTTTCGCACTCGCCGACGCACGGCAGGTCGCGCTCGACGCGACGCTGCCGGACGGCGAGCCGTCGCTGTCGGCCGACCGCGAACGCATCGCGCAGGCGCTCTGGACCCTGCTGACGGCGGCCGTCGAGGCCAGCGCCGCCGGCAGCCGCGTGACGTTCGCCTGCACGCGCGACGGTGCGCAGTTCGCCGCGCGCGCCTCCTGCACCGTCAGCGCCGACGCGCTCGCCGATCCGGCGCAACTGCATGCGTTCGAATCGTTCGCGCGGCGCGAGATGCTGCGCGAGCGCGACGCGAAGCGGATCGCCTGGGCGCTCGCGCTGTGCCAGCGCGTTGCGCTCGCGCACGGCGGCACGTTCTCGCATACCGCGTTCGCCGACGGCGCGACCGCCGCCATCACGTTCACCGTTCCGTGCGAGGCGCCGGTGTAAGCAATCGGCCGCCCGAGACATTACAAATTCATTTCAGGCCCTATACTGATGGGCCTGTCATAACCGGAGCGATTCTTTGTTACAGATCTTCGCGCTCATCGGCGCGTTGTTCCTGGTGGCCCTGAACGGGTTCTTCGTTGCGGCCGAATTCGGCCTCGTCAAACTGCGCGCGACGCGCGTCAAGACCCTTGCCCGCAAGCACGGCCTGCGCGGGCGCATCCTCGGCGTCGTGCACGGCCGGCTCGACGCGTATCTTTCCGCGTGCCAGCTCGGCATCACGCTCGCGTCGCTCGGCCTCGGCTGGGTCGGGGAACCTGCCTTCGCGGAACTGATCGGCCCGCTGCTCGACCTGATCGGTGTGCAGTCCGAACGCGTCGTGCACCTGATCTCGCTCGTGTTCGCGTTCTCGCTGATCTCGTTCCTGCACATCGTCGTCGGCGAGCTTGCGCCGAAATCGATGGCGATCCGCCAGTCCGAGAAGGTCGGCCTGTGGGTCGCGCTGCCGCTCTATGCGTTCTATTGGGCGATGTATCCGGCGATCTGGGTGCTCAACAACAGCGCCAACGCGGTGCTGCGGCTCGCGGGGCTGTCGGCCGACCATGGCGGGGACGCGCACTATTCGACCGACGAGCTGAAGCTGATCCTGCGCAGCCGCCGCAGCACGGCCGGCAACCCGGCACAGCCGGCGCGCGGCACGTACAGCAACGACGAGTGGAACACGCTCGCGCATTCGCTCGATTTTTCGTCGATGACCGTGTCGGACCTGATGCGGCCGGCCCATGAAATGATCGGCCTGCGGCGCGACCTGCCGCTGCCCGACAACATGGAGATCGTCGCGCGGCACCGCTTCAGCCGCTATCCGCTGTTCGAGGACGCGTCGCGCGAACAGGTGAGCGGGCTGATCCACCTGAAGGACCTGCTGCTCGCGCGTCACGCCGGTGCTGCGCTGGAAGACCTGTCCGACTACGTGCGCCCGGTGCAGTACGTGAGGCCCGACACCCCGGCGCTCGACCTGTTCCGCCGCTTCCGCAAGGGCGCGCCGCACTTCGCGCTGGTCGGCAACAAGGGCGAGAAGCCGATCGGCTTCCTGACGCTCGACAACCTGCTCGGCGCGCTGGTCGGCCAGATCCACGACGAGTTCCGCCAGGGCGATGCCGACTGGAGCCGCCTCGACGACGGCACGCTGATGGGCAAGGGCAGCCTGCCCGTCGTGTCGCTCGAGCAGGCGCTCGGCATCGACATCGACGAAGGCCGCGCGGAATCGGTCGGCGGCCTCGTGATCCAGGCGCTCAGCGACCTGCCGACCGAAGGGCAGCGCGTGTCGTTCGACCGCTTCGACGTCGTCGTGAAGAAGATGAACGGGCCGCGCATCGTGCTGGTGCGCGTCTACCCGAAGATCGCGAAGGAGGCCGACGAATGACGGCCGCTCGTTGTCGTCGCCGCACACGATGAACGCGACGCTGCCGCGCTGCTGCGTGATCACGCCGGAACCGGTGTCCGCGTCGGCGGCCGATTGCGACGCGTTTCTCGACCGGCTGTCGGCCGTGCTCGCGCGCGGCGAGACGCTCGTGCAACTGCGCGTGAAATCGCTCGATGCGGCCGCGTTCGCGCGGCTCGCCGCCGCGGCGCTCGCGCGCTGCGATGCCGCCGGCGCGCACCTGATGCTGAACGGCCCGATCGATGCGGCCGGTGTGATGCGGCTCGACGGCGCCGGCTGGCATCTCGACGGCACCGCGTTGCGCGCCGCCGCGCAGCGGCCGTTGCCGGCCGGACGATGGGTGTCCGCCGCCTGCCACACGCAAGACGACCTGCTGCTGGCCGCGCGCGCCGGCGCGGATTTCGTCACGCTGTCGCCCGTGCTGCCGACGCTCAGCCACCCCGGTGCGCCGGCGCTCGGCTGGAGCCGATTCGACGCGCTGGCCGCACAAGCCGCGATGCCCGTCTACGCGCTCGGCGGAATGACGCGCGCACACCTCGACGATGCGCGCCGTCACGGCGCGTACGGCATCGCAGGCATTCGCGGGTTCTGGTAATTCGGGGCGTTCCGGCAGTGCAGCCGGGCGCGGAAGCGCCCGGCCGCTCGGAAAGTCACGCGTTCACGCGCTCAGGCGTGCTTCACGCGTTCAGGTTCGGTCGCGCTCCACGCCACGAGCCGTCGTCGATACGACGCACGTCGTGTGTGAGCGCGTACCGGTTGACGTCGCCCGTCAGCCACGCGACGAGCGAATACGGCGGCAATTCCCCTTCATCGACCCGGTCGCGCGCGCGCGCCGGCGTCTCGAACACGACCTGCCCTCTCGGCGCATCGAACGGCACCGCATCGGGCGACAGGTTCAACGCAATCGTCAGCGTCTCGTCGTCGGCAAGGCGCCATGACGCGAGCAGCGCGTCGGCATCGCCGTCGCCGTTCGCCTTCAGCGCATGCGCGTCCTGCGGCCGGCAATCGGACAAGCGCGGCGCGATCAGCTTCGCGCGCACCGCGAGCGCCGACTGCACGAAATGCGCACGATCGGCGTCGCGCGCGGTTTCGTCGAAGATCAGCGGGATCTG
Organism: Burkholderia pyrrocinia; assembly: GCF_001028665.1. Taxonomy (NCBI): domain Bacteria; kingdom Pseudomonadati; phylum Pseudomonadota; class Betaproteobacteria; order Burkholderiales; family Burkholderiaceae; genus Burkholderia; species Burkholderia pyrrocinia. The sequence continues at coordinate 234,245 of NZ_CP011504.1, forward strand.
CGGCGTGAGCAGCGACAGCGCAAGCCCGGCCAGGCCGGCCTCTTGCCCGCTGCCACCCTGGCCGCAGTCGCGCCACGCGCCATCGGACAACACCAGCGACGTCAACGACAGCCCGGTTTCGGCAGCCATGCCTTCTCCCGACGCGGCCGGCTGGAACGCCGCGCCGGCCGCGGTCAGCGCGCGCGCGAGCGTGTGGATCGACTGGTGCGTGGAAATACCTTCGTGGGCCGACGTGTCGCGCCCCGTCAGCCGGTGCAGCGCGCGTTCGCCGCAACCGTTCCATTGCGCATCGAAATGGGTATCGGCGAGATGCGCCGGATGCCGCTCGCTGCCGAGCACGAGATGGATGAACCGGTCGGCCGGCACGGCCGCGCGCACGCGGTCCGCGATCTCGCGCAGCCACGATACGCCGATCCGGTCGGCTTCGCGCAGGCGCAGCCCGTCGCAACGGTATTCGTCGATCCAGTACAGCGCGTTGTCGCAGAAGAAATCGCAGACTTCCGGATGATCGAGCGCCAGCGGCGGCACCTGCAGCGGATCGTCGCGCGTATGGAAGAACGGCGCCGCGTAGTGACGCAGCGCTTCGGTACCGCTGCCGAAGCGCGCGTAGTCGAGTTCCAGCAGCACCGCGAGACCGTAGCCGTGCGCGTCGTCGATCAGCGCCTTCAGCGCGTCGGGGCCGCCTTCAGCCGCAAGCGGCGCGAACGGCAGGCTGTCGTGCGGCGATGCGAGCAGTTCCACCGCGGTCACGCCGAGGCGCGCGAGTTGCGGCAGGCGGCGGCGCACGCCTTCGAAGCCGCCAACGGCATGCGGGCGAATCGCGTAGAGCGCGATGTCTTCCCACGGGCGCCCGCGCCAGAACGTGTTGCGCCACGTGAATGCGCGCGGATCGACGACCTCGCTCGGGCCGTTGAGCCCTTCCGGTTGCGAGCGCGATGCGGGATCGGGAATCGACACGGCATCGTCGAGGCGATACCGGTAACGCTCGCCTGCGCCGCAATCGGCAAAGACTTCGAACCAGTTCGGGCCGGCGGCCGTCATCGGGACAAGCGTCGGGCCGAAGCCGGTATCGAGTTCGAGCTGGACCTGCGTGCTGCCCGGCGCCCACACGCGAAAATGCGTGCGCGGCGTCGTGCACAACGCGCCACAGGGCTGCGCGCCAAACGGCAAACAATGAATGTAGTGCTGCGCGTACGGATCGTGCGGACAATCGGACATCATGCGCTCCTCGTGCGTGCCGAGCGGCATGGCCGCGCCAGTGGTGCGGCGCATCGGGGCCCGGCATGCGACGGCCAGGCGGGGGGAGAGGAACGAGTATGCGCCGGATTCGCCACCGCGATGCATCGTGGTCAGACATTTTTTAATGCGAATCGACCCCCGGAAAATCGGCAACCCGACGCTTGCCGAGTCGGGTAGTCGGCATACCGGAATGACCGCTCGCCTTGTTGCGTCGACCACGCCCGCTTACGCTCTGCGCGATGCTCGCGGACACGTCGTCCGCGCCCAACCAGAGGAACCCGCCATGTCGCTTCCCGCCAGCGCCGCGAAATTCGATCCGGCACGCGCACACGAATACGCCGAGCAATCGCGCATCGCGCTCGCCGGCTACGATGCCTGCCACGAACTCACCGCGTGCATGCTCGCGTCGGCGATCGGCGTGCCCGATGCGCGGATACTCGTCGCGGGCGCGGGCGGCACGGGGCAGGAAATCTGCGTGACGGCCGCGCTCGAACCGGGCTGGCGGTTCACGGCCGTCGACCCGTCCGCGCCGATGCTCGCGCTCGCGCGCACGAACGTCGAAGCCGCGGGCTTCGGCGCGCGCACGACGTTCGTCGAGGACAACGTCGATGCGCTGCCCGACGCGCCCGCGTTCGACGGCGCGACGCTGATCGGCGTGCTGCATCATGTCCCGGGCGACGATGCGAAGGCGGCGCTGCTGCATGCGATCGCGCGGCGCCTGAAGCCCGGCGCGCCGCTCGTGCTCGCCGGCAATCATCGCCGCTACGCGGACCACCCTCGCCTGCTCGACGCGTGGCAGCAACGCTGGCGCATGAAGGGCGCGACGCCCGACGCCGTACGCGCGCAACTCGCGAAGATACTGCAAGGCGCCGATCCGCCCGCGTCCGAGGAAGCCGTGTTCGACCTGCTGCGCGATGCGGGCTTCGATATGCCGCTGCGCTTTTTCGCAAGCCTGTTCTGGGGCGCATGGATCGCGGTGCGGCGCGCATAACGGATCGAAGCGGCTCGAAACGGCGGGCGGCGCGATTCGCGTACACGCCGCACGCGCTGGGTATGATGTCGTTCCCGCCCCCTTCCGGCCTCGACATGCTCACCGTCCACCACCTGAACAACTCGCGCTCGCAGCGCGTGCTCTGGCTGCTCGAAGAACTGGATGTGCCGTACGAGATCGTGCGCTACGAGCGCGATCCGAAAACGATGCTCGCGCCGCCCGCGCTGCGCGCGATCCATCCGCTCGGCAAGTCGCCCATCGTCACCGACGACGGCCGCACGTTCGCCGAATCGGGCGCGATCATCGAATACCTGGTCGAACGCTACGGCAACGGGCGCCTCGCGCCGCCGCCCGGCACGCCCGAGCGGCACGATTACACGTACTGGCTGCACTACGCGGAAGGGTCGGCGATGCCGCCGCTGCTGCTCAAGCTCGTCGCGCTGCGGATCGCGCATGCGCCGATGCCGTTCTTCGCACGGCCGATCGCGCGCAAGATCGCCGACACGCTGCAGTCGGGCTTCGTCGATCCGCAGATCGCGCTGCACCTCGGCCATATCGACGGCGCGCTGAATCGCACGGGGTGGTTCGTCGGCGACGGCTTCAGCGCGGCCGACATCCAGATGAGCTTTCCGCTCGAAGCCGCGACCGCGCGCGTCGGCGGCAGCCGGTACCCCGCGATCGCGCGTTTTCTCGACACGATCCACGCGCGGCCTGCATACCGGCGGGCGCTGGAACGCGGCGGCCCGTACGACCTGCTCAAGTAACCGGCGTCAACTCAGCAACCCCGCCGCGACGTTGATCGACAGCCCGAGCACGGCCATGTTGAAGTAGAACGACAGGATCGACTGCGCGAGCACCGCGCGCCGCGCGGAGCGGTTCGCCAGCGACACATCGGCGGTCTGCGACGCGACCGCGAGCGTGAACGCGAAATACAGGAAATCCCAGTAATCGGGTTCGGGGTGCTGGTCCGGGAAGCGGAGCGCGCGGTCGCTGCTCGGCGAGCCGTAGTAGAGCCGCGCGTAGTGCAGCGTGAAGATCGTCGGGATCAGGAACCATGCGCCGAACAGCGTCGCGCCCGTCACCGCGTAATGGCCGAGCCCCGCGCGAAACCCGACGCCCTTGGCCGTCGCCAGCTCGATCGCGATCGCGGCCACGCTCGCGACCGTCGCGAGGCAGACGACCGTCAGCACGGTCGTCGCGTTTTCATCCTCGCGGACCGCGATTTCGCGCACCTTGTGATGGTGAGCGGTGACCATGCGCACCCACATCAGCGCGAGATACAGCCAGATCGCGCAATCCCAGCCGATCAGCGCACGCACGGTCGAACGCAGCGGAAACGGCAGCAGCACCGCGCACAGCACGCCCGCGACGAACGCCGCGACCATGCGCGGCCGGTTGCGTAATACCTGCGGATAAAACGTCATCGTGAAATTCCGAAAGCGGATGGAAAGGGTTCGAGCGTCGCGCGGGGCGGCCCGCTGCGCCGTGCCGGCGGGTAACGCGCCCCGATTATCGCCATTCCATCGTGACGTGGCGATGGGCGCGAGCGCCTAAGATAATGGGATGACTGCCACCGCCCCCCTCTGCCGCCACCCCGCGAACACGGCCGGCCGCGACTTCGTCGTCGGCGACCTGCACGGCTGCGTGGACGTGCTGTGCGCGCTGCTGCACGACATCCGCTTCGACCCGGCCCGCGACCGCCTGTTCTCGGTCGGCGATCTCGTCGACCGCGGCCCTGCATCCGAAGCCACGCTCGACCTGCTCGACCGCCCGTGGTGCCACGTCGTGCGCGGCAATCACGAGGAAGTGCTGAGCCTCGTGTCGCGCGGCAAGCTGTCGCCCGACGCGTGGCGCGGGATCGGCGGCGACTGGGGCGCCGACCTGCCGCCGGAACGGCTGCACGCGCATGCGGCACGCGTCGACGCGCTGCCGCTGGTGCGCGTGATCGGCGACGGCCCCGAGCGCTTCAACGTGCTGCATGCGGAATTCTTCGGCTCGGACGCCGACCTCGACACCGGCAGCTATTCGCACGACGTGCGCGAGCGGTTGATCTGGGGCCGCGATCTGGTCCAGGGGCTCGCCGATCCGGCGCGGCAGGCCGGGCTGTCGCTGACCTGCACCGGGCACACGCCCGTGCGCGCACCGCAGCGGATCGGCGCGCAGTGGTTCATCGACACCGGCGCGTTCGCGCAGTCCGGGCGGCTCACGCTCGCCGAGCCGCGCACCGGCCGCACATGGTCGATGACGCAGGCCGAGGCGCGCGAACGCCACGCAGGCGACTGGCCGCTGCCCTGATCCCCTCGCGCCCTCGCATCCGCATCGACCCGCGAGCGAGCGCTAGGGCCTGTTCCCGCTAATAACGGGCTTGCGCTGGCCACCAGAAGGGCCGAGCGCAAGGATTGCGACGAAGCGAATACTCGACGTATTCGCAAGGAGCATGACGCAGCGATCGGCCCTTCTGGTGGCCAGCCCCACGAATGTATTTTCCAAGAACAGGGGAACGTGCCTTGCCGGCCGCATTGCGGCGTCGCGCGTCGCTTGTTTGGCTCGGCCAAACGGCGCTCCTTGCTTCTTGCACTGCAGCCGGCAAGGCACGTTCGCAAGCCCGTTATTAGCGGGAACAGGCCCTAGCCGACCTGGTTGAGTTCGAACACCGCGTCGACGGCCGAGCCGTTCCAGTTGTATTCGAGGTAGGCCGCATGATGGCAGTCGCGCAGCAGCGCGGTGCGAAACGCCGCCAGGCACTCGCCGCGCGGGTCGCGCACCGACGGATAGACGATCCCCGCGCCGCCCGCATTGCGCACTTCGCGGCCGAGCGCCTGCCCCGCGCTGTAATCGAGCGGATGCAGCAACGCCGGATCGCGCTGCGGCCACGTGCGCACGTCGACCACGTCGCCCTGCGCGAACACCGTGTAGAGCCGCATCTGCTGGCGCATCGGCGGCTCCTTCGTCGCAGCCAGGAACAGCGCGCCGTGATAGCGCGTTTCGGCGATCGCCGTGTCGCGCGAGCGGGCGCAGTAGAACACGCCGTAGCTGCCGTCGGAAAAGCGGCTGCCTTGCGGATTCAGGTGCGTGAACGCGGCCATGATCGGCCCCCAGCCCAGCCCGTAGCGGCGCTCGGCGGGCGGCACGAGGTCGAGCGTGCCGACTTCGTTGCGGATGCGGTCGTTGGTCAGCGATTCGAGCGCGTACAGCGCGTCGAAATCGTCCGCCGACGCGACGCGGTCGAACAGGTTGATGGCCGGAAAACGGGTGGGGATCACACGATAGGCAGGTGCCCAGTCGACGGCGGTCGTGGGCCATTGTTTTGCTTCGATCGGCATCGTCACGCCCAGCCACCTCGCATCGCGTCGAGATATTGCCGGACGGCGACCAGATCGCCGACATTGCCGGCCAGCATGCGGTCGAGTGCGCGCTTGCCGCCGAACGGCGCCGCGTCGTTGGGCCGCTTGACCCATGCGTCGGCCGAGGCCGGCTGCGGCAGCAGGATCTGCAGCGCCTTGTAGATGCCGAGCAGCAGCGATAGCCGCTCGAGCGTATCGCGCGGCAGCCGCGCCGATTCCGGCGCGGCCTTCCACTTGAAGAACGTCGAACGGCCGGGCGACCCGAGCAGCACGATCTGCTCGTCGATCGTCAGTTCCCAGTCGCGCGCGATGTTGAAAAACGCACGCAGGCCAGCCGCCGACATTTGCGCGAACGAGGCCTGCGGCGGGGCGGAATGCGATTCGTAGGCAGGCTGTGACATGATCGTTAGTCTCGAAATGAATTCACTAACAAGACTAGTCCATTTTCGTATTTTTGCAAGGATCGACACCCGACGATCGGCCAGCGGTGGCCGCCCCGCGCACCCGACAAAACGATATTTTTTGTCCATTCTGGACTCTAATTTTATTTTCTGCGTTAATGGCCATGCGGACACCGCGCGCAGACGCGGTTCGTGTCCGTGGAACCGTGTCGCACAGAACCGGAAGCCCCCCGCCAAGGAACACACCATGAAGAGACTGATTGCCGCTGTTTCGATCGCCCTGCTCGCGGTATCCGCAGGCCCCGCCGTCGCGAAGGACTGGACCACGATCCGCTTCGGCACCGATGCCAGCTACGCGCCGTTCGAGTCGAAGGCGCCCGACGGCAAGCTCGTCGGTTTCGACATCGACCTCGGCAACGAGATCTGCGCGCACCTGAAGGCGAAGTGCGTGTGGCTCGAGAACGATTTCGACGGGATGATTCCGGCGCTGAAGGCGAAGAAGTTCGACGCGGTGCTGTCGTCGATGTCGATCACGCCGCAGCGCGCGGAGCAGATCGGCTTCACGACGAAGATCTACAACCAGCCGACGCGGCTCGTCGTGAAGAAGGGCTCGCCGCTGCTGCCGACGCCCGAATCGCTGAAGGGCAAGTCGATCGGCGTCGAGCAGGGCACGACGCAGGAAACGTACGCGAAGGCGTACTGGGGCAAGCAAGGCGCGAACGTCGTGTCGTACCAGAACCAGGACGGTGTGTACGCGGACCTGACCTCGGGCCGCCTCGACGCGGCGCTCCAGGACGAAGTGCAGGCTGCGATCGGGTTCCTGAAATCGCCGCGCGGCGCGAACTACCAGTTCGTCGGGCCCGAGCTCGTCGACGAGAAGGTGCTCGGCATCGGCGCCGGCATCGGGCTGCGCAAGGAGGACACCGACCTGAAGGCGAAGATCGACCGCGCGATCGCCGACATGGTCAAGGACGGCACCTACAAGCGGCTCGCGTCGAAGTACTTCGACTTCGACATCTACGGCGGCTGAAACGGCGTCGCGCGCGTACGGGCACCACTCCCGCCACTCCCGTCGCGCGCGTCCGACCGCCCTCCCCTCACCACCGGGCGGCAACGGCATTGCGCCGTTCGCCGCCGCATCGAATTCATCCTCCGTCGCGCGCGCAGCGCAACGCAACTCAACGCGTCAAACCTGATACGGATCGCAGATCATTTGCAATGGTTCGCGTGACCGATGAGCAACGCGACCGGATAGCGTGCGAATTCAGTAGGCGAAGATCGGGCGTCGCGATACCGGCGCCCGTGTGCACATGCCCTTTCGAATCCGGTCTGCGTGCAGGAAAGTCCCGACCCGGCGCGGATGACCGGGAATCAGCCGGATCCGCCTCGCACCGGGCGCGGAGAGATGGCCTGTCGATGCATGCCGGCCGGCTGCGAGAACGACGTTCGACCGGCGATGCCCCGTATCACTGCGATCGCGGCCAGCCGGCCGCGGCGTTTGGCGATCGATCATTTTTCTACCCCCGCTTTCAGTCTGATGCTTGTTCCGGCAACCGGACGATGCCGGTGCCCCGACGATCAGGCGACGACGCTCCGTGCTCGCCGGAGCGCGGCTGCTGCGCCGCGCTCCGCCGCCGCATCCCCGCGGACTGCGTCCTGGCCGGTACTGACAGGGTTCGCTGCAGAACCGGCCGGACCTCGCGTCGTCGACTTTCGTACACCTTCATTCGCAAGGAGCGGGCCAGCTTCGCGCGCGCCCATCCGCACAAGGGGTTGGGCGCGCGGGATGGCAGCCGGAACGGGTGCCGAATGCCGGAAGTTACGAAACTGAAACATGCGGCGCGCGGCACGCGCCGGCCGCGTGGCGACCAAACCTTGCGGGATAAGGCTGAACAATGGGGCACGGAATTCTTACCGACCGGCGCCGTTCCGGTCGGCCCGATTCGCTGAGGAAATTCACCCGGTTGCCGACGCGAAATGTTTCATGCGCTTTACATGCCGTCGGCGGCATCGGGGCCGCTGGTCGTGCGCGGGCCGGGCCGGCGATGGCGGGGGCGGCCGGTCCGGCTGCCGATCGCACGGCTATACTGCGAAGCCGAAACGCGCCACGCGTTGCGCGCGACCTTCACCGGCGAACGCCGCGCCGCGCGACAACGCTTCACGCGACACCTCACCGCCCGCACGACCGCCCGTCGATGATCCGCACCCTCTATGCCGCCGAGCGCGCCAGACTGATCCGCTTCGGCGTGTCGGGCCTCTGCTCGACCGCGCTGCATGCGCTGATCGCGGCCGCGACGTTCGCGCTGTTCGATGCGACGCCCGTGATCGCGAACGCGGCCGCGTTCGTCTGCTCGACCGCGTTCTCGTATCTCGCCAATACGCTGTGGAGTTTTTCGTCGCCCGCGACGTGGGGCAACTTCGCACGCTTTCTCGCGGTCGCAACGGCCGGCCTCGTCGTCACGATGCTGCTCGCGCACGGCACCGGGATGCTCGGGCTCGCGCGCGCATGGAGCGTCGTCGCGGTCGTGCTGTGCGTGCCGCCCGTCACGTTCGTGCTGCACCGGCTCTGGACGTATCGCTGAACCCTGACACCGAACCGGTTCAAGCGCCTTGCGCGCCGCTCAGCCGACGCGCTGGTGCCCCGCGTCGCCGGACGGCGCGCCGTCGTTCCCGCCGTTGTCGCCGTTCCCGCCGCTGTTGTCGTGATCGTTCAGCCCGTGCTCGATCATCATCCGGTAGAGCGTCACGCGCGAGATGCCGAGTTCGGCGGCGGCCTTGTTGATCCGGTGATCGTTGCGCAGCAGCGCATTCTCGATCGCGGTGCGTTCGGCGAGCGCCCTCGCCTGTTCGAGCGTCACGGGTTCGGTTTCGCCCGGCGTCTCGAGCCCGAGATCGTGCGGTGTCAGCAGCCGGCTCTCGGCCATCACGATCGCGCGCCGCACGCGGTTGATCAGCTCGCGCACATTGCCTGGCCATTCGTAGCGCCGCATCGCATCGAGCGCGGCCGACGTGAAACCGCTGATCTTGCGGCCGCTGTCGGCCTTGAACTTCTGCAGCACGTAGTGCGCGAGGATGTCGATGTCCTTGCCGCGCGCGCGCAGCGGCGGCTCGTGGATGCGCAGCACGCACAGGCGGTGATAGAGATCCGCGCGGAAACGCCCGGCCTCGACCGCGCCGTCGAGATCCACGTGCGTCGCCGAGATGATCCGCACGTCGACCGCGATCGATTCCTGTCCGCCGAGCCGCTCGATCTTCCCTTCCTGCAGGAAACGCAGCAGGCTCGCCTGGCTTTCGACCGGCATGTCGCCGATCTCGTCGAGAAACAGCGTGCCGCCGTTCGCCGATTCGATCCGGCCCGCGCGCCGCTGGTTCGCGCCGGTGAACGCGCCGCGCTCATAGCCGAACAGTTCCGACTGCAGCAGGTGATGCGGAATCGCACCGCAGTTGATCGCGACGAACGGCCCCTTGCCGCGGACGGAACGCTCGTGAATCGCGAGCGCCGTCAGTTCCTTGCCGGTGCCCGACTCGCCGGAGATGAACACGCTGGCATCGGTCTTCGCGACCTTGCGGATCGTGCTGAACAACTGCTGCATCGCCTCGCAGTTGCCGATCATCCCGTGTTCGCCGATCGACGCCGCATAGGCTGCGCCGTCGACGCGGTCGAGCGCGGCCATCCCGCGCGCATGGCCGAGCACATGCGAAATCCATTCGTAGGGCAGCGGCAGCGTCACGTAATCGAAACAGTAGCTGCGGATCAGTTCGCGCACGGCTGGACCGATCGTGATGCCGGCCTGCGCAATCGAAATCCAGCCGATCGCCGGCTGGCTCAGGCACGCCTTCAGTGCCGGATAGTCGCGTGACGTGAACCCCGTGAAATCGACCAGCCCGGCGGCGACGTTTACGCCGGACGTCATGTTCTGCGCGGCGCCGGCTGTTTTCGCGACCGCGATCTCCCAGCCGAGCCCGCGCAGTTGCGCAAGCAACGGCTCGTCGGGCGCACGCATGATCACGAACAGCTTGCGGCCGGCCTCGGGAGCGGTGACGGATACTTGCGTCATCTCGGGCGCCGCATGCCCGTCTGCGTCGGGTGACCTTGCAACCATCGTTGTTCCCCGCTTGGCGTTGGTATCGCGCGCCGGCTCGACGACTCGCCGCCGCGAACGACGGACCATGATTGAACCGACATATTGGCCGCATTTCGGTACGAATAAAATCCCCCCGTGCATGAATCGTGCGTGAGGTGGACATTGTCATGAACGGTATATCGATGCGGCCGGCCTGCGGCTAGATGGGTGTTATCCCTGTAGCGTGCACGGCGCGAACCCGGAACGGGCCGGCGCGCTGCGCGCAAAGCCGCGCCGGTGCTGGCGCGCGGCGTTCGCGTGCGATGCGGTGCACGCGGAATCGGCTACCTGGGACAGGCACGCGAGGGCGGTCGACCGGACCGCCGGACGCCCGCGCAACCGGCTCCGATCGACTTCCGTCAATCGTCAGAGGAAGCCGGCTGATGCAGGAACGCAACATGCGCGGCCCGACGCCGCCCATGGCGGAGCGGCGGATTGTGTCAGCGACCTGACGCGACCGGCGCCAGCGCGTTCGCGCGGCCACGGCCGGCCAGGGTGCCGCCGTGGTCGCCGTAGGTGTCGACGAGCGCGTCGACCCGCGCGAGATGGTGATGGTTGTCGTGATCCCACGGATGGAAGCCCGGCCGGAAAAAGCTCAGCCATTCGCCCGCGATGCGCGGGAACAGCCCGCGGCGCGGCCCGTACAGGAACGCGATCATCCGCAGCATCCCGCGCACGTGATGTCCGGCGCCGCGATCGCGCCACAGCAGCGTCGCGTGCATCAGGAACACGGTCGGCCAGAACGTCAGCGTCGTCAGCAGATACACGCCGATGCGGATCAGGTAACGGCGCAGCCCCGGCTTCATCGCGGCATTCCACACGTCGAACGACACGGCCTTGTGCTCGGTTTCCTCCAGCGCATGCCATATCCACATCTGCCGGTAGCCTTCGACCGAACCTTCGAGGCGCGTCGGGTCGCGCAGCAGCCAGTCGGCGAGCATCGCCGTATAGTGTTCCGCCGCGACCGTATGCGCGAGCTGCACCGAATGCGGCAGCTTGCGCTTCATGTAGCCGAGCACCGCCCACACGCGCTTGTCGAGCTTGCGTGCGGGCAAACGGTTCGCCTGCATCAGCTCGTTGTATTCGATGTGCTCGCGCGTATGCATCGCCTCCTGGCCGATGAAGCCGAGCACCTGCTGCTTCAGCACGGGATCGTCGATCCGGTCGCGGTAATTGCGCACCGAATCCATGAAGAAGCGCTCGCCGGCCGGAAACAGCAGCGACAGCGCGTTGAAGAAATGGGTCACGTGCGACCCGAGGCCATGCCAGTCCTTCGCGCGTTCGACCGGCAGGTCGAAGCGCAGGTCGCGGCGCACCGGCATGATCCCGGCTGCGGTGGCGGAAACGGCTGACTTCATGTTCATCGTTCTCCTGTTCCGGAGCGGCCCGGCGCGTCGTCCGACGCGGCCGGCGCAGGCCCGGGCGGCACATCGCGCACCGCCAAAATCTTGACATCGACAGATGTAAAGATAGGCCGCCCGCGCCGGCGCGTGCAAGCCGCGCGGTAGATGCGCGCTTCCAAACAGGGCACGGTCAAAAAGGCGGAAAAAACGGCGTTCGAACCGCGCCCGGACGGGCTTCGATTCGAACGCACTCGTCGGCCTGCGAGCGAGGCGAGGCAGTCGGCGCTGCATCCCGACATCGGCGCGAAAGCCCCGTGCGACGGGCGTTCCGAGGAATCCATCGGCGGTGCGCGGGATGCGGAATACTGCCCGGGTAGCACCGATTCATACGCGCGGCGCACTCGCGCGGTGCAACCTCGGTCGCGCGGCCCGTGAAAAATTCAAACGCGCGTTCCATTCATGTTTTCGGCGGTCGTCGGCGCGGCGTCCCGCAGCCGTCCGCGACACGCGTGCCGGCGGGTGAAAGCCACGTGCGGCGACCCGCTGCGCGCTCGCCTACAATAGCGGTTTTACGCAACCTCTTTCAGGAGAAGTCATGTCTGTCATCACGACCGAATCGGGCCTCAAATACGAAGACCTGACCGAAGGCACCGGCGCGGAAGCGCAAGCCGGCAAGACCGTCAGCGTCCACTACACGGGCTGGCTGACCGACGGTCAGAAATTCGATTCGAGCAAGGACCGCAACGACCCGTTCGCGTTCGTGCTCGGCGGCGGCATGGTCATCAAGGGCTGGGACGAAGGCGTGCAGGGCATGAAGGTCGGCGGCGTGCGTCGCCTGACGATCCCGCCGCAACTCGGCTACGGCCCGCGCGGCGCAGGCGGCGTGATTCCGCCGAACGCGACGCTCGTGTTCGAAGTCGAACTGCTCGACGTCTGACGACGCAACCGGCCGTTTCCTTCCGATGGAACGCATCGCCTCCCCCGCCATTGCGCTGCGCCGCTACGACACGTGCGAAGCGTCGGACGTGCACGACTTCCACCAGGTCGTGCTCGGCGTCGATGGCGCGATGGTGATGGCGGTGGACGGGATCGGCCGGCGCATCGACCGGCACGCGGCTTGGCTGATTCCCGCCGGCGCGCGCCACGACTATGCGGGCCTCGGCGACAATCGCCAGCTCGTGATCGACCTGCCCGCGGCATCGCTCGCGGTGCCGCAGCGGCTGTTCGACCGTGCGCGCGCCGTGTCGATCGATCCGGCCCTGACGTCGCTCGTCGCGCAGGTCGCGGCGGCCGCCGTGCAGCTCGATGCACCGGCCGGCGACGCGCGGCAGGCCGCCGCGCACCGTTTCCAGTGGCAGGCCGCCGCGCGCCTGTGCGGCGCGCTGCTCGACGATGCCGGCATCGACGCGCCCGCGTCGGGCCTCGATTTCGCGCGCATCGACCGCTGGCTGCGCGCACGGCTCGCCGAGCCGCTGCGCATCGCCGATCTCGCCGCGCACTGCGGCTACGGGATGCGCCGGTTTCATCAACTGTTCGTCGATGCATTCGGCGAAACGCCACATCGCTACCTGCAGCGGCTGCGGCTCGATGCGGCGATCGTGCTGCTCGCCGACGGCCGGTATCCGCTCGTCGATATCGCAGGCATGGTCGGCTTCGCGGACCAAAGCACGTTCACGCATGCGTTCACGAAGCGTTTCGGCGTTGCGCCGGGACGCTGGCGCGGCGAGCGGCATTGAGCGAATCCGTCTCCCTGGACACGCGTCAATCCACGTAGCGGCATGGTTCGGCAAACCACATTCGCGCCGGTTCGGCCGCAACCTTCATCGCCCCCGCTTCGTTCCCGCTTCGTTCCCGCTTCGTTCCCGCTTCTTTCCCGCTCGCAGCCCGGCTGCAGCGCGTCGCGCGTATCGACGCTTCACGTACCGCTGAAACATCGCCGGCCCGTCGCGTCCTACGATGGGCGCATGGATACGACCGTTCCCTCCCCCGCCTTCCCGCCCGCGCTGGCACGCGTCGTCGCGACCGTCAGCACCGGTTTCGTCGTCACGCAGCTCGACGTGACGATCGTCAACATCGCGCTCGCCCATCTCGCCGGCGACCTGCACTTGCCGGTCGCCGGCCTGCAGTGGGTCGTCGATGCGTACACGCTCGCGTTCGCGGTACTGATGCTGTCGGGAGGCGCGCTCGGCGACTGCTTCGGCGCGCGCCGCCTGTATGTCGCGGGCCTCGTGCTGTTCGCGCTTGCGTCGCTCGCGTGCGGCGCCGCGAGCGCGCCCGCGATGCTGATCGCGGCCCGCGCGCTGCAGGGTGTCGGCGCCGCGGCGATGCTGCCCAATTCGCTCGCGCTGCTCAACGACGCGTGCCGGCACGACCCGCACCTGCGTGCGCGGGCCGTCGGCTGGTGGACGGCCGCCGGCTCGATCTCGATCGCGGCCGGCCCGGTCGTCGGCGGCCTGCTGATCGCGGCGTGGGGCTGGCGCGGCATCTTCCTCGTGAACCTGCCGCTGTGCGCGGCGGGGCTCGCGGCCGCGTTCGCGTGGGTACCCGCACGCCGTGAGGTAGCCGCGCGCACCCGCTCCATCCGCGCGCTCGACCTGCGCGGCCAGCTCATCGCGATCGCGATGCTGACCGCGCTGACCGGCGCCGTGATCGAATGGCGGCCACTCGGCTTCGCGCACCCGGTCGTCGCCGGCGGCTTCGCGCTGGCGGCGCTCGCCGCGCTCGCGTTCGTCGCGGTCGAGTCGCGCACGGCCACGCCGATGCTGCCGCTGTCGCTGTTTCGCCATCGCACGTTCAGCGCGGCCGTGCTGTTCGGGATCTGCGTGAACCTCACGTACTACGGCACCGTGTTCGTGCTCGCGCTGTACCTGCAGCGCGCGCGCGGCGAATCGGCGTTGCAGGCGGGCCTCGCGTTCCTGCCGCTGACGGGCGGCTTCCTGCTGTCGAATCTCGCGAGCGGCCGGGTCGTCGCGCGTCACGGCCCGCGCGTGCCGATGATCGCGGGCGCGCTCGTCGCCGCGCTCGGCTACGGGTCGCTGCATTTCGTCGATGCGTCGACGCCGCTGGCCGTGCTGCTGGTGCCGTTCCTGCTGATTCCGTTGGGAATGGGTTTCGCGGTACCGGCGATGACGACGGCCGTGCTCGCGTCGGTCGCGCCCGAGCGGGCCGGGATCGCGTCGGCCGTGCTGAATACCGCGCGGCAGGCCGGCGGCGCGATGGGCGTCGCCGCGTTCGGCGCGCTCGCGGGCGGCGGCGGTGCGTGGCAGGTCGTCGACGGGTTGCGGATCGAAACGGCCGTGTCGGTCGCGCTGCTGGTCATCGCCGCGCTGCTCGCAACGCTGGTCCGGCCCGATGCGCATCGCGGCGCATCGCCCGCGGGTCGGGCGGTGCCGGCCGTCGACTGACCGGGTGCGCATGATGCTCACCGCCGCGTCGCGCCCGCTTCGTCGCCAACTTTCCTCACGACCGTGTCGGCCGCCTTCACGGGCCGGCCATCGTCGTGCCGCAGCGCGAGCTTGCGGATCGCGCGCCCCGTGTCGCGGTCGACCAGCACCGAATGCGGCTCGCCGCGCGCGAACAGGTTCGCCTCCCCCCACTGCCGCAGCATCACGATGACCGGAAACAGCCCCTCGCCCTTCTTGGTCAGCGCGTACTCCTGATACGCGGTGCCGTCCGACGCCGGCACGACGTCGAACACGCCGGCGTCCACCAGCATCCTGAGCCGGTCGGACAGGATGTTGCTCGCGACGCCGAGGCTCGCGCGGAAATCGCCGAAGCGGCGCACGCCGTCGAACGCATCGCGCACGATCAGCAACGCCCAGCGATCGCCGACGATATCGGTTGCCCGCGCCACCGGGCACGGCGAATCCGCAAGACTCTTCTGCCTGGCCATGTTCCTCTCCGCAGTCCTGCCGGCCGCCCTCGCGGCAGCACCGGCCATTCGTGCGCGGGCCCATCGCCCGCCGCACAACAGGTTGCATTTTAAAACTACTTTTCCTACACTCACACTGGTTTCAAATTGCAACTACATTGCGCGAGGAAACCCATGGCGTCTTCCTGTCATTCAAGTACCGTTCCGTCGAACGCAGCGCATCCGGCCGGCGACGGCCGCCTGTCCGCGGCGAGCGTCGCATTACTGGCCGCCTGCTGTGCGGCGAGCGTCGCGAACGTCTACTACGCGCAGCCGCTGCTCGATTCGATCGCGCGGGATTTCGGCGTGTCGCAAGCCGCGGTCGGCGGCGTCATCACGGCCACGCAGCTCGGCTGCGCGCTCGCGCTGCTGTTCGTCGTGCCGCTCGGCGACCTGCTGAACCGCAAGCGGCTGATCGCCGTGCAGCTTCTGCTGCTGACGGCGGCCTGCATCGGCGTGGCGGCGGCATCGACGCGCATCGCGCTGCTGGCGGGGATGGTCGCGGTCGGGCTGCTCGGCACCGCAATGACGCAAGGGCTGATCGCGTGCTCGGCGGCGTTGGCCGGCGCCGGCGAACGCGGGCGCGTGGTGGGCGCCGCGCAGGGTGGCGTCGTGATCGGGCTGCTGGCCGCGCGCTCGCTGGCCGGCGTCGTCACCGATATCGCCGGCTGGCGCGCGGTCTATCTCGTCTCGGGTGCGCTCGCGATCGCGATGCTCGCCGTGCTGTCGCGGATGCTGCCCGACACGAACGGACCGCGCGAACGCATCGGTTACATGGCGCTGCTGCGATCGATGGTGTCGCTGCTCCGCGACGAACGCGTGCTGCGCGTGCGCGGTGCGATCGCGCTGCTGATGTTCGCGGCGTTCAGCATCTTCTGGAGCGCGCTCGTGCTGCCGCTGAGCGCACCGCCGCATTCGATGTCGCATACGCAGATCGGCGCGTTCGGCCTCGTCGGCGCACTGGGCGCGGCGGCGGCCACGCGCGCAGGCCGGCTCGCCGATCGCGGGCGGGGCGAAGCGACGACCGGCGCCGCGCTCGCACTGCTCGCGTGCTCGTGGCTGCCGCTCGCGTTCGCCAATACGTCGATTGCGCTGCTGATCGTCGGCATCGTGCTGCTCGACGTCGGCGGGCAAGCCGTCCACGTCGTCAACCAGAGCATGATTCTCGGCACGCGGCCCGACGCGCATGCGCGCCTCGTCGGCTGCTACATGCTGTTCTACTCGGCCGGCAGCGGGCTCGGTGCGATCGCATCGACGATGATGTATGCGCGCGCCGGATGGACCGGCGTCTGCGCGCTCGGCGCGGTCGTGAGCGTGGCCGCGCTCGGCGTGTGGGCCGCGACGCTCAGGCGCGCGTGACGCGTGACGCGTGCCGGCGATGCGGATCGAACGAGAAAAGCCGGCGCGCCCGTAACGGGCGGCCGGCGCACGAACCGGCCGCGCATGCGCGCCGGTTCGATCTTCGGTTCGGCACGCACGGTGCGCGCCGCGGGCGCTCAGCCTGCCGCCTGGATCGCCTCTTCGTACACGCCGGCGACGCGCCGCGCGATCACCGCGTTGTCGAAATGATCGCGCGCATAACGCTTGCACGCGGCCTCGTCGGGCAGCGCGATCGCGCCCGACAGCGCGCCACCAAGCCCTTCCGCGATCGCGTCCGCGCCGGTCGACGGCAGCACGAGATCGCTGGACAGCCCGGCAACCGCCTCCGGCAGCCCGCCGACCGGCGTGACCAGCACGGGCGTGCCGGACGCGAGCGATTCGACGGTGATCAGCCCGAAGCCTTCGAGCGCGACCGTCGGCACGACGCTGACCGTCGCCGCGCGGTACAGCGCCGCGAGATGATGGTCGGGCACGAAACCGAGCAGCTTCACGTTGTCCTGCAGCCCTGCCGCGTCGATGCGCTGCTGCAGCTCCTCGCCGATCTTGCCCTTGCCGGCGATCAGCAGCAGCACGTCCGGGTGACGGTGCTTGACGAGGCCGATCGCGTCGATCAGGTCCTCCAGCCCCATGCGCCGCACGAGCCGGCGCACGGCCAGCACGATCGGCCGGTCCTGCGGCAGTTGCAGCTTGTGCCGCGCCTCGGCGGGCGTGAGCGGCGTGTCGAACTGCGCGGTATCGACGCAGCCGGGAATCACGCGCACACGCGACGGTTCGATTCCGTAGCGGTTCGTCAGGATCTGGCCGAACGCCTGCGACAGCACGATCAGCCGCGACGAGCGCGTATAGACGGCCTGTTCGAGATAGCGCTTCGCGCGCTGCCCGAGCGACGCGGCGCCCTCGACCTGGCTTTCGTCGGCCCACGGCCCCTGGAAGTGCGACACCTGCGGAATCCCGCGCGTCACGTCGAGGCCCGGGAACGTGTACAGCGCGAAGTGCGACGAAATCACGTCCGGCCGCTCGCTGCGGATCTCCTCGCGCAATGCGCGCCGCGCGGCGAGCATCCGGCGCGCGAGCGTCTGCGACGCGGGACCGAAGCCCTGGATCGCGCCGCCCGTGTCGTCGGCGACCTTCGGCGAGCCCGCGACGAGCCCGCGCACCTCGACGCCCGCGCCCGGCAGCGCGCCGACGAGCGAGTAATACATCCGGTCGAGGCCGCCCGCACGTTCGGGGAACCAGTGCATGCCGATCTGCAACGATTTGATCGGCCGGGAAGATTGGGACATCACGACTGCTCCTGCGTGACTGCATGCTCGACCCGCTCGAAAGCGGACGGCTGCGTGGGTTGGCCGATGCGCCGGTAAAGCGCGACGTACTGGGCACCCATGTGTGCCCAGCCGAAACGGGTCATCAGTTCGCGGGCCGCGTCGCCCATCGCGCGGCAGGTGTCGCGCGACGCCGCCAGCGAACCGATCGCCTGCGCGAGCGCAGCCGGATCGTCCGGATCCTCCAGCACGATCCCGCATTCGCGCGTGATGATTTCCGCGCCGCCCGCAGTGCGCGCGGTGACGACCGGCAGGCCGGCCGCCATCGCCTCGAGCAGCGACAGGCTCATCGCTTCGTAGCGCGACGGGAACACATACGCGTCGACCGAGCGCATCAGCGTCGGCATGTTCTTCACGAGACCGAGGAAATGCACGCGCGAATCGATGCCGAGCGCGCGCGCCTCGTCCGGATACGGGCTGCCCGGCAGATAGCCGGCCACCGCCAGATGGACGTTCGCCGGCAGCTTCGTCAGCGCCTTCAGCACGGTGCCGAGATTCTTGCGCGGCGTGCGCAGGTCGCCGACGAACAGCAGCAGGAACGCGTCGTCCGGCAGCTTGAACGCCGCGCGATCGGCCTGCGCGCCCGCGAACGCACTGCCGTCGACGCCGTTGTAGATCACGCTGATCTTGCGGCTGTCGATGCCGAGCGCGGCGATCTCGTCGGCCACCTTCTGCGACACGGCGGTGATCGCACGCGAACGCCGGTAGGCCCAGCGCTCGAGCGCGGTGTTCACGCGCGTATAGACGTACTGGTAAGCCGACCACATCCCCTTCGTGAGCCCGAACGGATAGTACGGGCTCCTGAACCAGCCGCCGTGCACGAAGTGCGCGGTATTCACGTCGGCCTTGATCCACGAGATGAAGCCGTTCACGTGCAGCACGTCGTACTCGCTGCGATGCGTGCGCAGCCACCACGCGCTCTTCAGCGCGAACACCTGCTGCTTGACGAGATTCGACGGCCAGAAGCGCCCGACCTTCACGGGCACCCAGCGCACGCGCGGGTCGGCCAGCAGTTCGGGCGCGACGTGCGACGCGACCAGCGTGACTTCGTAGTGCTCGGCCAGCGCCGCGCGCGCGATTTCGTAATTGACGCGGCCCTGCCCGTCGTTATGTCGCACGACATGCGTGACGATCGCGATTCTCAAAGGTCGCCTCCCCGTAGACGCGCGGCGACCTGCAAGCGCTTCGACTTCTGCCAGTGCGCCGCGGAAAGTATCGAAAAAATGGCTGTAAACATCAGCAGGCCGCCCGTGCCGATCAGCGAGTTCGTGAACACGAGCATCGCGAACGTCGACAGGCACAGGCTCAGGCACGCGCCGACGAACTTGTCCTTGCGCAGCTTGAACGCCGCGCGCAGCGTGCGGCCGAACAGCATCACGACGCCGGCGAGGTACAGCAGCGTGCCGGGCCAGCCGAGCACGAACGGCACGTTCATCACGCCGCTGTCGAAGCTGCCGTACTTGCCGAGCTCGCCGCTGTCGCTCGACAGCTTCGTCGATGCGCCCGTCGCGCCCATCCCTTCGCCGGCGACGTCGGTAAACGCCGTCTGCGCGAAGGTGGCGTAGAACTTGTTGCGGTCGTCGTAGCTGCGGTCGTCCTTCAGGTTCGTGATCGACTGCAGGCGCGCGCCGAGACGATCGGCCACCGGCCCGACGGTCAGGAGCGGCACGCATAACCCGACCAGCACGACGCCGCTGATGAGGATCCGCATCCGCACGCGGTTGTTCGACTGCGCGAGCTGGATCGCGAGTGCGATCACCCAGCCGCCCCACGTCGAACGCACGAGACACAGCGCGAACGACACGAAACCGGCTGCGCCCGCGAACCAGCGGATCTTCTGCGGCGCCGCGAGCACGAACACCAGCGCGCCCATCATCGCGAACGCGAACGGCCCCGACGAGTTCATCGTGCTGAATACCCGCACGCCGTACGGCACCGGCTCACCCTGCGAACCCATGTCCGAGCCGATCATCCACAGCACGTCCCACTGCGGCATCACGAAATACTGCACGACGCCGTACACGCCCATCACGAGCATGCCCCACATGAACGTGGACAGCAGCACGTCGCGGTACTCGGGATAGTCGCGCGCGTTGACCATGATGTGAAAGCCGATCAGCACCGGATACACCCAGTTCGCGAGGTCATAAGTCGCGGCCATCACGCCGCTCGACACGATCCCGACGAGATACGCATACGCGAGCCCGAACAGCATCAGCAGCACCGGTATCCCGCGCCGCTGCGCGAGCACGCGGTAATGCCGGATCAGCCCCAGGCCGGCGATCATCGTCACCGCGAGCGGCGCGACCTGGATCAGGCTGGTCGGCGTGAACGCGCCCTTCGACCAGTCGGCGAGACGGCGCACTTCCGGGCTCAGGAACCACACCCACCACATGAAGCCGACATAACGCGCCGGGCTCTTGAAATACAGCCAGATGCCGACCGCGATGGCCAGCACCGGAAACGCGAGCGTCAGCACCTTGCCCTGGTGAATGGCGATCAGCGCGGCGGTGAACGACCACAGCCCGGCCTGCCCGATCCAGTGCTTCGGTTCGGCAAACCAGCTGCGGTTGCGCGACGGTGCGCGTTCGGCGGCAATCGTACTCATCGATCCTCTCTCACCGCGACGACGGATGCGAATCCGCCAGCGGCATCGCCAGGCCCGCGGCCGCCGGCGTGCGGCGCCGGCGCAGCATGTCGCGCGTGATCCGCACGTGCTGCTCGGCGAACGCCTGCGTGGTCAGGTCGCGCTCGCGCAGGCACGCGGCGGCGGCCCGCGCGCAGCCGAGCGCCGCAACCGGGTCGGCGACGAAGCGGTCGGCGGCCTGGCGCATCGCCTGCGCGTCGAACGCCGGCACATAGGCGGCCGTATCGTGCGGGAAGTAGTCGCTGAGCCCGCCGACGTCGGACACGATCATCGGCTTGCCGACGGCTGCCGCCTCGAGCATCACGGTGATGCCCGACGCGTGGAAGTTCGGCCGCAGCGGCACGACGATCACGTCGGCCCACGCGTACAGCTCGTGCTGCTTCGCGAGCCCCGACGCCGAGCCGATCTGCACGTTCGGCGCATGCCACTCGCGCGGCACGCGGCGTCGCGTCGCGAGCCGCACGTCGTAGCGCTCGTCGCCGCCGAACGCGGCGAGGAACGTGCGCCAGTCGCGGTCGCGGTCGTTGCCGATCGCCGCGATCCGCAGCGGCCGGTTCGGTTTCCACTGCTGCGGCTCGGTAAGCGGGAAATCCTGCGTGTTCAGCCCGTAGTAGACGAACTCGGCATCGCGCCCGAGGTAGCGGCGGCACAGGTCGGCGTTGTCGCGGGCGAGCGTGGTCAACGCATCGGCGCGCGCAAGCAGCTTGCGGTACAGCCAGCGGCGCGGGCCGCCGAAGCTGCTCCACTTGTCGAACAGCCACACGCTCTGCGCGAGCAGCAGCGGGCGCTTGCCCTGCGCACCGGCGAACTTCAGGATCAGCGAAGCGGCGAGGTGCTCCTGCTCGGTGTGCGTCCAGATCACATCGGTGTTCAGCAGCGCGGCGCGGTTGCGCCATGCATGCACGACGTCGAAGCCGAGCGCCGCCTTTAGCGCGCGGCGCGCGAGGCTGGCGACACGGCTCTCGCCGCCGTCCTGCGAATACGTCAGCCGGAACTCGTCGGATTCGGCATGGTGATAACCGTACAGGCAGCCGATGTTCTCGCCTTTCCGATAGGTACGCGGATCGGCGCCGTAAAACAGGTGGACGTGAACGTTTGTTGAAGTCATGTCAGCCTCCGCCGGGCCGCCCCAAGGAGGCTGACCGCCCCCTCGGGGGGCAGAGCGCAAGGCGCGCGTGGGGGTTGTTTCATTTCGAGCCCTCCGGGGGTTACCGCGCGCGATGCGCGCAGCCCGTTCAAGACGTCACCGGCGGCATCGCCGCACGATGGGAGGCAAGGTTCGCGCGGCGTGCATCGCGTGCGCCGCGGCGCACCGCGCGCCAATGCTCGCGGATCCGGTCGCGCTGCGCCGTGTGCAGCGACAGCAGCACGTGCGCGAACCCCGGATAGACGCGCGTGCCGACCAGCGTCCACCACCACCACGCGATCTCGCGCCGAAGCGGCGGCAGATGCTCGCGCAGGATCAGATGCATGTTGTACGCGCCGTTGCTGATCGCATTCAGCGACGCGGCATCGCGCCGGTCGTCGTCGAAGCGCTCGGCCGGGAAATGATCGACCGCGATCGCCGGGTCGTAGACGAGCTTCCAGCCGGCGCGCTGCACGTGCATGCTGAAACCCATGTCGTTGTGCATCTGCGCACCGGCGCCGCGCAGCCGCGTGTCGAAACGCAGCCGTTCGATCGCGGTGCGGCGGTAGCTCATGTTCGCGCCTTTCAGCATGTCGACTTCGCGCGTGCCGCCGACGCCGAGGTGATGATTGCCGACGATCTTGCCGGACAGCGTGAGCTGGCCGACGCGTTCGCGCGACTCGTCGAGCAGGCGGCCTTTCTCGTGCACCCAGTCGCGCCCGCCGACCGCACCCACGCGCGGATCGGCCTGGAATGCCGACTCGACGCGCGCCAGCCAGTCGGGACGCGGCGCCGCATCGTCGTCGGTGATCGCGACGATGTCGCCGTTCGCCGAGTCGAGCCCCTTGTTCAGCGCGGCGACCTGCCCCGGCACGTCGACCGGCACGATGCGCAGCGGCAGCGCGCCGCCGACCGCCGGATCGGCGAGCCGTTCGTGCGTGGCGTCGTCCTCCGGGCGCGCGACGACGATCACCTCGTCGGGCAGCCGCTGCTGCCGCTGCAGCGCCAGCAGGCAGCGCGCGAGGTCGGCCGGGCGCCGGTAGGTCGGAACGAGCACGGAAATTTTCATCGATGGTTCTCCAGTCGGCCGGGCTGGCGCGCTGCGCGCCGGCCCAGTTTCGCGCACTGCGGTCAGGCGCTCAGGTATTCGTGCACGGCCGCATAACCGCGGCCGTAGCCGCGCGCCTTCGGCGGCACGCCGTTGAAGATCCCGCCTTCCAGATCGACGCCCGCGGTGCGCAGGCGCTTGATCGCGTCGGCGATCTCGCCTTCGGTGTGCATGCCCGAGCGCAGCACGAGGAACGTCGAGCCGGCCATGCGGCCGATGATGGTCGCGTCGGTCACCGCCAGCACCGGCGGCGAATCGATCAGCACGACGTCGTAGCGCTTGCTGAGCCCTTCGAGGTATTGCGGCAGGCGCGTCGACATCAGCAGCTCCGACGGGTTCGGCGGGCGCGTGCCGGCCGCGATGAACGACAGGCCCTGCACCGGCGTTTCGCGCACGGCATCCTCCAGCGGCGACTGGTCGCTCAGCAGCTCGGACAGGCCCGGCTGCGCGGTAAGGCCGAAGTAGCGGTCGAGCAGGCCGCGACGCATGTCGGCGTCGATCAGCAGCACACGCTTGCCCGAATGCGCGAGCAGCACCGCGAGGTTGACCGCCAGGAAACTCTTGCCGATGCCGGGCGTCGGGCCTGTCAGCACGATCACGCGGTTCTTCGCATCCATCATCGCGAACTGCATCGCGGTGCGCAGGCTGCGCAGGCTCTCGACGCTGAGATCCTTCGGACGCAGGCTCGCGAGGATCGGCCGCGCGCGGCTGCCGCTCTTCTCGGCCGCGGCGTCGAGCTTCACCTGCTCGGCGCTTTGCGGCACCAGCCCGTACAGCGGCAGGTTGAAGGTGCGCTCGACGCGATCGGGATCCTCGATGCCCTGGAACAGGTTGCGGCGCAGGAACACGACGCCCGTGCCGAGAATCAGCCCCAGGAACACGGCGGCCGACAGGATCAGCACCTTCTTCGGCTTGACCGGATCGCCCGGGCGCAGCGCCGAATCGACGAGGTGGATGTTGCCGCCCGTGCCGGCCTTCTGCACCGACAGTTCCTGCACGCGGTTCAGCAGCAGCACGTAGATGTCCTCGGCGACCTTCGCGTCGCGCTGGAGCTGGACGGCCTTCACTTCGGTCGCCGGCAGGCTGCGGAAGCGGTTGCTGTACTTGTCCTTCTCGCCCTGCAGCTCCGCGAGCTGCTGCTTCGCGGCGATCACCATCGGGTGAGATTCGGTGAAGCGCTGCGCGAGCGACGCGAGCTGCAGGCGCTGCGCGGCGATCTGCTGCTCGTACTGCACGCTGCCCTCGAGGTAGACCTTCGCCTCGTCGCTCGCGTTGATCGAGCCCGACGTGCGCTGGTACTGCGTCAGCGCGGCTTCCGCGCGTTCGAGGTCGGACTTCAGGCGCGGTTCCTCGCCCTTCAGGAAGTCGAGCATCTTGGTCGCTTCGGCCTGCTTCGCAATCACGTGCTGGTTCAGGTACGACTGCGCGAGCGCGTTCGCGATCGCGGCGGTCTGGTCCGGGTCCTTGCCTTCGAGCGAGATCTGCACGACGCCCGTCTGCTTGCCCTGCTCGCTCACCTGGATACCGGCCTGGAAGCCGCCGATCGCATCGAGATCGTTGTAGCGGACCACTGTGAACTGCGTGCCGGGGCGCGCGACGAGCTTCTTCACGAGCAGCGTCACGCCGCCGCCCTGCGCCGATTCGCCGACCTGGCCCGCCAGCAGCCGGGTGCCGTTCTGGTCGACGATCGAATACGTGTCGTTCGGGCCGGCCGTCAGCGTCAGCTTCTTGCCTTCGAGCGCGGGCGCGACGCTGATCGAATCGACGTCGGCGACTTCACCGCCCCACGCATACGATTTCAGGCCGAGCCACGGCCGTGCCGGCGTGCCCGGCGTCGCGACGCGCGCGGCGAGGCTGCCGATCACGGGCAGCGTCTTCGGCACGACCGAGAAGTTCAGCTTGAACTGCTCGACGACCGGCGCGACGACGCCGCGGCTCTTGATGATCTCGATTTCCGCATCGGTCTGCGCCTGCTGCGGACCGGTGTTGATCGTCGCGCCGGTCTGCGTCTGCGTGAGCGCCTGCGACGTGTTGTCGTTGCTCTCGACCCGCACGTGCACGTCGGCCTGATACACCGGCTTCGCGATGTAGCAGTAGAGGCCGGCGAGCGCGATGACGGTCACCGCGATGCCGAGCAGCAGCCAGATGTCGTCCATGATGACCTGGAGCAACTGGCCGAGGACGACGTCCTCTTCCTCGGTTTTCACGGACAGATCCGCGTAGGAGTGTTTCGCTTGCGTGTTCACCATTCGTTCCCGCTTGAGTGGTGCCGGGGCGGAGGCGCCGCCCCGGCGGGCTATCAGCGCGTGATTTGCTTCATGAAGAAAATCGTCTGGATCGTCGGCAGCACCTGCTGCAGCACCCGGTTGAACTGCACCGAGCTCGCCGTGCTGACATAGACCACATCGAGCGGCTGAAGCGGGAAGCGGCTCGACAGCATCAGCGCATCGGGCTGCGTCATGTCGAGACGGAACACTTCAGGCTTCGTCGGGTTGTCGCGCATCCCGCGCATCACGTAGATCTTGCGCGGGTTCGCATCGGTGTCGAGGATGCCGCCGCCGGCCGTCAGCGCGTCGGCGATGGTCAGCTTGCCCTTGAGCATCGGCACCGTGACCGGCGTCTTGACCTCGCCCATGATGTACACGCGGCTGTCGCTGCGGTCCGGCACGTTGACGATGTCGCCCTGCTGCAGCATCACGTTCTGCCGCACTTCGCCGCGGTCGAGCACGCCGTTCGCGTCGAGCGTGTAGAGCTTGCCGTCGCGCGTCAGGCGCACGCGCTGCAGGTCGGCCTCGGTGGTCGAGCCGCCCGAGCGCGAGATCGCGTCGACCAGCGTCAGCGGCACGTCGCTCATCGCGAGCGGGCCCGGCGTCTTCACCTCGCCCGTCACCTGCACCTTCTGGCTGCGGAACGACAGCACGCGCACGTCGAGCTGCGGGTTCTTCACATAGCGCGCGAGACGCGTGGCCAGCTCGTCACGGGTCTGCGCGATCGTCTTGCCGGCCACGTGGATGCGGCCGACAAACGGGAAGAAGATCGTGCCGTCGGCGGCCACCGTCTGGCCATAAGGATCGGCCTGGCCCGGCAGCGACGACGAATAGGGCTGCTGCAGCGCGCCCGCGATCGTCTGCGTCGTGTTGCCGCCGCTCGAGAACGACTGGCCCTGCGGCGTCGTCAGCTCGGGGTGGTCCCAGACGGTCACGCCGAGGATGTCCTGCGGGCCGACGCGGTACACGTACTGCGACGGATCGGTATAGCGTGCAGGCGGCAGCGGGTGCTCGACCTGCTGCTTCTGCAACTGGTCCATCACCACTTTGGCGTCGATGTAATGAACCGGATAGGTCTCGGCCGCTTGCTGGCGGCCTTCGTCCTTCAGGTTCGACGAGTCGAGGTAGTTGCCGGGCGCGGTTGCACAGGCTGACAGGAAAGTCGTCAGCGCGACGGCAAGCGCCACCGGGCGCATTGGGCGCATCGGGCGTTTCAGCATAATTTCTGTAGCCATCCTTGAACCAGACGTTCGATCAGTGAGTAGCTCTCGCGGTAATCGGCCTCGCGGCCGCCGTGCGGATCGGCAATCTCGGCCCCTTCCCACTTGCCGAGCAGGTGGACCTTGCCGCGCGCGAACGGATCGACCGATTCGACGGCCGCGATCTGTCCGCGCTCGCTGACGAGAATCAGGTCGGCGTCGCGCACGAACCGGCGCGACAGCCGCCGCGAGCGGTGGGTCGTCGCATCGACGCCGCGCTCGGCGAGCAACTGCCGCATCACCGGATCGATGCCGTCGCCGTCGTTCGCATGAACGCCGGCCGAGTGGAACGTCGGACGCGGGCCGCCGCGCGACGCGGCGTGCGACTTGAACAGCATTTCCGCCGCCGGACTGCGGCAGACGTTCGCGTGGCAGACGATCAGGATGTTCCGGAACATGGCGTCTCGTAACGAGTGACGTGAAACGGGTTACGCGCTCGCGCGCGCGGTGCCCGGCACGCGGGCGGCGACGGCCTGGCGCGATCCCGGCCGGCCGATCGGGTGGTATTCGATACCCTGCTCGCTCATCGTCTCCGGCTCGTACAGGTTGCGGCCGTCGAAGATCACCGGCGACTTCCACAGGCGGCCGAGCGCGACGAAGTCGGGGCTCTTGAACGCCTTCCATTCGGTGACGATCACGAGCGCATCGGCATCGCGCGCGGCCTGCGCTTCATCGTCGACGAAGCTCAGGCGCTCGAGCCAGCTCGGGTGATCGGCAAGATCGAGCGCGATCACGCGGCGCGCTTCCTGCTGCGCGACCGGGTCGTACGCGGCGATGCGCGCGCCGCGCGACAGCAGCTCGGCGATCAGCTCGCGGCTCGGCGCTTCGCGCATGTCGTCGGTATTCGGCTTGAATGCGAGGCCCCAGATCGCGAACGTGCGGCCCGTCAGGTCCTCGCCGAAGCGCGCGACGATCTTGTCGGCGAGCACGCGCTTTTGCGTCGCGTTGACCGACGACACGGCCTTCAGGATCTGCAGCGATTGCCCGTGCTCGTCAGCCGTGCGGATCAGCGCCTCGACGTCCTTCGGGAAGCACGAGCCGCCGTAGCCGCAGCCGGCGTACAGGAAGTGATAGCCGATGCGCGGATCGGAGCCGATCCCGCGGCGCACGGCCTCGATGTCCGCGCCGAAGCGGTCGGCAAGGTTCGCCAGCTCGTTCATGAACGAGATGCGCGTCGCGAGCATCGCGTTCGCCGCGTATTTCGTGAACTCGGCCGAGCGCACATCCATGTACAGCGTGCGTTCGTGGTTGCGGTTGAACGGCGCGTACAGCTTCTTCATCAGCTCGCGGGCGCGCTCGCCCGGCACGTCGTCGTCGCAGCCGATCACGATGCGGTCCGGCCGCGTGAAATCGTCGACCGCCGCGCCTTCCTTCAGGAATTCCGGATTCGACACGACCGAGAACATCTGGTCGCCGCCGCGCTTCGCGAGCTCCTCGGCGACCGCCGCGCGCACGCGCTCGGCCGTGCCGACCGGCACCGTCGACTTGTCGACGATCACCTTGAAGCCCGTCATGTAGCGGCCGATGTTGCGCGCCGCCGCGAGCACGTATTGCAGGTCGGCCGAGCCGTCCTCGTCGGGCGGCGTGCCGACCGCAATGAACTGCACGTCGCCGTGCGCGACCGCGGCCTCGACGTCGGTCGAGAAACGCAGGCGGCCGGCCGAGCGGTTGCGCGCGATGACCTCCTTGAGGCCCGGCTCGTGGATCGGCACGCCGCCGTTGTTCAGGATGTCGATCTTTGCCTGGTCGACGTCGAGACAGAACACGTCGTGCCCGATGTCGGCGAGACAGGCGCCGGTGACAAGACCTACGTAACCGCTGCCGATGATAGTCAGATTCATGATGTGTCGGACCTCGTGACCAATGATTCGAAAATCGTTAAACCGGAATGCCTGCACGGGAGTGCGTCTCGGGAAAACGCCGGGCCGTCCCGGGTCTTCCGCCCCGCAGGAAGTCCCCTTGGGTGCACTCAATACGCGTTGCTGCCGGTGAAGCCTTTCCAGAGCGTCAGCGCGACGATCTTGATGTCGAGCCAGAACGACCAGTTCTGCATGTAGTACAGATCGAGCTTCACGCGGCCCATCATCTTCTCGATCTGGTCGGTCTCGCCGCGAAAGCCGTTGATCTGCGCCCACCCGGTGATGCCGGGCTTGATCCGGTAGCGGAACATGTAGCCCTTGACCAGATCCTTGTAGATGTCGTCGTGCGCGAGCGCATGCGGGCGCGGGCCGACGACCGACATCTCGCCCTTCAGCACGTTGATGAACTGCGGCAGCTCGTCGAGGCTCGTGCGGCGCAGGAACCGGCCGACCGGCGTCACGCGCGTGTCGTGCTTGGTCGCCTGCGTCACCGTGCCCGCCGCTTCCTGGTGCACTTTCATCGAGCGAAACTTGTAGATCTCGAACTCGTGCCCGTCGATGCCCTTGCGTTTCTGGCGGAAGAACACCGGCCCGCGCGACGTCAGCTTGATCAGCCCCGCGATCAGCAGCATCACCGGCGCGAGCGCCGTGAGCGCCGCCAGCGCGAACAGCCGGTCGAACACGAACTTCGGCAGGATCCGCACGTCGGTGATCGGCGACGCCGCGAGATTGATCGCCGGCACGCCGAGCACCTCGACCACTTCCTGGTTGAAGAACGACAGCGTGCGCACGTCCGGAATGAAACGGATGTTCACGAAGTCGTGGCGGAACACCGTCACGATCTGGTGAATCCTCGGTTCCTCCGAGATCGGCAGCGTGAGCCACAGCTCGCTGATCGCGCGGCTGCGCACGAGCCACACCAGCGATTCGAACTGCCGCTCGATGCGCACGTTGTCGAGTGCGACATCGCCCCGCGCTTCGCTTTCGTCGTACACGCACACCGGGTTGAAGCCCGCTTCCGGCCGCGCCCGCATCTGCGCAATCAGCCGCCGCGCCGCCGGCGTACCGCCGACGATCGCGACCGCCTTCAGGTTGTAGCCGCCGCGGCGCAGTTGCCGCAGCACGACGTGCACGCACGCCTTCGAGCCGGCGAGCAGCGCCATCGTCACGAGCGCCCAGTAACCGAGCCACAGCCGCGACAGGTCGCCCGACTGGTGAAAACTGAAGCTCATCAGGATGCCCGCGAGCTCGACCACGAGCCACGCGAACGCGACACGCCCCATCAGCCCGACGAGACGCTTGCCGCGCCACGACTGATAGATGCCGATGGCCGGAAAGAACACCACGACCAGCAGGCAGTCGAACAGCACCGTCGTGCGCTGCAGGTCGTTGAGCCAGATGCTGCCGTCGTGCAGCGCGGCGGCGATCAGCGCCCCCGCCACGACCATCGCGATATCGATGACTCTCGCCAGCACGCTCAACATGTCTGCTTCCTCTTTGAACAGGCGTTTGCCGAACAGCTCCTCGTGCAGCCCTTGCCGCACATTCGATTCAAACGTTGCATGACGCTATTGAAGCGGCAAGAAATTCGCCCCTCAAGCGCACAAGTATTTCGAAAAATAATCGGAAATTCTTGCTGCGAACTTTTCGATTTAATTCGGCAGGTTTTCCCGAATCGATCGGAAATCGGGAAGATTTCGGAAACTTTACGTTCGCCGCAAGCCCTTTGCAGGAACGGGATGGCCAACAATGCCCGGAATTATTTTTTATTTTTTTATTTGCATCCGATGCTATCGCGGAAAATTTTTCCAGATGAATGCCTGGCGAATATCAGCCAATGGACCCGGTTTTATTGTCGATTTACTTCATGCTACAACGACAGGCACTGACTTCAACCGTGGAGAGTATCATCATGAATGCTCCGGCCGTGGCCGCCGAAACGCGCCAATCTTCTTCCGCCGCCCCCGCCGCAGGCACGCGCGTCGCCGTGCAGCCGGTGATTCTTGCCGGCGGTTCCGGCACACGCCTGTGGCCGATGTCGCGCGAACGTTTTCCGAAACAGCTCATCGGCCTGCTCGGCGATCATTCGCTGCTGCAGTCGACCGCGCTGCGCCTCGACGGCCTGACGGCCGACCACCCGCTGAACGACGACGTGTTGATCGTGTGCGGCGAGGACCACCGCTTCACGACCGCCGAACAACTGCGCCTGACCGCCAAGCCCGCGACGATCATGCTCGAGCCGCTCGGCCGCGACACCGCGCCCGCGCTGACGCTCGCCGCGCTGCGGCTCGTCGCCGACGGCAACGATGCGGTGATGACCGTGATGCCGGCCGACCATGCGGTCGCCGACCTGCCGCGCTTCCACGCGGCCGTCGCGGCCGGCGTGCACTGCGCGGTGCAAGGCAGGATCGCGACGATGGGCATCGTGCCCACGCACGCGGAAACCGGCTACGGCTACATCCGCGTCGGCGCGCCGCTCGGCGACGCCGCGAGGGGCGACCTCGACGTGCGCCGCCTCGACCGTTTCGTCGAGAAGCCGCACCTCGAACTCGCGCAGCAGTACGTCGCGTCCGGCGAGTACTGGTGGAACAGCGGGATCTTCATCGTCCGCGCGTCGGTATGGCTGAAGGCGATCCGCCAGCTCGAACCGGCGATCTACGCAGCCTGCGAACAGGCCGTCGCACAGGGCAAGGCCGATGGCGACTTCTTCCGCGTCGATCGCGATGCGTTCGCCGCATCGCCGTCGAACTCGATCGACTACGCGGTGATGGAGCCGCTCGCGAGCCTGCCGCAACTGTGCGAGAGCGTCGTCGTGCCGCTCGACGCGGGCTGGTCGGACGTCGGCTCGTGGGACGCGATCTGGCAGATCTCGCAGAAGGACGAGGCCAGTAACGTCGGCCGCGGCCACGTGCTGTTCGAAGGCGCCGAATCGACCTTCGCGCATTCGGAAAGCCGGCTCGTCGCCTGCGTCGGCACGCAGAACCTCGTCGTCGTCGAAACGCCCGACGCGGTGCTCGTCGCGGACAAGTCGCGCGTGCAGGACGTGAAGAAGATCGTCGGCCGCATCAAGGCGCAACAAGGCGCGGAAGCCACCGATCACCGCAAGGTGCATCGTCCGTGGGGCCACTACGATTCGGTCGACATGGGCGAGCGCTTCCAGGTGAAACGCATCGTCGTGAAGCCGGGTGCGCGACTGTCGCTGCAGATGCACCACCACCGCGCCGAACACTGGATCGTCGTGCGCGGCACCGCGCGCATCACGCGCGGCGACGAAACGTTCCTGCTGTCCGAAAACGAATCGACGTACATCCCGCTCGGCGTATCGCACCGCCTGGAGAACCCGGGCAAGATGCCGCTCGAACTGATCGAAGTGCAGTCGGGCGCGTATCTCGGCGAGGACGACATCGTCCGCTTCGACGATACCTACGGCCGGCAGTGACGCATCAAGCGCCGGGGGCGCCGCTGCGACAGCGGCGCCCCCCCCGGTGCGGCAAGCATGGAGAGACGAAGCCTCCGCGCGGGCGTCGTGGCACACGACGGCCCGCGCGATGCATTCGACCGGTGCTCAACCTACGCGGTACGAATATTCGCGGCGATCCGACTGCACGGGATCGTTGCGGCTTTCGGACAGCGCGCCCGCATGACGCTCGGCGATGAAGCGCTTGATATCCGACTCCGCACGCGCCAGCGCGGACAAACCGGCCAGCACCTCGCTTTGCGGCGCACGCGCCGGCTCGTCGCTCGCACCGTGGCGATCGATCCACTGGCGTGCCCAGTCCAGCGCGAACTGCTCGGCTTCCTCGGCATCGGTGAAACGCGGGCCGATGAGACCCGAGCGCTCGACGCGCCGGTCGTCCTGCGAAATCTCGGCCCACGCGCGATACATCAGGTTCTGCACGGGCTGCGCGATCCCGCAGATCGTATAACCGCGATACTCGTCGACTTGCGGCTCGGCCGCGGCGAAGCTCGCCGACGACGCGCGCGCATGGCGCAGTTCCGCCGCAGGCGTACCGGGCACCGCGAACGACGTGCCGGCCGGATCGGCCACTTCGTCATCCGGCCTCGCGCTCAGCGACGCACCTTCGCCCTCCCAAACGTTTGCCTGCGCAACCGGCAATTGCCACGACTCGGGGTTTTGCCAGAACACGCCGCGCAAGCGATCGTTGTCGGGCACGGGCTCCGCGCGACGCGCAGGCACGACCGGCACCGGCGGCGGCGGAATATACGCGAACGTGCGCCCGCTGAACTGGGTCAGCACGTCGATCATCTGCAGCAACGTGCCGCTCGCGAGCCACTCCTCGTAGCGACGACGGCACGTCGGCCCGGACGGATAACGACCGGGCAGCTTGGACCAGGCTTCACCGGTCGTCAGGATCCAGAGCACCGCGTTGGCAACGACGCGCGGTTCGGCTCGTGGACGCCCACGACGATTCAGCCGGATGGGTTCATCGGCGATCAGCGTTGAAAGACGAAACCACTCTTCATCGTTAAGCTCATCGAAGAACATAGTAGATCTCTCCACGCAGCCAGGCCGGGCTGCGATTGGCGGCGCCGTCGCGACTTATCGCGTCGCGGGGCGGCCAGGTTGCACATTATGTTTATCCGGTGTTGTGCATGCCGGCCGACACCGCACTTTCACGGTGCCGGAATTCCCGGCAATGGCGCACAAGTCACGGTCTCACTCCAATGTGGGAATTTTTGTGCACGAAGCATACCATCCTCAGGGTTTATCTCAATATGACAATGACTTAATGTTACGCACTGAAACAACCTGCCATGAATGCGCAATGCATTTACGGATGAATTTTTTTGCGAGATCTTTATGCCCGGCGCCGCAAAGGCCCGCCTGGCGGGGCTCTACAAGGTATGAAGAATGGCCGCCAACGGGCCCTTCCGGGCTGATCCGCCCCCTGTCGGCAACAATCCCCGGAATTGCCCCATAAAATCGGTAAATCAGGGAAAATTCAGTAACAAGATATTCATGAATCGGTAAATCATTCAATTTCCGTTCAACTGAATTATCTCCATGCACAATCTTTTTATTGTTTCACCGCGAGTGATGAAAGCACGCTGACGCGGGACGCACATTATTTCTCGGTATGCAAGCGCGGGGCGCCTGTTACATCTTCGCGGCGACAGGCGAGCGCCCGTGCCACGCTAATCGCGGAAAGCCTGTTTTCGGGTCGGAACGGAAAAGCGGGATACGCCGCGCAGGACGCGCGGCGGTCGTGTCAGCGCAGGTCGCCGGCCAGCGACGCGGCCACATCCGGATCCACGCGCTGCGGCGGCATCGTGTAAGCCGGGTGATCGCAGCCGATCGACAGCGCCGCCCCGCCCTTGAGCGCCGCGCGCATCGGCGCGTCGAGCTCGAAGCGCACGAAATGCACGGCCGACGTCTTCTCGTCGTTGTCGCGCTCGAGATCCTCGTCGGCGATCGCATAGACGCGCGCCTGCCCGTCGACCTGCAGGTACACGCGATCCTCGACGCCGATCAATCGCGCGAGCGCCGCGCGCCGCTCGATCTCGTGCTCGTATTCGATCTGCAGCGTCGCCTTCAGGTTGGTGCCGTCGGGCACGAGCGGCAGGTACGCTTCCAGCTCGCCTTCGATGCCCGCCTCGTCGAAGATCTTCTCGACGTGCAGCATCTCCTGGATCTGATAGCGGATCGTCGTCTCGTCCTCGAACAAAAAACGCAGGTGGTTGCCGAGCGCGACCGCGCGGCGGCGCTTGTACGCGACGAGCCGCGCGTGTTCGGTCCTGCGGATCTTCGCGTACGCTTCGAGCGTCAGCAGGGAGTCGCGGGTCAGCGTCATGGGTTGTCCTCGTGGGTCGGCCGGCAGCGGCTCAGATGCCATATGCGCGGCGCAGCAGCGTGAGCGGATGCGCGAGCGGCGCGGACGGCAGCCCCTTCTCGTCGATGCCCTGCACGATGTGATGGCCGGCCAGCGCGCAGTCCGACGACACGAAATCCGGCTGCGGCTCGGCCATCGCCTTGAACACCGGCGTGCCGATCCGCATCGCGTCCGCATGGAATTCCTTCTTCACGCCGAACGTGCCCGCATGGCCCGAGCAGCGCTCGACGACATTCACGCGCGTATCGGGCACGAGCGACAGCGTGTCGGCCGTCTTGCGGCCGATGTTCTGCACGCGCGCATGGCAGGGCACGTGATACGACACGGTGCCGAGGCCGGTCTTGAAATCGGTCTTCAGCAGCCCGTCGCGATGCCGCGCGATCACGTATTCGAACGGATCCCAGAATGCATCGGCCACCGCACGCACCGCTTCGTCGCCGGGGAACATCAGCGGCAGCTCGCTCTTGTACATCAGCACGCAGCTCGGGATCGCGCCGATCAGCGCATAACCTTCGCGCGCATAGCGTTCGAGCACGGGCAGGTTCACGTCCTTCTTCGCGGCGACACCGGCAAGGTTGCCCTGCTCCAGCAGCGGCATCCCGCAGCACGCTTCGCGCGTGACGAGCTCGTACGGAATGTCGTTGTGCGCAAGGATCGCGAGCAGGTCGTGGCCGATGCCGGGCTCGTTGAAATTCACGTAGCACGTCGCGTAGATCGCGACCTTGCCGGGCGTGCGTTCGCCGTCGCGCGCGGGCGGGTTGTCCGAGCGCTTCGCGGCGCGCCGGAACTTGCGCGGCGCGAACTCCGGCAGCCACGCGTTGCGATCGACGCCGAGCGTCGCTTCGAGCGCATGCCGAGCGGGCGCCGTGCGGTTCACCGCGTTCACCGTCTGCGTGACGATCGGGATGCCCGCGAAGTGCCCGAGCGCATCGGTGTTCGACAGCACCTTGTCGCGCAGCGATGCTTCGCCGCGCTTGTAGCGCGCCGCCTTGCCGCGCAGCATCAGGTGCGGGAAGTCGACGTTCCATGCGTGCGGCGGCACGTACGGGCATTTCGTCATGTAGCAGAGGTCGCACAGATAGCACTGGTCGACGACCTTGCCGAAGGCTGCCTTCGGTACTTCGTCGATGTCGCCCATCGGCGTGTCGTCGACCAGATCGAACAGCGCCGGGAACGCGCCGCACAGCGACACGCAGCGCCGGCATCCGGCGCAGATGTCGAACACGCGCGTCATTTCCGCATCGATCGCGGCCTGGTCGTAGAACGCATCGGACTGCCAGTCGAGCGGATGCCGGGTCGGGGCTTCGAGACTGCCTTCCTTGTGGGGCATGGGGCGCTCCAGCGTGGCGCGCATGCGCGCGAGCGCGCCGCCCGCGCGCTGCGGGCAGCGATGAACGAACGGCCGGCCGCTTGCGGGCCACACGGCCGTACCGTGCGGCCTGCGGCGGCCCGTCAGTCGACGAGGCTGCCCAGCGCCTTCGTATAGCGGTTCGCGTGGCTGCGTTCGGCCTTCGCGAGCGTCTCGAACCAGTTCGCGATTTCGTCGAAGCCTTCGTCGCGCGCCGTCTTCGCCATGCCCGGATACATGTCGGTATATTCGTGCGTCTCGCCGGCGATCGCCGATTCGAGATTCAGCCGCGACGAACCGAACGGCAAGCCCGTGGCCGGATCGCCGACGGCTTCCAGGTATTCGAGGTGGCCGTGCGCATGGCCGGTTTCGCCTTCGGCGGTCGAGCGGAACAGCGCGGCGAGGTCGTTCTGGCCTTCTACGTCAGCCTTCGAAGCGAAATACAGATAGCGTCGATTCGCTTGCGATTCGCCTGCGAATGCAGCCTTCAGGTTCTCTTCGGTTTTGCTGCCCTTGAGGTGAGCCATTTACGCCTCCGTTCGAGTCGGCGCGGCCGCATGCGAAGCCGGGCCGATCAGATATGTGGGGAACGATGCGTTTGCCGGAGGGCGTACGCATCGTGCCTTTCAATCTAGGCGCTCGCGTTCGCATCCCCCAATAGGCTTTTTCAATCCGGGCGATAGTCCCGGGCGCGCATCGGGGGGCATCGGGAGGGTGTGTAAGCGTCGCGTAGGCCGCGCTTGCGCGCGCTTCATGCGTCACGCATCGATCGCGCGCTTGAGCAGCAATTCGCGTTCGCGCTCGTTGCGCGTCAGTTCCGCCGCGCGGCGGAACTCGAGCTTCGCCTCGTCGGCACGGCCGAGCTTCGCCAGCAGGTCGCCGCGCACGCTCGGCAGCCAGTGATAACGCGCGAGCGCGGGATCGTCGCGCAGTGCGTCGACGAGTTCGAGCGCCGCGGCCGGCCCGAACGCCATTCCCACAGCCACGGCGCGGTTCAGTTCGACGACCGGCGACGGGGCGACTTCGGCGAGCGCGTCGTACAGCGCGACGATCTGCGCCCAGTCCGTTTCCGATGCGTGGCGCGCCCGCGCATGGCAGGCGGCCAGCGCGGCCTGCAGCGCATACGGCCCGCGCACGCCGCCGAGCTTCGACGCCCGTTCGAGCGCCGCGAGGCCACGCCGGATCAGCAACTGATCCCAGCGGCTGCGGTCCTGGTCGAGCAGCAGCACCGGCCGGCCCTGCGCATCGGTGCGCGCATGCATGCGCGACGCCTGCAGCTCCATCAGCGCGACGAGCCCGAGCACCTCGCTCTCGTCCGGCGCGAGCCCGGCCAGCACGCGGCCGAGCCGCAGTGCCTCTTCGCACAGCGCCGGACGCGTCCAGTCGTCGCCCGCGGTCGCCGCATGGCCTTCGTTGAACACCAGGTAGATCACTTCGAGCACCGACGCGAGCCGCGCGGGCCGCGCATCGGCGGCCGGCACCTCGAACGGCACGCGCGCCGCCGCAAGCGTGCGCTTCGCGCGTACGATCCGCTGCGCGATCGTCGGCTCGGGCGTCAGGAACGCACGTGCGATCTCGCCCGTCGTCAGCCCGCCGAGCAGCCGCAGCGTCAGCGCGACGCGTGCGTCGGTCGACAGCACCGGGTGGCACGACGTGAAGATCAGCCGCAGCAGGTCGTCGCCGATGTCGTCGGCAGTCGCGTCGGCGAGCGCATCGGCGATGTCGGGGACGACATGCGCTTCGAGCGCGTCCATCTCGTGGCCGAGCTGGTCGCGCTTCGCCGCATGAAGCGACTCCTGCCGGACGCGGTCGAGCGCGCGACGCTTCACGGCCGTCATCAGCCATGCAGCCGGGTTGTCGGGCACGCCGTCGACGGGCCAGTGCTCGAGCGCCGCGACGAGCGTGTCCTGCGCCAGTTCCTCGGCCACGCCGACGTCGCGCACCACGCGCGCGGCGCGCGCGATGATCTTCGGCGCCTCGATCCGCCAGACCGCCTCGATCGCACGATGCGTCGCCTCGCGCGTCACGCCGATGCCCCCTGCGCGGACGCGTCCAGCGGCATGGCCATCAGCTCCCATGCGTGGCCGTCCGGATCGTCGAACCCGTGGCCGTACATGTTCGGATACTCGCGCGGCGCTTGCGGCGCGGACCCGCCGGCCGCGACCGCCTTCGCGACGATCGCGTCGACCTCGGCGCGGCTGTCGCACGACAGGCACGACAGCACCTGCACCTGCGTCGCCGGATCGACGATGGTCTTGCCGGTGAAGGTCTGGAAAAACGGCCGCACGAGCAGCATCGCGAAGATCGTGTCGCTGATCTTGATGCAAGCAGCCTGATCGTTCGTATAGGCCGGCACGACCTCGAAGCCGAGCGCCTGGTAGAACGTCTTCGAGCGCGGCAGGTCGGCCACGGGCAGGTTGATGAAAACCATTTTGTGCATGACGGGTGCTCCGGGTGAGGTTGGATTCAGGCTGGGATTCAGGCGGCGTTGCCGCGGCCGACATGAAGTTCGCGGAACCGCTCGACCGCTTCGCTCGGCGTGAGGTCGTCGAGTTCGAACAGCGGCCGCACCTCGATCTCGCAATCCATCTCGGCGCCGAACGGCGCGGGGAACCGGCGCGTCCATTCGAGCGCCTCGTCGCGCGAACGCACCTGGATCAGCGTATAGCCGGCGATCAGCTCCTTCGTTTCGGCGAACGGGCCGTCGACCACCGTGCCCTTGCCGCCCGTGTAGCGCACGCGCCAGCCGCGCGCGCTCGGCCGCAGGCCGTTCGCGTCGAGCAGCACGCCCGCATTGGCCAGTTCCTCGTGATAGACGGTCATGGCCTCGACCAGCCGGTTGTCCGGCAACGCGTCGGATTCGCTGACGGCGTTGGCCCGGATCATGATCATGAATCGCATCGTTCACTCCTTGTCGTCGGTGGCAGGAGGCGCCCGTTCATCGGCGCCCTATCCAGACGACGGGCGGAAGACGAACGGATCGACACTCGCCACGACAAATCAGGGTAAATACCGAGTCACGGCCTTCACAGGAAGCACGGGCCAACCGCGCGCACCTCGACCGTGCACCATTGCGCGGCCGGGCACTGGCGTGCGATCTCGATCGCTTCCTCGCGCGTGTCGACGTCGACGAGAAAGAAGCCGCCGACCATCTCCTTCGCCTCCGCGAACGGGCCGTCGAGCAGGCGCGTCTCGCCGTCGCGCACCTGCACGCGCGTGCCGCGCTCGGAGCGCTCCAGCGACTCGACGCCGCGCAGCACGCCGCGTGCCTTCAGCGTCTCGGCGAAATCGACCATCCGCGCGTAAAGTGCCTGGCCGTCGTCGAGCGTGCGTTCGGCGCGCTGGTCGGTCGGTTCGACAATCAACAGCATGTAAGACATGGAATTCTCCTGTGGGGACGGGTGCGGCAGCGTTCGCTGTGCGATCGGAATGCGGCACCCGATGCGAAAGCGTAACAGCCGCGGCAGGGCCTGCATGCATCGTTAGCCATCCGGCACTGGCCGGACGGCCAATTCGGCCGCTTCCCGACATTTTGCCGTCAAGATGCGTTCCCGAACTGTCGGATTTTCTTCCAGTGGACCGTCCCATGTCACGCCTGCTTCCGTCGCTTGCCGTTGCACTATCGCTCGCCCTCTCCTTCCCGCCGGCCGCGGCTGCGCTGCCGGTCAGCGCCGGCTGCGGCGGCGCAACCACGGCGATTGCCGACCTCCGCAGTGCCGGCGGCCCGTCGCCGCTGGCCGGGCAAACGACGTCGATCGAAGCGGTCGTCACCGCGGTGTTCGGCGGCGCCGACAGCTTCGGCGGCTTCTTCGTCCAGCAGGCCGACGCGCAGCGGCGGCATCGGCCGGGCGTGCCGGAAGGCCTGTTTGTCTACGCGCCGAACGCGCGCGCAAACGCCGGCGATCTCGTGCATCTCACGGGCCGGGTCGACGATAAATACGGCCGCACGCAGTTCGCTCTGTCGGGCGGCATCGCCATCTGCGCACGCGGGCAGACGGTCACGCCTGCGACGCTCACGCTGCCGGTCGACACGCCGGCCGTGCTGGCCGCGCACGAAGGCATGCGGGTGCGCCTGCCGCAAACGCTGACGGTCAGCGATACCTACGAACTCGGCCGCTACGGCACCCTCGTTCTCAGCAACGGCCGGCTGCGCATCCCGACCCACGTCGCGCCGCCGGCCGAAGCCGCCGCGCACGCGGCGGCCAACGCGCGCAACCGCATCGTGCTCGACGACGGCTCGAGCCGCCGCGATCCCGGGACCGTCCGCTATCCGCCGCCCGCGCTGGGCGCCGCCAACACGCTGCGCACGGGCTACACGGTGCGCGGCGTCGAAGGCGTGCTCGAACTGCGCTACGGCACGTGGCGGCTGCAACCGACAGCCGGCGCGGCGCCCGTCTTCGACGTCGCCGCGAATCCGCGTACCGATGCGCCGATCCGGCATGCGGACGCCGACGTGCGCATCGCGTCGTTCAACGTGTTCAACTATTTCAACGGCGACGGCCATGGCGGCGGATTCGACGCGCCGTCCAACCGTGGCGCAAAGACGCACGCTGTCTTCGCGCGGCAGGAAGCGAAGATCGTCGCGGCGTTGCGCGCGCTGCGCGCCGACGTGATCGGGCTGATGGAAATCGCGAACAACGGCCACGGCAACGCGAGCGCCGTGCGGCGTCTCGCGGCGCAACTTGGCGACAGCTGGCGCGCGGTCGATCCCGGCACCGCACGGCTCGGCCGCGACGCCATCGCGGTCGCGCTGCTATACGACAGCCGCACGGTCGAGCCGGTCGGGCGCGCGGCGACCGTCGCGCTCGGCGGCCGGCACCGCCCGCCACTTGCTCAGACATTCCGGCGCATCGATGGCACGCGCGCGTTCACGGTCGCGGTCAATCACCTGAAGTCGAAGAACTGCCCGAACGCGACCGGCGCCGATCTCGACCAGGCGGACGGCCAGGGCTGCTGGAATGCGGCACGCGCGCGCGCGGCCACGCGCATCGCCGACTGGCTCGCCGCGTCGCCGACGGGCGCCGCGGCCGACGGCACACTGCTGATCGGCGACCTGAACAGCTACGCGAAGGAAGATCCGATCCGCGCGCTCGAATCGCGCGGTTTTGCGAACCTGGTTGCCCGCTTCGTCGGCGATGCTGCGTACAGCTACGTATTTCGCGGCGAAGCCGGCAACCTCGACCACGCGCTGGCCACGTCGACGCTCGCCGCACGCGTGAAGGCCGTGCACATATGGCACATCAACGCCGACGAGCCGGTTGCGCTGCAAGCCGTGCCCGATTACAAAACGCGCGTGCACCGGTCGTCCTATTACGCACCCGACGCATATCGCTCGTCGGACCACGATCCCGTCATCGTCGATGTCGCGCTTGGCGATGGCGGCCCGCAGCGTGGCTCGGGAACAAACCGTGCTCCGCCAAACGGCGTCGACTAGTGCACTGGCATCAACGCGAGGCCTGAAACGGCACTATTTACCTGAACCCCCTGGCTACGCCATATTTACCGGGCGTTCACTTCGTACCGCTGCCTGACACACCTGATTGCGAAATTTTTTCAACCGCCGCACCGCCCCGCGCGACGGGGCTTCGCGGCGATCCGGCCGACGAATTGAAAATTTGTCGCGAAACTCAACTGGATCAAGTGAATCACACTAGTTGCTGGGATTCGTCTTATCTTCAAAATTAGCGTTGAATCGAAGGAGGATAAACACCATGGCACTCACCGACTCGATCGAACACAAGCTGGACCGCGGGCTGGCCGACATCCGTCGCACCGGCCGCCGCGTGGGACGCACGACGCGCTCGGCCGCCCGTGACCTGCATGCGGATGTAACCGACGACCTGCGCGGGCTGGTCGACGAACTGGAAGACTTGCTGAAAAACGATGGCGACGGCGATATCGCCGCGCTGCGCAAGCGCGTGCAATCCCGGCTCGACGAAGCGCGCAGCACGCTCGACTACGCGTCGGGCAGCGCGGCCGCCCGGCTGCGCGATTCGGCCGAACGCGTGTCGCAGGTCGTGCACGACAACCCGTGGCAGACCGCCGGCGTCGTCGCGGGCCTCGCATTCGTTGCGGGCCTGCTCCTCGCCCGCCGTTGAACGGGGCGGCCCGCACCGCCGCCCGCCCCGTCCGCTCTCAATCAGACAACGAAGGAGAACCGCCATGCAGAAGTCTCTCGCCATGAAAGCCGCCGCCGCCGTGATGCTCGGCAGCCTCGCGCTCGCCGGCTGCACGACCACGCCCGACAAACCCGAAAACGCGTCGACCAGCGCATCGAAGCGCCAGTCGATCGACGCGAGCGTGAACGCGACGCTGTCGCGGCTCTATTCGACGGTGCCGGGTTCGCGTGAACTCGTCGCGAAATCGCGCGGCGTGCTCGTGTTCCCGAACGTGCTGCAGGCCGGCTTCATCGTCGGCGGCCAGTCCGGCAACGGCGCGCTGCGGGTCGGCGGCAGCACCGTCGGCTACTACAACACGTCGTCGCTGTCGGTCGGCCTGCAGGCCGGCGCGCAATCGAAGGCGATCGTGTTCCTGTTCATGACGCAGGATGCGCTCGACTCGTTCCGCAAGTCCGACGGCTGGGCCGCCGGCGCCGACGCGTCGGTCGCGGTCGTGAAGGTCGGCGCGAACGGCGCGGTCGACACCAACACGGCCACCGCGCCGGTCGAGGTGCTGGTCCTGACCAACGCGGGCCTGATGGGCGACCTGTCGGTGAACGGCACGAAGGTCACGAAGCTCGATATCTGACGATGCGGCACGCGGCCTTCGGCCGCGCCCGCTTCCCGGCAGCGCCGCGGCCCCGGCCGCGGCGTTTTCGCATGGGTCGCGCGCAGCGGCTATGATGGCGGCACCTTTGCGGGCATACTCCGGTTGGGCCGCCCGGCGGCGCGTTTCGCCGCGAACCCGTGACGTTCGCGAGCCGATCGCGCCCGAGGCAACGAGATTCAATCAAACCAAGCATCAATCTGCGCAAATGCCACCCATGGATAGCGGACACGATCACCAAAAATTCTTCTATTTCCTGCTGTTCGCGGTCACCGTCGGCATGTGCGGGATTCTCGCGCCGTTCTCCGGAGCCGTGTTCTGGGGCACCATTCTCGCGATCCTGTTCCAGCCCGTGCAGCGCTGGCTCGCTGCGCGCTTCGGCAAGCGGCGCAACCTGGCCGCGCTCGTGACGATGACGCTGATCGTCCTGATCGTGATCCTGCCGCTCGTGTTCGTCACGGCCACGCTCGTACAGGAAATCGCTTACGTCTACCAGGAACTCAAGACCGCGCAGCCGAACTATGCGCAGTACTTCCAGGACCTCATCCACGCACTGCCGACCTCGATCCAGCGCCTGCTCGCGAAATACGGGCTGTCCAACATCCCCGGCATCCAGAAGAAGCTGACCGACGGCGCCGCGCAGATCAGCCAGTTCGCCGCGGCCCAGGCGTTCAGCATCGGCCAGAACACGTTCCAGTTCATCGTCAGCTTCGGCGTGATGCTGTACATGGTGTTCTTCCTGCTGCGCGACGGCGGCGAGATCGGCCGCCGCGTGCGCCGCGCGCTGCCGCTCGACGAGGAGCACAAGAACCTGCTGCTCGCGAAGTTCACGACGGTCGTGCGCGCGACCGTGAAAGGCAACGTCGCGGTCGCGCTCGTGCAGGGCGCGCTCGGCGGGCTGATCTTCTGGATCCTCGGCATCCAGGGCGTCGTGCTGTGGGGCGCGCTGATGGCGTTCCTGTCGCTGCTGCCCGCGATCGGCGCGAGCCTCGTGTGGATACCGGCTGCGCTCTACTTCCTGGCGACCGGCGAAATCTGGAAATGCGTGATCCTCGTCGCGTTCTGCGTCGGCGTGATCGGCCTCGTCGACAACCTGCTGCGCCCGATCCTCGTCGGCAAGGAC
This sequence comes from Burkholderia pyrrocinia, assembly GCF_001028665.1. Lineage (NCBI taxonomy): Bacteria > Pseudomonadati > Pseudomonadota > Betaproteobacteria > Burkholderiales > Burkholderiaceae > Burkholderia > Burkholderia pyrrocinia. The sequence goes on from NZ_CP011504.1 coordinate 277,653, forward strand.
ACGAAGATGCCCGACTGGGTCGTGCTGATCTCGACGCTCGGCGGGATGGCGCTGTTCGGCATCAACGGCTTCGTGATCGGGCCGCTCGTCGCCGCGCTGTTCATGGCGAGCTGGGACATCTACGCGCGCGCCGAACAGGGCGAATGACGCCGCGCGTGGCCGCGTGCCACGCCCCCGTCCGCCACCGCTCCATCCGCATGCACACGCCCTCCGTCACGGATGGCGAATCCTGATCACGACGGGCGCCACGGCGCCCGTCGCTTCATCCGCCGCGACGGTCATCACGCCGCCATACGGGCCCACGCGATGAACGCGGCCCGATACCAGCGGCACGCTTCGATCGTCGTGCGCATCGCGCCACGTTGCGCGCACGCCCGAACCGGCATCCAGCGCGAGCGGCGCACCGTCGGGCCCGACCAGTGCCACATGAGCCCCCGGCAAACGCCGGCCATGCGCATCGAACCGGAGCATCGCCGCGGCCCCGCTGCCCGCTGCTTCCCGTCCTTCGACAACCGCGCCCGACGGCGCGTCGAACGTCACGTCGTAGAGATCGACGAGCGCGCCGGTGAACCGCACGACACCGTCCGACACGGCCTGCCCGGCCGCCACCGCATTCGACATCGCCAGCACGACACCCAGCCCGATCGCCATCGTCCGCACGGCACCGGCACACCGCACCGTTCGATTGCGCATCGCTGCTGCCGATACCGATGCCGCCCGCTTCGCGGTGTTCCGCATGTTCCCTCTCCTCTGCCGCGTGACCAGAAAAAATAGGCGGCGTGACGCGTCGGTCACACCGCCTGTTCGCTGGCAATCACTTTAGGGAGAGACGCTCGGACAATATATGGGACAAGTCCGAAACTGAAGCCCGGTTGATCGAACTCACCGCGTTCGACAACACCTCGCGGCAACGCGCGACCGATCTCGCGCGCCGCACCGCAGGCCGGTCACGCGTCCGGATCGACGCGCAGCACGAGCTTGCCGCGATGGTCGCCGTCGAACAGGCGATTCAGCACGTCGGGCGCGTTTTCGAGACCGTCGGCAACGGTCTCCTCGGCCTTGAGCCGGCCGTCGCGCAGCCAGCCCGCGAGCGTCTGCACGGCTTCGCGGCTCTTGCGGTAATCGAGGATCAGGAAGCCGCGCATCGTCAGCCGCTTCGAGATCAGCACGCCGACGTCGTCGGCCGCGCGGCCGCTGTTGTAGTTCGAGATCACGCCGCACAGCGCGACGCGCCCGCCGATCACCATCCGCGACAACACCGCGCGCATCACCTCGCCGCCGACATTCTCGAAGTTCACGTGCACGCCGTCCGGCGTCGCCGCCTTCAGTTGCTGACGGAAATCGTCGGCCTTGTAGTCGACGGCCGCGTCGAAGCCGAGCGTCTCGGTCAGGTAGCGGCACTTGTCAGCGCCGCCCGCGATGCCGACCACGCGTGCGCCGTGGATCTTGCCGATCTGCCCGGCGATCGAGCCGACCGAACCGGCCGCCGCCGACACGACGAGCGTTTCGCCGGGCTGCACCGGCGCGATGTCGGTCAGCCCGTAGTACGCGGTCAGCCCGCTCATCCCGCACGCGCCGAGCAGCGTCGGCAACGGCAGGCCCGACTGCGCGGGCAGCTTCACGAGCTGCACGGCCTGGTCGGCCGGCACGACCGCGTAGTCCTGCCAGCCGACGAGCCCCTGCACGAGATCGCCTTCCGCGAAACCGGCATGGCGCGACGCAACCACGCGCCCGATGCCGAGCGCGCGCATCACCTCGCCGATCGCGACGGGCGGCAGGTACTGCGGCACGTCGCTCATCCACACGCGGTTGGTCGGGTCCATCGACAGGTACAGCACGCGCACGAGCACCTCGCCGTCCGCGAGCGCCGGCACCGGCGTCTCGACGAGCGAGAAGTGTTCGCGGCCGACCCGCCCTTCCGGGCGCGTCTTCAGCAGCAGTTGGCGGTTCACGGGTGTCGACACGATGTTCTCCTCCGGTAGTTGTTACTCGGGATGCGCGTCAGACCGCGCACATGCCGCCGTCGATCACGAGTTCGGCGGCCGTCACGAAGCGGCTCTCGTCGGATGCGAGATACACGGCTGCATGCGCGACGTCGTCCGGCTCGCCGAGCCGGCGCAGCGGAATGCCGCGCGCGAGCTTGCGCGTCGCGTCGCGTTCGCCGAGCGTCTGGAACAGCGGCTCGACGATCCCCGTGCGGATGAACGCCGGGTGAATCGAGTTGCAGCGCACGTCGAGCTCGCGGCGTGCGCAGTCGATCGCGACCGACTTCGTCAGCGACGCAACCGCCGCCTTCGACGCGTTGTATGCGGTGAAATCCGGCTCGACCTTGAACGCGGCGACCGACGAGATGTTGATGATCGACGCGGGATGGCTCTCGGCCAGGTACGACAGCGCATGCTTGCAGCCGAGCACGATGCTTTCGACGTTGATCGCCATCACGCGCCGCCATTCGTCCAGCTCGATTTGCGCGGGCGAGCCGATCGAGCCGACGCCCGCGTTGTTGACGAGCACCGACAGCCCGCCCATCGCATCGTCCGCCTGCGCGAGCAGCGCCTGCCAGCGCGCCTCGTCGCGCACGTCCTGCGTCGCGGCGAACGCGACCGGCGTCGCGTGGCCCGCGTTGAGTTCCTGCGCGAACGCGTCGAGCACCGCCGCTTCGGCGATGTCAGTCAAGAACACGCGCGCGCCCTGCTCGACCATCCGGCGCGCGATCGCGCGGCCGAGGCCGCCCGCGGCGCCCGTGATGTATGCGCACTTGCCGGCGAGGCGCGGAGAAACGACTGTCATGTGAGTTGCTCCTGTCGTGAATCGTCGTCGCTGCATGCTGCCGCGACGGGGTTTCCGTGCATGTTGCGGCCGACGCATGCCGGTCGACGGCGCATCGGCTTCATAAGGTGCCGCACGGTTTCCGCGAGTATATCGAGACGAGCGTGACCCGCGCCGGGCAGCCGGCCGCGCTCGAACGACAGCCAGCGTACGCGAATGCCGCCTATCGATGAAATGAATATTCGTTATGCCCGGTCATAGATTCCGTTCATGACCTTCGCGCGCCTGCGTCGTTGCGCAAAACGGCACGGCCGATCCTGCGGAGCGGCCGGTTCATTGACTCGGGGGAATGACGGGCGATGCGTTCCGCACCGGGCAGGAAACGATCGGAAAAGGAATCGTGCAACAGCCGGGCAATCGCCGGCGGCAACCTGGCGGCACCGGCTCACCGGACCGCCGCAACCGGCAACCGTCAGAATCCGTCGCCCGACGGCGCGCGCACGAACGCGCAGAGTTGCGGCGAATGCGTATCGATCATCTGCTGGAACGGCGCGCGATGCCCGTACGCGATGCCCGACACGAGCAGCAGGCAGGCAGCCGCGATGCGCGGCGAGAACGCGCGCTGGCGCGCACCGTCGTAGCCGCGCAGGAACACCAGCGCGACCACCGCGCCGAGCATCCAGCCGACGACGACTTCCGGAACCGTGTGCGAGTGATCGAACACGCGCGCGACGGCCGTGACCGCGCCGACGGCCAGCCCGGCCGCGACGCCGGGCGCCTTGCCCGGCAGGAACGCCTGCCACAGCATCGACAGCGCGACCGTCCACACGGATGTCGACAGCATCGTATGGCCGCTGATCACGCGGAAATCGAATTGGGGAATCTCGATGCCGCACCCGGCATACAGGATCTTGGTTGCGCCGACGAGGCCCATGCCGGCGGCCAGCAGCACGACCCAGCGCACGGCGAGGCGCCAGTCGGTCAGCGCCAGCCACACCGCGCAGGTCAGCGCGATCGGCAAGGTCAGCGCGGCATCGCCGATGTTGCTGATTTCACTCCACATAACGGACTTCGGACGGCTATCGAAAGGCCGCAGTTTACCGCATGCGCGCACCGCGCCGGTGTCAGCCTGTGACAGGCTGTATCAGCCCGCGACACCGGTAATCAGCAGCAGGTTCGTGCCGGTGATGACGACGAACAGCGCCCACGCGGCAACCTGCATCTTGCGGCCGATCGCGTGCTCGCCCATCGTGTTGCGATCGCTGACCGACCGGATCAGCGGCCACATCGCGAACGGCAACTGCAGGCTCAGCAGCACCTGGCTCCAGACGAGCAGTTGCCCGACCGACCCGTCGCCGAGCCACAGCACGCCGATCAGCGCCGGCACGAGCGCGAGCCCGCGCGTGATCAGCCGGCGCTGGTAGCACGGGATTTTCGTGTGCAGGAAGCCGTCCATGATCACCTGGCCGGCGATCGTGCCGGTCAGCGTCGAGCTTTGCCCCGACGCGAGCAGCGCGATGCCGAACAGCAGCGCGGCCGCGCCGCCCGCGATCGGCGTAATCAGCTTGTAGGCCTGCTCGATGTCGGTCACGTTGTGCTGGCCCGTCGCGTGAAACGCCGCGCCCGCGACGACCAGGATCGCCGCGTTGACGAGCATCGCGACGAACAGCGACACGCAGGTATCGATGCGCACCAGCGCGAGCGTGTCGCGCACCACGCCGCGCGCGCCGCCGACGACGCGCCGCGTCTGCACGACCGACGAATGCAGATACAGGTTGTGCGGCATGATCGTCGCGCCGACGATGCCGAGCGCGAGCACGATCGCGTCCTTGCGGTCGTGGCCCGGATCGCCGGGCACGAGCCCGCCGACCACCGCGTGCCAGTCGGGCGGCGTGATCGCGACCTGCGCGACGAAGCAGAACGCCATCGTCGCGATCAGCCCGAGCACGATCGCCTCGATCTGCCGGACCCCCTTGCCCTGCAGGCCGAGCACGATCACCGTGTCGAGCGCGGTCAGCACGATCCCCCACGCGAGCGGCACGCCGAGCAGCAGCTTGAACGCGAGCGCGCAGCCGAGGACTTCCGCGATGTCGCACGCGATGATCGACACTTCGGCGGTGACCCACTGCACGATGCGGCCGAACCGGCCGTAGCGGTCGTAGCTGGCCTGCGCGAGATCCTTGCCGGCGACGAGGCCGAGCCGCGCCGCGAGCATCTGCAGGAAGATCGCCGCGAGGCTCGAGAACGCGACGACCCATAGCAGCGAATAGCCGAACTGCGAGCCGGCCTGGATGTCGGTCGCCCAGTTGCCGGGATCCATGTAGCCGATCGCGACGAGCAAGCCGGGGCCGAAGAAGCGCTTGAGCTTCAGCCAGCGCGACGCGCCGGCGTCGATCGTGATGCTGCCCTTTACTTCCGACGGGCAGAAAGGGGCGGTGGCGGTAGTGGGGAGGAAGGACATGGAAACCGGGAATCGAGATCGCGACAGCACGATTCTACGGGTATCCGCCCCGTTTTCTCCCGAGCGTCGGCGCACGCGCCGTAACCTCCCCCGTCACCGTCGCAAAACGCGGCTGCGGGCCCGTCGTCCGCATCGGGCGATGCGGCGCCGTGGCTGAGGATCTTTTCCCGCTCGGCGACGCGAAATTCGGTCGGCGACATCAGCAGGCGCTGGCGAAACAGCTTCGCGAGCCGCTCGCCGCTGCCGAACCCCGTGCGGCGCGCGACCTTGTCGGCCGGCAGCGTCGTATGGATCAGCATGTGGCATGCGCGCTCGAGCCGCACGTTCTGGACGAACTCGGTCGGCGTCACGCCGATCTCCTTCTTGAAGCGCCGCAGGAAATTGCGCTCGCTCATCGCGGCCGCCTGCGCGGCATTCGCGATCGAGATGCGGTTCACGCTCTGCGCGCGCAGCCGCTGCGCCGACATCCGGATCGACGGGCTCGCGCTCAGTTCGCGAAACGCCCACATCGACTGTGCATAGCGCTGCTCGACCGGCCGCAGCATGTTGCTGGCGATCTCCTGCGCGGCGCTGTCGCCCAGATCGGCGCGGAACATGTCGAGCGCGGCGGCGAACACATCGGTCTCGCCCGCCTGCAGCTCGACCGTCGCGGCGGGTCGGCGCCCGGCCCGGCCGGGCCGCACGTCGAGCGCCGTCGACGGCCGCTGCGTGGCCGCGAGCGACAGCAGGTCCATCGCGTCGACGATCCAGCGTGCGTGCCGGCGAATGTCGGTCAGGCGGCGCTGCAATGCGTCGTCCCAGTTGACGGCCGCGCGATCGCCATGAAGATGAAAGAACGCGAGCGCACGGCGGCCGTGCTCGTCGCCGAGCGGATCGGCCGCGATGCTCACGCCGGACGACGACTGCAACAGTCCCCCGCTTTCGGATACGTACTTCAACTGGTAATCCGCACTGAACGCATGCAGGCGATTCGCCAGATTGAAAGCCTCGCCGAGACGCGCGGCCTGGGCCAACGAAAACCCCGTACTCAAATAGATAACGACCCACCGCTGATCTGCTGCATTCACTTGCCAAGCCCCCGACTTGTTTCGACTTCTTCTAATACCGTCGAACTGTCAGGCTTATATTTGGTTTGAATGCGTGCGACAGGACGGCTATCTCGAAATATGAAGCGACGGCATCTTAGCCGAACGGGTAGCGCCTTTGGCGCGAAATGGCCGACGTGGACAGCATGATGGCGGATTACTACAGACTGTCGCGGGCCACGGGTATGCCGGCACGGAATCGCGCCCGTCGATGCAGCCGATCATTGCGGCCGTCATGCGTCACGATGTGCACATTTCGTTTCATTGTGATGCGTTGCAGATCGGACGAAGCTGCGGTCGCTTACCGGTCCGAACGGCATCGACATGCATCGAACGCCGCCGATCGCCGCGCACGAAAACCCGCGTATCCGTTGCCTGCGCATCCTTTAGAATCGATCCACCGTTCACCACGCCACCCGCGCCCCGTGCCCGCCGATCACCGTCTCGACCTGAACCTGTTTCGCGTGCTCGACGCCGTCTACGTGTACGGCGGCATCGGCGCGGCCGCCCGCGCGCTGCATCTCACGCAGCCTGCGGTCACGCACGCGCTCAACCGGCTGCGTGTGCATTTCGACGATCCGCTGTTCGTGCGACAGGGCAACCGCGTCGTGCCGACCGAACGCACGCGGTCGATCATCGCGGACGTGCAGTTGCACCTGAACGGCCTGCAAGGCACCGCGCGCGATCCGTCGGCATTCGATCCCGCGACGCTCGACCTGAGCATCGCGGTCGGCATTCGCGACGTGCTCGAATCGATCGCGCTACCGCGAATCGTCGCCGCGTTCGCCGACGAAGCGCCGGGCCTGCGGCTCGTGAGCCGACGTGTCGCGGTGTCCGACATCGAGCGCGAACTCGCATCGGGCAATCTCGATCTGGTCATCGATCGTCGCGTACAGACAGGCCCGCGCATCGCCACCGAACACCTGCTCGACGATTCGCTCGTCGTCGCGCTGCGCCGCGATCATCCGCTTGCGCGCGACCCGCTGCGGCGCGGCGACTATTTCGCGGCGCGGCATATCGCGGTGTCGTCGTTCGGCGAACCGCAATCGCTCGACGTATTGCTCGGCAACGACGGGCGCTTCCGCGATATCCGGCTCAGTTGCCAACACTATTTCGCCGCGTGCCAGATCGCCGCGACCGGCGACCTGCTGGTGACGCTGCCGCACACCTGTGCGCTGCGGATGGCCGCGCTGCTGCCGATCGTCGTGCGGCCGCTGCCGCTGCGGCTCAAGCCGTTCCCGCTGCTCGCGTACTGGCACGAATCGCGCGACACCGATCGCGCGCACCAGTGGGTACGCGAACGCATCGCCGCACTCGTGCGCAGCAGCGCCGGCATTGCGGACGCGTAGGCACGCTGCGTACGCCGTGACGATCGAAACGGTATGCTGACGGCTTCGCGCTGCCACGCGGCGCCCTGCTCCATATTCCGCTTACCGGAGACTTGCCATGTCGCTCATTCATGCCGCCGCCGTCCTCGATGCCGACGCGCCCGACTACGTCGTCCAGTTGCAGGCCGGCACGCATGCGCTGACCGGCGACGAAGCGCCGCGCGAAGGCGGCCAGGATCGCGGGCCGGCGCCGTACGAGTTCGTGCTTGCCGGTCTCGCGCAATGCACGGCCGCGACGCTGCGCATGTATATGCAGCGCAAGTCGTGGCCGGCCGCGCGCATCGACGTGCGTACCGAGCTGCATGCCGATCGCGAAGGCGTGCAATACGTGCGCCGTGTCGTGACGCTCGACGGCCCGCTCGACGACGCGCAACGCCAGCGCCTCGCGGAAATCTGCGAGAAGACGCCGGTGACGCAGTTCATCAAGCGCGGTACGCGAATCGAGACGACGTTGAAATGACGCGCGCGGCGAGTGGTGCACGGCGAGCGGCGAGCAGAAAGCAACGCACGTTCGCCACCTGAAAAACAAAACGGGCGGGCCGCGCACGATGCGCGGCCCGCCCGTCCATCGATATCAGCAGGTGCTTACAGCCCGAGCGCGGACAGGTCCAGCTTGCCGCCCTTCATCGGCGGGCACCAGAAATACGCACCCGTCAGCGGCCGCGTGAAGCGGAACAGGCCGTCGACGATCCCGTCCTCCGCGCCGCTCATGCGGCGCATCTGCACGTCGAACGCGCGGAACGAGCAGCCGAACGCAACGAAGTAGAGACCCGCGCGGCGCGCGTCCGACCACGGCGACGAACGGCGCAGCATGAACGCCTCCGGCTCGAAGCTTTCCTGCGCGGTGCGCTTCACGTGCGCGAACTCGGGTGCGTCGTCGAGTTCCTCGTTGTCCGAGCGGCGGCGCCCGATGATGTTGTCCATGTCGCCCGACGGAATGCGTTCCATCTGGTCGAAGTCGTGCAGCCATTGCTGGACCGCGACGAAGCTCGACCCGTCGAGCCCTGCGCCCTGCCCCGCCACGATCGCCGCCGCGAGCGCGTCGTCGCCGGTCGGGTTCTCGGTGCCGTCCTCGTAGCCGGACAGGTCGCGATCGTTCGAATAGCGGAAGCCGTCGACGGCGTCCTGCAGCGCGAACGCCGGCGCCAGCGCGCGTTCGATCGCCCGCGCGCGCAGCACGATCTCGCCGCGATCGTCGGCGCGCAGCCAGACCCACACGTCGGCCGGCGTCGCCGGCAGCGTGCGGTCCTTCACTGCGAACGCCGGGTAGTCGGTCAGGCCCGGAACCGGGCGCCCGAGGTGCGCCGCCAGCGCCTGTCCGAAACCGACGACCGTGTCGCGTCCGTCGACGATCTCGCGCAGCGCGGCCAGCGCCGCCGCCACATTGCCGTCATTCGAAATCGTGAAAGTGAGGTATCGGGCCGCCGTGTCGATCGGAGCCAGGATGCCTTGCTGAACGTCGCTCATCGTTTCCTCAGGAGTGTATCGGGGTGAATCTGCGAGGGCCGCATCGGCCGGCCGCTCGTCGTGCCGGGCCGCGCCGGGACGCACGCACCGTCGCGTGCCGCGGACGCCGAAGTGTAATCGAAGCGCCCGCCGGCCCTTTGCGGAAGGTCCGCTAAAGAAGGGCCGAAACCCTGAATACTAACCGTATCGACGCCGCAACGCCGCATTCGTCAGACGTTGCGGCGTGCAGAACACTGCTGATAGAATCTTTACACGTCTTTTCGGCGTCTTTTCAACCGTTCACTTCAGGGGAGGTGCAGATGTTCCGAATGCCAGCAACCTTCCCGAACGTGGTCCCACGGCGTAGCTGATCCAGCCCGCCGTCCGCGCCGGCTCCCGAGTTTTCCGCTAACCCGTCAGCCGCGCTTTTCCCGACAGCCCGTTTCGTTCCGCCCGCGTTTTCCACGCGGCTCCGGCTGTTGCGTTTTCGACGTTCTCCGAACCGGAAAGTCCCGTCGCGCGATGCGCCGGGCAACGATAAATGACCAGAAAAACCTCCCATCTGGGCGGCCACGCATTCAAGGCCGTCTTCGGCTTCACCATCCGCTACTGGCGCAAGCAGCCGGCGCGCATCGCCACGGTCTCGACCTTCGCGCTGCTCGCCGCACTCGCCGACGTGCTCACGCCGCTGTTCGCAGGCCGCCTCGTCGACGCGCTGTCGACCGGCCTGACCGACCGCGCCGCCGCGTGGCATTCGGCCGTCGTCGCGTTCGGCACGCTCGCCGCGCTCGGCATCGGCGCGACGGTGCTGCGGCAAGGCGTCTACCTGAACATCATCACGCTCACGCTGAAGATGATGAGCGAGATCGCCGCCGCGTCGTTCCATCGCGTGCAGCGCTTCTCGACCGACTGGCACGCGAACAGCTTCGCCGGTTCGACCGTGCGCAAGATCACGCGCGGGATCTGGGCGCTCGACCTGCTGAACGACACCGTGCTGATCGCGCTGCTGCCGTCGGTCACGATGCTGGTCGGCGCAACCGTGCTGCTCGGCACGCACTGGCCCGTGATGGGGCTCGTCGTCGGCGCGGGCTCGCTGCTGTACATCGCGGTGACGGTCGCCGTGTCGCTCGGCATCGTCGCGCCGGCCGCGCGGCTCGGCAACCTGTGGGATACGCGCATGGGCGGCGCGCTCGCCGACGCGGTGAGCTGCAACGCGGTCGTCAAGGCGTTCGGCGCGGAAACGCGCGAGGAAGCGCGGCTCGCGCGCGTGATCGGCAAGTGGCGGCAGCGCACGCGCCGCACGTGGGTGCGCGGCACGTTCAACGGCGGGTTGCAGGGCGCGATGCTCGTCGCGATGCAGGCCGCGATGATCGGCGTTGCGCTGCGGCTGTGGGCGAACGACGAGGCGAGCGTCGGCGACATCGCGTTCGCGCTGACGATGTTCTTCATGCTGCAGGGTTACCTGCGCGACGTCGGCATGCACATCCGCAACCTGCAGCGTTCGGTGAACGACATGGAGGAACTCGTCGCGCTCGAACGCCAGCCGCTCGGCATCGACGATCGCCCCGGCGCGCCGGCCATCCGGATCGGGCAAGGCGAGATCCGCTTCGAGCACGTGACGTTCCGCTACGGCAACCATCCGGTGCCGCTGTACGACGATTTCTCGATGCGGATCGCGCCCGGCGAGCGCGTGGGCCTCGTCGGCCACTCGGGGTCGGGCAAGACGACGTTCATCAAGCTGATCCAGCGCCTGTACGACGTGTCGGGCGGCCGCATCACGATCGACGGGCAGGACATCGCGCGCGTGCAGCAGGAATCGCTGCGCAGCCAGATCGCGATCGTCCAGCAGGAGCCCGTGCTGTTCCACCGCACGCTCGCGGAGAACATCGCGTATGCGCGCCCCGACGCGAGCCGCGCGGACATCGAGCGCGCCGCACGGCTCGCCAGCGCGCACGAGTTCATCGCCACGCTGCCGGACGGTTATGACACCCTCGTCGGCGAACGCGGGATCAAGCTGTCGGGCGGCGAGCGCCAGCGCGTCGCGATCGCACGTGCGTTCCTCGCCGACGCACCGATCCTGATCCTCGACGAAGCGACGTCGAGCCTCGACAGCGAAAGCGAACTGCTGATCCAGCAGGCGATGGAGCGACTGATGGTCGGCCGCACGACGCTCGTCGTCGCGCACCGGCTGTCGACCGTGCGCGCGCTCGACCGGCTGCTCGTGCTCGATCGCGGCAAGGTGATCGAGGAAGGCAACCACGACGCGCTGATCCGCATCGACGGCGGTATCTATCGCCGGCTGTTCGAGCGGCAGGCGCTGGAGCTCGCGAAGGGGTTGATCGATTCGCCGCGGCGCACGGCGGACGACGCCGCCGGGCCGCTGGGCGAGCCGGCCGAGGCGTAACGCAAGCGTGTCGCGATGCGGCCCGGCGGTGGGGTCATCACCGCCGGGCCGTGTCGACCCGACCGGATTCGGATCGAGGCCGTGCCACGTGCACGGCCTTTTTTGCGTCCGTGGGTATCGCCGGCCGCCCCTGAACCTCGTGCCGCCGCGTCGCCTTTTCCCGGATCACTTATCATGTCGGCCAGGAAATCTGCGACGAGGGATCGATCATGTTTACAGGAATTGTCCAGGGCGTTGCCGCCATCAAGGCCATCAAGGATCACGGGGAGCTGAGAACCTTCAGCGTCGAATTCCCCGAGCGGTTCACCGACGACATCGAGATCGGCGCCAGCGTCTCGGTCGACGGCGTGTGCCTGACGGTGACGACCATCCATTCGCCGGAACTGATCGACTTCGACGTGATGTTGCCGAGCCTGAAAATCACCACGCTGGCCGACCTCGCGACAGGCGCGCGGATCAACGTGGAGCGGGCCGCGAAGGACGGCGCGGAAATCGGCGGGCATCCGCTGTCCGGCCATGTCGACTTCACGGGGACCATCCTGCACATCGCGTCGTCCGAACATAACCGGATGATTCGTATCGGCGTGCCAGCCGATTTCAAACGCTATGTGTTCGCGAAAGGCTATATCGCGATCAACGGCTGCAGCCTCACCGTTTCGGACGTCAATCGCGACGAAGGCTGGTTCGACGTCTGGCTGATTCCCGAAACGCGGCGCGCAACCACCTTCGATGCGAAGGGCGTCAACGACACGGTCAACATCGAGATCGAGCGAAGCACGCAGGTCGTCGTGGATACGATCCGGGAATCGGTCAAGGAAACGCTCGGCGAATTGACCGGCATCGTCACGGCGCTGCTCGCGGAAAAAGGCGTCGATATCGAGGAGCTGCTGGCCCGCAACGTCGCGAAGCTGCCGAAGAAGTAACGGATGCCGGCGTGCCGGGTTCCGTCGGCGAACACCTCGACTCACGGTTCCGCCTCACTCCGCCTCGGCCTGCTCGCCCTTCCCCACCGCCACGCGCTGCGCGCGATAAATCCCCGCGTGCCCCGAAAACAGATACGCGACGACGCACGCGACCATCGCATACACGCCGATATCGGCGCCGAACAGTTCGATCGCCATGATCGTCGACGCGATCGGCGTGTTGGCCGCGCCCGCGAACACCGCGACGAAGCCGAGCCCCGCGAGCACGGGCACCGGCAGCGCCAGCACCTGGCCGAGCGCGTTGCCGAGCGTCGCGCCGATGTAGAACAGCGGCGTCACCTCGCCGCCCTTGAACCCCGATGCGAGCGTGACGACGGTGAACGCGAACTTGCCCGCGAAATCGTACAGCGGCAGCGGGCCGTGAAACGCGGCCTCGATCGTCGGGATGCCGAGGCCGAGGTACTGCGGCACGTTCAGCACGGTGGCCGCCACCGCGACCAGCAGGCCGCCGAGCACCGGCTGCAGCGGCGCACAGCGGACGATGCGCCGGAACCACGCGGTCAGCGCATGCGTCGCAAACGCGAACAGCCGCCCGACGACGCCGAACGCGATGCCCGCGACGACCGTCACGGCCAGCCCCGTCGCCGATACGGCCGGCACGAACGGAATCGCATAGGCCGTGTGATGCACGCCCCACGCGCGACACACGACGTCCGCGACGATCGCCGATGCGACGCAGGTCAGCAGCGCGTCGTACCGCACGCGCCCGATCGCGAGCACCTCGAGCCCGAACACGGCGCCCGCGAGCGGCGTGCCGAACACCGACGCGAAACCGGCCGCGATGCCGCCCATCAGCAGCACGCGGCGATGCTCGCGATCGAGGCGGAATACGTGCGTGACGCGATCGGCGAGCGCGCCGCCCATCTGCACGGCCGTGCCTTCTCGGCCGGCCGAGCCGCCGAACAGGTGCGTGACGACGGTCGCGACGAGTACGAGCGGCGCCATCCGCTTCGGCACCAGCGCCTTCGGGTCGTGAATCTCGTCGATCAGCAGGTTGTTGCCGCGCGCGACCGACTGGCCGAAACGATGGTAGATCCACCCGGTCGCGAAACCGGCGGCCGGCAGCCCCCACAGCAGCCACGGATGCGCGACGCGCGTGCCGGTCGCCCAGTCGAGCGCGATCAGGAATAGCGCGGAAGCCGTGCCGGCCAGCGCGCCGAGCAGGGCCGAGAGCGCGAGCCAGCGGCACACGTAGCGCACGGTCGCGAGAAGATCGGCAGAAGTCGTGAAAAACATGATTTCCAGATTCGACAGAACATCAAAACCTGGGCGGCAGAATACCGCATGGACGGCCTGCGACCTCCTGACGACCCAGGAACACGCAGGCATCATCAGCCGGGCAAACCGGCGGTTGAGGGCCGCACCGCGCGCAACGCGCCGGAACGACCGCAGGGAGGCATGCCATCTCCGCAGGCCGCAATTGTACGCGCCGCCGCGCACCGCACGCAACGCGGTCACCAGGACCGCCGGACAGGATGGCGCCCCTCCCCCCGGGCGCGCCGTCAGTCCCGCGGCGTGCGCGCGATGCGCGAGATCAGTTGCGGCGCGATCCGTTCGAGCGGCAGGATCGCCGACGCCGCACCGATCGCCGCGGCCGCCTTCGGCATCCCGTAGACGGCGCTGGTCGCCTCGTCCTGCGCGATCGTGTAGCAGCCTTTCGCGCGCATCGCCTTCAGGCCCAGCGCGCCATCGCGCCCCATGCCCGTCAGCAGCACGCCGAGCGCGTCGCCCTGCCAGCCGTCGGCGACGCTGTTGAAGAACACGTCGATCGACGGCCGGTACGGCGTCTCGGCCGGATGCCGCGTATAGCCGAGCACGCCGCGCGGCGACAGGGTCAGGTGATCGTCGGTCGCCGCGAGCAGCACCTCGCCGGCCTGCGGCACGCTGCCCTGCCGCGCGACGCGTACCGGCAGCCGCGTAAAACCGTCGAGCCATTCGGCCATCCCGAGCGCGAACGCCTGGTCGACGTGCTGGACGATCACGATCGCAGCCGGGAAATCGGCCGGCAACGCGCGCAGCAGCGCGGTAAGCGCGGTCGGCCCGCCCGCCGACGCACCGATCGCGACGAGCGTCGGCTGGCCGCGCGCGGGCGTCGGCCCCGGCGGCACGAGCGCCGCGGTGCGGCTTTCGAGCAGCCGGCCGATCTGGTCGATCTTCGCGAGCAGCGCCTGCGGCGACGCGTCGGTCGACAGCCCGAGCGCGAGCGTCGGCGTGTCGACCGCATCGAGCGCGCCTGCGCCCATCGCCTCGTAGACCGACGACGTGTTCGCGCTGACGCTCGCCGTCACCACCAGGATCGCGCACGGCGCGCGCGCCATGATCTGGCGCGTCGCGGCAACGCCGTCGACCTTCGGCATCACGAGATCCATCAGCACGAGGTCGGGCGGATGCGCGATGCAGAAATCCACGGCCTCGTCGCCGTCGGTCGCCACCCACAGCACGCGGTGGTCCGGCCGCAGCGCGAGCACGCGGCGCAGCGCCTCCACGGCCAGCGGCAGGTCGTTGACGATGCCGATGTTCATCCGCGCGCGCCCCCGATCAGGTCGTGCACGGCATCGAGCAGCGCCTCGTCGTGGAAGCTGCTCTTCGCGAGGTAGTAGTCGGCGCCGGCATCGAGCCCGCGACGGCGATCCTCGTCGCGATCCTTGTACGACACGATCATCACCGGCACGCGCTTGAGCATCGGATCGCTCTTGATCAGCGTGACGAGTTCGATGCCGTCCATGCGCGGCATGTCGACGTCCGTGACGACGAGATCGAATGCGTCGCTGCGCACCGCGTTCCAGCCGTCCATCCCGTCGACCGCGACGGTCACGTCGTAACCGCGCTTTTCCAGCAGCTTGCGTTCGAGCTCGCGCACCGTCAGCGAATCGTCGACGACGAGCACGCGGCGGCGCCGGTCGACGAGCGCGAGCTGCGGGTCGCGCTTGAGCCGCGCGAGCTGCCCGCCGCGCACGAGCTTGTCGACCGAGCGGATCAGGTCCTCGACATCGACGATCAGCACGGGGTCGCCGTTCTCGAGCAGCGCGCCGGCCGCGATGTTCTGGATCTTGTGCAGGCGGCTGTCGAGCGGCTGTACGACGAGCATCCGTTCGCCGAGGAAACGGTCGACCGCGACGCCGTACAGCTCGGGTTCGCCGCCGACGACCACGACCGCCGTGCTCGCGCGCGCCGCGTCGGGCTCGCCCGCATCGAGCAACTGGTGCGCGGCGACGAGCCCCGCGCGCCGGCCGTCGAACGGAAAATGCGGCTGCCCTTCGAGCACGTCGATGTCGTCGTGCGCGAGTTCGAGCGTGCGGCGCACGTGCGCGAGCGGGAACGCATACGGTTCGCCGCCGACTTCGACGAGCAGGCTGCGGATCACCGACAGCGTGAGCGGCAACTGCAGCACGAAGCGCATGCCCGCGCCCGGTTCGTTGAAGATCCGCACCGCGCCGCGCACGCCGCGCACCATCTCCTGCACCGCGTCGAGGCCGACGCCGCGACCCGACACGTCGGTCACCGCGTCGCGCATCGAAAAGCCCGGCAGCAGCAGGAATTCGAGCAGTTCGGGATCGGACAGCCGCGCAGCCGTCTCGTCGTCGGTCAGGCGCTGGCGCACGACGGCCGCGCGCAGCGCGTCCATGTCGACGCCCGGGCCGTCGTCGATCACGCTGACGAGCAGCGAGCCGGCGCTATGGCGCGCCTCCAGCGTCACGCTCGCCTCGGCCGGCTTGCCGCGCGCGAGCCGCGCGTCGGGCGACTCGACGCCGTGGTCGATCGCGTTGCGCAGCAGGTGGCCGAGCGGCGCGTCGAGCAGGTCGAGGATGTCGCGGTCGACCTGCGTACCCTCGCCGACGATCGAGAAGCGCACCTGCTTGCCGAGCGAACGCGCGAGATCGCGGACGATGCGCGGATACGCGCGCGTCGCATCGCCGAACGGCCGCATCCGGCATTGCAGCGCCTCGTCGTAGAGCTGCTCGGCGATATGCGTGCTGCGCCGCTCGAAGCGGTCGAATTCGTCCATGCGCTCGGCAAGCGAACGCTGCAGGTCGTTGAGCATGTGCCGCACTTCGTTCATCGACGCGAGCATGCCCGCGTCGAGATCGTCGGCGAACTGTTCGACCATCAGATCGAGCGAACGGGCGGCGTCGCGCTGCGCGCGCTTCACGCGCAGCATCGATTCGGCGAACGGCTTGAGCCAGCGCGATTCGACCAGCGATTCGCCGGACAGGCTCAGCAGCCGGTTCAGCGTATCGGCGCGCACGCGGCGCATCGCGCCGGCACCGGCCACGCGGCCGGCCTGGACCGGATCGGGCACCGTGCCCGACACCGCGAGCGGCGGCACCGGGGCGCCGGCCCCGACCGGCTCGTTCGCGGCGCCGTCGTGCTCGCGATACGGCACGGCCGACCGTGGCACCTGCGGCGGCACGACGGCCGGCGCGTGCATCGTCTGCGCGCCGTCGGCGCCCGTCAGCGCCGCTGCGAACACGTCGATCTCGGTCGACGACACGGGCGGCCCCTGCGGATCGCCGACGCGCACCAGCAGGTCGACGCCGGCGAGCAGCACGTCGACGTGCGTGGCCGTCAGCGCGATCGTGCCGGCCTGCGCGGCGACGAAGCATTCTTCCATCCGCCCCGCGATGTCGACGCCGAGCGGCACGCCGACGATGCGCGCGGCACCCTTCAGCGAATGCGCGGCGCGCATGCACGCCTCGAGCGCGACGGCATCGGGCTCGCCCGATTCGAGCGCGAGCAAGCGCTCGGACAGCGCCTGGGTCTGCGTGCGCGTCTCCTCTCGATACAGCTCGAGCAGCGACAGGTGGCTCAGATCGTCATCGCCGCTCATCGCATGCTCCGTGTCACGGCGTCGAACAGGCGATCGTCGTCGAGCAGGCCCACCGACTTGCCGCGCCACGACAGCACGCCGCGCGACAGGCCGGCGCTCGCGCGCCCGACCGTCGCCGGCACGGGCACCCAGTCGGATGCGCCGAAGCGCAGCACGCCCTCGACTTCGTCGACCGGAAACACGACCGGTTCGCCCTGGTACGCGGCCACCAGCAACCGCGTGAAACGGCCGTCGCCACCGCCGTTGCCGCCCTGGCCGGCATCGAGGCCGAGCAGCGCGCCGATCGAGATCGCGATGCGCAGCGTGCCGCGGATGTTGACCACGCCGCGCACGGCCGAATTGCGGCGATGCGGCAGCGAATGGATCGGGCGGGTGCCGGCGATCTCGCGCAGCACGCCGATCGGCAGCGCGAGCCATTCGTCGGCCACGCGAAACGCCAGCGCCGCGTGGCGCGTATCGCCGTCGTCGTCGCGCACGCGGGTGGTGCCGAACGCGCTGATCCGGCGCGTCGCGTCGGCCATCTCGGCGTCGCCGAGCGGACGCTCGAGCAGCTTCGCCGCGTGATACGCGTAGACCGGGCAGTTCAGGCAGCGCTGGCAGTCGGCCAGCCGCTCGCACGAGCGGTCGCCGCGCGTGCCGATCCGGTTCCAGCAATCGTCGACGTCGATCGTCGTGTCGTCAGTGGCAGCGGCGTCGCGGTTCATGGATTCCTCTGGTCATCGCGGTGTCGGTCCCGATCCCGTATTCGTATCAGCCGGCCGAGCGCCGTGCGCGCTCGAGCAGCCATTGCGCGCCCGCGCGATCGCCGCCGACGTCGAGCAGCGTCGCGAGATGGGTCAGCGCCTCGTGGTGCGTGGGCCGCAGATACAGCGCCTTGCGGTAGAAGTCGCCGGCTTCCGCCGCGCGCCCGCGCGCATCCGCGATCAGCCCGTTCAGGTAGAACGCATCGGCATGCGGGCCGACGCGCGCCGAGAATTGCGCAAGCACGCGCTCGGCCTCGTCGAACGCGCCGGCGTTCGCGAGCGCCTGCGCATCCTCGAGCGTCGGCGCAACACGTTCGTCGACGGACGCGGCCGCTTCGGCCGTCGCCACCGACAGGTCGGCCCGTGCGTCGAACGCGGCCGTACGCACGGCCGGGGCCGGCGCCGCGAACGGCTGCAGCCCGTCGCCGAACCAGGGCGGCGGCGCCACGGCCAGCACCGGGCGCGTCGCCGCGAGCGGCGCGACCGTGAGGCGCTCCGCGCGCCGGTACGCCGCTGCCGCGGACGGCGTTGCCGCAGCCCGGGCCGCACTTGCATCGGCCGCCACACCGGCGGCAGGCTCGCGATGAAACGCGAATGCCAGCGGCACGCGCGCCGAGCGCATCCCGTGCCGCATCGCGACGCCCGTTTCGGCCGGCCCGACGAACAGCATGCCGTCGTCGGCCAGACACGCGCCGAGCGAACGGATCACGCGATCCTGTGCGTCGCGATCGAAGTAGATCAGCACGTTGCGGCAGAACACGAAATCGTAGCGAATGCCCGTATCGGCGATCGGTTCGACGAGGTTCGCGTGACGGAACTGCACGCACGCGCGCACGCGCTCGTCGAGCAGCCAGCCGTCGGCGGCCGGCCTGAAGTAGCGCGCACGAAACTCCGTCGCGGTGCCGCGAAACGCGTTGCGCCCGTAACAGCCAAGCCGCGCCTGCTCGATCGCGCGCGCGCTGAGGTCGATCGCGTCGATCGTGAAGCTGGCGGGTTCGAGCCCCGCGTCGAGCAGCGCCATCGCCGCCGAATACGGCTCCTCGCCCGTCGAGCACGGCGCGCTCAGCACGCGGATCACGCGCCCGGGCGTCGCGGCGAACCGTTCGGCCGCGAGCCGCGCAAGCGTCGCGAAGGCCTCGCGGTCGCGAAAGAACCACGTCTCGGGCACGACGAACAGCTCGATCAGCGCACGCCGCTCGTCGGCCGACGCGTTGAGCTGCTGCCAGTACGCGTCGAGCGCGTCCTGCGTCACGGGCGGCCGCGCCGCCGACGGCAGCCGCTCGCCGTCCGTTTGCAGCGCGTGCACACGCTCCGTCAGCGCACGGATCAGAAAATCGTTGCCGAGCGAGTCGGGGTCGATGCCGGTTTCGCGCAGCAGCCAGCCGCGAAATCGCGATTCGGACTCTTTCATGCGGATTCCTCCACGTGGCCCGGCAGGCCGTCGAACAGGTACAGGCGCGCAACGTCGTCGATCAGGTCGGATATCGACACCTGCTGCACGACGCCGTCGGGCGTGTTCGCGACGAGCCCGAGCCAGCGCGTGCGCGCGGTCGAGATGCCGCTCGCGCGGAACGCCGCGCGATCGATTCGCATCGTCTGCGTCGCGCGCTCGACGATCAGGCCGATCACGCGCTCGCCGTCGGCATTGCCCGCGCGGTAGCGCACCATTACGAGCCGGGTCGAGCGCAGCGCATGCGCGCGCCGCCCGAGCGCGAGCATCGGCACGTCGATCACCGGCACCGGCTGGCCGCCGCGCATCAGCAGCCCGGCGATCCATTCAGGCGCACCGGGCACGGCCTTCGTGATCGCGAGCGGCAGCACCTCTTCGATGCCGGCCGCGTCGAGCGCATAGCGCTCGCCGTCGAGCTCGAACATCAGGAACAGCGCGTGCGCGCCGCTCTGCGGGTCGGCGCGCGTCACGCGTCGACCTTGAACCGCGACACGCTGGTGCGCAACTGGTTCGCGACGAGCGTCAGGTCGTCGATCGCCTGCGACGACTGGCGCAGCGACTCGGCGGTCTGCTGCGCAGCTTCCGACAGTTGCGACAGCGCCTGCGTGATCTGCTCGGCGCCGTTCGCCTGCGTCTGCATCCCTTCGTTGACCATCTGGAAGCGCGGCGCGAGCGTCTGCACCTCGGCGATGATCTGCGACAACTGCCCGCCGACCTGCTGCACGTCGAGCATCCCGCGGCGCACTTCCTCGGAGAACTTGTCCATCCCCATCACGCCCGCCGACACGGCCGACTGGATTTCCTTCACCGTCTGCTCGATGTCGTAGGTCGCCACGGCCGTCTGGTCGGCGAGGCGGCGGATCTCGGTCGCGACGACCGCGAAGCCGCGGCCGTACTCGCCGGCCTTCTCGGCCTCGATCGCCGCGTTCAGCGACAGCAGGTTGGTCTGGTCGGCGACCTTGGTGATCGTCGCGACCACCTGGTTGATGTTCAGCGCCTTCTCGTTGAGGATCGCGAGCTTCGCGTTCACCGAACCGGCCGCGTCCATCACGCTGCGCATCGTCTCGCCCATCCGCGTGAGCCCGCTCTGGCTCACGCCCGCGAGCGTCGCCGACTGCTCGGCCACGCCGGCCACCTCGTTCATCGTGCGCAGCAGGTCGCGCGACGTCGCGAAGATCTCGCGCGAGGTCGCGCCGATCTCGGTCGTCGTCGCCGCGGTTTCGTTCGCCGTCGCCTGCTGCTCGCGCGACGTCGCCGCGATCTCGGCGACCGACGTCGTCACCTGCAGCGACGACTGCTGCGCTCGCGAGACCAGCTCGGTCAGCTCGTCGGCCATCCGGTTGAAGCCCGTCTCGAGCGTGCCGAATTCGTCGCGGCGGCGCAGGTCGAGGCGGCGCGTCAGGTTGCCGGTGCGCATCACGTCGTGCACTTCGACGAGCCGCGCCATCGGCACGGTGACCGAACGGAACAGCAAATAGCCGAGCGCGATCGCGGACAGCAGCATGACCGCCAGTGCGGTCGCGAGCACGACCTCGGTGTCCTGCACGGATTCGCGGATCAGCTTGGCGGACTGGTCGGCGAACTTGCGGTTCTCCTGTACCAGCGTATTGGCATTGCGCACGACCTCGATCCACACCGGCTGTACCTTCGCGTAGGCGGCAACGGCATCGTCGCGCGACATGCGGTGTTTCTGCACGGCTTCGTTCAGCAGCGGCTGGTAGCGGTCGTAGGAGCCGCGAAACGTCGCGAAACGCTGACGGTCGTCGTCGCGGAACGTCGTGTTCTGGTAATCGACCGACAGCGACTCGACGTCCTTCAGCGCGTCGGCAATTTTCGCGAGATCGCGCTGCACGGCTTCGGGGTCGGTGTCGACGAACGTTGCCTGCTGCAGCAGCGCGAACGATTCGTTGACCGCGCCGCGCAGCGACGCCGCGAGGTAGACGCCGGGCAGCGAGTCGCGCTCGATGCTGACGGCTTCGCTGTTGATCGCGCGCAGGCGCTCGTAGGACACGCCAGCTGTCACCAGCATCAGCACGAACAGCACGCCGAAGCTGAGCAGAATGCGATTGCCGAGCGTCAGCCGGGTAGCGCCGATCGTCGGATGCAGGCTTTCATTGGTCGCGCGGGGCGTCACGGTGGCCATGTTCGTTATGGGCTTTCTAAAATCAGCGTTGAAAAAATCCACGCCCGCCTGCGCGCCGGTCGGCGCGCCACGAGCGCCTCGTGGTCGGATGCGGACGACGCGGCGCCGGCAGGCCGCGCCGCGAAATCACCGCTCCGCTTGCGCCGGCAAACGTAGCGCGACCATGAAGCCGCGCGCCGTATTGCGCATCAAAATCTGGCCGCGATGCCGCGCCGCCGTCGCGCGGACGAACGCGAGCCCGAGGCCGAAGCCGCTGCGCGCCGCGCCATGCGCGGATTCGAGCTGCACGAACGACTCGGTCGCGGCCGTGCGCTGCTCCGGTGCGATGCCGGCGCCGGTATCCTCGACGCCGATCAGCCAGGCACCGCCCTCGCCGCTCAGCGTGCAGTGCACGTCCGTGCCGGCCGGGCCGTACTTCAGCCCGTTGTCGATCAGGTTCGCGACCGCGCGCGTGAGCATCATGCGGTCGCCCATCGTCACGCACTCGGTATCGGGCACGTGCGCGACGACCCGGCTGCCGCACCCGGCCGCCTTCTCCCAAAGCTGGTCGACGGCATCGAGCGCGATCTCGTTGAGACTCACGACCTCGTGTGCGCGGCGCTCGGACTGCGCGCGGGTCAGGTGGATGAAGCCGTCGGCGAGCGCAAGCGCGCGCCGCGCATGGCCGGCAATGCGCTCCATGATCGCCGGCATGTCGCCGTGCTCGGTCCGGTAGACGTCGAGCAGCGCGAGGATCGACGTCTGCGGCGAACGCATGTCGTGCGACAGGAAATCGAGCGCCTCGTCGCGCTGGCGGGACATCAGGTACGAATTCGAGTGATAGCGGATGCGCGCGGTCAGTTCCATCGCGTCGGGGAGCTTCACCAGATAGTCGTTCGCGCCGGCGATGAACGCCTCGCGCTTGACGATCGGCTCCTCTTTCGCGGACAGCACGATGATCGGCACGCGTGCGGTGCCGGCGTCCGCACGCCATGCGCGAACGAGATCGAGGCCGTCGATCTCCGGCATCACGAGATCCTGCAGGATGACCGTCGGCTTCACGTCGCGCGCAACCGCCATCGCCCGGTGTGCGTCGGTGCACACGTGCAGGTCGATGTCGTGTTCGCTGCGCAGCGCGCGGCGGATCACCTCGCCGACGAACGGTTGATCGTCGACCAGGAGAACCGAAAGCCCCGATTCAAGACAATCCGGGGCATTATCGCTGCTTGATTCTTTCATAAATACAGTTTCAAACGCCGAATCTCCAACCGATTCTTTCATGGGAGTTGTTTATCCGACTTGGACGCGATCTTATATTGGCGGTTGAAAACCCCGCCTGATTCCGCCGATTTGGCCTGTCGGCAATGCCTTGCGGGGCTCCGGACGCCGGATTTTCCCCGTCGACGGCCGCATTACCTCCGCATTCTTTCTCTCAATAAAGATAACCGGCTGATTCTAAATGAAATTAGAACACAGCATCTATCTCCTTCCGGTTTAGTTTTGCCAAATATGCAGAAAGAGCCGCAATCAGATAAATCAGATCATTTCCGGATTCGAAACACGATAACGTTTGCGAGCTCGGCAAAGCGAGGTTTGCATGCGCTGCAAGGCTCGATTGCGAGACGTATTGGGGCCTGATGAAAATGCACCGAATCGGCCGGAGGAAGGGAGAAAAATACGGCGCCCAGGGCGAGGATCGACCCGCGCGCATCGGGCCGGCAGGAAGCCGGCCCGATGATGGAGGTGCGGCCGCCTACCCGCGCCCGTGCTGCGCGGACACTTCCTGCAGGTCGAGATCGCGTTCGAGCATGTGCAGCATCTCGTCGTGGATGCGGCCTGAACGATGCAGGCGCAACAGTTCCGCGCGCCCGGCCTTGATCGCGGCCAGCACCACGTCGTAGTGCGCGGTGCGCACTTCCGCCGGATACGCGGGCTCGTTCTTCGCCCGCTCGGTCATTTCCGCGCGATACGTGTATTGCTCGAGCAGGCGCGGATGGATGACCACGCCGTTCTCGTCGCGCACGAGCGGCTGGATCGCCGCGAGCTGCGCGGCCTCGACGTACGCCCACGTCTGCGGCTCGGTCAGGTGATGCGCGGCGCGCGCTTCGCGTTGCGGCAAACGCAGCAGCCGGATCAGTGGCCCGATCGTCGTGCCCTGCAGCAACACGGTGACGAGGATCACCGCGAACGACGCGACCAGGATCACGTCGCGGCCGGGCATCGCCTCGGGCAGCGACAGCGCGATCGCCAGCGTGACGACACCGCGCATCCCGGCCCAGCTCATGATCGTCGCGGCCTTCCAGTCGGGCGCGTCGCCGCGCCGCGCGATCCCGCGCACCGGCCACTTCAGCGCCTCGACCGCGTAGATCCACACGAAGCGCGACACGATCACCGCCGACAGCACTGCGAGCACCGGCGGCACCATCGTGGCGAGCACCTGTTCGAAGCCGCCGAGCCGGTGCATCGCGCCGCGCAGCGACAGCCCGATCAGCACGAACACCATCGCTTCGAGCAGGAACACGATGACCTGCCAGAACGCGGTGCCGCGCGTGCGCACGGCCGCCGAGAACACCTCGTGCTGATGCCAGCCGATGATCATGCCGGCCGTGACGGTCGCGATCACGCCCGACACCTCGACCATTTCGCCCGCGATATACGCGATCCAGCCGGCAATCACCGCGACGGTGATCACGAGATAGTCATCGTCGAGCAGCTTCAGGAACCACACGACGAGCCTGCCGACCACGAAGCCGACCACCACGCCGCCGAGCCCGAGCTCCGCGAAGCGCACGACCGCATGCTCGAGGCTGAACGCGCCGGTGAGCGCGGCCGCGACCGCGAAGCGGAACAGCACGAGGCCGGCCGCGTCGTTCAGCAGGCTCTCGCCTTCGAGCAGCACCATCAGCCGGCGCGGCAGCGCGACGCGTTCGAGCACGGCCTTCGCGGCAACCGCGTCGGGCGGCGACACGATCGCGCCGAGCGCGAAGCATGCGGCCCACGGCAGCGCCGGCACGACCCAGTGCACGGCGAAGCCGACCGCGAACGTCGTGAACACGACCGCGCCGATCGCGAGCAGCAGGATGCCGCCGACGTTGCGCTTGAACTCCTCCCACACCGAAAAATACGCACCGTCCATCAGCAGCGGCGGCAGGAATACCAGCAGCACCAGTTCGGGATCGAGGTTGATCGGTGGCAAGCCGGGGATGAACGCGATGCCGATGCCGCCGATCAGCAGCGCGGCCGCGGGCGGCAGCCGCAGCCGCTTGGCGATGCATTCGAGCGCGACGATCGCCAGGAATGACAACAAAACCAGCTTGAATGCCGAGACGGGAGACATGAATCGACCTCGTGAAGAATGAATTCGCGCGTTCCGGCGTCGTACCCCGGTCGGCAGTTTGGCGCGATTACATCACGATGCGATGCCCGCAGTCGAGCGCGTTCGGGAGGCCCGCCACGCGGTACGGGCCCGTTGCGGGCCGGTGTGTGCGCCGCGATGGAAAACGGCACGCGGGCCGGCACGATCGCCCGCCCGCGTGCCGTCGCGGCACCGCGCTGCCCGCCCCGCGTTACCGGCGCCGCACGACCATCAGCCGCGGCTCGGTCATGTCCTCGATCGCGTAGCGGATCCCTTCGCGGCCGAGGCCCGAGTCCTTCACGCCGCCGTACGGCATGTTGTCGACGCGGAACGACGGCACGTCGTTGATCACGACACCGCCGACCTCCAGCTCGTCCCACGCGCGCTGCGCATGCGTGAGCGAATCGGTGAACACGCCGGCCTGCAGCCCGAAGTCGCTGTCGTTCACGCGCGCGAGCGCGTCGTCGAACCGGTCGAATTTCTCGAGGATCGCGACGGGGCCGAACGCCTCCTTCCGGTACAGGTCCTGCTCATGCCCGACGTTTTCCAGCAGCGTCGCCTCGAACATCGCACCGTCGACCTTGCCGCCCGCGACGATCTTCGCGCCCGCCGCGACGGCCGCATCCATCCACCCCGACAGCCGGCTCGATTCGGACTCGGAGATCATCGGGCCGACGAACGTCGACGGATCCTTCGGATCGCCCATCTTCAGCGAACGCGTCTTCGCGATCAGCTTCTCGCGCAGCGCGTCGTACAGATCGGCATGCACGAGGATCCGCTGCACGCCGATGCAGCTCTGACCCGACTGGTAGTACGCGCCGAACGCAAGACGCTCGACCACGTAGTCGAGCCGGTCGTGCTGATCCGCATCGACGATCGCGGCAGCGTTGCCGCCGAGTTCCAGCACGACTTTTTTCTTGCCGGCCTTCTCCTTCAGCGCCCAGCCGACGGCCGGCGAGCCCGTGAACGACAGCAGCTTGAAACGCTCGTCGGTCGTGAAGAGATCGGCGCCGTCGCGATGCGCGGGCAGCACCGAGAACGCGCCCTTCGGCAGGTCGGTTTCCGCGAGCACCTCGCCGATGATCAGCGCGCCGATCGGCGTGCGGCTCGCGGGCTTCAGCACGAACGGACAGCCGGCCGCGAGCGCGGGCGCGACCTTGTGCGCGGCGAGGTTCAGCGGGAAGTTGAACGGCGAGATGAACGAGCACGGGCCGACCGGCACGCGCTTCGTGTAGCCCGTATAGCCCTGCGCACGCGCGGAGATCTCGAGGTTGATGATCTCGCCGTCGATGCGCACCGATTCCTCGGATGCCACGCGGAACGTGTCGATCAGCCGCGTCACTTCGCCCTTCGAATCGTTGATCGGCTTGCCGGCCTCGATGCACAGCGCTTCGGCCAGCTCGTCGAAGCGCTCGCGAAAGCGCGCGACGCAATGGTCGAGCACGGCCTGCCGCTTGAAGGCCGGCAGCTCGCGCATCGGCTTCGCGGCGTCGACCGCCGCGCCGATCGCCGCATCGATCGCCTTCGCGTCGGCCAGCGCGACGCGCGTCGCGACCTTGCCGCTGAACTTGTCCGTCACTTCCAGATCGGTGTTCGCGTAGACGGCCTCGTTGGCGAGGTAGTACGGATAGGTTTCCTTCAACATGGAACGACTCCTTCCTGTGAACGGTGAATTCAGAGTTGCGCCGACAGCCGCTTGATCTCGCGGTTCAGCACGCGCTCGTTGTCCGAATAGTCGATCGGCACGTCGATCACGTGCACGCCCGGCGACGAGAAGCACTCGCGCAGCAGCGGCTCGAGATCGTCGGCCGATTCGACGCGATGCCCGTGCGCGCCGTAGCTTTGCGCATACGACACGAAATCGGGGTTCTGCAGCGTCATCGCGAAATCGGGGAAATTCATGTTCTCCTGCTTCCAGCGGATCATCCCGAATGCATCGTCGCGCAGGATCATCACGACGATGTCGAGCTTCAGCCGCACGGCCGTTTCGAGCTCCTGCGAATTCATCATGAAGCCGCCGTCGCCGCACACGGCGATCACCTTGCGCTGCGGATGCACGATCTTCGTCGCGATCGCCGACGGCAGGCCCGCGCCCATCGATGCGAGCGCGTTGTCGAGCAACAGCGAGTTCGGCTCGTGCGCGCGCCAGTAGCGTGCGAACCAGATCTTGTACATCCCGTTGTCGAGACAGACGATCCCGTCGGCCGGCAGTGCGTTGTACAGGTCGTTGACGATGCGCACCGGGTATATCGGGAAGCGCGGGTCGTGCTGGCCCTTCTCCAGGTGCGCGTCGAAATGCTCCTTGATCATCGCGAAGCGCGCGAAATCCCAGTGCGGCTGCGGCGCGATCGCTTCCGTCATCTGCCACACCGCGTTCGCGATGTCGCCGACCACCTCGATCTGCGGGAAATAGACGGGGTCGACCTGCGCACCGAGGAAGTTCACGTGGATCACGGTCTTGTCGTCCGCGCGCATGAAGAACGGCGGCTTCTCGATCACGTCGTGGCCGACGTTGATGATGCAGTCCGCATGCTCGATCGCGCGGTGCACGAAGTCGCCGTCGGACAGCGTCGCATTGCCGAGCCACAGCGGGTGCGTCTCGTCGATCACACCCTTGCCCATCTGCGTCGTGAAGAACGGGATGCCCGTCTTGTCGACGAATTCGACGAGGATCTTGCGGGTCGTCTTGCGGTTGCCGCCCGCGCCGATCATCAGCAGCGGATGGCGCGCGGCCTGGATCGCGTCGACCGCGTGCGCGACCGCCTTCTCCTCGGCGATCGGCCTCCGGCTGTAGCTGCGCGGGATCGGCTTGCCGTCGCCTTCCTCGTGCGCGATGTCTTCCGGCAATTCGAGGTGCGCGGCGCCCGGGCGCTCTTCCTCCGCGCGGCGGAACGCCTCGCGCACGGCCGACGGGATGTTGCCGATCGACACGATCTGCCGCGTGAACTTCGTGAGCGGCTGCATCATGTCGACCACGTCGACGATCTGGAAGTGGCCCTGCTTGCTGGACTTGATCGGCTTCTGCCCGGTGATCATCAGCATCGGCATCCCGCCGAGCTGCGCATACGCGGCGGCCGTCACGAAGTTCGTCGCGCCGGGCCCGAGCGTCGCGAGACACACGCCGGTGCGGCCCGTCAGGCGGCCGTAGGTGGCGGCCATGAAGCCGGCCGCCTGCTCGTGCCGGGTCAGCACGAGCTTGATCTTCGATCGCCGCAGCGATTCGAGCAGATCGAGGTTTTCCTCGCCGGGAATGCCGAACACGTACTCGACACCTTCGGCTTCCAGCGCCTTCACGAACAGATCCGATGCTTTCATGGGGGACTCTCGGTTGATGCCGCCTGCCCGGCCTACGGACACGCGGCGTACATGACGCGCGCCGGCCTACGGCACGCGGACGCTTTACCTACTGGACACTGACCACGGCACTTCCCGCCGCGCAATGAGCGATGCGCGGCGGCGCCTCCGGATACCGGAGGACGAACGGACCCGCCCGTGCGCGACGGGCGCGCACGGGCGGCAAAGACGTGATTGATTGTAGACGGATTCGGAAAATTTCGACTTCGGCCGAATGGCCATTTGGCGCGCAAACGAAGCAGGCTGCCCTAATGTAGCGACTACGGAATAGCCCGATATACCTGTGAACCATGGTTGACATACTGCAATCAATGCCCTACAGTGCGCCTACGTTCAGCATCCGGACCACCGACGTCTTCGACGCATGGTTTGCCGGCCTGCAGGATCGCGTCGCGAAGCGCCGCATCCAGGCACGCATCGACCGCCTGTCGATGGGCAATCCGGGCGACTGGAAATCCGCCGGCTCGCCAGTCGTCGAAATGCGTATCGACCATGGCCCCGGTTATCGCGTCTACTACGTCCGGCGCGGAACGATCTGGGTCATCCTGCTCTGCGGCGGCGATAAATCGACGCAACAGGCCGACATACGCGCCGCGCACGCGATGCTTGCGCATCTCGACATGGAGTGATCGATGGACAAGATCAGCACCCGGCCGTGGGATTCGGCCGACCATCTGAAAACCGAAGACGACATGGCCGACTACTTCGAGGCCTGCCTGCAAGAGGCCGGCGACGATCCGGCCTTCATCGCGCACGCGCTCGGCGTGATCGCACGCGCCCGCGGCATGTCGCAGGTCGCGCGCGATGCGGGCCTGTCGCGCGAAGGGCTGTACAAGGCGCTGTCGCACGACGGCAACCCGAGCTTCGGCACGATCCTGAAGGTCATCAAGGCGCTCGGCCTGCAACTGCACGGCTCGAAAGCGCACGCGTGATGCGTGGGCGCGCGCCACCGCGCCGTCTGCGCGATGGCCGCGGCCGCATCAATGCAGCCACCCGGCCGCCCAGCGCGGCACCAGCGACACCAGATACAACCCGAGCCCGATCAGCCCGCCGACCAGCGTACCGTTGATGCAATGGATCGTCCGAATGGCATAGCGGACCCGTAAAGGCAACGCGCGCCCCTATACTCGTCGGGACGACAGAAACCGGCCGGCATGCATTGGCGATACCTGTCATCACGCGTTGACCTCACCCATTCCCAATCATTTAGGTTTCCTATTTGTCGTTTCACGCGGCGGCGCTTCGACGTACGCATCGTTGAAACCATTTCGCCCTTATTGACGTATTACGCCAAACGTAATACCATGCCCGTAATGATCAGATCGTTCCGATGCAAGGATACCCAGTTGCTGTTTGCTGGAGAATCGCCCAAGCGCTTCCGCACGATCGAAACCGTTGCCACCCGGAAACTGCAAATGGTCGCCGCTGCGAAAGAACTGCGCGATTTGCGGGCGCCTCCCGGCAACCGGCTCGAGGCGTTGCAAGGCGATCGGGGAGGCCAGCACAGCATCCGCATCAACGAGCAATGGCGGATCTGTTTCGAATGGAGCGACGATGGCCCCACCCAGGTCGAGATCGTCGACTATCACTGACTGGAGCCTCGCATGCTCAAGAATGGAATGCGCCCGATTCATCCGGGCGAGGTCCTGCGGGAAGAGTTCCTCGTTCCGCTGGAAATGAGCGTCAACGCACTGGCGCTCGCGTTGAACGTGCCGGCGACACGCTTGCACGAAATCGTCAAGGAACGGCGCGGCATCACGGCCGATACGGCTTACCGGCTTGCGCGCTACTTCGATACGTCGCCGGAATTCTGGTTGAACCTGCAAGCCGCTTACGATCTCAAGACACTGCCGACGCGCAGCGAGATCGACCGCAAGGTCGAACCGCGCGAGCGCACGCACGCGTAGGCACCGCGGCCGCCGTTCGCCGGCATGGCCGCGTCAGTGCAACCACCCGGCCGCCCAGCGCGGCACCAGCGACACCAGATACAGCCCGAGCCCGATCAGCCCGCCGACCAGCGTGCCGTTGATGCGGATGTACTGCAGATCCTTGCCGATGTTCAGCTCGATCTGCCGCGACATCTCGCGCGCATCCCAGTTGCGCACCGTGTCGCGGATGTGGCGCATCAGGAAATCGGCGAAATCCGGCGCCATCTCGTGCACGGCCTTCTCGATATGCTCGTTCAGCGACGCGCGCAGCGCCGGGCTCTCGGCGAGCCGCGCGCCGAGCCAGCCGCCGAGCGTCGCGGCCTGCCGGTGCAGCACCGAATCGGGGCGCGCGAGATCGGCCTTCAGCCACGCGCGCAACTGGTCCCACAAGTCGCGCGCGTATTCGTTGAACGCATCGCCGTCGCGAATGTAGCGCTTGATCTCCTCGCCCTTTTCGATGAACACGGGATCGTGCTTCAGCCGGACGGTCAGCCGCACGACCGTCCGGTCGAAGCGCTGCCGCAGCTCGTGCTCGGGATCCGCCGCCACGTCTTCCAGCACGCGGCTCACCGCGCTCGCGAGCATCCGCGCGCCGTTCTCGCCGAACCACTGCGTCGGCATGATCTTCTCGATTTTCGGATACTGCGTCTTCAGCCATTCGACGATGAATCCCGCGATCACCTCGCGGTTCTCCTCCTTGTCGAGCACGTCGACCACCTGTTCGATCGCATCGTCGAGCAACGCCTGGTGGCGGCCGTCCTTCGTCAGCGTGTCGAGGATCGCGCCGGCCGATTGCGACAGGTCGACCCGGTCGATCACCGCGCGGAACGCGTCGTGGACGAACGACTGGATCCGCGCGTCGTCGGTCATGTCGAGCGCGAAGCTCATCAGCTTCGTCACGTAGACGCCCAGCGCGTCGGTGTTCGCCGGCTCGCCGAGCCATGCGCCGAGTTTCTGCGCGGGATCGTGCTGGCGGATCTGTGCGGCGAGCGCATCGGGGCCGAGAAACTTCTCGCGCACGAACACCGCGAGGTTGTCGGCGATCTTGTCCTTGTTCTTCGGGATGATCTCGGTATGGCGCGACACGAACGGAATCGGCACGCGACGGAACAGCGCGACGACCGCGAACCAGTCGGCGAGCGCACCAACCATCGCGGCCTCGGCCACGGCCTTGACGCCGTCGACCCACGGGCCGCGCGGCAGCAGGATCGTCGTGACGAACACCGCGACTGCGGCCAGCAGCAGCCACAGCGCGCGGCGCTTGCTTCGTTTCAGTTCGAGGGCTTTGTCAGGCGTCATGGAGGACGGGCGGATCGGCGATGTCGCTAATATCCCCGATTTCGCCCCGGCCGACAAACGCGCGGCATGATGCGCGACGGGCCCGCGCGATCGCCGCCGCGCATCAGGTCACCCTCCGCTCGCGCAACCGTCCGGTAAGCGCGCGGCCGGCGACGTCATCGCCGACGCAATCCGTCCGCCGCGCCGGCCATGCTCGCCGCGCCTGCCGCCGCTACAGAAACGTTTTCAGGTTCACCGCCGGATCGGCGAGTTTCACCGGATCGGGCACCGCTCCTGCCGCGATCAGCCGGCGCGATGCGCCGATGTCGCGCCCCAGGTTCGCCGCGGCCACCGCGGCGATTCGGCCGTCGTCGCCCAGCCCGAACACCGTGAACGGCCCGCTCGCCGGATCGCCGCGCACGACGGTCGTGCATTCGCTGCCGAACAACCCGAGCATCTGCAGATTGCAGTCGTACTGATCGGACCATAGCCACGGCAGTTCGGCATAGGTCTCGTCCGCGCCGAGCAGGTTCGCGGCCGCAACGGCCGGCTGGTTTTCGGCAACCTGCCAAGATTCGATCCGCACGTGACGCCCGAGCAGCGGATTGAAATGCATCGTCACCTCGCCCGCCGCGAAGATCGCGGGATCGGCGGTGCGGCAGCCCGCGTCGACGCGTATCCCGTTGTCGACGTCGAGCCCGGCCGCCTGTGCAAGCTCGACATTGGGCACGACACCGATGCCGACCACGACGATATCGGCCGGCACATCGCCGCGATCGGTCTCGACGATCGCACCGCCGGACGGCGCACGTCGGATCGCACGCGGCAGCGTCGCCATCTGAAACACCACGCCACGCGCGTCGTGCAACTGACGCGCATACGCACCGACGACTTCCGGCAACGCACGCTGCAGCAATCGGGGTGCCGGATCGATCACCGTCACGTCGCAACCTAGCTGGCGCGCCGCAGCCGCGACCTCGAGGCCGATGAAACCGCCACCGAGCACCGCGACGCGGCGGCCCGGCGCGAGTCGCGTGCGCAACGCACGCGCATCGTCAACGGTGCGGACGTAATGCGGCTCGACGCCTTCGTCGATCGCACCGCCGAACGTGCGCACCCGCGAACCCGTCGCGAGCACGAGCCGCGCGTACGGCAGCGTCGTGCCGTCGTCGAGCTGCACGCGCTGCGCGTCGCGCCCGATCGCATCGACGCGCGTGCCGAGCCGCAGCTCGATACGCTGCGTGTCGTACCACGCCGCATCGCGCACGAACGCGCGCTGCTCGCCGCCGTCGCTCATCAGCGCATCCTTCGACAGCGCGGGCCGGTCGTATGGCAGCTCGCGCTCCGCGCCGATCATCACGATACGCGCGGCGGCATCGCGCTCGCGCAGCGCTTCGGCCGTGCGCCGGGCCGCGTGGCCCGCGCCGACGATTACGAACGGATCAGCCGACATTGACTTCCACCTGCCCGTCGACGATCCGGAGCGGATAGGTCCGCACCGGCTCCGTGATCGGCGCGCATTTCGGCGCGCCGGTGCGGATGTCGATCAGCCCCTGGTGCAGCGGGCATTCGACGCAACCGTCCTCCACATAACCTTCGGACAGCCGCGCATGGCCGTGCGTGCAAAGGTCGTGCATCGCGAACAGTTCGTCGCCGATCCGGAACACGGCGATCGGCTTCTGGCCGGCGACACGCGCCGCCGGTTCGTCTTCGGAGAATTCGTCGAAAGCGCCGAGCGGATGCCACTCGGCGAGCGTTGCTTCGGTCATGTCGGTTCCTTGCTTCGTCAGATCGGGGTGGCGAGCAGCGTCTGCACGCGCGACGTGTCGTAAATCACCCGCTTGGTCTTGTAGCGCAGCCCGTCGGGCGTGCGCACGACCGTGTCGTAGTACTTGCCGGCCTGGTACACGTTCGATTCGCCATTGCTGCGCGTCTGCACGACGACGTAGTTGCTCTCGGTGTCGATCTCGCCGTCGCGTTCGGCGACGATCGTCAGGCCCGACGTCATGTGCCGGTACGTGTGCTCCTCGAAAATGTTCGCGTGCCGCAGCGACACCACGCGATCGCGCAGCATCCGCTGGTTCGTGCAGTGGACGATCCCGACCGGCAGCCCGAGATCCGCGTTCTCCTTCGGCACGATCTCGTACGTGCAGTCCTCGGTGAACATTTCCGGCCAGTGTTCGAGCCGGTCGTTGTCGAGGTGCCCGATGTAGCGGTTCTGGAGCATGTAAATCTCGAACCACGTCTTCATGTCTTCCGTCATTTCTCGCTCCCGCTTCAATAGCCCATCAGCTTCTGGTAACCGACCCAGAACTTGCGGATCAGGCTTTCGGTGATCACCGTGTCCTGCTGGTCCGGATTGCCGCGCGACATCTCGATCACCGACGTCGCATCGCCGTCGCGCACCGTACCGCGCTGCACGAGTTCGGTCGCCTCCGTATCCTCCATCGAGATATAGCCGGCCGGCCCGACCAGGTTCGCCTGCTTGATGCGCAGCGCGCGCAGCTCGGGCGTGTCGTCCGCATAACCGAAGAAGTGGAAGATCAGCTCGAAGTTGTCGGGGCCCTTCGGCAGGATCTGCCGCGCGACCAGCGTGTTGTGGATCTGCTGGATCACGAGCTGCGGGAAGATCGGCTGGATATGGTTCGTGCAGTCCTCGTCGTATTCCGACACGAGATCGAGGATCGATTCGTCCTCGAGGTGGAAGCCCTCGTCGAACGAACGGATGTTCTGCTGCTTGTACGCGGCCGACGTGTCGTCGTTCGTCTTCGTCACCGTGATGATGCTGTGCAGCCCGTGGTTCGCGTCCGGAATCGAACGCGCCTTCATCCCGACGCGGAAGATATTGAAGGTCGTATGGAACAGGTGCAGCATGCTCGCGTGATACGGGTCCTTCACGTTCTCCATGTACAGCTTCCAGTTCGACTTCGAATACTGGCGCGTGCAGCCGAGATACTCGATCGGCTTGTGGAAGATCCGGTCGATCCACGGGCGCATCTGCTCGCCGAGATAGTCGGGCAGCGGCATCACTTCATCGCTGAAGGTGGCGAACACGAGCCCGCGATAGCTGTCGACGCGCAGCTTGCGCAGCCCGTGCTGCTTCGGGTCGAAATCAGCCGGCATCCCGGTCATCCCCTTCTGGCCGCGCCGGAACGGCACGCCGAGCAGGTTGCCCGTGTTGTCGAAGCTCCACTGGTGATAGACGCACGTGTGCGAGGTCGCGTTGCCGCGCGACTTGCGGCACACCTGCGCGCCGCGATGCGCGCAGCGGTTCACCCATGCGGCGAGCGTGCCGTCCTCGGCGCGCGTGACGACGACCGGCGTGTCGCCGACGAACGTGCTCTTGAAGTCGCCGGCGTTCGGGATTTCCGCTTCCAGCGCGACGAAGTTCCACGTCGGCCCGCGGAAGATGCGTTCCTGCTCGCGTTCGTAGACGGCCTGCGAGCTGAACACCTTGTACGGCACGCGCGAGCCGTCGTCGTGCGGAAAGCTCACGTCGGACGCGTCGCCGCGCGCGGCGAACACGACGGGCGATTCTGTCTGCTCCATGTCGGACTCCTTGTTGATCCGTTTCATTAATAAGATGGGGTCCATTTTTGAAAGGCTAATATTCGCCGTCTATCCGGAAAGTGCGATTGCGGCGGTGCAATATCCACTTTCGGCGGATTTCTGAGCTAGCATGGCGGCACACACGATGCCGCGTCCGATCGCGACCCATTCGTCGGATCGAAACGCGGCGTCCCCAATCAGGCTGAGGCCCATGTCCCCAATGTCGTTCGAGCCGCTCGCGCTGCGCGCGCACCGGCTGTTCGAATCCCGCGATCTCGACGAGACGCGCGAGCGGATCTCGCGCGTGATGCAGCCGCACGCGCTGCTGCCGAACGGCCGCGTGCACGGGGCGTCGCACATGGATTTCGTCAAGCTCGGCGGGCTCGGGATCGGCACGATCGCGTTCGGCGACGCGATGCGCGTACAGGTCGACGCGGTCGACGGCTATTACCTGCTGATGTTCTGCCTGTCCGGCCAGGCCGAGGTGCGCGCGATGGGGCGGCAGCTCGGCGTCGACGGCCAGACCGGCGTGCTGTGCGCGCCCGGCGAGCGCTTCGATGCGGTACTGTCCGCCGATTGCGAGCAGTTCGTGCTGCGCATCGACGCAGCGACCGTCGGCTCGCTGACCGGCGACCCGCGCGCGACGCTCGACCCCGTGCTGCACATCAGCGACGCCGCGCTCGCCGCATGGCGCCAGCAACTGATGCTCGTCGCGCGTTCGCCCGAACTGCTCGAACGCGCCAACGCGAACCCGCGCGTCGCGTCGCAGCTCGAGCACCTGCTGATCGACCTGCTGATCGAAGGCCACCCGCCGTCCGTGCTGCCCGCGTCGCACCGCGATCCGGCGCCGGGCTTCGTGCGGCGCGCGCAGGAGTTCGTGAACGCACATTACGCTCAGCCGCTGCAGCTTGCCGATATCGTCCGCGCCGCCAACGTGCCGGAGCGGACGCTGCGCGACGCGTTCCTGCAGTTCCGCGGGATGAGCCCCATGCAATACCTGCGCGCGACGCGGCTCGACCATGCACGCGAGCTGCTGCGCGGCGCGGCGTCCGACCGGCGGATTGCGGATGTCGCGCTCGATTGCGGGTTCACGCACCTTGGCCGGTTCGCGATCGCGTACCGGGAGAAGTTCGGGGAATCGCCGTCGGAGACGCTCGACGGGAAGCGCTGACAATGAGTCCGCCGGTGCACGCGGCAGCTTGCGCAACCGGCAACGGCATCACGCGAGACGGCATGACATCGCGATACCCTCTCCGCATTCGACGGCACATGCCGAAACAGACCGTTAGTTGCGACTTATAAAACCAGCGACGGCGGTTACGCCGCCGGCACGATCATCTCCCGCGCGATCGCGCAGAACGCGGCTGTCGCAGCGCTTTCGCCGTGCAGCCGGCGGCTCATGATGATCGGCGACGTTGCGGCCGGTTCCGGCAGCCGCCGGTAGACGACACCCCTCACGCGCACGCCCTCCACGCTCTCCG
This sequence comes from Burkholderia pyrrocinia, assembly GCF_001028665.1. Lineage (NCBI taxonomy): Bacteria > Pseudomonadati > Pseudomonadota > Betaproteobacteria > Burkholderiales > Burkholderiaceae > Burkholderia > Burkholderia pyrrocinia. The sequence continues at coordinate 314,277 of NZ_CP011504.1, forward strand.
GCACCAGCGATACGCCGACCTGCGCGGCGACGAGCCCGAGCGCCGTCTGCAATTCGCGCACCTCATGGACGGCCGCCGGCACCAGCCCGCCGTCGCGCAATGCGGATAACTGCTGGTCGGCGAAGCTCGGCCGCGGCGTGCTCGGATAGACGATCAGCGTCTCGTTCGCGATATCCGCGAGCGCGAGCGGCCGGTCGGGATCGGCGAGCGGATGCCCGACCGGCAGCGCCGCGATCAGCTTTTCCTCGATCAGCGCCTCGCGCACGACCTGGTCGTCGTCGAAACGCAGGCGGCCGAACCCGACGTCGATCCGCCCGCCCTTCAGCGCGCCGAGCTGCTCCAGCGTGAACATTTCGATCAGCGACAGCTCGACGTCCGGCTGCGCCTCGCGAAACGCGCGGATCACGTCTGGCAGCGCGCCGTACAGCGTCGACGGCACGAAGCCGATCACGATCCGCTCCGACAGTTGCGCGAGCCGCCGCGTCAGCGGGCCGAGCTCGTCGGCCTGGTCGACGAGGCGCTTCGCCTGCGCATAGAACACGCGCCCGGCGTCCGTCAGCTTCAGCGGCCGCGCACCGCGCTCGAACAGCGGCAGCCCGATCTCGTCCTCGATCGCCTGGAGCTGACGGCTCAGCGGCGGCTGCGTCATGTGCAGCCGCTCGGCGGCCCGCGTGATGTTCATTTCCTCGGCGACGGCGATGAAGTAGCGGAGCTGGCGCAATTCCATTTCATGCCTCAAAGGTATGGAAGTAGTCGGAAAGAGTGTTGGACGACGCGGGGCGGGAATTCCTACCATGTGCACCAACAGGAGGAATCGCATGATAGCAACTGCCGCCACCATCGAACGCATCGAGACATTGCTCGTCGACGTGCCGACGATCAGGCCCCACAAATTGTCGGTCGCCACGATGAATTGCCAGACCCTCGTGCTGGTCCGAATTCGATGCACGGACGGTATCGAAGGCGTCGGCGAGGCGACGACCATCGGCGGCCTCGCGTACGGCGAGGAGAGCCCCGAAAGCATCAAGGTCAACATCGACACCTACTTCGCGCCGCTGCTGCAGGGCATGGACGCGACACGCCCGGGCGCCGCGATGGCGCGGGCGCGCAAGCTGTTCCAGGGCAACCGTTTCGCGAAGTGCGCGATCGAGACCGCGCTGTTCGACGCGCAGGCGCAGCGTCTCGGCGTGCCGCTGTCCGAGCTGTTCGGCGGCCGCAGGACCGATGCGGTGGACGTCGCCTGGACGCTCGCGAGCGGCGACACGCAGCGCGACATCGCGGAAGCCGAGGCGATGCTCGACGCACGCCGCCATCGTGCATTCAAGCTGAAGATCGGCTCGAACACGGTCGCGGACGACGTCGCCCACGTGGTCGCGATCAAGCGCGCGCTCGGCGAGCGCGGCGACGTGCGGGTCGACGTGAACCAGGCGTGGAGCGAAACCGACGCGATCTGGGCCGGCGCGCGGCTCGCGGACGCCGGCGTGAGCCTGGTCGAGCAGCCGATCGCCGCGACCAACCGCGCGGGGCTGAAACGCCTCACGCAGCTCGCGCAGGTGCCGATCATGGCCGACGAGGCGCTGCACGGCCCCGTCGATGCGTTCGCGCTCGCGCAGGATCGCGCGGCCGACGTGTTCGCGGTGAAGATCGCGCAATCGGGCGGCCTGCAGGGCGCGGCGAGCGTCGCGTCGATCGCGGCGGCGGCCGGCATCGAACTGTACGGCGGCACGATGCTCGAAGGCGCGGCCGGCACGATGGCGTCCGCGCAACTGTTCAGCACGTTCGACTCGCTGAAATGGGGCACCGAACTGTTCGGCCCGCTGCTGCTCACCGAGGAAATCCTCGTCGAGCCGCTGCGCTACCAGGATTTCAAGCTGCACCTGCCGGCGACGCCCGGCCTCGGCATCACCTTCGACTGGGCCCGCATCGAACGGATGCGACGCGGCGCCCGCTGATCCCCACACGACAACCGAAACCGGAGACACAGATGAACAAGCAAGCCATCGACGCACTGCTGAAGACCTTCGACGACGCCGCCGAGAAACCCGGCAACCCGCGCGTGCGCGCGATCGTCAACCGGATCGTGAAGGACATCTGCTACACGATCGAGGACTTCGACGTGCAGCCGAGCGAGTTCTGGACGGCCCTCAACTACCTGAACGAAGCCGGCCGCGAATTCGGGCTGATCGCCGCGGGCCTCGGCCTCGAGCGCTTCCTCGACGTGCGGATGGACGAGGCCGAGGAAAAGGCCGGCATCCAGGGCGGCACGCCGCGCACGATCGAAGGGCCGCTGTATGTAGCGGGTGCACCGGAATCGGTCGGCCATGCGCGTCTCGACGACGGCACCGACCCGGGCCAGACGCTCATCATGCGCGGCCAGGTGCTCGGCAACGATGGCGCGCCGCTCGCGAATGCGCTGGTCGAGGTATGGCACGCGAACCATCTCGGCAATTATTCGTACTTCGATCAATCGCAGCCCGCGTTCAACCTGCGCCGCTCGATCCGCACCGATGCCGAAGGCCGCTACAGCTTCCGCAGCGTGCTGCCGGTCGGCTACAGCGTGCCGCCGGGCAGCAAGACCGAGCAGCTGCTCGACCAGCTCGGCCGCCACGGCCATCGTCCGGCGCACATTCACTTCTTCGTTTCGGCGGACGGTTATCGTAAGCTGACGACGCAGATCAACATCGAAGGCGATCCGCACATCTGGGACGACTTCGCATTCGCGACCCGCGAAGGGCTGATCCCGAAGGTCAAGCAGGCCGAGGGCGCGGAAGGCAAGCCGTATGGTGTCGACGGGCAGTTCGCGCTGATCGACTTCGATTTCTCGCTGCTCAAGGAAAAGCAGGACGTGCCGGCGAGCGAAGTCGAGCGTGCCCGCGCGCAAGCCTGAGCGGCCTTTCCGTTCGACGAATCGATAACGCAAGGAGTGCAGGATGCTGTTTCATGTGGAAATGACGGTCCGTCTGCCGGCGGACATGGATCCGGTCAAGGCGGCGACGCTGAAGGCGGAAGAAAAGGCGATGTGCCAGCGGCTGATGAACGAAGGGATCTGGCGACATCTGTGGCGGATCGCGGGGCGCTATGCGAACGTCAGCATTTTTGATGTCGAGAGCGTGCAGCAACTGCATGATCTGCTCAGCCAGTTGCCGCTGTTTCCGTATATGGAGCTCGAGGTCCGGGCGCTGTGCCGGCATCCGTCTTCGGTTCGGGAAGACGATCGGTAATTCCCCAGCGGCCCATGCTGCCGGTTACCCGGCACATGGGCCCGCGCGGGGACTGAAACGCCCTGCGTTTGCACGCGATATCAGCTCTCTATCGCCGTCTCCGCAGCTTATCTAGAAGACGCTGACTTCGTGACTTCTCCTGCCACCTGTAGCCCGTTCAGCGACAGATCCATTCGGAGCGGCTTATCCGGATCGAGCTTCTTTTTCTCAATCACCCGCTTCCAGTCTCCTGACGCTCCGGGGGCGCGGTACAACGCAACGATCGCCACGTACTTCGTCTCTCGTTGCATGGGCTGCGACAAACTCGACGACGCGCCAGGATTCACAACCGCCGACATGTCTGCCTGCAGATCCGGCGCGAGAACAGTCCGATCGCTCTTCAACAGGTCCTCGTACGTTGCTTCATCGAATATCTTGCGATCCTTAAGCTGATACACGCGAACCGCTACCGACGTCGCTCGCCCCGCCTCGTCCGGATTCAGTGCAGCCCGTGCCGTGAGATCGACATTCAGCACCTTCACCTGCTTGAAAAACACCGCACGATAGGCATTCGATGATGCATCCGAGACGGACTGCCAGGCACCGCAGCCCGACAGAAGCAACGCTGCGGCAACGGTCGCCGCGCTCATTCGATTGAACATGAAGACTCCGGAATCAGATCGTGCGTGGCACGGGATGCGAGTTCGATTGAGGTGTCGGAAATGCCTCGTAGATACCGAGCGCGATATCGATCAAGCGCGCGTCCCCGGAGGGCAACACCGTGGTCCAGCCGAGACGCGGCGCAGGATCTGCACGCCCTGCCCCGACAACCGGACTCGGAACGAAACGGGACGACACTTCCATTCGCAAATGCACATCGGCTTTCACGCCGACATACAACCGAATGAACGCCATCAACTCGCGGTGCAACGACGCGCCCGGCAACAAATCATGCGCCTGGTGCACATCGTCAGGCCGCAGCGTCACACGCACCGCACGGCTGCGATACGCGATGCGCCTGCCGAGCACGTAACCCCCGCCGAGACCGACACGCCGGTCGTCCCGTGAAGCTGCAATCGCCGGGCGTGTCGACGTCAGCGGCCTCGGCTGGCCCGCACTTGTCGTCACCGCCCAGAACTCGTCGACGCGGACGCCGACGCGCGGCGCGGCAAGCGCAATGACGCCGGCCAGCCCTTCGGATGTTCGCGTGCGCTGAATCAGGAGACCGAGCAGCGCCAGCATTCGCGACGCCGGCAAACCGGCGCGCGCGGGCTTGTCGCCCCATCCGAACCCTGCCAGACACAACAGGCTCCGGGAATAATCGTCGACGCCACCGGTCTGAAAACGCTCGGGATAGCGGTATTTCTTCCATGTGCGGTACAGCAGCGTCGCGATGCGATGATTGAACGGGTCGAGAAACGCCTCGACCGCTTCATGTCCCTCTTCGCGCAGCGCGATCTCGTCGACCGTATGCGACGGCATCGCCGCATCGACCCCGTACAGCCCCATGAACGTCGTGCGGATGGTCGGCGGCGCATCGCCATCCTCGTCGTCGCTCTCGACCGCCGCCATCTCGCCGGCCGGAAAGCCCAAACGAGGACGCGGCCGGAATCGCACCGGCTCGTGTTCCGGCGTGTCGCGCGTGCCGAATCCGGGCGTGTCGGGATCACAGGCTTCCAGCAGTCGACAGAACTGCATGAAGCTCATCTTCGGTGCACGCGCCAGCAGGCTCCCGACAATTGCCGGAAGCGCTTGTGCATCGGTCGCTTCGACGCCAACCCGATTGAATGACCGCCTCATAGTGCCGCCCTCTGCACCTTGCCGCGGGGCCACTCGGTCCGAAGCTGGGACGGCAGGCTGACGATCGCCAGCTTAGTAAAGAGGTTGATCTCCGCATATGCCTCGAAGAACCGATGCAGCAATTCCCCGAACAGCATCACGTCGCCTTCGCCGGAAAACGCGTGCGAGTCGAGCGTGATCTCGATCAGCGCGCCTCGCTCGACCGCACCGCCCGACACCTCTTCGATCAACTCCTGCGACACATGCAGAATGCCCGCGAGCCGTCGACGGTTCAGCTCGTCGCTGGTCCAGTCGTAAAGCGCCAGGGCGCCGCGCAATACTTCCGCGTTCATCATCGAAAGGAAGTTCGGCGCCAGATGCGACAACACGCGCCACTGAAAGCGATCCTCCGTCGGCGGATACAGCGGCAACGTCGGCGACACGAGATTACGCACGCCGGCAACGCTTTGCGTGCTGACCGCGATCTCGTTGAGACTTGCCTCGCGCAAACCCTTGCGCGGCAGCATTCCGTTCGTGCCGGTCACGCGCAAGGACAGGCTCTCCTCGGGAAGCGTATCCATCGTTTCCCACGCATGGCCGCCGAGAATCACCCAGGTTTCGTGCAACCCCGACACGCCGGGACGCACGCGCGTATGGAAATAGCGCTCGGGGGCCTCGTGCCGCAGCATGCCGCCGCGATGACGGAACGTGGCGAACGGCACGTATTCGTATCGTTCGGCCGTATCGTGGTCGAATGTCGCGATCGCATCGACCGAATACGTTTCGACATGCTCGCCCTGATGGCCGGCCGGCACGACGCGATATTCGGTTTCGTGATGATCGATCTCGATCGGCTCGGCATCGAGTTCGAACAGGTTGATGACCGGCGTGCAGAACAGCCGCACGTTCTCAGCGCTGAATCGCTGGTCCGACGGATACGCGTGCTTCAGCACGATTTCGAGTTCGAAGCGGGTCGCACCTTCCGGAAGCTTCGCGACATCGAGTCCGCACAGGTCGACGAACAGGAACTTCTCGCGAAACGTGAAGTACTCGAGCAGAAGCTGATACCCGGAAAACGCAGCATCGGCCTTGGGCCACAATCGCTCTTCCGTCGAGAAGCCCGCGGGCTCGATCGTGACACCCGTGAGCGGCACCGGTTCGCCGTCGCGAATTTCCGGGATGCGCCAGTGGATCGCGTCGACCTGCCTTGTGAGCGCGAGATGCATCGCGAATGCGGTCGGAAGATCCGCGTTCAGATGCACACGCAGGCGCGACAGGTTCGTTTCGTTGCGCAGTGCGGATCCCTCCAACGCGAAGCCGATCCTGATCACCGAACGGCCGTCATGGCGCACGGCCGGACCGGCGTGGGTAATCGTAACCGGCTGAAGCGCGACGGGTTGTGTGGTCCGGTACAAGCACTGGATCGTTCGCGGCGCCGAACCTTCGACACCGCCGGGCGACGGGATATTGATCGGTGCCGACCTGACGGGTGCGCCGGCCGGCACCACCTCGGTCTTCTGCAGTTTCTCCGCGAACGGCATCAACTCCACGATCGACAGCGACGGAATCATCCGCAGATAGTGCGGCCACAACAGGCTGACGAGTCCCTCGGTCAGTTCGGGCAATTCGTCGTCGAGTTTTTGTCGGAGCCGGCCGGTCAGGAACGCGAAACCCTCGAAGAGCCGCTCAACGTAAGGATCGCGATCACCTACGCGATCGAGATTGAGCAGGCGCGCACGATCGGGGTGTGCCTTCGCGAACTCCTTGCCGGATTCGCGCAAATAGCGCATTTCCGCTTCGTAGTAGCGCAAGATGGAATCGTTGTTGTCCATGAGAATCCGTTACGAAAGGGTCAAGGCGCGAGCGGGATCGAGCACAGTGAGTTCGGCCTGCAGTTCAGCAACACGACGCATGAGCGCCGGCTTGTCGGCATCTTTGCGGCTGCTCATCGTTTTCAATGCCTTGACGAGTTGTTGCTTGACTTCGAACGTCAGCGCAGGCTCCCAGCGCATCAGCGGCAGCGACCGGGACGACGCGTCGAGCTCGGCAAGCAGCGCGAGCGCAGCGTCGGGACGGCCGGCATGATCGGCCAATCGGGCCATTACGAGCCGCTGCAGGTAGCGATGCCGATCGGTTTTCATGCCGGGTAGCGCTTCGAGCCATGCGAAGGCCGTCTCGATGCCTTCGCGCGCGGCCAGTTCGCGGGCCTGAGTCTCGATCTCGGGCCAATCGCCGGCGGCGTCGCCGTCGCTATCCGCGGAGACCGACAGCGGCGCCACCGTCTCGCCCGCCTCCAGGTCGCGCACGACCGCGTGCCGGGCGATCCATTCGAGCGTCGTGTCGTCGGAGAATGGCGTGCCGTCGCTGAATGCCAGTCGTTCGATGCCCGGCAACCGTTCGAGAAACAGCGCAAAGTCGGCGCGCAGCAGTTCGCGCCACGCGCTGTACGGCGTGCCGACGTGATCGAGCGCGACATGCTGGAAGTACTGCAGATCGAACCACAGGTGATTCACACCTTCCATGAACGCGCCCTCGACACGCTCCAGCAACTCGTGCCAGTGCTTCTGCAGCACAAGGCGCTTCATCTGCTGGCGCAACTCGGCACGCGGCGGCGCCAGACGCGTATGCGATGCGGCATCCGCTGGCGGCACGTCATGCAAGGTGTCCCATCGAACGCTGCGCACGAGGCGCACCGACGGCAAATAGCCGTTTTCCTGATCCCGCAGCCACGTCGACATCGAACGTGCCTGATCGAGCAGGTCGCGCGCCGACGCGATCGCCCCGCTCGACGCGGGAACCGAAGCGATCTTTTGTGACGGGACCACGCCCGAATTCGCACCGCGAGCTGGTTCCTCCTTGCGCTCGAAACGGGTAACCAGCGGCTGCAGATTCGGCCGCGCGGCTTCCGGCCAGTTCCCCGTTTGTTCGACGAGCACGTCGAGCGCAGCAAGCGCACGTTCGAGATCGGCCGGCGCAAAGTCGCCGCGACTGTCCAGCGTCTCGATCATGCGCGACGTCGCCAGCATTTCCATCGCCGCCCGCTTCGCTTCGGCCCGCGCGGGCAGCACTGCGTCGCCGAACCGGTCGACTAGCGAAGCAGCCAGTTCGAGTCCGTCGGCAAAGCCGGCCGGACCGTCCTGCCGCAACCTCGCAAACGTGTAGTAGCCGACCAGACGCAGATCCTTTCCAGTTTCCTTGAGCAATTGCTCGCAGGTGCGGACGATCAGTCCGTCGTCGATTCCCGACAGCTTGTTTGCCTCGTCCTTCAGTTCGAAGAACGCATCCTCGTAGCCGGGATCGCGGCCGCATGCTTGCTCCCCGGGTATCGGAACCAGCCATGCTGCCCAGGTGGTCTGTCGGGATTCCTGCAGCGAATCGACGCGAGGACCGCCGACGAGTGTCTTTACGAAATTGGCAAGCGTCATGGCAGGTCTCAGAACGTAAATGCGTCGCCCAGCAAACGGAGGGCGTGTCCGAACGGTCTGGTGGAGGCATCGGAAGATGCGGAATTCGTCGCCAACGACGACACCGCCATCCGCGGATCGCTCTTTGGTGGTTTCTCGACGGGCGCGCTCGGACGTGCTTCAGCTATCGCGGTCGTCTGACGGGACGCCTTCCTGGACTCCACCGGCATCGCCTCATCCGGCCATGTCATCGCACCCGGCAGCCCCGGTGGCAACGGCACGGCAGCATGCCTGGCTGCGGCAATCGCGGCAGCCGGCAACGGCGGCGGACTGGCCGTCGACACCTTCGGCCCGGCGCTTGCCGCCCCGGTCATGAAAATCCGTGCAGGCAGCACGAAGTTGCGCAACTGTAGAACGTCAAGCGGGCCGGCGCCCGCCTCGCTGCGCAGTTGCACCTTCAGCGGAATGCCCTGGCTCGTATCCGGCGTCCAGGTCAGCAGGTAGCGTGCGTTGTCCTGTTGCGTGACCTTCGCTCGCTCGAACAGGCGAACCAGTCCGAAGCGCCCTTGCGAATCGAGCGCCGTCCGCAAACCACCCTGCTCCGTCTGCCATTCGATATGCGACAGGTTTTCGAGCGACTGGCCAGGCCATTCGAACGACGTCCATTCCTGTTTCTGGTTGAAGTAGTGCAATTCGCGGCCGGACAACACGAACCGCATGTCGGTGACGCCCGGTGTCGGCACCGCCTGCAACTCGTAGCGCACGCGTGCATCGCCGGACGGGAACAGCACCGTCGAAATGCGCGTGAGTTTGTTCAATCCGCTCAGGAAGCCCGGATCGATCGTCAGGGCACCGGAATCGGTGCCCTGTGCGGGCACCCAGCGGTCGCCCTGCCGCTCGATGACGCCGGCGAGCTGTGTCGTCACGAATTGCGTGATCACGCCGCCATCGGGCCGCATGAAGCGCGCCATTTCGGGCAACGACGCGTCGTTGTCCGAATCCGCGAACGGATAGCGGCCGCCGAACGACTTGTTCCAGTCGGCCACGATCGCCGCGCGCCAGATCTCGTTCAGGCTCGACGCGGCCGGCTGCACGATGACCTGCCATGCCTGATCGAACGGCGCCCGGAACAGTGCGCCGAAGCCGGACCATTGCTCGCCGAGGCTCGCGGCAACCCGGCTCGCATAGTCGCGGCTGTCGGCGATGTCGGATGTCTTGCCCTGCAACACCGACTGGGCGGCCAGTCGCGCGACCGCATCCGGATCGGCGCTGGAGACGATCTGCGACGTCTTCAGGCGCATGGCCGTGATGCGCTCCAGATAACGGGCGAGGCTCAGGTCACCGGTCGCGGCCATTTGCGCGACGGCGGTTTTGCCGTTGGCCGGCACGCCGGAAACGAGATCGCTGCCGGTCAGGCGCAGGATCGGGCCGAACGCAGCCGCCAGCGGCGCGAGCCGCGGCTTGACCTGCTTCGACGGATCCTTTTCGTCGGCACCGACGAGCTGCTGTGCCTTGCTGATCAGCGTGTCGGACAGCGACTGCGTGTTGGCTCCCGTTCCAGCCTGATAGACGATCGCGTTCATCAGCGCGACGAGCGGCGAACGTTGCGGATCGCCCAGCAAGGTCAGTTGATCGGCCGTGGCGGAAAGCGTCGGTGCTGGTTGCCAGCGCACGCTGTTGAGGAACTGTGCCCAGGCGCGCGCATAGTCGTCGAAATAGCGTTGGCGCAGTTCGTCCTTTAGTGTCGACGAGGACTGGCCTTCGGCCTTGGTGTCGGAAAGCACCCAGTCGCTTGCCACATCGTGTTGCTCGCCGGCTTCGTCGATGGCCTTGGCGATCCGTTCGTCCCATGCTGCGCGCGTAAATACGCCCGGTATGGTCATGGTCGTGTTGAACAAACCCCGGCTTGTTGCGCCGCCTGCACCGGCCTGGGATGCCGCGTCACCCAGCAGCGTGGCAAGCGATACCGGCGGGTACTTCGGCGTCGCTTCGTCGAGGATCTGCTGATAGACCGCGTCCCGCGAATTCTGTATGCCCCGAACGCCGATCACAGTCTGGCGAGTCGCTGCGATCAAGGTGCTGTCCGGAACGATTGCCAACGCAGCAGCCGTCGATTTCGCACCGGGTCCCAGATGGTTCGTGAAGAATGTAATGGCTTGCTGCCGCAAGTCCTCCCACCTGCCTGGCGACAACGATGAATTGACGGGGCGCGCCGGCATGGACGTCGCGACGAGTTGGGGTGTCAGGAACGCCCCCACCGCGCGCTCCGGTTTCGCGAGCATCAGATAGGTCTTGAGCGTGTCGTATGCGGCCTGTACCTGAGCATCGCCGCCGCTGGCGATTTCCGCGTCGGACAACGATGCCAGTTGATGCAGTCGCGCCTCGAGCTGCCGGCGAATCGGGCCGACGAGAATCCGGTTTGCCGCATCGGCATAGTGCGGCCAGAGGGCATCGAGCAATGCGTGGTCGCGGTTCAGGCCGAAGCGGGCACTCAGCGGTGCGCGGGTGCGCTGGTGGATTTCAAGCGTGTCGATCTGTCGGTCAAGATGGGTAAGCGTCTGCAGGGACAGTGTCGGATCCTGGGCTTCCTTGATATTCACGACCGTGTCTGCCGCACTTCCAATCGTCGCGCGGTTGACGAAGCCGGACAGCATCGTGCCGGCAATCCAGCAGCCGAGCATGGCTGTCGCCATCCACGCTGCCGTGGTCGACAGCGAAAAGCCGACGCGGCGACCATGAACCTTGCGGCTGTGATCGGCGACGGTTTGCCAGATCGTTCGATGTTGAGGACCGAGTGGCGAGTCGTCGTCGCTCGTATCGCTTGATAGCGGCGGTTCGAGTTCGCGCTCCTTGAACAATGGCGCGAACAGTAGGCCGTGAACCCCATGTTTCCAGGCACGCGATTGGTTAGCTTCCAGCACGAGACTCGTCAACGCAGAGCGCAGATTGGCAATATGCTGCGACAACTCGACGGGATAGCGATCGCGTGCGTCTTTCGTGAGGCGTACAACTCCCGTGCTCGCCAGGTCGTAGGTGAGATCTTGCAGCGACGAATCGATACCGTCTGCGTTCAGGCACACGTTCGACCAGATAAAGCCGATTGCTTCATCCGGGCTCGACGTCATGCTGCCGAAATCGGTGGCATCGAGCAGATATGCGGGCGCCGCCCAGCGCAGGGCACGCGCGTGAAGCGCGAGTTGCCGGCGAACGCCATCGACGTCGAACGGTACGTCCGCCGAACTGCGGTTGCGTGTTACCGCAACGATCGCGTCGGTCGGGCGATACCGGCGCAGACGGCGGATCTGATCGAGCCATTCCGTCTCAAGCGTGTCGCGGGTTTGCCTGGCGTACAGCAGGATCGTATCGCCGTTGATTACGTACCCCGTGTCGGCAAGTCCCGGTGCCAAGCGCTTCACCAGCGGCAGGTCGCCGGCGACTAGCACCCATCGTTCGCGATTGCGCCAACGCCAGCCGTGACGGTCACGCAGGAGATTCCGCAGCGCCGTAGCTCTGTCGACCGGCCCCGGTGGACCGCTCTGATCGTTGTGGTCGACGGACGCTGCGCGTTTTCCGGCATCGTAACGAGCAAACCAACGGGATGCTCTCAGCGAGGCAATCGAAAGCAGCACAAACTCGAAGTACTTGATCGACAGGATCACTATCAGCAAACCCACCAACAGCACAAGCTCGATGATGATCCGGGTATCGCGCGACCATCCGTGACGGGGCCCTTCCATCCAGACCGCGCTACCGAGCGCAATGAAGACGATCACTGCCGCGATGCCTATGAAAAGGCCCGCCGGCCGGGTCTTGTTGTCGTTCTTGTTATCGTTCATGTCTGCTTTCTGCACATGAGGGCGATCAGTTCTTCACCTTCGCCACACAGCACTAGTTGCGGGTCGCCCGTTGTCCGGGCACTTTCTGCAGCAAGGGCGACAGCCAACCACGGCCCTGCGCCGGAACAGTCACCCACTGACGTCTCGAGCGAGATCCATCGCGTCTCGTCGGGAAACGATGCGGCTTGCCGAACTGCACTTACTCTGTCGCCGGTCAGGCCATGCGTCCACACCGTGCTCAGACGGTCGCGCGAGGTTTGTCCCCAGCGCGCGGCAAGCTCAAGCGTCCGGGCGGCGGTATCGAGCGAGCCCCTGGCGGGGCGATGCAACCGCAACCCGACTGGCATGGCCGGTGACTCCAGGCGCGGGTGTCCGACGAGCAATGCGACACCCACCTCTGCAACGCCATCGGACAGGACGGAACTGATTGCATTGCGAAGCTCAACGGCGACCAGCAGGTGGACCGTATCGACAGCTCGATTGTCCAGCCACGCGTCCGTTCGGAAGAGCGAAATCGTTTGTTCACCCGATGTGACGTCCACCTTCAACGCAGGCACTCGTTCAGTGAGCACTTCCCGTAGCCGGGTCTCGAAAACCTCGGATTTCAGCCTGGATCGATGATGAAGATCGATCTGAAGCGTCGTTCTCGGTGGAAGCGTATTAAGCTGCGGCAGGAGACGGTCTATCAAGCGTTTGAGCAGCCACGTACACACGGCATGATGCCGAGCATGTTCAGTGAGTTCGTTACCCGGATGAAAATGCATCTCCGGGATGTCGAGCCAACGTGCATTGACGTCACTATCCGCGACCGCGCCGCTCGGCCGAAGCTTCGCCAGTTCAGTTCCCGTCAGTATCCCTTCAAGCGAGTTTTCCGAATCGTTCGCAGAGAAGCACCATGCATGGCCCAGTATCGCGAGCGGTCTGCTCGCCATTGCGTGGCATGCCTGCTCGGCCTCATCACTAACGCGGTTGGTCGCGATCGCCTGATTGCGACGGGTGTAGCCATACGCGAGCCACGCGAATAGCAGGAAAGCCCAGACCAGGAAGGGATAACCAACGACACAGAGCCAGAACCAAAGCGTATTCGTCGGGCGGTCCGTTGGCCAAAACGTGATCGTCAGCCCGGCCCCGGCTCCCATGACGAGCACCAGCAGCGGCGTCCAGACGATCATCGAAGCTCGAGGCGGAGGTGGCACATCCACTCGCGGCGGCACGCGATTGAAATCGACGGGCATCGCTTACTTGACCTGCGCTCCGGTGGACGACGCAATGAGCGCCGCCCCACACCGCGTGCGATCGCCATTGCGCGATAGCGGCGTGGTGCCATCCTTCATCCTGCCGCTGCCTTCGACGATTTCGTTGTCGCCGTGGATCGGACACGAGACTTTGTCACCCACACGGGCGGCCCGGCGACCCTTTACCTTGATGCGGTCCGAGCCGGTCAGGATCTTTCCGCCGTGGCTCGTTGCATCGCCTTCGTATGCGAGATTTTTCATTTCGCGTTTTCCCCTATGAATTTCATAAAATCAGGAATTCGTCGTGCCATTCGCGTCGCGCACAAAAATCAAGCGCTAATTCATCCTCCTCGCTTGTTCTTCAACATCAAGCGCACTACACATCAACCACATCCTTATTGGCTTCACACCCCCTTCATACTTAATCTTGCACCATCCAGCCCCAGCCTCTTCAACCACCGCTCGATCCCCTTCAATCAAATATTTTTTTGTCTTTCCTCTGATACTCGACTCGTCAAATAGATATGTTTTCGACTTCACTCTGACAGGAATACTGTCGGCCGAACTCATCAACAAGGCAAGAGGAGAATCTATCGCTTTCCGAACATCTTTTCTCGATTGGTAAGGAAACTTCCAAACTCGTTTCTGACCGTCGGATAGCCAACTGTAACCAACCCCGAACCATTCAGTAGAGCGCTCATCTTGACGCAAGATATCCCCGATTTGTTCAAAAACAGAAACTGAGTAAAACTTACCCGACGAATTAGGCTCCACAAGCGAGTACCGAACTTCAAAAGAGTGAATTACAAAGACTTTTTCTCGTTGATCAGGTCCAATTTTCATTGAAAAGGCATCGACAATTTCACCAGGAGTGTCGTCATAAGGTAGCCCTCTTCCTTTCGCTTCCACCGGCACACCTCCAAGCGCACTGGAATACAACGAAATTCCATCAAGACCGATTGGCACCCCAGTCCTATCATCCAATATAGGCTCCCGAACAAAGCAAACCGTTCCACTCTTTGTATTCAATGATGGAAAAATTTGCTTACCTTGAAGATCAGAACACGAATCTTTCGAAAACGCCGAACCACTTACAAGCGCAATCACCATAAAGATGAAACCTTTAATCATCACAAAATAATCATAATTTAATCCATCAAGATGGCCACCGATCGCCTCACCACTTCACCACATCGCGGCACCTCACCTTCGCAAACCACGACTCTTCAATTAATTATCTTTAAAAAAACATCAACTTATCCACACACAATCACTTGGCACAAAAATCTATGTCCGAGCAATCAATCCATTTAACAAGATGACGCCCATTAGCCGTTACAAATTCGATCTTCCAAAATCTTGAGTCAGGGGATACATTAATTATTCTCACCGAATCGCCCTTGATTACATAGGAGCGACTCACTTGCGACTTCGACGGGGAATCGTACAAAAAAGCTCTTTTCGCAACAACCTTTCGTTCGCCGGCGCGATATCCCAACAAATCATCCCTGTGCATTTCAACCCGATTCGGGCCATAGTAACCCCCTCCTTTCGGCTGCTTTACAACTTTCCACAGCAGCCGCTCGCCTTCCAACGTAATCTCCGCGACTCCACCCGTAGCACCAAAAAACGAGTAAAAATTAACAAGTGCCTTATTTTTTCTATCTTCTGCACGGCCACTTATATTATGCTCCCCGTCCGGACTGCAATCTATTCTGTTGCCATTCCGAGTAATAAAGCAGTACGACCCTGAAATATTCCCTGCCCCGTCTTCATTAATTTTGACGACAAACGTGGAGTAGGGCTTGCTTTGCCCCGTGACAACCTCTTTGAATGACCAACTTCCAGAGAACGATTGGTCATTTGCAAATGCAAGCCCGGACTTCAATATCATCAAAACAGCCGAAAGCCAAAATAGCGACCTCATCTCCATACTCTAAATCTCCACGCCGAGTCAATCATTTACACGGTTGAGCCAACCCTTCAAATTTTCAAGTTGCGTTGAATCGTTAACAGTCAGATTCGTATAGTATTGGCGGCGAATTTCAGCAATGTCCTGTAGAAGGGTGTCTTGGTCATTGACATTATTTAGTGCCGAGACGGTTTGCTCTCCCATCCCGCCATCCACGGCAACATTACCATTATATTTTTCATTAATTAATTTTTGAATCTGCTTAGCCGCACCACCAGATGTAATTGTCCAGTCATACACCATCAATGCAACACGCATATCCTTGAACTTACAGAACCCCTTTGGCTGCCAGTATCTCTTCAAATATATCGTCTCCGCCTGTTCGTCGGTCATATTTTTAAGATTTTCGAGACTAGGCTCAACACCAAGATCTTCCATTGCATAGGCCTGCCATGTGTTCCACGCAATCCCGTGATTAGTTGCGCCACCCTTGTCGTTCTTTCTATTCGAATACCCCCCTTCATGACGAAGGATAATTGGCGATATTTTTTTAAATTTTTTGGCGCAGTCGCACTCGTCTGCAAAATTTGCGATGATCGCGATCGGATTGATGTGATAGACATTCGCCTCTGGGAAACTTGTTACTCCAGCCTGCACATCATCCCACCACGCCAACTTCTCAATTCGCTTCTGTTCTTCCTCATGCTGCAGCTTCGGCCCCGTCTGCTTTTCCAACTCGGCGATCAACTGCTTCCATTTCGACGGATTCGCCCACTCGCTCTCGTGCTTGATGATCAGCCGAGACGCCGCCTGCATCAGCCATGGATATCCACCACGCTCGATCCGAGACAGCGTGCATAGTTCATCAGCCGCTCGCTTGCCGTCTCCTGCCGTGAACAGAGCGTCATACACCTTGAGCATCAACGGACTGAGCTTCGAACGCGAAGCAAGGTCGTCAACATTGGCGCCGCTCGCATAATCAATCCACCCCTGCGTTGTCGCAAAGATCGTATGCGCCGGATCATGGGTATCTGCCAGGCACTCGAAATCAATCCACTTCTGTGCGAACTCTCGGGTCACCTGGCCGCCCGCGTGGTTGAAGTCGCACACCCAACCGTCAATCGGCTGACCTTGTGCATTCACACCGTGAACATGCCACCAGTTCACGGGATAACCCGGATCGGGATTCGGTCGCGGCTCGGCAACTCGTCGATCCGGGTCACGCGCCAGTTCAGCAAGCGAATACATCTGAACGGCGTCCGTCTTTCTCAACTGTGGGTCAACACCAGGGACAAATTTTTTCTTGTCTTGAGTACGTTGATACAGCACCGTACCCGGCGCGATCCGCAGGATCGTCGGCTCGGATGGCAGGCCCAATGCAGTCCAGTCCTCCTTGTTCGGACTGTGTTGATTGACCCACGCACGTCCTTGTTCGAGGAACGGCTGGATGCTGTCATCGCAGAAGACTTCGATGTGTGCCATTCGGGTTCCCGAACTACACTGGTTCAGCGAGTCGTAGCGCCCCAAATGCCCAATCAGGTCCCCTGCCTTGACTGGAATGCCGGACGCATCACCTGGCGCACCTTGGCCAGTCGTCACGACAACCCGATCAAATATAGAGTCCTCAACCGTCTCTTCGGCGACCGGACCACCGTTTTCCTGGCCGAGAAAGACCCACTTGCCGATCGCACTCGACGGTTCGACATATTCACCTGCTTTCTGTGAATACAGTGATGTCCCACGAAGATCCATCAACTGCCCCCACGGCTTTCCGTTCTTCGTCTCAATCTTCCCGATGCCGACGTTGGCGCCTTGCGGCAGAATCGCGATGGGGCTCCCCCCCGGGGTCTTGCGAATACGCAGCCCCTGCTGTGCCGGATCGGGAGCCTGCCCGCTTCGGCCAGACGCTTGCTTGTCCTGCGCATACTGCGTCACCAGCCATTGCCGCGGCCAATACGACGGCTTTTCCCGCTTCGGGAAGTTTGCGTAGTCTTCCCATGACATCAGGTGCATGTATAGGCTGTAAAACGTCAGCTTCGTGTCCCGTGGGAACTCCATCGTGTGCCGCACCAGCGCAAAGGTCGTGCTATACGGTGCCTCGTACGGCGATCCGCCATCTGCCGTTGCGACCTCGCTGACTGGATAGGCCTTATTGACGCGAAACGCGATCAACACGCCATCGGCGATGCACCGCAATCCTCCATCGAGGTCCAGCGACTGCACGGCGCCGGCCTC
The DNA here is from genome assembly GCF_001028665.1 of Burkholderia pyrrocinia. Classification (NCBI taxonomy): domain Bacteria; kingdom Pseudomonadati; phylum Pseudomonadota; class Betaproteobacteria; order Burkholderiales; family Burkholderiaceae; genus Burkholderia; species Burkholderia pyrrocinia. Next base: position 331,878 of record NZ_CP011504.1, read on the forward strand.
CGTGACATGGATGCCGCCATGCCACATGCCGTTACTGCTCGCGAGATAGGTCCCGGACGGCTCACGCTCGGCTAGCAGTCGATAAATTGCGTGTTCATCGGTGAACTGCGCGGATGCCTTGGACTGGCCCTGCCCCTTGCGCAGGAACGGAAACGCAAACGGCAGTAGCTTCAGCTTGGCTGGCGCGGCCGGCTTCTTCGGTGCGGGTTGGGTTGGCATGGATGAGCTTATTCAGAGAATCCGAAGTTCGTGGCGTTCTTCACGTCGTTGAGTGGCGCCTCGGACCACGACGGAAATTTGAAGCTGCCGCCGTCTAGGTATGCGGTAGCGCCATGGAGCATCGTACGCCTTAAGCAAATATTGCCCAGAAAATTAAGACTCGACGCTTCAATTACCTGTGGAGCACGCATTCACATCTTCACAACGAATCCATCGCTCGATAATATTTCCGTTCTTCTGACGATACCTTGACATCACAAACCCCTTCGACAAGCCAGATTCATTCACCAATACTGAATCACCTTGGACAAGGTAGGATCTAGTAACTGATGATTTCTCGGGCATTGCATATAGATACGCCTTCTTTGAAATCACTGCATGTCCGACCCAGGCACCCGACTCAACTGGTGCTACGTGGATAGGTCTGCCATTCCGACCGCTAGTCAGGATCTTCTTCAACTTAGCGGCGTTTTCCGCGTCTCCATCCCTCTGCAATTGGACAAGTAGTTTCAAATAAGCACTTCTGTTACCTGCACGTGGTGGATCGCACGCAAGCAGATTGTCAAATGTGGTACCTTCCGCCAGATATGCTAGGATTGGCGGCTGTGAAGTTTGGTATCCGTTTTTGTGTTTCGATGAATAAGCGGCATAGATGTCGGTTGCATTAGGTGGATTATCGAAGATCGGCTCAATGTTGACGGACCACTGGTGAGGCGCTTGCCACTCTCCACCACAGAGTGCATCTTGCGCCACATGTACAACGCAACCGTCCTTCATACGTACGAAGGCACATAGATACTCGGAGCGCACAGACACACCACTGGAATCAGCGAGCTCTCCTTCAGCAGAAAAATTCACGACCGAGTACTGTTTGTCCGGAGACAGGCTGTTCGTACCGGGCTCGTAAAATCTCAACCCCTCATCGAAAGGGGCAAACATCGTACCATCTAGCCGCTTAAAGCGAAGCGATTGGTAGGCGTCGTGCCCGTGATTGGCATACTCTAAAATACTTGATTCACCCGACACATTCACCTGAGCCTGAACGCAAGCAGACAGTACTGCCAAGAACAAATATAGGGATCTACGAATCATTTGAAGTCCTACAGCATCCCGCGAAGGTGGTTGTAACGTTCTACAGCAGAGTTCATATGGCGTGATGGGCCATAGATCTGAATGAGTTCGGCTTCATACTGCGATCTGTTGTCACCCCATTGCGTCGGGTCCGTGCCCAATCCCGTGTGCCGTGCCCGAAGTGTATTAATCGATGCTCCAAGATCTACAGAGACATTACCGGGTGCGTTGACGTCTTGATCAAGAACAAGTGCGCGACCTAACTGGGATGAAAAGAAGTCACTTGCGGAATTACTATAACCACTCGGTTTCTTAGCGATGGCAATGTGCAAACGGCCAATGAAATCCACAACCTGCTTCTTCTGATACTCCTCATTGATCATCGCGTGCGCAATGGAAGCCAATGGTTTCGACTCCTTTGGGAATCCACTGTCCGCTTCTTGAAACTCCTTCTTGATGAAGTCATAGAGTTCCTGCCCAGTGATTTTCCTGTTTCCGGTATCACTGGATGAATAGTAAATCCTCGGACCTTTTTCCTGTACAACGGACCATCCGCATCGGCCAAAAATTTCCTCGAACAGACTAGGATTTTCGTTCTGAAATTCCCAGATCTGTTGTGGGAGTTCTCCGTAGCCTTCTGGTGTCACGGTCTTCTGCATGGCACCGGCACTGAATGTCTGCCAATCCCAAGCCTGCACAGCATCCATATTACCTTCGTTGGACGACATGGCGATTACGATTGACTTTTCGTCCTCAGTGGCCTTGGACTTAGCAATGAGATCATCCCATCCCGTGAACTTATCCAACTTCTTTGTACCCGCAAAAACCGGGCCATAGTATGTCTGAGGCGGATAGTGACGCCGATGTCTTACCCAACGGTAGCGGTTAAATACCTTGCCAAGACAACATCCGCAGGCGCAAGCATCCCCTTTTAAAAAATTCCCCCCTAACGCAACAGGATGAATATGAAAAACCTCCGATCCTGGAAATTCCGCTACTCCGGCCCTCACCTCATCCCACCACACGAGCTTCTCGATTCGCTTTCGTTCTTCCTCATTCTGACGGCTGGATCCCGTCTTCTTTTCCAACTCCGCAATCAGTTGCTTCCATTTCGACGAATTCGCCCACTCACTTTCATGCTTGACGATCAGCCGAGACGCCGCCTGCATCAACCACGGATATCCACCACGCTCGGTCCGAGACAGTGCGCATAATTCATCAGCCGCTCGCTTGCCATCTCCTGCCGTAAACAGAGCGTCATACACCTTGAGCATCAACGGACTGAGCTTCGAACGTGAAGCAAGGTCGTCAACATTGGCGCCGCTCGCATAATCAATCCACCCCTGCGTTGTCGCAAAGATCGTATGCGCCGGATCATGGGTATCTGCCAGGCACTCGAAATCAATCCACTTCTGTGCGAACTCTCGGGTCACCTGGCCGCCCGCGTGGTTGAAGTCGCACACCCAACCGTCAATCGGCTGACCTTGTGCATTCACACCGTGAACATGCCACCAGTTCACGGGATAACCCGGATCGGGATTCGGTCGCGGCTCGGCAACTCGTCGATCCGGGTCACGCGCCAGTTCAGCAAGCGAATACATCTGAACGGCGTCCGTCTTTCTCAACTGTGGGTCAACACCAGGGACAAATTTTTTCTTGTCTTGAGTACGTTGATACAGCACCGTACCCGGCGCGATCCGCAGGATCGTCGGCTCGGATGGCAGGCCCAATGCAGTCCAGTCCTCCTTGTTCGGACTGTGTTGATTGACCCACGCACGTCCTTGTTCGAGGAACGGCTGGATGCTGTCATCGCAGAAGACTTCGATGTGTGCCATTCGGGTTCCCGAACTACACTGGTTCAGCGAGTCGTAGCGCCCCAAATGCCCAATCAGGTCCCCTGCCTTGACTGGAATGCCGGACGCATCACCTGGCGCACCTTGGCCAGTCGTCACGACAACCCGATCAAATATAGAGTCCTCAACCGTCTCTTCGGCGACCGGACCACCGTTTTCCTGGCCGAGAAAGACCCACTTGCCGATCGCACTCGACGGTTCGACATATTCACCTGCTTTCTGTGAATACAGTGATGTCCCACGAAGATCCATCAACTGCCCCCACGGCTTTCCGTTCTTCGTCTCAATCTTCCCGATGCCGACGTTGGCGCCTTGCGGCAGAATCGCGATGGGGCTCCCCCCCGGGGTCTTGCGAATACGCAGCCCCTGCTGTGCCGGATCGGGAGCCTGCCCGCTTCGGCCAGACGCTTGCTTGTCCTGCGCATACTGCGTCACCAGCCATTGCCGCGGCCAATACGACGGCTTTTCCCGCTTCGGGAAGTTTGCGTAGTCTTCCCATGACATCAGGTGCATGTATAGGCTGTAAAACGTCAGCTTCGTGTCCCGTGGGAACTCCATCGTGTGCCGCACCAGCGCAAAGGTCGTGCTATACGGTGCCTCGTACGGCGATCCGCCATCTGCCGTTGCGACCTCGCTGACTGGATAGGCCTTATTGACGCGAAACGCGATCAACACGCCATCGGCGATGCACCGTAATCCCCCATCGAGGTCCAGCGACTGCCCGGCGCCGGCCTCCGTGACATGGATGCCGCCGTGCCACATGCCGTTACTGCTCGCGAGATAGGTACCGGACGGTTCACTCTCGGCCAGCAACCGATAAATATCGTGCTCGTTGGTGAATCGAGTGGACGCCTCGGACTGACCTTGCCCTTTGCGCAAAAACGGAAACGCGAATGACAATTGCTTCAAACCGGCTTTGGCAGGCGGCGGCGGCGATTTCTTCGGTGCGGCTTTGGTCGCCATGGTCGGGTTTACTCCGAAAATCCGAAATTCAATGTGTTCTTCACGTCGTTGAGCGGCACCGTGGACCACGTCGGGAATTTGAAACTACCGCCGGCGGCGTCGTTGACGGTCAGGTTACCTTTCAATTCGATCTCGCCGGCAGGGCTTCCGAGAATGATCTTTCCGCCTGCCAGCTTGATATAGGCGCCCGCGCCGTCACCAATCGTGACGCCCTTGCGGCCCGTTATCGTGACTTCACCGTCCGACGAGCTCATCAGCATGTCCTGCATTGCCATCAGCTCCATACCGTCGCCTTGTGCCTGAATCTGTACCTTGCCCTTTGCCGCGAAGAGTCGGATTCCGAACTTTGCGGCGAGGAACGAAATCGCGTCGCCGGCCGCCACCGTGATGCGTTTCATCACGCCGATGTCGAGCCCTTCGCCGGCCGTCACGAACATCTGTTTGCGTGCAGCGATCTGAACGTGCTGCCCACTGGCGATGCCAACACCTTCTGGCGCGCTCGCAACAATGACTGGCTTCTGGAGGCGGCTAAGCTTTTGCTCGATCAGCACGCGTTGCTGGTTAGCCTCAGCCTGTAGTGCCTTGGCCGCGTTCGCGGCGTCATTGAGCGAACGCAAAATTTCTTCAGCCTGCGCGAACGTTGCGTCCGCGTTCTGCATGGCAAGCTGCTCGCCGGCCGCGCCTGGCTGTGCCTCGGCCGATACGAGCACCCCGTCTGCCGCCCTGATCGACGCGTGTCCATCGGTTGCAAGTTCGGCACCCGTTCCGCGAGCCTTGCGATCGGTATCCACCATGAAGCCGAGATTCAGTTGGCTCGCGCGGAACGGCGTGATCAGATGGACGTGTTCGTTGCTTTCCTTATCCTCCATCCGCAGCTCATTCCGCGCAGCAGTACGAATCAGGTTCCGCGTATGGTTCAGGTTGTTGACCAGATCCGGATGCACGCTGTCGTGCATCGCGCCGATAATCACCGGCCGATTCGGATCTCCGTCCGTATGGACAATAGCCACTTCCGCGCCATCGATCAGCGGAAAGTGATGCCCATAGTTGTCGCCGCTATACGGTTTCGCAAACCGCACCGGGCGGCTCGTTCCACCCGGGCTCCATTCATCGAGATCGAACGGCAGCTTGATCACGTACCAGCCCTGCTCGGTCAGATACGCATACTTGTAATTCCCCGGCGACGTAATCCGTGCCGGCAAGATCCCGTCGACCACCGGCCGCGAAACCAACGCCATCGGCGTACGCCACACGCGATCCGACGGAATCCCCTCGAACGCCACCCAATACGCCTCGCTGCGCCCGCCGTGCGACTCGACTGACGTCACGAAAATCCCGTGCTTCGCATCGACCGGATTCGGCGCGACCCGCATCACCTCGCCGGCTTCGAGCCAGAATGGATTGCCCGTCCCCTTGAAGATGATCTGTCCGGCCAGATAAGCCTCGTGCCGCAACCGGGCTACGCGCGTGCCTTCCTCCGGCGTCTCGTAATGTTCGCCCCAGCGATAATCGACTGAGTTCGTCGTCTTGTCGTCACGCGCGGCGTTTTCCTCGACAAGTAGCGACACCCCCGCCTGCCGATGGTTGTAGTCATGCAATCGCACCGTTTCCGGCACACGCTGCATTTCACGCCCAAGCATCTTGATCGCGTCGGCCCCGACGCTCTCCAGCCCCGAATCACGACGATAGGGAACCGTGCGCTGCTTGCGCGCATAGGCATCCAGATCGTCGCCGAACACGACCACCGCGCGATCCTTCTTCTGTTCCCACCGGAACCATATCCCTGCCTCGGCGCAGATACGCCGGATGAAGGCGAACGTGGTCTCTCGATACTGCGTCACGTACTCGCGACGCTTGTACTCGCCTCGCAACTGGAACTGAAAATCGACGCCCGCGCGATACCCGTAATGCCGCAACGTATCGGTCACGATCTCTTCGACCGACTGCTTCTGAAACAGCCGGCTGGTCACCCCGCGATCGAGATCCGCCAATGTCGGCTCCAGCACGACTCGATAGTGCGTCTCATCAGCCGACGTCCCGAGCTCGTCGAACCGGGTGATGATCCCGTGCACCGTATATGCCGGCGGCTTCGTGCTGAACTGTCCGGCGTTCTCCCCGAACATCTTCTGCAGATACCCCATGTCCGGATCGACCGGATCGACGATGAACTTCGCCGGTCGCCCCAGCACCTGATCCATCGGAATGCCCGCGACCGGGCTTGTGAATTCGATCTCGTACCGGTACAGCTCGCTGATCCGGTCCAGCCCGGTGAAAGTCAGGATCGAGAACGGCGCCGGATGTGGCGCCAGTTTCAATTCATAAGCCTGCGAAGGCAGAATCATCGACATGGAATCTCTCGGTTGCGCGAGCATGCGGCACGCCGGGGCGACTTTCGCCCCGGGGGCGCCTCATGGAACTAACGCCTGATCAGTTCTTGGCCTTCGGCATCTGCGACACGAGCGACAGCCCGATGTCCATCCCTTCGACCTGGAAGTGCGGCACGATGAACAGCTTGATCCGGAAGAAGCCCGGGTTGTCGTCGATATCCTCGACCGTCACCTTCGCATCGCGCAGCGGGTGCGACGCCTGCAACTCGTCGCCCGGATCCTTCATCTCGGTCACGAGCCCCTTGATCCAGCCGTTCAGTTCGAGTTCGAGCAGACGGCGATCCTTGGTCGTACCGATGTTTTCGCGCTGAATCAGCTTCAAGTAGTGCGCGATGCGCGACAGCAGGAAGATGTACGGCAGCCGCGCGTTGATGCGGCTGTTCGCCGTGGCTTCCTTCGTCTCGTACAGCGCAGGCTTCTGCGTCGAGCTCGCGGAGAAGAAGCACGCGAAGTCGTGGTTCTTGTAGAACGACAACGGGATGAAGCCGAGATTCGCGAATTCGAATTCTCGCGTTTCCGGGATCAGCACTTCGGTCGGAATCTTCGGCTGATAGCCGGTACCGAGGTCGTACAGGTGGACCGGCAGATCCTCGACCTTCCCGCCCGCCTGCGGCCCGCGAATCTGCACGCACCAGCCGTTGCTGACGAAGCTGCGCACCATGTTCGCCGCGAACGCAAACGATGCGTTCATCCACAGATACTTGTTGTGATCGGGGCCCTTGACCGCTTCCTCGTAGTTGAACGCCCGCACCGGCGCCGTATCCTTGCCGTACGGCAGGCGGCCGAGCACGCGCGGCATCGTCAGGCCGACGTAGCGCGCGTCGTCGGTATCGCGGAAGCTCTTCCACTTGATGTATTCGGCGCGATCGAAGTAATTGCCGATGTCCTGGATCGCCGCCACTTCCTCCATCGACTGCTTGCCGAAGAACGCCGGCCCGACCGAGCCGATGAACGGCATGTGCGCGGCGGCGGCGACCTTCGATATGTTCCGCAGCAGCGCAACATCCATCGGCGAATTCGCAAACTCGAAGTCGCTGATCATCGCGCTGATCGGCTGGCCGCCCGGCGTGTCGTATTCCTCGATGTACGTGAGGCGATACAGGCCGCTCTGGATCAGTTCAGGCGTGTCCTCGAAGTCGCGCTGCAGCGCATCCTTCGACACGTCCAGCACCTCGATTCGCGCGTTCTTGCGGAAATCGGTACGGCTCACGAGCATCTTCAGGCCGCGCCAGCGTGCTTCGAGCGCCTGAAATTCCGGCGCATGCATCACCGCGTCGAGCTGGCGGCCGATCTGCCGGTCGATCTGGCCGATATGGAAGTCGAGCAGCGACTTGTCCAGCCGGTCGACCGGCTGGCTCGCCTTCGCGACGAGCTCGAGGAACGCGCCCATTCCGCGCGCGATGCGCTCGTCGGCCGACGCCTCGGACAGCATGTCGTTGTCGCGGAACGCCTCGAGCGGGCGTGCTTCGTTGACGGGCTTCAGGTTGATCTTGCTGCACAGCGATGCATAGACGCTGTCGATATCCCCATGCGGGACGTCCAGCACGACGGTCTCGGTCGCGCCAGTCTGCTGCGTTTCAGTGGATTTCATCTCGGGTCCTGTCTGCGATCGAATCGCTACGATGTTGCGGAATGCGCTGAACGCGCGCTTTGCCCAGCGTCGTTCACGCATGCCCTTCCGGCTGCGTCGCGGCGGTCGCGATCTGCGCGAGTTCGCCACGGAGCTTCGCGGACAGGCGGTCGTCCTTCAGCACCTTCTCGAACTCCCGACGGAACGTGCCGTTGTCGAGCAGGTTCGATTTCAGGTCGCGCAACAGATTGCGCATCGCGAGCAGCGCCTGAAGCTCGGGAATCTGGCGCGCCACCTGCTCGGGCTCGAAATCCTTGATCGATCGGAACGACAGGTTGACGGGCAGCTCCGAACCGTCGCCGGCCAGCGTGTTGTCCGCGGCGATCCTGAGATCCGGCGCGTAATCGGCCAGCACGGCGTCGAAGTTGTTCTTGTCGATGTTCACTTTCTTCCGCTCGGCCAGCGGCGCCTGCTCGCGGCCGGCGCTGAAGTCGCCGGCCACCAGCAGCTTCAGCGGCAGCTCGACCTTCTTTTGCGCCCCACCGGTATGCAGATCAAGGGTGATCGACACCCGGCTCTTCGGGATCTCTCGCTGAAAGCTATCCAATTCGTTCTCCTTATCTCAGGAAGCTTGAAGACTCCGCGATGCGCACCCGCAACCGCTGGTGCACCGTCGTTCACGTCACCTTTGCTCAACCCCGCAACACATATTGACGGACGACCGAATCGGATATTCGCGGCACGACATCCGATTCAGGCGGCAAAAAATATCATGCCCTTTCACATGAAGTAAACCACCAAAACCAAAAATCGATCGCCAACCACACGCGGAATTTACAAAATAGGACAAGTCCGAATAAATAATCCAGCCACCCGCCCCGCCGGGTCGAGATCAGCCCGAATACAAAACCAATTTCAAATAGCAAAACCATCAATCCAAAACATTGATTTTTATACAAAAATATCCAATTCGAAAATTTCCACTATCCCAATAAAACCACGCACCCAAACTCCCTCACCCGCAAAATCCATCCACCCGCGCAATCTCAAAATAAATCACTCAAATATCTCAATCCAAATGACACATTCGTTAAAGAATCACCCAATCCAGGGGTATACGAAATCAGAAAATACCGTATAGAATCGGCGCCTCATAATTCCTAATCGATATAGACCAAACCATGCGGATCGAAAAGCCGCTCTGGCATGAAGGGCTGATTCTTACGCAGCAGCATTTCCAGCAGCAGGACCGCTGGAACGGGTTCGCGCTGCAACAACTGGCGTCGGCCATTGCCGTATCGCCTTGGGGAACGCTGAACGTCGACGTCGACGAAGAGGCACTGGCCTCCGGCCGCCTGAAGCTCACGCGGCTGCGGCTACGCTTCCCGGATGGCACGCCGGTCGACACGACCGTCGCCGACGCGCTGCCGCCCGCTCGCGACCTCATCAGCGAAATTCCCGCCGATACCCAGACCGTCGAGGTGCTCGCCGCGCTCGCGCTGCCCGATGCGAACGGCAGCAACTGCCGTTTCGACGAAACGGCGCTGGCCCGCCCGCGTCGCGCGTACCGCGAATTCGTGAAGGTGACGGACCTGAACGGAGCGGCGGAATCCGAAATCGCCGCCGAGCGCCACGCGGTCCGGTTGCTGTACGGCTATGAATCGCACGCGGACGATACGACATGCGCGATAGCCCGCCTGACGCGCACGACGAGCGGCCAGTTCCAGATCGATCGCGGATATGTGCCGCCTTGCCTGTCGCTGTCGGGTCATGCACTGCATATCGAGCGCATCCGGCGGCTTGCGGATATCCTCGCCGCCAAAAGCGCGCTCCTCGGCGCGCGCCGCAGCGAGCGGATCGAGCAGGTGGCCGAATACGGTGTCGCCGACGTCCAGCTCTTCTGGCTCCTGCACTGCATTCATCAAGCGTGGCCGCAACTGCGCTTCCTCGCGTCGCATCCGGGGCAGCCCACGGATCGCCTGTACCAGGTACTCGCCCAGTTGGCAGGATCGTTGACCACGTTCTCGACGCGCGTGTCGCTGACCGACATCCCGCCTTACGATCACGCCGCGGCACATGAGGTCTTCGCGACGCTCGAATCGCTGATCCGCGATCTGCTGGACGCGATCATCCCGTCGCGGGTCGTGTCGATCGGACTTTCGCACACGACGCCGACAACCTGGGCCGGCCAGTTCCGTGACGAGCGCATCGTCGAAGACGCGGCGGACTGGTACCTGTCCGTCAGCGCCGCGCTGCCGGCATTCGAGCTCGTCGAACAATTTCCGCGCCTGTGCAAGATCGGTGCGCCGGACGACGTCGAGCACATCGTCAATTCCGCGGTGGCCGGCATTCCGCTCAAGGCCGTGCAGCGAGTGCCCGGTGCCATTCCGGTCCGGCTGGACAACCACTATTTCGCGCTCGATGCGCATGACGCCGCGCATGCGCGGATGCTCGCCGCACGCGCGTGCCAGATCTATCTGCCCGCGTCGATTCCGGACGCGTCGATCGAACTCTATGCGGTGCTGCGCTGATGAATGCCATCGTCTCCACTCGTCACGAATCCGCGCTGCTGGCGCGGGAGCCATCGTCCGGCCGCTCGCCCCGGCCTTCGATGCGGGCGCTGCTGCGCGATACCGCGCTGCTCGTTACCCACCTGTCGAACGGTGGGCAGATCGACAGCCACGAGAACCTGCGTCAGCAGTGCATCAGGCTCATCGCGCAGTTCGCGACGGCACTCGATGCGCAAGGAATCGCCGCCGATATCCGGGACGACGCCGTCCTCGCTCAGTGCGGGCTGATCGATGAAGCGGCATTGCGTTACCTTTCCGCGTCGGACAAGGGGAACTGGGAGTCCCGACCGCTGCAGGTCGAGCGCTTCGGCACCCACGACGCGGGAACGCGCATCTACGAGCGCCTCGATCACCGGATGCGCGAACCCGCGCCGAACGTCGACCTGCTCGAATGCTATGCGGCCGTGCTCGGCCTCGGGTTCCGCGGCCGTTACGCTGCCCGTTCGGGCCTGTCGGCGGAAGCCCACGACGGCGAAGCGAAACGTCAGGCCGTGATCGCTGCGCTGGTCGCACGGATCGATCAGTTGCGACCGGCCGCGCAGCCGGGGTTCGTCACCGACCGCTCGAACGCGCGACTGATCGACCGGCTCAGGCGCCTGTCGCCGTGGGCGATTGCGGGAACGGCATGCGTGATCGCGATATGCGTGTGGTTCGCGTGGGATCGCATCCTCGACGCGGAACTGGCACAACTCGTCCAGAAAGCGAAGCGGCCGTGACTTCCGATACCGCTCTCCCGCCGGCGGCAACACGCGCCGACTCCGATGCCGCCCGCGCGGCCCTGTCGGGCCTCGGCTACCCGCTGCGCACCGTCGTGACGATATCGGCCGCATTGGCGCTTGCCGTCATCGGATGGGTTTTGCCCGTCGACCGCGGCGTCATGTGGGGATTGATTGCGATCGTCGTCGCGCTTTCGGCGCTGATCGTCTGGTTGCATTCGCGCAGGTTGACGCATGCTCGCGAACGGAACGTGCACGTGCTTGGGCAACTCGGCGCGGCGACCGCCGACCTGCCCGTCGCGCTGCGCACCAGGATGCCGCTCGCCCTCGTCACCGGGGACGGCCTGCCCGCCCTGTTCGATCGCGACGCAACCCGGTCGCGTTTCGTCCACGTCGGCGACGGCGCCATCTGGTTACGGGCCGATCGCCCCCAGGATCTTCCCCGTCTTGCCGTCGCCGTCCGCCAGTGGCGGGACGGTCATGCGCCCGATTGCGTCGTGTTGTCGGTCGCGCCGGGACTTCATGCGAACGACGATGTGTTGTCGCAAACGCTGCGCGTCATCCGGCAGGCGGTTGCAGACACGTCGCGCCTGCTTGGTGCGTCGCTGCCGGGCTACGTCGCGATCTATCAGCGGCTCTCCGATTCAGCCGTTTCAGCGGGGCAGGCGCCCCAGTGGTATGGCGTATCGGCAGGCTCGCCGATCGCGGATATGCACCGTTTCGACTCCGCGATCGACGCAGCCGAATCCGATGCCCTCCATGCCGACGGAAGCCACGCAGTCGCGGCACGCGCCGCCGGCATCGGATCAATGATCGGATGGACTCGCCGCACCGTGTTCGACACGCTGACGGACCGACGCCAGCCTGCGTCGCCCTGGCCGTTGTTCGGCGCCGGCTGGATCGACCATGGCCCGGCGACGGGCCCCGGCAAGCCATGGGAACGTGAAGTCCGATCGTGCATCGGTATCGCGCCGGCCGCGCTATCTGCATCGCCTTCCCCATGGCCGCTGCCGCAGCCGCTGATCGATGCGATGCCGCGCCGGTCGTGGCGATCACCGCGCTTCACCGCGGTCGCGCATGTCGTCGCGATCGTTGCTTGCGCGGCAACAGTCGCCGTCTGCGGCGCCGCGAAAAACAACGAAACGCTGATGACCCGAATCGGCGAACACGTCGAGCGCTACAACCGCCTCCCCGCTGCGCAAGACGCCGCGAAGCGCGACGCGCTCGAATCCCTTTCGTCGGACCGCGACCAACTCGACCGGTATGCGCGCATCGGCGTTCCGCTCCGACTGTCGTTCGGCACATATCGCGGCGCTCGACTGCTGCCGATGCTCAACGACGCGATCGCCTCCTACGAACCGCCCGCGCCGCCGCCCGCCGTCGTCACGCTGGACAGCATGTCGCTGTTCGACAGCGGCAAAGCACAGCTGAAGCCGGGCACCACGCGCGCGATGGTCGATGCGCTCGAACTGATCAAGGCGCATCCCGGCAAGCGCGTACTTGTCGCCGGTTATGCGGACGACCAGGGCCGCCCCGACCGCAACCTGAAGCTGTCGATCGACCGCGCGACCGCCGTGCGCGACTGGCTCGTCGATGCATCGGGCTTGCCGACGACGCAATTCGCGATTCAGGGCTATGGCGATACGCGACCGGTAGCGGACAACGCGACACCCGAAGGACGGGCGAAGAATCGTCGGGTCGAAATCACGCTGGTGCCCGATATGCCGGCGCCGTCCGCTTCGATCCGCACCGCGATGTAACACGCGTTTTGGTTCCCGGGGCATCCGCCCCGGGTTTGTCAGCGCCGGGCTCCGGTTCCGGCGATTCGCAGTACGAAGAAGAAGGAGTGAACAAATGGCAATTCCGGCCTACATGTGGCTCAAGGACGACGGCGGTGCGGACATCAAGGGTTCGGTGACCGTCCAGGATCGCGAAGGCAGCGTCGAACTGGTCGCGTTCGATCACGGCGTGCACATTCCGACCGACGGCAACACGGGCAAGCTCACCGGCACGCGCGTGCACAAGCCGATCACGCTGACGAAAGAGACGGACGCGTCGACGCCCTATCTGTACAAGGCCGTGACGAGCGGCCAGACGCTGAAGTCGGTCGAGATCAAGTGGTACAAGATCGACGACGCGGGCAAGGAGAAGGAGTACTTCAACACGAAGCTCGACAACGTGAAGATCGTTGCCGTGAAGCCGAAGATGCTCGACATCAAGAACCCCGACTACGAGAAACACAACCATCTCGAAGACGTCGAACTGCGCTACGAGACGATCACGTGGTCGTACAAGGACGGCAACATTATCCACAAGGACACGTGGAACGAACGTTCCTGATGCGCTGACCGACCGGCGGAATCCGGCACGCCCGCGCGCCGGGTTCCGCTTCGCCGGTCGCCCATTCGCAGTCGCACCCCTCGGTTCGCATTGGCATCGCCCGATGCACACCCTCCTCCCTTCCTGATCCGCTATCGACATGACGCCGCCTCTCCGGGACGCCTCCCATCTCATTCGCCGCCTCAATCCCCATTGCACACGCGCGCTCGAAGCCGCAGCGAGCCTGTGCCAGACCCGGCTCGCGGACGAAATCGCGGTCGAGCACTGGGTGCTCAAACTGATCGAAGCGGATGACGGCGACATTCCGGCGATCCTGCGCCACTACGATCTCGATATCGATGCGGTGTGGGATGCGTTGATCGACGTGATCGACCGCATGCCACGCACGTTGCGCGGCATGCCGGCACTATCACGGCAGCTCGCCACGGTGATCGAGGATGCGTGGACGCATGCGGTGTCGGACGATTCCGACGGCACCATTCGCTCGGGCCACCTGCTGCAGGCGATCGTCGACGCGCCGCACGTCTTGCGCACGCAACGTGCGTGGCCGCTGTTGTCGGTTTCAAGCGCGCAGATTCGGCGCGTGCTGCCCCGGATCGGGCGACGTTCATCCGAGAACGCGTCCGATGAAATGACGTTGCAGCCGAACGCGTCGCCAACCGTCGATCAACCCGGCAATGCAGAGACGGAAATCTCCATCGATCGTCACGATCGGCAGGCACCGTCTCGCGCCACCGACGACAACGCCCTCGCGCGCTTTGCGCTCGACCTGACCGAAAAGGCCCGCCGTGGCGAGATCGATCCCGTCTTCGGCCGCGACCGGGAGATCCGGCAGATGATCGACGTGCTGGCGCGCCGCCGCAAGAACAACCCGATCCTGGTCGGCGAGCCGGGCGTCGGCAAGACCGCGCTGGTCGAAGGGCTCGCGTTGCGCGTGATCGAAGGCAGCGTTCCGGAAACGATCCGCGACACGCGCATCCTGACGCTCGACCTCGGCTTGCTGCAGGCCGGCGCAGGCGTGAAAGGCGAATTCGAGCAACGGCTGAAGAACGTGATCGACGAGGTGCGGACATCGACGACACCCATCCTGCTGTTCATCGACGAAGCACATACGCTGATCGGCGCGGGCAACGCGGCGGGTGGCGCCGACGCCGCCAACCTGCTCAAGCCGGCGCTGGCGCGCGGCGAGTTGCGCACGATCGCGGCAACCACGTGGGCCGAGTACAAGGAATATTTCGAACGCGATGCCGCGCTCGAACGGCGCTTCCAGGTCATCAAGGTCGACGAGCCCGACGACGACACGGCCTGCCTGATGCTGCGCGGGCTCGCAAGCCGCTATGCGAAACATCACGACGTCCACATTCGCGACGAGGCGATCGTCGCGGCCGTGCGGCTGTCGCGCCGCTACATTCCGGCCCGGCAGCTACCGGACAAGGCCGTCGATCTGATCGACACGGCGGCCGCGCGCGTGCGCATGGCGCTCGACGTGCCGCCGGTGGAGCTGCAGCAGGCACGCGCGACACTGACGGCACTCGAGCTGGAACGCGCCGCGCTCGATGCGGATTTCCGTGCCGGGATCGGTGACATCGCCGAGCGGCGCACCACGATCGACACGGAACACGACGCCGTGCGCGACACTGCCGACATGCTGCTCAGCCAGTACACGCGAGAACGCGAAATCGTCGACATCTTGCGCACCCTTCGCGGCGCAGTCGGCTCCGCGCCCGATCCGGTGGCCATTTCCAATGCCATCGATGCGCTGTCGACCGTTCAGGGCAAGTCGCCGATGATCGCCGCCGACGTTGACGCGCAATCCATTGCGCGCGTTGTCGCTGAATGGACCGGTGTGCCGGTCGGCAATCTCGTCGACGACGAACTGCGAAGCCTGCTCGCGCTCGAAGCGACGCTCGCTGCGCGCGTGGTTGCGCAGGACGATGCGATCGGCGCGCTGGCGGAGAGCCTGCGCACCGCCAAGGCCGGCCTGAAGAACGAGCACGCACCGCTCGGCGTATTCCTGCTCACCGGGCCGTCCGGCGTCGGCAAGACCGAAACCGCGCTGGCGCTCGCCGACCTGCTGTTCGGCGGCGAAGCCGCGCTGACGACGATCAACCTGTCCGAGTACCAGGAAGCACATACGGTATCGCAGCTCAAGGGCTCGCCGCCCGGCTACGTCGGTTACGGACGCGGCGGTGTCCTGACCGAAGCCGTGCGTCAGCGTCCGTACAGCGTCGTGCTGCTGGACGAAGTGGAGAAAGCGCATCGCGACGTGCTCGACATTTTCTATCAGGTGTTCGACCGCGGCACGATGCGCGACGGCGAGGGACGCGAGATCGATTTCCGCAATTGCGTGATCGTGATGACGTCCAATCTCGGCAGCGCGCAAATCGACGATGCAACGGCCGAGGAACCGGCGATCACGCACGAAGCGCTGCGCGAAGCCGTTCATCCTCAACTGGTCGCTCATTTCCAGCCTGCACTGCTCGCACGCTTTCAGACACTCGTCTATCGGCCGCTCGACGCGGCGGCCCTCGCGTCGATCGTGCGGATCAAGCTGGACAAGATCGCCGAGCGCCTCCATCGGCAACACGCGGTGACCCTGACGTGCGCGGACAATCTGATCGAATCGATCGCGCAGCACTGCGTGTCTCGCGAATCCGGCGCGCGCAGCGTCGACGCGTTCCTGAACCAGCGCGTGCTGCCGGTCGTGTCCCGCGAACTGCTCGGACGGATGGCATCCGGCACTGCGCCACGGCAAATCCTGTTGTCGGCCACCGCCGAAGGATCGTTGACCATCGACTTCATCGACGCGCCGACGGCCAGCGATACCGGCACTACACGATGGAACGACCGATGACCGCCGGCCCCTCGCTCTACGACATGCTGCTCGGCCAGATCGGCGGCGAACCGATCGGCGCCTACGACGACCGGACGCTCGAATGCCTGAGCGTGCAGCAGAACGTACGCCGCATTCTCAATACGCGGGCCGGTGCGCTCAAGCACCTGCCCGACTACGGGCTACCCGATCTCACGAACATCTACAAGGCGCTCCCCGCATCCGCGCACTTGCTCAAGCAGCAGATGGAAGCGACGCTGCTGAAATACGAGCCGCGCATTCGCTCGATCGACGTCGGGATCGTCGACAATCGCGATCCCGGCATCCTCGTCAGCTTCGAGATGACGTGCCACCTGAAGAACGCCGGGCTCGTGCGTTTCGGCACCTACTTCGAGCCGCCGGGCCGCCTGCGCGTCGAACGACGCATCGATCGGTCATGATCGCGCGCGATCAGTGCTCGTGTGCGAGATGCGCCGCAAACCCCGCCTTCTCCGGCGCAATGCCTGACTTCAGCGTCAACGCCGGAATCTCGTAATCGCCAGCGTTCTGCCGCCGGAACGGAATCGGCTGCGCGGTCCACAAATCGTCCAGACGCCTGCCGAGCGCAGCGCGCGTTTCCTCGAAGCGCGCGTCGTTCATCTTCCCCGTCCGGTAGATCACGAACGGCGGCAGCACGTCGAAACCCGGGTAATACAGAATCCCGTGCTGGATCGGGAACAGCACGTCGTCGATCGGCCCGTTGATGCCGCGCGGGCTGTAGTGCGATTCCCACCCGCCTGCCGTGACGATCACCATCGCCCGCTTGCCGGCAAGCGAACCTTCGCCGTAGCGGTTGCCCCAGCGCGTGTCCGAATGCTCGCCGACGCCATAAGCAAAGCCGTACGCGTACACGCGCTCGACCCAGCCCTTCATGATCGCCGGCATCGAGAACCACCACAGCGGAAACTGCAGGATCACCGCATCGGCCCACTTCAGCTTGTCCTGCTCGCGCGCGATGTCTTCGCTTTGCGTGCCCGTCGCGAACGCGTGCTTCGAATCGAGCGACGGATCGAAACGCGCATCGGGCGCGCGATCGGTCACGTCGTTCGCGTCGAATGCGGCCTTCCAGTTCATCGCATACAGGTCGCTCACCTGCACCGTGCGGCCGGCCGCTTCGAGATGCGCGACCGCGAAGTCGCGCAGCGCGCCGTTCAGCGAACGCGGTTCCGGATGGGCATACACGATCAGCACATTCATCAGAATTTGCTCCGAGAAACCCCGCCATTGATGGCGGGAAGGAAAGGCGTGCTGTTGACAAGCAGCTTCTTCCACGGGTTAGGATCACCTGCATGATTCTTGTCTACCGCTACCGGGTGAAGTCGCTCAACGGACTGCTCAACAAGCAGAGCCGTGCGGTGAACTACGTCTGGAACTTCTGCAACGACACCCAGAAGCACGCGCTCAAGTGGAGCAAGAAGTGGCCGACTGGGTTCGATCTGAACAGGCTGACTACCGGCAGCAGCAAGGAACTCGGCATCCACTCCGGCACGGTCAACGCGACGTGCGAGCAATATGCGAAGTCGCGCAGTCAGCACCGTCGGCCCTACCTGCGCTATCGCGGCAGGAAATCGCTGGGCTGGGTGCCGCTGAAGGGCCGTGACCTGAAGCGCGAGGGTGACGCGTTCCGTTTCGCCGGCAACACGTTTCGCGTGTTCAACAGCCGACCGCTTCCCGAAGGCAAGATCAAGGACGGGACCAACTTTGCGCAGGATGCACGCGGCAACTGGTTTCTCAACATCGTGATCGAAATGCCGGATGTTCCGGCCCGCCCGGTCCGTTCCGGTGTGGGCATCGATCTCGGCCTGAAAGACTTCGCCACACTTTCGACCGGCGAGAAGCTGCCCAATGACCAGTTCGATCGACGAGCGGCGGAGAAGCTGGCGAAAGCGCAACGGGCGCGAAAGCACAAGCGGCATATCGCGAAGCTGCACGCAAAGGTCGCGAATGCCCGTGCTGATTTCCAGCATAAGCTCGCGCTCGATCTGGTGCGGCGGTTCGATTACATCGCGGTCGGCAACGTGTCGGCCGCAAAACTCGCTAGAACCAGGATGGCGAAGAGCGTCTACGACGCATCCTGGTCGTCTTTCCGGGACAAACTCCGTTACAAAGCGATCGCGCACGGAGCCACGTTCGAGGAAGTGGACGAAAGCCGTTCGACCCAGTCCTGTTCGTCGTGCGGATCGAAAGACAGCACGACGCGGCCGAAAGGTATCGCGGGACTGCGAGTAAGAGAATGGGCCTGCAGTGGATGTGGTGTCGTGCATGATCGTGATATCAACGCTGCGCTGAACATTCTCCGATGCGGACGTGCATCGCCAGGTGTGGGAATCCTCCGCCTTTAGGCGGAAGAGGACGTCAAGTTCGTCACTCCGTTGATTGAATGACTGCAGGATGCCGCCTCCAAAGGTATATTTGAAATGAATTCCTGATATTCCAGGTATAGCCATGAATAATCTCAGGCGACTCGACCTGAACCTGCTCGTCACGCTGGACGTGCTGCTCGCCGAGCACAACGTCACGCGCGCGGCCGAGAAGCTGAACATGTCGCAGCCGTCGGTCAGCGTGCAGTTGCAGAAACTGCGCGACCAGTTCGGCGATCCACTGCTGCTGCCGGGGCCGCGCGGGATGCGGCCGACCGCGCGCGCGGAAGCGCTGCGCGAACCGTTGCGGGACGCGCTCGAAGCCGTCGAACGCGCGGTGGTTCCGGCCACGCCGTTCGATCCCGCGACCGCGACGAACACGTGGCGCGTGGCCGCGACCGACTACGGCGAATCGACGATCCTGCTGCCCGCGCTGAACACGCTGCGCTCGGCCGCGCCCGGTACACGGCTGGCCGTCGTCGAGCTCGTGCCACCGCGCATCGAGCAGGATGCGGAGCGGAACGGCATCGATCTCGCATTCCATACGACCGAGGGTTCGCCGGCCGGCATGCGGCGCCTGCCGCTGTTCGTCGAGCGATACGTGCTCATCGGCCGCGCCGGACATCCGAAGCTGAAGCGGCGCCCGACGCTCGCGCAGTTCGGCACGCTCGAACACGTGATCGTGTCGCCCGATGGCGGCGGCTTCTTCGGCGTGACGGATGAAGCGCTCGCGAAAGTTGGCGCCACGCGGCGCGTCGTGCTGTCCGTGCCGCATTTCCTGTTCGTGATGTCGGCCGTCGCCAGCACCGATCTCGTCGCGATGCTGCCCGAGCGGCTGGTGCGCGACGTGCCTGCGCTGCGCGTCGTGGAAGCGCCGGTCGAGGTGCCCGGCTATGAAATGTCGATGCTGTGGCATGAGCGCGTGCATCGCGATCCGGCGCATCGGTGGCTGCGGGAGACGATTGCGGCATCGGTATAAGCCAACGACGGCGGCCGGAATCGGCACGGCGGGGAACGGCGTGCCGGGCGGCGCCCGATTGCCGGTTTCGGTCGCCTTCGCCAGGGCCGCCCGGCCCTGCTGCAAGATTCTTCATTCGGGACTTGAAACCGCCTCGAACACTGTATATATTTACAGTGCTTTTGCACCATTTGACCCGAATTCCGTCACCCATCGACGGACGGATTTTTGTGAGGCGACCATGTTCCAGTCATCCGCATTCGATCCCGAGCAACCCGGTTTCAACCCGATCCACTTCGAGCGCGCCGCGCGGCAGGCGGTCGTCGATCTTCAACGCGTCGTCGGCGCCCCCGCGCAGCGGGCGCTCGGCCTGCGGCGGCGCAGCCATCCGGCCGCGGTCCGCACAATGAGCTGGCAGGCGCTGTTGAATGTCGAGGAGCTTGCGTTCTCGAACGCCGGTTTCCTGAACCGCAACGATCCGACCGTCGTCGATGCATTCATCCGGCTGCGCGACAGCCGAATGGTCGCGGCAGACATCGAGGAAGCCGTCGACTGGAAGCGCGACGACGACGATCTACCGGCCGTCTATCTGATCGTCAAGGCGATGCTCGAAGCGGAAGAGACAGAGGCACAGCGCGTCGAGATGGAATGACCCCGACGGCCGGCGCGGCCTTCCGGTCAGGCCGCGCCGGCGCAAACGCCGAATCCTGGGACAGCGCATGCCATCGCTGCCACGCGCAGCCGCGCCATCGAGCAATCGAGCAATCAGAGCCGCGCTGCCAAGCGCGCGCCCTGATCGATCGCGCGCTTCGCATCGAGTTCGGCGGCCAGTTCCGCGCCGCCGATCAGGTGCACCGAGTGCCCTGCAGCCTGCAGCGGCGCGAGCAATCCGCGCTGCGGCTCCTGCCCCGTGCAGAGCACGATCGTGTCGGCTTCGATCAGCTCGTGATCGGTGCGCTGCTCGCCGTACGACACGTGCAGCCCGCGCGCATCGATCAGCTCGTAGTTCACGCCGCCGATCATCTTCACCTGCTTCATCTTCAGCGTCGCGCGGTGAATCCAGCCGGTCGTCTTGCCGAGCCCCTTGCCGAGCGGCGCGGCCTTGCGCTGCAGCAGCGTCACTTCACGCGCCGGCGCCGCAACCTGCGCACGCGTCACGCCACCGCGCGTCGCGGCCGGGTCGGTCACACCCCACTCGGCCTTCCACTCTTCCAGATCGAGCGCCGGCGACTCGCCGTCCTGCACCAGATACTCCGCGACATCGAAGCCGATCCCGCCCGCACCGACCACCGCGACACGCCGGCCGACCGGCTGCTTGCCCGCAAGCACGTCGATATAGCTGAGCACGTTCGGCCCGTCCTGCCCCGGAATCTTCGGGTCGCGCGGCGCGACGCCCGTTGCGAGCACGATCTCGTCGTAGCCGCCGGCGATCAGGTCGCTCGCGTCGACGCGGCGGTTCAGGTGCAGGTTCACGCCAGTCAGTTCGACCTGGCGGCCGAAGTAGCGCAGCGCCTCATGAAACTCTTCCTTGCCCGGAACCTGCTTCGCCATGTTGAACTGGCCGCCGATCTCGGCTGCGCCGTCGAACAGGTCGACCTGATGGCCGCGCTGCGCGAGCACGGTCGAGCATGCGAGCCCGGCCGGCCCCGCGCCGACCACCGCGATGCGCTTCGGCTGCTGTGCGGGCGTGTATTTCAGTTCCGTCTCGTGGCACGCGCGCGGATTCAGCAGGCACGACGCAATCTTGTTCTTGAACGCGTGATCGAGACACACCTGGTTGCAGCCGATGCAGGTGTTGATCTCGTCGGCGCGGCCCTGCGCGGCCTTGACGACGAACTCGGCATCCGCGAGCAGCGGGCGCGCCATCGACACCATGTCCGCGCAGCCGTCCGCGAGGATCTGCTCGGCCACTTCCGGCCGGTTGATCCGGTTGGTCGTCACGAGCGGAATGCCGACCTCGCCCTTCATCTTCTTCGTCACCCACGCGAACGCGCCGCGCGGCACCGACGTCGCGATCGTCGGCACGCGGGCCTCGTGCCAGCCGATCCCCGTATTGATGATCGTCGCACCCGCGCGCTCGACGGCCTTCGCGAGCTGCACCGTTTCGCTCCAGTCGCTGCCGTCCGGAATCAGGTCGAGCATCGACAGCCGGTAGATCAGGATGAAATCGCGGCCGACCGCTTCGCGCGTGCGCTCGATGATCTCGATCGGCAAGCGGATGCGGTTCTCGTACGAACCGCCCCACTGATCGGTGCGCTTGTTCGTATGCATCGAGATGAACTGGTTGATCAGGTAGCCCTCGGAGCCCATGATCTCGACGCCGTCGTAGCCGGCTTCGCGTGCGAGCTTCGCGCAGCGGACGAACGCGCGAATCTGCCGCTCTACGCCGCCCGCGCTCAGTTCGTGCGGCGCGAACGGCGAGATCGGCGACTTGATCTTCGACGGCGCGACCGCGAACGGGTGATAGCCGTAGCGGCCCGTATGCAGGATCTGCAGCGCGATCTTGCCGTCCTCGGCATGCACTGCGCCGGTGATCTCGCGATGCCGCCGCGCGGCGGCCGACGTCATCAGCGTGCCGCCGAACGGCTTGGTCCAGCCGGCCACGTTCGGCGCGAAGCCGCCCGTCACGATCAGGCCGACGCCGCCGCGTGCGCGTTCGGCGAAATATTCGGCGAGCCGCGGCAGCGTCTTGCGGCTGTCCTCGAGGCCCGTGTGCATCGAGCCCATCAACACGCGGTTCTTCAGCGTCGTGAAGCCCAGATCGAGCGGCGCGAGCAGGTGGGGAAAGGGGGTCGTCATGATGATCCTGCCAGTAAGCGATGCCTGCCATCGTAGGCGCGCGCCGCCTTGAACGTGAGGGGGCAAACAGCCATAATGCTTGTCATTTCCGGCCAAAATGACATGACTTCCCCACTCGCCAAGGACCGCCTCGGGCTGCGCCGGCCGACGATTCCGGTCGCCTATCCGCGCCTGCTGCTGCAGGCGCTGGCCGCGCGCGGCGTCGACCTGGCCGCCGTGCGTGCCGGCACGGGCCTGCGCGACGCGGTGCTGGCCGAACCCGACGCGCGCGTCGCGCCGTCGCAATGGGGGCGGCTCGTGCTCAATGCGATCGAGATCGGCGGCGATCCGGGCATCGGGCTCGCGTTCGGGCTGCTGCTGAAGCCGACCGTGCACGGCTTTCTCGGTTACGCGACGCTGACCGCGCGGGACATCCGCGAAGCGCTGTCCGTCACGCAACGCTACTTCCGGATGCGCAACCGCCAATATCGGCTGACCTATACGGAGGACGAACGCGGCGCGACGCTCGAGCTGCACGGCGTGCAGGCCAGCCCCGTGCTGCAGCATCATGTGATGTTCGAGTTCGTGCTGACCGGGCTCGCGCAGAACATCTCGCAATGGGCCGGGCGCGCGTTGCCGCCGATCGCGCTGCAATTCATGTGGCCGGAGCCCGCGTATTTCGCACGCTATCGCGACCAGTTGCCGCCGGTCGAATTCGGCTGCGCGGCGAACGCGCTGTGGATCGCGCGCGACGTGCTCGACTGGCCTTTGCCGCTCGCCGACGAAGTCGCGCACCGGCAGGCGCTCGTGCAGGTCGAGCGCGAGTATGCGCAGGTGCGGCAGGAGGAAGGCGATCTGGTCGAGCGCGTGCGCGCGGAGCTGGCTCGAACGGCTGGCGATTACCCCGGGCCGGATACGCTCGCCGACGCGCTGCTCGTGTCGACGCGCACGCTGCGGCGCCGGCTGGAGGAAGCCGGGTCGAGCTATCGGCAATTGCTCGACGAAGCGCGGTTTCGCGACGCGAAGCAGTTGCTCGCCGCGTCGGATCTCGACCTGAAGACGATCGCCGAGCGGCTGCAATTTACCGACCCGGCGAATTTCACGCGCGCGTTCCGGCGCTGGGCCGGGCAGACGCCGAGTGCGTATCGGGAAGCGGCCGGCGGCCCGTCACACGAGTAAATCGGCTGGTTGGCGCGCGACGCGTCAGCCGCCGACGTAGATCCGCGCGCCGCCGTCCCCGTCACGCGCGTCGATCCGCACGTCGCCCGTTGCGGCGACGATCGCGTCATACACGTCATCGGTCACGCACACCACCGGCACCGCGATCGCATACAGCTCGGCGGCCACGATCGCGCCGATCGAGATGATCAGGTCGCGCTCCTTCAGCACGATCCCGACGGGCCCCGTGCCGTTGCGCACGGCTTCCGCGAGCACGCTGCTGCTCGAACTCGAGCCCTTCGCGTGCGGCATCACCATCACCTTGCCGGCGAGACTCGCGCCGGCCTGCGGATGCCCTCGATCGACGATCCTGCCCGCGCCCGAATCGTAGCCGCCCCAGAAGCTGAGCGGCTTGTCGAGCACGAACGCGCTCGCGCACGCGCTGCCCGGCACGAGCGTGTCGCCCGTCAGTACTTTGCCCGTCGCGTCAGTCATCGAATCGCACCTTTCCTTCGTACGCCGACCGCACGCATTCGCGCATGCTGCCGTACGCGACCGTGACGCCGATGTTCGCGGGCGCATACGACGCCCATTTCCCCGAGTTGGTCATCACCAGCCCCGACAGTTGCTTCATCACCGGCGTGATGTACGTGCAGGTATCGACGACGATCTGGATGCCGCGCGCGGCGAACTTGTCCGCGAGGCCGGCTTCGCCCAGTTCCCACAAAATGAAGCGGCTCGTGTTCACGTAGAAATCGCAGGCCGGCTTGCCGTCGAACGCGTCGAGCAACGTATCGAGCGTGCGAAATTCGGCCAGCGAGAAGTGCGGCGTGCCGAGCGCCACCGCGACGAGTGCGTCGCCGGCCGCGCCGTGGTTCAGCGTGCGGCGAATCTCGTCGAGGTCGGCCATCGCGACGTCGACCGTGCGTTGCGCCGCGCGCCCGTGCAATGCGGCGTCGAGCGTCGGCGCCTCGGGCGTCACACCGACCGCATGGAACAGCGCGACGGCCCCGCTCGATGCGGCCGCCGCGCCGAGCGCCTTGAGTTCGTCTTCGGTGGTATCCGCCGGCAGCCCGACGATCGCCGGCACGATCGCGCCCGCGATCCTGCCGATCAGCAAACCGAGCGCGGCGAAATAGATATCGCGCGACGGAAGGCCGCTGAAATCCGGCGCGTCGAACACGATCCGCGCGGCGCGGTTCGCTTCGACATGCAACCCCGCATACGGCGCGCGCCCGGTGATCGCGGCGGCCAGATCGAGAAAATCGCCGTACCGGCTCGTGCGCGCGCCGAGCACCGAGTTCGCGAACACGATCGCATTCGATTCGGCCCACGCGATCTGCTCGCCTTTCGCGGGACGGCTCTTCAACTGATACGGCGCGCACGTGAAGCTCGATTCGCAACCGAGCTGCAGATGCGCGTCCATCAGGCGCTGCGCATCGCGCTGGATCGTGCGGTCGCCGTGATACAGCTCGGGATGGATCAGGTCGAGCGACCCGACGTTCAACGTGGTCGGCACCGCGACCTTCGCGCCCGTGTCGACGAAATACTCGACGAAGTCGAGGCTCGTCTGGCCGTGATAAAGACAGCCGTCGATATGCGCGGACGTGATGTCGATCAGGTGCGGCGCGGCCATCACTTCCGCCGTGCGCACGACGATCCGCATCGCGCGCGCGACGCCGTCGCCGAAATCCCCGCGCAACATCGCGTCGTCGCGGTCACTCAACTGCAGCATCGGTTGCTCCTCATGACTCGTGCCGGCGGCGCCGGCCCGTGAAATCCGTCAGAGGACTCTACAACTGGAAATAAAATCTGTCCAGATAACCATCCATCCGGACAGTTTAAAAACCAATTCTCGGTCGCAGATGCCATGCGTCCGCGCTTCGAACGCTGCCGAAGCGTCCGATGGATCGAATTCCGCTCCAGTTCGTCGCAACGCGCGAGCCACCTGCTGCCCGCCTAGCGTTCCGCGGTAAGGCTGAACAGTTCATCGCGCAGCGCCTTCGCGCGCCCCTCGCCGAACTGCGTCTCGAATTCGTCCTGCGCGGCCTGCCACGCGACCTTCGCCTGCGCGAACGTGCGCTCGCCGAGCTTCGTGAGGCTCAGCGCATGCGCGCGCGCATCGTGCTCGGACGCGGCCGTCGCGACAAAACCGTCGCGCTGCAACGGCTTCAGCGCGCGCAGCAGCGTCGTGCGATCCATCACGAGCGTGTCGGCAAGTTCGCTCATCAGCAGGCCGGGCCGATGCGTCAGGTTCGCCATGATCGAGAACTGCGCGGGCGTGACGCCGACCGGGGCCAGATGGCGTTCGTACAGTTGCGTGACGAAGCGCGCCGCCTGACGCAGCGCGAGGCAGTTGCACGTTAGGGCAATCGGGATGTCGTTCATGTTCCGCAATTTATATGTGCATATGCATAAAGTCAATGTACACTCCGCCGTAACGAGGCCGGTGGCCGGATGGGTAGGCCCGGCGCCCCGCCATCGCGTCAAGGAGACGGACATGGACTACATCGACAAGCTGCGGATCTTCCGGTCGGTGGTCGAGATGCGCAGCTTCACGCGCGCCGCCGACATGCACGGCCTCGCGCGGCCCGTCGTGTCGCGTGCGGTCGCGGACCTGGAAGCGCGCTTCGGCAGCCGGCTGCTGCACCGGACCACGCGCCAGGTGTCGCTGACCGAAACCGCCGAGCGCATCTACGAGCGCTGCGCGGCCGTGCTCGACGAGCTCGACGCGCTCGAAGTGGAAGCCCAGACGCAGACGCGCGAACCCGAGGGCCTGCTGCGCCTCGTCGCGCACACGACGGCCGCGCTGAACCGGCTCGTGCCGCTGATCGCCGGCTTCAAGAGCGCGCATCCGAAGGTGCGCCTCGACGTCACGTTGACCGAGCGCCCAGTCGATCTCGTCGGCGAAGGCTACGACATCGGCATCGTCGTGCCGTACATGCTGACGAGCGAGACGACCGTCGTGCGGCTGGTCGAGCGCATTCCGGTCGTGATCGTCGCGACGCCCGCGTATCTGAGCGCGCATTCGCGCCCCGAAACGCCCGCCGACCTCGCCGATCATCCGTTCGTGCCGATATCGCCGTCGCTGCGCCGGCCCGCGCTGTCGTTCCGCGTCGACGGCGACACGCTGACCGTGCCGTACCGCTTCGACATCTCGTCGAACAGCCCCGTCTTCAACCGCGAAATGGTGATGCACGACTTCGGCATCGGCGTCGTGCCGAGAACGCTCGTCGAGGCCGAACTCGCGTCGGGCGCACTCGTGCAGTTGCTGGAGGGCGCCGATCTCGTCGACGCGTTCGTCGAGATCAAGCTCGCGTACGCGAACCGCGCGCTGCTGCCCGCGAAGGTGAAGGCGTTCATCGACTACACGGCCGACTATTGCGACCGCGTGGGCCGGATCGTTCCGGCCGCGGCCTGATCCGGCGCGCGAACGCGTCGGCCTGACGCCGATTGGTACAGCCACGACACCAATCTGATCCCGCTCCGCCCATCGCTTCGTGGCGCCCCGCGCCCTAACATGTGCACATGCACAAGACCACGCTAACCGATGACGATTGCTTCGCGGTCCGGCAAGCCGCTCGCCGGATCTCGCAGTTCTACGAGCGTTACCTGTCGCGGGCGGGCGTCACGCCGTCGCAGTACAGCATTCTCGCGCTGCTGCGCGAGCGGCCGGGCCTGACGATGGCGACGCTGTCGGCCGTGCTGGTGATCGAGCGCACCGCGCTGCTGCGCGCGCTCAAGCCGCTCGTCGGCGCGGCGCTGGTGACGGGCCGGATCGAGCCGCCGTGCCGCGGCCAGACGTTCGCGCTGACCGCGCACGGCGAAACGAAGGTCGCCGACGCGCACGTGCACTGGCTCGCCGCGCAGGAAGCGTTCGAGCGACGGTTCGGGCCGACCCAGGCGGCCCGCCTGAGAGACGAATTGTTCCGGATCACGCACAACCTGCCGGAGCGCTAACCCCTTCCCCGATCGACGCGACGTCGTCGATCGTTTTGATAAGTGCATATACATAGGTGAATCGATGGAAACGACCCAGGAAGTCACTGCCTCCCGCGAGGCAGTCACAATCGACCGGCCCGCGAAGCAGCGGCGCCGCGTGCCGTGGATGCGCATCGCGGTGATCGCCGTCGTCGTCGTGGTGGCAGCTGCCGTGCTCGACTGGCTGTTCGTGCTGCGCTTCCAGGAGAGCACCGACGATGCCTATGTCGGCGGCGACGTGACGGTGCTCGCGCCGAAGGTCAACGGCTTCGTCGACCGGATTCTCGTGACCGACAACCAGCGCGTGAAGGCCGGCGACGTGCTCGTGCAGCTCGATGCGCGCGACTTCGATGCGAAGCTCGCGCAGGCCAGCGCCGAAGTCGACAGTGCACGCTCCTCCGTGGCCGAACTCGAAGCGAAGCAGCAGTTGCAATACGCGGTGATCGGCCAGCAAGCGGCAGACAAGAGCGCATCGTCGGCCGAACTGACGCGCGCCGCATCGGACCGCGTGCGCTATCGCGAGCTCGTGAAATCCGACGCCGTGTCGAACCAGATCGTCGAGCGCGCGGACGCCGATTATTCGAAGGCCGGTGCCGCCGTCGAACGCAGCGACGCCGCGCTGCTCGCGTCGAAGCGGCAACTCGACGTGCTCGGCGCGCAGCTCGCCGATGCGCGGGCCCGCGTGAACACCGCGCTCGCCGCGCAGCGCGTTGCGGCGCTCAACGTCGAATACACGACGATCCGCTCGCCGGTCGACGGTTACGTCGGCAACCGCACGGGCCGTGTCGGGATGCTCGCGAACGTCGGCGTGCCGCTGCTGACGATCGTGCCGGCTTCCGGGCTGTGGATCGACGCGAACTTCAAGGAAGACCAGCTGCGCAAGATGCGCGCGGGCGATCGCGTCGACGTGTCGCTCGATGCGTCGAGCACGCGCCTGCATGGCCGCGTCGACAGCGTCGCGCCCGCGACCGGCGCGACCTTCAGCGTGCTGCCGCCCGAGAACGCGACCGGCAACTTCACGAAGATCGTCCAGCGCGTGCCCGTGCGCGTGCATCTCGATCCGCAGCCGGGCCTCGAGCACGTGCTGCGCCCCGGCCTGTCCGCGGTCGTGACCGTGCATACCGACCACGCGAACTGAGCGGGAGCCGACCATGACCACCGCGTTTTCCGGCGACCCCGCGTCGCAACCGACCAAGCAGCGCGTGTTCGCGTTCGCGCTGATGTGCGTCGGCTTCTTCATGGCGACGCTCGACATCCAGATCGTCGCGTCGTCGCTGCGCGACATCGGCGGCGGCTTGTCCGCGAGCCAGGACGAGCTGTCGTGGGTGCAGACGGCCTACCTGATCGCCGAGATCATCGTGATCCCGATGTCGGGCTGGCTGTCGAAGGTGATGTCGACGCGCTGGCTGTTCGTCGCGTCGGCCGTCGGCTTCACGATCACGAGCATGCTGTGCGGGCTCGCGTGGGACATCAACTCGATGATCCTGTTTCGCGGGCTGCAGGGTGCGCTCGGCGCCGCGATGATCCCGACCGTGTTCACCACCGCGTTCGTGCTGTTCCCCGGCAAGCAGCGGCTGATCGCGTCGACGACCATCGGCGCGC
Organism: Burkholderia pyrrocinia; assembly: GCF_001028665.1. Lineage (NCBI taxonomy): Bacteria > Pseudomonadati > Pseudomonadota > Betaproteobacteria > Burkholderiales > Burkholderiaceae > Burkholderia > Burkholderia pyrrocinia. The sequence continues at coordinate 361,276 of NZ_CP011504.1, forward strand.
TCGCGTCGCTCGCGCCGGCGATCGGCCCCGTGATCGGCGGCTGGATCACCGACCAATGGTCGTGGCACTGGCTGTTCTACCTGAACCTCGTGCCGGGTATCGCCGTGGCCGCGCTCGTGCCGCGCTACGTGCATATCGACGAACCCGACCTCAGCCTCATCAAGCGCGGCGACTATCTCGGCATCGTGCTGATGTCGGGCTTCCTCGGCTGCCTCGAATACGTGCTGGAAGAAGGCCCGCGCAAGAACTGGTTCGGCGACGATGTGATCGTCATCTGCGCATGGATCTCCGGCATCTGCGGCTTCCTGTTCATCGTGCATGCGCTGACCGCGGAAGATCCGATCGTCGACCTGCGCGCGCTCGCCGTGCGCAACTTCGGGATCGGCAGCCTGCTGTCGTTCGTGACCGGCATCGGGATCTTCGTGACCGTGTTCCTGACGCCGCTGTTTCTTGCGCAGGTGCGCGCGTTCAGCTCGCTGCAGATCGGCATCGCGCTGCTGTCGGTCGGCGCGTTCCAGTTGCTCGCGCTTGGCGTGTATGCGTTTGCCGCACGCTACTTCAGCATGCGTGCGCTGCTCGTGTTCGGGCTGATCTGCTTCGGCCTCGGCTGCTACCTGTACACGCCGATCACGCACGACTGGGGCTGGCGGGAACTGCTGCTGCCGCAGGCGCTGCGCGGGATCGGCCAGCAGTTCAGCGTGCCGCCGATCGTGACGATGGCGCTCGGCTCGCTGCCGCAGTCGCGGCTGAAATCGGCGAGCGGCTTGTTCAACCTGATGCGCAATCTCGGCGGTGCGATCGGCATCGCGGTGAGCGCGACGATGCTCAACGACCGGCTGAACTTCCACTACCTGCGCCTGAACGAGCATGTGAGCGCCGGCGAGCCGCAGATCGCGTCGCTGCTCGACCATCAGGCCGCGTACTGGACGGCTGTTGCGGGCAATACGCTGAATACCGCGCAGGCCGGGCTCGCGAACCTGCATCGGCTGATTTATCGCGAAGCGCTGACGCTCACCTATGCGGATGCGTACTACGCGCTGTCGCTGTGCTTCGTCGTCGCGCTGCTTGCGGTCGTGTTTTCCAAACCCATTACTTTGAACGCGCCGCCGCCGGACGCGCACTGAGATCCTCATCATGAAAAAGCTACTCGTCGCCGTTGCCGTCAGCGTGTTCGCCGCAGGGTGTGCGGTGCAGCCCGCGCAGCATCCGGCGCTGCACGAATCCGTTCAGACGCTCGCGCCCACCGCATGGGATACCGACGTGCCGCGCGCGGACATCGACGCCGCCGCATGGTGGGCACAATTCCACGATCCCGTGCTCGACCGGCTGATCGCGACCGTGCTCGACGGCAACCTCGATCTGCAGGCCGCCGCCGAACGCGTGAAGCAGGCGCAGGCGCTGACCGTCCAGAAGCGCGCGGCGCTGCTGCCCGAACTCGACGCGACCGCGCACGCGGCCGACGCGCGGCAGAACACGCCGCCGCCGCTCGGTTATGTGCGACAGGCCGGCGTGGGGCTCGCGCTGAGCTGGTCGCCCGATGTGTTCGGCGGCGAACGGCTCGATCTGCTCGCCGCGCAAGCCGAGCTCGTCGGGCAGAAGCATGCGGAAGATGCAATGCGGCTCGCGCTCGCGGCCGATGCGGCATCCGCGTATGTCGATCTGCGCTGGGCGCAGCAGGAACTGAAGATCCTGCAGGACAACGCGAAGATTCGTCAGCACGCGCTCGAACTCACGCGCAAGCGGCAGGCGTTCGGGTTGTCGACGGAACTCGACGTCACGCGCGCGCAAAACCAGCTCGATGCGCTCGAAGCGCGGATTCCGCCGACGCAGGCGCAGATTTCGCATCAGCTCAATCTGATTGCCGTGTATTCGGGGCGGACGCCGGAATCGGTCGATCGGCTCGTGTTGGCGCAAGCGGGTGAGATTCCTGCGCCGCCGGTTGGCGCGCCGGGGACGTTGCCTTCGCAGGCTTTGTTGCGGCGGCCCGATGTGTTGACTGCTTATGCGCAGGTTGAACGGCGTGCGGCTCAAGTGGGTGTTGCGAAGGCCGAGCGGTATCCGAAGTTTTCGCTGAATTTGGCGGACGGGATTCTGGCGGCGTCGTATCTCGGGTTGCCTACGTTGACCGACAACCTGTTTAGTGCAGCGTTGAGTGCGACGAGTCCGATCTTCAATGCGGGGCGTATTACCGCCGATATCTCGCAGAGCGAAAGCCGGATGCGCGAGTCGGAACTCGGGTTAAGGCAGACGATGCTGCAGGCGTTGAGGGAAGTCGAGGATGCGCGTGCGAATCTTGTCAGTTCCGATGAAGCGACGCGGAAGCTCGATAGCGCGCTTTCTGCGTCGGACAAGGCGCTTGGGTTGGCGAATCAGCTCTATAAGGGCGGCGCGACGGATTTTCTGGATGTGCTGTCGGCGCAGGAGGTTTATCTGCGGGATTCGGATTCGCTCAATCAGGTCAAGCGCGAGCATGCGCTGGCAGCGGTCGCGCTTTATCGGTCGCTTGGGGGTGGGTGGAGCAGGAACGAGGCGGCGGGTGGGACGGAGGCGGAGACAGAGGCTGTGGCGAAGAATTGAAGCCGGTGCCTGATACGAATGCAGCGTCCCGTCGGCGGCCTGCACCTTTACGCATGCAAGGCCGCCCGGCTAAACCGGCGCGGCCTAGTTCAGGTTACAGCGGCGGCCGCTTCAACTTCACCCAGCGCTGCACCGACGCCCGCTCCCACTGCGCACGCGCATAGTCGGCGAGTCGCTGCGGCACCGGATCGTCATTCAGCACCAGACGGTTCAGCATCACCGCCAGATCGACATCGGCAATGCTCCACTCGCCGCACAGGTTTGCCGCGCCCGGCGCGAGCAACTTGTCGGCGGCGGCGAACAGCTTCTGCGCGGCAGCCTGCGCCAGACTCGACAGCGGCTCGCTCGTCGGGCCGTAGAACAGCACTTCGGTCGACCGTTCCGTGCGGATCGGCATCAGGTCGCTGCGCAACCACGCCTGCACCTGACGCGCCCGCGCGCGCTGGCGCGGATCGACCGGATAGAGCCGCGTGCCCGGGAAAATCTCGTCCAGATACTCGGTAATCGCCGACGATTCCGACAGCGCGAAATCGTCGTGCACGAGCGTCGGCACGCGTTGCGTCAGCGACGTCGCCGCATAGTCCGGCGCGAAATGCGCGCGGTTGCCGAGATCGACGGTCACCAGTTCGTAAGGCAGTGCTTTTTCCTCAAGGCCGACGAAGACCGACATCGCGTAAGGGCTCGTGTATTGCGCATCCGCGTAGAGACGGAGATTACCGGTTTGCACTGCTGGCTCCTTGTGAGGTGGAGGTCGGCGACTGCGGGGCGGTCCGCCGACGGGCTCCGGGTGGATCAATGCGGTGTGTGCGACAGATTAGCAGTGGCGGGAAAGGCGGTGCTGGTGGTTTCGTGTGCGTTGTGGCCGTTTGGTCATACTGCGCGTAAGTCGACACCTGATCTCTCAGTCAGTGTCAGATCAGATCCGAGCTCGATTGGCCGTCGCTTCATCGAGGACCGTGATCGACCCGAAGCGGGCAATCAGGTTTTCCGTTAACGGCCATTCAGCATCAGGCTTTGGCGCTGGTAGGATTCACGTCTGGCTGGCTTAATCGGAGCGATTCAGCAAATGAAATTCGAGATCGAAGGGAAAGCGGAAATCATTTCGCCAACTCCACGGCAGATCACCCGATCACTGCAATCGCTGCGAAGCTATGGAAAATCTTCTTACGCGTCGTTGACTGACGCTCGTGGTAGCTACGTGCAGGTAGCGGGCGGCGGTGCTAGTTGCATGATCGAGCGTTACGAATTCGATGTGCAGCGGTGGAGGGCATTCCACGACAAACCGTCACCCGTGCGCCCCGACGGCACCGTCTTGGTCTTCCGGGCTGGCAACATTCCGATGCGCTCAGATGAATGGTTCATGGCCGACCAAGTTGCCGAAGTATTTCTGGCCTTCTTCAACGGTGTCCCATACCCACCATTTGTTCATTGGCGACCAGCGCCGAGCCTTTAAGCAACAGAAGGCAGCAGCCGGGAGGCGGGTTGGCCGGCATCTGTACCTTAGTACTGTCGTTGATTCGAAGCTTGAATTCGACTGACCGAAGCTGGCCGCAGTGCGTCTGGCGCTGTCCTTCGATTCAGTCGTAGTACGAGAGTGCAACCAAAGCGGCTTCATGCTCGCGCGTACGACGCCAGTTCACGAAAGCGCACGCGTCTTGCAAAGCCTCGAATAGGTCTGGGCAGCGCCTCCGGAAACTGATGACAGCTCCAAGCTGTATCGCCAACGTCTCTCCCGGCCTGACATGCAAGCTCGTCATCGCGGCCTCGGGCTCATCGAGGTAACCCAAACAGTCAATCAACGCGTCCATGTTGTTGCCATAAAACGCGGGAAAACCAAAGACCTGCGAGAAGACCCGATGGAACGAAGGCCAGTCTGCAATTTCAGTCGTGTCTATGAACACTTTCGTCATCGCGTTTTTCCGAATTCTGTTGTGTTTCTAAGCGGTTCCCAAAGTTACTCCATTGTCGGATTGTCGACGATTTTGGCACCGAGTACCAGTGACCGTTCCTGGCCGACTACAGCCTGCGTCCTCACCCCGTCGGCAACCCCAACTCATGAAGAATTCGCCTTTCATAGGCGGGCCAGTCCCTCCCCGAGTTTTCAATAGCGAGCTTGGCTAACGGCAGCTCCTGAAACAAGCCGTCGGTGAGCTGGCGGTAATCACGGTACAGGGAAATCAGCCCGTCCAGTCCCACGTACCCCTTGCTCACACAGTAGGGAGCCGCCAGCTTCCAGTTGACCTGATAGTCGATCCATTCAGGCCCTCGTTCTACGCAGACCCTTCTGATGGCTTCTTCAACGTCTTCCTGCCAGAGGTAAAGGACCAGCGGATTGAGCGGGGTAACGACCGTTGCCAGCTTCCGTATATAGCCGAAAATCAACGCAGTATCGGCCTCCATTAGGAGCAGGTGGGTCAGGTCCCCGTGAAAAAGTTGACCGTCCAATACCGGAATCTCGGCATTTGATAGCGTGTACTCGACGAAGGCGGCCCATCTCGCCAATGCGCGGTCCGCGAGATCCTCTGGTGTTGCGTCTCTCCACGGTTCAAACCAGTGTTCGAGTTCGTCCGTCGCACGCACCGGATGCGGGTCGGTCCTTTCATGGATAGGCACCGCCGGTAGTCCCGCTTCTTGTAGGTGTTTTGCGATGAACCGCATAGCCGTAGACTTGCCTGATCCCATGATGCCCTCGACGATCACCAGCCGATGCACATTAGAAGGTTCTGCGTCGCAGGATTCCGACAGGCTTGACATGTGGTTCACTCAAGGTCGAGGTTCGTTGAGAGAGCTAACGCCCTAATGTACGGTCCGGATTGTCGACGATTGGCGTGTGGTTGTCGAACGGCCGTTCCTGGCCGGCAGGCGACGGCGAGATCGATGCAGCCGACCAGGTGGGATCGTGACTAGTCCTGGCGATTAGTCAGCTCGGTGCCACCGACCTGACTTGTCACACACGCTGACTCTTTCATCATTCAGCCGGACTTGCTCCTCGTTTACCTTCAGCGAGGTCGAAAGATCAATGTCAAAGGCGACATTGAGCGCCTGCCTGACATGGATAGCCTCAACGGGAAGCTCCCAGGTCAGGAATAGCTGAGTGCAATCCTGGTCGGGCGGGAAGTCGTCCACATCAAAACCGCTGCTGCCGCGCCGAATGACGCCATGAGGCTGGCAGGTATCGAATATCAGAACCGAACCCCGGGTCAGGGGGATTCGAAGACCCAACGACGGAAAGTGTACGTCCTGACCCTTATCCTCGCTCAGGAAGAGATTGCAGAAGGCCGCGCCACCATACTGCTCTCCGTCGTGGTGATACCTCGCGCCGCGGCAAGCCATGAGAGCGACGTCACTGGAGGCAAGTACTCCGGGCAGTCCAAGCTTGCTCGCCCAATCCGCCACTGCCTGCACGCAGTGCGAGTAGTCCGGCCAGCGCGCTCGTGCTCGTGCCAGAGGTAACGCCTCGACATCCCCAGGTTCCAGGGTCATGCGGGACGAAATCTCCCTAGCCCAATCTGCGAGCAGACGCGCCGGCGGCTCTGGCACGTCGACCGTGCCCGACAGCACGATGTCACTTACGCGCCGACTGCGGATGGCGTCGCCGCTCCAGAAATAGGAGGTGAGGACGTTTTGGGGCTGGGGTTGCAGGGAAGGGTAGCTCATTTGTCGCAGTGTAAAGCGTCTACCTTGGTCGCCGTGCCATCTCGCGCCAGCGAATGGCGCTTCCCGGACCCGGAGCCGCCCTTCGACTTGGTGCGTCTTCGACGGCAGGTTCCGAAGTACGACGGCCATTCGAGCAGCCGACTCGGACGGCAAGTGTTGGCCGAACTGAGTCAGACGATCTGACGCTGTCTGTTTGGTCTAGTCTAGCCTTATACACATACTGCGTCGGGCCAGCGGTAGCCGATCACTTCGTTCAACGGGTACGCGAGTTCGCGCACTTCTTCCAGTTGGTTGCCGCCGAACAGGTGGACGTGTTCGTCGTCGTGGCGCAGGTAGAAACCAACGTGACCTTTCCAGCTTGCGGGATCGGCGCGCGTCAGGATGGCGATGCAGCCGTACACCGGACGCTCCAGCGGGCAGCCCCACTCGAGCCATGAGCGCGCGAGCGCCGAGCCCGTGCCGCGAATGCCGGCGTGCGTCATGCACCAGTTGACGAACGACGAGCACCAGGAAATCTTGTCGTCGTAGCCGACCAGGTTCGTCTGGTTGTTGTACTCGACGATGCGCGGGTTGATGCTGCCCGGCGGGTGGCGGCGGATGCCGAGTTCAGCCAGCGCGACGGACATCCACGGCGGATGGCCAGCTTTCGGTTTGCTCTCAGGGTTTGATAGGGTCACGTCGTTCTCGGGCGAGTGTCAGTGAGATTTCGCTCAATCTTCGCATGAATATAGCGAGTCTACAGCGCCCTTTCTAGCTTGCGATTTTCGTTCGGTGCACCCGTATCATGTCGACAGCGCCATCGACTCCCTGCCCGCCATGCGCATCACGCCTCTCCCGCCCCTTCAGTGCCTCGTCGCGTTCGAAGCCGCCGTGCGGCACGCGAGCTTCACGAAAGCCGCCGCCGAACTGCACCTGACCCAGAGCGCGATCAGCCGCCAGATCCAGCAGCTCGAGGAATTCCTCGGCCGCTCGCTGTTCGTTCGCGAACACCGTTCGCTGCGACTGACGATCGCCGGCGAGCAATACGCGACACAGGTCCACCACCTGCTCACCCAGTGTGCGGAAGCCACGCAAGATGTGATGAAGCCGTACGGCGATCTCGAACTGACGATCGCGTGCTCGTCCGGCGTCGCACTACTGTGGCTTACGCCTCGGCTGCCGGACTTTCGCGCCGCGTATCCGAACATCAAGCTGCGTCTGATCGTGCGCGATGGTCTCGCGTCGATGTCGCCGGCGGAGTTCGATGTCGGCGTCTACTACGTGCGCCAGCAAGCGCCGGCCGAATACACCGCGCGCCGGCTGTTCGACGAGGAAGTGTTTCCCGTCTGCGCGCCGGGCTATCTGGCCGGCCGCACGCTCGACGCGGCCGATCTCGCGAACGAGACGCTATTGCGCCTCGAGGACGGGCAGCGCCAATGGATGTCCTGGTCCGAATGGTTCGACATGAACGACGTCGACCGACAGAAGGCGCAGCCGCAGGACATCACGATCAACTCCTATCCGCAGATCGTGCAGATGACCATTCTCGGCCAGGGCGTGTCGCTCGGCTGGCGCTACATGATCGACGCATGCATCGAGGCCGGCCTGCTCGTGCGCGTGACGGGGGCGTCCGCGAGCCACGGCGGCGGCTATTACGTGATCTCGCCGAACGACCGCGCGCAGAACCAGGCCGCACGCCTGTTCACGCGCTGGCTGTTCGAACAGGCGGAGAAGCAGACCGCGCCCTGAGCGCGATGCATGCGTGCAGCGCATGCGTGCATGCGAATCTTTCGTTTCAAAAAAAATTCCGGCTGTCCGTAGCATGGGATTCACGCGGGGCAGCCGTCCCGTCTTCTGACAGAGGAAGAGACCATGCAAGGAACGCTTTCCCCGCGCGCCGCGCCTTCCGTCGATGTGGCAGTGCAGCAGCGCCGCCGCGCCATCGTCGCGACCGTGATCGGCAACGGCCTCGAATGGTTCGACTTCACCGTCTACAGCTTCTTCGCGGTGATTATCGCGAAGCTGTTCTTCCCGACCGGCAACGAACTGACGTCCGTGCTGCTGACCGTCGCGACGTTCGGCGTCGGCTTCTTCATGCGGCCGGTGGGCGGCATCGTGCTCGGCGTCTATGCCGACAAGGTCGGACGCAAGGCCGCGCTGTCGCTCACCATCCTGCTGATGGCAGCCGGCACCGCGCTCATCGGGATCGCGCCGACCTACGAACAGGCCGGCATCGCCGCGCCGCTGCTGATCGTCGTCGCGCGGCTGCTGCAAGGTTTCTCGGCCGGCGGCGAGATGGGTGGCGCAACAGCATTCCTCACTGAATACGCGCCGCCGGAGAAGCGTGCGTATTACTCGAGCTGGATTCAGTCGAGCATCGGCTTCGCGGTGCTGCTCGGCGCGGCGACCGGCACGTTCGTCACGACGTCGCTCGACGCGCAGGCGCTGCATAGCTGGGGCTGGCGGCTGCCGTTCCTGCTCGGGATCATCGTCGGGCCGGTCGGTTACTTCATCCGCAGCCATATCGACGAGACGCCCGCGTTCAGCGCCGTCGAAGCGCAGGCGAAGGAAAGCTCGCCGCTGAAGGAAGTGCTGTCCACCTACCCGCGCGAGACGTTCGCGAGTTTTTCGATGGTCATTCTGTGGACTGTGTGCACCTATGTGCTGCTCTTCTACATGCCGACTTATTCCGTGCGCACGCTGCATCTGCCGCAGTCGACCGGCTTCGCGGCCGGGATGGTCGGCGGGCTGATGATCATGTGCTGCTCGCCGATCGTCGGCAGGCTCGCCGACGTGTGGGGACGGCGCGTGTTCCTGTCCGGCTCGGCGCTCGCAATCCTCGTGCTCGCTTGGCCGATGTTCGCGTGGATCAACCATGCGCCCGGGTTCACGTCGCTGATCGTGTTCCAGGCCGTGTTCGGCGTGCTGATCGCGACCTATACGGGGCCAATCCTCGCGGCATTCGCCGAGTTGTTTCCGACCAAAGTACTGTCGACGGGGCTTTCCGTTGCGTACAACTTCGCGGTCACGATCTTTGGCGGGTTCGCACCGTTCCTGATTACCTGGCTCATCGCTCGCACGGGTAGCAACATGGCGCCTGCCTTCTACGTGATCCTCGCGGCGGCAGTCAGTTTCGTCGGGACGCGGTTCGTGAAGGATGCGAAGCGTGGCGCCTCCATGACTCGATAAGGATATTTCCCCATGACCATTACCGTGCTTCAAGGCGGCAACGTTCTTGACCTCGAACGAGGCGTGTTGCTTGAACATCATCATGTCGTGATCGAAGGCGAACGGATTGTCGAAGTCACTGACCGGCCGGTGGATTTGCCGAATGCGCAGGTGATCGATGTGCGCGGCAAGACTGTGATGCCAGGGTTCATCGATTGCCACGTGCATGTGCTGGCTTCGAATGCGAATCTTGGTGCCAATGCGACGCAGCCGAATATTCTCGCGGCGATTCGGTCGTTGCCGATTCTCGATGCGATGTTGTCGCGTGGGTTTACCAGCGTGCGGGATGCGGGCGGAGCGGATTGGAGTTTGATGCAGGCGGTCGAAACGGGGCTGGTTTCGGGGCCGAGGATTTTTCCGTCGGGGAAGGCGTTGTCGCAAACCGGCGGACATGGGGATTTTCGGCCTCGGGGGGATTTGCTGGAGCCCTGCTCTTGCTGTTTTAGGACGGGGGCGATTGCGCGGGTGGTGGATGGAGTTGAAGGTGTGCGGCTCGCGGTGCGTGAAGAGATTCAGAAGGGCGCGACGCAGATCAAGATCATGGCTTCTGGTGGGGTTGCTTCTCCGACTGATCCGATTGCCAATACGCAGTATTCGGAGGATGAGATTCGGGCCATCGTCGATGAAGCCGAGGCCGCGAATATTTATGTGATGGCGCATGCGTATACGGGGCGGGCGATTGCTCGGGCTGTGAGATGTGGCGTGAGGACGATCGAGCACGGAAATCTCGTGGATGAAGCAGCGGCGAAGCTCATGCATGAGCATGGGGCGTTTGTGGTGCCTACGCTTGTTACTTATGACGCGCTTGCCAAACATGGGGCGGAGTTCGGGATGCCGGCGGACTCCGTGGCGAAGGTGGCTTCCGTGCAGCAGAAAGGACGCGAGTCGCTGGAGATCTATGCGAAGGCCGGCGTGAAGATGGGATTCGGGTCCGATCTGCTTGGGGAAATGCACGCGTTTCAGTGCGGCGAGTTTCGGATTCGGGCGGAAGTGCTCGGGAATCTGGAAGCGCTCAGGTCAGCGACGACGGTGGCGGCGGAGATTGTCGACCGGACGGGGCAACTGGGTGTCGTGGCCGCCGGTGCCATTGCCGACATGGTCGTGCTCGACGGAAACCCGCTCGACGATATCGGCGTCGTGGCCGGTGAAGGCGAGCACGTCGCCTATGTGCTGCAGCGCGGGCGGATAGTGAAGGCTCGGGACAGCGGGCGTTGATGCGTCGTTCACGAATGCACGCGGACATTCGGGACGTCGCTTGAATCCGGATACCTCCGAGCGAATCGAATCCATCCGATTGTTTCGGCACGCACGGTGCGGCCTCACGGGCCTTGCGGTCGTGACAGTTGTTGAAGATGGCTGTGGGCGCGAATCGCAATGTCCGAGGCTATGGCCAGGGCGGTCTCGCCCCGGCGGTCAGTCGCGTTCGTGCAAAGCCTGCAATCCACTCACAAGAGCCGCATCAAGCAGCCCTTGCTTGTTATGCCGGCGAGTCTTCCGGTTCAGGATCGTGGTAAGGCTGCTCTCGCAGCGCCAGCTGGCTGTTGTCCGGCGAGATCGTGATCTGCCGGGTGACGTAGTTGACGTCAAGGTATACGCGGTCGCCTGGCCTGAATCCAAAGATCTTGAAATCAATATCGATCGCCTTCATCCAAGGCAGGTAAGGCCAGCCACGCTTGGGAAGGTCCGGATAGTTGCGGAGGACCAGCTCAAACGTCTTTTGCATGTTGACCGGTTTGTTCTTTCTGCGACGTGACTTACTATTGGCGTCAGCCATTTCCGACTCCTGTTACGAGTTGGTTGTGGTCAGCGGGTCGTATGGGTTGCCGCCCATGCGGCCCGCGCTTTTTGTTGCCGTGAATTTCCCTTCTCTCTCCCCCTTCGCTACGTCTTGTTGGGCAAGACGGTTTTTTCGACCACCGGTGCGAAGGGTTCAGCGACCAACTCCGATGGGCGAGAAGCAAGGCTTCATGACCAGTGTAGCTGCGCTGGCATCTCAGAAATGGGGAGTTGCGGGGGATTGGCCGTTAGGCATAGGGATGTGCACGGCACAAGACCGACGTTGCAAATAGATTTTTGATGTTTCTTTGTGCTCGCCGGTTTTCTAAAATTAGTCGATCGAAATGACTACGGGCGACCGCTGCCGACCCGTTCCGGTCCTTCGCTTCTTTTCTTACAAACGGCCCGTTGAGGACTATACCGGCCGTCGATAGGCGAGAGACGCCCGGCGGTTCATGATGACAACACTGCGTTTGCTCGCCTGACGCCTGCCGCGCAAAGGGAAGCCCAGTTAGTCATTCAAGAATAGGAACACTTTCTTGACAAAACTCCATGGCCTAAGCGTTTGATCAACGTGCAGGCTCGGCATTGCCTTGAGAGCATTCACGATCCATTTTGATTTATTTGATGTATGTTGGACACCGTAGTCCTCAAGCCAACCCTCAAGCTCCCCCACCGGAACAATGAATAAGCCCCGCTGACTACAGGCTTGACTTAATTTATCGAACACTGCCTGATTTTCTGTGTTCAGTGCCTCCCTTCCGCGCTTTTTGTATGGATACCATGCGCTGCCGCTCTCGCGAATCCGCTTCAATTCACTCATTAGACTCGCAAGCGCGCTGTCCGGGTCTGCAGATTCAGCCGCGGCCCCGATCGCTGATTGCAATTTATCAATTGTAGCTTGTAGAAATTGGTTCGCATCTTTTTTCTCAACCTCAGCAATAATCGATTGTCTTAAAGTTAAAATTCCATCCCGCTCGACTTGAGTAAAGCCGAGCTCTTTCAATAAGGATTGAAACTCATCTTTTACACGAATGACATCAAAATCAACAATTGCCGCATGCTTGACCCCAAGAGTCTGATACGGCTGCAAAACTTTCGCGACAGTCTGCTTGTTATGAGCATGAACCAAATGAAAATTATCTGCACCAGATAGTTGCCTCCCAACGCGCTGATAAAATACCGCGTCAGCATCCGCCTCAACCACAATCGCCCCGTTGTAAAAAAGTCCATCGAGCACGCGCGATGACGACAGGAGCGGATCGTTTGCCAATCGGGCGATTCCGGCGCTGTCTAGGACATTGACAGAGGTTTTTGTATTTGTTCGCACCAGGCGGAGAATGCTGACTTCTTGCGTTTGACTTAGCACGCCACGCAAAAACTCTGCGCTATGGGTAGCAACAATAACTTGTCGGTCTGGATGCAGATTTTGGGCGACAACCTCGCCGAGTCGAAACGCCTGTGGTGGATGGAGGAAGGCCTCGGGCTCGTCCAGAAGCAGAACCGGGCGCGAGCCGACCAAAATTGCCAGTACAGTGGCGACAAAGCTGCGAATACCGTCTCCTTGATCATCTAATTTTTCTATATGATCATAAATAGTTGCCGCCTCTCTAGGATCTGCTGGGACGTTGGATAGATCGTCTGCGACGCGAAATAGGAGCGTCCTCAAAGAAGAAAAGTCAAGGCGAATATCTTTCTGAAAAGCTTTCTTTACTATCTCCCGAACTTTGGCTTCCGTTTCAATTCCATCGTTATACAAGGCCTGAAGTAAATGTGTTGTGATTCCCCGGGGTGAGCTTTCTGCGGATTTGGCGATCTTTAGTCTATCTTCAGTCGAAAAAAGAGATATGAAATAATTCCCAATCCAATTCGCGAAAAGTGCGCGAGAGTGTTCGTTTGACGCCTTAAGTGAACGATCCAACTGATCTTCCCACCCAGGGCCAACACCTAGCGAATACTCTGTCGTTAAATTTGATGAAAGATAGCGAAGAAAGACGTTTTTGTTTTCGTCAACGTATGGCTCAAGCTTGTACGCCTCCCGAAGCTCGTCAAGATTGGACGGAACCGTGAAATTTATTTCCTTCACAATTACCGAAGATGCCTTGAGCGGATCTGTAGCTTGTGATGCGATGTCCTTTAGTGCTTTGCTCTTTCCAGAGTTATTGGCGCCGACGATAATTGTTAAACGGCCGGGATTAATGATTTTATCGTCACAGAACCTTAGCTCGTTCAACTTATATTTGTACATTGCGACGGTCTCGCTATCTGTTGATATTGAACACGGATTATTGCACACGGTGGTTTGAGGTGCTGAGCGTCAGCTTTTGGGGCAGAACCGGACATGCAAGCGTCTCGATTGCACTATGTTCGATTGACTCTTCATGGCCGAACCCGGTCGGCCCCATCGGGGAGGCGGCCGACCGGTTGAATCCGCATCCCGTTGCCGTCGTTCGCCCCTCGCGCGGCTCCGGCGTCAGTTTACAAGGTACAACGGTCGCTCAGTTCTCAAGCGACTCGGCATGTCGCTACGCATAGCCCTTTGTATTGGGTATCGGCTTTCACGCGTGCAAAGACTTCTCTGTTTACGCCATGTGCTATCTGTAGCGGCGTGGCGGAAGGTTCTCACTGCACGGACTCACATTTGGGAGGCAACTAAAAAAGTCGCGCGTAAGTGATTAGGCCATCACACACGTAAGCAAAATAGTTGTCGTCGATAGATAAAACCTGTCCAAGCGCTGTCGAACGGATGTGGGTTGGTAGCGATGTAACACTAGCAACAGACACGTAGCGCTGCTGTGCTACTCCCTGATGGTGCACCAGCATATTTCGACGTTCCCGAACCTCGTCAGCCATCTCTGTTTCCGGCGAAGTTGGGAGGGAATATCCTTGCTTCGCCCGCGCCATGAGCTGGCCGAGTGTCCCATCGGGGGATAGCGCCTTTGCGGCCAACGCTGCGGAAAGGAAAGATTCAAAGTACGAGATCACTGCGAAGAAGAAATCTGTGACGGCCCTCCCGTCCTTGACATAGGTTTCGATCTCGCGCAGCGCAGCGCTAACTGGCACTTTTTGCGGCGGTCGAACCTGCGCCGTGTGAGGCAAGTTACCGAACTCCAGTGGAAGGGTCGTCCAAGGTCCAGATTGAGTGAAATGCAACATTGCGGCGTTTGCTGCCCTAATCTGCCAATATGAATGCAAGCACGACTGCATACTTTTTTCAAAGTCATTCAGTGCGGTTGTTAGCGGCATGAATTCGCAACCTTACATATCCGCGCATCAGCGGATGTGAAAAAGAATAGAAGGTTTTCCTCGGCCCCATTGTGCGAGCCGAAATGATGTTTTGCCGACCGTCAGAAATCAGCTGTTTCAAAGCAGTCCCCGCCACCTGCGCGCTTATGTTTTTGCCAGGTGCGAAGTTTGATGCTACTTCCGCGATCTGTCCGACGGCGCCCTCCATGCGCCCATCCAACGACGCCAATCCCCACAGGATGTACTTGTAGACGTCACTCCGCGAGGAGAGGATGGCCGATTCGTAAGCGTCTCGCAGCGTTTCATCTGCGTCTTGTGCGGCATCCTCAGCACCTCTTGTAACGTGCTCCTTTGTAACCGTATTCGAGCCTTCGATCATCGCTACACGGGCGGATGTGATCCCGAGCAACTGAACGTAAAACGGCAGGCGGTCGGATGCGAGGATGATATCGGAGACGGCTGATGTGGCAAATTTTAGATCTAGAATGCCGCCTCCTTTTTCCAGAATTGCTTTTATATCTGAGTCTCGCTCAAATCTGCCCAATCCCACCGATTTAATGTTTCGGAAGACGGACTCGTGACCACGTAGCAGATCGTTCACCGTAGTGCCGACGCCGACGAATACAAGAGTCGATTTACCGAGGTCGGTAGCTGCATTCTTCGCAAATTCGCCAAGACTCGCGAGCGTATCTGCCGGAAGTCGATCGACCTCATCGAAGATGATCACGAGTGTCTCGTTTGGCAGCAGCGATTTCAGGCTGTTACCGTCCAAATTGTCGATTGAACGCATGACCCCTTCGATTGAGACACGGTCGGTCGTCGCGTCATAAACCAACTTAGCCGGGAATGCCTTCTGATACTTAAGGATGACGTCACGTGCAAGCTTTGAGAAAGACGAATCGCTTTCGCAGAAGACGTCAATGCGAGGGCAGCCGATCGTGCTCACCCGCGCTAATGAGGTCTTGCCTGCGCCCCTCTCCCCATAGATGACAACGTGCTGCCCAGGGCTGTGTAGTGCCTGAATCACGCGTTGCTGTTCCTGCTCGCGACCGAAGAAGCTTTCGCGCTCTTCGATCGGATAATGCGGGCGAAATGCAACGTTTAATAGTTTCTCGCGTTCGTTATTGTCCATACGAGAGTTTTCCCCCTTCTGCCAGTTCAGTGTAAGTTCCGACCGCGGAGCTTTCATTCGTCTCACACGCACGCCCAGGACTTCTATGTGAGCCACGCGACAAGCATAAACCGATCTTCTTTTCGACAGTCATCGACCCTGCAACGCAAATTTTACACAGCTTCGTCCGTTCGCAGCGTTGTTTCCAGACAGCCACTATCGATAGCTATCGAATGCCGGGCTTAATCGAAGCGCTGCGGGTCGAGGCATAGAGGTCGACCGCCTGATATAGCATCTAAATCTTCCCCCGACGCGCATTTTGCACGACCGGCGCCTACGGGCGTCTATGGACAGCCGTTCGTTGAGGACAAGACACGATGGGCTGCGAACTTCCATAAAAGCCCGACGACTTGACGGATTGAGCATGTGCTTGAACGTCCGGTGTCTGGTGCGTATCCGATGTTCGAATGTCTGCGCGAAAGCGCTCGCCAACGGCCGTAGATGGCCGGAACCAGATGGACGACTAGACATCAGTAGCTGCTATCCCATGCCCGCACGAACCCGACTCTCAGCCCGCAATGTGTTTCTGCATGAAGACACTCAACGGATCGTCCGTGTAATCGCCGAACGGTCCCCGACGCTGATAGCCAGCAGACGCATACAAAGCCAGCGCCTCATGTTGATAGGGCCCGGTTTCAAGCTTGAGCAACTTGCAACCCGAGTCGATTGCCCGTGACTCGAGCATGCCAATGAGTTTTCGAGCGACACCTTGCCCCCGGCCGCGCGAGCTGACATACATGCGTTTCAGTTCCCCGAATTCGGGGTTGAGGACAATCGCCCCACACCCAATTGCTTTACCCTCACTGTCCCGCGCAACAGCAAACAGGACATTGGGTTGCTTCAACGATGCGATATCCAGAGCGTGCCGGCTCTCCGGCGGGTACAGGGTGTCCTGGTAGGCATCCAGATCGGCGATTAGGGCGATCACATCGGGTTGATCGGGCGACTCGAAGGCGATATTCATGGCTGAAGAAGCTCTGCGAGAGGGAAATTGAAGTATCCGACAACAAAAAGATCGACATCGACACCTGTCGGGCCTTCAATCGCCGATTGTCAGCGATGTTTCCAGTGTTGTCGAACGACTCAAAAGTGGTCGAATCCGATCGCACCGTGACATTGCCCGACTAAGCGACACGGAGACAGTTGTTTCTTATTGGACAACCTCATCCGCCATCGCTTGCACTTCGGACACAAGTCGCGCATAGCCCTTCTGCGTGGGCATGTGTTTCGCGAAACAAGCCTGCCGTTCTTCATCAGGCACTCGCCCCGCCCCACAAGCCCCAATTCCCGGAACCGTCACTTCCCTCCAGAGGACATAAACCCTCTCCCCCTGCCTAACTGACACCGCCAACGTATTCGGCCCCTCCGGCACCCCGTCTTGGCTTTCCCCCAGCAGCAAAGCCTTCACCACCCCATCAGCCGGCTTCCGCTTCACCGGCAGTTCGGCAAACCGAAACGCCGCAGCGTCATCACCAAACACGTCCGTATAAAACGTCTCGTTATCGAAGATAACGGCAACATCCTCCGTCGACTTGAGCCCCGCATCCGCAGTCTTCGTCCAAGCCTTCAACAGCGGAACCGTCGTAACAAGAAGATTCACCTTCCCGTCATCCGACTTGAAGAACAGTCCATCCGGTCCCGGCGTCATCCCGTCATCAGTGATGGCGCTTTGCACGTTACTCTCCACCTTCCCGGAAAACCCTTTCGCCTTCACCACCCCAACAAGCTTTACCAGCTTCGCATTCAACTCGACGGTATATTTCTTGTCCAAATCCGCCCGATCTTCCATCCGAGCCGCATTCACTGCCTCGGCAGCCTTTTTCCGATCCGCGAGATAAGAATCGGTAGGCGACGTAACCGCCTTCGCCCCGACAACAGCGATCAGAGTCAGGATCACAACCGCCCCCACCCCAACTTTCAGTTTGGAAATGCTTTTCATTCTTATATGACGTCCCCGAACCCAAGCCCGAATGCAAAACGGCTGCCGTGACCCCACGGCAGCCGTCCCTCAGAAACGCCTCATTCTAAAACGCCAAACAGACTTTATTCATCCACCTTGAACGCCGACACCAGCTTGGTCAATTCCGCCGCCTGCTGCTTCAAACTCTCTGCCGCCGCTGCGCTTTCTTCGACCAAAGCCGCATTCTGCTGCGTCATCTGATCGAGCGACTGGACCGCGTCCCCAATCTGGTCGATGCCAGCACTCTGCTCCAGACTAGCCTCCGCAATCTCACTCATCATCGCGCTGACGCCTTGAACCTGCGAGACAACATCACTCATCACCTTCCCCGCCTCACTAACCAACCGCGACCCGGTATTCACCGTCCCCGCGCTATGTTCGATCAGCGCCTTGATCTCCTTCGCCGCCTGCGCGCTACGCTGCGCCAGATTCCGCACTTCCGAAGCCACGACGGCAAACCCGCGCCCCTGCTCCCCCGCCCGCGCCGCTTCCACAGCCGCATTCAACGCAAGAATGTTCGTCTGAAACGAGATACTGTCGATCATCACGATGATCTCGGAGATCCGCTGCGACGCGTCGCTGATCTGCTGCATCGTGCTAACAACCTCGCCCACCACCTGCCCGCCGCGCGCCGCCGCATCCGACGCGCCGGTGATCATCTTCGCGGCCGTCGTCGCCGTCTCGGTGTTGTTCCGCACCACGGCCGTGATCTCTTCCATCGACGAAGCCGTCCGCTCCAGGTTGCTCGACTGCCCTTCGGTGCGTTCGCTCAAATCCGCATTCCCCGAAGCAATCTGCGCCGACCCGGTCGCAATCGACGCGGAAGCCGCCCGAATCCGATGAACCAGCGTCGACAACGACGACACGAACCGGTTGAACGCATCCGACAACTGCCCGATCTCGTCCTGGCTCTCGACCGTCATCCGGCGCGTCAGGTCACCCTGGCCGCTCGCAATCTCCGAAAGCAGCGTCGCCGCACGCCGAATCGGCGCGGCAATCGCGCGCCCGACCAGCCAGATCACGATCAGCGCAACCCCAAGCCCCACCACCGCCGCAACCAGCGCCGCACTACGAATCGCGCGCGTCACGGGCCCGAGCAGTTCCGCCTGCGGCACCTCGACGACGACATACGCATTCAGCTCCGGAATGAACGACGTCGCGATGAAACGCTCGCCGCCGTCGCCGTTGTAGCTGAGGTACGCATACGGCTTGCCGGCCAGCAGCGTCGACGACGCATCGTCAGGCAGCCCATGCTGGTCCTTCAGGAAATGCTTGCCGTCGATCAGCGACGTATCGCGATGCATCATGATCGCGCCGTCCGGACGCACGAGATACGCGAACCCGGTCTCGCCAATCCGGTATGCCGAAATACCCTTCGCGAGCGCATCGACGGACAGGCTCATGCTCGCCGCGCCGATCGGCACGCCGTCGAGTTCGACGCGACTGTTGATGAACATCATGTAGCCGCCGACGGTCACCTCGCGATCCATGTTCACGTCGAACGCCTTGCCGGACGACAGGAAGCTGGTCAGCCACTGATCCTTGTCGGTGACCTTCCGCTGCAGGCCGGCTTCGTTGTAGTAATTGCCGCTCTTCACCGACACCCACTGCACGGACGCGGCCTTCTGCTCGTCCTTCACGTTCTTCGCGAGCTGGATCCAGTTGCGCGTGCCGGCGTCGGGTTCGCCTTCGGCTTCCCATTGCAGCAGGAACGCATCGCGCGCGAGAATGCGCGACGCGGCGATCGGCCCGGCCATCTGCCGCTGCACGTCGGCGCGGATGCCGTTCACGGCCGTCGGCAACTCTTCGCGGACGACGCGATCGCGCACCGCGTTGCCGATCAGACGGATACTCAGCCCGCTCGAAATCGCGACGAACACGAGCAGACAACTGGTCATGCTGAGAATCAGCTTGTTCTGAATGGAAAGCTTGCGCCAGAAATGCATGGGGAACCCTCGATAACCGCTCGGTCTGAGCCAGATTGGGTTATCGGCATGCATGCGCAGAACCGCATCGCTGATTTCAGATATCGATCATGCGAGATTCGTTATGTCGTTGACTGGTGAGCATATGCGGCCGCCTATACGCGCTGGGTCAGCACAAATCAATACGCAACGAAGATCGTCACGCGTCGATTCCGTGCTCGTGCGGCGGCATCGTCGCCCGTCACGAGCGGCTGCGTATCGGCCCGCCCGATTGCCGCGAGCCGGTGCGGCGCCACGCCGCGCTCGGTCAGGTAGCGCACCACACTCCCCGCGCGCGCCGACGAAAGCTCCCAGTTCGATTCGTATTTCGCGTTCGCGATCGGCACGCTGTCCGTATGCCCTTCGACGAGAACGTCGCCGGTCGCGTGCTCGCTCAGTGCCTGCGCGATCTGGTTCAGCACGGGCGACGAATCGGGCAGCAAACGCGCATCGCCGACGTTGAACAGGATCTTCGCGTCGATGCCGATCTCGACGCCGTGCGGCGCCTTCACCAGCGAAATCCGCCCGTTCGTCTTCAACGAATCGAGCAACGCGAGCCAGGCCGGCGCGCGTTCGGGTGTGACTACATTGGCAGTACTCGCAGCACCACCGGTGTGTCGCGCAAGCGTCTGGTATCGCGCGTCGAGCGCGTTGTATTTCGCGAGCTGGAGCACATACAGCGCGAGAAACAGCACCATCAGCGTCGTGATGAGATCCGCGTACGAAATCAGCCAGCGTCCGGACTGCGCGCCTTCGTGTTCATCGTCGTCGCGATTGGCGGTAGCTGCGCCGTCAGTTCGAGCTGTCATGCCGAAGATCCCTGTTCGTCGTACCTCATACGCAGCACATCACGCGAGCGACTCCGCCGCGCGCCCGCGCACATCGCCGGTCAACCGCGTTTCGATCGTATGCGGCGACTCCTTGCGCGAGATCGCGAGCAATCCGTCGAGATACAGCTTGCGGAACCGCAGCTCGCTGTCGATCTGCGCGCGCAGCTTGCCGTAAAGCGGCAGAAACACGAGGTTCGCGAACGCGAGCCCGTACAGCGTGGCGATGAATGCGACCGCGATACCCGGCCCGAGTTGCGCCGGTTCGAGGATGTGGCTCGTCACCTGCACGAGCCCGAGCACCGATCCGAGAATGCCGAACGTCGGCGCATAACCGCCGGCCTGCTGCCACACGCGCGCGGCGGCCAGGTGGCTGCGTTCGTACGCGTCGAGTTCGCGCTGCAATGCGTCCTCGAGCACGGCAGTCGACACGCCGTTCGCCAGCAGTTCGAGCCCGCGGCGCGCGAACGGATGGATGCCGCTCACGTCCATCGATTCGAATGCGAGCAGCCCGTCGAGCTTCGCGCGGTCGCCCCATTCGAGCAGGTCGGACAGGTTCTTGCGATCGACCTCTCTGGCACGCACGAACGCGAGCCGCAACTGCTTCACGGCGTCGAAGAAGCGTGCCGAGGTGTTCTGGATCATCACCGCGCCGAGCGTGCCGCCGAGCACGATGACGAGCGCCTCGAACTGGAACAGCATCGAAAAATGCCCGCCTTCCAGCGCGAAACCGAACACGATCGCCGCGCCGCCGAGCACCACACCGGCCAAGGTCAACAGATCCATACGCCTCCCCGTGTCACGCATCCGACGCCACGGACGCCGCGCCCGTCGCCGGCGCCTTGGCCGCGCGCACGGCATCCAGCACGCGCTGCTCGATATCCTCGATCTCGATCGGATCGAGCTTGAGCTCGCGGCGCATCACCCACGACACCTCGTTGCGCCGTGCCTCGGTCATCACGGAAAACAGCTTGTCGGCCACCGCGCGATCGTCGAGATTGGCGATTAGCTTCGCGAGATCGTACGTATCGAACGCGCTGATCACGTCGAACAGCGTGCGCTGGTCGACCCACACGAGATCCTCCAGCGAACGCACGTCGCCACCGCGACGCCCATTGCGCCGCGAGAAATACGCGACGCCCTTTTGCTCGACGTAACTGAGCACCTTCGATTTGCGGAACGCAAACACTTCTTCGGCAATCTCGCCGTTCGACAGCTTGTTGAGCAACAGCGTCTTCTCGACGCCGATCAGCGATTCGAGATCGGCCAGTTCGATGAGTTCGAGTTCGCTGTTGATCGACAGATCGAGATCGTGATCGGCAACTTGCTGCGCGCGGTCGATCACGCGCGCAGCATCGAATGTGACGACCTGGCGCGCATCCGACGAAGCCGCATAGTCGGTTGCACCGCCGGCATGGTCGGCCTGCGCGGCTTCGATCGTGACGAGGTTGAGCTTCTCCATGCGTCGCAGCATCGCGAGCACGTGCGGCCGCGAGTGGCCGGCAATCGCGCGGCATTTGCGGATCACTTCGGCGAGCGGCACCGAGGTTTCGGTCGCATGGGCCTGCATCGGCCGGCGCGCCCACGCGTCGCCGGATTCGCGCGCATCGGCGCCGGCCATCAGCGACAGCACATGCGCATACGACAGCACGCCGGGCATGAAGTCCGCATGCGTGTAGGTCGCGAGCTGGTCGTCCTTGCGCTTCACGCGCCGGATCATCGTTCGCACGATATGGCGCAGCAGCGCCGACACGCGCTCGATTTCTTCATCGAGCATGCCGGCAGGCACGACCGTGAGCTGACAGAATGAAAGCGCCTTCGCGGTATGGGCGCGCGGCTCGGCGGCGAGCAGCGCCGATTCGCCGAAGAACTCGCCGCGGCCGAGCGTCGCGACGATGACGCGCTTGTCGTCGCATCGCGTGGACAGCTCGACCTTGCCATCGGTGATCAGAAAGATCACGGGCTCGCCCGCGAAACCCTCCGAGTAAATGATTTCTCCGGGCGCCGCTGTACGCGTCCACGATTGCTGACGATTCACGTCGATTCCCCTGCTGCGCTGGTTGTTGCGGACTGCGCGCCGCACGTCGAAAGCATGCGTGTCGCGAGTCATCCCCGTGACTCGTTTACGTCATCGGGCTCAACATCCTTTAGGGAATTCGCACTCGGTTTAACCCGAAATCAAGGTAAAACGTTTGCGGATTGCGCAGCGGCATCGGGAAGTTCGTTTCGATACGTACGTGTGTCATGCAATTGAAAGCGCGCTGCGATCGCGCGCATCAGAACTCCATGTCGAGTTCGTCGATGTCTTCCTGCTCCGCCTTCGCCGCGTCGATCCATTCCGCGACGAACGGATGCGCGAGCACGCGCATGCAGTACTCGGCGATTTCCGGCTCCAGCTTCACGTCGTAGGTCAGGAAGCGCGTGACGACCGGCGCATACATTGCATCGGCGATGCCGATCTCCGCGCCGAACAGCCAGGGTCCGCCATACGCGGCCAGACACTCGTGCCAGATCGTCACGATCCGCTGGATGTCGTGCTGCGCGCGCGACCAGATCCGGAAGCCGGGGAAATGCGCGCGCAGGTTCATCGGCAACGCGGAGCGCAGCGCGCTGAACCCGGAATGCATCTCGCCGCAGATCGACCGGCAATGCGCGCGCGCACGCCGGCCTTCAGGCAGCAGTCGCGCCTGCGGCCGGATTTCGTTCAGGTATTCGGCGATCGCGAGGGTATCCCACACCTTGTTGCCGTCGTGCGTCAGGCATGGCACGAGAATCGACGGCGACAGCAG
Organism: Burkholderia pyrrocinia; assembly: GCF_001028665.1. Classification (NCBI taxonomy): domain Bacteria; kingdom Pseudomonadati; phylum Pseudomonadota; class Betaproteobacteria; order Burkholderiales; family Burkholderiaceae; genus Burkholderia; species Burkholderia pyrrocinia. The sequence goes on from NZ_CP011504.1 coordinate 384,450, forward strand.
CAGCAATTCCGCGCGCGACGCGGCATCGATCGGCACGCTGACCGTCTCGAACGGAAGCCCGCTCAGCTTCGCGAGCAGCCAGCCGCGCATCGACCACGACGAGTAATTGCGGCTGCTGATGGTCAGCGTCGTCTGTCCGGTTGATTCCATGTCGCTCCCCTGCTGAAAGCCGTTCGTGCCCCTGCACCGAAAGCGGACGCCGCACCCGTCACCCGCACCACGCCTGTGCGGCGCATTCGCCGAACTGGCGCAGCGCCGCACAGTGTCGCGGCATGGGCCGCTCGCGGGACCGGCGCGGCAACGCATTGCGTTCGGCTGCCGGTCGTCGCGTGCCGCCTGAGCCGCCGCATGACCGAACCGCGTGCAACGCGCGTGCCAGCTACACGCTGGCACACGGCTTGCCTCGTTCAATGCAATGCAGCGCAACGAGCGACGGCCATGAATCTGCTTGCCTATCCGTTTTACCAATGGTCTGCCGAATGCCTGCGCCCGGCGCGCGCATGGGCCGCGACCGCACGCGCGACGATGTCGCTGTGGCCCCCATCCACGTCAACGCCGACGGGCCGCATGCTCGACGCGCTGTGCGAACTGCTGGAATGCTGTGCGTTCTCGCATCGGCGTCCGCCGTTCGGGATCGCGTCGATCGTCGTCGACGGAGAAACGGTGCCGATCGTCGAGGAAGCGGCAGCGGCCACACCGTTCGGCACGCTGCTGCATTTCCGCAAGGCGCGGCCGGTCGCGCGACAGCCGCGCGTGCTGATCGTCGCGCCGATGTCCGGGCACTTCGCGACGCTGCTACGCGGCACTGTGCACACGATGCTGGCCGATCACGACGTGTACATCACCGACTGGCACAACCCGCGCGACATTCCGCTGACGGCCGGACGGTTCGGCTTCGACGAATACGTCACGCACGTGATCGACTTCATCCGCCATATCGGCCCGGACACGCATGTGCTCGCGATCTGCCAGCCGACCGTCGCCGCGCTCGCAGCAGTCGCGCTGATGGCCGCCGGCGGCGATCCGGCGCAGCCCGCCAGCCTGACGCTGATGGCCGGCCCGATCGACTGCCGCGTGAATCCGACGAAGGTCAACGCGCTCGCCACGAGCCAGCCGATCGAATGGTTCGCGAAGAACCTGATCAGCGTCGTGCCGGCCGGCTTCGTCGGTGCGCAGCGGTGCGTGTATCCGGGCTTCGTGCAGGTCGGCGCGTTCATGTCGATGAATCCCGACCGGCATGCTGCGTCGTTCGCCGACCTGTATTACGAGCGCGCGAAAGGCGACCCCGCAAAAGCCGACACGCTGCGGCACTTCTACGACGAATACTTCGCGACGGCCGACCTCACCGCGGAGTTCTATCTGGAGACGGTCGAGAAGGTGTTCCAGCAATACGCGCTCGCACGCGGCGAACTGACCGTGGGCGACAGGCTCGTCGAACCGGCGGCGATTCACCGCACCGCGCTGCTGACGATCGAAGGCGAGAAGGACGATATCTGCGCAGTGGGCCAGACGGTGGCCGCGCAGGAGCTGTGTTCGGGGTTGCCGCCGTATCTGAAGACACACCACGTGCAGACGGGCGCGGGTCACTACGGCGTGTTCAACGGCAGCCGATGGGAAACGCAGATCTATCCGATCGTACGCGCGACGATCCACGACAACGAGCCGTACGACCGCACCGCGGATGCGGAAGGCAACGCGAACGGCACGCATTACGTCACGCTGCGCGCGCTGCTCGATGCGCGCGCAACCGAGCACGATGCGGCGACCGAAACGCGACCGCATCACACGCACTGAACCCGTGCGGCATTACAACCGCCGGCGTCGCAAATGAATCGCCCCGCCGGGGTGGCGGGGCGAGATTGACGACAGCCTTCAGGCGACGCGCGAGCGAGCGAACTCGCGCGCCCGGCCCGCGTTACGAACAGGCCTTGCCGTGCGACGCATGGAAGCCCTTGGCCTTCGCATCCGCTTCCGACATGTAGCTGCCGTGCTTCGTCTTGCCGTAATACTTGTCGGTCGAGCAGTGATAGACCTTCGTGCTGTCGTTGGCCCACACCTTGCCCGCGCCGCCGCCCGGCGCCGCTGCGGCGGTCGTCGCGGAGGCGCTCTTCGCGGGCGCGGCACCGGACGCAGCGGCAGCGGAAGCCGCCGTTGCCGGCGCCATCGCGGCCGGCGCGCTGGCTGCCGCCGCCGACGATGCGCCGTACCAGGTTTTCACACCCTTATGGCCGGCGCATGCGCCCTTCTTCGACGCGCCCGAGTAGAACGAACCGTCCTTGCACAGACCAGTCGTGCCGGCCGGCGCGCTGGCCGGAACCTGCGCGAACGCACCGATCGACACACCCATGCCGGCGACGAGCGCGGCGATCAACATCGTCTTTTTCATAGTCCTCTCCTGATTTGCCTGACTTGCCTGAATGATGAAAGCGTCCCGGACATCCCGGGGGAAAGCCACGGTTACCGCACCCAGCGGCACACGCGATGGTGGTGATGGTCGAAATGGCACACGCGGTGCGAATGGGCTTCGGCAAGCGCCGGAGCGAGAACGGCGCAAGCAACTGCGGTGGCCGTCAGGATCTTCGCGATGCGCTTCATGGAACTCTCCCGGGTAAGGTCAGCCGGTGATCCGGCTGGTACCTCCTTAACGCCGGCCGTCGACAGGCCGTGCACCGCGCAGCCCGCAATTGACGATCTTTGACACCACGTAACAATCCGTGACGCGAAGCTGACGAATGTCTTTCCTTTCTTTCCGGATCTTCAGCTTCGCGACCCTTCGGAATTCGAATGAACGGATCGACGGGGAAAGCAGGTCGTGGGTGTCAGCGGAGCCAGCAGAGGCCTCCGGGAAGCATCAACGAAAAACCGCCGGAAGGCGGTCTGTCGCAAACGTGCGCACGATGCGCGTCGGTCGGCGCATGCGCGCGTCGGGAAAAACGGCAGCTACGCGCCCGTCTCTCCCCACGGCGTCGGCGCGGGCACGGCGCACGGCCCTTCGACATCGATCGACTTGAAATCGGCGGGCCCGACGATCTCCAGATACTCCATGTCCGGCGAGTAATCGAACAGGTAATGAACGATCCCCGGCGCCTGGTGCACGCAGTCGCCAGCGGACACCAGCGTCTCCTGCTCGCCGTACATGAAGCGCGCCCAGCCCTTCAGCATGATCACGATATGGAACTCGGCCTCGTGACGGTGCCAGCCGGTGCCCGCCGTCGGTGCATGATTCGCCCGGACGAGTTGCGCGACGACCTTGCCGTTCGTCGCGGCCGCGATGCCGAGATCGCGATACAGGAAGAAGTCGCGCAGGCCTTCGCCCCGATACGGGGTGTCCTGCGGCTTGACATGGGAAAAGGCGGTGGTGGTCGGTGTGCTCATCGTGGTGCTCCTTCATCGAAAGGATCGAGCCTGACAAGCATTTAGCGTTCCAGTTTGCGACGGCGCGAAGCCGTGCAGGTTACCGCTCATGCGTGTCGCGCAGCGGCCTTTGACGGATGCGCTCGCGCAACTGTAAGCGTACTTCAATCTCCGCACCGCCCGTGACGCCATGGCGGCCTCACGGGCAGTGCGCAACGCTGCGTGCCGGCTTACTTCAACCGCCCCGACAGAAACTGCCCGAGCCGTTCGCTCTTCGGATTCACGAGAATCTCCTGCGGATTCCCTTCCTCCTCGATCTTCCCCTGATGCAGGAAGATCACGTGATTCGACACGTTGCGCGCGAAACCCATCTCGTGCGTGACGACGACCATCGTGCGCCCTTCCTCGGCGAGCTTCTGCATCACCTTCAGCACTTCGCCCACCAGCTCCGGGTCAAGCGCCGACGTCGGCTCGTCGAACAGCATCACTTCCGGCTCCATCGCGAGCGCTCGTGCAATTGCAACACGCTGCTGCTGGCCGCCCGACAGGTGCGACGGATACATGCCCTCGACGCGCGGCGCGAGGCCGACCTTCTCCAGATACTTGCGCGCCCGCGCGATCGCTTCTTCCTTGCCGATCCCGAGCACGGCCATCGGCGCCTCGATCACGTTTTCGAGCACCGTCATGTGCGCCCACAGGTTGAAGTGCTGAAACACCATCGACAGCTTCGTGCGCATCCGCTGCAGCTGCTTCTGGTCGGCCACGCGCAGCGACCCGTTGCGGTCGCGCGTGGTCTGGATCGGCTCGCTGCCGATCGTGATCTGCCCCGAGCACGGCTGCTCGAGGAAGTTGATGCAGCGCAGGAACGTGCTCTTGCCGGAGCCGCTCGAGCCGATGATGCTGATCACGTCGCCGGCCTTCGCCTTCATCGACACGCCCTTCAACACCTCGTTGTCGCCGAATTTCTTGTGCAGGTTGTCAACGGTGAGCTTGTACATGCTTGGTCCTTCCTTGCGAATCTTGCGAATGCATTAATGGCTGCGCGGCGAGAGGTACGCGAGCCAGCGCGTCTCGAGCTTGCGGAACGCCCAGATGAGCGTGAACACGACGGCGGCGTACAGCACGGCTGCAATGCCGTAGGCCTGGAACGACATGTAGGTCGCCGAATTGACGTCGCGCGTGACCTTCAGGATGTCGGGCACGGTCGCGGTGAACGCGAGCGTCGTCGCGTGCAGCATCAGGATCACTTCGTTGCTGTAGCTCGGCAGCGAGCGGCGCAGCGCGGACGGAAGGATGATCCGCGTATAGAGCTTGAAGCGCGACATCCCGTAGGCTTGCCCGGCCTCGATCTCGCCGGCCGACGTCGCCTTGATCGCGCCCGCGAAGATCTCCGTCGCATACGCGCATTCGTTCAGCACGAACGCGAGCAGCGTGCAGTTCATCGCGTTGCGGAAGAACGTGTCGAGCAGCACGTGGTTGTGCACGACCTGCAGGCTGTAGATGCCCGTGTAGCACATCAGCAGTTGCACGTAGAGCGGCGTGCCGCGGAACACATACGTATAGAACCACACGGGGCCCGAGATCCAGCGGTTCGACGAGGCACGTGCGATCGCGAGCGGCACGGCGAGCGCGAAGCCGAGCGCGATCGACACGACCAGCAGCCACAGCGTGATCGCGAGGCCGCTGAAGCGATAACCATCGGTGTACAGATAGCTTTGCCAGTACTGGCTGACGAGTTCGATCACAGTGCGAGCCTCCGGACGCCGACGGAATAACGCTTCTCGAGGTGATGCAGCACGACGTTCGATACCGTCGTGATCGCGAGGTAGATCGCGCCTGCGGCCAGCGTGAAGAAGAAGAAATCGAGCGTGCTCTTGCCCGCGTCCTGCGACGCCTTCACGACATCGGCCAGGCCGATGATCGACACGAGCGCGGTGGCTTTCACGAGCACCTGCCAGTTATTGCCGATGCCCGGCAGTGCGAAGCGCATCATCTGCGGGAACAGGATGCGGCGAAACACGCGCCAGCCGCTCATCCCGTAAGCAAAGCCGGCTTCGAGCTGGCCGCGCGGCACCGCGAGGAACGCGCCGCGGAACGTTTCGGTGAAGTACGCGCCGTAGATGAAGCCGAGCGTCACGACGCCGGCCACGAACGGGTCGATGTCGATCTGGTCCCAGCCGATCAGGTCGGTCACGTTGTTCAGCAGGATCTGGATCCCGTAGAACAGCAGCAGCATCAGCACGAGGTCCGGCACCGCGCGGATCAGCGTCGTATAGAAGGTGCCGATCGACTTGAGCACGCGGTTGGTCGACAGTTTCGCCCCCGCGCCGGCGAGCCCCAGCACGAGCGACGCGGCGAGCGACAGCACCGCGAGCTTCACGGTCTCGACCGTGCCGGCCCACAGCAGCGGGCCAAATCCTTGGAAGATCATATAAGGGATCCAGAACGATGTGGCTGGATTGTCAATAGCCATTAACGGCGCATCAAACGATATCTACGCACTACCTGATGCGACCTGCTCATCAAGCCCGACGCATCCCGTGACGCGGACGGCGCCCGGCAACAGACGCGGCGCGCACCGCAGCCGATGCGCGCCGCATGGACGGTCAACCGCCGTAGACGTCGAACGCGAAGTACTTCTTCTCGAGCTTCTTGTACGTGCCGTCCTTGATGATGTCGGCGATCGCGTGGTCGATCTTCGCCTTCAGGTCGGCGTCGTCCTTGCGCAGGCCGATGCCCGCGCCGTTGCCGAGCGTCTTCGGATCGTCGATGTCCTTGCCGGCGAAATCGAAGTTCGCGCCGCGCGGCGTCTTCAGGAAGCCGATCTCGGCCTGCACCGCGTCCTGCAGCGCCGCGTCGAGGCGGCCGGACATCAGGTCCTGGTACACGCCGTCCTGGTTCTGGTAAGGCACGACCTGCACGCCCTTCGGCGCCCAGTAAGTCTTCGCGTAGGTTTCCTGAATGGTGCCCTGCTCGACGCCGACCGACTTGCCCTTCAGCGATTCGGCCGTCGGCAGCAGGTTCGCGCCCTTCTTCGCGACGAGGCGCGTCGGCGTGTTGAACAGCTTGTCGGAGAACGCGATCTGCTCGGCGCGCGCCGGCGTCATCGACATCGACGACAGCACGCCGTCGAACTTCTTCGCCTTCAGCGCGGGGATCATCCCGTCGAAGTCGTTCTCGATCCACACGCATTTCGCCTTCAGGCGGCCGCAGATCTCGTTGCCGAGATCGACGTCGAAGCCGACGACCTTGCCGCTTGCGTCCTTCGATTCGAACGGCGGATAGCTGGCGTCGACGCCGAACCGGATCGTCGACCAATCCTTGGCGTGGGCACCGACCGCGAGGCAGGCAAGGGCAATACTGAGCGCGAGTTTCTTCATGGCGATCCTGTCAGAGGCGAACTGGGCAGGGGTCCCGTCGGGCGCCCCGCACCGGCGCTGCCGGCACGGCGGCTCCGCCGCGACCCCTTCCAACCCGGAAATCGCCCTGCTAGGCGATGCCCCAAGTTGTACATACAACTTTGCCTTTTCACGGGTATCGCCAGCAATCCGTGTTTATCTCTAATTGTCGGACAATTAGGGTCGTGGCCGGGAATTTCCTTAAATTTCAATTAATTATTGATTACGCGATGCTGAATTCCGGCTTTCTCGATGCGTACATGAGCGGCCGAACGGCATGCGTCACTTGTCTAGACCTCGCGGGTCGCGCCGACCGTTTCCAGCCCGACCAGCCGGTAGTCGAACTGCAGTTCCGTCAGCAGGTGCCGCGCGGCGATCACGCCGCCGCGGGCAACTTCATGCCGGCCGAGACCGACAGTCAGGTCGCCGAGAGCGGCGTCGGGTTCTCGAAATGATGCGCGGCGTTCATGTCGAAGAAACTGCCACCGTTCGTGCCGTCGTGCTTGATCGGTTCGAGGCTGGCGACGACGCCCGTCACGATCTGCCGATGCACGCCTTCGAGTGCGGTCGCCCCATGGGCAGTACGAAATGCACATCGCTCATGACGTTCACCGATATTTGAGAATCCTTGTTGAATCGCGCCGGCCAATACTGCTCGGGCTAACCATAGATTTTTATGCGTTCTTTTCAGCGCCGGTGCGAGTCTATACACCGTATCGTCACGGTGATTCCTAGAATGGGCGCCATGTCCAACACGAGATCTCCGCGGTGCGGAGCACGATGCGACCCGGGGATGAACGAATGAAACCGACCAGAACCGAATCCGCTGCTTCACGCGATCTGCCGCCCGTTCGTTCGCGGCGCAGGCTCCCCGCGGACGACCTCGTGCTGCTGTCGATCCGCGTCGAGTCGGACAATCTCGCTGTCGTGCGGCGCCTGCTGCATCAGGCTGTCGGCGCCGCGCTCAATTTCTATACGGCCGCGATCGACAAGCGCACCGGGCGCGCGTGCATCGAGCTCGAAGTCGCGCGGTCGCAGGCGTCGCCGGCCATCATGGAGATTCTCCGCCTGCTGCCGGCCGCCGAGTTCGGCACGATCCGCCTGTTGCAGCACTAGCCGGCGTTCGCCGCCGCCATGCGTGACATGCGTCACGCGGCCCCTTTCATCGATTCGAACGCACGCATCCGGCACGAACGCGCGGTTCTCCACGAACCGTGTCCGTTCGCAGCCGGCGCGCGCAACGGATCGTCGCTCCCGTCGTTACGGGCCTTTCCAGGAAGCACATCCAATGAAAAAAGCAGTCGTCGGTACCCTCTCCCTCGCGTTCTTCGGCGCCGCCGCGCATGCGCAAAGCAGCGTCACGCTCTACGGGATGCTGGATGCCGGTATCGCCTATACGAACAACCAGTCGGGCAAGAGCGTGTGGCAACAAGGCAGCGGCCTGCTGTCGAATACGGTGTTCGGCCTGAGCGGCAACGAGGATCTCGGCGGCGGCCTGCACGCGCTGTTCCGCCTCGAGAACGGCTTCAACCTGAACAACGGCACGCAGTCCTACCGGAACACGATGTTCGGCCGCCGCGCATACGTCGGCCTGCAGAGCGACCAATACGGCGCGCTGACGCTCGGCCGGCAATACGACTCCGTCGTCGACTATCTCGGCCCGCTGGCAATGGCGAACAACGGCGACGGCAACAACCTCGCGTCGCATCCGTTCGACAACGACAACATCGACGATTCGTTCTACATCGACAACGCGGTGAAATACACGAGCCCGACGCTCGCCGGCTGGCAGTTCGGCGGCCTGTACGGGTTCAGCAACGCGGCTGGCGGCTTCGCGAACAACCGCGCGTACAGCGCGGGCGTGTCGTATGCGAACGGGCCGGTCAACTTCGGCGCCGCGTACCTGCAGCTCAATCGCGGCGGGCTGACGGCCGGCGGTGCGCTGTCGACGAACGACGGGCCGAACTTCCCGGCCGTGCGCCAGCGCGTGATGGGCGCCGGCGGCAGCTATGCATTCGACCGGCTGACGGTCGGCGCGCTGTGGACGCATTCGATGTTCGACGAAACGGCCGCGTCGTCGCTGCCCGGCGCGCTGAACGCGCTGCGGTTCGACAACTACGAGGTCAACGCGCGTTATGCGCTGACGCCGGCAGTCTCGTTCGCGGGCGCCTATACGTTCACCGAAGGCCGCTACGACGACGCAGCCGGCAGCCACCGGCCGAAATGGCACCAGGTATCGCTGATGGCCGACTACGCGCTGAGCAAGCGCACCGACGTGTATGCGGAAACCGTGTACCAGCACCAGTTCGGCGTGCCGTCGGGCGCGACGCTCGGGTTCGCGAACGTCACGGGGCTCGCGGCTTCGTCGACGAACACGCAGGTGGTCGCGACGGTCGGCATCCGGCATCGGTTCTGACCGCGCGCCGGCCATCGAAGGCCGGCCGCTCTGTGCAATCCCGCATGGACGCGCGCCGGCCGAACAGGGATCATTCGGGGGATCCGGGCCCGCGCGCCCGCGAAACCGGTACACTCGGCGCCGGGCGCGCGCCGGATCGGCATTCGGCGGCGGGCCGCTGCCGACTCTCGAATCGTGATCCCATGACCACACCGATCTATCAGGAAATCAAGGACTTCATCCTCGCGCGCATTCATGCCGGCGAGTGGGCGGAAGGCGACCAGGTGCCGTCGGAGAACGAGCTCGCGCGTGAATTCAACGTCGCGCGGATGACCGTCAACCGTGCGCTGCGCGAGCTGACGGCCGAACAGGTGCTCACGCGCACGCGCGGCTCGGGCACGTATGTCGCATCGCCGAAGTACGAATCGACGCTCGTCGCGATCCGCAGCATCTCGGACGAAGTCGCCGCGCGCGGCCACGGCTATCGCGCGCAGGTGCTGCAGGTCGGCGCGGCCGTTGCCGACGCGAAGCTCGCCGACGAGCTGCAACTCGATACCGGCAGCCCGATCTTCCATTCGCGCGTGCTGCACTTCGAGAACGACACGCCCGTGCAGCTCGAGGAACGCTGGGTCAATCCGGCGTGCGCGCCCGAATACGCATTGCAGGACTTCACGACGACGACGCCTAACCAGTACCTGACGCGCGTCGCGCCGTTACAGCGCGTCGAATACCGGATCGAGGCCGCGATGCCCGACGCCGAAACGCGCCGCCATCTGACGATGGACGACCGCGAACCGTGCCTGATGCTGCATCGGCGCACGTGGTCGCAAGGGTTGGTCGCGTCGGTGGCCAATCTGTGGCACCCGGGCAGCCGTTACCGGTTCACCGGACATTTCTGACGCGCGGCGTCACCGCGCGCCGGGGCGCCCCCATCGCTCGATCGCGCCGACCGCCAGCTTCAAACCGTCCTCCTGCGCGATACGCGCGCCGAGTTCCGTTGCTCGCGTCTTCGTGTCGCCGCGCTCGCCAAACGCAATCGCCCGCGCAAGCGCGGCGGCATCCACGCGCCGCCCCGCGACCGGCGCATCCGCGACGCCGAGCCGCTGCAGCCGGTTCGCCCAGAAGAACTGATCGCCCGCGAACGGCACGACGACCGACGGAATGCCGGCCCGCGCGGCCGAATGCGTGGTGCCCGATCCGCCGTGATGAATCGCCATCGATACGCGCGGGAACAGCCAGTCGTGCGGCGTGTCGCCGATCACGCAGACGTGCGCCGGCAGCAGCGACGCATCGATGCCGCTCCAGCCCGGATAGAACAGCGCGCGCCGGCCGTCGAGCGCACGCACCAGCGTGTCGGCCAGCGCGACCCGGTCGAAGCCGGCCATGCTGCCGAAGCCGATGTACACGGGCGGTTCGCCCGAATCGAGAAAGGCCGCGAGTTCACGCGGCGGCGCCCATGCGCTTGCATCGATACGCCACTGGCCGCATGCACGCACGTGCGACGGCCAGTCTGCCGGGCCGGACAACAGCGTCGGCGACACGCCGTACAGCATCGGATGATCGGTCCAGACCTGCTTGCGCGGCAGCAGCCCGCACACGCTTGCGCGCGCCGCATTCGTCGCCTTCCTGAACGCCTGCCACAGCAGCGCGTTGACGAACCGGTGGCTCGCGCGGTTCAGCCAGCGCGGCAGCTTGCCCGGCGGCAGGAACGGCGACGCGAATCCGGCGGTCGGCGTGATCGGGATCATGCCGGTTCCGATCGCCGGCACGCCGCGATATTCGGCGACCGACAACCCGACGAACGACGCGAGCCCCGACACGAGGATCGCGTCGCAACCGGCCGACGCGTCCGTGACTTCGCGCATCCACGCAGCCGTGTTCGCATTCGCGATCGCCGCGAGCGCCTTCGACGTGTCGTTGAAACCGCCGCGCCCGCGCACCGCGTCCGACAACGCGCCGTCCGGTGCAATCGCGCGGCGAATATCGCCGGACAACGGCGCCGACGGCACGCCGAGCGCGTCGGCCGAACCGAGCGTCGCGGCATCGGCCAGCAGCCGGACTTCGTGGCCGGCATCCAGCAACGCACGGCCGAGCGCCGCGAGTGGGCGCGTGTCGCCTTCGGTGCCGTAGGTGGCGATGACGAGCTTCATGCATGACTCCTCGTATACGGCGGAAACGGTGGATTCAAAAAAGAGCACGTCGTATACTAATGCAATTCGTACACTTTCAGTCGACACCGCCGCCATGCCGATTCCGACCGACGATCCGGGCCGCCGCGCGCGCAAGCGCATCCAGATGCTCGCGCATCTCGCCGCCACCGCCGCACGCCTGTTCGACGCGCACGGCTACGATGCCGTCACGATGGAACAGATCGCCGCGCAGGCCGATGTCGCGAAGCGCACGCTGTACAACCATTTTCCGACGAAGGAAGCCGTGCTCGCGCACTGGCTCGAAGGCGAACTCGCGCGCGACCTCGCGCATCTGCAGCGCGACGTCGCGCGGCGCAAGACCTTCGCGTCGCGCATCGGCTGCGTGCTCGATGCGTCGGCCGCGTGGTGCGAGCAACATCCGGTGTACCTGCTCGCGTATCTGCGGCATCGCTTCCTGAGCATCGGCACGGTCGAACCGGAAAGCGGCGGAGAGAACCGCGGCGATATCGCGCTGGTATGGCAGCAACTGATCGCCGCGGGGCAGCAATCCGGCGAACTGAATGCAACGCTGCGGGCCGACCAGCTCGCGACGTGGTTCCATCACCTGTATCTCGCGGCGATGCTGCGCTGGCTGACCGTGCCGGGGCTGTCGCTGAAACGGGAGTTTCAGTCGGTCGCGAAGCTGTTTGTCGAAGGCGCGGAAGCGAAAGGCTGAGCGGCGCAACGCGCCAGTCGGGCGCTCACAAACTCACAAGCGCCCAAGCACGACCGCGAGCAGCGAGCGCCCGAAACGGGCGACCGCCGCACCGCATGCGACAAACGCGCGCTTCATTTCTTCCGCGACGCTTTCGCTGCCGGCGCATCGCGCTTCGCGGCATTGCCGCCGCCCGACGGCCATTGCGTCTCGTCGAGCAGCCGGTCGAACAGCCGCGCGCGCTCGTCTGCCGACAGCGGACACAGCCCGAACATCGCCGATAGCGCGAGCCCCCAGGCCGCCTTCCACCGCAGCAGCGCAAGATCGGGGTCGTCGGATTCGGCCGCGATGCGCTTCGCGTTCTCGCCGTCGATATCCCGAACCTGCTGCAGCGGCGCGGGATCCTCGACCAGCGCCGCCATGATCGCGAGCGCCGCCGACGGCTGCTGGTCGATCACTTCGCGCATCGTCGCGATCTGCGCGGACAGCGTCGGCTGCGCTTCGCCCGGATCGCGCGCGGCCAGATAGTCGCGCTGGAATCGTTGGTAGTAGTCCTGCTGATGTTCCATCAGTGCGTTCAGCACATCGCCTTTCGTGCGGAACTGATGCATCAGCCCGCCCTTGCTGATGCCGCTTTCGCGCGAGATCGCATCGAACGTGAGCTTGCCCGGACCGTCGCGCTCGAGGATCGCGAGCGCCGCCTGGATCGCGGCAGTGCGCGTTCGCTCGGAACGCGTCGGGTTATCCATGAACTATCCCCGGTATGAAGTGATGCAATGCGACCGCGCCGAACCGGCACGATCGTATGAACGAAGTGCGCGGAGTCTATCACAAACAAACCGCCTGGTCGGTTTACATTCGGAAATGGCGGTGCTACGATCGGCTCCCGCATCGGCCCCGGCCGGATGTCGGACCGCGTCACGCACCACATCGCGCGACGCGAGCGCCGCCCGTGGCGCGGCTGCCCGGCCGATGACCGCTGCCGGACGGCTTGCCGATCCCGAAATTCATGCGGTTATTGCGCGCCAAAAACAAACCGTCTGGTTGGCTTTTTTGTAAACCCCGAGCGGCAATGCCGCCCTGTTGCACCACCCTTCGCACCGGCCCTACCGGTGCGAACCCTGACCCGGAGCATCAAATGAACCGATCGATCAAGCCCAGCCACCTGCTCAACGCCGCGCTTTGCGTCGCGCTCGCCGGATGCGCCGGCGTCCAGCCCGCCCGTTACAGCGGCATCGAATCGTCGCCCTACCTGCGCAGCGATCCGCAGGACAAGTCCGGCCGCGTGCCCTACCGCTACGCGCTGCCGGCGGACTGGCACACGTACCGGAAGCTGATTCTCGACCCGGTGGCCGTCTATCGCGGCACCGACCATCAGTTCGGCGACCTGAGCGACCAGGACAAGTCGACGCTCGCGACGTACATGGGCGACACGTTCGCGAAGAAGCTCGGCCAGCGCTTCGAGCTGACGAGCGCGCCGGGTCCCGACACGCTGCGCGTGAAGCTGACGCTGACGGGCGCCGTGACGACGACGACATTTGCCGGCGCATTCGCGCATTTCGATCTCGCGGGCAACGTCTACAACGGCGTGCAGGCGATCCGCGGCCGCGAGGGCGCCTTCACGGGCTCGGTCATCTACGCGGTGGAGATCCGCGATGCGTCGACGAACCGGCTGATCAGCGCGTACGTGACGAAGCAGTATCCGAATGCGATGAACGTCGGCGCGAGTTTCGGCGCGCTCAGCGCGGCAAAAACCGGCATCGACAAGGGCGCCGATGCACTCGTCGCGCAATTCGACTGACAACCTTCGGTGCGCGTTGGAGCGTTTCAAGCAGGTGCTCGCGCGCTGGCCGCGAACGGCGATCGTCTGGATCGTTCCGCTCGCGGCCGCCGCGTTCTGTATCGCATGGGGCGTCTCGTCGCTCGGCAGCCGCGGGCCGACGATCACGATCGCGTTCGCGACAGCCGAAGGACTGGAAGCAGACAGATCGACGCTGCGGCTGCGCAATGTCGAAATCGGTCGCGTCACGCACGTCCGCGCGTTGCGCGGGCAACCCGGCGTGACGATCGATGTGCGACTGGACGCCAACGCGCAGGCACTGGCGGTTGCGGACACACGCTTCTGGATCGTGCGGCCGCGCATCGGGCCCGGTGGCCTCTCCGGTCTCGATTCGGTGCGGTCCGGTTCATACATCGCGGCCGCGCCTGGCAGTTCGCGCGAACCGCGCACGACGTTCACCGGGCTCGATGCACCGCCGGTCACCGAAGGCGGCGGCCGTCACTACACGCTGCGCGCGACGTCGCTCGGCTCGGTCGCGATCGGTTCGCCGGTCTATCACCGGCGCGCACGCGTCGGTCAGGTGGCCGGTTATGCGCTCGACGCCGACGGGCACGGCGTCTCGATCGACGTGTTCGTCGCCGCGCCGTTCGATCGATACGTCGATGTCGATGCGCGCTGGTGGCAGGCCGGCGGTCTCGGTCTGCGGCTCGACGCGGGCGGCATGAAGCTCGGCACGCCGTCGATCGCCGCGCTGCTCGCCGGTGCACTCGCGTTCGCCACGCCGCCCGGACGCGCCTCGAACGTCGCGGCGCCGGACGGTACGCGCTTTCGCGTGGCCGACGACGAAATCGACGCGATGCGCACGCCGAACGCGCCGGCCGCGCCGGTCGTGATGCGTTTCGACCGCTCGCTGCGCGGCCTCGAGGTCGGCGCGCCGGTGGATTTTCGCGGCATCGAACTCGGCAACGTGACAGCCGTCGGCACCGAATACGACGCGGCACGCGGCGACGTCGCGATGCGCGTGACGATCGCGCTCTATCCCGATCGCCTCGGGCAGCGCTATCGCGACGTGCTCGGCAACGGCGACACCGATGCCGGCAAGGCGCTGCTGCGAACGCTCGTCGCGCGCGGTTTGCGCGGTCAGTTGCGCGTCGGCAATCCGATCGCGAACCGCTCGTATGTCGCGCTCGACATGTTCCCGCACGCACCGCTCGCGTCGGTCGATACCGATCGCCTGCCGATCGTGTTGCCGACCGTGCCCGGCACGCTCGACGTGCTGCGCGTACACATTGCCGATATCGCCGGAACACTTTCCCGATTGCCGCTCGACTGCATGGGCACGGACCTGAACGCAGCGCTCGTGCACACCAATGCGCTGTTCGCGCAACTCGATACCGAACTCGCACCGCATGCGCGCGATGCGCTGGGCACCGCACGACAGGCGTTCACGGCCGCGCAGGCGATGCTCGCGCAACAGGGTGCGGCCACATCGAACGTCCACCGCACGCTGACGCAATTCGCACGCACGTCGAGCGCACTGCGCGCATTGGCCTGCGATCTGGAACAGCATCCGGAGTGGTTGCTGCCGAATGCATCGGGCGCCACGCAACCGGCCGACACGCCGCATCCGTCAAGTGCATCGCGGTGAGCGCGTCGCGCAGCGCATACGGGTTTTCACGACGAATGCACGCACCGCATGCCAAATTTCCCGCGCAGCAGTATGCTGGTGTCGTACGGCTGCGCACGGTGCATCGGGTAATCCCGCGATTCGCACGTTGTCGCGCCGCCGTCGCGACCGCAATCATGCGTTGCAAGGAGGGATTCGCGATGACCACCACGCATCAGCACTTCCACCTCGAACTACGAAACGCCACCGCGCCGACCTATTTCATCAGCTACCTGTTTCCCGCGTTGCTGTTCATTTACGAACTGCTGCGCGTCGGCCAGTGGATCCGCGATCACGGGATGCAATTCGCCGCGTTCAAGCAGATGGGTTACGAGTATCTGCTGATGCTGCTGTTCGTCGGACTGCAGATCGTCGTGGAGGCGATCTTCCTGCTCGGCGCCGCGATGCGCCGCGACAATCGCGACTTCGAGCACCGGCTGCCGAACGTGATCCTCGGCATCGGCTGCTCGATCGCGCTGCTCGCGATCGATCTCGCGATCCAGCTTGCGTTCTGACGGCCGGCGGGCACGCGCCCGCCGCTTGCCCGGGCGCTCAGGCGCCCGCGTCGCGCAGGAACGTCGCCACGGCGGCCAGCACGTCGTCCGTGCGCTCGCGGTGCGGCATGTGCCCGCATCCGGCGAGCAACAGGAACGACGACGGCCCCGCGACGCGCGCGGCGATCCGCTTCGGATGCACGTCGGATCCGTATTCGTCGTCTTCGCCGTGAATCGCGAGCGTCGCGCATTGCACGCGCGGCAAGTCGTCGTCGAGATTCCAGTCGCGAAACGCCGGCGACTGCCACGTGTCGACCCACGCGCGCAGCACCCATTCGGCCTTGTCGCCGTGATAGCGCGCGAGCCGGTCGAGCTGGCCCGGCTCGTCGAACAGCCGCCCAGCGTCGCGAATGCCGGCCAGCGTGCGATCCTCGACGAATGCCTGCGCGGCGACCGTCACGAGTGCACGGCAACGCTCCGGATGCGCGGCGGCGCAGCCGACCGCCATTCCGCCGCCGACGCTGTGCCCGAACGCGACGAACGCGTCGACGCCAAGTTGTTCGAGCACGGCATCGAATGCACGATCGGCCTCGTCGCGCACGAACGTCGTGCCGAGCCTCCCCGGATGACGATCCGAACGGCCGAAACCGAGGCGGTCGTAGGCGATCACGTCGCGTTGCGTGGCGCTCGCGAGCTGCGCGGGAAAATCGCGCCACAGGTCGACGCAGCCGAGCGAATCGTGCAGCAGCACGATGGGCGCGGCCGGCTTAGGCGCGGCCGGCTCAGGTGCGGTCGACCTGGACGTGTCCGCCACATCTTGCACCGGACGAGCGCGCCAGCGTTTCGCAAAGAGACGCCCTTGCGGCGTCTCGACGAGTGTCTCCTCGGTCAGGCTATCGGTCATGTGTCGGTTTTCTGCGTGAAAGCGGCCGCACGTCGGCGGCCGCATCGGATCCCCGCATGTTGGCGTGCCCGCGCGCACGGCGTCAAGCAAGCCCCCACCGCCCGCGCGCTCATTCGGGCTGCGGCGGCAGATACTCCATCTGCGCTTCGTCGTACAGCCGGTAGATCAGCGCCTGCATCGCGCGGATGTCCTCCGATTCGTCGAGCATCCGCATGCTCATGATGATCGGCGACACGAGGTTCGGATCGTCGAGCGGCTTGTAGCTGATGTCGTCGCGCTTCAGCCCGTAGACGCTGTGCGGCACGACCGACACGCCCTCGCCCATCGCGACGAGGCCGAGCGCGATCTGCAGTTCGCGCGTCTCGTAGATCCGCCGCGGCTGCAACGCGCGATCGTGAAAGGCCGCGAGCACCTGGTCCGCATAACTCGGGCGCGGCGCCTTCGGGAAGATGATCAGCGTGTCGTTCACGAGATCGTGCAGCGACAGCACGGGCTTCGCGCCGTCGAGCGGGTGGCCGACCGGCAGCGCGACGATCATCCGCTCCTCGCGCAGCACGACGCGCCGCACGCTCGGATCTTCATGGCGGATGCGCCCGAACCCGACATCGATGCGCCCTTCCTTCAGCGCCTTGATCTGGTCCATCGTCGACATCTCGTGCAGGCTCAGCTCGACGGCCGGATGCTCGCTGCGAAAGCGCCGGATGATCTTCGGCAGCATCCCGTACAGCGTCGAGCCGACGAAGCCGACCGACATGCTGCGCTCGATCTTGCCGACCCGCTTCGTCATCGATTCGAGTTCGGTCGTCTGCGCGAGCAACTGCACCGCGTGCGAATAGAAGAAGCGCCCCGCGTCGGTCAGCTTCAGCGGCCGCGCGCTGCGCTCGAACAGCGGCACGCCGAGCGCTTCCTCGAGCTGCTGGATCTGCCGGCTCAGCGGCGGCTGCGCGATATGCAGCCGTTCCGCCGCACGCGTGAAATTCCGCTCCTCGGCGACCGCGACGAAGTAGCGGAGGTGTCTCAACTCCATTTTCGATGCCTCCCGGACAGCGACCCGACGTCAAACCACGGCCGGACGATGTCGTCACGATACCGCAGGCGGCGCAAACCTCCACGCACACCCCTACGCGCCCCGCAAAGCAAAACGGGAAGCCTTCAAGCTTCCCGTTTCCGATCGACGCCGCCGTGTCGCGACAGCGTCGCGACCGCCCGTCACACCTCGGTCGCGTAGAGCGCGTCGCGCTGCTCGTTGCTCAGCGTATCGAGCGGCACGTCCGGCAACTGATAGCAGATCATCGTGCCGTACAGCTCGGCGAGGCAATTGCTGCCGGCGTCGAGCGCGTAGCCGTCCTCGCCGTCCGGAGCCGGCGGGTACACTTCGCGCCACGCGTTGATCGCGGCTTCGATTCGCACGATGGAAACGGGTCCGGCCTTCCGCTCGGCGGGTGATGCGCTCATGGATTCCTCTGGGTTGCGCGCTCCGCGGGCCGTGCCGGCCCGGATGGAACGATGAAAACGCCGGGCGCCGCCGGCCACCGCGCACCGCGCGCGCCGGATGCCGATCCGCGCTGCGCCTGTCGCGCCGGCCGGGCCGTGGCCCGGTAGGGTCGGGCAATATAACCGGCTTTGACCCCGTGCAGACAAAAGCCGGGCAAAAAAAACGGGAAGCGCGAGGCTTCCCGTTTCATCGCACGTCGCGCGGCCGTCTGCCGCCCACACGTCAGCCCGCGGTTTCGCGATTCGCCACCGGCTGCGGTTGCGCACCACGGCTCGCGGCAATCCACGGCGCGATCTCCATGTCTTCGTAGCGCACGAAGCGGCTCTTGTTCAGGAGCCGGAAACCGAGCCACACGACGAGGAACAGCGGAATGCCGACGTAGGTCGCGGTCACGCCGGCCCAGTCGATCCTGTTCGCGAGGAACGCCTGATAGTCCTGCCCGAGCGCGATCACGAGGCACAGCACGAACGCGAACAGCGGGCCGAACGGGAACCACTTCGACTGGTACGGCAGTTGATCGAGCGAATAACCCTGCTTCACGTAGCCCTTGCGGAACCGGTAGTGGCTGACCGCGATGCCGAGCCATGCGATGAAGCCCGTCATCCCCGACGTGTTCAGCAGCCACAGGTACACCGTCTTGTCGCCGTACAGCGACGTGAAGAAGCACAGCGCACCGACGGCCGTCGTCGCATACAGCGCGTTGCGCGGCACGCCGCCCGGCGACAGCTTCGCGAACACCTTCGGCGCGCGGCCTTCGGTCGCGAGGTTGTAGAGCATCCGCGTCGACGCGTACATGCCCGAGTTGCCGGCCGACAGCACGGCCGTCAGGATCACCGCGTTCATCACGCCGGCCGCGAATGCAAGGCCCGCGTGGCGGAACACGAGCGTGAACGGGCTCACGCCGATGTCGGTCACGTCCGTCTTCAGCAGGTTCGGGTCGGTATACGGAATCAGCACGCCGATCACGAAGATCGCGAACACGTAGAACAGCAGGATCCGCCAGAACACCTGGCGCACCGCGCGCGGAATCGTCGTGCGCGGGTTCTCCGATTCGCCGGCCGCGACGCCGATCAGCTCGGTGCCCTGGAACGAGAAGCCCGCGATCATCGCGACGCCCATCAGCGCCGGCAGGCCACCCGCGAACGGCGCGTCGCCGATCGACAGGTTGCCCCAGCCATTGCTGGGCGCACCCTTCAGAATGCCGAAGATCATCAGCAGGCCGACGCCGATGAACGCGACCACGGTGACGACCTTGATCAGCGCGAACCAGTATTCGGCCTCGCCGAAGCCGCGCACGGTGAGCGCGTTGAGCAGGAACATCACGCCGAGGAAGGCCGCGCTCCACCACACGCCCGGCACGTCCGGAAACCAGTAGTGCATCACGAGCTGCGCGGCGACGAGTTCCACCGCGATCGTCACGGCCCAGTTGTACCAGTAGTTCCAGCCGAGCGCGAAGCCGAAGCCTTCGTCCACGTATTTCGCGCCGTAGGTCGCGAACGAACCCGACACGGGCATGAACGCGGCCATCTCGCCGAGGCTCGTCATCAGGAAGTACACCATCAGGCCGATCAGCATGTACGCGACCATCGCGCCGCCGGGGCCGGCCTGCGAGATCGACGCGCCGGACGCGACGAACAGGCCCGTGCCGATCGAACCGCCGATGGCGATCATCGTCAGGTGGCGCGCCTTCAGCGCGCGATGAAGCTTGGGTGGGTTCGCGGACGAACCGGGTGGGTCGGATTTCGGAATTGCGGACATAAACGAGACGAACGTTGAGCGGGCCGGCATCCGTAGCCGGCGCATGCGGAATCGGAGCGCGGGGCGCGTCCTGCGATGCATTCGATGCGGCCCCGATACGCGTTGCGCGGCGGGCGCCTGCGGCGAAGCGCGGATTCTACCTGATTCGCCATCGGGACAGCTCGGGTGCGCCCGCCCGCCGCGGCCGGGGAGAGTTCGCAGAATCAACGAGTTGGCTGCACCGGCGCGGCCGCAGCCGCACGCCGGCACAAAAACCTTGGCTATTCCGGGGTTATTCGGCTTTTCATTCCGCGCGGCAGGCGGGCAATGCTGTCTCGATCCGCCAAATACCGCGCCGATACGAAAAATCGACCGGTCATCGCCCCATTAATCAGACAAAACGACCGATACTGATAATTGATTCAAATCAAATCGCCCGCGCGCAATGCGGTAATGATGCGTAATCGTTTCGAATCGCCGTTTCCGCATGCATGTTTTGCATGCGCACACGAATTGCCGGGATTCGCGAGATAATGCGGATTAATTCGAAATAATCAGCGCGCGGAACCGTCGACGACGCGAATATCCGCCGCCCGCCCCCCCCCCGAGGATGAAGCCACTCCCGCTGCCCGCCACGCTGCGCCGCCATACCGCGTCGATCGTGGCACGCATTCTGTCGCCCCGCGGCGTACTCGTTGCGGGCATCGTCCTGCTGATGTTCAGTTGGGGACTTTCCACGTCGCTTTTAATCGAGGCGCGGCGCGACGCATATGACCATGCGGTCGAAAATGCGCGCAACCTGATGCTGCTGATCGAACGCGATATCGCGCGCAATATCGAACTCTACGATTTGTCGCTGCAAAACGTCGTCGACGGCGTGACCGATCCGGAACTGATGACGTTGCCGCCGCGCCAGCGCCACCGGCTGCTGTTCGACCGCGCGGCGACCGGTGCGTATCTCGGGTCGCTGTTCGTGATGGATGCGCACGGCAATATCGTGATCGATTCGAGCGCGTCGCCCGCGCGGCAAGGCAACTTTGCGGACCGCGACTATTTCACCGTGCACCGCAACGGGCTCGCGCAGGGCCTCTACATCAGCCGGCCATACGCGTCCCGGCTGCGCGGCGGCGCGCTGACGATCGCGCTCAGCCGCCGGATCTCGCTGGCCGACGGCACGTTCGGCGGCATCGTCGTCGGCACGCTCAGCATCGACTACTTCCGCGCGCTGCTCGACGGCCTCGCGGTCGGCAAGCACGGCAGCGCGGCGATCGCCGAGCTCAACGGCATGCTCGTGAGCCGCCTGCCTTACGACGCGCGCACGGTCGGCCTCGACCTGCACAATTCGCCGCTGTTCATCGCGGCGCTGCGCAGCCGCGAAGGCGTGCTGGCGGGCACCGGCAGCATCGACGGCGTGCGGCGCATCTATGTTTACAAGCATCTCCCCGGCCTGCCGCTGATCGTCGACGTCGCGCCGGCCGAGATCGACGTCTACGCGCCGTGGCACCACCGCGCGGTCTGGACCGTCGTGCTGATGTGCCTGTTCACCGGGTTCATCGCGTGGGGCTCGCTGGCGCTGTCGCGCGAACTGAAGCGCCGGCAGATCGCCGAATCGAAGCTGTACCGGCTCGCGCACACCGATTCGCTGACGGGCCTCGACAACCGCGGCACGTTCGACACGGTGCTCGCGAAGGAGGCACAGCGTGCGGCGCGCAGCGGCCGCCCGCTGTCCGTGCTGTTCGTCGACGTCGATCACTTCAAGGCGTTCAACGACTACTACGGCCACCCGGCCGGCGACGACGTGCTGCGTCGCGTCGCGCAATCCGCGTCGCGCTGCCTGCGCCGCGACGGCGATCACGTCGCGCGCTACGGCGGCGAGGAATTCGTCGTCACGCTGCCCGACACCGACGCGCAAGGCGCGGCGACCGTTGCCGAAGGTATCCGGCAAGCAATCGCGGAGCTCGGCATCGAGCACGTGCAGAGCCCGTACGGGCGCGTCACGGCGAGCATCGGCACGGCGACCGCCGCCGACGGCCGCATGAACGCCGCGACGCTGCTGCTGCGCGCCGACGAGGCGCTGTACCGCGCGAAGTCCGGCGGACGCAATCGCGTGTCGGACGCGCAGCCGAGCGCGGCCGACGCATGGCGTAACATCGCGTGACGTGATGTCGCGACACGATGCGGCAGCCGGCCGGGCCGGACCGCCGCGCCGTGGACAGCCCGCGCGCGTTCGGCTAGCGTTACGTCTGCTGCGCACGCGGCGCGGCGCCCGCCCGCGCAGGCCGCCGTGCGCGTTCCGGCCACTCCCGCTCCGTCATGACCGCCTCGCTCCCTACCCGGCTGCCGCCCCTCCTGCGCCACGCGCTCCGCCCGCTGCTCGACCCGTATCGCCGTTACCGGCACGCGAAGCTGATCCATGCGGCGCGCGTCGCGCTCGCGATTCTCGTGTCGATCGCCCTGTCCACCGGCCTGCGCGTGCCGCACGGCGAGTGGTCGACGATCACGGTGCTGATCGTCGTCGGCGGGCTGCAGCACCACGGCAACATCCGCAAGAAGGCCGCCGAGCGCGCGCTCGGCACGTCGATCGGCGCGCTCGCGGGGCTCGGGCTGATCCTGCTGTATTCCTTCGCGCATGCGCCGCTCGCGATCTACCTGCTGATGGCAATCGCGTGCGGCTTCTGCGCGTATCACGCGATCGGCAAGGCCGGCTATATCGCGCTGCTGTCGGCGATCACGATGGTGATCGTCGCCGGGCACGGCGACAACGAGATCGTCGACGGCCTGTGGCGCGCGGTGAACGTGCTGACCGGCATCGCGATCGCGCTGGCGTTCTCGTTCGCGCTGCCGCTCTATGCGACCTATTCCTGGCGCTACAAGCTCGCCGACGCGCTGCGCGCATGCGCGGCCGTGCATGCGCGGGTTGCCGGCGACCGCCAGGTCAGCGACGACGCGCACCTGAAGGAAATGGCCGCGCTGAGCGCGCTGCTCGTGCAGCTGCGTTCGCTGATGCCGTCGGTGTCGAAGGAATGCGAGACGTCGATGACGCAGCTCGAAGCGATCCAGCGCAGCCTGCGCCTGTGCATCGGCTATCTGGAGATCCTGTCGAGCGCGGTGCCGGCCCGCGACGACCTGGCGGCCCGCGAATACATGCGCGTCGAGATGAGGGCCGTGAACCGGCGCATCCGCGACACGCTCGTCGGCGCGAGCCGCGCGCTCAAGTTCGGCACGCCGAGCCGGCTCGCGCCGCGCCGCCGGCCGGCCGACCCGCCGCACGACGCGCCGCCGCCGCAGTTGTCCGGCTACGTGTCGATCACGGCCAAGCTGGCCGGCGAAGTCGATCAGTTGCGCGAGAAGCTGCTCGATACCGCGCAGTCGTGGAATATCTGAGGTTCGCGGGATTCCGGGTGGGGCCCGCCAATCTTTCATATGTCTTTCGGCGCAGCAGATCCGCATCCTGACGGCGGCGGCCCCGCCCTTCAGCCGATCCGGCCCCGGAAGCACGGCCCGCGACGGCGCTCGTTCGCGACCGTTTCGGCCGCCGCTCGGCGCCGGTTAACGCGGCGTTCTCCGCCTGGTTAACCGCCCGCCAGGCCCGCCGCGACAGGCCGGACGACGGATCCGCGCGAAAATCAGCCCTTGCCCCAACTTCCCGGACAGCCGATACTCGCATATTCCGCGAAATACGATCCCACCGGACCCAATCCACGGTAATTCCTATGAGCACGATTCTCGAAAGCCTCCCGACCGGCCAGAAGGTCGGTATCGCCTTCTCCGGCGGCCTGGACACCAGCGCCGCGCTGCACTGGATGAAACTGAAGGGCGCCGTCCCGTACGCATACACGGCGAACCTCGGCCAGCCCGACGAAGACGATTACGACGCGATCCCGAAGCGTGCGATCGAATACGGCGCAGCCGGCGCCCGCCTGATCGACTGCCGCGCGCAACTCGTCGCCGAAGGCATCGCGGCGCTGCAAAGCGGCGCGTTCCACATCACGACGGCCGGCGTCACGTACTTCAACACGACGCCGATCGGCCGCGCCGTGACGGGCACGATGCTCGTCGCCGCGATGAGGGAAGACGGCGTCAACATCTGGGGCGACGGCAGCACGTACAAGGGCAACGACATCGAGCGGTTCTACCGCTACGGCCTGCTCGTGAACCCGGACCTGAAGATCTACAAGCCGTGGCTCGACCAGACGTTCATCGACGAACTCGGCGGCCGCGCCGAAATGTCCGAATTCATGAACCAGGCGGGCTTCGCGTACAAGATGTCGGCCGAGAAGGCGTATTCGACCGACTCGAACCTGCTCGGCGCGACGCACGAGGCGAAGGATCTCGAAAGCCTCGAAAGCGGCATCAAGATCGTGAACCCGATCATGGGCGTCGCGTTCTGGCGCGACGACGTGAAGATCGCCGCGGAAGAAGTGACGGTGCGCTTCGAAGCCGGCCAGCCGGTCGCGCTGAACGGCGTCGAGTTCACGGACCCGGTCGAGCTGCTGCTGGAAGCGAACCGCATCGGCGGGCGCCACGGCCTCGGCATGAGCGACCAGATCGAGAACCGGATCATCGAGGCGAAGAGCCGCGGCATCTATGAAGCCCCGGGCCTCGCGCTGCTGTACATCG
Organism: Burkholderia pyrrocinia; assembly: GCF_001028665.1. NCBI lineage: Bacteria > Pseudomonadati > Pseudomonadota > Betaproteobacteria > Burkholderiales > Burkholderiaceae > Burkholderia > Burkholderia pyrrocinia. The sequence goes on from NZ_CP011504.1 coordinate 409,137, forward strand.
CGTACGAGCGTCTCGTCACCGGCATCCACAACGAAGACACGATCGAGCAGTACCGCGAGAACGGCCGCCGTCTCGGCCGCCTGCTGTACCAGGGCCGCTGGTTCGACCCGCAGGCGATCATGCTGCGCGAAACGGCGCAGCGCTGGGTTGCGCGCGCGATCACCGGCGAAGTGAAGATCGAACTGCGCCGCGGCAACGACTACTCGATCCTGAGCACGAAGTCGCCGAACCTCACGTACCAGCCGGAACGCCTGTCGATGGAGAAGGTGGCATCGACGTTCTCGCCGCGCGACCGGATCGGCCAGCTGACGATGCGCAACCTCGACATCACCGATACGCGCGACAAGCTGCGCGTTTATACGCAAGTCGGCTTGCTCACGCCGGGTGAATCGTCGGCGCTGCCGCAGATCAAGGGCGATAGCGGCGAGTAAGCCAGTCGCTTTCGCGAGCGGCCGGGCGGCGTAAAAACCGCCCGGCCGCGTGCCGTACTCCCCTCCCAGCTTTCTTCAGGCACTGCCGGATTCGGAACGCGTATTCCGACGATCCTGCAGTCGCATCAAGATCATTTCGATGCCGTGGCAGTCCCGGTCGCAGTCGTCGCAGCCGTCGTCGTCGTAGCCGCAGCCGTCGTAGCCGCGGTCGCCGGCGTCCGTGCCAGATCCTGGCCGATCATGTCCGCGACCGACTTCTCGCACGACTTGATCCCTTCCACCGACTTGTCGAAACGCTTCTCGAGATCGCTGAAGCTGCCGTACGTGTAAGCGAAATCGCTGTCGATGTGGACGCTGTTCGACTTGATGTCGTAGCCGCACGCGAACGTCTTGTAATAGATGTCCTGCTTCGTCTTGGCGTCGAGAATGCGCGCCCGGACGACCACCCACGGAATGTAATCGGGCTGGTTGGGCGGCGAGATATAGCCGAACGACGTGAACCACACATTCATGATGGCATCCGCGTCGGTCTGGATCGCGGAGTAGTCGTCCGACTTGCCGTCATCCGCGAGCTTCACTTTCTGGCCGTCCAGCTTCACGACCTGATACCCGTTGCCGGTGAGGCGGCCCGTTACGCCGTCCGCGATGTCCGGTGCGAATACGATCTTGCCGGTGGCCACGTGATCCGTGTAGGTGCTCGTATGGCTCGCGTTGATGGCGGATTGCGCCAGTGCGCCGATCAGACCGAACCCGCCCGCCGCGCCGCCGAGGTTGACGACCGCGACACGCTTCGGCTCGGTGACTTCGAGGATGGCGATCGAATGCAGCTTCTCGCGGGCTTCGGGTTTCAGGTCGGTGTTCGGCAACGTGACGCAGCCGGACAGCAGCGTCACGAGCAGGCCGCAACCGAACAGGGTGGCTTTGGATGAGTTCTTCATTGAGTAAATTGGCTTTCGTTGTTGACGGAACGTTTTCGTCGGGCCGTCGCACGCGGCGCGTGAAAACGCCGCGTGCGAGCAGGCCGTGCGTTTATTGCTTGATGACCTGGCCGTAGGCGACGAAGCTGTAATCAGCGGCGCGCAGCACGTACAGGATCGATCGCTGGAAGCCGTTGGTCCCCTTGATCGGCACGAACATGATCGCGGCGCTGCCCGACAGCGGAACGCCCGCCGGGAGCCTGCAGCCCGTCGATGCCGAGGCTGCCAGCGTCATGTCGTACATGTTCTGGTTCGAGCCGGGCGTGGCGAGTGTCAGCGTGCCGGTCATGTTGCAACCGCTCAGCGTGCCGGTGACCGTGCCGCCCGATGCGATCGCGAAGGACGCGTTCGTGGTCGCCCACGTGCCCACGACGCTGTCCTGCGTGACGCTCAGTGCGTTTGCGGCGTTATAGGTCCACGTCAAGGTCGACGCAGTACCGCCTCGACTGATCGTTCCGGACAACGTCTGGTTCGCGCCGTACGCACCGGAGCCGGAGTCGATTTTGGTGATCAACCCGCCCGTGCCGAAGTTGACGCCTGAACCGAGCGACCACGTCGCGCCATTGACCGTCAGACTCGCGAAATCCTCTGACATCACGAACGATCCCAGCAGATTGAGCGTGGTCAGGTTGTTGCGCGGATCGACCAGGGCGATGGTCGAGTAACCCAGGTTGCCGGATTGCGTCCAGATCCCGATCGGGCCGCTCGCCGTTGCGGCAGTCGAACCGGCTTGCGGGTTCGTCAGGCTCGGCAGCGCCTCGCCGACCGTCACCGGCTGCGACGAGGCGACCGGCGCGCTCGCCGGCTGTGCCGCGAGCGGCGTCGATGCGACGACCGGCGCACTGGCTGCGTTATTGGCGCCGCCGGTGTTTGCGGGCGTGCCGCTGCTGGCGTTCGACGAGCCGTCACCGCCGCCACCACAGCCCGCGACGACGAACACCGAGATCGCTGCAGCCGCCAACAAACAAACAGAATGCTTCTTCAATTCAATCCCCGATTTACGATGCATTTTTAATAGTCAATATTTGAATATCGTTGTATTGCTTTTATTGAAAGATCGATTCGTGCTCTCGCTTTTCTTGCTTCCCTCCGTGAACGGCGTTGAATAGGTATGGTGATATGCCGGCGAGGGAAAGCGTGAGATTCGTCGGTTGCCAGACGTTCGGCACGACGGATACAGGCGTGGGTGTGTTCGTGCGGGGCAAGGCCCGCAGCGGCGGCGGTGCGATGCGGCAACAGCCCCGCTGCGGCAAGGTAAAGGCAGAGGGCGCGCCGGCCCCCGATGCCCGCGCGCCGAATCGAATCGATGCGTCCCATCTTCTGATCATGCGCACGGCTTCGCCGGCCGTGCGTCCCTCGGTTGTTTGGTCGTGTGGTTGTGCGGTTGTAGTGCTTTCGTGTGGTTTTGCGAGCCACCGAGGAAGTGTAACGGCAGGGGTTTCGCTTTCTTTAGGGTAGCTACCGAATATTTATTATTTCGATTCGCCTAAAAAAAACATTACTAAATAATTTCAGCAAGACAGACGATGCTGGTGCGATCGCACCGTATCGCTTCTGCAACAATCAGGCAACCTGATTGACGATCGTGCTCGCGTTGGTGTCGACGTTGTTCAACGTCTGCGCCGGCTTTCGCAATGTTGAATGACGGGCAGGTTTTGTTCTAGGCCGTCACGTCCGTCTCAACGTTCTTCATGTGCAGCCGGGCGGCGTGAAAACCGCCCGGCGAGCATGACCCTCGCCCACAAAATGGCGGATAGGTCTTCCATCTCGGACGGCAATGCTTCGGCTATTTCCTTGCCTTGAGTTCTTGCACGACCCGATTCCAGTATCGAACTGCCTCGATATGTTGCTGCCTCGTGAGCCACGCTTTATTGGACATATCATTCGGGTTCCCGCCAAGAATCACCGGTTTTACATCAAACAGCTCCATTCCCAACGGACGTGCCTCGCCCTTCCGCGGCTTCATTCTGATGCTCCCGAAAGTAGCGTAGTGAGACTCCCCGCAATCGGTATGACATCGGCAAGATCCATACCGATGAACGGAACCTCGACGATTTGCATCGGACTCACTCGAGTATCAAATGCATATGCCTCCCCACCGCCATTGGAACCAAAGAGCAGTAAGCCTGGCGCATATTCAGCAACCTCGTATTCCTCATTGAACGTGACGATATCTTCTGCCCTCCAAAGCATAAGATATTCATTATCGATAAATCCCTCTCCCCCGTTGTGCTCCCTCAGAAACGTGAGGTAGTCGTCGGGAAGAGGAATCTCGATCAGGGCGATCAGATCTGAAACAGCCTGATTCGATGCCCCTTCGTTCCAATGCCAATTGGCCAATCGCTTACTATCCATCATGTCTGTGCTGTCGTAGCAGCCCCTCACTTAGTAATATCCTTCATCAACCTATTCCACCATGGCGTAACCTGTTGACGGTGTAGATCTCGGGGAAGTACGACTTTGTTTCCCGAATCCGTGGGGCTTCCGCCAAACTTGACGGGCTGCACCTCCTATCGCTTGCGTTAGCACGGAGAATTATGACTGTCTTGCCGGCTCATCCCCGTCCAGTATCCGCAGTTCGAACGCTCGAGCTTTAACAGTGATCTCCACCGATGAGGCGATTCCTTGCAGACTGCCGGACAACTCAAATATCGACGTCTCGCCTTGCGCCTTCCCCGAATACGAATACTTGACGGGATCGCGCCAAATCACACCATCCGCGTGGTTCTCGTACGGAACCACGACCATATCGAACTTCTCAATATCCAAAAAAGCAAATTGACAGTGCCCAACATATCCCTCTGCATTTTTCCTGAAAAATAAACTCTCAATTTCGTCAAATACAGCCAACCAATGACTTACATACACAATGACATCATTGCCATCAAATATGTGGGCACCATACTGACATTCGGATGCACCAAGCACTTGCCAACAATCTTTTACAATTCTCACTACACCCTCCCCTTCTTCACAAAAACGACGCTTCTCATCGTTTCCAGATCAATCCTCGACCCATCCGTCCGAAGGAAATTAAATCCCCGGTATTCGGGAAGGAGATTTCCTTGATACTTTACCTCCAACCCCAACTGTTCAAGTTGAGCTGCAGTTGGCATATTTTTCACATACATATTAGCCATATTCCCATTGACGACAATCTCCCCTCCTGGCCTAGTAATCCGAGCGGCTTCAGGCAGGTAGTCCATCATCGCCCCTGTCCCTCCTGCATCTCTAGGAATAAACGGATTGTTCGCGACCACCTTTGCCTGGCTATTGCTCGGGATATTTGGCATGTTCCGAGCATCTGCAGCGACAGCACGTGGATCCGTTGGCCCCACGCCAACCGCACCTGAAACTTTTGGACCGGTTGAGTCAGTAAACAGCTCGACCGTTCCGCCAGTCTTGACGCTACTTGATGCGGACGAATCCGCCTGTTTTCCGCTCCCTGCACTGGAAGCACCAGTCGCGTCGTGACTCGAGTGATCGCTGCCGCTATCCCCGACCGAGAATATTGGACCGAAACTCGGCAACGCGAAAGACGTCGGTACCGGTATCGTGACCGGAATACATCCCGCCGGCGGCGTCGGGATGCAAGTTGAGAGTAATGCCATTCCGGCAACCGAGAAGCCGCCGGATCGTCGCCCCTGTGCCCCTCCGCTCAGGTCATCATCATTGTTACCGGGCGAGTCCGGTAATTGCGGCTGGTTGCCGTGCGCATTGTTGAAACCGTTGTTTCTATTTGCCTCTGCACCGACGGCAGTCACCAGGGTGGTGGCAAGCGGTGACGTTAGCAACAGCGCACGACAAAAGGCATTCTGTCCACAAGCTTGGACAATTTTCCCTATATTTTTCTCTGCGTTGTTAGTCGCCTCGTTCCCGGCCCAAGTTGCCCCCGCTTGCGCATCAACACCTACCAACCCCGCGGCCAGTCCTCCACCGAACATGGACAACGCGGTCACCGTCGCAACCTGTTCGGCAGTTAGTGGCGCCCCGGTCGGATCAAGTGCAACGATCGCGAACGGCGCGACGGCAGCGCTGGTTGCTCCACCAATCGCACCGCCCGCACAACCACTCCCCGTTGCAGCACTCGCCGCACACCCGAGAAGACCATGGGCAGCGATGTTCTGAATCGTGAGCGGATCGGTTCCTTGACCAATCGCATACGCAGCAGCAGCCGCAGCATCCCTGACGAAGCTGTCCCGCAGACTATCGAGGAAGCTTCCCCCGCCAATCAGCGTCTGCGTGCCGGCCTGAATCGCCGCATCGGCCGACATTGCGAGCACCGCAGTGGGAAGCGATCCTGCCGCCGCTCCAGCCTGCGGCACCAACGCGTTGCCCGTCGTCTGCACACCGGCCAGTGCCGAAAGAGACGGAGCACTTCCCTCGAATGCAGCATTCGCGCTGAACCCGAACGAACCAGTACCACTATCGAACGTGATGCCGTTCGTCAGTCCGGCAGTCACCGCTCCGATCAGACCGTTCTTCAGGCTCGCGCCGAAATCGACCTGCCCCGTAGCGACGACCTGCCCCAGCGCGCTGGACGCAAACGAGCTCAATCCGACAGCAATCATCGTGTTGGCCAAGCCGCCGACGGCCAGCGAACCACCTGCCGCACTTGCCGCCGCAGTGATGGCCGCGCCCGTCAGTCCCTGCTGGGCCGCCATGAATGCCGCTGTGGCTGCCGCGTCGGCAGCCCCCGACATCGACGCGATCGCAGCAGATATCTCCGGCTGCATCATGATCGCCGCGGCAACAGCGACCACCATCGAGAAGATCTGCGTCATCCCGAACGAGCCGCCTTCCTTCACGAAATCCTGGTGAAGGTTGTCGCTCAGGGCCGTTTGCGTGAAATTGCCGCCGAGTTGGTGTTGAAGCGCTGCAAGCGCTTGTTGGGTCCCAGCCTGATCGATCGTTCCGTCGGCCGCGAGCTTCTGCAGCGCCCCACCGATCTGGTTCAGCGCCTGAACATTCAGATCCATGTTCGCGGCGCTCATGAACCCGCCCGGCTGCACCACCGTGCCGGTCGTATTCAGATAGCCGCCATCGACCTTCTGCCAGATCTCTCCGACATTGACCTGGTTCGCCTGGTTCGTCAGCGTGTGCGTATCGACGCTCAGCGTCCCCGACGCCGTGATGCTCCCCGTATTGAGGATGCTGCCGTTGCCGTCCTGATTGAACTTCAGCGTGACGTCATGTCCGGAGATATTGCCGCCCGCCGACATCGCCTGCGTGTCCTGCGGCAGATACACCTGCGGCATTAATGCAGTGATCGTCGGGCACGATGCCGTCCCCGTCGCATGACACGTCGGATCCGGCACGGTCTGCTCGACGTACCACAGCATCGGCCGATCAAGTGCATTGATCTGTTCCTGCGTCAGCGCGGCACCGAGTTGCAGGTCATGTGCCTTCGAGTAGTCGACTGCATTCTGGTACAGGTACATCTTTTCCTGCGCCGTCACCGACATGTTGTTCTTGCTGTCGTATGTCAAACCATCGACGAAGCTCGCCTTGCCCGTCTGCTGGAGGGCGGCCTGCTGCAGCAGAAGATCCTCTTCCTGCGGATTGAAATAGAACAGCGTCGACGACGGCTGCAAGTTCTTCGGCAGGTTGTTCAGCAGATCCTGCGCACCCAGCAGCCCAAGCCCCGAACCGCTCAACGATTCGTCGACGTAGGACGCCTTGCCGGCTACCGGCGTCGGCAGCGTACCCATCCCGACCGCGCGCGGAATCGACAGATTCAGCCCCGGCAACGTCACCGGGCTCAGCGTGATCACGCGTTGCGGCGAGCCGACCTGCGGCGTGTAGGTGTTCGGCGTCGTGATGCCGTTGATCAGCTTCTGCCCGCTCAACGACACCAACGTGCCGATCACGTTGCCGACGTTCTGGATCTGCCCGCCCGACGAGATCGACAGGTTCGGCGCCTGGATCGTCGACGCGATATTGCCGACCGGCGTCGGCGGATCGATGGTGCCGCCAGTGCTCGTGTATGCGCTCCCATACAGCGCCTTGCACTGCTCCGGCGTGCCGCATGCCCAGATGTCGTGACGCTTGTCGCTGCTGAACATGCCCGTTTCCTGCACCCAGTGCGAGTGCCAGTAGGCGTTCAGCACCTGCGCTTCGTTGACCACCGGGCCTGCGACCGCGATCGTCGCGTTGTTGCCCGCGGCGATCAGGCTGCCGATGTTCGTCAGGCTGCCGGCATTGACCTGCAGGTTGTTGCCCGCGCTGATCACCGACGAGCTGCCCGACTGCTGGTCGACATAGCCCTCGCAGTAGCTTTCCTTGTAGCCGCCTGCGGTCATGCAGCCCGAGTACTGCTCCTGCTTGCCGTAGTTTTCATGTACGGGAACCGGCGGTGGCAGATTGTTGGTGATCGCCCCCGAGACGTTCAGCGTGATGTTGTTGCCCGCGACGATGTTGCCGGACGTATTGTTCAGGCTCTGTGCGGGCGTGGTCGAGTTTGCGGTCGTGCCGACGCCGCCGATGACGATGTCGTGGCCCGCGAGCAGATTGCCGTACGTGTTGTTGATCTGGCCGGCCGCGATGACGAGATCGTGGCCGGCGTAGATCGTCGCGTCGTTCTGGCTGTAGCCGAACGTCGTCGTGGTCGGATTGTTGCCGCGCGGTTGGCCTGCGTTGCCGCATGCCGAATTCGGCACGCCCGACGCGCAGCCGACCTGGCTCGAATAGTTTTGCTGGTTACCACCCTGGTTGGTTAGCGTGCCGGATGTAATAGCGACGTTATTGCCGGCATACAGCACCCCCGCGTTGGCCAGATTGCCGCCGCCGAGCGCCAGGTCGTGGCCCGCGGCTATCATGCCCGTCGGCGTCGTGAAGGTCACCGTGCCGGTAGCAACAGGCGCGGCTGCACCCTTGTTGATTTGGAACGTGGTCGGCCCGTAAGGCGAGCCCACCTGACAAGAATTGCCCGAATCGCAATTGAACACGCCGGTCGGGTTGCCGGTGCCTTGGACACCGATTGACCCGAGCGCCGCGAGTTGCGTCAGAAAATTCGTATATTGGGCCTGGTCGACATACGTCGTGCTGTTGACCGTCATGGTCGGCGCAACCGCGCCGTTACTCAACGACTGGACATTGAGCGCGATATCGCCTTGCGCCGCGATCTGCCCGCCTCGATTCGACAGGGTGCCGGCAGCCAAAGTGATCGAACCGCCGGCCGAAATGACGCCCGAGGTTCCTGCTTGTTGATTCGTCGTCGTCTGGTAGACCGTCGGCAACGTGAACGTCGCCGATCGGAGCGCACCGGCCGCCGGCCCCGTTCCGACAAACCAATAGTTCGAATTGAGCGAAACGCCGTGGTCGTTTGTGCCGGTCAGGACGCGGTACTGATTGAACGTCACCGTACCGGACGTCGCGACCGGATCGGAAGCCGACAATAAACCGCTGTTCGTGGTCGAGCCGGTCGGCGCCAGCAGGCCGCCGAGCGTCGCAGACGACGTCACGTAAGCTGCCGACACAGTTTGCTCATGACCCGATATCTTTTCATAGCCGGCGGTCACCGTGCCGACCGATCCCGACATCAGGAGCGCCGGATCGCTGATTTGCGTGGTCGTCGTGACGGCCCCCTGCGGCGCAGTCTGATCGTTGATCACCTGCGCAGCAGAGACACCGATGTTCCGGCCGGCGAATATCGAGCCGCCCGTATTGAACAGCGAACCGCCGAGATTGAAATTCGCATCCCCCCTCGACTGCGTCGTCGCCCCCTGGTTGTCGTAGTTCCAGCCGCTGACGTTGAGCACGCTCCCCGCCTCGACCGTCCCGCGGTTCGTCGTATTGCCGTTCAGCGTCAACACATTGTCGGCATGCATCACCGCGCCGGCCGCGTTGTTCAGCGTGCCGTTGAAGGTCACGTCGCGGCCGCTGACCTGCCCGTGGTTCTCGAACGTCCCGCCGCCGGACGACAGCGTCAGCGCCGCGGTCCCGGTCATCGTGCCGTTGTTCGTGATGCCGTTCAGGCCGGTCAGCGCCACGCTCTGCCCGCCGTAGTTCCAGGTGCCGCCGATGTTCACGTAGCCGGCGGTGACGGACAGGTTCCCGCCCTGGCTGATCGTCCCCTGCAGCGGGTCGAACGTCATGTTGGCGACGTTGATGCCCATGTTCCGTTGCGCGAGCAACTGTCCGCCCGCGTTGTAGAACGCGCCATTGCCGCCATTAATTGTCAGCGACACATCGCCGGTCGCCCCCGTCCCGACGCTCGGATTCCCCGCAAAGACGATCCCGTTCTGGTTGTTCAGCGAACCCGCGTTGATGCCGAGCGCATCCACTGCCATCAGCGACCCGCCGACGTTCGTCAGCCCGCCGCCCACGGTCACGTTGGTCGTCGTGCCGTTCACCAGCCCCGCGTTCGTGAAATTCGACGCGTTGATCGTCGTCGCGCCGATCGACGCAAGCGACGCCCCCGCCGCGTTCGTGAGATTCGGCGCAGACACGTTGAGCGACCCGGCCAGCACATGTGCCGCGTTATACATCCCGTTCTGCGACGTCAGCATCGCATTGCCGACCACGTTCACCGCATGGCCGCCGGCCAGCGTGAGCTGGTTCGACGCCTGCGCGGTCAGCGTCCCGCCCACCGTCGCGTCGCCGAGCGTGACGTTCGCGCCGTTCACCTGCAGGTTCTGCGACGCTACGATCGTCGCGTTGCCGGCATCCACCGTCCCCTGCGCGGAGACGGTCACGTTCTTCGAACCGGCCACCGACCCGTTGAGCGTCACGTTGCCGCCCGACAACCCCAACTGACCGGCCACGACGCTCGAGCCGCCGAGCGTGAGGTCCTGCCCTGCATGCAGCGTCGCATCGCCGTTCGACGACACGCCCGCGAGCGTCACGTTGCCGTTGACGCCGTTGACGTTCACCGTCCCCATCGACGACAGCGCGCCCGTCACCTGCACGTTGTTCGCTGCCTGGATCTGCACGCTCCCGCCGGACTGCAGCGCGCCGTTGACGGCGACGCTGCCCGCCTGCGACGTCGCGGACACACCGCCGACCGCGGTCGTCGCACGGAGCGACAGGTCGCCGGTCGACGTCGCCGTGAACTTCCCTGCGCTCTGGATCGCGCCGAGCGCGACGCCCCCGCTGGACGTCACGCCGATATCCTTGCCGAACGTCAGCGCGCTGCCGCCCGTGATCGCGCCGCCCGCGTCGAGGCTCGCGCCGCCGAGGCCGAACAGTGCGCCGCCGAGCGTCATCGCGCCACCAGACGTCAACGTGGTGTCGCCGTTGGTCAGCCCGCCCGTCAGCAGCGCCAGCGTACCGCCGGCACGCGCACCGAAATTGCCGACGGACACGAAATCGCCGCCCACGACGAGATTGCCGTTCGTCGCGCTCAACGACGTATCGGCGTTCGAACGCATTGCGCCGGCGATGCCGAAGTTCCGTCCCGCGCCGGCCGTCAGGCTTGCGCCGCTGCCGACGCTGCCGGCGATCACCGCGTCGCGCGCGGCGGCGATCGTCGTCGCCGTGCCGGACGTCAGGCCGCCGTTCACGATCACGTCGCCGGCGCCGTTGTGCCCCTGCGCGCGCAAGTCGATCGCACCGCCCGTCTGCGCGCTGCCGATCGCGAGGTCGTTACCGGCCGTCATCGCCAGATCGCCGTCGGTCGCGACGCCGCCTTTCACGACGATGCTGTTCGCCGCGCCGACCGTGGCCTGCTTGCCGAACGCGATCGACGCCGCGTCGATCGAACCGCCCGCAGTCAGCTTGCCTGCCTGCTGCGCGGCGATGCTGCCGGCCAGCGTCATGTCGCCGCCGGACGCCAGCGTCGCATTGCCGCCCGACACGGTTTGCCCCGACAGCGCGATCGCCTGCCCGGCCGTCACGTCCAGGTTGCCGCGCGCCGTCACGCTCTCCGCAGCGACGCTTCCGTTCGACGCGGTGACGTTCAGGTCGCCCGCAGTGTTCACGTCGCCAAGCGCGACGTTGCGTGCGGCGGTGATGCCCGTTGCCGCCCCCGCGTTGATCGCGTGACTCACGCTGACGTCGCGCGCGGCCTGCAACGAGAACGCGCCCAGCGCGGTGCCCGCGCCGCCGAGCGTCACGTCACCGCCGCCCGCAAGACCGTTCGCGACGACCGACAGATCGCCCGACACCGCCTGCACGCTGCCGAGGCCGGCATTGTTGCCGCCCGTCACCGACACGCTCGCGCCCTGCAACGCCCCCGACAACGCGACATCGTGCGACGCGACGAGCGTCGCACCCTGCCCGAACGCCACCGATCCGGCGCCGGCGATATCCCGTGCGGCCGTCAGCGTGCCGCCAGCCTGCCCGGCCACGCTGCCGCCGATGCCGATATCGCGGCCGGCCTGGACTGTCGTCATGCCGGCCGCGGCAATCGTGCCGTCGAAGCGCGCATCGACGCCGGCGCGGACATCGAGCGCGCCGCCCGACGTCGTCGTGCCGTTCAATTGCACGCTGCCGCCCGACGCGGCCACCTTCATGTCGCCGGCGGACCTCGACGTGCCGCTTACGACGACGTCGTTGCCCGCGCTCAGCGTTTGCGCCGCGCCGTTCGACAGCGTGCCCGTCACCCGCACGTCATGCGCCGCAGTCGCGGTCGCGGCGCCGGCCGCTTGCGCGGTGCCGCGCACCACGGCATCGCCGCCACCCGCGTTACCGAGCGCCTTCAGGTCGAAAGTGGTCGCCGATACGACGTCGTTGACGGACGCATCGTTACCGCCCTGCAACTGCACGCTCCGGGCCTGAACGAGGCCGCCCGACACCGCGTTGCGCTGCGCGGCCGCATCGAACACACCTTGCAGGAACGACTGCGTTCCGGCGCCGACGATATCGCGCGTCGCGCGCAGCGTGCCGTTCGCGTCGCCGATCAGCAACCCGCTGCCGGTGTTCAGATCCCGCGCGGCGGTGAGCGTCATGTCGCCGACCGCGCTCGTCGTGGCGCCGAGCGCCAGATCGCGCCCGGTCGTCACGTCGAGCGTCGCGCCGCTGTTGATCCCGCCAATCGCGGCAAGATCGCCGGCATGCGCGGCAATCGTCATCGCGCCACCCGACTGGACCGCGCCCCCGATCACGGCGCTGCGCCCCGCATCGATGCCGACCGTGGCCGCGCCCTGCAGCTTGCCCGGCACCGACACGTCCTGCGCCGCGACCGCATCGATGCGCCCGCCGGCGGCGGCCGTGCCGTTGATCGTCAGGTTGCCGGGCCCGGTGTCCGTGCGCGTGCCGTTCGCGCGCAACGACAACGTATCGTCCGCCTGCACGTTGGTCACGCTTGCATTGCCTGCCGCCGTGATCGCAACCGTATGCCCTTGCACGAGCCCGCCCAGCACGACATCGCGGCCCGCATCGAGCATCGCGGCCTGTGCGAACGCGATCGCGCCGGCGCCGGTCAGATCCCGGCCGGCAGTAAGCATGCCGGCCCCGTGGCCCTCGAGCTTGGCGGTCACGTCAATGTCGTTGGCCGCGCCGACATGCGTGTCGCCGATGGCCAGCACCGCGCCGGCGATGCCCGCGTTCCCGCCGGCCGTCGCATTGAACGCGCCGCCGCTCGCCAGCGAGCCGCCGATCGCGATGTCGCGGCCGGCGGTCAGGGCAGTGTTCAGCGCCGAAGCCGTCTTGCCGCCGAGCGCGATATCCGTGCCCGCCTTCACCGCAAGCGCGCCGTTCGTCTCGATTGAGCCCGTCGATGCGACATGCCCGCCGCGCGCGTCGAACGTCGCATTGCCGATAGCCTGCAATACGCCGCTGTGATCGATGTCGCCGCCCGCACGCAGCAACACGTCCGCGTTGCCGCTCACCGCGCCGGTCGTGCTCAGGTTGCCGGCCGATGCGAGCGTCATCGCCGCGCCCGCGTTCACGTCGTGCAGCGTCGCGTTACCGCCCGCGTTCACGTCGACCTGATCGCCTCGCAGCGAACCGGCAAGCAGCGTGTCGCCGCCCGACTGCAGCGTCGCCGCCCCGCCGAACGCCAGCGCCCCCGCCCCGCCGATCGCGCCGCCGGCCGTCAGCGTGCCGCGCCCCTGCGCGATCACCGTGCCGTCCGCGTGCAGATCGCGGCCGGCGTTGACCGCGAGATCGCCGAGCGCTGTCGTGCGTCCCCGGCCGAGATCGATCGTGCCGGCCGCATCGGCCGACAGGTTGCCGCCCGATTGCAGCGTACCGGTGCTCGTCAGCGCGCCCGCGGCATTGCGCAGCGTCATGTCACCCGACGACACCAGCGCGCCGCCGACCGTCGTGTTGCCGCCGCCGATGACGTCGAGCGGCCCTGCCGCCTGCAGCGTGCCGTTGACCGTGATGTCGCCGTCCGAGCGCAGCGCGCCCGCCGCTGCCGCGTTGACGACGCCGCGCAGCGTCGTCGGGCCGCCGCTCGTCATGTCGAGCTTGCGGCCGGCGTTGACGGTGCCGTCGACGACGAGGCCGCGCGCCGCGCTCAAGGTCGCATCGGTGGCCGCGTCGAGCGTGCCGCCGACCGACAGCGTGCCATTGCTCGATGCCGCCAGCGGGCCACCCGCGTGCAGCGTGCCGTTCACATTCAGGTCCGCAGCCGAATGCAAAGTCGCATCGGCAAGCGCGTTGACGGCCCCGTTGATCGCCAGGTTGCCGCCGCTCGCGGCATTCATCGATCCGGCCGTCTGCAACGCGCCGTTGAGCGTCAGGTCGCCGGCGGCGTTCAGCGTGCCGCCTGCGAGCGAGTTGACGGTGCCGTCGATCGTCAGCGCGCCGCCCTTGGCGTTGACGGTGAGCGCCGCGTTCGATTGCACGTCCTTCAGCGCGACCGAGCGTGCGGCGCTCAGCGACACCGCCTGCCCCTGCAGCGCGCCCGTGACCGCGAGGTCGTTGCCGGCCTTGGCCGCGACGTCGTTCGTGAAGACGGTGCTGCCGCCGATCGTGACATCGTTGCCCGCGTTCAGCACCGCGCCGCCCTTGCCGACGACCGATCCGCCGAGCGTCAGGTCATGCCCGGCCGTCAGCGCCGCGTCGCCTCCGACGCTCGTCTTGCCGGTCAGCGAAACGTCCCTGGCCGCCGTCAGCGCGGCAGTGCGTTCTGCCGCGAGCGTGCCCTGCGACGTGATACTGCCGGCGCCGGCGGCAAGCGTCATGTCGCCGGCCGCCTGGACCTGACCGACGTTGCCGATCGTCACGTCGCGCGCAGCGTTGACGCCGAGCGTCGCGCCGCCCGCGAGCATGCCCGTCACCTGGACGTCGCGCCCCGCCTGCACGGACGTCGGCGCATGCGTCGCACTCGTGCCGTCGCCGCCGCCGGCGAGCGTGCCGCGCACGACCACGTCGCGCCCCGCGTTCACGGTGGTCTCGCCGAGCGCCGCAGCCGTACCATTGAACGCCGCATCGCCGTTTCGGGCCGTGACGGACAACGCCCCGCCCGCTTGCACATCGGCCACGCCGATGTTGTTGCCCGCGGTGATCCGCAGGTCGTTCGCCAGCACGTTCAGGGCCTGCGTCGCGGCGACGTCGCGGGCCGCGTTCAGCGACATGCCGCGCGCCGCGCCGACCGATCCGTTCAGCAGGATGTCGGTACCCGCCTGCATACCGATCGCGCCGTTGCCGGCGATCGGCCCGCTGGTCGAGATGCTCCCGTTCGTCGCGGTCAGCGCGATATCGCGGACCGCCTGCATCACGCCGTCGACACTCAGGTTCCCGCCGGCCTGCAACGTCGCCGTCGAGCCGGCCACCACGGTGCCGGTCGTCGCAAGATCCTGCCCGGCCGAGAGCGACAGCGTCGCGGCAGCCGTCACGTCGTGCAGCGACGCCGAGCCGCCTGCCTGCATCTGCACCGTGTCGCCGCGCAGCGAGCCCGTCAGGCGTGTATCGCCGCCCGATTGAAGCGTCGCCGCCTGCCCGAATGCGATCGCCGCCGCGCCGCCGATCGCGCCACCGGCGTTCAGCACGCCGTTTCGCTGGCCGATCACCGTGCCCTTCGCGATGAGGTCGCCGCCCGCGAGCACCGTGAGGTCACGTTGCGCCGTGGTTTGCAGCGTGCCCAGATCGACCGCGTGCGCGGCGTCGATCAGCAGATCGCGGCCTGCCTGGATCGTGCCGGTGCTCGTCAGGGAACCCGCGGCGTTCTTGACGGTCACGTCACCCGTCGACAGCACCGTGCCGCCGATCGACGTGTTCGCGCCGCTCGTCAACGTCAGCGGGCCCGCGCTCTGCAGCAGCCCGTTCACCGTCGCCGCGCCGCTCGACGTGACGGTCGCATCGGACAGCGCGCTGACGGTGCCGCCGATCCCGAGATTGCCGCCACTCGTCAGATCGAGGCGACCCGCGCTTTGCAGCGCGCCGGTCACGGTCGTGTCGCTGCCTGATTGGAGCTGCGCGGTCGACAACGACGTGACCGTGCCGTCGACGGTCAGCGTCCCGCTTTGCGCATTGGCCTGCAATGCGCCCGACGACTGCACGTCATGCAGCGTCATCGACTGGCCGCTGCCCAGTGTGACGTTCATTCCGGTGAGTGACCCCGTCATCGACAGGTTGCGTCCCGCCTGCGCCCGCACATCCGTCAGGAATCCTGTACTACCACCCAGCGCGATATCGCGCCCCGCGTCGATGCGTGCGCCGCCACGACCTGCCAGCGTCCCCCCCACCGTCACGTCGCGGCCTGCCGTCATGGCGGCGTCGCCGGTGAACACGGTCGTCCCGGTCAGCACGACGTCCTGCGCCGCATTCGCGGTCAGCGAGCCCGCGCCGTTCAATATGCCGGCCGATGCGATGCTGCCGGTCGTCGCGGTAATCGCGAGATCGCCGATGGCGCGGACGGCACCGCTGCCGTTGACGCCGACGTCGCGCTGCGCCGAGAGCGCCACCTGCGTGGCGCCGGTCAGCGAACCATTGACAACGATGTCGCGCGCCGCCTGCACGTTCGTCACGCCTGCGACGGTCGCGTTGCCGTTGAGCGTCACGTCACCGTCGCCCGCCGTGCCTTGCGACTTCACGTCGAGCGCGGTGCCGACTTGCACATCGCCGATTGCTGCGTTGTTGCCCGCATGAACGTGCAGATCCTGGTCGGTCCGCATTGCGCCCGTGGTTGCGACATCGCGACCGGCTGTCAGCATGAGCGTCTGCGACGACTGAACCGCGCCGCTGACGCCAAGATCGCGCCCAGCCTGCAGCGTCGTCGTTGCGTTGCCGATCAGGTTGCCCGTCGTCGCGAGATCCTGCGTCGCGGCAAGCGACATCGACGACACGGCCTGCACGTCGTGCAGCGACGCCGATCCGCCCGCCTGCGTCTGCACCGTATCGCCGCGCAGCGAACCCGTCAGGTGAGTATCGCCGCCCGACTGTAGCGTCGCCGCTTGACCGAACGCGATCGATGCCGCGCCGCCGAGCGTGCCGCCGGCGTTCAGCGCGCCGTTCCGTTGACCAATCACCGTGCCGTTCGCGGTGAGGTCGCCGCCGGCACGCACCGTCAGGTCACGTTGCGCGATCGTCTGCTGCTTGCCGAGATCGACTGCGTGCGCGGCATCGATCAGCAGATCGCGGCCCGCCTGGATCGTGCCGGTGCTCGCCAGCGAGCCAGCGACGTTCTTGAGGGTCACGTCACCCGTCGACAGCACCGTGCCGCCGATCGACGTGTTCGCGCCGCTCGTCAGCGTCAGCGGGCCCGCGCTCTGCAGCAGGCCGTTGACCGTCACGCCGCCGCTCGACGCGAGGATCACATCCGACAGCGCGTTCACGGTGCCGCCGATCGATGCGTCGGCGCCGCTGGCGATATCGAGCGTGCCGGTCGTCTGCAGCGTGCCGTCCACGCTGAACCGGTTTCCTGCTCGGAACGTCCCGGTCGACACGGTATTGACCTGCCCCGCGATCGCGACGCCGCCGCCGCTGGCGACATCGAGGCGGCCCGTGCTTTGCAGCGTGCCGGTCACCGCCGTATCGCCGCCTGATTTGAGCTGGGTGGTCGACAACGACGTCACGGTGCCGTCAATCGTCAACGCCCCGTTTTGCGCGTTCGCCTGCAAGGCCGCGGACGACTGCACGTCGTGCAACGTCATCGACTGGCCACTGCCCAGCGTCACGTTCGTCGCGGCAAGCGAACCCGTCATCGACAGGTTGCGGCCCGCCTGCGCCTGCGCGTCCTTCACGAAACCCGTGCTGCCGCCGAGCGCAATGTCGCGCCCCGCATCGATCCGCACGCCGCCGCGCCCGGACAGCGTGCCGCCCACCGTCACGTCGCGCCCCGCGCTCAGCGTCGTGTCCGCCATCGCGCCCGTCGTGCCGAGCAGCGCGACGTCCTGCGCGCCCTGCACCGACAGGTTCGATGCGCTCGTCAACGTGCCGTTCGACGTCACGCTGCCGGTGCGCGCCGTCAACGCCAGGTCACTCGCCGACTGCACCGTGCCGCGCGCGCCGACCGTCACGTCGCGCTGCGCATCGAGCGCCAGCGTCGAGCCGCCCGTCAACGTGCCGTTCACCGTGATGTCGCGCGCCGATGCCACCCGCGCCGCGCCCGTCACCTGCGTCTCGCCGTTGAAAGCGAGATCGCCGCCGCCGGCTGTGCCCTGTGCGCTCACGTCGATCGCTCCGCCCGCATGGATGTCGCCGATGCTCGCGCTGTTCCCCGCGCGCACGCTCAGGTCGCCGTTCGCCTGCAGCGCGCCGGTAGCAACGACGTCGTGTCCGGCGTTGAGGGACAAGCGTTGGCCGCTCGCGACGCGATCGGTCGACGTGATTCCACCGCCTTGTGCGGTGAGCGTCAGGTTGCCTGTGGCGCTCACGGCCCCCGCGATGCCGATGTTGCGCTGTGCCGTGACGTCGATCGTCTGGCTGTCGAGCCGGTTGTTTATCCGGACGTCGCGCGATGCGCGCAAGGACGTGCCGCCTGTCGCGAGCACCGGGCCATTCAGCGTGACGTCTCCGCCGGCGCCGCCCTGTGCGGCGACGGACAGCGTGCCACCGGTCTGCACGTCGCCCAGCGTGACGTTTGCGCCGCCGCCCGCGATGGCGATGTCGCTGTTCGCCTGCGCGTTCGCGACGTTCACGTTTCCGCCCGCGGATACCGCCAGCTTGCCGCCCGACTGGATCGCGCCGGCCGACGTCACGTCGCCGTTCGCGTTGATCGTGTAGCCGCCCACGCCGATATGCGTGCCCGTCATCGACACGTTGCCCGCGCCCTGCACCGTCGCCTGATGCTGGGCCGCCGTGCCCGCAATCGATACGTCGCCGTTCGCCGACAGCGTCAGGTCGCCCGCGTTCGCGGCCAACTGCGCATCGGTGCGCACGCCCATCCCCGCCGCCGTGCTGATCACCTGGATCTGCCCCGCCGTCATCGCGCCGAATGCGGTCGCGTCGATCGCGAGCGAGCGATTCGCGCCGCCGTTCGCCGCGTTGATTGCCGCAGCCGAGTTGATCGAGCCGTTCGATGCCGTGCCGTAGGTCGTGCCGGTTGCGTCCGCCGCCGACGGCGTGACGAACTGCCGCCCCGCGATCGCGTTGATGCGCGTGCCCGCATACAGCGGCGCGTTGATCCCGATCGTCTCGCCGATCAGGTCGATCGTGCCCACCGTGCCTTCGATCCCCGCGCCGGGGCCGTTCACGCCCGCGTTGCCCTCGATCTGCAGATGGCCGCCGGTCACGTTGTAGCCGATCGCCTTCGCGTTCGCGTAATCGATCGGGGCGCCGCCGACACCGTTCAGGAACTGCGGCGCGCCCGTCGACAGCGTGACGCCGATCGTGTTCGTAAAGCCCGTGCCGCGCGTCGTGATGCCGTTCGGGTTCGCGATGATCACCGTCGCCGGTGCGCCGAACACTTCAAGCGGACCGTTCAGCAAGCTCGCGTAGCCGCTGCCCGTCGACGTGACCTGGTTGACGATCACGCTCGCGGCCCGACCGTTCAGGTTCGGGTTCGCCTGCACGTCGCCGCCGGTCAGCGACGTGCCCGACATCAGGCTGTTGTTCAGGATCAGCCCGACCGGGTCGATGTTGAAGCGTTGATACTGGTTCAGCGAAATACCGGCCGCGTTCGGCGCGGTGATGTTGACCACCGGCACGCCGCCACCGGCGCCGGTCGATTGCGTGATCGCGGGCTGGAACGTGATGGGGGCCGTCGGGTCGGTGATCGGCGCGGCAGCGGCAATCTGCATCGAAAACCGCACGCGCTGCGATGCCAGGTCGAGAACCCGCTGCCATGTGTCGTCGTCCATCCGGCGATTGCCCGCGCCCAGCGTGCCGGCCGCATCGCGGCTTTGCTCGACCGTCACGGTGATCGGGCCAATGAACATCGTCGTCGCAACGAGCGCGCACATCGCGCGTTGCCACCAGCTGTACTCGCGCAGTGCATACGCGTTGACGCGGAAGAAACGCGACATCATCGTTTCCGCGCGCGCACGCGCGCCGACACGCGCCGCTGCCGCGGCAGCCAGTTGCTGCAAGACCTTACGCTTGGACGTGTTCATTTCTTGGTCGATTCGTTTCGATTTTTATGCCGTGCGTTGCGTGCCATAGGCCGGCCCGGCCATGGCGAGACGCGACACCGGGTTTCCCCGCCCGATGCCGCATCTACGGTTGGCCGGGCCTGCGCCCGGCGTCGCCGCTTACTGCTGGATGTGCGCGTTGCGGATCAGGTCCGCCACCACCTGCGAGGTCGCCTTCTCCAGCGCGACCTGTTCGAGCTGCTGGCGCAGCGTGTCCTTCGCCTGCTCGAACGCCGGCACCTGCGTCGGCCGCTTGTCGTCGACGCGCAGGATCCAGTACGTGTCGCCGACCTGCACCGGATCACGCGTGAGTCCGCCTTGCGGCAGCTTCACGAGCGCCTCGGCGAGCGGCTGCGGCCAGTTCTGCGTGTTGCCGGCGGTGATCGGCGTCTTGAAGGAGATCCAGTTCAGCGCGCCGCCCTGTGCAGCGCCGGGCCCCTTGCTGAATTCCTGCGCGAGCTTGCCGAAGTCCTCGCCCTTCTTCAGGCGCGCGACGATCTGCTTCGCGGTGTCCGCATCGTTCACCGCGATCACACTCGGCTTGTATTCGTTCTCGCCGAGCGTCGCGACGATCGCGTCGTAGCGCGCCTTCACGTCGGCATCGGCGACCGGCGCCGGCTTGACCTGGTCGCGCAGGTACGCCTGCGTCATTGCGAGCGCCTTCGCCTGCTCGACCGCGGCGACGACCTGCGGCTTCGTGTCGTAGTGCAGCTTGAGCGCCGCCTGGCGGAACAGCTCGCGCGCGATCAACTGGTTCTTCAGCGCGGCGCGCAGCGCCGGCGTGTCCGGCGCTTTCCCCGCGCGCACGGCGTCGTCGATCTGCGCCTTCGTGATCGGCACGCCATTCACGCTCGCCACCGCATCGACGGGCAGCGGCGCGGACGCGGCGAGCGCCGCGTCGGCGGCCTTGCGGGCCGTTTTGGCCGCCGCGTGCGCATGCGGCGCGGCCAGGCCGCAGAGCGCGGCGACGACGAGCCCGAGGCCCAGGTGGCGCACGTGCGCGGACAGGGTCGAGCGGGTTACAACGGCACTACGGTTCGACAGGCGATGCATGAGGTTCCCCTTCAATCGGTCCAGTTGAGTGTGGCCAGCAATACGGTGGCTTTCCTGCCGAGTGCCGCCGGCTGCGCGAGCGCCTGCCCGAGCAGCACCTCGGTCGACACGGTGCCGCTCTTCAGGCGCCATTGCGCGCGCGCGCCGACACCGGCCCCGACGAGCGTCGGCCAGCCGCCCTGCGCGTTCAGGTGCGCCTTGCCGCCGTCGAGAAACACGTACGGCTCGATGCGCGCGTCGCGCCACGCGGGCACGTTCTGCCACGCGGCCTCGTTGCGCAGGTACACGCCGCTGTCGCCGGCCATCCCGCCTTCGATGAAGCCGCGCACCGAGCTCATCCCGCCCAGGAAGATCTGTGCGTTGCCGAACAGCGCGACGCGGCTGTACTGGCCGCGCAGCGTGCCGCGATAGGCCCAGGCGGAGCCCGCGAGCGTGCCGAGCGACATCTGCAGCGTGGCGGTCGCGTCGAGCTTGGTGAACTGGCTGTGCGCGTCGTCGATGCCGATGTCGGACGGGTCGTGAGTGGCCGACAGCCACGGCAGCCCCTGCGACACGCCGACGTCCCAGGTCGCCGCGGCGCCCTGGCCGCGCGCGGCGAAGCGCACGAGCCCGTTCAGCCCGACACGCAGCACCGTGAGGTTCTGCGGCGACAGCGGCAGGCCGTTCAAGTCGCGTTCGGTGCGCAGCTTGTTGAGCGTCACGTCGACGCTCACGCGCCCGCGCGGCGAGCGCACGAGCACGTCGTTCCAGCCGAGCATCTGGCTGAACGTGCGGCCTTCGAGCAGCGCGACGTCGCCGATCGCCTGCTGGTACTCGGACATCGACACCGTGTAGCTGAAGGTCTGGTAGCCGTACGGCACCGCCGCCGAGAACACCACCGCGTTCGTGTCGGTCGTGCCGACGTAGTTGAACGACAACGATTCCTGCAGCCCGATCACGTTGTCGGCTTCGACGCCCGCGCGGTAGCGTATCTTGCCCGTCTGCGAGCTGCCGTAGGTGTCGACGCCGAAGTCGTAATGCAGGCGATCGCCGGCGCGGTTCGAAATTGCGACGATCGAATCGCCCGGCGTCTCGCCCGGCAGGATCTGGATCTCGGCCTGGTTGCGGCGCAGCCGGTTGATCTGGTCGACGCCCTGCTCGAGATCGGGCAGGCGCAGCGGGTCGCCCGGGCCGCTCGCGAACGCCCATGCGGTGCCGGCTTCGGTCAGCAGGCCCCCGCCGCGCACCTCGTACCACTTCTCGTCCGGGTCGCGTGGCCGTAGCGGCTTGCCGTTCAGCGTCAGCGCCGCCACGCGGCCAGGCACGAGGTTGATCTTCAACGTGCCGGACGCGAGGTTCTGCGGCCCGAGGTACGCGCGCGTCGTGATGTAGCCGCGCGCGATGAAGGCTTCCGTCAGCCGGCGCAGCAGCAGGTTGATGCGGTTGCGCCCGAGCTGCTTGCCGATGAACGGCGCGGCGATGCGGTCGAGTTCGGGCTGGCCGAGAATCGTGTCGCCGGTGAATTCGACATGGTCGATCCGGAACGTCGGCGCGACATCGGGCAGCGTCTCGACATCGGCATCGGCCGGCAGGTTCGGCATCGCCGGCTGTTCCGGCACGGCGATCTGCGCGGGCGGCTGTGCGATCTCTTCGCTGCGCTGGCGGTCGCGCTGCTCCTGCAGCAGCCGCTGCGCCGGATCCTGTTCGACGCGCGGCGCGGCGATGCCCGGCGGGATCCCTCCCGCGAGCTGCGCATGCGCGTGCAGCGACGCCGCGCCTGCAGTCAGCAGGAGCGCGCGGGCCAGTAGCGGCGCACGGCCCGTCACAGCCCGAACCAAGACACGAGCCCCAGGTGATTGCCGTTGCCGATCGTCACCGGTTGGCGGCCCGGCGGACGAATCGTCACCACGCCGCCTGCCGCCGACACGCCGTCAGGCGCGTTGAAGGCGCCGCCCTCGATGTCGGCCTCACCGGTCAGGCGCACCTTGCCGGACCCGCCGGTGAAGATGCCGCCCGTATCGGCCGCGTAGATCGCTGCCCAGCGATTGCCGAACCACGCCTTCAGGTCGTGGTCGCGGTTGATTGCGGTGTAGCCCGCCACGCCCTGCGCGAGTGTCTTCGGCGCGTCGAGCGTGAGGTTGCCGAGCGCGAGCACCGTGCCGCCGGTGTTGGTGATCTGCGTGCCGGCCTTCAGCGTGATGTCGGTGTTGGCCTCGATGACGCCGCCGAGCGCCCGCACATTCGACGACGCACTCGCGCGGCAGAACACGAAGCACGTGCGCCGGTACGACGCCTGCCCGGTGAACACGGCCTGCGTCAGCAGCCGGTCGCGCGCGGCGATATCGATCGCGCCGCCGTTCGACAGGATCGAGCCGCCGATGTTGGTCACGTTCGCGGCGCGGATCGTCACGTCGCCGGCATCCGCGGTGATGTACGCGAGCTTCGTCGCATCCGCGAGCGCGCCGTAATCGACCGTGAAGCCGTCGCTGCGATGCTGCAGGAACAGGAAGCGCCCGCCGCGCTCCGAGAAGCCGACCACCGCGCCGTTCTGCTCGCCGGTGCTGTGGTCGACGACGTTGTTCACGTCGCCGCCGGCAACGACGGACACGTTGCGGTTCGACAGGATCCGCGCATTCTGATTGACGATATCCGCGCCCGCCGTCAGCGACACGTCGCCCTGCACGCCGAACAGGATGCCGAGCCGCGTCTGCGGCAGCGACTGGTTCAGGATGCGGCCAGCCGCGTTCAGCGTGACGGCACCGGCCGAATCGGCATCCGCGTCGATCGCGGCCTGACCCTGCACGAGCGAGCCGACGTTCGCGATATCCGCGCTGCTCTTCAACACGACGCCGCTTTGCGACGACGCGATGGTCGAGCCCGCCTGCGCCGCGTCGGGTGCGAGTGCGATCCCGGCGCCGGTCAGCTTCACGCCGCCGGACGCGAGCAGGCTGCTGCCGGCGAACATGATCGCGCCGGCGGACGCAACGCTCGCGCTGCCGCCGTTGACCTTGATCTGCGTGTCGGCCAGCGCGATGCCGCCCTGCGCAGTCACGCTGAAGTCGCGCGCGACGTCGATCTTCGTGTTCGACAGCTCGACGCTGCCGTTCGACGTCAGCGTGAAATCGCCGAGTGACGCGTTCAGCGGGCCGGCGCTGCGTACGCCAGGGCCGCGATCCGTGACGATCAGCTGCACGCGCCCGCTGGTCAGGCTGCCGGCGGCCGTGATGTCGATCGCATACGACGACGCCGTGTCGGGGTTCATCGTCGCCTTGCGCGCGAGCCAGTCGTTCGCGTTGTCGGTCGGCGACAGCCCGGTGTTCAGCTCGACACGGCCGCGGCCGGCCAGCAGCCGCACGCCGGCCGTCGGCGACGAGAACGTGTTGTTCAGCGGGCCTTCGATGCGAATGTTCCTGGCGATCAGGTCGAGGCCGATCAGCGCGCTCGCGAGGCCGCCGGGGCCGACGACGATCGTGCCGGTCGCGGTGTCGAGCAGCACGTTGCGCTGATAGATGCCGGGCGCGATTTGCAGGTCGTTGAAACTCACGCTGCCGGTGGACAGCGCGACGTGCCCGGTGTTGACGAACGATCCGCCGTTGACGGTGATGCCGTTCGGATTGGCCAGCACGACGTTCGCCCGCGACCCCGCGACGGCGATCTGGCCTTCGATCAGGCTCGGGTTCGTGCTCGTCACCTGGTTGACGATCGTGCGCGCGTTGACGCCGACGTTGTTCAGCGTCGCGCCGGCCGTCGTCACGTTGAACGAAGAATAGGTGTTGTTCGACACGCCGCCGACGGCCGGCGCCAGATCGACGAGTTGCCGGCCGTTCGGCCCGATCGACACGTGCGTGGACGTGCCGCCGTCCGGCGCGATGCCGGCGGCCGACGCTGCGCGCGGCAGCGCACCCGCCGCGGCCAGGCAAAAGAAGATCACGCGCAGGCTCCCGGTGCCCGCGCGCCGTATCGAATTCCAGCGTGCCATCTTGTGGTCATCCGCGCGGCTTCACCGGCCGCGCGGTCCTCGGTTGTTTGGTCGTGTGGTTTTCAGTCTGCAACGCTTTTTATGCTTCTGCTGAACGCTAACGGCGGCGCGAGGGCTTTCTTTAGAGGAATCACGTGAAAAATTTTCTTTCACAATCCTTACATTTATAATGGCCGCTTCCCTGCATTCAGCCTCGGTCGATCCCGCGCGCCACCGTGCTTCCCCTCACCGTCATTCATCTCAACGGCCCGATCAACAGCGGTAAATCGACGATCGGCGCCGCGCTTGCGCAAGCGCTGCCCGACGCCCGCTTCATCGACGGCGACGATCACGACGCGCCGGAAAATGCGCCGTTCGAAGTGCAGTGGGCGATCGCGCTGGAGCGCCTCGTTCGCTGCATAACCGATACGCACAAACGTTTTCTTGTGGTCGCCTATCCGATCGGCGAAGTGGAATTCGCGCGTCTGCGCGCTGCGTGCGACGCGCGCTCGGCGCGTCTGTTCGTCGTGACGCTGGCGCCGCCGGAAGCGGTCGCGCGATCGAATCGGGGAGAGCGCGTGTTGACGGACTGGGAGCGGGAACGCGTCGCGCAGATGTATCGCGAAGGCTATGCGTCGCGAACCTTCAGCGACTGTCTGGTCGACACGTCACACATGTCGGTGGACGCGTGCGCGACGGAGATCGCGCGGCGCGTCGTCGCGCTGGACTCGCAGCCTTGACGCGCTAGTGTGCTCGATAGTGACGGATTCGCGTCGATTCATGTCTCACGGTCATCGGGGCTTTGGGCGTGTGACGCATCGGGCACCGGTTGCCCCGGTGCACGCACCTCAATGGTTGTGCCGCACCCCCGACACGAGCGCCTGCTGCGACGCCTTCCGGCTCAGCATCAGCGTAACGACCGCCGACACCGCGAGCGTGCCCGCCACGACGTAGAGCCCCGCCGCATACCCGCCCGTCACATGCTTGAGCCAGCCGATCGCGAACGGCCCGACGAACCCGCCGAGATTGCCGATCGAGTTGATCATCGCGATCCCGGCGGCCGCGCCCGCGCCTGACAGGAACGCGCTCGGCATCGCCCACAGCGGCGCCTTCGCGGCGCTGATCCCGATGTTGACGACGACCAGCGCGAGCACGGTCAAGAGCGCGGTGCTCGCCTGCCCCGCGAACACGAAGCCGATGCACGCGAGCACACAGGGAATCACGACGTGCCACGTGCGCTCGCCGGTGCGATCCGAATGCCGCGCCCAGACGATCATCGCGACGACCGCGGCGATGCTCGGGATGCCGGTCAGCAAGCCCGTCTGCAGCGCGGTGAAGCCGAACTGCTTGACCATCAGCGGCGCCCACAGCCCGAGCGTGTACAGCCCGGCCGACGTGCCGAAGTAGATCAGCGCAAGCGCCAGCACGCGCGGATCGCGCAACGCCTGCCACGCGCCGGCCGTATGCCCGGCATGCGTGTGCCGCGCGTCGGCCTCGGCTTTCAGCTTCGCGATCAGCCAGTCGCGCTCGTCCGGCTGCAGCCACGCGGCCTTCGACGGCGCATCGGTCAGGCACTTCAGCACGACGAAGCCGAGCACGACCGCCGGCAGCGCTTCGACGATATACAGCATCTGCCAGTCGGCGAGCCCGAACATCGGCGGCATCTGCATGATCGCGCCCGACAGCGGCGAGCCGATCGCGGTCGAGATCGGCGCGGCCGCCATGAACCACGCGGCGGCCACCGCGCGCTGCTTCGTGGGAAACCACAGGCTGAGGTACAGGATGATGCCGGGAAAGAACCCGGCTTCGGCCACGCCGAGCAGGAAGCGCAGCACGTAGAAGCTCGTCGGCCCGACGGCGAACGCGGACACCGCCGACACGATGCCCCACGTGATCATCACCCGCGCGATCCAGATGCGTGCACCGACACGATGGAGAATCAGGTTGGACGGCACTTCGAACAGGAAGTAGCCGATGAAGAACAGGCCGCCGCCGAACCCGAACGCGGTCGGCGACAGGCCGATCGCCTTGTTCATCGTCATCGCGGCAAAGCCGACGTTGACACGATCGAGAAAGCTGACGAAGTAAAGCAGCATCACGAACGGAATGATGCGCCACATCAGTTTCCGCGCGACGCGGGTTTCCAGATCCGTTTGCATGTGTCTCCTCCTTCGAGGTCGAGCCGTGCTCTGTCTGTGAGTACTCGCCGGCGCCGCGACGAAGCGCGCGGGCCGGCGCCCGGCTCGCGTCGGACGCGCGAGTCGCGGGCATGAAAAATCATCAGGATGACGAACATACGGCGCCGGCTACCGGTTGCGCATACGCGCCGTCGCTACATCGCAGCGTATATACGCTGCGCCGCTGCGATCGTCAGGCCGCGACCGCCGCGTTCGCGACGCGCTCGCAGACGGCCGCCGTCACCTGCGCGGTCGTCGCGCTGCCGCCGAGGTCGCGCGTATGCAGCGACGGGGCGGCCGTCACGGCCTCGATCGCCTGCATCACGCGCGCGGCGGCGTCCGTCTCGCCGAGATGCTCGAGCAGCATCACGACCGACCAGAACGTGCCGACCGGATTCGCGAGCCCCTTGCCCATGATGTCGAACGCGGAGCCGTGGATCGGCTCGAACATCGACGGATAACGGCGTTCGGGATCGATGTTGCCGGTCGGCGCGATGCCGAGGCTGCCGGCGAGCGCGGCGGCGAGATCGCTGAGGATGTCCGCGTGCAGGTTGGTCGCGACGATCGTGTCGAGCGACGCCGGCCGGTTGACCATGCGCGCGGTCGCCGCGTCGACGAGCTCCTTGTCCCACGTGACGTCGGGGAATTCCTGTGCGACCTGCTTCGCGATCTCGTCCCACATCACCATCGCGTGCCGCTGCGCGTTGCTCTTCGTGATCACGGTCAGCAGCTTGCGCGGACGCGACTGCGCGAGCCGGAACGCAAAGCGCATGATGCGTTCGACGCCGGCGCGCGTGAGGATCGACACGTCGGTCGCGGCCTCGATCGGATGGCCCTGGTGCACGCGGCCGCCGACACCCGCGTATTCGCCTTCGGAGTTCTCGCGGACGATGACCCAGTTCAGGTCGTCCGGCCCGCAGCGCTTCAGCGGCGCGTCGATGCCGGGCAGGATGCGCGTCGGGCGCACGTTCGCGTACTGGTCGAAGCCCTGGCAGATCTTCAGGCGCAGCCCCCACAGCGTCACATGGTCGGGCACGTCGGGGTCGCCCGCCGAGCCGAACAGGATCGCGTCCTTGTCGCGCAGCGCGTCGAGGCCGTCAGCCGGCATCATCGCGCCATGCTGGCGGTAGTAATCGGCGCCCCAGTCGAAATCCTCGAACTCGAATGCGAAGCGGTCGCTGCCGCGGGCCAGCGCTTCCAGCACCTGCTTGCCGGCCGGCACCACTTCCTTGCCGATGCCGTCGCCGGGAATCGTTGCGATACGGTAGGTCTTCATGCGGACATCCTCGAATGATCGTGAGCGTGAACGCACTTTACCGAACCAGGAGTGCGGGAACCGGTGCTAGACTCAAAGCATCTTTAACTTTGATTCACGAATCCCGTCATGGCGGATACCGTCCAGCCGGCCGATCTCGGCTTCTTCTCGACGCTGGCCGCGTCGGGCAGCCTGAGCGCGGCCGCGCGCGAACTCGGGCTGACCGCGGCGGCCGTCAGCAAGCGGCTCACGCAGATGGAGCGGCGCGCGGGCGTGACGCTCGTCAACCGCACGACGCGGCGGATGATGCTGACGCCCGAAGGCGACGTGTATCTCGACTACGCACGCCGGATCCTCGACCAGATGGACGAACTCGGCGAGCTGCTCGGCAGCGCGAAGCAGCGCCCGAAGGGGCTGCTGCGCGTGAACGCGACGCTCGGTTTCGGGCGCAGCCACGTCGGCCCCGCGATCTCGCGCTTCGTCGCACGCTATCCGGAAGTGTCGGTGCAGTTGCAGTTGTCGGTGATGCCGCCGCCGCTCACCGACGACGCGTTCGACGTGTGTATCCGCTTCGGCGAGCCGCCCGACACGCGCGTCGTCGCGCGGCGGCTCGCGCCGAACCGCCGGCTGCTGTGCGCGGCGCCCGCGTATCTCGCGCGGCACGGGACGCCCGGCACGCCGCACGACCTGACGCGGCACAACTGCATCGGCATCCGGCAGGGCGACGAAGGTTACGGGATCTGGCGCCTGACCAGCGGGCGCGGCGCGGCACGCAACACGGAAGCGGTGCGGATCAACGGCAACCTGACGACGAACGACGGCGAGATCGCCGTGAAGTGGGCGCTCGACGGGCACGGGATCCTGATGCGCGCCGAATGGGACCTCCGCGACTATCTCGCCGACGGCCGGCTGGTCATCGTGCTGCCCGACCACGAAACGCCGAGCGCCGACATCTATGCGGTGTACGCGCAACGTCACCAGATGTCCGCGCGGATTCGCGCGTTCGTCGATTTTCTGGCTGACGAGTTGGGGCGGTTGAGGGCGGTGTAGGAATCGGAATGGGGCGCACGACTGCTCCGCGCGCATGAAATGGATGCAAAAATTTTGGCTAATTTGTCCGTTAATCGCCAAAATATTTACATTTCCACATATCGACGCAGCCTCAAAGGCGCTCGCGCGCTGCATCGATTGTGCTAATATTTTGGCATCTTCGTTAGCAAAACATTGAAATATTAGCCTTATGGCACAAAAGACGGCTCCGCTCCTGCCGGTATCGAACCAACTGCTCGCCGACTTCGGCGAGCGGCTGAAGCTTGCGCGCCTGCGCCGGAAGCTGACGGCCAAGCAGGTTGCGGAACGCGCCGGCATGTCGCCGATGACGCTTCGTTCGCTGGAAGCCGGCGGGTCGGGCGTCACCATCGGCGCCTATCTGTCCGTCATGCAGGTGCTGGGGCTCCAGAGCGATCTGGAAAAGCTGGCCGCCACGGACGAATTCGGCCGCCAGCTTCAGGACGCCCGCCTCGTCAAACCACGATCCGCCCGACGAACCGCGCCGTCTCTTTCCTCCGCCACGTCGCCCGCGCCCGACCGGCGCATGCGCGCAAGCGCTCCCTCCACCACGAAATCGGCCGAAGCAGGCACGGCGGCATCCGAAACAACCGAATCCGGCGATACCCGCGGCACGACGGCAGCCGATCTCGTCGCATTGCTGAAGCCGGCACGAAAACGGCATGGGGAGCATCGCGGGAAATGACGACGATCGGTGTCTACGCAGATTGGGACGGCTTGCCTGAACCGCGAAAGCTCGGACTCCTGCACAGCCGCAAGACGCGAGCAAGCGAGCGGTTCGAGTTCCAGTACGCCTCTGCCGCACTGGCGGTTCCCGAGTTCGCAAACGTGCAGATCGATCCGGCAATCGGTCTCTTTGAAGGCCCCCAATATCCGGCCTCGCCGCGGGACGCGTTCGGCGCCTTCGCCGATTCCAGCCCCGATCGGTGGGGCCGCATGCTGATGGATCGCAGGCTGGAGCGAGACATTCGTGCCGGCCTGAGGCCGAAAGGCACCCGACTCCACGAATCGGACTACCTGCTTGGCGTTCACGACCTTTATCGCGTCGGTGCGTTGCGCTACCGGCTCGACGACGCCGGAGAATTTCTCGACGATCGTCATGATCTCGCTGCGCCGCCGTTTGCAGAGATTCGTGAACTGGAACACGCGAGTCGCGCGCTGGAGGAAGACGTCGACAATACCGCCCCGGATGGCCGCGACTGGTTGTCGATGCTCATCGCCCCCGGCGGCTCGCTCGGTGGCGCGAGACCCAAGGCAAGCGTCGCCGACGATCGCGGTCATCTCTATATTGCGAAGTTTCCGAGCGCGCGGGACGACTACGACGTGGGTGGCTGGGAAATGGTCGTCAATGCGCTGGCGGTCGGTTGCGGCCTGAACGTCGCCCACGCCGAGGCGCGAAAATTCGCGAGCGACCATCACTGTTTCCTGGTCCGGCGTTTCGATCGGACAGCAGATGGCCGACGTCTGCATTTCGCGTCGGCAATGACCATGACCGGCCACATCGACGGCGACGATGCGTCGACAGGCGTCAGCTACCTGGAATTGGCCGAAGTCCTCATGCGGCACGGCGCACAACCGAATGCCGACTTGCGCGAGCTATGGGCGAGAATCGTCTTCAACCTCCTGGTCTCGAACACCGACGATCATCTCCGCAATCATGGATTCATTCTGGTGCCGGGTTCGGGCTGGAGGCTTTCGGCGGCCTACGACATGAATCCGGTCGCCGTTGCCGATGGTCTCAAGCTCAACATTACGGAAGCAGACAACGCGCTGAACCTCGAACTTGCTCGCGAGGTATGCGAATACTTTCGGCTGAACCTACAGCACGCCGACGAGATCATCGACGACTTCCGCGGCATCGTCAGCCAATGGAGAACACTGGCGACGCAACTCGCGCTGCCTGCCCGCGAGCAGGAGCGCATGGCCGACGCGTTCCATCTCGCGAACGATTGACCGCCTTTCGTTCAGCCCCCCCTCGTTCACGCCAGCGCCACCTGACTGCCCTCGCGATCGTTCATCTCGACGGCTTCCCGCACCGGCCGTCGCGCCATGGGCCCCGCGACGACCACACCTTCCAGGTTCTGCGCAAACCGCTCGGCGATCCAGTCGACGAACGCGCGCACGCCGGGCGACACATGCGGTCGCTTCACATAGACGGCCGACACGGCGATCGCATCGGGCCGCCAGCGCGGCAGCACTTCCCGCAACCGTCCTGCGTCGATCAACGGCTGCGCGGCGACACGCGGCGGCTGGATCAGGCCGAGGCCGTGCACGCCGCACGCGAGGTACGCGTGCTCGTCGTCCACGCTGACGATGCCGTCGAGCCGCACCTTGCGTACCGCGCCATCCACCGTGAAATCGAGTTCGGCCGTGCGCCGACCGGAAAAGGACAATCCGCATACCGCGCGATGCGCGGCGAGATCGTCGAGCGTGCGCGGGACGCCGTGGCGGTCGAGATACGCAGGGCTCGCGCACGTCACGCGCTCGAGCATGCCGAGCCGGCGCGCGACGAGCGACGAATCGGGCAACTCGCCGAGCCGGATGCTGCAGTCGACCGCGTCGCCGACCATGTCGGCCGCGCGCCCGGACACGCCGAACATCAGCACGAGATCGGGATGCCGTGCATGAAATTCGCCGAGCGCGGGCAACACGATCGCGCCCGCCACCGATCCCGGCAACTCGACGCGCAGCGGCCCGCTCGGACGCAGCGCGGCGCCACGGATGCTGGCTTCGAGCTCGTCGACGTCCGCCGTGATGCGCAGGCAGCGCCGGTAATACGCGTCGCCTTCGGGCGTCGCACGCAGCGCGCGCGTCGTGCGCACCAGCAGCGGCATGCCGAGCGCCGCTTCGAGCTCCTGCACGGTCCGCGTCGCGGTCGCGCGCGAAATGCCGAGCGCCTGCGCCGCGCGCGTAAAGCTGTTCATGTCGACGATGCGCGTGAAGATGCGCATCGCGCGGATCGGATTGTCCACCGGACACCCCTGCGTGGTTACCGCATGCCGCGGCACACGTTCGTGCGCCGTGCATGCGTGTCGATGTCGAGGAAAGCCGCGCCGCCGACGCAGCACCCGGTTCAGCCGGTTCAGCCGTTCGCGGCCGCGGCGCCGCGCGCCGGTTCGTCGAGCAGCCGTTGCGCCAGCGCGAGCGCAGCGTCGCGGGTCGCCGCCGCGTTCAACGGATAGCCCCAGACTTTCTCGAACGCGCCCGAGAACGCGTCGAGCGCCACGCGCCGCGCCGCGTCGGGCTCGATCGCGATCATCGCGGGGATCCATTCGCGCGACCGCGCGCGGTTGGCCTTGCTCCACTTCGCGAGCTGCTTGCGCATTTCGTGATCGCCGGCGCCGCGATCGTCGCCGGACGGCGCATCGTCGGTCAGAAGAACGAAGCGTTCGCGGCGCGCCAGCAACGCGTCGAGTTCGGCGAGCAGGCGGGCGGGATCGGTGTGCGTCGAGCCGCTGTAACGCAACCAGACAAACGGGAATTCAGTCGTGACGATCTGCATGTCGGCCTCCAGATGAGAACGATTCTCATTTTATGGATCGAAGCCAACCGCGTCATTTTTCATCCCGGCCAAGCGCTTTTTCATTCCGGCCAAACGTGCGCGCGCCGGCCGTTCAGCGTTGCCGGTCGGTCAGGAATTGCGTCGGCGACTTGCCGGTCGCCTTGCGGAACATCGTCACGAAGCTGCTCGCGCTCTCGTAGCCGAGATCGATCGCGATCTGGTGCACGCGGCGGCCGGTCGTCAGCATCCGCAGCGACAACGCGACGTGCAGCCGCCGACGCCAGTCGCCGAGGCTCATCCCGAGCTCCTTCGTCGCGAGCCGCGTCAGGCTGCGCTCGCTGACGCCCGCGCGCCGCGCGAGTTCGGGCAGCGACGACTTGTCGGCCGGATCGTCGAGCAGATGGTCGATCAGCTTGCGCAAGCGGCGGTCGACCGGCATCGGCAGGTACAGGTCCTCGACCGGCGCCGCGACGAGTTCGTCGAGCAGCGTCGCTATCAGCCGCCCTTGCGGGCCGTCGACGTCGTACAGGTTCGGGAAGCTCGCCGCCTTCAGCAGCAGCTCGCGCAGCAGCGGCGACGTCGACAGCGTGCAGCAGCGCGCGGGCAAATCGAGCGCGGCATCGGGTTGGACCAGCACCGCATAGAAGGTCGCGCCGGCCGAGCCGCGCGCCGAATGCGGGACGTCGCCCGGAATCCACACCGTGCATTGCGGCGGCGCGCTCCATACGCCGCCGTCGATCTCGCAATAGATGACGCCGCTCAGCGTGTAGAGCAGCTGCGCCTGGCGATGGCTGTGCCGCTCGAGCCGCCACTCGGGCTCGACGACCGAGCCGCCGAACACGACGAGCGGACGCGGCACGTGGTAGACGTCGGCGTCCGCTGCGGGATCGGTGGTCGGTGGAAGCTTGCGCATGAAACGGTAGGCGGTGGAGGATGCCGGGCACCGTGCCCGCGCATCGTTTCGTGCTTATACCAGAAAGGCGCCGGCGCAGCCGGGCGGTTCGCGGGCTGCGTCTGCGGCCGCGCGCCGAACCGAATACAATGCGCCGATCCCCTGCCGCTGCGCCAACCTGCCGGAGCCGCCATGTTCGACCTGACCACGCTGACCACCTTCACGGCCGTCGTTCTGGGCCTGTTCCTGATCCCCGGCCCCGCCGTGCTGCTCGTGCTGAGCCGCACCGTGCAGGGCGGCCGCAAGACCGGCATCCTGACCGGCCTCGGCGTCGCGAGCGGCGACTTCGTGCATACGCTGTTCGCGGCCGTCGGGCTGTCCGCGCTGCTGATGACGTCGGCGCTCGCGTTCAACGTCGTGAAGCTGGTCGGCGCCGCGTACCTGATCTATCTCGGCGTGCGCGCGCTGCTCGACAAACCGTCCGACCCGTCGCTGCCGACGGTGTCGCCCGTCACGCCGCTCAAGGCGTACCTGCAGGCGATTCCCGCCGAAGTACTGAATCCGAAGACCGCGCTGTTCTTTCTCGCGTTCATGCCGCAGTTCGTGCATCCGGAACGCGGCTCGACGTTCGTTCAGTTCGCGGTGCTCGGGCTGATCTTCGTCGTGCTCAGCTCGCTTTATACGTCGCTGATCGCATGCTCGATCCGCCCGCTCGGCCGCATCGTGAAACGGCTCACGTGGCTCACGCGCTGGCAGGGGAAGATCATCGGCTCGATCTTCATCGCGCTCGGGTTGCGCGTGGCCGTGCAACAGCGCTGATGCGCGCGGCCGCATGACGTCCGGCACGGCGCCCGCCGGCGAAGCCCTCTACACCGACCCGCGCCTCGTCGCGGTCTACGACCTGTTCAATGCGGGCGATCGCGATTTTGCGTTCTACGCATCCGTGATCGGCGCCGCGCGGCAACGCATTCTCGATCTCGGTTGCGGCACCGGCACGTTCGCGCGCCGGCTCGCGGCGGCCGGACACGACGTCGTCGCGATCGATCCCGCGCCGGCGATGATCGATTACGCACGACGCCAGCCGGGCGCCGACGCAGTGTGCTGGATCGCCTGCGATCTGCCCGGCCTGCCGCCCGGCGCGCCGTTCGATGCGGTCGTGATGACCGGGCACGCATTCCAGTGCCTGCTGACCGACGACGACATCGACGCGACATTGCGCGGCACGCGGCGCGTGCTCGCCGACGGCGGCCGTTTCCTGTTCGAGACCCGCAACCCGCGCGTCGCGCCGTGGGGTGCATGGACGCCCGAGCATTCGGCGTGCAGCGTCGAATCGCACGAATTCGGCGGCGTCGATCTCCATCACGCGGTGCGCGCGGTAGACGGCGCGATCGTGACGTTCGATACGTACTACCGTTTCCGCCGCGACGACATGTTGCTGAAGAACACGAGCCGGCTGCGCTTCATCGCGCAACCCGACTTGCAGGCACGCGTAGCCGCGGCCGGATTCTCGTCGGCCGACTGGTGCGGCGACTGGCAACGCGCACCGTTCGACGCTGCAACCAGCGCGGAGATCATTGCGATCTGCTACACCTGATTGCGCGCTCGATTCGATTACGTCTGCCCGCACCGGGCAGCGGGTCCAGCACATACGCATGCCGCATGCATACGACCCGATAACCCGATACTGGAAGCTCGACCATGCCCTTCCCGCTTCATCCCGCGCAGGTTCGCGCGCCGCTCGAATGCTATCTGCGCGCGAAGGACCTGAACCGGCCCGCGCTGATCGCCGACTGCTTCGCGGCCGATGCCGAGCTGAGCTTTTCGCTCGCAAACGACGACATCGATTTTCCGCCGCGCGTGATGGGCGCGGCGGCCATTGCGCGCACGCTGGTCGAGGAATTCGGCGAGCGGTTCGAGCGGTGCCGGACCTATTACGTCTGCACGGAACCGGTCGTCGACGAACATGGCGTCAGCGGAATGTCGTGGCTCGTCGTGATGCGGCAGAAGGACAACGGCGCGTTGCGGATCGGGCACGGCACGTATCGCTGGCAGTTCGCGTGCGATGGCGACGGCGTTGCGCGGATAACCGCGCTGCACATTCATATCGCGCGGATGGATACGATCGACGATCCGCAGTCGGTGAAACTCGATGCGCTGCACGCGGCGTTCGGGTATCCGTGGCTGCCGGCGCCTGCGTTCGCGCGCGGGTTGGCGGATGTGGCGGCGGCGCAGCCGGATTGGGTGTTCCTCGCGCCGTTCCGGGAGGCGGCGGCAGCGGCGTAACCGAACCCGCCCGCTTGCGTGCGGAGCCATTCGGCTCCGCGCGGCATCCGCGCCGCCGCGCTCACCGCGCCAGTTCGAGCGCCTGCCGCACCCCGTCCCAATCCAGCCCGAACCGCGCGAGATACTTGCGCAGCCGGTCCGCATCGTTCGGCTGCTTCTTGCTCTGCCGCGACACCGCGAACAGCGTGCGCCCGGCTTCCGACAGGCTCGCCGACACGCGGCACACGTCGAGCACGCGTTCGAGCTGCGCGCGGTCGAACAGGTCGAGTTCCGCCGCACGCGCGCCGAACACCGCATCGACGCACGTATCGGACGCCCCCGCGCCGCCCGGCGGCGACCACGTGCGCGTCAGCCGCTCGACCTCCTGTTCGGCCAGATCCTCGGTGATCCGCCCCGCATCGGCCAGCGTCGCCATCCGCGTGACCGAGGCCGACAGCTCGCGGAAGTTGCCGGCCCACGCCGCGCGCGGCGACGCCGCGAACGCGAGGTAACGCCGCTTCGCCTCGACGTTGAAACGCACCTGCTCGCCCTGCTCGCGGCCGAAGCGGTCGAGTTCGAATTCGAGGTTCGGCTCGATGTCCTCGCGGCGCTCGGCGAGCCCCGGCAGTTCGTACGTCCACAGATTGATCCGCGCATAGAGATCCTCGCGGAACGTGCCGGCCGCCACCATCAGCCGCAGGTCGCGGTGCGTGCCCGCGATCAGTTCGAAATCGCTGGTTGCCTCGACGTCCGCGCCGACCGGCAGGAAGCGCTTCTCCTCGATCGCCTTCAGCAGCATCGCCTGCTCGTCGAGCCCGAGTTCGCCGATCTCGTCGAGAAACAGCAGGCCGCCGTCCGCCGCGCGCAACAACCCCGCGCGCGCCGACTGCGCGCCCGTGAACGCGCCCTTCACGTGGCCGAACAGCGTCGACATCGCCGCGTCGCCGCGCAGCGTCGCGCAGTTGATCTCGATGAACGGCCCCGCGAGCCGATGGCGGCCGCGCTTCAGCTCGTACACGCGCTTCGCGAGAAACGACTTGCCGGCGCCGGTCGGCCCGACGAGCAGCATCGGCGCGCGAGAACGCACGGCCACGCGCTCAAGTTGCTCGATCAGCGCATTGAAGCGCGCGTTGCGCGTCGCGATGCCGGCCTTCAGGAACGACACCGTTTCGTCGCGCTCGCGCGTGAAGCGCTGCGCGATCCGGTTGTAGCGCGACAGGTCGAGATCGATCACCGACAGCGTGCCCGGCCCGCTCGGCCCTTCGTCGGTCCGCTGCGGCGGCCCCGTCTGCACGAGACGCGCGGGCAGGTAGCGTGCCTCCGCCAGCAGGAACCAGCAGATCTGCGCGACGTGCGTGCCGGTCGTGATGTGAATCAGGTAGTCCTCGTGTTCGAGGTCGAACGGATAGGCGCGCGCGTAGTCGTGCAGCGTCGCATAGACCTCCTCGAAATCCCACGGGTCGTGGATCGTGAGCGGCGTGAGCCGCACGTCGGTGTGCGGCGACAGCCGCGCGAGATCGTCCCGCACCTGGTTGGCGAGGCGCGTGTAGCTCGGCGGATGCAGCAACTCCAGCCGGTCGATCGGCAGGTCGGGCTGCTCGCACAGCGAGATCGTCGGCCGCCATTTGCGGTAGCGGCGCGGCGCGCGGCCGCCCTGGTCGAGCACGGTGCCGAGAAAGCCGATTGCGACTGTCTTTCGCATGTTTATCTCATCGGATAAGAAGCGATCCGATTGTATCGGATTTTGTCGATCCGCCCGCAGAGGCAAGGCCGACGCAAATCAACACGACGCAATAAATTCCCCTTTAGTTTCAAAGGCCTAGAAATTCCTTCGAGCACTAGAGCCCCCGCTGGCACGCTCCTCGCTGAATAGAAAGCGCCGGATGTCCCGCTGGCCCGCGAGCCAGGGTTCACAAAGCCCTGCTGGTGCGCCGCCGCCGAACCTCGTTCGTCGCGGCAGCGCATGCCGCCATGGACAGACGAAGGCAAAGGGGCGCGCGAGGCATGCCACGTCCGGGTTCGAATCCCGGGGCGCCCACTGTTCGGAAGCTCATTCAGGTGGAGCAGCCGGCAAAAGCCGGTGTGTGGCGGGTTCGAATCCCGTCCGAACGCTGTCCGCAAGGACAGTCTCGTGATGAAAGCAGTACCCGCCGGTGCGGGCCGCGAGGCCCGCCGCGCGTCGGACCGGTTGCGGTTCCGCGCGATCGGCCAGGCGGCCGGACGGCCCGCGCGAACGCGCACGACGAAGCGATGCAGGATGCGTCGCCGTGCAGCGCCCGCGCCGGCCCCCGCGCCGCCCGCCCGATTGCGTCGCACCGCGATCCGCACGATGCGCGTCACCCGGCGGTCATTGAAGAAAAGGACAAGAATATGTGGAAGCGTCATGTTGTGAAAAAGAACGAACGCGCGCTGCTGATGAGCGAGGGCGATTTCGTGAAGGTGCTGGAACCGGGCGTGTTCAAGGCCTTCGATCCGTTCAAGCGCCTGTCGGTGCAGACCGCGCGTCTCGACGCGCCGCTCGCCGACCAAGCGCTGGCCGACTACCTGCGTCACGATGCGCAGGACGTGCTCGCGCACTATTTCGTCGCGATGGATCTGGCCGACGACGAAGCGGGCCTGCGCTATGAAGACGACGTGCTCGTCGAGATCCTCGCGCCGGGCACGCGCCGGCTGTACTGGCGCGGCCTGGCCGAGCACCGTCTCGAACGCGTCGATCTCGCGCAGGACAGCATGCTGCCGGCCGCGCTCGTGAAGCGCATCGCGCAACCGGCGCTGCGTGCGCGCGGCGTGGCGGGCCTGACGGGCGTGCTGCTGGCGCAGGTGCCGGCGTATCACGTCGGCATGCTGAAGATCGACGGCAAGATCGAACGGCTGCTGGACGCGGGCGTGTCGGCGTTCTGGCGCTTCAACCGCGACGTCGCGGTCGAACTCGTCGACCTGCGCGTGCAGGCGCTCGAAGTCGGCGGACAGGAAATCCTGACGCGCGACAAGGTCGCGCTGCGGCTGAACCTGTCGGCGACGTGGTGCTATGCGGACGTGCTGCATGCGTTCGGCCAGTTGCAGAAGCCGGTCGAACACCTGTATCGCGAGCTGCAGTTCGCACTGCGTGCGGCCGTCGGTACGCGCTCGCTCGACGAACTGCTGGAGGACAAGCAGTCGATCGACGACGTCGTGATCGCGCAGGTGCGTACGCGCCTCGAAAACTCGGGCGTGGACGTGCGCAGCGTCGGCGTGAAGGATATCGTGCTGCCGGGCGACATGAAGACGATCCTCGCGCAGGTGGTCGAAGCGGAAAAGGCCGCGCAGGCGAACGTGATTCGCCGCCGCGAGGAAACGGCGGCGACACGTTCGCTGCTGAACACCGCGAAGGTGATGGAAGAGAACCCGACCGCGCTGCGGCTCAAGGAGCTGGAAACGCTCGAGCGCGTCGCGGAACGGATCGACCGCATCTCGGTGTTCGGCGGTCTCGACCAGGTGCTGAACGGACTCGTCAGCATCAAGGGCGCTTAATGCATGAAACGGCGCGGCATAGAGGTGCCGCGCCGGACGAATGAACGAATCAGGTGAAGCAGATGAGCAACATGGATTATCAGTTGATGGAACTGGCGAACGGCAAGCCGGTGAAGATGTGGACGCAAGGCGTCGCCGTCGAGGACGAAGCGCGCGCGCAACTGCGCAACACCGCGCAGATGCCGTTCATCTTCCGCCACGTCGCGGTGATGCCGGACGTCCACCTCGGCAAGGGCTCGACGATCGGCAGCGTGATTCCGACGAAGGGCGCGATCATTCCGGCCGCGGTCGGCGTCGATATCGGCTGCGGGATGATGGCCGCGCGCACGACGCTGATGGCGTCCGACCTGCCGGACTCGCTCGCCGGGCTGCGCAGCGCGATCGAACGCGCGGTGCCGCACGGCCGCGCGCCGGGCCGCCGCGATCCGGGTGCGTGGGGCGATCGCACGCCGGCCGCCGTGACCGAATCGTGGAAATCGCTGCTGCCGGGGTTCCAGCGGATCGTCGACAAGTATCCGAAGCTGGAAAAGACGAACCACTACGCGCATCTCGGCACGCTCGGCACCGGCAACCACTTCATCGAAGTGTGCGTCGACGAAGCGGACCACGTGTGGTTCATGCTGCACAGCGGCTCGCGCGGCGTCGGCAACGCGATCGGCAGCCTGTTCATCGAACTCGCGCAGGCCGACATGCGGCAGCACATCGCGAACCTGCCGGATCGCAACCTCGCATATTTCACCGAGGGCAGCCGGCACTTCGACGACTACGTCGAAGCGGTCGGCTGGGCGCAGGACTACGCGCGGCGCAACCGGCAGGCGATGATGGACGCGGTGATCGGCGCGGCGCGCGGCGTGATCGGCAAGCCGTTCGCGGTCGACGAGCACGCGGTGAACTGCCACCACAACTACGTGCAGCGCGAACGCCACTTCGGCGAAGACGTGCTCGTGACGCGCAAGGGCGCGGTGTCCGCGCAGAAGGGGCAGCTCGGGATCATTCCTGGTTCGATGGGGGCGAAGAGCTTCATCGTGCGCGGGCTCGGCAACCCGGAAAGCTTCTGCTCGTGCAGCCACGGCGCGGGCCGGGCGATGAGCCGCACCGAAGCGAAGCGCCGCTTCACGGCCGACGACCAGGCGAAGGCGACGCAAGGCGTCGAATGCCGGAAGGACGCGGGTGTCGTCGACGAAATCCCGATGGCCTACAAGGACATCGACGCGGTGATGGCGGCCCAGCGCAGCCTCGTGGAAGTCGTGCATACGCTGCGCCAGGTGGTGTGCGTGAAAGGATAGCGCGGCGCGCGATCCACGCGCTCGTCGAGACGATGCTCGACACGTTCCTGCGCGACGTGGTCGACGGTCGGTGAAAGACGAACGGCGCGATGCCTGCGGGCATCGCGCCGTTTTCGCATCTGCACGCGCCCGGCCGCTGCCGGTGAGCAATGTGCGTGCCCGCACACTACGCGCCGTCGCGCCGAACGCAGCCCGTTGCGGCGGTATACTTGGTCCCGTTCGGCAAAACGCGCCGCGTCATGCGCCGCTGCACCCGACGTGCACCGCTTGCTGACGATGCGCTTGCAGTCCGACGTCTTCCGCCCGCCCATTCACAGCCGATACGAACCGTCATGTCGCACCGCCTTTCGCTCGCCCTCGCCGCCCTCCTTGCCGTTTCCCCTCTCGCTGCACAGGCCCGCCCGCTTTCGCGGCCGCCGGTCGAGCGCGCCTTCAAGAGCTGGTCGGTCGTCTGCGACAACGGCAACCGCTGCATTGCCGAAAGCAACGCCGACGACATCGACGATGCACGCACCGACCTCATCCTGCGCGTGACGCGCGATGCCGGCCCCGACGCGCAACCGTCGCTCGACATCTTCGCGTCGGCGCCACTGGATCTGCGCACGGCACGCGTCGACGGCCGCCCGTTCGACGCGATGCCGGCCCAATGGCATGCATTCGGCGACAAGCCGGACAATAACGACGCGCATCCGTTCCGGATCCGGACGAGCGATCCGGCAACGGTTGCCGCGTGGCTCGCCGCGTCGCGCAATGCGCAACTGCTGAGCTTCGGCGATCCGGCGTCGGCACAAGCATCTAGCACGCCGCTGTCGGGATTGAATGCCGCGCTGCTGCTGATCGACGACACGCAGGGTCGTGTCGGCACGGTCACGGCACTGCTGCGCCCCGGCAACCGGCCGGCGGCGTCGGTGCCGCCCGCGCCGGCGCTGCCGCCCGCGGTCGTTCCGGCGCCGCCCGTCGCGAACCTGTCGGCCGCCGAACAGCGCCCGCTCGTCGATGCGGTGCTCGCGAAATTCGGCGCCGACGTGAAGCAATGTGCGGCCGATGTCGAAGACGAAATGTCGGCCGGCGATCGCAGGAAGACGTCGCGCGCCGTGGCGATCTCGGCCGACGACGCGCTCGTCGCGATACCGTGCCAGACCAGCAGCATGTATAACCACACCGACCTGTGGTACCGCGTGCGACGGTCGGCGCCGTACGCGCCGACGGCGATGAATTTCGGCGAGAACGCGAACGCGGGCCTCGATTCGGCGTCGTTCGCGAACGAACTGACCGAGGCCGGCTACGATTCCGCCAGCGCGATGCTGTCGAGCAAGGTCCGCTTGCGCAGTGCCGGCGATTGCGGCTCGACCGCGTCGTGGATCTTCGACGGCCGGCGTTTCCTGCTCGCCGACATCGCGACGCACAGCACGTGCAACGGGCTGTTCCAGGATCAATGGCCGCGCCTGTATCGACGGGCCGACGCGTCGGGAAACCGCTGACGCGCGTGGCGTGCCGATTGCGGATCCCGCCAGAAACTGGCGCGCGGCACGCCCGCACACGCGTGCCACCATCACGTCATTCGCCGACGATCGAAATCGAGAACCCGTCCCAGCCCTTCTGCCCGACCGTCTGCACGGCCGTCGTCATGAGCTTCGGCTCGGCGGCGAGACGCGCGAACCCATCCTTCGCACCGACCACATCGGGCTCGCGATTGTCCGGATCGGCCACGCGCTCGCGGCGCACGACGTTGTCGACGACGATCACCGTGCCGAGGCATCTACCCGGTTCCACTGATCCTGATCCATCGCGCACCCCTTGTCTGCGGAAAAAGGCATTCTATGCGCGGCATCCCCATAAGCAACACACCATTCGTTCTAAGGACAGCAGCACACGTGCTCCTATAATCCGTCGACCATCACAACAACAGACGGAGCACCCATGACCGATCAGGCCTCTTCGAACTGGCGCCTCGAAACCATCGCCGTGCACGGCGGTTATCGTCCCGACCCGACCACGCGCGCGGTCGCCGTACCGATCTACCAGACCGTTGCGTACGCATTCGACGACACGCAGCACGGCGCCGACCTGTTCGACCTGAAGGTCCAGGGCAACATCTACACGCGGATCATGAACCCGACGACGGACGTGCTCGAGCAGCGGATCGCCGCGCTCGAGGGCGGCATCGGCGCGCTCGCGCTCGCGTCGGGGCAATCCGCCGTCACATACGCGATCCAGACGATCGCCGAGGCCGGCGACAACATCGTGTCCGCCAGTTCGCTGTACGGCGGCACCTACAACCTGTTCGCGCATACGCTGCCGCAATACGGGATCACGACGCGCTTCGCCGATCCGCGCGACCCCGCGTCGTTCGAGCCGCTGATCGACGCGCGCACGAAGGCGATCTTCGCGGAATCGGTCGGCAATCCGCTCGGCAACGTCACCGACATCGCCGCGCTCGCGGAAGTCGCGCATCGCCACGGGATCCCGCTGATCGTCGACAACACGGTGCCGTCGCCGTACCTGCTGCGCCCGTTCGAGCACGGCGCGGACATCGTCGTGCACTCGCTGACGAAGTATCTCGGCGGGCACGGCACGAGCCTCGGCGGCGCGATCGTCGATTCGGGCAAGTTCCCGTGGGCCGAGCACGCAGACCGCTTCAAGCGACTGAACGAGCCGGACGTCAGCTATCACGGCGTCGTCTATACGGAGGCGTTCGGGCCGGCCGCGTATATCGGCCGCGCGCGCGTGGTGCCGCTGCGCAACATGGGCGCGGCGATCTCGCCGTTCAACGCATTCCAGATCCTGCAGGGCATCGAAACGCTCGCGCTTCGCGTCGAACGGATCGGCGACAACGCACTGAAGATCGCGCAGCATCTCGCGCGCCACGAGAACGTCGAGTGGGT
Organism: Burkholderia pyrrocinia; assembly: GCF_001028665.1. NCBI lineage: Bacteria > Pseudomonadati > Pseudomonadota > Betaproteobacteria > Burkholderiales > Burkholderiaceae > Burkholderia > Burkholderia pyrrocinia. The sequence continues at coordinate 452,773 of NZ_CP011504.1, forward strand.
AAACTACGCAGGCCTGCCCGATCACCCCGACCACCCGCTCGTCGCACGCTACCTGTCGGGCCGCGCACCGGGCATCCTGACGTTCGGCGTGAAGGGCGGCCGCGACGGCGGCGCGAAGTTCCAGGACGCGCTGAAGCTGTTCACGCGGCTCGTCAACATCGGCGATACGAAGTCGCTCGCGACGCACCCGGCATCGACGACACACCGGCAATTGTCGCCGGTCGAGCTCGCGAAGGCCGGCGTGAAGGAGGAAACAGTGCGATTGTCGATCGGCATCGAGCATATCGACGACCTGCTCGCCGACCTCGACCAGGCGCTCGCGCAGCTTTGACCGAAACGGGCGCGCCGGCTACCACGTCGTCGCGCCCGCCGGATACGTGTCGACGATGCGCGTGCCGTTGACGGGCGTAACGCCCTCGTCGCGCAGCGCGGTCCACAGGTCGATCGCATGCTCGCGCGATTTGCGGCTGCCGTCGTCGGTCAGCACATTCAGCGCGATCACTTCGTCGCGTGTCGTCAGTTGCAGTTGCTCCTTCAACTTGCGCGACTGAAGCGACGTGGTACGGACATCGCGCAACACGATCCGCTTCTCCGCGACATTCGCGTCGCCGCCCGCGTCGGCCGGCACGAACGTGAGCCGGCCGTTGTCGACCTCGCATTGTCCGCGCGTGAACGTCGCGCTCCACTCGCCTGACGGCACGGCCGCGAACTCGCAGCGCATCCGTTCGTTCGCGCGGCGGCCGACGTCGTGCGCCGACGCATGCGACAGCGCCCGTTCCGGCCAGCCGGCCGCCATCGCGGCCGTCGACATCAAACAGACTGACAGCACGAATCCTGTTGCGATAGTGCGCATGCATGCTCCTTTTTGCATGGAGAACCGGCCGAGCGGCGTTGCCGCAGCCGGCCGAGAATGAACGCTCAACGCACCGCGAAGCGGTTGTCGTGCGCATCGACCATCGGCGCCTTCTCGCCGCGATGAACCGTCGAACGATGGATTTCCTGATTGCGCGCGACGGTGGCCGGGCTCGCCGGGTAGTCGTGATTCGGGCTCGGGATCACGCCGTCTGCCGCGCGCGCACCAGTTCCTGACGTACTTCCTGCCGGTCTTCGCCTGCGCGGCCACGGTCTGCGAGAAGGCCGCGATCGACAGCGCGGCAACGGCACTGGTGATCTTCGGTCGCGGAATGCTCATGTTGTTCGCTCCTTGCCGGGAATCCGTGACGGGAGCCTTCACTTTGATCCGGAGACGGTGCGGAATCGTGATCCCGGCATGACGGTTTCGTCATGGTTCGCGCATGCGCTGCGTCGCAGTGCGAATGAAATTCGTCATTGATTACTGTCGAAGCGCACGATCTCTATGCGGTCGGCGCTTGGCAACGCGCGAACGGGGAGCAGCGACGCTCGACGGCGGCACGCAAACGGCGCAGGCGTCGATCGGCTCCTATGGCTACGGCGGCACGCGCACGCAAGGCATCGTCAATCTCGGGTTGCGCCACCGGTTCTGATCGCGGCCGCGGCTCGCTCGCTCGCGCGTGCGTGCGTGCGTGCGTGACAAAAATTTCATGTCCCGATCAGGTTCCCGATGCGTCGTGCCGCTACGATCGGAACGGGAACGGGTCATGCCCGTTCCCACCCACGCCGCGGATCGCTGTCGCTCGGCACGATCACGCGTTAGGCCCGGACTCATTGAGTACCGGGCCTTTTTTTTGTCGCGAGCCGGACGATCAGGGCGTTGGATTGCGTTGCGGAAACAGGCACGGATGCGTCTTCACGTGCAGGTTCGGATTGCCGCAGCGATGCCCGGCGTAGTCGATTTGTTCGCCGGGCATGAGGTCGGCCGGCACCGGCTTGCGCGCGGCGGCCGACGCGGTCGTGCCGGTGTCGGAACGTGGCAATACGCAGCCCGCGAGAAACGGGACGATCAGGACTGCGATCAACGATAGGAGAATGGCGGGACGATGCACGTTTCGGTCCGGGATGAAAGTCTGAACAGGACCGCCCGCTTTTCATGCTGCTGTCGCGAACGGCGCGAATGCCATCGGCCGCGCGGGTCGTTGACAGGCTTCATGTTCCGCTCCCCGCTCATCGCGCCCATGACGCGAACATGACGATTGCGTCACGTCGATCGAGTCCGCACGGCGCATCGCCGTCTCACGCAATCTGACGGTTTTTTCATCTCCCGATCACGGTGGCGCACGGCTGCTTTCGCATACTGGGTCCATGGTTCGCCACCCGGCAACCCTGATCAAGGAGAGCACTCAATGAAAACGGCAAAACTCGCAGCACTGTTCGTCACCGCCACGCTGTCGCTCGGCATGGCGACGCAGGCCGCGTTCGCACAAGCGCAGACGCAAACGCAGGGCAAGACCCGTGCACAAGTCGTCAACGAACTGAAGCAGGCGCAGCACGACGGCATCGTGCCGACGAGCAAGACGCAATACCCGCCGACCAGCGAGATCATCGCGCGCAACAAGGAGCTTCACGGGATTTCAATGCATGGCGGCGAGAAGAAGCCGCAGGCCGACAACCACGACAACCTGGCGACGCGCTGATGCCGCTCGGTCGCACGATCGCGGGCAACGTGCCGCGCGCAACCGCCTTGCGGCGAACGCGCGGGCGTGCCCGCCCGCGATGTCAGGTGCGGACGGCGGCCGGCCGCTGCGGCTCGGCCGGCCGTCGCGGAAAGCGCAGCCAGAACGTCGTGCGCCGGCCGGGATCGCTGTCGACGCCGCATTCGCCGCCGTGGTTGTCCATGATCGACCGGACGATCGCGAGGCCGAGCCCCGTCCCCGACGCCGAATTGTGCCGCGACGGATCGACGCGATAGAAGCGCTCGAAAATCCGCCCGACATGTTCCGCGGCGATGCCGGGCCCCGTATCCGACACGGCGATCGTCGTCGCACCGCCCTGCTCCACGCAGTCGATCGTCACGACGCTGCCGCGCGGCGCGTAGGCGAGCGCATTGGACAGCAGGTTGCTCAACGCGCGCTGGTACAGCGTGAGATCCGCATCGACCCACGCGTGGCCGTCGACCTTCACCGACACGCCCGCATCCTCCGCAAGCGACTCGTAGTAGCCGGCGACACGCCCGGCCTCTTCCGCCGCATTCAGGCGCCGCACGTCGATCGACGTGCCGGCCTGTTCCGAGCGCGCCAGGAACAGCATGTCCTCGATCATTCGCGACAGCCGCTGATACTCGTCGATGCTCGACTCGATCACGTTGCGATATTCATCCGCGCTGCGCGGCTGCGACAGCACGACCTGCGCGGCCGCCTGCAGGTTCGTGAGCGGCGTGCGCATGTCGTGCGCGAGATTCGACGAGAACTGGCTCAGCCGCGTAAACGATTCGCTCAGCCGCGCGAGCATCCCGTTGAATGCGTGCTCGAGTTCCTTCAGTTCGCCTGACGTATCGAGTTCCGGCAGCGGATGCGCAAGCCGGCTCGTCGACATCTGCTCGGCGCGCGCCGCGAAACGCCGCAGCGGGCTCAAACCCAGCGCCGCGATGCCATACGCGATCGCGGCCGCGAGCACCACGCCGAACACCTCGATCACCACGATCGTAGAAGCATGCGTGCGCAACAGCAGCACGTCGGCGCTGCGGTCGTACTGCACCGCAACGCGCACCACGGGCGCACCCGCGCCGGCGAGCGGCACGGTCGTCACCAGATACTGGTGCCGCATGCCGGGCGGCGCGATGCCGACCGGCACGCGCCCCGCGTCCAGCGACAGCAGCGGCGCGTACGGGCGGAACCCGGGCGTGCCGACGAGGCGCGTGCCCGCTGCATCGTAGATCGCGAGATCCATGTTCGGATGGCCGTGCAACTGGTCGACCCAGATGTCGGTATTGCGCGCGACGTCGGCCGTCGTGCGCGCTTCGGCCAGATGCGAGCCCAACGCGGCGGAAATGCCGGCCATCTGCTCGGCTGCCGTCATTTCGACGCGGTTGCTCAGCGCCTCGTAAAGCGCGACGCCGCTCGATGCGAGGATCACCGACGTCGACAGGATGATCAGCGCGGTCAGGCGTCCGCGCAGCGTGCGCGGCAGCAGGTGCGCAATCATGCGGCCGCGCCGCCGCGCGCTTCGAGCACGTAGCCCATCCCGCGCACGGTATGGATCAGCCTCGGTTCGTATGCGTCGTCGATCTTCGAGCGCAGCCGCCGGATCGCTGAATCGACGACGTTCGTGTCGCTGTTGAAGTTCATGTCCCATACCTGCGACGCGATCGTCGCGCGTGGCAGGATCTCGCCCTCGCGACGCATCAACAGCCACAGCAGCGCGAATTCCTTCGCGGTCAGCAGGATCGTGTCGCCCTGCCGCGTGGCCTTGCGGCGCGTCAGGTCGAGTTCGAGGTCGGCCACGCGCAGCGTGTTCGAGTCGCGCGGCTGGCCGCGCCGCAGGATCGACTTGATGCGCGCGGTCAGCTCGACGAAATCGAACGGCTTCGCGAGATAGTCGTCGGCGCCGAGCTCGAGCCCCTTCACGCGATCGCCGACGTCGTCGCGCGCGGTGAGGAACAGCACGGGCGTCGACTTGCTGCGCCGCAGGTTCTGCAGCAGCGTCCAGCCGTCCTGCCCCGGCAGCATCACGTCGAGCACGAGCAGGTCGTATTCCTCGGTCTCGGCCTGGTGCTGGCCCGTGATGCCGTCCTCGACCCAGTCGACGACATAACCGGCTTCGGTCAGGCCCTTGCGCAGATACGCGCCCGTCTTCGGTTCATCCTCGACAATCAGAATTCGCATCACGCATTACCCTTGAAGAAACCCAGCCGGCGCAGCATGCCCATGCCGAAGCTGCCCCAAAGCGCGGCGCGCCACGACACCGCATGGCTGACGCGGTACAGCACGGGCAGCACCAGCAGCGTCAGCACCGTGGACGACAGGATACCGCCGATCACGACCGTCGCAAGCGGGCGCTGCACCTCGGCGCCGGTGCCGGTCGCGAACGCCATCGGCAGGAAGCCCAGCGACGCGACCAGCGCGGTCATCAGCACCGGCCGCAGCCGCGTAAGCGCGCCTTCGCGCACGGCGGCGTCGAGCGGCGTCCCTTCGTCGCGCAGGTTGCGGATGAACGAGATCATCACGAGACCGTTGAGCACGGCGACGCCGGACAGCGCGATGAAGCCGACCGCCGCCGTGATCGACAGCGGAATCCCGCGCAGCCACAGCGACACGACGCCGCCGCTCAGCGCGAACGGAATGCCGGTGAACACGAGCAGCCCGTCCTTCACGTTGTTGAACATCACGAACAGCAGCACGAACACCATGAACAGCGCAAGCGGCACGACGAGCTTCAGGCGCTCGCTCGCGCTTTGCAACTGCTCGAACTGCCCGCCCCACGACACCCAGTAGCCGGCCGGCACGCGCACGTCCTGCTGCAACTGCTCGCGCGCATCGGCGACGAACGAGCCGACGTCGCGGCCGCGCACGTTCGCACTGACGACCACGCGCCGCTTGCCGTCCTCGCGGCTGATCTGGTTCGGACCCGGCGCGACGTCGATCGTCGCGAGTTCCGCGAGCGGCACGTACGGCGCCGCCGCGAGCGGCGCGCTGGCCCCTGCCGCCGGCGCGGGCAGCGCGATCGGCAGCCGCTTGATCGCCTCGATGTCCGAGCGCAGCTCGTCGGGCAGCCGCACGACGATGTCGAAGCGTCGGTCGCCCTGGAACAGCGTGCCGGCCTTCTGCCCGCCGACTGCCGCAGCCACCGTGTCCTGCAGGTCGGCGACGGTCACGCCGTAGCGCGCGAGCTTGTCGCGGTCGAGGTTGACCGTGAGCACCGGCAGCCCAGTCGTCTGCTCGACCTTCACCTCCGATGCGCCCGGCACCTTCTGCAGCGCAGCCGCGATCTGCTCGCCGGTCTGGTTCAGCACGGCCATGTCGTCGCCGAAGATCTTCACGGCGACGTCGCTGCGCACGCCCGAGATCAGCTCGTTGAAGCGCAGCTGGATCGGCTGCGAGAACTCGTACGCATTGCCCGGCAGCTCGGCGAGCGCTTCCTCGATCTCGCGCACGAGCGTGTCGCGCGGCTTCTTCGGGTCGGGCCACTGGTCCGTCGGCTTCAGCATGATGTAGCCGTCCGACAGGTTCGGCGGCATCGGGTCGGCCGCGATCTCGGCCGTGCCGGTACGCGCGAACACACGCTCGATTTCGGGGAAACGCGCCTTCAGCGTCTTCTCGATCGACTTCTGCATCTCGACCGACTGCGACAGGCTCGTGCCCGGAATCCGCAGCGCAGCGACGGCCAGGTCGCCTTCGTTGAGGCTCGGGATGAACTCGCTGCCGAGCCGCGTCGCGAGCCCGAGCGTGACCAGCACGATCGCGCTCGCGCCGAGCATCACGCGCGCCGGACGCGTCATGAACGCGGCGAGCACCGGTTCGTATGCGCGCCGCGCCCAGCCCATCAGCCGGTTTTCCTTCTCCTCGACCCGCTCGCCGATGAACAGCGCGACGGCCGCCGGAATGAACGTGACGGTCAGCACCATCGCGGCCGCGAGCGCCATCACGACGGTGATGGCCATCGGGTGGAACATCTTGCCTTCGACGCCGGTCAGCGCAAAGATCGGCAGGTACACGACCATGATGATCAGTTGCCCGAAGATCAGCGCACGGCGCGCCTCCTGCGATGCGCCGAATACTTCGGCGAAGCGCTCGTCGCGCGTGAGCGGCCGCCCGGCCGCCGCCTGCGCATGCGCGAGCCGCCGCACGCAGTTCTCGACGATCACCACCGCGCCGTCGACGATGATCCCGAAGTCGAGCGCGCCGAGGCTCATCAGGTTCGCGCTCACCTTCGCGTTGACCATGCCGGTGAAGGTCATCAGCATCGACAGCGGAATCACGAGCGCGGTGATCAGCGCCGCGCGGATGTTGCCGAGGAACAGGAACAGCACGGCGATCACGAGGATCGCGCCTTCGAGCAGGTTCTTCTTCACCGTCGCGACGGCCTTCTCGACGAGTACGGTGCGGTCGTACACGGGTATCGCCTTCACGCCGGCCGGCAGCGTGCGGTTCACGTCCTCCATCTTCGCGGCGACGGCCTTCGCGACCGTCCGGCTGTTCTCGCCCATCAGCATGAAGACCGTGCCGAGCACGACCTCCTCGCCGTCCGACGTCGCAGCGCCCGTGCGCAGCTCGCGGCCGATGTCGACCAGCCCGACGTCCTTGATCCGCACCGGCACGCCGCCGACGTTGGTCAGCACGATGTTCGCGATATCGTCGACGGTGCGCGCCTGGCCCGGCACACGCACGAGATACTGCTCGCCGCGCTTCTCGATGTAGCCGGCGCCGACGTTGTCGTTGTTGCGTTCGAGCGCGCGCACGACGTCGGCGAGCGTCAGCCCGTACGACATCAGCTTCGCCGGGTTCGGCGCGACGCGGTATTCCTTCACGTAACCGCCGATCGAGTTGACCTCGGTCACGCCACGCACGTTCCTGAGCTGCGGCCGGACGACCCAGTCCTGCAGCTCGCGCAGGTCGGCCGCCGTATAGCGCGTGCCGTCGGGCTTGCGCGCGGCCGCGTCGGCCTCGACGGTCCACAGGTAGATTTCGCCGAGGCCCGTCGACGTCGGCCCCATCGCGGGCGCGATGCCGGCCGGCAGCTTGTCCTTCGCCTCCTGGATGCGCTCGTTGACGAGCTGCCGCGCGAAGTAGATGTCGGTGCCGTCCTTGAAGATCACGGTGACCTGCGACAGCCCGTAGCGCGAGATCGAGCGCGTCTGCTCGAGGCCCGGCAGCCCGGCCATCACGGTCTCGATCGGATAGGTGATGCGCTGCTCGGCCTCGAGCGGCGAATAGCCGGGCACGGCCGTGTTGATCTGGACCTGCACGTTCGTGATGTCGGGCACCGCGTCGATCGGCAGCTTCTGGTAGCTGAAGACACCCAACGCGGCCACGGCCGCGATCGCCAGCATCACGAGCCAGCGGTGCGCAATCGCAAAGCGGATCAGGCGCTCAAACATGGCGGAATTCCTTGAAACGGGGAACGGTCGCCCTCGCCGGACGGGCCGCGCGGCCGATCATTCGGCGGATCGCAGATCGGGTCGCACATCGGGCCGAAAATTGCGCAATGGCACGCGCGTCACGCTCACTCATGTTCCGCGCTCCCCTTGCCGAGTTCGGCCTTCAGCACGAAGCTGTTCGACGCCGCGTATTCCTGGCCGGGCTTGAGCCCCTTCAGCACTTCGGTCGCGCGTTCGTCGCGCCGCCCCGTCTCGACCGCCTGCGCGACGAATCCCTTCGGCGAGCGCAAGAACACCGACGGCGCGCCGTCGACGTCCTGCAGCGCGTCGCTCGCGACCGCGAGCGGCACGCCCTGCCTGCCCGCGTCGACCGATACGTTCACGAACATACCCGGCCGCCACACGCCGTCCGGGTTCGGCAGCACGACGCGCGCCGGCGCGGTGCGCGTCTGTTCGCCGAGCAGCGAGCCGACATACGCGATCGGGCCGCTCGAACGCGATTCGAACGCGGTCGCGCTGACGGTCGCGTCGCGGCCGACCCGCACATCGTTCAACCGTTGCGCCGGCACGGCCATCTCGGCCCATACCGTCGACAGGTCGGAGATCACGAACATGCTCGCATCGGCGGCGATCGCTTCGCCGGGCGTCGCATGCTTCTCGACGATCGTGCCCGCGAACGGCGCACGCAGCTCGTAACGGTTCAGCGCGCCCGCGCCCGCCGGCGCGTTCAGCGCAGCAAGCTTCTGCCGCGCGTTCTGCACCGCGATCTCGGCCTCGCGCAGCTGCACCTGTGCCTGCTGGTAGTCCTGTTCCGCCGAGATGCGCTCCTGCCACAGCGTGCGTTCGCGTTCGTAGGTTGCGCGCGCACCCGACAGCCGGCGTTCGGCCGTCAGCAGTTCGCTGCGCCGGTCCGCAAGATCGGTGCTCGCGATCACGGCCAGCACCTGCCCCTTCGCGACGTTCTGCCCGAGCGACACCGATACCTGCTCGACGATGCCGGCCACGCGCGGCACGACGTGCGCGGTGCGATCCTCGTTGAACTTGATCTCGCCCGGCAACTGGAACGGTGTCGCGATCTGCGCGGGGCCGGCCTTCGCGAGCGCGATCTTCGATGCTGCCAACTGTGCGTCGGTCAGCGCAATCGCGCCGTCGGCGCGCACGAACGGGAACGACGCGGCGTCGCTGCCCGCCTTGACGTCGATCGTCGCATCGAACACGTGCGGCTTCGCGATCGGCTGCGCGGACACGAACTTCTGGCCAGCCGCGTCGAAACGCATGGGTTCGTGCGTGCGGTCGTACCGGACCAGCGTGCCGGACACGGTCACGCCCTTGGTCGTAGGCTTGCCGTCGACGAACGGGTAGACGACGAGCCGCGCGTCACCGGGCTTTTCCGTCATGACGATCTCGACGGCGAGCCTGCCGCGCTTCAGCACGACCCCGCCGCGCGCGCCGGCGCCATCGGCCGGCTGTGCGGCTTCGGCGGCCGACGGGGCGGACGCGCTGCCGCCGCCCCGCGTGACGGCGAGCGCGCCGAGCACGATCCCGGCGCCGCCGAGCACGGCCGCCGCAATGATGAAGATTCTGCTGCGTGACATGATGATCCTTCAGGTGAGAGGGGCGCTTATTGCGCGACGGCCGCGAGCGGCGTGCCGACAAGCCGGCCGATGTCGGCGCGGGCCGCGTGCGCGTCGGCAAGCGCGCGCACGTATTGCGATTGCCCCTGGAACAGCGTGCGCTGCGCGTCGAGCACGTCGAGGAAGCCGAACTTGCCGAGCTGGTAGCCGCGCGACATCGCATCGAGCGCGGTGCGCGCGCCGGGCAGGATGTCGGTCTTCAGGCGCCGCGCCTCCTGCGCGGCGGCCTCGAAGTTCGCGTAGGCCTGCGTCAGCTCCAGCCGCAGCCGCGCGCGTTCGCGATCGAGATTCGCGTTCGCGCGCTCGGCCTTGTGCGTCGCTTCGAGCAGCGCGCCCTTGTTCGTGTTGAACAGCGGAATCGGGATCGACACGCCGACGACGGCCTGGTTGTCCGGCACGCCGCCCGCGGTCACGCGTTTCACGCCTGCGCTGACCGTCACGTCCGGAATGCGCCGTGCGCGTTCGAGCGACACGGCCGCGTTCGAGCGCAGCATCTCGGCACGTGCGATACGCGTGAGCGGCGCGTCGTCGAGCCGCTCGACGAGCGCGGGCAGCGGGTCGACCGCCGGCACGACTTCGAGATCGCCGACCGCATCGAGCCGGTCGGTGCGCGCGCCGCCCATTGCCGAATTCAGCCTTTCGCGCGCGACGTCGACGCGGCCGCGCGCGGTCGTGACTTCGATCAGCACGGCCGCGGCGGCCACCTGCGCCTTGGTCGCTTCGACCGGCGACACCTTGCCGGCCTGCGCGCGCCGCCCGGCGAGATCCGCCGAACGCGCGGCGATCGCCGCCGATTCCTCGGTCACCTGAAGCTGCCGTTGCGCGGCGAGCAAGCCGTAGAACGCGGCGATCACGTCGGCGCGCACGACGGCGCCCTGCTCGTCGAGCGACGCATCGGCGGACTGCCGTCCGTACGACGCGACGTCGAGCCGCGCGCTGCGCTTGCCGCCCAGTTCGATCGTCTGGTTGAGCAGCACGGTCGACGTGCGCTCCGCGCGGCGAAAGCCTTCCTGCAGGAACGAGAGTTCCGGGTTCGGGCGCGCACCGGCCTGCATCAGCGCGCCCGCGGACGCATCGACGTCGGCGAGCGCGCCGCGCAGCGCCGGATTGCTGCGTACGGCCGTGTCGAGCGCGTCGGCGAGCGTCAGCGGCGCGGCAGCGGCCGCATCGGGCTGCGGCGAAGCGGCTGCGGGCAGCTCGCCTGGCGTGGCGGGTGGCGGGGACGATTGGGCATGCGCTGTCACCGCCGTCGCAACGACGGCGAGCGCAACCAGAGTGTGCGTGAACATGTGCGAGCCTGCGGTTACTGTTTCGCGACCGATGCTACGGAGCGACCGCAGTGCAAACATGAGGCGAAGATGATATTTCCGTCATCTTCGGCGCGGCGGCGCGTGAGCGTGCAGCACATGCCGACCGCGGCGGCGGGACCGCCACCATGCGCGGCGATTGGGTGAAGCGGCGTATCGCCTGACTGAGCTGCTGGAACAACGTGGTCCGCTCGTGGATAGGTGAGCGGCGCACATCGCATCGAATGCGGTAGTTGTCCAGCAACGCGCCGGAGATCACGGTGCCATGAACCTCGCGGTGCCGCTTCACTGTCCGTGGAAGTGCCCACCTCCCGGTGGACAATCCGTGTTACCCGATCTAGTTCTTGGTCGCGTCGACCTTTACCTCAATCCTCGTATATTCCGGTCCTAGCAATTGCATTCGCTCAGTTTGCCCGCGCTCGTCCGTCATCCCGACATAGCGGGTCGCGCTCGTGGTGATTCGGTAACAAACGTGCGCAAGCGGCTTCGAGGAAGACCCAAGGAGCAACGCTTTATCTTCGGTGCGCGGTGTCCATCTTTCCGTCGTGACGATACGCGCCGTTGCAGGCTGGCGCTCGTCGCCACAGGTAAAAAGATCGACGTCACGTGCGGGACCGGGTGTAGCCGCCGTAACTGCATAGCTGCTAACACCCCGCAAACCCGGTAGATTGCATAGACTCTGACAACCTTCCGATGGGCATTTCGGAACAAATTCAACGCCGACTTGATGCGCGTCGTCGGGGGCACGATTGCCGTCCTTGCCCTGAATGATCCGCTCGTGAATCCATACGTCCTGGGGATTCATTCCCAGTTGCACAAGGAAAGATTTCATCGCCTCGCCGCGCAATTTTGCCAACTCCTTCGGATTGCGCTCCCACGCAAACGCGGCCGCATCTACAGTTGCGGATGCCCCTTCACGCGTCCACTCTCTCGCAGTCAGGAAGTGCCTAACAAGGCTCAACCGATCGCTGTTGCCAATCTCGATAGAGTTCAACGCCAATTGCATATTGTCTTGTTCCAGAACCTTACATGCATAGGCCTGCGACGAGCAGTTCGCAAACACCAGAAGAAGCAATATCAATCGTTTCATTTTTTTGGACCGGTTAACGCGCCAAAACGAACCATGCGATGCTGTCTGCATTTCCAATAGCCTGCTCAGGATGTTCCTTCGCCAATCGTTCGCAAGCCCAACGACCATACGCGCCCGGGTAGTCCTCGGAACCAAACGTATCTATAAAATGCGAACACTCGTGAACTATCGTAAGTTGCTTCGAGGATAGATTGCTCGCGGAGCGATCAGGCAGCGAGCAGAAATGGATATTAATCGCAATCGTATGCGTCGCAGTATCCGGACGACAGACGTGGGCCACTTCTCCGTCGAGACCCTTCATGTTTGGCAAGCAGCCAGTAGCCAAATCCGCGTCAGAGCCGGGACGCACGAAGTTCTTGGCGGTCAGGTCCGACATGACTGTCACGAGAGCCCTGAGGCCCGCAGTCAACCGGATTCTGATCGCGTTGTCAGGCGAACCAAACCACACGGCAACCCGGGCCTGTATATCGGGTGTCCAACGCGCCAGCTCGGCTATTCTCTGCTTGGTAATGACAACGGCCTCATCTCGCAACCCCAGAACAAGCTTCCTGAATTCTGCATCGGTCATGTTAGGGCAGATAGGCGGACCATTCAGTGACAACGGAATGACGACTTTCGAACCGCGGACCGTGTTCGACTCGCCCTTCCCGACGTGAATCCAGTCACCGTTGTCTTGCGTATTTGCATCGTCTGTTGCCATGTTCTTTACTCTCCCACATGAATCTCGATGTCCATTGCTTCTCGGCTCGACGTAACAATTCGGCTGGTATGGCCGGTAGCATCCGTAGCGCCGCAGAATACTTTTCCGGACGCGGTACGGATGCGATATTTCACGTGTGCCAAGGGTCGGCCAGTATCGGCGTCGCACAGAAAAAATTGTTCGTCGTGTTCAGTGTGAATCTCCAACAACGAACGTGGAGTGCCTTTCCCCGTCAGCGCTGCCGCTTCCTCTGCCGTGAAAATCATCCTCATGTTGCGTTCCGCGTAGAAAACCGGCGGCGGGCTGCAGTTGCACACGTTGATATCGCCGCTCAATGCCCATTGCTTGCCGTTCGGGCCCGTGCCGGGCCAGCGCGGCCCCTTCGGCGCAATGAATCCTTCTTGCTTGCAAGCCGTGCAGTAGGTTTTCATGCCGAGCGTGGCGATTTGTACTGCCGGCGGCGGATTAGAACAGGTCACTGTGTCGAGACCCTCGGTGATGATCGCGCTCCCGGCGCGGTCGCCCTGGGCGAGGAAAGACCGGATCATGTCGCCGCCTCTTGGTCAACCACGGTCGCCAATTTCACCACCGTGAAGGTATCGGCGAAGCCCCTGCCTTCACGCTCCGGGGAGTCCGTCACCGCATCGCCGTTTGAGAGTTCGCTACCAACGAAGGCGAGCGGCGTGAAGTCCGGGTAATCCGCGATGCCAAGGCCGCTGATTATTCGGGCGGTTGAGCCGTCCTCATAGTGGACGACGTTTCCCACGACAGCAGACTTGCCGAGCGATTCGCCCACGTCCCACGTGCCGGTTGCTTCGCGCAGCACGCCGCCCCTCGCGGTCGTCGCCCCTTTCACGGCCAGCCGATAGCGTGGGCGCGCGGGCGGCGGTACGTAGGCCGGATCGAACAAGCCGGGAATCGACTCGTCATCGGTTACCCGGATGCCGGCTCCGTCTTGTAACGTTTGAGTGATGACGTCGCCGTTGCTCAGTCGCGAGCCGACCAGCGCGATCGGCTTGCCCTCCGACGTGGCGGCAAATCCCGCCCCGTCGACGACAACGGCCTCGCTGCCGTCGTCGTATTGAACGACGTCGCCGACGCGGGCCAGCGTCAGCCCGCGATAGCTCGTCTTACCCGCGACTTCGGCAACCCAACCGCCGCGCTCGGTACGTGAGCCGATGGTCGCGAAAAGATGGGTAAAAGCCTTTGCTTCTTGTTCGTTCGTCATCCTGCATCCCTCTCCGGTTAAGTGGGTGAAATGTGCTTCACGCCAACTTAAAGCCAACCCGACAGGGGGATCAATCGTCCGTGTACGAAAATTCAGCAACGATTATCTGGTATCCGAACGAATGTCATGAAAAACTATCGAGCGCGCGGTTGTGACCATGATTTCCGGGTATTGGGCGTGGCGGTGTCGGGCCGGATGCCTGCGCTGTTCAAATTTTTTGTCCGCAATGCCCACACGACGCCCAGTTCGCCTAAAACGACTGAACGCCCGGTTTCACGAGTTCAAACGCCGGACGCACGTTTCCGGCGCTCGTCTTTATCGACCGCTGACTCCCACCCGGATCTGCCGGGCGGTGGATTTCGTATTGGAGTTGCGCGGGACCACGCTGCGCGATGACAGGACCCGCCATCCGGGGACGCGTAGCGCACTGCTACAATCGGCCCTCAGGTCGCCACGATTGTTGAACACAGCGCGGAAACTGGGGCGATCACAGGCTTGTGGGCGGACACTCCGGGGCGAGTTCAGGCGCGATGTCGCCTGCCAGATGCGACAGCACGCGCCAAACACGTCCCCGTGCCAAACACATCGCTCACGTTTGCCCGCTCCTCATCCGCCGCCGCCGTTCGAGCCAGTCGAGCAGTTGCCGCCCGTCGCGTTCGCCGAACCAGCGCGCGTGCCCGATCAGGTAGCCGTCGTACGCGATGTCGACGATGGCCGGCGCATCGATGATGCAGCCGAAATACGCGACTTCCGACAGCGCGAACTCCGTATGCACGATCGGCAGCAGCGCGACCAGCGCCGCATACGCGTCGTCGCTCAGCGGTTCGAGCGATTCGTAGCCGTCCAGCAGCGCGTCGATCTGCTCGTATTCGATGCGCCGCGCGTCGGCCGGCGCCATCCAGTCGACCGTATTGCGCTCGATCGCGAGCGCGAGGTCCATCACCGCGCAGGTGCGATCCGACAGCCCGAAATCGAGCACGGTCCGCACCTGCGCGCCGGGCCCCGCATCGGTCCACAGCAGGTTCGACGCATGCCAGTCGCCGTGCGTCCACAGCGGCGTCAACGCGGGCAGCAGCGGCACGAGGCGCGCGTGATACGGGCCGATCGCGTCGGCAACGTCGCCGCGCCAGTCGCGCGCGCCGAGCGCACGCACGAGCAGCGGCTGCGTTTCGACCCAGCGTTCGAGCGCGCCCGCCAGATCGGCGGACGACAGCACGCGGAAACTCGACAGCAGCGTGCGCACGGGCCGCGCGGGCGCATCGTAGCCGGCCGACGCGCGATGCAGCTCGGCCAGCGCGCGGCCGGCCGCGTACGCATGCGACGGATGCGTGAACGGCTGCCACGACATCACGCCGCGATACGGGTCGACGCCGGGCGCGAGCACGTGCACCTCGTAGGTCCATTCGCCGGATGCGAACGCGGTCGCGCCGTCGCGACCGGCGAGCACGTCGACCACCGGCATGCCGCGTGCGCGCAGATGCGCGATGAAGCGATGTTCTTCCTCCAGCCCCGCGACATCGCGCAGGCTCACGTGATGACGCTTGACGAACAGCCCGCGCCCGTCCGCCATCCGCACGAGCACGGCCGCCGCGAACTGCCGCGGGCTGTGCCACGTCAGCCGGGCCGGCTCGCCAGCGCCGTCGATCCGCGCGAGCACCGCCGCCACCTCGTCGTGCGTCATCAGCGGCCAGTCGCGTTCGGCCTGCTCGCCGTCGACGCCGAATTGCGGCGGCGCGACGTCACGCGATATGGACCCGTCCGGCTCGAGTGGGAATGACATGAACGACGTTGCTCCGTAGTTGAATCGGCGCGTGAATCAGCGCGCGCCGCCGCCCGACGCGAGCGTGCCGCCGGCCGCCGCGCGCAGCGTCGCGGCCGTCCGGCTCCAGTCGCGCCAGCCGACGACGGCGAGCCCGATGAACAGCGCATAGAGTCCGGCCGTCAGATACAGCGCCTTGAACACGAACATCCCGACGTACACGACGTTCACGACGATCCACAGCCCCCACGACGCGATGTAGCGCCGCGCGGTCCAGTATTGCGCGACGAGGCTGAACGCGGTCAGCGACGCATCGACGAACGGCAGCGCCGCATCGGTCCAGCGCGCCATCATGCCGCCGAGCAGCGCGCTGCCGACGACGGCCGCGATCAGGTCGGGCAGCATCTGGCGCGGCCGCACGCCCGTGACGGGCGCCACGTCGCCGGCCGGCGCCGCGCCGCCGCCGGCTTCGCTCGCGCGCTGCGCGAGCCAGCGCTGCCAGCCGTACACCTGCAGCACCGCGAACGCGCCCTGCAGCAGCATGTCCGAGTACAGCTTCGCGTCGAAGAAGATCCAGCCGTACAGCGCGACCGACGCGAGCCCGACCGGCCAGCACAGCATGCGCCGCTTCGCGGTCAGCCAGATCGCGAGCGCGCTGACGATCACGCCGGCGATTTCGAGTGGGGACATCGTCTGTGCTCTCCTGGTTAGCTGCCGGGGCCGCGCGTCACGCAACCGGTTCCGGACGATCAGAAATCATAGGTCAACGACACGCGCGCGGTGCGCGGCGCACCCGGGAACAGGTACGCGTCGCCCTGCTGCTCGCCCGCGTCGCGCCAGTAGAACTTGTTGAACAGATTGTCCACCGATACGCGCAGCACCGTGCGATGGCCGCCGATCTTCGTCGTATAGCGCGCGCCGAGATTGAACACGAACCACGACGGCACGCGCGCGGTGCCTTCCTCGTTCGCGTTGCGGGCCGCGCTGTACTCGACGCCGCCGAGCACGTTCAGGCCGGCGACGCCCGGCACCGCGTAGTCTGCATACAGCGACGCGCGCAGCGCGGGCACGTTGATGATCTGGTGTCCTTCGTAGGCCGGCGAACCCGAATCGACCGCGCGGGCGCGAATCGCCGCGACGCTGGCCGTCAGCGCGAGCCGCTCGGTCACGCGCCCGGCCGCGCCGAGTTCGATCCCCTGGTGCCGCTGCGTGCCGCGCTGCACGAACGTGTAAGTCGTGCCCGACGCGTCCGGGTCGGCGAACTGGAACGGCTTGCTGATCGAGAACACGGCGGCCGTGAGGCTCAGCCGGTCGAGCCAGTCGTATTTCGCGCCGACCTCGATCTGATGCGATTCGACGGGCGGCAGGAACGCGTACGCGTTGGTCGCGCGCACCGGCGCCTGATCGCCGAGCGACAGCGCCTTGCTGTACGACGCGTACAGCGACAGCACGTTCACCGGCTTGTAGACGAGCGCGACCTGCGGCAGGAACACCGAGCGGTCGGTACGCGTATCCGCGCCATCGAGGCTGCTCCAGCTGCGCTGGCGCAGCAGCACTTCCTTGCCGCCCGCGAGCACCTGCCAGTGTTCGCCGATGCTGATGCGATCGAGCCCGAACACGCCGTACTGCCGCGCGTCGAGGCGCGGATACGACGGCCCGGGCGAATTCGGCGACGGCGGGAACGCCACGTCGGGCCCGTAGATGTTCTCGCTGCCCACGTAGTCGTACACGGCGTCGGCCATGTGCACGACGCGGCGCTGCACGCTCACGCCGAGCGTCAGCTCGTGCCGCAGCGGCCCCGTCGCGAACTTGCCGGTCGTGACCGCGCGCAGGTCGTCGTTGCGCCGGTATTCGCCGGGGCTGCGGAAGTCGTACACGTCGTAGTCGCCGTTCGCACCGAAGAAGAACGGCGACGTCGCGCCGGCCGCGCAGCTTGCCGCGTACGAGCAGCCGTACGCGAACGCGCTGTTGTCGTCGATCATCGTGCGGCTGCGGCCGGCTGCGATGTATGCCTTCCAGTCGTCGTTGAACTGGTAGTCGAAGCGCGCGTTCAGGTTCAGCGCGTCGGTCGTCACCGGTTTCGCCCACGGCTGCGTGCCGAGCGCCTTCGACGTGGTCTTGACCGACGGCACCACGGTGCCGCCGAGCAGCTGGTAGCCGGGCGCGGAACGCTGGATCCACTGCTGGAATTCAGCATTGAGCTGCAGGCTCGCACGCGGGCTGATGTCCCAGTCGGCGGCGATCGAGCCGAACGTGCGCCGCCCGTTCGTGCCGTCGATGTACGAGTGCATGTTCTCCTTCGCGGCATTGATCCGGAAGCCGAACTGATTGTCGGGGCCGAAGCGGCGGCCGAGATCGACGGCCGCCGACGTCGAGCCGCGGCTGTCGACGCCGCCCGTCACGCTCGCGACGTTCGCGGAGCGCTTCGTCACGAAGTTGATCACGCCGCCCGGCGCGACGACGCCGCTGTCGATGCCGGCGAGCCCCTTCAGGATCTCGACGCGCTCCTTGTTCTCGAGCGGCACGTTCTGCTCGCCGGACACCGTCAGCCCGTCGATCCGGATCGCGCTCGCGAGATCGACCGGAAAGCCGCGGATCGCGAAGCCTTCGAAATAGCCGACCGGCGCGTAGTCGTTGACGACCGACGCGTCGTTGCGCACGACGTCGCTGAGCCGCTTCGCCTGCTGGTCGTCGAGTTGCGCGCGCGTGACGACGCTCACCGATGCCGGCGTATCGCGCAGCGGCGTGTCGTCGAGCCCCGCGACCGACGCGTTGCGCACGCGAAACGCGGTGCCGCGCTCGCCGTTCACCGTGATCGTCGGCAGCGTCGCGCTGCCGGCCGCATCGGCGTCCGGTGCCGGCGCATCGCCCTGGGCTGCGGCAGCCTGCGCCGCGAAAAGCGTGATGCCGAGACCGACGCCGAGCCCGACCTTCGCGCGCCGCCGCCGTGCGGGCGACGCTGTTGTTTTATTCACCGTCATTGTTCTGGATGGAAAACTCGCCACTCGACCCTGTCGAAACACGTTACGAAGCTGCGAAGCGCCCGCCCGCGGACGACTCTTCACCCGCCGGCGTATCCGGCCGGCACGACATTCATCGGACGAATCGGACGAGACGGCACGCATGCGTGCCGGTCGATCAGGAAGACGCAGGATGGGACATCGGATTCGGGTGACGCACCGGGAGCCGACGCAGCCGTCGACGGGTTCGTCGGGTGCCTGTCGGGCGGCCGGCTGCATCGCGCGGTCGTGTCATGCGGGGGACGCTTCGAACGCCCCGGTGCGGGCGCCGGGCAGTTGCGCGCGCCGTTCGTCGGAACGGCGGCCTGCCCTGCGCGCGCGACATCGCGGCGTGGCGCGCATTTTACCCCGGGCGGGGGTCGAGACCCTGGAATCGGGTGGAACGGACGGCGGGGAGGGAGAAACGCGGTCGGGCGGGACGACAAAGGCGGCAATGCGACCACCACGTGCGTCGCGCCGGGCAAGCTTGCAGACCGGAGCGGTCACGCGCCGGTCACGCGGGCGGAAACCGGAGCGGGCGCGATAGCCCGCTCGCGGTTCATGCGCCGCTCAGAACCCCTGCATCGTCACGGTCGGATCGACGACCAGATGCACGACGCCGTAGATGACCGCGCCGACCAGCAGCGCGAGGATGATCGCCACGAACGGCAGCAGCGTGAAGTTGACGTTCGCGAGATCCGCCGCGTGCGCCTTGCTGTTGCGTACGCCGAAGAAACTCCACAGGACCAGCTTGATCATGCCGAGCAGTTTCATGATTGCGCTCCTTTAATCGAATCGGTTGACGCTATCGTCGATCCGACCGGCATCCGAAAAAAGAAGCAGTTGCGTGCGCTTTTCGCGCAGCAGGCCGTCTGCGGCGGCATGTCGCAGGTACTGTCAGCGGTCGAGCACGAGCGGTTCCGTGGCGCCTTGCGCGGGCCGCGCGACGCACAGCAGCGCGCAGCCGGGTTCGACCGCCGCATCGGGCGTTTGCTCGTAGTCGACCGCGCCGGACAGCACGCGCGTCGCGCACGTGCCGCACGAACCGGAGCGGCATTCGGACGGCACGGCGATGCGCTGCCCTTCCGCGAATTCGAGCAGCGTGCCGTCGGCGGGCGTCCATGCGGCTTCGCGCCCGGTGCGCCGGAATACGACGGGCGCACTCGCCGCCGCCGGCGTGCCTGCCGCACGGGTCGTGCTGCGCGCGATGCTCGACGGCCCGAACGCCTCGAAGCGGATGCGTTCGTCCGGTACGTTCAGCGCGCGCAGCCCGTCGTACAGGTCGCGCATGAACGCCGACGGCCCGCACAGGTAGAAGTCGTAGTCGTCGAACGACAGGATTCGCTTCAGTTGCGCGATGTCGATGCGGCCGGCCCGCGCTGCCGTGTCGTCGTGCGGACGGCTGTCGAACCAGTGGAGCGACAGCCGCGCATCGGCGGCCGCGATGCGCGCCAGTTCCGCCGCGAACGGCCGGTCGGCCGCTTCGCGCGCGCCGTGCGCGAACACCACACGGCGCGACGGCGCGGCGTCGGCCAGCGCGCTGCGCAGCATCGCGATCATCGGCGTGATGCCGATGCCGGCCGATACGAGCACGGCCGGGCGCGGGCTTGCCAGATCGAATGCGAAGCGACCGCGCGGCATTTGCGCGTCGAACGTCATGTCCGCCTGCGCGTGATCGTGCAGCCAGGCCGAAACGCGCCCTTCGCGCTTCACCGTGATCCGGTAATGCGCGCTGCCCGGCGCGTCGGAAAGCGTGTAGCTGCGAATCGACGGCGCATCGCTGCCCGGCAATGCAACACGCAGCGTCAGATGCTGCCCGGCTTCGTATGCGGGCAACGCGCCGCCGTCCACCGGTTCGAAATGGAACGAGCGGATCGAGCGCGCTTCGTCGACGATCTTCGCGATGCGCAGCGATCGCCATGCGGGTGTCGATGTGGGTGTCGATATGGGTGTCGATGCCGGTGCCGATGCGGACTGCACCAGCGCGACCGGCGCGGTCGCCGCTCCACCGCCGGCAGCAGCAGCCATCGCCGCGAACTGCGGCGCGCGCTCGACCGCCGACCACCGGAACGGCAGCACCGCGCGCATGCGCCGTACTTCCCGCACATGGAAGCGCACGACACGCTGCGCGCCGTCGAACGACGCGACGAGCGGCCCGTCCCACACGATCTCCGCACGCGCGGCGACATACAGCAGGTCGCCGCTGTCGAAATCGACGAACAGCAGCCCCGCGCGCGGATCCTGCTGCAGGTTGCCGAGCGTGTTGAAGAAACGGTTGCCGCTGAAATCCGGCGTCGTCAGCGTGTGCGCATCGTCGACGCGCACGAAGCCCGGCATCCCGCCGCGATGCGACACGTCCGCGCCGTGCGCGGCGCCCGCGTCCGCCGACGTGTTCGCGCTCGCGACGAAGAACGTATCGGCCTGCGCGAGCAGCGCGCGATCCGCGTCTCCCAGCCGGTCCGACACATCGGGCGCGACCTGCATATCGCCATCCCGGCCGTCGCGCGCGACGAACGACGGCTTGCGGCCCTGGATGTACTTCGCGCAGTTGCCGAAGCTCTGCTCGACCGCGATCGTCAGCGCATCGCCGTCGACCGCGCGCACGACGCCGTTGACGCGATTGCGCCGCCGCGTATCGAACTCGATCCCGAGCCCGCCGAGCGGCGCACCCGGCCGCCACGCGCCGGCCAGCGGATCGCCCGGCAGCGCGGGCGCCGCGATGCGCAGCGTGCGCGCATCCGGCGACGTGACGAACCCCGGTGCGCCGGCCCGCAGCGTCGCCCACGGCTGGCCGTGCGCATCGACGCCGCCGAGCACGAAGAACGGCAGTTGCCCGAAAAACGTCCGGTGCTGGTCCGGCATGAAGCGCCGGATCCCGCGCCGGCCGGCCGCGCCCGCGGCCTCCGTCACGCCCGCGCGCTGCTGCACGGCGAGTTCGCCCGCGTGAAACGGCGCGGCATCGAGTTCCCAGCCCGGTACGACAGTGGTCGGGGCGTTCATCGCGTTCTCCCTGAACAGGCGCGGCTTCGGTTGGCGTTACGCGGCCAGCAGGCCCGCGCGCGTCGTCGGCATGCCGACGAAACCCGTCAGCGCCTCGACGCGCGCCAGCCATGCGCGCACGTGCGGATACGGTTCGAGCGACACCCCGCCTTCCGGCGCGTGCGCGATGTACGTGTAGGCGGCGATGTCCGCGATCGTCGGCTGAGCGCCGGCCGCGAACGGCTTGCCGGCCAGCTCGCGGTCGATCACGTCGAGCACTTTGGCGGCCGTGCGCTTGGCCGCGTCCTGGTCAAGCGGCGCGCCGAACACGGTCACGAGCCGCGCCGCCGCGGGCCCCGACGCGATCGGACCGGCCGCGTACGACAGCCAGCGCTGCACGACCGCCGCGCCGGCCGGGTCGTCGGGCAGCCAGTGCGCGTCGCCGTAGCGCTTCGCGAGATACACGAGGATCGCGTTCGAATCGGCGATCACGGTGCCGCCGTCGTCGATCACGGGCACCTGCCCGAGCGGATTGAGCGCGAGGAACGCCGGTTCGCGCTGCGCGCCGGCCGCGAGGTCGATGTCGATGGTCTCGGACGGCAAGCCGAGCAGCGACAGGAACAACCGGACGCGATGCGCATGCCCGGACAGCAGGAACGAATAGACGCGAATCGGGGCGACGGGCACTCCGGCGACGGGCTGCGCGGAGGCGGGCTTGCTGGCAACGGACATGGAAAACACTCCGGAATCTCGCGTCGCTGGATGTCAGCGACGAACGGCCCCAGAGTAGCGCTCGCCGTTCGCGGCCAGAAGACGGATAATCGCTGAAACATTATCCGCTCCCATAGGACAATCGACGATGGCCGATCTGCGCGACGTGAACCTGAACCGGCTGGCGATCTTCGTCGCGGTGGTCGATGCCGGCTCGCTGACGGCCGCGGCCGAGCGGCTCGGCCTCGCGAAGACGGTCGTCAGTACGCACATGCAGCGCCTCGAATCCGAGGTCGGCGCGAACCTGCTGGTGCGCACGACGCGGCGGCTGAGCGTGACCGACGCGGGGCGTACGTTCTACGACGCGTGCCGCGACATCGTGCGCGCCACCGAAACCGCGCTCGATGCGGTGTCGTCCGACGCGGGGCCGCTGCGCGGCACGCTGCGCGTGAGCGTGCCGATCGACTACGGCGCGCAGGTCGTCGCACCGGCCGTCGTCGCGCTGCGCGACTTGCATCCGGGGCTCGACGTCGAACTCGTCGCGAACGACCGGGTCGTCGATCTCGTCGCGGACAACCTCGACGTCGCGATCCGCATCGGCCGTCTCGCCGATTCGAACTATCGCGCGGTGCAGCTCGGCACGTACGAGAAATGGCTGGTCGCGAGCCCCGCGTTCGTCGCGCGCTACGGGCTGCCGCGCGATACGGATGCGCTCGCCACACTGCCGTTCGTGATGCTGTCGACGCTGTCGCGCCCGCACACGCTCGAGCTTGAAAGCGCGCGCGGCGGCAGCGCGTCGGTGCGCTGCGTCGCGTCGGTCGTGTCGAACACCGCAACGGCATGCCGCGCGATCGTGCTCGCGGGCGGCGGCTTCGGGCTGCTGACGGATTTCTCGACCGCCGACGACGTCGCAACCGGCCGGCTCGTGCGGCTGCTGCCCGCATGGCGTTCGGCGCCGGCCGGGATTCATGCGGTGTATCCGTCGACGCGGTTGCCGTCGCCGAAGGTGCGGGCGTTCATCGATGCGATGAAGGCGAGGATTGGCGATACCCCGCCGGCGGCGCCAGTACGCTCGACACGATCGAAACGCGCGGCAGACTGACTCCGGATCGCCGCGCGTTTTTACCCAACCGTCAATCTCCTTTCGCCGGGCTTTCCCGCCCCGACCAAATACGTTCTTTTATCCCCCAAAAAATAGCTCGTCGCTTTCCAGATTTTCCACTAACCTTATTCCCGGAAATACACCAATTCGCGTTGACCGAAGCGTTTCAATTCCCCGCTTTATTCAATCGAACAAGGAGTCTGGAAATGCAAACCGCCGCAATTTCATAGGGAACCACGCCGTCGATTCGTGTCTACACGGCCAACAGCAACAAGGTCGCCGTACGCTGCTACGGCGGGTCGAACGAGTACACGGGCCCGTTCAACCTGGCGGGCGACAACGTGTCCGTCACGTGCTGGCCGGTCGGGGGCGCCGTTCACATCCGTGTGTACGCAACGAGCAGCGGCACGACGACCGAGTATTGCCGGGACGGCGACGGCTTGACCCGGGGCGGATACACGGGCTCCTGATCAATCGTGCCTGGGGCGCGAAGGGTTTCGCGCCACGATCGGCGCAATGCGAAGTGATTTTCGCATTGCGTCGCTTTTTTAATTCGTTCCATATTGTTTTCATCAATTCACTTCCACATGGAACCGGAATTAAAAACAATGACAACTTCCCGAAACTTATTCTCCACCCCAAAAAACCGATCGTCTTTTTTATTAAAAAGACGATTAAATCGAACCAGAATACAACATGGCACCCGGTGTGCCGTGTGGTTGCCGCTTTCTTTTCATTTTCAGCCTGCAGTCAATTGCCGCGGGTAACACGCACCGCCGGATGCCATCCGTTCAGCCGATCTCCCGCAACGTCCCCAGCAACACCTTCCTGCAACTGGCGACCATCTGCGTTTCCGGATCGCGATAGCCGGTGAGCAGCCACGCCGCGCCGACGTTCGTCATCGCGCCGACGAGCGCGAGCCCGATCAGCCGCTGCTCGGTGCGCTCCGCGGGCGTCGCGGCCTCGTGCGACGCGCCGATCGCCATGATCAGCTTGCCGAAGTCGATCAGCATGCGCTGGTACGTCATGTCGGTATCCGCACTCACGCCCATCACCTCGAGCAGCAGCACGCGCGCCGCGCACGGGTCGCGCAGGAACGCGAAGAACGCGGCGAGCCCCGCGTCGACGCTCTCGCGCAGATCGCCGCCGCGCGCGGCGACCGCCTGTGCGACCGCGTCATGCAGTTGCTGCGCGTGATGCAGGTAGGTGCAGCGCAGCAAATCCTCGATGCTGTCGAACGCCGCATAGAAATAGCGATCGTTCAGCTTCGCTTCCTGGCAGATCGACCGCACGGTCGCCTTGCGGAACCCGACCGTGCCGAACACGCGCGTCGCCGCGCGGATCAGCGCCTCGCGTCGCTCGGCGGCACGCACCTCGGGCGCCACGCCGCCATACGACCGGCCCCGTTTTTCCGTTTCGAGTGCTTTCTCCATTCCGCTATTTGACATCAGGACACCCGAAAACTAAAGTGGTGACGACCAACACCACAATAGACGCGCCGCCGGTGCAGCACAAGCGGAACGGGAGGAGCAACGGATGAACGGGTTTTCCGGCAAGGTCGCCGCGATCACGGGCGCCGGTTCGGGCATGGGCCGCAGCCTCGCGGTCGAGCTCGCGCGGCGCGGCTGCGAAGTCGCGCTCGCCGACGTCAGCGAAGCCGGGCTCGCCGGCACGGCGGCCGCGTGCGCGCAGCACGGCGTGCGCGTGAGCACGCGGCGGCTCGACGTCGCCGACCGCGACGCGGTGTTCGCGTGGGCCGATTTCGTCCGCGCCGAACACGGCAAGGTCAACCTGATCTTCAACAACGCGGGCGTGTCGCTGGCCGCCAGCGCCGAAACCGCGCGCATCGCCGATCTCGAATGGATCGTCGGCATCAATTTCTGGGGCGTCATGCACGGCACGCAGGCGTTCCTGCCGCACCTGCGCGCGTCGGGCGACGGGCACGTCGTCAACACGTCGAGCCTGTTCGGGCTCGTCGCGATGCCGACGCAAAGCGCGTACAACGCCACCAAGTTCGCGGTGCGCGGCTTCACCGAGGCGCTGCGGATGGAACTCGAACTCGACGGCGCGCCCGTGAGCGCGACCTGCGTGCACCCGGGCGGCGTCGCGACGAACATCGTCGATGCGGGCCGCGTCGATACCAGCATCCACGCGCTCACGGGCCAGGACGAAGCGACCCATCGCCGGCAGGCGAACCGCCTGATCAACGCGACGACGGCCGACGATGCCGCGCGGCAGATCCTCGCGGGCGTCGAGCGCAATGCGCGCCGCGTACTCGTCGGCGCCGACGCGCGCCGCCTCGACCGGATCGCGCGGCTGCTCGGCGCCGGCTACCAGCGGCTGATGCTGCGTCACGTGCGCCGCGCCCGTGCACGCAATCTCGAACGCGCCCCCGCCCCGGCCGCACTCCCGACCACGCCGACCAAGGAACCCGCATGACCTCGACGACGACCGACCGGCGCGACGCGCCGCCCGCCCCCGGCGCCCGCCATGATCGTGGCGACAGCAACGACCTCGACGTGCTGATCGTCGGCGCCGGCCTGTCCGGCATCGGCGCCGCGTATCACCTGAAACAGCGCTGCCCGCATGCGAGCGTCGCGATCGTCGAGGCGCGCGAAGCGATCGGCGGCACCTGGGATTTGTTCCGCTATCCGGGCGTCCGTTCGGATTCCGACATGTTCACGCTCGGCTACAGCTTCCGCCCGTGGCACAACGACAAGGCGATCTCGGACGGCCAGACGATCCTCGACTACATCCGCGACACCGCGCGTACCTATGGGATCGACAAGGCGGTCCGCTACGGCCAGAAGGTCGTCGCGGCCGACTGGGATTCGAACCGCGCGCGCTGGACGGTGCGCATCGAGCGCAAGCGCGACGGCGCGACCGACACGCTCGTCACCACCTGCCGCTTCCTGTTCATGTGCAGCGGCTACTACGACTACGACGCCGGCTACCGGCCCGACTGGCCCGGCATGGACACGTTCGAGGGCAAGCTCGTGCATCCGCAGCACTGGCCGAAGGATCTGTCCTACGCGAACCGGCGCGTCGTCGTGATCGGCAGCGGCGCGACGGCCGTCACGCTCGTGCCGTCGATGGCGGCCGACGCGCAGCACGTGACGATGCTGCAGCGCTCGCCGACCTACATCGTGTCGCTGCCCGCGCGCGACAGAATCGCGAACGCGCTGCGCCGCGTGCTGCCGTCGCGGCTCGCGCACCGGCTCGTGCGCGTGAAGAACGTGCTGCTGACGATGTACCTGTACAACGTGTCGCGCCGCAAGCCCGATCAAACGAAGAAGTTCATCATCCGCGCGGCCGGCAAGCAGCTCGGCCCCGGCTTCGACGTCGCGAAGCACCTGACCCCGCGCTACATGCCGTGGGACCAGCGCGTGTGCCTCGTGCCGAACGGCGACCTGTTCAAGTCGATCCGCGCGGGCCGCGCGTCGATCGTCACCGACGAGATCGAGCGCTTCACGCCGACCGGCCTCCAGCTGAAGAGCGGCCAGCAGCTCGACGCGGACGTGATCGTCACCGCGACCGGGCTGAAGGTGAAGATGCTCGGCGGCGCGCGCGTCACGGTCGACGGCCGCGCGGTCGACCTGCCGGAGACCGTGTCGTACAAGGGGATGATGTACAGCGACGTGCCGAACCTCGCGTCGTCGTTCGGCTACACGAATGCATCGTGGACGCTGAAGGCCGAGCTGATCGCGCGCTACGTGTGCCGGCTGCTCAACCACATGCGCGCGAACGGCCATGACACGTGCGTGCCGCGGCTCGGCGCCGGCGATCTCGGCGACGTGCCGGCCGTCAACCTGAGCTCGGGCTACATCCAGCGCGCGGCCGGCATCCTGCCGAAGCAGGGCCACCGCAAGCCGTGGAAATTCCACCAGAACTACGTGCTCGATCTCGCATCGCTGAAGTTCGGCGCGCTCGCCGATTCGGCGATGCATTTCGAACGCCGCGCGAAAGCCGGCCCGGTCGCAACGGCGCCGGTTGCCGAACCCGCTCTCGAAACCCGGTGAGACCGACATGACCCATACGCTCCATCTGATCCAGAACGTGCTGCTCGGCGTCGTCGCGGTGCTCGCCGCGCTCGCGCTGTTTTCCGGCTACGTGGCCCGCCGCGTGACGCGCGCGTTTCCGCCCGAAGGCCGCTTCGTCGACATCAGCGGCGATCGTATCCACTACGTCGAATACGGCAACGGCCCGCCGCTCGTGTTCGTCCACGGGCTCGCGGGGCAACTGCGCAACTTCGCGTACCTGCCGCTCGCGCGGCTCGCGCAGCAGCATCGCGTGATCCTCATCGACCGGCCCGGCGCCGGCCGCTCGATCCGCGGTGCGGGCTCGCAGGCGAACGTGTTCGCGCAGGCGCGCACGGTCGCCGCGTTCATCGACGCGCTGCGGCTCGACAAGCCCGTGCTCGTCGGCCATTCGCTCGGCGGCGCGATCGCGCTCGCGGTCGGCCTCAACCATCCGGACCGCGTAAGCCGGCTGGCGCTGATCGCGCCGCTGTCGCACGAGCAATCCGAGCCGCCGGCGCCGTTCCGGCCGCTGATGCTGCCGTCGCCGCTGGTGCGCCGTTTCGTGTCGTGGACCTTTGCCATCCCGCTGACGATCCTGACCGGCCGCAAGGCCGTGCGCCAGGTGTTCGCGCCGGAAGACGTGCCGCGCGACTTCCCCACCAAGGGCGGCGGGCTGCTCGGGATGCGGCCGCATGTGTTCTACGCGACCGCGACCGACCTGCTGTCGGCGCCCGTCGACCTGCCCGCGATGGTACGCCGCTATGCGGAGCTCACACTGCCGGTCGATGTGCTGTACGGCCGAGCCGATCCGATCCTGAACTGGCGCGAGCACGGTGACGCGCTCGCGAAGAAATCGGCGCGCGTGCGGCTGAAGGTCGTCGAGGGCGGACACATGCTGCCGGTCACGATTCCGGATGCGACGGCCGACTGGCTGCTCGAAGTCGCCGCCGCGCCGGCCGAGGACGCCGCACAAGCCACGCATGCCGCGCGGGTCGCGCACTGAGCGAAAAGCGACGCAGGGCCTGATCCCGTGCCAGGCAGCCGGCGCTGCGGCGGAATCAGGCTTCGTCGTCGGGCACCGACAGCCCGAGATCCGCGATCACCTCGCGCGCGCTGCGGAATGCCTCGACCGCGGCCGGCGCGCCCGCGTACAGCGCGCTGTGCAGCAGCACCTCGCGGATCTCGACGAGGCTCGCGCCGTTGTTGAGCGCGCCGCGAATGTGACCCTTCAGTTCCGTGCTGCGGCCGAGCGCCGCCAGCATCGCGCACGTGCACAGGCTGCGCGTCTTCAGGTCGATCCCGCCTCGCTGCCACGTGCTGCCCCACGCGTGTTCGTTCAACCAGTTCTGCAACGGACGCGAAAATCCGTCGAGGTCGCGCATCGCGCGCTCGACGAACGCCTCACCCATCACGTCGATCCGCCGCGCCTTGCCGTGCTCCCTGTCCTGTTCGCTCATGTCCGTGTCCTGTGTGAAGTCGTGGCCGAGTCGGCATCGCCGGCAGCCGGGAGATTTCGCGCATGTTCACGGGTCCGCCGCGTTTCGTCAAAGATGCGGCCCTCGGTTCGCGGCCGTTCGCGTAACGGGCGGTCGAACGCTACGTAACATCCGGCCGCGCGTTACGGCGGCTTGCGGGAACATCGAAACCCCCACTCCCGAGCACCGCGCGTACCCGCCGCGCGAAACCGCCATTCCTCCGTTTAAATCGCGTTGATATTCCCGATTTCCGCAACAAAGCGCGACACCGTTTCGCGAACGCTGTCGTGGCGCGGAATTTGCAGTGGAGGCTTGGACACACTTCCAATGTCGAGGCCAACATGCACAATATCTTCAAGAAGACGACGGTAACGATCGCCGTCTCGTCGCTGCTCGCGCTGTACGGTTGCGGCTCGGTCGATGGACCGACGACCCCGCCGTCGATCAAGCCGAGCACGTCGGGGGGCGGCGGGACGTCGGGGACGTCGGGGACGTCCGGTACGTCGGGTGGCGGTTCGTCGGGGACGTCGGGTGGCGGTAGTTCGGGTACGTCGGGTACTACTTCCGGTACCTCGGGCACCTCCGGTACGTCGGGTACTTCCGGCACGTCGGGCACCTCCGGCACGTCGGGCACTTCCGGCACGTCGGGCACTTCCGGTACGTCGGGTACTTCCGGTACGTCGGGCACTTCCGGTACGTCGGGTACCTCCGGTACGTCGGGCACTTCCGGTACGTCGGGTACTTCCGGTACGTCGGGCACTTCCGGTACGTCGGGCACTTCCGGCACGTCGGGTACCTCCGGTACGTCGGGCACTTCCGGTACGTCGGGTACCTCCGGTACGTCGGGCACTTCCGGTACCTCAGGCACCTCAGGCACTTCCGGTACGTCCGGCACCTCCGGTACGTCGGGTACTTCCGGCACCTCGGGCACTTCCGGTACCTCGGGCACCTCCGGTACGTCGGGTACTTCCGGCACCTCGGGCACTTCCGGTACCTCGGGCACCTCTGGTACCTCGGGCACTTCCGGCACGTCGGGCACCTCCGGTACCTCGGGTACTTCCGGCACGTCGGGCACTTCCGGCACCTCGGGTACCTCCGGTACGTCGGGCACCTCCGGTACGTCGGGTACTTCCGGCACGTCGGGCACTTCCGGCACGTCGGGCACTTCCGGCACGTCGGGTACTTCCGGTACGTCGGGTACTTCCGGTACCTCGGGCACCTCGGGTACCTCCGGCACCTCGGGCACCGGCGTCACCCCGCTCGGCAACGTCCTCCAGCAATCCGGCAACCTCGTGACGGCACTCGGCACGACGGTCGCGAACGGCGGCGCGCAGATCGGCGGCGTGCAGATCCCCGGCACGAACCCGACGACGGCCACCAGCGTCGGCAACGCGGTCACGAGCCTCGGCAACGGCGTGCAGTCGCTCGGCAACGGCGTCGCGGCCGGCCTCGGTTCGATCGGCGTGTCGCCGAACCCGCTCGGCCCGACGCTCACGTCGACTACCGGCCTGCTGACCGGCGCCGGCGGCGCGGTCAACAACCTCGGCAACGCAGTGACGAGCCTCGGCACCGGTCCGCTGTCGCCGCTCGCGCCGGCGACGACCCTGGTCGGCAATCTCGTCAACACGGTCGGCAATGCGGTCAACTCGACCGCATCGGCGCTGAATACCGCGCTGAACAGCGCGCCGGTCCAGCAACTCGAGACGCAGCTCGGCAGCGTAATCAACCCGATCACGAACACGCTGACCGGCGGCGTCACGACGCCTGGCGCCACGCAGACGCTCGGCGGCGCAACCATGCTCGGCGCCCCGCTCAGCGGACTGCTGAGCACGCTCGGCAGCGGCCTCGGCCTCGCCGGTTCGCAGATCGGCAGCGCGACCGGCAACCCGGTCGGCACGAGCGCCGGCAACAGCGTGTCCCAGCTCGGCAACACGGTGACGTCGGCCGGCGGCCTGCTGTCCAGCGGCAGCTCCAGCAGCGGCACCAACCCGCTCGCCCCGATTACCGGTCTGCTCGGTACGCTGACGGGCGGGCTCGGCGGCGGCAGCAGCTCGAGCGGTACGGGTGGTACCAGTGGTACCAGCGGCACGAGCGGCACCAGCGGCGGCCCGCTCGCGCCGATCACGGGCCTCCTCGGCACGGTGACGGGCGCGCTCGGCGGTCTCGGTTCGAGCAGCACGAGCGGGACCGGCGGCACGAGTGGCACCAGCGGCACCGGTGGCTCGGGCGTCGGCGGCCTGCTGGCGCCGGTCACCAACCTCGTCAACTCGCTGACGCCGCTCGGCGCAAGCCTCACCGGTACGGTCACGACGCCGGGAGGCAACGTGACGGGCAACGTCGGCGGCCTGCTGACGAGCGGCCCGGTCGGCACGCTGACAGGCGCGCTGACGACGCCGGCCGGCTCGGCGGGCGCCAACGGTACGGTCAGCCCCGGCGGCGCAACCGGCACGGCGACGACGCCGGCCGGCCTGACCGGCAGCTCGAACGGCGCCGCCGCGGGCGGTGCAGGCAACCTGCTGTCGCCGGTGACGAACCTGCTCGGCGGACTGCTGGGCGGCGGCACCAAGAAGTAACGCTTTACCTACCAGAACCACAGGCCAATGGCCGGGCACGCATCAATACAAAGCCCGGCCGACGGCCGGCGTCACCCGCCAAGCGGGGGCGCCGGCCCTCATCCCGACGAGGATCCGATCATGAATTCCACGCTCGACGGCGTCGCCGCGGTCCAGGACCGCCCGCCCCGTTCCGCCACGCCATTCCGCGCCGGCCTGCTCGGCATCACGGCCGGGCTCCTCGCGCTGTGGTTCACGCGCGACCAGCCGGCCCTCGACGCCGCGACGCGCGCGATCATCGCGAGCCTCGCGATCATCGGCACGATCGCGCTGCACGAAATCCTCATCTCGCGCGTCTACCTGCGCCCGAGCGCGGGGCTGTCGCGCCAGGCCGTGCGGCCGCTCGGCCTTGCGCGCGTCGCGACGCGGCTCGGCGCGCTCACGTCGATCTACGCGGGCATCGGGATGCTGTACTGGCTGCTGCCCGAATACCACGGCGATTTCTATCTGCCGTTCTGGTCGCTGCTGCGCGCGCTCGCCCCGTACGTGATCGTCGCCGCGCCGTTCTATTTCATGTGGATGGACCGCCATCAGCGCGAAACCGACGACGCGTACCTGCTGTGGGGCCGCTTCCTGTTCCGCCGCGAGCGGCCCGCCAGCTGGCAGCCGGTGCGCGAGATGCTCGCCGGCTGGGGCGTGAAGACGTTCTTCCTGCCGCTGATGACCGTCTACCTGTCGAAGGACGCCGATCACCTGACCGCGTCGCTCGCGCACGCGATGAATGCGCCGATGTCGCTCGCGACGTTCTCGTTCCTGTACGACCTGTCGTTCACGATGGACCTGATGTTCGGCACCGTCGGCTACCTGTGCACGTTCCGCATCCTCGACAGTCACGTGCGCACGGTCGAGCCGACGGCGCTCGGCTGGGGCGCCGCGCTGATCTGCTATCAACCGTTCTGGTCGCTGATCTCGAGCCACTACATCCGCTACGAAGGCTCGCTGTTCTGGGACAACTGGCTGCTGTCCGCGCCGACGCTGCGCGTGATCTGGGGCGCCGTGATCATCCTGCTGCTGATGACCTACGCGCTGTCGACGATCTCGTTCGGGCTGCGCTTCTCGAACCTCACCAACCGCGGAATCATCACGTCGGGCCCGTACCGCTTCACGAAGCATCCGGCGTATATCGCGAAGAACCTGTCGTACTGGATGGTGTCGGTACCGTTCGTCGAGCCGCTCGGCTGGCAGATCGGGCTCATGCACTGCGCTGCGCTCGTCGCGGTCAACCTGATCTATTACCTGCGCGCGAAGACGGAAGAACGCCACCTGATGCGCGACCCCGACTATCGTGCGTACGCCGAATGGATTGCGCAGCACGGGTTGTTTGCGAGGATCAGGCAGGCGTTCGGGGTGCAGCAGCCGGCGTGACGGCGTGACCGGAGGACGGCGGCCGGGGCGGCGATGCATGCCGCGCCTGCCGTCGCACGGACATCGACGTTTCGCCGGTTCCGGGCATACAAAGACAATCGCCACGCACTTTCCCCATCGCGTTGCGATCCCGGTTCACACGCATCGGTCGACACGGCGACACGCAACCCCTTGCGGCCAATTGTCGCGAAACGCCGCGATTCCCCGCTTTTCGTCGCTTTTCTCCGCCAGTCCGATTGCCCGCCCCCGGCACCTCGCGTATGGTGCTGGCCGTCCGCGCACGATCCGTCGCCCGGACACCCGACCGTCGTCCCGCACGACGGCCGTGCGGGCCATGCCCGCCGCTCACCGTCTCCGCGATGCCGCCCGCCGGCACCGTGCATTCCGAGTCGCTCTGAGAAATCTCGTTATTGATGGCTGGGAGGAAAGGAGCGTCGTCGACAAACGGCATCCCAACGCTAGAATGGCCTGCATGATTCTTGTCTACCGCTACCGAGTGAAGTCGCTCAACGGACTGCTTAACAAACAGAGCCGTGCGGTGAACTATGTCTGGAACTTTTGCAACGACACGCAGAAACACGCGCTCAAGTGGAACAAGAAGTGGCCGACGGGTTTCGATCTGAACAGGCTGACGACAGGCAGCAGCAAGGAACTCAGCATCCATTCGGGCACGGTCAACGCAACGTGTGAGCAGTACGCGAAGTCGCGCAGCCAGCACCGACGCCCTTACCTGCGCTATCGCGGCAGGAAATCGCTTGGCTGGGTGCCGTTGAAGGGGCGCGATCTGAAGCGCGAGGGGGATGCGTTTCGCTTTGCGGGCAACACTTTTCGCGTGTTCAGCAGCCGCCCGCTTCCCGAAGGAAAGATCAAGGACGGAACCAATTTTGCGCAGGATGCACGCGGCAACTGGTTCCTCAATATCGTGATCGAGATGCCCGATGTTCCAGCGCGCCCGATCCGTTCCGGCGTCGGTATCGATCTCGGTCTGAAAGACTTCGCCACACTTTCGACCGGCGAGAAAGTGCCCAACGACCGATTCAGCCAGCGCGCGGCCGAAAAGCTGGCGAAAGCCCAACGGGCGCGAAAGCACAAGCGCCATATCGCGAAACTGCATGCGAAGGTGGCGAATGCCCGCGCCGATTTCCAGCACAAGCTCGCGCTCGCCCTGGTGCGGCGCTTCGACTACATCGCGGTCGGCAACGTGTCGGCCGTCGGTCTCGCCAAAACCAGGATGGCGAAAAGCGTCAACGACGTATCCTGGTCGTCCTTCCGATACAGGCTTCGCTACAAGGCGATAGCGCACGGGGTCACGTTCGAGGAAGTGG
Organism: Burkholderia pyrrocinia; assembly: GCF_001028665.1. NCBI lineage: Bacteria > Pseudomonadati > Pseudomonadota > Betaproteobacteria > Burkholderiales > Burkholderiaceae > Burkholderia > Burkholderia pyrrocinia. The sequence continues at coordinate 487,029 of NZ_CP011504.1, forward strand.
ACGAATACGGTTCTACCCAGTCCTGTTCGGCGTGCGGGTCGAAAGACAGCACGACGCGGCCGAAAGGTATCGCGGGACTGCGAATAAGAGAGTGGGCCTGCGGTGGCTGCGGTGTCGTGCATGATCGAGATACCAACGCTGCGTTGAACATTCTCCGATGCGGACGTGCATCGCCAGTAGTGGGAATCGGCCGCCTTTGGGCGGATGAAGACATCAAGAGGAAAGAGACGTGATCTACAAAGTCCTGATCCTGTTCGCACTCTGCATCGCGGGCCTCGCCGCGATCGCCGCCGGTTTCCAGCACATCCCCAGCTGATTCGCGGCCCCGGCTCGCTTTGCCGAGCCCGGGGGCCGCACCCATTCCTTTTCCCTTTTTGCGATGAACCTCTTTCTCGAACCGCCCGGGACGGGCGACCTTTGCCATGCGCATCGACGTACAGCATTCCCAGCACGACATCGACGATGAACTCGACACGCTCTACGCACGCCTCCACCAGCCGGGCCATCGCCTGCACGGCCTGCCGGCCGTCGCGCTCGGCCGCTCGGGCCTGATCGTCCGCCACCGCGAAGCGGACGGCGAATACTTCCTGTATGTCGAAGATCCGGCCGCGCGCCAGCTCGCCGGCTACACGGTGTTCAACCGCCTTCCCGAAATCCCGCGCCGCGCCGATCGCTACCTGCGCGCGCCGCATACGCGGCTGCGCGGCTCGGCGCAACGCAAGGGCCTTGCGACGACGCTGTATCGCTGGGGGCTCGACGCGGGGCTGTGCCTGATCAGCGGCGCGCGCCAGTCGGTCGGCGCCGCGCAGTTGTGGACGGCGCTCGCGCACGATTACCGGCATGGCTTCGTCGATGTCGAAGGCCGCGCGCTGCGTTATCTCGGCGACACCGTTCCGGACGACGTGCACGGCGCGCTGCATACGCGGCGGCTGTTGCTCGGCAACGGGTGGGCGATGACGGAATTCGCGCGGGCGGCCGGGATGAGCGACGCCGAACCGGTTCGCTGCGATTCCGCGACAATTCTCAACGGAGCAGCGCAGGCCGCGTCACGCGCGTAGCGTCGGCGACACGCGCCACGCCGCCCGAACGCCGATGCGATAATCCGTCCGGTCTGCGCGACGCGACAGCGCATCACGCCAACCGAAACGCTCATCGATGACCACCGATCCCCGAACCGACACCGACCGCCGCATCGACATCGTCGCCCTGTGCGGCAGCCTCCGGTCGCAGTCGTACAACGCCGCGCTGCTCGATGCAGCCGCGCTCGTCGCGCCGCGCGGCATGCGCATCGCGCGCTTCGATCGCCTCGGCGAATTCCCGCTGTTCAACCCCGATACCGAACACCCGTCGCCCGCCGCCGTGCGCGACCTGATCGATCGCCTGAACGCGGCCGACGGCGTGCTGATCGCGAGCCCGGAATACGCGCACGGCGTGACCGGCGTGATCAAGAACGCGCTGGACTGGGTCGTCGGATGCGAAGCGTTCGTCTACAAGCCGGTCGCGGTGCTGAATGCGTCGCCGCGTGCGACGCATGCGGACGCGGCTTTGCGGGAAACGCTGTCGGTGATGTCCGCACGCATCGTCGAGCGTGCGTCGATCACGCTGCCGATCCTCGGCAGCCAGCTCGATGCGGCGGGCATTGCTGCGCATCCGCCGTTCGCGTCGGCGCTTGTCGATGCGTTGCACGCGCTCGGCGCGGCGATTGCCGAAGGTGCGCCGCCGCGCTGACGCTGCGCATCGGGAAACGCATCGCAGTCCCGATGAATCGGACATTGCGCCCGTCGACAGGCGCAATGTCCTGCCACGATCATCGTCCGCGATAGATCGGCCTGTCGGCGGCGATCGAGCCCGATTCGCTCGTGGCCGGTGCGGCCATCCCGTATCCGCTGGTATCGGCCGTCGACGTCCCGGTCGAGCCGATCTTCGTCAGCGCCTCCGCCAGTCGCGCCGGATAGTGCGGGTCTTCGCCGGTCTGACGGTAGCCGGCCGCGTGCAGTGCGGCCAGTTCGGCCGTGACCTCGGCGCGCGTCACGGTGGACTGCGGCGCGGCCCATGCGGAAACGGAAGCGGTCGCGGCAACCGTCGCGAGAACATACAGAGCAAGCTTGTTCATGTGAACTCTCCTTGGCATCGACGACGTTGTCGATGGAGAGTGAGTCGATCCGCGAGCGCAAAAATGACACCCGCCGACGAAATTTATTCGACGCCGTGTCGCGATGCCGTACCGAACCACGGCCAGGCGTCGCGCCCGATGTGAACGGCATGTTCAGATGAAAACCGACCGGCTGTCAGATTTCGCCGGCTCGCGCGACTACACGCATGTGGCCATGCGCCACCGCCTGTTCTCGCTCAAAGGGGCCGCCATGAAAACCAGAATCTGGATACTGATCGCGTCGCATCTCGCGACGGGTCTCGTTGCATTCGCCGCGGGCATCTACGTGCTGCCGATCCTGACCGCATCGGAGGGCGCTAGCGCCGTCGAACTGCAAGTGGCCACGGAAAATGCACGCCACACCGGTCGCTTCGAACGCAATCTGCCGGGAAGCGATCCGCTGCACTGGGCGGACGGCAAGCTGACGATCACCGATTCGTCGCTCACGTTCGAAGGCGACGTCGCACCGGGGCCCGACTACAAGATCTATCTCGTTCCGGAATTCGTCGACACCCAGGCGTCGTTCCTCGCGATCAAGGCGCGTGCCGCGCGCGTGGGCGACCTGAAGACATTCGGCAATTTCGTCGTGCCGCTTCCCGCCGACGTGAATCCCGCGCAGTACACGTCGGTCGTGATCTGGTGCGAACGCTTTTCGAAATTCATCAGCGCGGCCCGGTATCAACATGCGGCGACATCGGGCCAGTTATCGATGTAACCGGCCAACGCTGCAACGGAGCACGCTACCGGCTCTTGCTCCGCGTCCCCTTCTTCACCGTCTTCACACGCGGCGCTTCCTTCTCGGGCTGCGCGCCGCCGCCGGTGAGATCCTCGAGCCACGCAAGTGCATCGACGTACGACATGAACTGCTGCAGATATTCCGGCGACAGCTCGCGCATCGTCGACAGCGACCGGTGCACGAGGCTGTTCGAATTGAGCGGCCCCGCATTGCGCGGCACCTGATCGAGCGACTGGCGATACTGCTGCTCCGTGCGGACTTTCGACCACATCGTGCGGAAGTAGTCGACCAGCTCGGGATCGAGCCCGCGCCGGTCGGCCTGCGCATCGCGCGCAAGCCGTTCGACGAGTTCCGCAATCGTGCCGCGCACGGGCGCACCTGCCGCGGCTTCCGCATTGTCGTGCGCGGCCTTCGCTTCATCGGCCCGCGCAACGACCTCCGCAAAGCCTTCGATCAACGCTGCCAGCCGCGCGTCGAGCAATTCGCGCGCGCTGCCATCGAGCACGGCCGCGCGCCGTTCGAGCGCGTCGATCCGGTGAAAGCGCACGGGATCGAGCCGGTCCACGCCCTGCTCGCGCCATGCGTCGAGCGTCGCGCGGGCGGGCGTCGCGTGTTCCGTCACTTCGCCTTCCCTCCGTTCGATGCGCTCTTGCGCGGCACCGGCGCGATCTCCACGCGGCGATTCTTCGCGCGGCCTTCATCGTCCGCGTTCGAGCTGACCGGCTGTTCGGAGCCGAACGCGGCCGCGAACACCGACGCTGCCGGCACGCCGGCGTCGATCAGCGCGCGCGTGACCGTCAACGCGCGCTTGGCCGACAATTCCCAGTTGTCCGCGAACTGGCGGTTGCCGGCATGCACCTGCTGGTCGTCGGCAAAGCCGCTGATCATCAGGATCTCGTCGCGCGTCTTCAGGTAGGTGGCCAGCGGTGCGGCCAGCGTCTTCAGCAAGTCGCGGCCCGCAGGCTGCAACTGGTCGGAGTTCAGCGCGAACAGCACGTTGCCGCTGATGCCGATGCGCCCGTTCACGAGCGTCACGCGGCCGGCCGCGAGCGGCCCGGCGAGCGCCTGTTCGAGCGACTTGCGCTGCTGCGCTTCGAGCTGGCGCGCACGCACGGCTTCCTCGAGTTTCGACGTGAGTTGCAGCTGCATGCCGATCACGCCGACGAGGATCAGCACGAACGCGCCGAGCAGCACCGACATCAGGTCGGCGAACGCGGGCCACACCGGCGCGGATGGCGCGCCGCCGTCGATTTCGTCGTGCATGCGTTACGCTCCGACCGGTGCCCGCCGGCCGGCGAGCTGCTGCAGGTCTTCGACGATCTGCTTCTGCGACATCATGCTCAGGTCGATCACCTCGCGCGCCTGCGCGACGTAGTACTCGAGCTGCTCGTCGCTGCGCGCGAGCGATTTCTCGAGCGCGGCCTCGATGCGCTGCAGATGGGTCAGCAGCTTGTCGTTCGATTCGCCGAACACCTGCACGGCCATCCCGAACGCATCGCCCAGGCTTGCGACCTCGACCGCGCCCGCAGTGACCTGCGCGGCCACCGAATCGAGCTTGCGCGTTTCGGCATCGACGGTGTCGTTGAAGCGCGCGCCGACGCGGTCGAGCAGGTCGGCCGACGTGCTGACGAGCGCGTCGATCGCGGTGCGCTGTTCGGTCGACGCATGGTTGACCGCGCCGAGCAGCGTTTCAAGTGTTGCGAGCAGGCGGCTGCGCTCCTCGAGCGTCGCGGTATCGCGCACCATGCTGTCGGACAGGCGCTGGCGCAGTTCGGCGACGACGTCGGCCGCGGCCTTCGGCGCTTCCGACGCGGCTTGCACGAGGCGCGCGATCTCGTTGATCGTGTCGCTCGCATGCACCTGCGCCTGCGCGGTGATGTCGTTCGCGGTGCGGGCCAGCGTGTCGCAGATGTCCTGCTGGCGCGTCGCGGCCTGCGCGCTCGTCTGCGCCCATTCGTCGCGCAGCGCGGCCGCCATCGCGGCGAGCGAATCGTTCCACGCGGACAGGCGCTGTTCGTCGCGTGCGGCGAGTTGCGTCTGCAGGCCGGCGTGCGAATCGCGGATCGTCGTCAGCAGATCGTTCGAACGCTGCTCGAAGGTCGAAGCCTGCGTTGTGAGATCGCGCGTCGTTTGCGCGAGTGCGTCGCAGATTTCCTGCTGGCGGCCTGCGCTGTGTACGCCTGCGCGTTGCCATTCGTCGCCGAGCTTCGTCGCCATTGCGGCCAGCGAATCGTTCCACGCAGACAGACGTTCTTCATCGCGCGCGGCCAGTTGCGTTTGCAGGCCCGTGTGCGAATCGCGGATCGTCGACAGCAGTTCGTTCGAACGCTGCTCGAAGGTCGAAGCCTGCGTGGTGAGGTCGCGCGTCGTTTGAGCGAGTGCATCGCAGATTTCCTGCTGACGGCCCGCGCTGTGTACGCCTGCGCGTTGCCATTCGTCACCGAGCTTCGTCGCCATCGCGGCCAGCGAATCGTTCCAGGCCGACAGGCGTTCTTCATCGCGTGCGGCCAGTTGCGTTTGCAGGCCCGTGTGCGAATCGCGGATCGTCGACAGCAGTTCGTTCGAGCGTTGTTCGAACGTCGAAGCCTGCGTGGTGAGCTCGCGCGTCGTTTGAGCAAGTGCATCGCAGATTTCCTGCTGACGGTCCGCGCTATGCACGCCCGCGCGCTGCCATTCGTCGCCGAGCTTCGCGGCCATCGTGGCCAGCGAGTCGTTCCACGCGGTGAGGCGCTGTTCGTCGCGCGCGGCCAGTTCGGTCTGCAGCCCCGCGTGCGACTCGCGCATCGCGGCGAGCGTCGCGCCCGAATGCCGTTCGAACGTCGCGGCGGCTTCGCCCAGCGCACGCGCGTGCTGGCCGGCCAGCGTCTCGCCGACCTGCTCCTGGCGCGACAACGCTTCGCGCCATGCGTCCGACAGGCGGCCTTCGGTCGATTCGAGGCGCATCGCGACACCGTCGAGCAGGTCCGTCGAACGCTGCGCGAACGTATCGGTGAACTGGCCCAGCGTCGTCTGCAGTTGCTGCGCGACGGCGTCGCCCGCGCGGCGCTGTTCGTCGAGCGCGCGGTTCCAGACGGCCGTCACGTTGCCGGTGGTCTTCTCGAAGCCGTCCGTCAGCCCGTCGAGCTGGCGCTGCACGGCGCCCGTCACGGTGTCGCGCAGCGCGGCCATCTCCTGCGCGAGCCCCGTCATCGTCGCCGCGACGACCGGCTGCAGCGCGGCGCCGGCCACGCGCGCGCTTTCGGCGGCGCTTTCCTTCAGCGCGTCGCCGACGTTCGACGCGAGGCCCGCATACGCGCGCTCGGTCCGGTCGAAAAACGCCTGCTGGCTGTCGAGCTGGCGATCGTGCAGCGCGACGCTGCGCGCCTCGAGCGTCGTCATCATCGTCTGCAGCCGGTCGACCAGCGCCGGCATCACGTCGGCCTGGCGCTGCAACAGCCGGAACGATTCGTCGCGCTGGTGCGCGGACGAATGCACGCGCAACGTCGTCGCGATCTTCGCGTCGAGCTGCTGCGCTACGTCGATCCGCTCGCGGCGCACGAGCGCGGACAGCAGCCCGAGCATCGCGGACGTCGCGACGCCCGCGATCGACGTGCCGAACGCGAAGCCGAGGCCCTTCACCGGCGCGATCAGCGACGCGCGGATCGCGTCGAGATCGGTCGCGCTTTCGAGCGCGGCGCCCGTGCCCTTCAGCGTCACGACCATCCCGAGCAGCGTGCCGAGCATGCCGAGCAGCACCAGCAGGCCGACGAGGTAAGGCGTGAGCGCCGGGCCCGGCAGCGCGACGCGCGCGCCTTCGACACGTGCCCGCACGGCGCCGCGCAGGCCCGGGGGCAGCGTGTCGAGCCACGCGTCGAGCTTCGCGGGCGGCTCGGCCAGGCCCGCGACCGCGCGCGACAGCGTGGCGGTCGCCTGCTTGTAGCGCAGCAGTTCCCATGCGCCGGCGACGTAACACGCGCCGATCAGCAGCGTGACGGCCGACGCCAGCGGGTTCGACGCGACATAGCCGACGCCGATCCAGCCCACTGCGAGCAGACCGGCGACGAAGACAACGAGATCAATGCGAATTCTGGACATAGCGTGTTGATTAGCTGGTGCGAAGGGCCGCGAGCAGCCCGTCTACCGTTTGAAACCGGACCTCGAGTTCGGCGAGCAGGATGCTTTGCATCTCGTCGCGAAACGTGTCGAGCCATGCGCCGGGCACGATCGCCACGACGGCCGCGCCGTCGGCAACCGCGCCGTCATCGGCCGTACCGGCCGTGTCGGATGCAGCGGCGGATTCGGCATCGGCCAGCGCCTGCCGTTCCGCGTCGCGCAGCCGCCCGAAGCGCGTGCCGAGCAGCGCGGGCACGGCCGACAGCAGGCTGCGCTCGCGCGCGCCGAGCACGCGCTCCATGATCGCGTCGAGCGTCGCGAGCCGCGCCATCCCGGATGAGCGCGCGGCGAGCGCGACCCGCAGGCGGCCGCGCAACTGGCCGATCGCCGTTTCCATGTCCTGCTGCAGGGACAGATAGCGCTGGCGGAAGTCCGCGAAATCGGCCGTGTCGGCGGCCGGCGGCGGCATGTCGCCGGGCCGGCGCCGCGTACGCGGCCGGTTGGTGGCCGTGATCGCCTGCGCGAGATCGTGGCGCACGCGCGCGCAGTCGCGCTCCGCGTCGTAGCCGCGCACGCCGGCCGCGACGCCGGGCGGGCTCGCGGTCAGCGCGGACGACAGCGTGATCGCGTCGGTCCAGCCGAGCCACTGGCTCAGCCGGTCGGACAGCGTCTGCCGGGATTCCGCGACGTCGGCATCGGCCAGGCGCGCGAGCAGCCGGACGAGGGTCGGACCGCTCAATGCCGGGCGCGGAGGAGCTTGCACCATGCTGCAAACCGTCAAAAAAGGCAGCAGTTTACACGTCGCCGGGAGGTCGACCGCCAGAATCGGGGAAGCGGCGCGGTCCGGCGCACCGGGCGACACACGCGGACGCCCGTCGCGCAAGGCTCCGCGGGCGGTAGCGGGTGGCCGGGAATACCGTCGGAGGCGGCTCGGCGAGTTGCCGGGATCGGGGAGCCGGGGGCCTCGCCCGGTGCGTCATGAGGAAAAAGAAGGCGTTTCCGGACGACTCGCGGTTTCCGGAAGCGTGGTGCGCGGTTCGGATGGTTCGCTCCGGCGGCCGACCACGGGAATGGTCGGCCGCCGTGCGATGCGGATCGGGAGTGGAAGCGGTCAGATCCCCGCTTTCGGCGCATTCAGGATCAGCCGCAGCCCGAGCAGCGTGATCGCGCCGGCCGCGATGCGGTCGACCCACTTCTTCGCACGCAGGTAGAGCTCGCGCGGCCGGCGCGTCGAGAAGCACAGCGCGACGATCGTGTACCAGCCGAATTCGACGCCGAACACGAGCGGCGGCAGCGCGAGGTAGCACCACAGCGGCGGATGCTGCGGGAGCAGCGCCGCGAAGATGCTGCCGTACCAGATCGCCGTCTTCGGGTTGCTGAGCTGGGTCGTGAGGCCCGTCCAGAACGACTTGCGCGCGCTGCCGCCGGCGATCGCCTGCGGATCGTCCATCGCGATCGGCCGGTCGGCGCCGCGCCAGATCTTCGACGCCATGTAGATCAGGTACGCGCCGCCCGCGACCTTGAGGCCCATATACAGCCATTCGACGGCCTGCAGCAGCGTATAGAGCCCGGCCAGCGCGACGCCGCCGAACACGATGCCGCCGATGCCCATGCCGAGCGCGGTGGCGAGCCCGTCGCGGCGCGACAGCCCGATCGAATTGCGGGCAACCAGCACGAAGCTCGGGCCCGGAATCATCGCGCCGAGCCACAGCGCGGCCAGGATCGCGAGTACGGCAGCCGATGCATTCATCGAAGTCTCCTTGTCAGCGACGCCGATGCGCCGGCGCCTGCGTGTCGTTTCCGACGGTCGAGCCGCCGATTCTGGCACGCTTCGCGCGTGACCGAAAGCGGCCGCGCGCTGCTATGCTGGCCCTCATTCCCGTCATCCCGTGCCGCCTGTCGCGTTCAATCCGGTGCCGGGCACCGGGTTTCTCGGGCGCGATCTGTAACCCCGCGCGGCCGGTGCACCTTTCATCCTGTTAACCGGACACCCCGCCATGCGCGTTCTCCGCCTGTCCCTCCTGCTGCTCCCGCTGCTTGCGGCACTGCCCGCCGGCGCCCGCGCCGACGCACTGCCGAAGTCGATCGAGACGCAACTGCCGCCCGGCTACCAGCCGCTGCTCGCGCAAGCCGGGCCCGATCTCGGCAACGGACGGCACAGCTTTCTCGTCGTCGTGCATCGTGCGGTCGATACGCGCGAACAGCCGTCGCCGCGCCCGCTGCTGATCTACGAGGAACAGCCCGACCACGCGTTCCGGCTTGCCGCGCGCAACGACCAGATCGTCCTGCGCGCGAACGACGGCGGCCAGTGCGATCCGTTCGATCCCGAAGACGCCGGCGTCAACGGCCTCTCGGTGAAAGGCCGCTATTTCACCGTGCAGAACTTCGTCGCGTGCGGGCAGCACTGGACCGACTACGTGACGTTCCGCTACGACTCGCGCACGCGCGGCTGGGTATTTTCGAACCAGATCGTCACCGTATCGTTTCCGCTCGACGACAAGCCCGACCACGTGACCGTCACGCGTGCCGACGCGCACCGGCCGGTTTCGTTCGGTCAATGGAAACGCAAGGACTGAAGCGACCGGCGCAACGCGCTGCGACCGGTTGGGTCGCATGCCGACCGCCTTGCGCGCACACCGGTGCGCGGCCCGTCCGTCGCACTCCCCGCGTCGCCCGTCCTTCCGGTGCTCGCGAGCGTACGCCAACAGGACTACCATAAGCGCTCGCCGTCGCGCGACCGTGCGCCGCCGCCGCACGCGGCTCGCCCTCACGCCTTCCGTCGTAGAACCCGCACAGGAGGACGTCATGACGCAACACTTCGATGCGATTGTCATCGGCACCGGGCAAGCCGGCCCGCCGCTCGCCGCGCGGCTGTCCGCCGCCGGGCTGAAAGTCGCGATCGTCGAACGCGGCCGCTTCGGCGGCACCTGCGTGAACACCGGCTGCATCCCGACCAAGACGCTGATCGCGAGCGCGTATGCCGCGCAAATCGCGCGGCGCGCCGGCGAATACGGCGTGTCGGTCGGCGGCCCCGTCACCGTCGACATGAAAGCCGTGAAGGCGCGCAAGGACCAGATCTCCGGCCGCTCGAACCACGGCGTCGAACAATGGGTACGCGGCCTCGCGAACACGACCGTATTCCAGGGTCATGCCCGCTTCGAGAGCGCCGACGCGGTGCGCGTGGGCGACGAACTGCTCGAAGCCGGACGCATCTTCATCAACGTCGGCGGACGCGCGCAGGTGCCGGCGATGCCGGGCCTCGACTCGGTGCCGTACCTGACCAACTCGACGATGATGGACGTCGACTTCCTGCCCGAGCATCTCGTGATCGTCGGCGGCAGCTACGTCGGGCTCGAATTCGGCCAGATGTACCGCCGCTTCGGGTCGAAGGTCACGATCGTCGAGAAGGGCTCGCGTCTGATCCGCCGCGAGGACGACGACGTGTCGCAAGCCGTGCGCGAGATCCTCGAAAACGAAGGGATCGACGTGCAGCTCGACGCGAACTGCCTGAGCGCGCGGCGCGACGGCGACGGCGACGGCATCGTGATCGGCCTCGATTGCGCGGGCGGCGGCCGCGAGGTCGCGGGCTCGCACCTGCTGCTCGCGGTCGGCCGCGTGCCGAACACCGACGATCTCGGGCTCGACCGTGCGGGTGTCGCGACCGATGCGCGCGGCTATATCACCGTCGACGAACAGTTGCGCACGAACGTGCCGGGCATCTGGGCGCTCGGCGACTGCAACGGGCGCGGCGCGTTCACGCACACCGCGTACAACGACTACGAGATCGTCGCGGCCAACCTGCTCGACGACGATCCGCGCAAGGTGTCCGACCGCATCACGGCTTACGCGATGTATATCGATCCGCCGCTCGGCCGCGTCGGCATGACGCTCGCGGAAGCGAAGCAGACGGGCCGCAGGCTGCTGGTCGGCACGCGCCCGATGACGCGCGTCGGCCGCGCGGTCGAAAAAGGCGAAAGCCAGGGTTTCATGAAGGTGATCGTCGATGCTGACAGCCACGCGATCCTCGGCGCGTCGATCCTCGGCGTAACGGGCGACGAGGTCGTGCACGAAATGCTCGACGTGATGGCCGCGGGCGCGCCGTACACGACGATCAGCCGCGCGATGCACATCCACCCGACCGTGTCGGAACTCGTGCCGACGCTGCTGCAGGATCTGCATCCGGTCGAATGACGCGCGACGCCGACGAGCCCACTGCGGCTCGACATCGCGGGCGCGCTCGCGAAGACGGTCGTCATTCCGGCGCTGCCCGACTCCCGGCAGCGCTATCGCAGATCGAGTTCGTGCTCGGCGCAAGCGACCGGCCGGCCGACCTGATCGGCGCAGGCATCGACTGCGTCACGCGGGCCGGCACGCTGAAGGATTCGAGCATGGTCGCGCGCATGGACAGCCGCGCCCATCCGGCCCCATCGCTGCGCGCAACCCATCGCAAACCGCACTGATTCCCAGTCGAATATTTAATTTTCACCTGGCGTAGCGCGCGCTTACCCTTTCGGCATCGCATCTTTGGGCCACCGGCCCCTTCCTGGAGCATCCCGATGACCGACCCCGGCACCGCGCAAGCCGTACACCGCCCGCACGCGGCTTCCGTGTCCTATGGCGCGCTCGCGCTGCTGGTGCTGGCCGGCCTCAACCTGCGTCCGTTCCTGACCGCGTTCGGCCCCGTGCTCGACGTCGTGCGTGCCGACACAGGCCTCGGCTTTCGCGCGGCCGCGCTGCTGACCACGTTGCCGTTCGTGCTGATGGGCGTCGTCGCCGGGGTCGGAGTCGGGCTCGCGCGGCACTTCGGTGAGAAACGCGCGCTGACCGCCGCGCTGGCGCTGATCGCGGCCGGCTGCACGGCGCGCCTGTGGACCGGCGGCAGCGCGGGCCTGATCGCGACCGCGATCGTCGCGGGCGCCGGCGTCGCCGTCGTCCAGGCGCTCGTGCCGGGCCTCGCGAAACGCTGGTTCGTCGACCGGCTGCCGCTCGCGATGGGCCTCTATTCGGCCGCGCTGGTCGGCGGCGGCACATTCGGCGCGGTCGCGGCGCCGTGGCTCGCGGCGCACGGCGGCTGGCATCTCGCGCTCGCCGTATGGGCCGTGCCCGCGCTCGTCACGCTCGCGCTGTGGCGCACGAAAGCGCCACGCGACGCCGTGCATGCGACGGCCGCATCGGCGCCGATCACCGCGTTCGCACGCATTCCGCGCGCATGGCAGCTCGCGCTGTTCTTCGGCCTCAGCAACAGCGGCTACGCGAGCCTCGTCGCATGGCTGCCCGCGTTCTACCGCAGCGTCGGCATGAGCCCTCAGGCGAGCGGCAACCTGCTCGCGTGGATGGCGCTGTTCCAGGCGATCGGCGCGCTCGCGATGCCGATGTTTGCGAAACGGTCGCCCGACCGTCGCAACGTGCTGTGGCTCACGCTCGCGCTGCAGGCGGCCGGCTTCGCCGGGTTCGCGACGCTGCCCGCGTCCGCGCCGTGGCTCTGGGTCGCGTGCGTCGGCCTCGGTCTCGGCGGCTTCTTCTCGATGAGCCTGATCGTCACGCTCGACCACCTGCCCGACGCGCGGCTCGCCGGCGCGCTCGCGGCCTTCGTTCAGGGCGTCGGTTTCCTGACCGTCGCGGCGAGCCCCTGGCTGATCGGCTGGCTGCGCGACGCGGGCGGCGGCTTCGCGATCGCGTGGTGGATGCATATCGCCGTGATCGTGGCGATGGCCGCGCTGAACGCCGCGTTCTCGCCCGCCGGCTACCGGCCCAGCATGGCGCGCATCACCCGCACCGTTCACTGAACCGCATGCCCTGATCGGGACCATCGCCGGCCGCTTCCGGCGATGGTCCAGCCGCCCGCGCATGGCCGGGCGCGGGCAGTCACGCCCATCGGCCGCTCGTTCGCTTCACGACATACAACATCAATCGGTATTGGAGACAGTAATGAAAAAGCTCGTTCTGGCCGTCGCGCTCGCGCTGACGGCAGGCGCCGCCGCCGCGAAAGACCCGGCGGTGCTGCGCCTCGGCGTGGATCCCAGCTACGCGCCGTTCGAATCGCTCGCGCCCGACGGCAAGCTCGTCGGCTTCGACATCGACCTCGGCAACGCGATCTGCGAACGGATGAAGGTGCGCTGCGTGTGGGTCGAGAACGCATTCGACGGGATGATCCCGGCGCTGAAGGCGCGCAAGTTCGACGGCGTGCTGTCGTCGATGAGCGTGACCGAAAAGCGGCTCGCGCAGATCGCGTTCACCGACAAGATCAACAACGTGCCGCCGCGCCTCGTCGCGCGGCGCGGCTCGAACCTGCAGCCGACGCCCGAGTCGCTGCAGGGCAAGAGCGTCGGCGTCGAGCAGGGTTCGACGCAGGAGAGCTATGCGCGCACGTACTGGGAACCGAAGGGCGTGATCGTCCGCACGTACCAGACGCAGGATCTCGTGTATCAGGATCTGTTGTCGGGCCGGCTCGATGCGTCGCTGCAGTCGTCGGTGCAGGCCGATCTCGGGTTCCTGAAAACCGCGAAGGGCGCGAACTTCGAGTTCGCCGGGCCGGCGTTGCATGATCCGAAGACGCTCGGCGTGGGCTCGGCAATCGGCGTGCGCAAGGATGACGACGCGCTGCGCACGCAGATCAACCAGGCGCTGGCGAGCCTGATTCAGGATGGGACGTATCAGCGGATCGCGAAGAAGTATTTCTCGTTCGACATCTATAACTGACGAGGCAGCCGGCGGAAAACGCGAAGGGGTGTCGCGCATCGACACGCGACGCCTCCACTTCCTTTCCGGCAACTGAATCGTCGATGCAAGAAGTGCTTCGCGGATTGCCGCAGGTGTCGCTTGTCGACCCCAGGCAGCCGGTCGCACGCTGCAAAGGCAGGCGCCGGCGAATAGTCCGAACCGGCGCGAAGCACCTCCCGATGCCCACACATAAGTAGGGAACTTCCCCATCTGGACCATCCGGTGCCTATGCCATACTCCCCGCAACGTGCCGACGAGCGTGCGATTCCACCAAAATCATGTCAGCCCTGTTTCGCAGGAGGATAGGCAGCATCCTGGGATTGCTTGCAATCCTGATGGCGACGCTCGCGCCGACGATATCGCAAAGCCTTTCGTCCGAGCGGCAATTCGACGCTGTATCCGGCGCGTTCTGTACCGCGCAGAACGGCGCGGACGTTGCGGGCCCCGACCACGCGTCGCTGCCCGAGAAGGCGGTCCACTGGCAGGCATGCGCATATTGCGGACTGCTTGCCGACATGCCCGCGTTACTGGGCGGGACCTCGGGGTTCGTGCCGACGGATTGGCCGGTTCATCCCACGTCGGCGCCAGCGTTTCAGACACCCCACAGCGTTTTCCACTTCACTGCGGCCCAGCCGCGTGCGCCCCCGTTTTCATCCTGATTGAGTCAGCCCGACGGCGATGCAGGTGTCATTGCATCGCCATGTCCTCGCGCGTCTTTTGACAGGCTCGCGAGCACATCAGCGCCTCTCGCAAGGATCAAATCATGCGCACCCTCATTCCTGCACGCGGCAGTATGCCGATGCTTGCGGCCCTCATTGCTCCGGCCACTATCGCCATCCCGCTTCTGTTTCCATCGCTTGCATCGGCGCACGCGATCGCCGGTAACCGGGTTTTCCCGGCGACGATGGCGGTCGACGACCCCGGTGTCGGCGACGAAGTCAATCTCGAATTCGGCCATGTCAAATCGCTGACCGACGATGGCGACGAGCAGAACACCAACACGACGACGCTCGAGTGGGACAAACTGATCACGCCCAGTTTCGCCCTGTCAGTGGTGGGAACCTACGTCAACGTCAACGTGCCGAATGGCGGTTCGGCCCGCGGATTCGACAACTTCGCGATCGGTGTCAAATACCGCTTCTACGTCAACGAAAAACACGAGTTCATGGCCTCCGTTGGCGCGGTTGCGGAACTGGGCGGCACCGGATCAAGGTCGATCGCCGACCCACACTCGGCGATCACGCCGACGCTATACGTCGGCAAGGGATTCGGCGATTTGCCGGATAGCCTGAAGTATCTGAAGCCGCTCGCGATCACCGGGACCATCGGTCCGCGCCTGACGCTGAACAACACCGACCCGGATTCGTTGAGCTGGGGCGTCACCGTGCAATACAGCCTGCCGTATCTGCAGAATTTCGTGCAGGACGTGGGGCTCAAGGCACCGTTCAGCAACCTGATCCCGGTCGTCGAGTTCCCGATGAGCACCTGTACAGGCGGCCCCTGTTCGGGACATACGACCGGCAGCATCAATCCCGGCCTGCTCTGGCTCAACCGATGGGGCCAGTTTGGCGCCGAAGCGGTCATTCCTGTCAACCATGCAAGCGGAAAGGGCGTCGGCGTCCTGTTTCAGGCACACCTGTTCCTGGACGACGTGATGCCCCGCTCGCTCGGCAAGCCATTTTTCGGCAAAGGGGAATAGCCATGCCAGCACTCAAGCGACTTCGTCACGGCTTGCGCGCAGCAGCCATCGCCACAGGTATCTCGATCGCGCCGATGGCATTCGCGCATGTGTTTCCGCACCATCAGTCACCGTCGGCGGGAGCCGAAGTGGCGGCGCCGGCACGCGTGGCGATCGAGTTCGACGGCCCCCTCGAACCTGCGTTCAGTTCGCTGAACGTCAGCAGTTCGAATGGCAAACAGGTGAATACTGCCAAGGCCGAAGTCGATCCGAACGACAGGAAGTCGATACATGTCGCGCTGCCAACGTTGCCGCCCGACACGTACACGGTGCATTGGGTCGCAGTCGCGTCGGACGGACATCGCACACACGGCGACTATTCGTTCAAGGTGAAGTAATGGACCTGCCGACGGTTCATGCATCGATCGCAGCAGCAGTCGCGAACAAGTTTTTCTCGTTCGGCATCTGCAACTGAAAACGCGAAGGGGCGTCGTGCATTAGCGCGCGACGCCCCTTCTTCGTTTCCGGCAACTGGCTCGCCGATGCAAGAAATGCTTCGTGGATTGTGGTGGACGTCGCTTGACGACCCGTTGCAGTCCGTCGCCGATGCTTTCGACAACGTCCGATATGCGATCGGCAAGCGGTCGCTACCGAGCGGGTCCGGGCATCCGGTCCGGTCAGATTCCAGGCGCGGGCGTCTCCGGCAGCGAAATCTCGACTCCACGGCGGTGCAGTGCCGAGAGCACGTGATACACAGCCTTGAAGCACATCACCGGCAGTGCGGCGCGCCAGCTCCCCCGGAGATTTCCTGCCAGCAGATTGACGACGCCGTCTCGCATCCACAAACGATTGGACGGTGCCATGAAAAGCGTACGCATGACAGGATCGTTCACTCGATAGATCAGCCAACTGATCCGATCCATTGCCTCTGTCAGCTCTCGGCCGGCGGCTTGCGCAAGCTTCTTTCCTCGTACCGGATCGTCGAGCCACACATGGGCGGCCTCCGCGCCGAGTTCTCCGCCGGTCATCGCCATCAATACGCCTGTCGAGAACATCGGATCGACGAATCCGTAGGCATCGCCGATCATCAGAAAACCGTTACCGTTGCCCTCGCTGGCGCGATAGCTGTAATTGGCCGTGCTGTAGACGTCCGATACGCGCTGTGCGCCTTGCGTGCGAGCCGCGACGGTCGGGCTCGAAGCGATACGCTCGGTCAGCAGTTCGGTCGGCGTTCCCTTGCGCCCTTTCCACGCCGATTGATCGCCGACAAAGCCGATGCTCATTGTGTCATCGGGGAGCGGGATCAGCCAGAACCACCCATCCTCCGCAAGATGAATGCTGATGTAGCCCGCGAGTTCGCCTTCACGACGCTCTACGCCAGTGAAATGCGCATAAACGGCCGCCGTGTTGTTGTACTTGTTCGAGGTCTTGACCTTCATCCGCGACGCGAGAAACGTATCGCGGCCCGAAGCGTCGAGCACGTAGCGCGGATGCCATTCGCGGGTGCTGCCCGATTCGTCCTGCGCGGACACGACGTGACGTCCGCCGGTATCGTCCAGCTTGATGTTCGTGACACGAGTACGCTCGACACACTCGGCTCCGCACGCGGCGGCGTGTCTGAACAACAACGCATCGAGGTCCGCACGCCGCACTTGCCACGCGTGCGTACGGTCTCGATTCAGTGCGTTTCCGAACGGAAACGCGCAGCTGCGCCCCGTACGGTCGGAGACGAACTCCGCACCCGGCTTATGGACACCGATCTCGCGTACCTGCTCCAGAACACCGAGCCGCTCGAATATGTCGAGGTTACGTGGCAGCAGGCTTTCGCCGATATGGAAGCGCGGATGGGCTTCCTTCTCCACGAGCACGACGTTGCGTCCTTTCATCGTCAGGAAGGCCGCCGCCGTCGCACCGGCGGGCCCGCCGCCGATGATCAGCACGTCAGGCCGGCTCGAATCGCTTGTCGATGAGTTCATTGCGCTGGCTTCCAAAAAATTGCGTATCCATGGACCAAAGCAAAAATGCGATGGCTGATTTCGGGAATCATCGTGTCATTGGAAGGTGCTTGCCTGTCTGGCGTGCGAAACCGCCGAAGGGGTGCACGGAGATTCAGTGGCCCGGCTCGGCATTTTTTTCCTGGTCGATGCAATTGCAAGCAGTCCGACAGGTTCCAGACAGCGTGCCTTAACGGATAGTACTATGCATGGCCACCCCAACAACCCGGTGCAAAAGCAGGCCGAACGCGATGCCGATGCCTCGCGACACGCAAATGCCACACAATGCGCAAGTGCGTGTAGATTAGAACGTCGTTGCGACCTGCCACCGTGTCTTCGAATCGGTCGCCATCCGAGTCAGTCATGAAGTTGCACTGGAGCCGGCATGAACACGAAGCACAGCAAGAAAGGGCATCTGGAAGCCGCGGCGTCGCACCACGAGCAGGCCGCGCGATATCACCGCGAGGCATCGCGGCATTTCGAGGACGGCAAGGACTTCGCCCACGCCGCACATCAGGCGATGATGGCTCACGGTCACACGTTGCATGCGATCGATCAGGCACACGACGCCGGCGCGCACGGTGCCAATACGCCGTCAACAACACCATCATCGACCGGCTCGGCCGCAAGTGCCGCGGACGTGGCCAAACTTCATGCGGCGGCCGTCGAACTTCACACGCAAGCGGCGCAGCATATGCGCCACGCCGTCAAGCTCTTCGAGCAGGATCGAAGCGCCGCCACCCACGACGCACAGCTGGCGCTCGCCCTTGCGCTGCGCGCCTTGTCCCATGGCAACGAAGCAGCCAGACTATTCGTCAAGCTCGCTGCCAGTGGTGCTGCGTGAATCGAGGCTAGTCACCTCTGGTTTGGCGGGGTATTCGGCGGGATGAGGCACCCGTTTGCGCATGCAGCACAGCACCGGCATGTCGCGCGGACGCACGGTCGTGGGCCTCCCGTACCGATCCGCGCATGGCCAGGTATCGCGCAAGCCAGCGTGCCGCTCGCGACTAGGCTGTTCGTTCCAGCAGTTCCGTTGCGAAAGACTTCGCATGCGCGACGGCCTCTTGCGCGTCCGGGAACACGCCGAGCTGCTCCCAGTGCTCTTCGGCCGCGTACGTTCCTTTCACGCCGAGTGCCCGCTGAACGCGCAATTGCGCTGCGTATCTGCCGTCCTCCAATGGTCGGGCCGTGGCGATGACCTTGTGCGGAAGATTCGGCCTTTCCGGCTGAACCAGCTCGACAGGACCGCCAGGTACACCGATATCCTTCAACTCGTTCCTCGCATTGCAGTCGGGGCAGTAGAAGCACCACCCGTCGTCCTCTTGCCTGGACCTGACCTGCCCGCGAGCCAGTACGGCACGACATTCAACGTTTTCGCAGATGAACGGCATAGCAGTCTCCGGAGTTGTTTGAGAGAAATCCTAGCATGTCCGCCGCCGGCCAACCATCGGCATTGTTGCGTTGCCCGGGGCTGACGAAATCCTCACACGCGGACCGCCGTCGGCGCAGCGATCGATCGGATCAGTAGTGACTCCGCCCCCACAGCGTCACCGGCTCGTCGAGCAGATGACGCAACCCGCTGCGTTCGATCATGACTTCCGCGACTTCGTTCACGCGCTCGAGAATCGCATTCTCATCGACCGACAACACCTTCCGATCGTCCATCAACACGCGCCCGCCGACCATCGTCATGCACACATCGGCCGCGTTCGCGAAGCACGTCACGCGATACACAGGCATGTTCATCGGCATCATGTGCGGCCGGAACAGGTCGACGAGGATGATGTCGGCGAGCTTGCCGGCTTCGAGCGAACCGACTTCGCGATCGATCGACAGCGCTTTCGCCCCATCGATCGTCACCATCTCCAGCACCTTGCCGTGCGGCAGCACGTCCGGGTCGCGGAAATGCCGGCGGTGGTAGTGCATGCACTGCCACATGTGGCGGAACATGTCGTAGCCGCGATCGGGCGCCGCGCCGTCCGACGCGATCGCCACCGTCACGCCCGCATCGATCAGCTCGGGCACCGGGCAGCGCCCGATGATCGACATGATCGCGCTCGGGTTGTGGACGATCGCGGTGCCGGTTTCCACGCACGCCGCGATGTCGTCGTCGGTCAGGTCGATGCTGTGCGACATGAACGACGTCGGGCCGAGCAGCCCGAGCTCGCGATGCGCGAACGCGAGCGTGCCCGCGCGATGGCCGTCCTGCGTGAACGTCAGCCCGCGCTCGCGTGCAAGCGCGCCGTAGCACGCGGCCTGGTCGCGGAAGTCGCGCTCATACTGCGCGAGTTCCGGGTCGTGCTCGGGGCCGTATACGGGCAGCGTGAGCGCGATCCTGATCCGGCCGTCGGCGTCGCCGTGGCACGCGTCGACGATGTTCTCGCACACGTCGTACATCGTGTCGAAATCGATGTCGCGCGTGTCGCTGCCGTCCGGCGTATGGCGCGTGTAAGCACGCGGCGCGGGCGGACGCGACGGGCCGACCGCGACGATCGAGCGCGTGCCGGTGCGCACGACCGCGTCGCAATGGCGCCGCGCGTAGACCGGATCGTCGACGCGCATGATCGAGTTGCCGCCGCCGAGCAGCGACACGCCCGTCGTCACGCCGGCCTTCAGCCGTTCGAGCGCGGCGAGATGCGATTCGGTTTCCCAGAATGCCTCGTCCGACGCGCGCGTGTAGATTGTCTCGGCTGCGGCCGACCATGCATCGCCGTCCGCGCCGCCGATCGTGCGCAGCATCGCGTGGCCCGCATGCGCGTGCGCATCGATCAGGCCCGGCAGCACGGCCTTGCGGCGCGCGTCGATCGTACGCGTGGCGCGGTAGCGTGCCTGCAACTCGTCGGTGCCGCCGACTGCGACGATGCGATCGTCCTTCACGGCAACCGCGCCGTTGTCGATCACGCGCCGCTGCGGGTCCATCGTGATCACGCAGCCGTTCGCGATCAGGATGTCGATCGCTTCGCGCGGGTCTTCGCGTTTATCCTCGGTAGTCATCGCGTATTGTCCTGTATTGGTTCGGATTGTTCGGGGTGCCATCGAACGGCAAAGCCGCCGGGCAACTACCCAGCGGCCTGACCTCAAAATGGCGAAGCAAAGGTCACGCGGAACCGACCGGCGCCGCGACACGGGCCTTCAGCTTGCGCTGCACCGTGCTGATCGCGATGAATACCACCGCGTTCACCGCGAGCGCGACGAGCCCGGGGTTGATCGACGTCAGCGTGCTCGACGCGCCGGGGAACAGCGAAACGAGCGTCACGCCATAGTAGTTCGTCATCGCGATCACGATCGCGCCGGCGACGATGCCAGCGAACGCGCCTTCGCGCGTGCCGAACGGCCGCTTCAGGAAGCTCGATGCGAGCATCGGCACGAGCTGCGTGAGCAGGCTCGACGAGAAGATCGCGAGCGTGACGAAGGTCGCGCCCCCGCGCAGCACGAAGTACACGACCACCAGCGTGAAGATCGGCAGCGCGATCCGCGCGACGCGCGTCACCTCGCGGTCCGTCGCATTCGGCGCGAAGCCTTCGCGGTAGATGTTGCGCGCGATCGTCGTCGACGCGTTCAGCATGATCAGCGAGCCCGGCACCAGCGCGGTCAGCAGGCCCGTGCCGCCGACGATGCCGACGAACCACGCGGGGAACGTCTGCTTCACGAGGCGCAGCAGCGCGAGATCGGTCTGCGCGCCTTCGAGCCCGTGCACGGTCATCACGGCCGCGAAACCGACGAGGAACAGGAACGCGATCAGCACCTGGTACAGCGGCATCAGGATCACGTTGCGGCGCAGCGCGCGCTCGTCCTTCGCGACGTAGATCGCGGTGAAGCCGTGCGGATACAGGTAGTAGCCGAGCGACGTGAGCAGGATCGTCGAGTTGTACCAACTGAGGTTGAAGCCGTGCTCGGGCATGCGCAGCAGTTCGGGATGCGCGGCGTCGATCCTCGCGAACATCTCGCCGAGGCCGCCGTAGTAATGCATCGGCAGGTACAGGCCGAGGAAGATCGCGATCGCGAGGATCAGCACGTCCTTGAAGATCGCGATGCTCGCCGAACCGTGGATGCCCGACACGACCATGTACACGACCATCAGCGTCGCGGCGATCCAGATCGCGGCGGCCTGCGGTATCAGCCCGTACGACATCTCCGACACGATCACGCCGAGCCCGCGCAACTGGATCATCAGCAGCGACACCATCGCGAACACCGCGACGACGGACACCAGCACACCGATCGCACGGCTGTCGTACTTCGACGCGAAGTAATCGGCGAACGACACGAGGCCGTGTTCCTTCGCGTAACGCCAGATCGCCGGCAGCATCCAGTAGCCGATCACGAACGCGAGGCAGCCGTACGACAGGATGTAGAACGCCGGCACGCCCTTGCTGTAGGTCCAGCCGCTCGCGCCGAGGAACGAGAACGTCGAGAACGCCTCGCCGGCCATCAGCAGGAACGTGAGCAGCGAGCCGAAGCCGCGCCCGCCGACCGCCCACTGTTCGAGCGTGAGCTTGCGGCCGCGGCGCGCCATCACGCCGATCGCGAGCGCGAACACGGCGAACGCCGCGATGATGACGATCGAAGCGTTCATCGCGCGTCTCCCGGGCGGCTGTCGCGGGCCGCGTCGCGCTCGTCGAGATGGAACAGGATCGCGAGGATCGCAGCCGTCGCCGCCATCCAGAACAGGTTCCATACGAGCAGGAACGGCAGCCCGAACAGCAGCGGCCGCCCCTCGGCGAGCGAGCCGCCCGCAACCATCCCGACGAACGGCAACGCTGCCAGCAACAGTTTGAATTTCATGAGTGTCTCCTCCGGAAGACGCGCGAGCGCGTCAGAACATCAGAACTTCTGGCGGATGCCGACCACCACCGCCACTTGCGACGTCGTCGACGACGGGCTGTCGGTGCCGTCGATCCACGCGTGCCCGACCGACGACGACGCCTTCTGGTAGAAGCCGTTCACATACACGTCGGTGCGCTTGGACAGCAGGTACTGCACGCCGGCCGACACCTGCTGGTAGTGGCCGCTGTCGCCGCCGCGCGCGACCTTCGTATAGGTGTAGCCGGCCGCGGCCATCAGCGCGGGCGTCACCAGGTAGCGCAGGCTGCCTTCGTAGTTGTTGAAGCGCAGCGCGCCGCCCGTCGCCTGCCCGAAGTTCGAGCCCGTGTACAACAGGCCGAGCGTCGCCGCGCCGATCGCATAGCTGCCGCCCGCGCCCCAGATCTGCTGGCGCACCGCGCTCGACAGGCCCGCGCCGAACACCGACGCCGACGACGGGTAGTAGTTGTCCGAATCAACTGCGCCAGTCGCACTGCTCGCAGGATGATTCACGCGCGCATACGCGGCGCCCGCATTGAGCGGCCCGTTCGCATACGTGACGCCCGCGCTCCAGCTGTTGTCGTTCGCGAAGCCCGTCGAGTTCGAGAAGCCGTACACCAGGTTCGCCTGCAGGCCGGCGACAGTCGGCGACACGTACTTGACCGCGTTGTTGAGACGGAACGTGTTGTTGATGTCGTCGTTGTCGAACGGGTGCGTCGAGTTCTGCGCGAGGAAGCTGCTCATCTGCAGCGAGCCGAGGATGTCCTGCGTCGAGTTGTACTGGCGGCCGAGCGTCACCGCGCCCCAGTTCGCGCCGCTCAGGCCGACCCATGCCGAACGCCCGAACATCCGGCCGCCCTGCCCGAGCGCACCGTTCGCGACGTTGAAGCCGTTCTCGAGCCGGAAGTTCGCCTTCAGGCCGCCGCCGAGATCCTCGGTACCGATCAAGCCCCAGCGCGGGCCCGATTCGTTGCCGCCCGTGAACTGCCACAGCGAATGGCCCTTCGCGTTGTTCGTGTAGGTCACGCCCGCGTCGACGATCCCGTACAGCGTCACCGTCGACTGCGCATGCGCGGCGCCTGCGAACAGCATCGCGATCGCGGCGCCCACGGCTGCGGCGCCCGTCTTCCCATCCTTCATTTGCATCATCTCCGTCGTCTCCGCTCCAAACCTGCTCATCGATGTTGTGTTGTGTTTTGTCGGTCGTGCCCATGCGTCCCGATCGGGTTGTATAGACAGTCGCTGGATGGTATCCAGCCGCAATCACATCAAGAAATGAAATGTTCAACTGGCCGGCAGTTGAAAATCGAATGGAGGGGAAAAACGCGGGGCAGGTGCGCCCCTGCAAGAGAAACGAAAGCGCGCAGGTCCGCCGGACGCGGCGCACTTTGATCGGACGTGAATGGCTTGCGTAAGCAAGCTGACGAAACGGCGACGCTCGACGCGCCTATGCGGTTTTCCCGGATAGCCCGTGCATCGGCCGCCGCAATGCGGCGTCGAACGGGTTGGTGCGCGGCCCGATCGCGTCGGCCTGGCGCCGCAGCAGTTCGACGACCATCGGCATCCGGTCGTCGCCGAGACGCGACGCGAGCGTGCCGACGCTCAGCGCGCCGACCGGGTAACCGGTGCGATCGAGGATCGGCACCGCGACGCCGGCCATCCCGTCGAGCACGCCGCTGTTGCGGCCCGCGTAGCCGAGCTGCCGCACGCGTTCGATCTCGGTGCGCAGGTACACCTCGTCGAGCACGCCGTAGCCGCGGATGCGCGGCACGTTGAAGCGGATCACTTCCTCGCGTTCGGCTTCGGGCAGGAACGCGAGGATCGCGAGGCTGCCCTGCCCGACGCCGAGCGCGATGCGCCCGCCGATGTCGCCGGTAAACGAGCGGATCGGGAACGGCCCTTCGCACAGGTCGAGACACACCGCGTCGAAGCCGCTCTTCACGAGCAGGAAGATCGTCTCGCCGAGGCTCGCGCACAGCCGCAGCAGCGCGGGGCGGCACAGCGTGCGCATGCTGCTCGGGTTGCCGGCCAGCGCGGCGAGCGCGAAGAAATCGACGCTCAGCCGGTACAGCTTCGACTGCTCGTCCTGCTCGACCATCCCTTCGGCGATCAGCGATTGCAGGATCCGGTGCGCGGTGCCCTGCGTGAGGCCGACGGCCTTCGCGAGATGCGTGACGCGCACGCCGTCCTGCTGCATGCCGGCCAGCGCGCGCAGGATCGCGAACGCGCGCTGCAGCATGCCGGTGCCCGGTGCGCCGGCCGGTTCGGCTTCGTCGTCGGCGCCCGGTGCGCGCGCGGCGGGCGTGCCGGGCATTCCGGACGAAAGGGGTTCCTGCATGCCGGCTCTCCTCGATGATTTCATTGAACGGAATACGGTAGCCGCCATTGTCGTCCGGCCGAAATTCCACGGGCATCCGGGTGTGCACGGGATTGACGCGTGCATTTCTCGGCCCGGTCACCCTTCACCCATCGGAACGATTTGCGCGCGATACACCAATCCGTTCCGTTCAACGGAATTTTTCTGAAATTCATCCCGTTCAGCAGAATTCGAAATTGACGCTCCGAAATATGGCTGGCTAGAGTCCGCGTCATTGGCGCACCGGCTACGCGGTGTGCGAACCCGGAGCTCCTCATGTCGTTTCTCACGCTTACGGATC
Organism: Burkholderia pyrrocinia; assembly: GCF_001028665.1. Classification (NCBI taxonomy): domain Bacteria; kingdom Pseudomonadati; phylum Pseudomonadota; class Betaproteobacteria; order Burkholderiales; family Burkholderiaceae; genus Burkholderia; species Burkholderia pyrrocinia. The sequence continues at coordinate 511,861 of NZ_CP011504.1, forward strand.
TGACGAAAACCTTCGGCGAGCTCACCGCCGTCGCCGACGTCAACCTGTCGGTCGAACAAGGCGAATTCGTGTCGCTGCTCGGGCCGTCGGGCTGCGGCAAGACCACCACGCTGCAGATGATCGCCGGCTTCGTCGACGTCACGCGTGGCCGCATCGCGCTCGACGGGCAGGACATCACGCACCTGAAGCCGAACCGCCGCGGGCTCGGCATCGTGTTCCAGAGTTATGCGCTGTTTCCGCACATGAGCGTCGCGGAAAACGTCGGCTTCGGCCTCGACATGCGCGGCGTCGACAAGGCCGAGCGCGCGGAACGCATCCGCGCGGCGCTCGCGCTCGTGCGCCTCGATACGCTCGCGCACCGCTTTCCGCGCGAGCTGTCGGGCGGCCAGCGGCAGCGCGTCGCGATCGCGCGCGCGGTCGTGATCGAGCCGCCGGTGCTGCTGCTCGACGAACCGATGTCGAACCTCGACGCGAAGCTGCGCGAGGACATGCAGTTCGAACTGCGCGCGATCCAGCGCAAGATCGGCACGACGACGATCATGGTCACGCACGATCAATCGGAAGCGCTGTCGATCAGCGATCGCGTGGTCGTGATGGAAGCCGGCCGCGTCACGCAGATCGACACGCCGTACCAGGCCTACGAGCGCCCGGAAAACCGCTTCGTGTCGCAGTTCATCGGCAAGGCGAACCTGCTGCCGGGCACCGTCGTCGCGCACGACGGCGACGCGATCCGCATCGACCTCGGTCACGATCTCGCCGAGACCGGGCGCACTGCGCACCTGCCGCCGCGCGAGCGCGACATGCGCGTCGGCGACGCGGTGTCGGTCTGCATCCGTCCCGAGAAGCTGCGGCTGTGCGCGCCCGATGCGGGCCGCTTCGCCGCGACCGTCACGAGCCGCTTCTTCCTCGGCAGCCAGTGGCTGTACCGCGTCGACAGCGCGCTCGGCGAAGTGCTCGTGTGCTGCCAGAACGAAGGCGCGGAGCCGCTCGCGGAAGGCGCGCCGGTCGGCATCGACTGGCACAGCGACGCGGTGCGCGTGATGCGCCGGGAGGCCTGAATGCGACAGCCTTCCCGCCCGCTGCCCACCGACGGCGCGACGGCCGGCCTCGCGCGGGCCGTCGCGCCTGATGCCGTGCCGGCACGCGCCGCCACCGGACGCGTGCTGCGCGCAACCTGGCGCGCGCATGCGCCGCTGTGGCTGATGTGCGCGCCCGCGTTCGTGCTGTTCGCCGCGCTCGTGCTCGTGCCGCTCGCGATGACGTTCGTGCTGACGTTCTACCGCTACGACCCGGCCACCGGGCCGATCGCCGCGCTCCAGTTCGGCAACTACGCGGAAGTGCTCGGCTCGTCGTACTTCCACACGATCTTCGCGCGCACGTTCGGCATCGCCGCGTTGACGACCGCGATCTGCGTCGCGATCGGCACACCGGAAGCGTACGTGCTGTCGAAGATGCGCGACCCGTGGCGCTCGCTGTTCCTGCTCGCGATCCTCGCGCCGCTGCTCGTGTCGGTCGTCGTGCGCGCGTTCGGCTGGAGCATGCTGCTGAACACGAGCGGGCTCGTGAACCAGGCGCTCGGGCTCGCCGGCCTCGGGCCGTACAAGCTCGAATACACGACCTTCGCGATCGTGATCGCGCTGGTGCACGTGATGTTGCCGTTCATGGTGATTCCGGTGTGGACCGCGCTGCAGCGGCTCGATCCGCAGACCGAGCACGCGGCGCTGTCGCTCGGCGCGTCGCCGTTCACGACGCTGCGCCGCATCGTGCTGCCGCAGCTCATGCCGGGCGTGCTGTCGGGCAGCCTGATGGTGTTCGGGCTGTCGGCGAGCGCGTTCGCGATTCCCGGCCTGCTCGGCGGACGCCGGCTGAAGGTCGCGGCCACGGCCGTCTACGACGAATTCCTCGGCTCGCTGAACTGGCCGCTCGGCGCGACGATCGCGGTGCTGCTGCTGGTCGCGAACCTCGTCGTGATGCTCACCTACTACCGCGTGCTCGAACGCCGCTACGCGCGCAGCCTCGGAGGCGCATCCCGATGAGAAAGAACGGCCCCTTCGCCCTCGCGTTCCACACGCTCGTGATGCTGTTCGTGCTCGCGCCGCTCGCGATCGTCGTGCTGGTCGCGTTCACGCCCGACGAAACGCTGACGCTGCCGACCCACGGGCTGTCGCTGCGCTGGTTCCGCGCGATCCTCGACTATCCCGACTTCGTCACCGCGTTCTTCAACAGCCTGAAGCTCGCGTTCGCGTCGGCGACGCTGTCGCTCGCGATCGCGTTGCCGGCAGGACTTGCCATCGGCCGTGCGGCGTTTCCCGGCCGCGCGTTCCTGAACGGCCTGCTGCTGTCGCCGCTGGTGATCCCCGGCCTCGTGCTCGGCATCGCGCTGCTGCGCTTCTTCGCGCTGATCGGCGCGACCGGCTCGTTCGCGTGGCTCGTGCTCGCGCACATGATCGTCATCACGCCGTTCGTGATGCGGCTCGTGCTCGCGTCGGTCGCGGGCCTCGACCGCAGCATCGAGCAGGCCGCGTGCTCGCTCGGCGCGGACCCGTGGACGACGTTCCGCCGCATCACGCTGCCGATGATCGTGCCCGGCATCACGGGCGGCTGGCTGCTGGCGTTCATCAACAGCTTCGACGAGCTGACGATGTCGATCTTCGTCACGTCGCCGCAGACGGTCACGCTGCCCGTGCGCATGTACATGTACGCGACCGAATCGATCGACCCGATGATGGCGTCGGTGTCGGCGCTCGTCATCTTCATCACCGCCGGCGCGATGCTGCTGCTCGATCGCGTGTACGGCCTGAACCGCATCCTGATCGGTCAACACTGATGTCGACTCCCGTTTCCCGTTCCCCTAGCGACCCGGCCGACGGCGCGCAGTTCGTGCGCGTTGCCGAGCGCGAGCGCGCCGCCGTTGCGTTCACGCTCGACGGCCGCCCCGCGCAGGCGCTCGCCGGCGACACCGTGCTCACCGCGATCCTCGTCGCGCAGCGCCGCGTGCGCATCAGCGAATTCAGCGGCCAGCCGCGCGCGGGCTTCTGCCTGATCGGCGCGTGCCAGGACTGCTGGGTGCGCACCGAGGCCGGCGCGCGCGTACGCGCATGCTCGACGCCGATCGTCGAAGGCATGCGGATTCTCACCGCCGTTCAACCGGCCGCGACCGGAGACACGCAATGAGCGATGCATTGCAACCGGTGATCGTCGGCGCGGGGCCGGCCGGCGTGCGCGCGGCCGAGGCGCTGGTCGACGCGGGGCTGCGCCCCGTCGTGATCGACGAGAACGCACGCTGGGGCGGGCAGATTTATCGTCAACCGCCGGCCGACGGCGGCTTCGCGCGCGGCAAGCGCACGCTGTACGGATTCGAAGCCGCGAAAGCCGACGCCGTGCACCGGACGATGGCCGCGCTTCTGCCTCACGTCGACTACCGGCCGAACACGCTCGCGTGGGCATGCGGCGCGGGCCGCGTCGATACGCTGCAGGACGGCCGCGAAATTACCGTGCCGTTCTCGCACCTGATCGTCGCGAGCGGCGCGACCGACCGCATGCTGCCCGTGCCCGGCTGGACGCTCGCGGGTGTCTATACGCCCGGCGGCGCGCAGGTCGCGCTGAAGGCGCAGGGCTGCGCGATCGGCCGGCGCATCGTGTTCGCGGGCACGGGGCCGCTGCTTTATCTCGTCGCATATCAGTATGCAACGGCTGGCGCGCAGGTCGCGGCCGTACTCGACACGAGCCCGCTGCGCCGCCAGGCTGCCGCCACTCCCGCGCTGCTGCGCATGCCGTCGACCTTCGCGAAGGGGCTCTATTACATCGGCTGGCTGCGCGCGCATGGCGTCGCGATCGAAACGGGCGTCACGCTCGAACGCGTGCTCGGCGAACACCATGTGACGGGGCTCGCGTGGCGCGCGGCCGGTGACGATGCGCAGCCGCGCGTGCTCGACTGCGATGCACTCGGCCTCGGCTTCGGCCTGCGTTCGGAAACGCAGCTCGCCGATCTCGCCGGCTGCCGGTTCGGTTTCGATCCGGTCAACCGCGCATGGCTGCCCGAGCGCGACGCGGCCGGCCGCACATCGGTGCACGGCATTTACGTCGCGGGCGATGGCGCGGGTATCGCGGGCGCCGACGCGGCCGAAGCGTCGGGCCGGCGCGCGGCGCTCGCGTTGCTTGACGATGCGGGCATCGCGTCGCCATCGCCATCCCCGTCCGCCAAACCCGATGCGGCGACACTCGAACGCACGCTCGCGCGCATCGGCGCGTTCCGTGCGGGCCTCGAAGCGGCATTCGCGCCGCCTGTCGAGCAGATCGCACACTGCCCCGACGACACGATCGTATGCCGCTGCGAGGAGATCGACGCGGGCACGCTGCGCCGCTGCATCCGTGGTGGCGCGGCGACCGAACTCAACCGGCTGAAAGCGCTGACGCGCGTCGGGATGGGCCGCTGCCAGGGTCGCATGTGCGGCGACGCGGCGGCGCTCGTGCTGGCCGCCGAAACCGGCCGCCCGCTCGCCGACGTCGGCCGGTTGCGCGCGCAACCGCCGGTGAAGCCGTTCCCGATCTCGGCCGCGCTCGCGGGCGACGACGTCGCGGCGATTCCCGACGAGGCGCGCGATGAGTGATGCCCGTCATTACGACGTCGCGATCGTCGGCGGCGGCCTTGTCGGCGCATCGGCCGCGCTTGCGCTGACGCGGCGCGGCCTGCGCGTCGGGCTGTTCGAGCGGCGCGACTGCGGTGCGCAGGCAAGCGGCGTGAACTACGGCGGCGTGCGCTGCCAGGGTCGGCCCGCCGAGCAATTGCCGCTCGCGCTGCGCGCACGGCGCATCTGGGATCGCCTGCCCGAGCTGATCGGCATCGACGGCGAATTCGTCGTGTCGGGGCACTTGCGGCTCGCGCGCAGCGACGCCGATCTCGACGCGCTCGATGCGTATGCCGCGCTTGCCGGCGAGCACGGCCTGCCGCTGCAGGTGATGCGCGGCGATGCATTCCGCCGTCGTTATCCGTGGCTCGGCCGCGCGGCGCTCGGCGGCTCGCTGTGCGAGACCGACGGCCATGCGAACCCGCGCGTCGTGTCGCCCGCGTTCGCGCGCGCGGCCCGCGCGGCGGGTGCGGACGTGTTCGAGCACACACCGGTCGACGACGTCCGGCACGACGGCACGCGCTTCCACTTTCAAGCGGGTGGCCGCGCATGCACCGCGACGTGGCTGATCAATTCAGCCGGCGCGTGGGCGAACACGATCGCCGAACGCTTCGGCGAAGCCGTGCCGATGGAGCCGATCTACCCGAACATGTGGGTGACCGAACCGCTGCCGCCGTTCATCACGCACAACCTCGGCGTGTACGGCGGCGGCGTCTACGCGCGGCAGGTCGCGCGCGGCAACTGCGTGATCGGCGGCGGGCGCGGCCGTGGCGACGGCGAATTCGGCCAGCCGTCGGTCGATACGACGCACGCGGTGATGCGCGACGCGTGCGCGCTGCTGCCCGCGCTGCGCGACGCGCTGCTGATCCGCACGTGGAGCGGCGTCGAAGGCTGCACGCCCGACCACAACCCGATCATCGGCGCGAGCCGCACGACGCCGAACCTGCTGCATGCGTTCGGTTTCTCCGGCGGCGGTTTCCTGCTCGCGCCCGGTGTCGGCGACGTGCTCGCCGATCTCGTCACGACCGGCGAAACCGCCACGCCACTCGATGCATTCTCGATCGGCCGCTTCTTCCGCCAAGCCGCGCCGACCGCCCCTTTCCCCCAAGAGGAGACCTCTCGATGAAACTGCTCGGTACGATCGCGGCCGCAGCCGCACTCTGCATCGCGGGCGCCAGCGCACCCGCGTTCGCGCAAACGAAGACGATCTACATCGGCATGAACGGCGGGCCGATGGAAAAGGCCTATACGAGCCAGGTGCTGCCCGACTTCGAGAAAGCGAACAACGTGAAGGTCGTCGTCGTGCCCGGCACGTCGTCGGACGTGCTCGCGAAGCTGCTCGCGAACCGCAACAAGCCGCAGATCCACGTCGCGTTCCTCGACGACGGCGTGATGGCGCGCGCGGTCAGCCTCGGCGTGTGCCAGAAGCTCGACGATTCGCCGGTGCTGAAGGAGCTGTACCCGTTCGCGCGGATGAAGGACGACGTCGGCGCGGGCGTGCAGCTCGGGATGACCGGCATCGCGTACAACAAGAAGCTGTTCGCGGAGAAAGGCTGGGCGCCGCCGACGTCGTGGATGGATTTCGCCGATCCGAAATACAAGGGCAAGGTCGTGTTCCAGTCGGCGTCGAGCAGCACGTTCGGGCTGCACGGCTTCCTCGCGATCAACCGGCTGCTCGGCGGCAGCGAGCAGAACGTCGAACCCGGCTTCAGCAAGTGGGCGAGCACGGTCGGGCCGAACGTCGTCGAATACATCCCGAACTCGGCGAAGATCTCCGAGATGGTGCAGACCGGCGAAGCCGGCCTGTTCCCGCTGACGCCGACCGGCGTCGGCGACCTGCAGGACAAGGGCATTCCCGTCGCGTATGCGAACCCGAAGGAAGGCCCGGTGCTGCTGCTCGTCGACCTGTGCGTGGTCGCGAACAATCCCGATCCGCAGCTTGCGCAGAAGCTTGCGCAGTTCCTGCTGTCCGCGCCCGCGCAGACGAAGGCCGCCGAGGCCGGCAAGCAGATCCCGACCAACCGTCTCGCGAAGATGCCCGCCGCGATGCAGCAGAGCCTCGGCAATGTCGACGACCTGGTGCGCAAGGTGACGGTGGTCGACTGGGCCGCAATCAACGCGCGCCGCGCGCAATGGGATACGCGCTGGAACCGGCAGATCGAGCGGTAACGGCATGCCGGGCGCGCGGGCACGGCCGCGCGCCGCATGACCATCATTTGCGGGAGTGATGACACTCCCCTTTTTCTGCGGATTTGACCGGGAAGGCGGTGCCGACAACACTAGCCCGCAGTGCTGCACAGACGGCACGCGCCCGCCTCCCCCTTCAGAGTCCGCCATGTACCCGACCGACACCGTGCAGTCCCCGAGCGCCGCCCGGCCGCTCGCCGACCGGCAGCTTCGCCGGATCGTCATCGCCTCCGTCGCCGGCAACGCGATGGAGTGGTACGACTTTTTCGTGTACGGCACGGCCGCGGCGCTCGTGTTCGGCCACGTGTTCTTCCCGCCCGGCGCGTCGCCGCTCGCGGGCAGCCTCGCCGCGTTCGCGGCGTTCGCACTCGGCTTCGTCGCGCGGCCGCTCGGCGGGATCGTGTTCGGCCACGTCGGCGATCGCTACGGGCGCAAGGCGTCGCTCGTATGGACGCTGCTGATCATGGGCGCGTCGACCTTCGCGATCGGCCTGCTGCCGACCTACGCGCAGGTCGGCCTGTGGGCGCCGGCCGCGCTCGTCGTGCTGCGCCTGCTGCAAGGCATCGCGTCCGGCGGCGAATGGGGCGGCGGCGTGCTGATGATCAGCGAGAACGCGCCGCCCGAGCAGCGAGGCTATTACGCGGCGTGGAGCCAGCTCGGCGTGGGCGGCGGCTTCGTGCTGTCGTCGGCCGCGTTTCTCGCCGCGCAGGCGCTGCCGGACGACGCGTTCCGCACGTGGGGCTGGCGGCTGCCGTTCCTCGCGAGCATCGCCATCTTCGCGATCGGCATCTATATCCGCCGCCATCTGCCGGAAAGCCGCGACTTCGAGCAGGCGGGCAAGCGCGGCGCGCACACGCATCTGCCGATCGTCGAATGCATCCGCCGCCACCCGAAGGAAATCCTGCTCGCGATGGGGCTGCGCGTGGCCGAGAACGGCGGTGCGTATATCTTCCTCGCGTTCTCGCTCGTCTACGGCAAGTACGTCGGCATCCCGAACGGCGTGATGCTGACCGGCGTGATGATCGCGATGATCGTCGAGATGGGCGCAATGCTCGCGTGGGGCCGGCTGTCCGACCGGATCGGCCGCAAGCCCGTGTACCTGATCGGCGCGCTGAGCCTCGTCGCGTGCGCGTTTCCGTTCTTCTGGCTGCTCGACACGCGCGCGACGCCGCTCGTTTGGCTCGCGCTGACGATCGGCACGGCCGTGAGCCACGGCGCGATGATCGGCACGCTGCCCGCGCTCGTCGGCGAGCTGTTCAGCACCGAGGTACGCTACTCGGGCGTCGCGCTCGGGCACGAAGTCGCATCGATCTTCGCGGGCGGGATGTCGCCGCTGATCGCGACTGCGCTCCTTGCGCGCTATCACGCGTCGTGGCCGGTGTCGCTGTTCCTCGTCGCGCTCGGCCTCGTTACCGTCGCGACGCTGTGCTTGATGCGCGAAACGCGGATCGTGGGGGCCGCTCCCGCTGCACCAGCCAGCGACACGGCGTGACCATCATGCTTCGTTCCGCGCAAGCGGACCAGTCCGCACCGGCGGGCGGCAAACACGGCGGCGGCCCGCACGCCCGTTCCCGGCGCGTGCCACCGCTCGCGCCCGCCGCCCCGACGCGCCGCCTAGTTGCCGCCCTCCCGCCGCGCACCGTCGAACGCCGACGCGAGCCCAAGGTGATCGAGCAACCGCGCGAATTCGCCGAGCCGCTGCCGCATGTACGCGGGCACGTCCACGTTCGCATAGTCGTGGAACCCCAAGCCCGTGCGCACGCCGTCGCGCCCGGCCTCCATGTTGCGCACGACGCTCGCGGCCGGCGCGAAGCGCGGGCCGATCTCGCCGGCCAGGTACTTCGACGCGTAGTACAGGATGTCGCAGCCGCCCCAGTCGATGAATTCGAGCAGCCCGAGTACCGCGAAGCGCGGGCCGAAGCCGGTGCGGATCGCAGTGTCGATGTCCTCGGCGCTCGCGACGCCTTCCTCGGCCATCCGCGCGGCCTCGTTCATCGCGAGCGCCTGGATGCGCGGCACGATATAGCCGGGCGCCGGCCCGCAGATCACCGGCTTCTTGCCGACGCGTTCGAGCAGCGCGGCGAGCCGGTCGACCACCACCTGATCCGTCGCGTCGCTGCGGCTGATCTCGACAAGCGGCATCAGCAGCGCGGGGTTCAGCCAGTGCGCGTTCAGCATCCGTGCAGGATGCGCGACATGGCGCTGCAACTCGGTGACGACGAACGTCGACGTCGTCGACGCGATCGTTGCATGCGCATCGACATGCTCGCCGAGCCAGCGCAGCGCGTCGGCCTTCGCGTCGAGCACTTCGGGCAGCGCCTCGAACACGATATCCGCGCGACGCACCGCATCTGCCGCATCGTCCCGCGCGACGAGCGCGATGCGTGCGACGACCACATCGGCCTGCGCGACATCGATGCGGCCGAGCGCGACCTGCGCGTGCAGCGGCCGCCCGATCTCGTCGTGCGTGCGAGCCTCGAACGCGCGCCATCCGGCCGCGTCGCGCGGCTTGAAGTCGACCAGCGTCACGTCGAGGCCCGCGAACGCGAACACGAGCGCGATCCCCTGCCCCATGCGTCCTGCGCCGAGCACATGCACACGCGTCACATCGGCGGCCGCGCTCATGCCGCGTACCCCGCGTCGAGCAACGCACGCATCGCGTCGGTCGACAACGCCGCGAGCCCGAGCCGCTCCAGCGTGCGACCTTCCGCATACAGGTCGCGCACTGCGACCGCGCTCGCGATGCTCAGCAGCCCCTGCGCGACGGGCGTCGGCACGCCGGCCCGGCGCCCGCACGACACGATGAAGGACAGCCCGAGCCGGGTGTCCTCGAGCATGTAGCGATGCGTGCGCAGATCGATCTTCTCGCGCCAGTCGCCGCTATCGGTCAGCTTGCCGTGCGCGCCGCGCCCGTACATCCATTCGTCGCCTTCGGCCGCGTAATGATCCGCGAGCGGGAAATGCGGCGCACGGTAGCCGAGCGCTTCGCGCACCGCGATGCGTTCGGCGTCGAGCGCGTTCGTTACGCGACGGATCGCCGGCTGCGTGCCTTCGTTGTGGATGTCCCACGCGTCGAAGTGTTCGAGCGGCCCGGCGTTCATCAGGATCAGCGGCGGATGGATCACGGGGCCCGCGTTCATCAGCGCGCCGGACAACGCGTCCTCGACCGGCTCGACCGACGGATAACCCGCGCGCAGCACGTCGAACGCCCAGCCGGCCGCGTTCGCGGGGAACACGCCGGTCGGCAGCCGCGTCGCATACGCGCTGATCACGACCTCGTTGTCGCCGTGCTTGCGCACGAGGTACGGCAGCGTTCCCGTCTCGGCGAACGCAACGCGCGAACGGTTGCCGGCGTCGGCCGCCGCACGCGCGAACACCAAGCTGCCGAACGTGCCGGGCGGCAGGAACACGACCTGGCCGTCCTCGAGCAGCGGCGCGACCTGCGCGGCGAGCGCGTCGTGCGACGTGGCCGGCAGCGGCACCACGACGAGCCTGGCGCCGCGCAGCGCGGCTGCGAGATCGTCGGTCAGGCGGATCTCGCCCGGCGCATCGCCGAGCGGCACTTGCCGCTTGCCGCGATAGTCGGTCACGTTCAACGTGCCGAGTTCGCGCAGCCGCGCGTGCGGCTCGCGATCGCGCCGCCACCACGTCACGTCGTGCCCCTTCTCGAGCAGGTCGATGGCCGCCGCATGGCAGCCGTGGCCACCGCCCAGTACACATACCTTCATCGTCGTCTCCGGTTGATCGAGTGTTTCCGAGACTACGCGGCCGTCCCCGCCGCGTCGCTTCAAAACGCGCAACGGCACGCCCGTTCGCGCAACGCAATCGCGGCGCGGCGCAAGAAGCCGCGCCCACGCATCCGCTACGAGGCCCATGAATGGACATTGCCCTTTCCCGCCATGCGCCGAACCGGCTCGGCACGCTGCAGGCGCCCGACGAAGTCGAACGCGCGGTCGCGCACCGGCTCGGGCCGCACCGGATGGCCGCGCGCGGCCGCGATCCGTTTCGCGCGGAGCTGTACGAAGTGCCGCTGCATCACGGCGCGCTGCTCGAACTCTGCTATGGCCGCGAAACGCGCATCGACTTCGGCGGCGACGCCGATCACTTCCTGTTCAGGCTGACGCTCGCCGGTGCGTGCGAGCTGCTGGCCGGCAGCGCCGTCGCGTGCGCCGGCCCCGGCGAACTGACCGTGTCGTCGCCCGCGCTCGCGAGCCGATTGAGCACGAGCCCCGATTGCCGCAACCTCGTGCTGCGGCTCGAACGCGGCGCGCTGGAACGCAAGCTGCAGGACATGCTGCAGGCGACGCTCACGCGGCCGCTGCAGTTCGAACTCGCGGCCGGCGGCGCGGGCGCGGGCGCCGCGCTCGTGCTGCCGACGTTCGAATACCTGTGCCGGCTCGGCGCGCAACCGGGCATCGGCACGGCCGCGACAACCTTCGGTGCCGACCTCACCGCGTGGCTGATGTCGCTGCTGCTCACGCACCTGCCGCACTCGCACAGCGACGCGCTCGCACGCGGCACGCCGCCGCTGCCCGCGCTTGTGCGCCGCGCGTGCGACCACGTCGACGCGCATCTCGGCGAACCGCTCGCGCTCGCCGCGCTGGCGGCCGTCGCCGGCGTCGCGCCGCGCACGCTGCAGCACGCATTCCGCGCGTTCCTGCACACCACGCCGGCCGCATATGTGCGCGAACGTCGGCTCGCCGCCGTGCACGCGGCGCTGCAACGCGGCGACGCGCGCAGCGTGACCGACGTGCTGATCGCGCACGGCATCCATGGCTTCGGTCATTTCGCGAAGGCGTATGCGCGGCGTTACGGCCAAGCGCCTTCCGTCACCGCGAGGAAACCACGATGACGCATCCCGCAACCGGCCGCCCCGCGGCCCCGGTTCGCGCCGACCCCGTGCCGCACGACGCCGACGCACCCGACGGCCTGCGCGTGCAGGATCTCGATCTCAACCTGCTGAAGACGTTTCGTGCGGTCTACGAGGAGCGGCACGTCGGCCGCGCGGCGCTGCGGCTCGGCGTCACGCAGCCGTCCGTCAGCTACGCGCTCGGCCGGCTGCGGCTGATGTTTCGCGACGCGCTGTTCGTGCGCACCGGCACCGGCGTCGAGCCGACGCCGCGCGCGCAGCGGCTCGCGCTATCGGTCGACAAGGCGCTCGCGATCCTGCAGGACGTGCTCGACGAAGGCTCGCGCTTCACGCCCGACAGCACGCAGCGCGTGTTCCGCCTGCACATGAGCGATTTCGCGGCGAGCGCGTTCCTGCCGACGCTGCTCGCTGCGTTCGACCAGCGTGCACCGGGCGCCGTGATCGAGACGCTGCACGTCGACGAATGCCAGTTGAACGTCGCGCTCGAATCGGGGCGCATCGATTTCGCGCTCGGGCATTTCGCCGACGCGTCGAGCCACTTCCAGCGCGCCGCGCTGCTGCACGAGCGCTGCGTGCTGCTGATGCCGCGCCGCACCGCGCAGCGCGTCGTTTTGCCCGACGATTTCGTGCTCGACGGCGCGGCGCCCGACGCATTGCGCTTCGTCGCGGTCACGTCGCATCCGCAGTCGATGCAATTGCTCGAACGGCACGGGCTGATGCCGCGCGTGCGCGCGGCGCTGCCCGATTTCATGGTGGTGCCCGCGCTGCTGCAGGACGGCGATTACGCACTGATCCTGCCGGAGACGATCGCGATCACGTTCGCGGCGCGGCAGCCGTGCGCGCTGTACGAAATCGCCGGCGCCGGTGAATGGGCCGTCAACGCGTACTGGCACCGGCGCTTCGATGCGGACCCCGGCCACCGCTGGCTGCGCGCATTGCTGCTCGAACTGTTCAATATCGGCCAGCAGGCGCCGTTCGACGCATGGCTCGCGCCGCAGCCGCCGGCCTGCGCATGACGACGCATGCAGGCGCAGGCCGGCGCGGGCCGGCCAGGTCGCGGCGATCAGAACGACGTGAGGATGCCCGCGACGATCGAGCTGGCGGTCGCGCCCGGCTTCGCAACCGCGACGCCGCCGCCCGCCGCGCCGTTGACGACGAAGCGCGCGTGCGCACCGTTGCGCACCATCGCGGCGCCCGTGTACAGCACCGTGCGCTTCGACAGCGGATAGTCGAAACGGATGCCGTACGAATCGGCATTGCCTTCGCTGTCCGCGACCTTCCGATAATGGCCGACGCTCAGCAGCAGCGACGCGCGCCCGATCGGCACCGTCGCGCTCAGTTCGATGATGTCGCTGTGCGGATACGCGCTCTGGCTGTCGATCGCGGTCGCGACATCGGGCCCGCCGCGATGGCGCAGGTACAGCGCGGCGACCTTCACGACGTTGAAGTCGTACGAAATCGCGCCGACCGTGTAGTTGCCGTTCGCGGCCGGGCTCGTATCGCCGAGCTTGGACGCGGCAACCGGGCTGAACTTCTGCTGCATGTAGTCGACGTCGACCGACAGCCCGCCGCGCACGTAGTTGACGCCCGCGCCGTACGTATCGCCCAGCGTCGCCGGCTGCCCGGCCGCGCCGTTCGTGCCGCGCGCGGCCATCGCGCGCAGCATGAAGCCCGCATAGCGCGGCGACGTGTAGCGCATCGAGTTGCGCACGCGCAGAAACGCAGGCCCGACGAAGTTGTTCGTCGCGTTGCCCCATGCGAGCCCCGCGCCGAGGCCGGGCAGGCTGTACGTGACGAGCGTCGTGTGCACGATCGTGTAGAGCTCGCCGAACTGCACGCCGCCGAACGGCCCCGTGATGCCGACCCACGCTTCGCGGCCGAACAGCGCGCTGCTGTTCGACAGCGCGCCGCTCGCTGCGTTGAAACCGTCCTCGAGCTTGAAGATCGTCGCGTAACCGCCGCCGAGATCCTCGACGCCCTTCAGCCCCCACTGCGTCGCGAACAGGTTGCCGCTGCCCATGCGCGTCACGTGGTTCGGCCCGGCGTTCGCGTATTCGATCGCGGTGTCGACGCGGCCGTAGAGCGTCACGCTCGATTGCGCGAATGCAGGCAGCGCGATGCACGCGAGCAGCGCGGCAAGCGGCACGGCAAGCCGGTCGGCCCGCCCGTTCGGATGGTTCATTTTCGTCGTCCCGTAGAAATGCCGGCGCCGGTCGGCATCGCGCCGCATGGTGTGAAGCGCGTTCGCCGCAAGCGGCCAACGCAGCCAATGAAAAACGGGCCGAGTCTAGGAACGACAATTTCGGACGTCGACGCAATACGATCTATATCGCTTATAGATGCACCGCATGATGCGTGCGCGCCCCGCCGCACGTGCGCTGCGCGGCAGCCCGCGCGCACGGCACTGGTGTTTTCTTTATCCGGGTCGGTAAATGCCCGTGTGGCGCGGCTGTCACTCCGGCTATGGCGGCCGAATTTGGCCGACTACGCTGCGTCTCCGGTCGTGCCACCCGCACGCTTTCGCGCCGCGACGGCGCCCGGCCCGCAAGGCCGCTGCCGCGCTTTTCCACCGCCCGCTCCTGGAGAATCCGCATGTCCGCATTCACGGCCCGCGCTGCCGACGGCAAGCGCTACACGTACGAATGGTATGTCGTCGTCATCTGCATGCTCGCGTACGTCTTTTCGTTCGTCGACCGCCAGGTCCTCGTGCTGATGATCGAACCGATCAAGCGCGACCTGCACCTGTCCGATACGCCGTTCAGCCTGCTGAACGGCTTCGCGTTCTCGCTGTTCTATGCGGTGATGGGGCTGCCCGTCGCGTATCTCGCCGACCGCTACGCGCGCCCGCGGATCATCTCGATCGGCATCGCGCTGTGGAGTATCGCGACCGCCGCGTGCGGGCTCAGCCAGCATTTCGTGCAGATGTTCATCGCGCGGATGGGCGTCGGCGTCGGCGAGGCCGCGCTGTCGCCCGGCGCGTATTCGATGCTCGCCGACTACTTCCCGAAGGAAAAGCTCGGGCGCGCGATCGCCGTGTATTCGCTCGGCTCGTTCATCGGCGGCGGCGTCGCGTTCCTGATCGGCGGCTACGTGATCGCGCTGCTCAAGCATGCGAGCGCGTTCACGCTGCCGGTCGTCGGGCAGGTGCATGCGTGGCAGGTCACGTTCCTGATCGTCGGGCTGCCGGGGCTGCTCGTCGCGCTGCTGTTCGCCGCGACCGTGCGCGACCCGCAGCGCAAGGGGCTCGCGCAGGATCGCTCGGGCACCGTGCGGCGCGTGTCGATGCGCGATTCGCTGCGCTTCGTCGGCGCGCACCGCGCGACCTTCGCGTGCCACTATCTCGGCTTCTCGTGCTACGCAATGACGCTGTACTGCCTGCTGAGCTGGACCCCCGCGTTCTATATCCGCCGCTTCGGGATGACGGCCGTCGAAGCCGGCTACACGCTCGGCATCGTGCTGCTGGTCGCGAACACGGCCGGCGTGTTCTGCGGCGGCTGGCTCAACGACTGGCTGCTGCGGCGCGGCCGCAGCGATGCGCCGATGCGTGCCGGCGCGATCGGCGCCACGTGCATGGTGATCCCCGCGACGCTGTTCACGCAGCTCGACCACCTGCCGTCGTCGCTCGCGATGCTCGTCGTCGCGATGTTCTTCGCGTCGTTCCCGATGCCGACGTCGACCGCTGCGATGCAGACGCTCGCGCCGAACCAGATGCGCGCGCAGATCTCCGCGCTGTTCCTGCTCGTGTCGAACCTGATCGCGCTCGGGATCGGCACGACCGTCGTCGCGCTGTTCACCGATCGCGTGTTCGGCGCGCCGGCCGCGGTCGGCCATTCGATGTCGATCGTCAACGTCGCGGCGGCCACGCTCGCCGCGCTGCTGCTCGCCGCCGGATGCCGGCACTATCGCCGCAGCCTCGATCGCGAACGCGGTCACGCATCGGTGGAGGCGCCGCAGGCGGCCGATGCAGGCGACGCGATCGCGGCGCGCTGATCGCAAGCGCTAACCGTTGATCGCTGATCGCCGCCGGCGACCGGCGACCGGCGACCGGCGACCGGCGACCGGCGACCGGCGACCGGAAATTATCCATCCCACTGATTCAAGCATCGCTTTTTAATCGATTTGATTTATGCGATGCCCATCCCTATTCTCGATCGCATGACGGCGCGGTATCTGCTGCCGCGCCGCCTTCCCCTTACCCCACGGAATTTTTCATGCAAGCGAACCGCCACCAGGTCCGGATCGACGCGCTGATCGACGCGGCGCAGGACATCCGCTGTTTCCGGGTTTCGCGCGTCGACGGCCAGCCGTTCGACGCGTACGAACCGGGTGCCCATATCGACGTCACCGCACCGTCCGGCATCACGCGACAATACTCGCTGTGCGGCAACCCCGACGAGCGCGGCAGCTACCTGTTCGCGGTCAAGAAGGAAGCGCAGTCGCGCGGCGGCTCGCGTTCGCTGCACGACGACGTGACAGTCGGCGCCGAGCTGTCGATCGGCGGCCCGCGCAACCTGTTTCGTCTGACGGATGATGCGAGCGAACACGTGCTGATCGCGGCCGGCATCGGCATCACGCCGCTGCTGTCGATGGCGTATGCGCTGCACAAGCGCGGCGCGCGCTACCGGTTGCATTACTTCGCGCGCAGCCGCGAGCTCGCGGCATTCGTCGACGAACTGTCGGCCGAGCCGTTCGCGTCGCACGTGACGTTCCACTATGGTGTCGAGCCCGACGCGCTCGCGATGGAACTCGGCCGCTGCGTCGAATCGATCGATGCGCACGCCCATGTCTATACGTGCGGCCCGGGGCCGTTCATGGATGCGGTCGTCGCGGCGGCAGCGACGCGCATTCCCGAGGATTCGATCCATCTCGAACGCTTCGCGGCGGAACCGGCCACCACCACCATCGATGCCAACGCCAGCACCGGCCCGGCCGACGGCTTCGAAGTGCGCCTTCAGCGCAGCGGACAATCGGTGCGCGTCACACCCGACACGTCGATCGTCGACGCGCTCGCGCGGATCGGCATCGAGGTCGACACGTCATGCGGCGAAGGCGTGTGCGGCACCTGCATGGTGCCCGTCATCGACGGCGAGCCCGATCATCGCGATCACTGCCTCAGCAAGGCCGAACGCGCGAGCAACACGGTGATCTGCTGCTGCGTGTCGCGCGCGCGCTCGGCGGTGCTGGTTCTCGATCTCTGACGCACCCTACAATGACTTACGGCCAATATGACTGTCTGATACGAAACGTGTACGGACAGTCATACGGAAATTGTACGTGAGTTTCTTGGGCCAGTCCGGCCGCAGCAAGCCCTTCCGTCATTTCTCATCAGCCTTCTAGTCTTACTGTGTCAATAAATTCATGCCATTATAGAAACTTCTTCATCCATGGCGTGAGGAATGATGGACTGGGAGACATCATTCGAGGCGTATCTGGAACATTTGTGTGAGGCGCTTGGGCATAACGATCGCGACTCAGGATTGAGGGGCTATTGCCAAGGGCTGATGCTGCCAATTCGGCGCAAGAGCGTCGAGCCGCTGGCGGCACATCTGGAACCGGAACGTGTAAGCGCGCGACACCAGTCGCTGCACCATTTCGTGGCGAAGTCGGAATGGTCCGATACGGCGCTGCTCGAGCAAGTGCGGCGCTGGGTGCTGCCGCACATGGACCCGGCTGGCGGGTTGTACTGGATCATTGACGACACGGGTTTTCCCAAGAAGGGCAGGCATTCGGTCGGCGTAGCGCGGCAATACTGCGGCCAGTTGGGCAAGCAGGACAACTGCCAAGTTGCGGTGAGTCTATCGGTGGCGACGGAAGACGCGAGCCTACCGGTGTCGTATCGACTGTATCTGCCGCGTGAATGGAGCGACGATCCTGCTCGACGAGAGAAAGCCGGCGTGCCCGAGGAAATCGAGTTTGCAACCAAACCGGCGATTGCGACCGGGCAGTTGCGCGAAGCACGGCAAAGCGGCGCGCCCGACGGTGTCGTTTTGGCCGATGCAGGGTATGGAGACGACACGTCGTTTCGCGAGGCCGTCAGCGAGCTCGGGCTGCAGTATGCGGTGGGGATTCGCTCGAACACGCGCGTATGGGCGCCGGGCACCGCTCCTCTACCGCCTGAGCCCTCCGCGGGGAAATCGGGCCGGCCGCGTAGCTTGTTGCGGCGCGCGCCGGGACATGAGCCGATTGGAGTCAAGGATCTGGCATCGACGCTCGACGCCTCGTGCTATCGCAACGTGATATGGCGCGAAGGCACGTGCGCCACGCTCAGTTCGCGCTTTGCCGCCGTGCGCGTGCGTGCTTCACACCGCGATTACTGGCGGTCCACACTGCGCGATGAGGAATGGCTGCTGATCGAATGGCCCGAAGGTGATCCGGAGCCACTCAAATATTGGCTTTCGACTTTGCCCCCAGACACGACGCTCGAACGCATGGTTCATGTTGCCAAGATGCGCTGGCGTATCGAGCGGGATTATCAGGATCTCAAGCAGGAATTCGGCCTGGGACACTTCGAAGGCCGTGGCTGGTGTGGATTCCATCACCATGCATCGTTGTGTATTGCTGCCTATGGGTTTCTTGTTGCTCAACGCCTCATTCAAGGCGACAGTAAAAAAAACTCCGCGATCCGCGACCCATTTGCCTTACCCTCGGATTACGTGCCACGCGGGTCCCCAGCGCGCGCAGCGCCACGTGGCTGATTCGATCACCACGTTGCGCTGGCGTATCTCCGCCTACATCGCGCGCCGGCTCCAGCGATGTCCGTTTTGTTCAGTGTCCAATGCTGATTTATTGACACAGTAAGACTAGGCCGGTAGATCTGTTCGTCCCGCATCTCCCAAGCGCATTGCGTCGATGGGTTGGGGCGCGGCGTTCGGCAATCAATCCCGATTCGCTTCGATGATCTGTTCAAGTGCATTGGCATCGTCCGTGGGCTCCTCCGTACCGCGAAAGATGCAAACCTCGGTGTGCCCGTCCCGGAACACATCCACCTCCACCCGCATCCCGACCACCGTGACCGAAACCAACACCGTATCGGATCGATTGCGGCTCAGGGTGTAGTGAATCTTCGCGGAGTCGAGCTGGTCGAGCAGGTCAAACAACGTGTTTCGGGTCATATCGAGCACCTATTTCTTGAAACGGTTATCGTTGAGCAACTTGAGCGCCTTGCGCGCCTCTTTGATGCCATCGCTCGCATCGCCTTGAATCTCGTTGAGCGTCGAATTCAGATACTGTCCCGGGAACTCGCGCATCACTGAGCCTTTGCACTCTGCCTTGATGATGTCGCAGGCCATCATATCGCCCCGGTCGATCCCGGCGACTTGAGCCGCGTCTCCCAAGGCATCCGGCGAATAATCAAATGACGATGCCTCACTGAGCGAAGTCGAATCAGCAAAGCCAGCGCCGCCCGCAAGCGCGGCCGCACCACCTGCACCACTGCCCGCAACAACACTTTGCAAATAGCTCATAAGTTCACCCGCAGACACATCGCTGGGCGTCGCCCAACTCGGGAGCGGCTTGTCTACCGGCAGCGCGGCCACGGGCGAGACGTTGGCAAGCCTGCTGGCTCGCGGGAATGGTGGCGTTGATGGATGACCGCCTGCTGCACCGCCACCACCACCAACCGCTTCTCGTTCGATCTTCACCGTCACACGACCATTTTCGATGGCGGTCTTGAGCGCATCGAGCGGAGTGCCTTGGAGCGCGTCCAGGCCAAGTTGTCGAAGGTATGTCAACGCGTTCGCGGTCAGGCCCGCATACTTCGGCCAGTGCAACATCAATTCGGACACGTCGCTGCGTTGACTTGCCGACCGGCTTTCACCGTTTGAACCTGCCGCACGCGTCAGCGTAGCGCGCTTTCCAGAACCCAGATCAATAGTCACTGAAGCCATGAACCTCGTTCTCCGCATCGGCTTCGCAGGACATAACGTTGCTCTCTCAACGTCACGCCCAGCACATCGAAGCCGATACATTAGCAGGAATGTCAGGACGGACAGCTTCGGGTCAGAGTACTCGTGATGGATCAAGGTTTCATCTTGTACCGGTTGCCGTACCAGCCAGCACCACGAACTCGCACCTCAACGACGCGCTCGCCGTGCCATTGCTGCGATGCTTGCAACTTCGCGGCGAGGCCCGGAACCCTCCACCCTTTCTCCAAGCGTTGTGCGATGAACGGACCGATCGGCTTTCCGCCGCGATGATCGAATTCACAGACTTGTTCTTGCTCATGACGAACGGAATCCATACGGAAGACCAGCCACCCATCCGATTTAGGGTGTGGTCGATGGCCGGTTGTGGAATTCGCAAGTCATTGTGAGCACAGCACTTTTCGCCGCGCGCCCTTAGCTCAATGGATAGAGTACTGCCTCAGCAAGGCCGAACGCGCGAGCAACACGGTGATCTGCTGTTGCGTGTCGCGCGCGCGGTCGGCGGTGCTCGTCCTCGATCTCTGACGCGCTCACGCGGCACCCGCCGCACGCACCCCGGCTGTCACGCGTCGTCGAAACGCTCGACGATCTCGGCCAGCAGCGCGCGCATCCACGCGTTGCCCTCGTCCTCATGGAAGTGCTCGTGCCAGTGCATCGTCACCGGCGCGGGCGGCAGCGTCACGGGCAGGTCGTAAAGCCGGAACGCGTTGTCGCGATTCAGGATCTGCGCGAGCCGCTTCGGCAGCGTCGCATAGAGATCCGTGACCGACAGCACGCTCGGCAGCGCGACGAAGTGCGGCACTTCGAGCGCAATGTTGCGGCCCACGCCCTGCGCGCGCAATGCGTCGTCGAGCGCGTGGTGGCTGTGCTCGACCGATTTCACGTTGACGTGCGCGGCGCGCACGAACTGTTCGAGATTCAGCGCCGCGCCGGCCGGCAACCCGCGCCGGCGGCCCGTCATGCACACGTAGGTTTCCTCGAACAGCACCTGGTGGCGCGTGCGCGGCATCAGTTCCGGCAGGTTGCCGATCGCGAAATCCAGCCGGCTCGCGCGCAGCGCTTCCTCGATCTCCTCCACCGGCATCGGCTGCACGCTCAGCGTCGCGCGCGGCGCGCGCTCGCGCAGCGCCTGGCAGATCGCCGGCAGGTACGCCATCTCGCCCGCGTCCGACAGCGACAGTCGGAACGTGCGCGTGCTGGTGGCCGGATCGAAGCGCTCCGCGTAGCGCAGCGCCACGCGCACCATGTCGAGCGCCTCGCCGACGATGCTCGCGAGTTCGAGCGCGACCGGCGTCGGCTGCATGCCCGAGCGCGTGCGCACGAACAGCGGATCGTCGAACAGCGTGCGCAGCCGGCCGAGCGAATAGCTGACGGCCGGCTGCGACAGCGCGAGCCGCTCGCCGGCCTTCGTCAGGCTGCGTTCCTCGACGATCGCCTGGAACACGCGCAACAGGTTCAGATCGAGATGATCGACCGACGTCATCGTAGCCTCCATCATTTGCCGTATTTATTGACTCGCCAATTTTAGATCAATTTGACGGATATGTAGCGGAAGACGAGACTGGTCTCTCGATACCGCGCCCCGCGCGGCCCGATTTCGCGACTCTTCCCCACGACAACGATGAGCGACATTCCCTATCAGACGATCGATACCCGCGCGTTGCACGGTCTCGCGCAGCCCGACCGCATCGCGCCCGCGATGTATCACGATCCGGCGCTGTTCGAAGCCGAGCTCGACCGCATCTTCTACCGCACCTGGATCTGGGTCGCGCACGAGAGCGAGCTGCCGCAGCCCGGCGACTTCATCACGACGACGATCGGCCGCCAGCCGGTGATCGTCGTGCGCGACAGGACCGGCGAGATCAACGTGCTGCAGAACCGCTGCCGCCATCGCGGCGCGACCGTGTGCGAATCGCACAAGGGCAACGCGAAGGGCTTCACGTGCCCGTATCACAGCTGGTCGTACGCGCTCGACGGCACGCTGCGCGCGCTGCCGTACGGCGACGGCTACGAAGGCGTGTGCGAGAAAGGCGACCTGCCGCTCGTGAAGCTGCGCGTCGGCGTGTACCAGGGGCTGATCTTCGCGAGCTTCAACGACGACATCGAACCGCTCGACGATTTCCTCGGCGGCGCGAAGCCGTGGATCGACCTATTCATGAAGCAGGGCGCCGGCTACCCGATCAAGGCGAACGGCGAGCACAAGTTCAAGTTCAAGGGCAACTGGAAGATCCAGCTCGAGAACACGACCGACCTCTATCACTTCCCGGTCGTGCACAAGTCGTGGATGAAGTCGATCGACGACGAGACGGCCGCCGCGATCACGAGCTTCATGACGAGCGAGGACGCGTTCTGCCGCGGGCTCGGCAACGGCCACAGCCTCGCGGTGCTGATGCCCGAGCTGATCGATCTCGACGAGGACGACGGCGCGCCGCTGCCCGAGCGCTTCGCGCCGCTCGCGGCGAAGCTCGCCGAGCGCCACGCGCCGGACGAGGTGCGCCGCATCGTGCGCTCGCTGATGGGTGTCGGCTTCAACCTGAACCTGTTCCCGAACCTCGCGTTGTCGATGGCGTTCTTCCGCGTGCTGCGGCCGATCTCCGCGAACGAAACCGAGATCCGCCACGTCGCGCTCGCGATGGACGGCGGCCCCGACGAAGCGAACCGCGAGCGGCTGCGCATCCACGAGCACTTCCAGGGCCCGTTCGGCTTCGGCAGCCCCGACGACGCGGAAGCGTGGGAGCGCGTGCAGCGCGGCGCGCATGCAGGCCCCGACGTGCCGATCCTCGTGAATCGCGGGCTGAACCGCGAGACGACCGCCGCGAACGGCGAAAAGACCGCGCATGCGACCGACGAGACCGGCATGCGCGAGGCCTACCAGCAATGGCGCAAGATGATGGAGCAGCAATGATGGACGACCGCAACGCCCTGTTCTCGCAGCAAACCTTCGCCCGCGCGGTCGAATTCGTGTGGCGCGAAGCCGAGATGCTCGACCGCCGCGACTATCGCGCATGGCTCGACCTGTGGGATCCGGCCGGCCACTACGTGGTGCCGATCGATCCCGACGCGACCGACTTCGCGGCGACGCTGAACTACGTGTTCGACGACCACGACATGCGCGAGAAGCGCGTGCAGCGGATGGTATCCGGTTACTCGGCGTCGGCGACCGACGCGGCACGCACGGTGCGCACCGTGTCGCGCTTCACGCTGGAAAGCGGCAGCGCCGATACCGTCGAGCTGAAATCCGCGCAGGTCGTCGTCGCGTACAAGCGCGGCGTCGCGACGCTGTTCGCGGCCGACGTCACGCACCGGCTGCACGTCGATGCCGAAGGCGAGATGCGGATCGCCGAGAAGGTCGTGCGCCTGATCGACTCGACCGAAGCGCTCAGCGCGATCGGTTTCCTGCTGTAAGCCGTGGCCGGTTCGCCGCTGCAAGTGCAACGGTGAACCGGCAACCTTCACCTTTCCGGACGACCATGCCCACACTCGAAGTTTTCCTGCCGGCCGGCCATGACGACGCCCGCAAGGCCGAACTGATCGTGCGGCTGACCGGTGCGACCGTCGACGCGATCGGCGCGCCGGTCGAATCCGTGCGCGTGCTGCTCACCGAACTGCCCGCGACGCACTTCGGCCTCGGCGGCCGCAGTGCCGCGGACGGCGCGCCGCCGTCTCTGCCCGTGATCGTCGCGATCCTGATCGCCGGGCGCACCGATGAACAAAAACGCGCGCTGATCGCCGCGTTGTCCGATGCCGGCGCGAACGTGCTCGACGCGCCGCTGCAGGCGACGCGCGTGATCATCAAGGACATTCCGAACACCGACTTCGGCATCGGCGGCCAGACCGCGCGGGCGCTGGGGCGCTGACGATGGGTCGGGCGTCGATACGTCGGGCCTTGCCACGCCGCGCGTCGATACATCGGGCGTCGATACATCGGGTGTCGATACGCCGGGCCTCACCACACCGCGCGTCGCCGCCCTGCCGTAACGCGTCGCAGCCGCTACGCGTGCTCACCAGCGAGCGGCAGCGTCACGCGGCAGTCGAGCCCGCCGCCGTCGGCCGGGCTCGCGCCGATCCTGCCGCCGTGGCGCGTGACGATGCTCTTGCACAGCGACAACCCGATCCCGTTGCCGCCGGCCTTCGACGACGAGAAGCCGTCGAACAGCCGGTCGTGCGCGCCTTCTGCGATGCCCGGGCCGTTGTCGATCGCGCGCAGCTCGGCGTACCCGTCCACGTTCGCGGTGCCGAGCGTCAGCGTGCGCGGCACGCGCTCGCAGCCGGCGAACGCTTCGATCGCGTTGAACGCGAGATTGAGAATCACCTGCCCGATCAACACGCGTTCGCAGCGGATCGGCAGCGGCGCATCGGCCTGCACGATCGCGACCGTCACGCCGGCCTCCTTCGCGCGCAACTCGATGAAATACGCGACATCGGCAAGGATGTCTCGCAGGTCGGCAACCGCGACGACCGTCTCGCGCTTCACGATGAATTCGCGCACGCTCTTGATGATCAGCGCCGCATGTTCGGCCTGCCGATCCGCGCTGCGCAGCCCCCAGATCGTGTCGTCGACGGCGCCGTTGCCGTTCAGCCGTCGCACCGCGCCCTCGATGAAGTTGCGCACGGCCGCGAGCGGCTGGCTCAGTTCGTGCGCGATCACCGTCGCCATCTCGCCCATCGCGTTGTAGCGGCCCGCGTATTCGAGCATCCGCGCCTCGGCGCGCCGCGCGTCCTCGATCGCGACTTCGTCGCTGACATCGCGGAACTGTACGAGCAGCCCGTCGAGATCGCCTTCGATCTCGACCTGCCGGCACGTGATGCGCAGCCAGCACGTCGAGCCGTCGCGCCGCACGATCCGGTAGCGCTGCGGCTCGGACGGACACGTCGACGGCGCATCGCGCAACTGCGCGACGAGCCGGTCGCGATCGGCCTCGGTGCAGTAGTCGAGCACCTCGCCGAGCGCTTCGTCGGGCGCAAGCCCGAGCACGCGACGCCCCGACTCGCTGATGAACTGCGCGCCGCCGTGCGGCGACACGACCGCGACGCCTTCGTCGAGATCCTGCATGAACTCGCGCAGCCGCGCCTCGTAGCGGCGCAGTTGCTGGCGAATCGCTTCTTCCGCGCTGATGTCGCGGAACTGCACCATCACGACATCGCGCCCGCGCAGCGGCACATAGGTGGCGATCGCCTCCGACAGCATGTCGACGCCCGTGCGCGACCGGTAGCACCACTCGTACACCTGCGGCCCGTCGACGATCGCGCGGTCCATCGCGCTCACGCCGATCTCGCGCCGGTACTTCGGCTCGGGACGCGTCATGTCCGGCGCCTTCAGCGGCAGCAGTTCCTCGACGGAAAAGCCGAGCGCGATGCACGCGGCGCGATTCGCCCACACGATCGCCTTGGTCTGCGCGTCGTGCAACAGCACGCAGGTCGTCAGCGCGTCGAGCAGCCGGTGGAAATCGTCTTCGTCGGGAAAACTCATGATCGGATTCGGATGAAGGCGCGCGGCATCGCGCGGCCGGAAACCCAACATAGCACCGGCGCGCGCCGATCGCATCTGAAGATTTCTTTAGTCCGGCACGGAACGTCACCAGTCGCACGGCCCAACGCACCAATTGCTGCGTGTTTTCGGCGTTTCTAGACTGGCTGCATCGTCGTGCTGCATATCGTTTTCAACACAGCACGCATGCCGCCCCGCAATCGAACCCTATCCGCCCAGGAGACAGCCATGCCCCAAGCCGCCCTCGCCATCGAACCCGTGCCGACCTCGCCGCCCGAGGCGGGCGACCTGGCCGGGCGGCTGTCGCCGTTCGACGCCGTGATCGAGACCGTCGCCGCGCGACGCGAGGAATTCGATCGCCTGTCGCACGTGCCGCGCGACGTGATCGCGCTGTTCAAGCAGGCCGGCATCTATCGCGCGGGCACGCCGCGCCGCTTCGGCGGCGATGCGCTCGCGCCGACCGCATTCCTCGACATGATCGAACGGATCGCGACCGCCGACGGTTCGGCCGCGTGGGTCGCGAGCTTCGGTTCCGCGAACGTCTATCTCGCCGCGCTGCCGCTCGAGACCCAGGCCGAGCTGTACGCGAGCGGCCCCGACCAGGTGTTCGCGGGCGGCCTGTTCCCGGTGCAGCCAGCGCAGCCCGCGCCGGGCGGCTGGCGCGTGAACGGCACGTGGAAATTCGCGAGCGGCTGCAAGGGCGCCGACTGGCTCGGCGTCGGCATCGCCGTGCCGGGCGCGCAGGACGCCGTGCCGAACAAGCCGCGCACGGCCGTGTTTCGCGCCGCCGACGTCGAGATCGTCGAGAACTGGAGCGTGGTCGGCATGCAGGGCACCGGCAGCCACGACCTGCGCATCGACGACCGCTTCGTGCCAGAAGCGTGGACCTTCGTGCGCGGCGGCGAGCCGACCGTCGACGAGCCGCTGTACCGCTATCCGACCGTCGCATATGCAGCGCAGGTGCTGGCCGTCGTCAATCTCGGCCTCGCGCGCGCGGCGCTCGACGTCGTGAACCGGATGTCGGGCGGGCGCCAGACGACGACCGGCGCGCCGCGCCTCGCCGATCGCGCGTATTTCCGCATCGAGCTCGCGAAGGCCGAGGCGCAGCTGCGCTCGGCGCGCGCGTTCTTCTACGACGCGACCGACACGGTCTGGCAATCGATCCTCGCGGGCAACCCGGTGACGCCCGACCAGGTCAGCCTGCTGCGGCTCGCGGCGACGCAGATCGCGCGCGAAGGCGCGAGCGTCGTCGAACGCGCGTACCGCCTCGGCGGCACGGCGGCGATCTACCGGTCGCATCCGCTGCAGCGGCTGCTGCGCGACGCAATGGTCGTCACGCAGCACGCGTTTCTCGCCGAAGGCAACTTCGACGGCGCCGGCGCGGTGATTACCGGCGTCACGCCGTTTCCTGGCTATCTGTAACTCGCGGCTGCCGAAGCCGCTTTTTTTAAAAGTGCATGAAGCCGAAGCGCCCTCGCCGGCCGGCTCATGCACGCAACCGATTCCTCTGGAGAACCCGACATGTCCGATTCGAATCCGCTGCCGCTGCGCGTACTGTTCTGCTGCGGCGTGTCGCAAAACTTCTTCGACCTGCCGCGCGAAAAGATCGGCGAAGTGTGGCAGGCGTACGGCGCGATGCTCGCGGCCGTCGAAGCGATGCCCGGCGTGCACGTGCTCGGCGTGATGGACGACGACCGTCTCGTGGTCGGCCAGGCCGACGGCGCGCCGTGGACGTTCTACATCATGGCCGACGTCGCCGATTTCGACACGACGGTCGCCGTGTGCAACCTGTATCGCACGACGCCCGTCGGTGAATACAACCTGTGGCGCTACGGCAAGATCGAGGCGCGGGTCGGCCGCGCGCTGACCGTGCCGCCGGCCGCGCGGCCCGCGTCGTGAGGCAAGCGATGACCGACCTGTCACCCGGCCTGATCGAAACGCTCGCGCAGCGCGTGGCGGCGCTCGACGCCGAGCGCGCGGTGCGCGCGACGATCACGCGCTACATGGCGCTGTGCGACGTGCCCGAGGATGCCGGCGACGGCTCGCCGCTCGCCGACTTGTTCACGACCGACGCCGTGTGGGAAGGCATCGGCCCGCAGTACGCGCGCAAGTTCGGCCGCGTCGAAGGCACGGTCGAGATCGTTGCGATGCTGAACCGCTATCTGCCGCCCGATCCGCACTTCTCGGCGAACCTGCACTTCCTGACGTCGGAATCGATCGAGGTCGGCGCCGGCAACGCGACCGCGCGCGGCCGCTGGATCATGCTGCAGGCGTCGCGCTACGCAGACGGCACGGCCGAACTGATCGCCGCGCGACTGACCGTCGACTTCGCACCGGCCGCCGAAGGCTCGGCCTGGCTGATCCGCCATTTCCGCACCGAGCGCGTGCTCGACGGCCCGTGGCCGTTCGCCGCCGCGCCACGGTCCTGACGACCGCTTCTTCACGACACCGACCATGACAGGCTTCATCGACACCTTCACGCTCGGCGGCCCGGGCCCGACGATCGCGATCAAGGACACGATCGACATCGCCGGCCATCCGACCCGCGCGGCAAGCCGCGCGCTCGCCGATGCGCCGCCCGCAGCAGAACACGCGGACGTGGTCCGCCTGCTGCTCGACGCGGGCTGGCAGATCGCCGGCAAGGCGAACATGCACGAACTCGCGTTCGGCATGACCGGCATCAACGACTACACGGGCACGCCCGTCAATCCGCAGGACGCATCGCGCATTCCGGGCGGCTCGTCGAGCGGTTCCGCATCGCTCGTCGGGCTCGGCGCGGTCGATGCGGCGCTCGGCACCGACACGGGCGGCTCGATTCGCGGGCCGGCCGCGTGCTGCGGCGTGGTCGGGCTGAAGCCGACGTTCGGCCGCGTGTCGCGGCGCGGCGTGGCACCCGTCGACACCACGCTCGATTGCGTCGGGCCGTTCGCGCGCGACGTACGCACACTGGCCGCGGCGATGGCCGCAATCGCGCCGGGCTTCGATCGTGCGTGTGCAGCAGCATCGTCCGCAGACTGCACGGTTGCGCAAATCACCATCAATGCCGACCCGGCGATCAAAGCTGCGCTCGATGCGGCGGTACGCGCATCGGGCCTGCGCTCGCACGCGATCGTGCTCGACGGGATGCCGGCCGCGTTCGCCGCGGGGCTCGCGGTGATCAACGCGGAAACGTCGCGCGCGTTCGGCCATCTGGTCGCGACAGCCAAACTCGGCGCCGATCTCGATGCGCGGCTGCGCACGGCCGCGACGACGACGCCTGTGGCGCTCGCCGAAGCCGAAGCCGTCCGCGCGCGCTTCACCGCGCAGGTCGACGCCGCGCTCGAACACGCGGACGTGCTGGTCCTGCCGACGCTGCCCGCGCTGCCGATCACGCTGCAGCAAGCACGCGACGGCGTATCGGTCATTGCGATGTCGTCGCTGATCCGGCCGTTCAACCTGAGCGGCCATCCGGCGCTCAGCATGCCGCTGCCGCTGGCCGGTTCGCCGCTGAAGGCCGGCTTGCAGATCGTCGGACGCAAGGGCGCGGACGAACAGGTATGCGCGATCGCGGCACACTTCGAAGCGGCACTCGCCGCATGAACCACGATGCGGACGCAGCTATGACAAGCGCGCGCCCGCAAACCAGGGAATCACGCACCATGTCAGATCGAGTCGTCCTAGTCACCGGCGCCGCGCGCGGGCTCGGCG
The DNA here is from genome assembly GCF_001028665.1 of Burkholderia pyrrocinia. Taxonomy (NCBI): domain Bacteria; kingdom Pseudomonadati; phylum Pseudomonadota; class Betaproteobacteria; order Burkholderiales; family Burkholderiaceae; genus Burkholderia; species Burkholderia pyrrocinia. Next base: position 540,643 of record NZ_CP011504.1, read on the forward strand.
CCGTCATCGCCGAACGCTTTCATGCAGCCGGCTACCGCGTCGCACTGGCCGATATCGCCGCCGACGCGATTCATGCACACGCACGCGAACTCGACCCGAGCGGCGAACGCGCGATCGCATTGCCTCTCGATGTCACGTCGAAGCGCGATTTCGAAACCGCGCGCGATGCACTCGTCGCACGCTGGGGCGCGATCGACGTGCTCGTCAACAACGCGGGCGCATCGAAGGTCGTGCCGGCGATGGAGATCACGGCCGAGCAGTTCGACCAGGTGATCGACGTGAACCTGCGCAGCGTGCTGTTCGGCTGCCAGGTGTTCGGCCAGTACTTCGCGACGCGCGGCGCGGGCCGCATCGTCAACATCGCATCGCTCGCCGGGCAGAACGGCGGCTCGGCGACGGGCGCGCACTACGCGGCCGCGAAAGGCGGCACGCTGACGCTGACCAAGGTGTTCGCGCGCGATCTCGCAGCGCACGGCGTGACCGTCAACGCGATCTCGCCGGGCCCGCTCGATCTGCCGATCGTGCATGAAAGCGTCGCGCCGGAAAAACTGCGTCAGGTGCTCGCGAGCCTGCCGGGCGGCAAGCTCGGGTCGGCCGGCTTCGTTGCGGACGCAGCCGTGCTGCTCGCGTCGGGCGACGCGCATTTCGCGAACGGCGCGTGCTGGGATATCAACGGCGGGTTGTACATGCGCTGAGCGTCGGTACGCGCCGATTGTGCGGTGCCGGCCGGTGCCGCGCGCGGGCACGTTCGGATGCGGCTGCGTTCGTTTGCATACCGAACGTTGTCAGCGCGACGATTCCCCGTCGTCGCCCCACACGACCATCACGTCGCGCACGAGCGCGGCGATCGACGTCGCGCCGAGCTTCTCCTTGATACTCGCGCGATGCACGTCGACGGTCTTCACGCTGATCGACAGGTCCGACGCGATCTGCTTGCTGCCCTTGCCGTCGACCACGCCGCGCAGCACTTCCTTCTCGCGTGCGGTCAGCGCATCGAGCCGCTGGCGCAGCTCGCGATGGCGCTGGCCGACCGCATGCCGCTGCTGCGCGAGCCGCAGCGCGCGCTGCACGCGTTCGAGCATCTGCTGCGAGTTGTACGGCTTCTCGACGAAGTCGATCGCGCCGTTCTGCAACGCACGCACCGACATCGGAATGTCGCCGTGCCCGCTGACGAAGATCACCGGCAACGTCGCGCCGCGCTCATTCAGTTCCGCCTGCACGTCGAAGCCGCTTTTCTCCGGCATCCGCACGTCGAGCACCAGGCACGCGGGCAGGTTCACGTCGAAGCGCGCGAGAAAGTCGGCGGCGTTCGCGAACCCTTCGGACGCGATGCCGACCGATTCGAGCAACCACGCGAGCGACGTGCGCATGCCGCTGTCGTCGTCGACGATGTATACGATCGGTGCGGGTGACGTCATCGCGGGTGTCTCGCTCAATATCGGTATGGGTATCGCACGCGCCGCGCAGGGGGCCGGTTGCCGGCTCGTCGCGAGCGTCGTTCGCTGGGGGTGTGCGGCACATCATAACGAGCCGAAAACCCGCTGAACACCCTTTTACCTGCCCCGCGAACGCGCAATCGCGCTTTTTTTCGCGCAGCGCGCCGCGCATCTAGGTAGAACCTTTAGACGCGTTGGCGAGAACGCCATCTCCACCGTCAATCGTGCGAATGGTCGGCCGCATTTTCGCGACGTACGCTTGCGTCATCGTCGGCGATCGACCGCTGCACCGGCAGCGCGCACGATCGCCGCATTCGTCGACCCAGGAGCGTCCATGTCCGCCACATCCTCCACGATCTCCCCGCCCGCCAGCGCGCGGCCTGCACGCGTCGAACCGACCGACGCGCAGAAGGCGTTCCGGCAAGCGATGGCCCACCTCGGCGCGGCCGTCAACGTGATCACCACCGCCGGGCCGCACGGCCGCTGCGGGATCACCGCGAGCGCCGTGTGCTCCGTCACCGATGCGCCGCCGACGCTGCTCGTGTGCCTGAACCGGTCGAGCGCGATGCACGCGACCTTCGAGCGCAACCGCCATGTCTGCATCAACGTGCTGCCGGCCGAGCACGAACTGCTCGCGCGGCATTTCGCGGGGCTCACCGACCTGCCGATGGAGCGGCGCTTCGAGCTGCCCGTGTGGGATCGCGGCGAGCAGGACGTGCCCGTGCTGCGCGACGCGCTCGCGAGCCTGCAGGGCACGATCGCCGAAATGAAGGAAGTCGGCTCGCATTCGGTGATGTTCATCGAAGCGACGTCGATCCGCGTGCGCGACGACGGCGACAGCCTCATCTACTTCAGCCGCGCGTTCCATCGCGTGTCGCGCACGGCGTGCGTGCGGTGACCTTCGCTTGACTACGCAGCGGCCCGCAATGCACGCTGCCCGGCCGCGAGCGCGGCGCCCGCGAACAGCGTCAGCGCCGAATACACGAGCCCGCGCGCGAGCCCTGCGCTGTCCGACACCCAGCCGATCGCGACCGGCCCGGCAATCTGACCGAACGCGAAAACCGTCGTGAACGCGCTGATCCCTTTCGCCCAGCCGTCGGGCGGCAGGTTGTGCCGCACGAACGCGGTCGTCGATGCAACGGCCGACAGGAACGTCGCGCCGAACAGCACGCCCGATGCGAACGCGGCGGCCGGATGCACGAACATCGCGGGCATCAGCGTCGCGATGCCGAGCAGCGCGTTGAGCACGGCCAGCGCCTGGCCGCCGCGCATCCGGTCGAGCAACCGCGACCACAGCCGCGCCGACACGACGGTCGCGACGCCGAGCATCACGTAGAACGCTGCTACCACCGTGCCGCTCATCCCCGCGCCGCGCAGCAGCGCGACGATGAACGTCATGTAGCCGATATAACCGACGCCGAACAGGCCGTAGCCGGCCAGCGCGAGCGCGAAGCGAGCGGGGCTCGCGGTGACGGCCTCCACCGCGCCGTCGCGCGGCGCGGCCTGTCCCGCATGCTCGCGCTCGATACGACGCGCGGCCGACACGGCCACCGCCGAGAACAGCACGCACGCGAACGCGAGCGCAAACCATGCGGGCTGCCAGCCGTGCACGCCATGCGTAAGCGTGGCCGGTACGAGCAGCGACGACGCGACGATGCCCCACCCCGTACCGCCGTAATAGAGACCGAGCAGCAGCCCCGCATCGCGCGGCGACGCCGACGCGAGCCGCGCGGCCAGCACTCCGCCGCTGATGAAGATCAACGCGCTGCCGACGCCGGTCGCGAGCCGCTGCACGAGCAGCGCGTGCATGGCCGACGTGAACCCGCATGCGGCCATCAGCAACGCGGTCAATGCGCAGCCGGCCGCGAGCAGCGTGCCCGCGCGCCAGCGCCGCGACAGCAACGGAAACGCGAGCGCGCCGATCAGGTAGCCCGCGGCGTTTGCCGTGTTCAGCGCGCCGGCCTGCGCGAACGTCCAGCCGAGATCGGCCTTCATCGGCGGCAACAACAGCGCATACGAAAAACGCGCGAGGCCGAGCGCGATCGCGCTGCCGAGCGACAGGCAGATCGCGAGCCGCCACGCGGCCATGCGGTCGGGTTCGGTTGCGCCGGCGTCCGGCCGCGACGGGCCGGCACGCTCCGGTTGCAGCGCTGTGGGCATCAGGTCGTCTCCATCGTTGTTCGGGTCGTGCCGCCGGGACGGCGGCGCGCGCGGCCGCGGCCGTCGCGCAAGATCGTCCGATGGTGCCAGAAATCCGGGGGCGCCGCCGCGCGCGGCCAGGCGCGCGGTTGCCATGCGCAATCGTCTTTCATGAATGACGCGATTCGAAATGATCGACGCCATTGCATTTCCGATTTAAAAAAATCGCCGGAATCAATCAACCGACCACGATCCCGATAATTGGAAAATCAGGTCGGTCCCGTTATTCGATTTATCTGCCTTTTTCCCGCATCGTCTGCCGAAATTCTCCGTGTTTAGCAGGCTTCGGCTAAAAATCTCGCAACGCATTGCATTCGTAAATTCGTCAGACTATTATCGACGCCACTCGTCCGGAATTCACAAAATTCCGGATGAGGAGCGGCATTCTTTTAGCCGTACTTTCATGTTGAATCACTCATGTTCACCACAGGAGAATTAACATGCAGGACACCCAGCAGATCGAATTGCTTGACTGGATGCAGGAAGACACGCACCCCGAGGCCGTCGACATGATGGTCGAGGACGCCGTGGTGCCGTTCGGCACCGCGCTCTGGCCGGTCTGAGCGGGCCACCCGTTCTCGCGGAAGGGCCGCGGCCCTTCCGCCGCTTCCGGAGACACGCATGCTGAACCTGCACCGCGCACTCGGCTTTCATCCCGCGCTGCGCGACAAGCTTGCGCGCGGCGAGTCGGGAAAACTGCTGGTCGGCCATGACACCCGCAACCGCGACATCGCGTTGCGCGCGTTTGCCGCCCTGCCCGATTCGCTCGACGCGACTACCCTCTGTCTCGAAACCACCCCGCCCGCCGACATCGCCGCCGCGCTCGATCGCGCCGACCTGTTCGTGCTGCTGTACGACTCGTCGTGCCTGCCGACGCCGTCGCCGAGCGGGCCGCCGTTCCTCGCCGCGATCCGCCCCGCGATCGTCGAGCACTGGAGCAAGTCGGTTTTATTCAAGGATTACGGCCCGCATCTCGACGAGGCATTCGCCGAATCGCTCGACGACATCGCCGCACGCAACGGCCGGCTGATCGACGCGGCCGCGCGCGCATCGCAGATCCGCTTCATCGACGAAGCCGGCAACACGCTGACGGGCTCGCTCGCGCCGGACCAGAAATGGACGAGCGTGGATGGCATGGGCAATCTCGACGTCGTGCCCGGCGAGATCGCGACGCACGTCACCGACCTGAACGGCTCGGTCGTGTTCAGCGGCACGTTTCTCGGCACCGTGCCGTTCGCGATCAAGTACAAGGTGGTCGAGCGGCTCGCGACGCTGCGGGTCGAGAACAGCACGATCGTCGATTTCGACAGCGACGACGCGGGCTTCCGGCGCGACTTCTCGACCTATCTCGACCGGCACGCGAATCACCGGCGGATCGAGGAATTCGGCATCGGCACGAACCTCGGGATCCGCGGGCTGTACGGCCGCAATGCAGGTTTCGAGGAGCGCCATCCGGGCCTGCATCTCGGGCTCGGCGGCGGCGAGAACGGCAGCCATCATCTCGACCTGATCTTCGCGCGCGGCACGCTCGCGCTCGACGAACGGATCGTGTTCGACGGCGCGTTCGCCGTCTGACGACGCGGCGACGTGCTCAGGCTTCGGCGGCCGCCGCGTCGCCGAGCCACTTGAACATCACGAAGCAATCGACGAACCCGAGCCGCGCGTGGCGGTACGCGCGCGGCAGGCGACCGACGATTTCAAATCCCAGCTTCTGCCATAGCGCGACCGCGACCTCGTTCGTCGCGACCACCGAGTTGAACTGCATCGCGAGGAAACCTCGCTCGCGCGCGACCTGCTGCGAGTGCTCGCACATCAGGCGCGCGACGCCGCGGCCGCGCGCGGCGTCGCTCACCATGTAGCCGCAGTTGCACACGTGATTGCCGGGCCCGGCCGCGTTCGCCTTCAGGTAGTACGAGCCGAGCACCACGCCGTCCTCTTCGGCGATCCACGTGCAGAGCGGCGCGTCGAGCCACAGTGCGCGCGCCGCTTCGGGCGTCGGCGCGGGATCGAATGCATAGGTTTCCTGAGCGGCGACGATGGCGCGGTAGGTCGGCCAGAAGCGCGGAAAATCGTCCTCGGTCATCGGGCGAAGCGTGATCATGCGGGTTCTCTCGTGAAGGGGATGTCGGCGGGAATGCACACGCGAATACAAACGATATCGCAACGACGCAAGCAACGCCGCGTATCGCCCGTTTCCGTGGAAAAGCAACAGGCCGTGCGGAGACTCATGGACACTCCGCGTCGCGCAGCGCCGCACTTCGATACGCGCCCGGCGGCACGCCGTACCAACGCTTGAACGCCTGCGAGAAACTCGACAGGTCGCTGAAACCGAGCTGCTCGGCCACTTCCGCGAGCGACAGGCGCGCATCGCCGAGCAGCGTCTCGGCCATCGCGCCGCGCGCCTGCGCGAGCAGCACGCGAAACGTCGTACCTTCTTCCTGCAGCCGGCGCTTGAGCGTGCGCGGGCTCGTGTTCATCAGCCGCGCCATGTCCTCGAGCGAAAACGGTGCGGTGCCGGGCGTCGCGCTCAGGTACTGACGCACCATCTCCGACGTGCCCACGCGTGCGCGCCGCGCTTCGACCAGTTGGCCGCACATCTGCTCGCACATCGACACCGTCAGCGGATTCGCGTGCGGCAGGGGCCGGTCGAGAAACGCGCGCTCGAACGCGAGGCTGTTCGAGCGCGCCGAGAAAACCGGCTCGATGCCGGCGATGTGCGGCACAGCGAGCGACGGTGTACGCGCGGCCTGCAGCGTGAAGCGCGACAACGCGAAATCGCCGCTGGCGATTTCCTGCAGCAGCACGGCCGCGGCCATCATGTCGCGTTCGACGAGGAACCGGCTCAGGCCGCCGTCGAGTTCCGGCGCGCCGAAATTGAGCACACCCGTCTCCGGCTCCTCGCGGTACGTGATGACGGTGAACGCGTACGTGAGCGGCAGGAAGCGCATCGCCAGCGCGAGCGCGTCGCGCGCGGTCGCGCTCGCGATCAGCCCGTAGCCCCACACGCCGTACGCGGAGAAGTGGTAACGCCGGCCGACCTCGAACCCGAGGCCCTGCGCACGCCCGAGCGCGCGCAGCAGGTTGCCGGTCAGCCGCAGTTCCTGCGCGGCCGTCACCTCGACTTTAGGATCGTCGAGCTGCGCATTCCCGAGGCCCGTGCCGGCCAGCAGTTTCGCGTGCGGCACGCCGCGTTCGTCGCCGAAATCGACCAGCAGCCGGGCGCTGGCCGGACTCCGGGTGAAGTCCCAGAAGCTCATGCGGAGAAACCCTCGAAGCGCCGATTTGGCCCAAATACTAAAACAATTGTCCCGAAGCAGCATTGGTGTTTTCCCATGCGGCCAGCACCATCGGCGTCATCCAGTCGTCGTCCGAGCGACGCCAACGCCCCCGGAGGAGACACCATGCGACCGATTCGCCCGACCGATCCCGCAGCCCGTTTCGAACGCCGACGCGAAGCGTTCACCCGCGACCGCACCCTGCCGCTCGCGATCCGCGTGTCGCCTCCCGATTGCCGGTGCGCGCGGTTCGATGCGCGCGGCACCGCCATCGTGCTGCGCGAGCGCGTGCCGACTCGCATCGCTTGATCCATCGACCATCAGGAGACGATTCAATGAGCAAGACTTTCGACTACATCGTCGTCGGCGGCGGTTCGGGCGGCTGCGTCGTTGCGGGGCGACTGACCGAGGACCCGGCCGTGACCGTCTGCGTGCTCGAGGCCGGCGGCCGCGGCGACGGCGCGATCGTCAACGTACCGACCGGCGCAGTCGCGATGATGCCGACCCGCTTGAACAACTGGGCCTTCGACACGGTGCCGCAGCCGGGGCTCGGCGGGCGCATCGGCTACCAGCCGCGCGGCAAGGCGCTGGGCGGTTCGTCCGCGATCAACGCGATGGTCTACATCCGCGGCCATCGGGTCGACTACGACGGCTGGGCCGCGCTCGGCAACGAGGGTTGGGCGTACGACGACGTGCTGCCGTACTTCCGGTTGAGCGAGCACAACGAACGCTTCGACGATGCATGGCACGGCCGCGACGGCCCGCTGTGGGTCAGCGACCTGCGCACCGGCAACCCGTTCCATGCGCGCTACCTGGAAGCCGCGCAACAGGCCGGCCTGCCGCTCACCGACGATTTCAACGGCGCGCAGCAGGAAGGCATCGGCATCTACCAGGTCACGCAGAAGCACGGCGAACGGTGGAGCGCGGCGCGCGCGTACCTGCTGCCGCACGTCGGCCGCCGCGACAACCTGACGGTCGAGACGCACGCGCAGGTGCTGCGCATCCTGTTCGACGGGACACGTGCGATCGGCGTCGAAGTGCGGCAGCACGGCGAAGTCCGCACATTGCGCGCGCGGCGCGAAGTCGTGCTCGCGGCCGGCGCGCTGCAGACACCGCAATTGCTGATGCTGTCGGGTGTCGGCCCGGGCCGCGAACTTCAAGGGCTCGGCATTCCGGTACACGCCGACCTGCCCGGCGTCGGCCGCAACCTGCAGGATCATCCGGATTTCATCTTCGGCTACCGCACGCGCAGTGTCGACACGATGGGTGTATCGGCACGCGGCGGCCTGCGCATGCTGCGCGAGCTCGCGCGCTTTCGCCGCGAACGGCGCGGGATGCTGACGTCGAATTTCGCAGAAGGCGGCGGCTTCCTGAAGACCCGCGCCGGCCTCGACGCGCCGGACATCCAGCTGCACTTCGTCGTCGCGCTCGTCGACGATCATGCGCACAAGCTGCATGCCGGCCACGGGCTGTCGTGCCACGTGTGCCTGCTGCGGCCGCGCAGCCGCGGCTCGGTCACGCTCGATAGCGCCGATCCGCTCGCGGCACCGCGCATCGACCCCGCGTTCTTCGACGATCCGCGCGACCTCGACGACATGGTCGCGGGCTTCCGGCTCACGCGCCGGCTGATGGAAGCGCCGGCGCTCGCCAGTTGGATCACGCGCGACCTGTTCACCGCGAACGTCGCGACCGACGACGAAATCCGCGACGTGCTGCGGCGGCGCACCGACACCGTGTATCACCCGGTCGGCACGTGCCGGATGGGCCACGACGAGTTCGCCGTCGTCGATCCGCAACTGCGCGTGCGTGGCCTGCAGGGGCTGCGCATCGTCGATGCGTCGGTGATGCCGACGCTCATCGGCGGCAACACCAACGCGCCGACGATCATGATCGCCGAGAAGGCCGTCGACCTGATTCGCGGCGTGCGCCGCACGCCGGCGCGGCCGCATGCCGAAGCCGCCGTCGCAGCGACGGATCGCGACACCGCTCTTGCGTCGTGCGCCGCGCACGATGCCATCCCGTTGGAGGAGACCCGCCATGTTGTCGCCTGATGCTTCCCGCCCGACCGAATCCGCCGCGCCGCTTGCGGCGATCATCATCGGCGCCGGCTTCGCCGGCATCGGCATGGCAATCGCGCTGCAACGCGCCGGCATTCACGATTTCGTGATCGTCGAACGCTCGCACGACGTCGGCGGCGTGTGGCGCGACAACCGCTATCCGGGCGCCGCGTGCGACGTGCCCTCGCACCTGTACTCGTTCTCGTTCGAGCCCAATCCGGCGTGGTCACGCGTCTTCGCGCCGCAGCCTGAAATCCATGCGTACCTGCAGCATTGCGCGCGCAAGTACGGCCTCGCGCGCCATCTGCGCTTCGGCGCCGAAGTCGAGCGCGCGCAGTACGACGCAGCCCGTGCGCTGTGGCACGTCACGCTGGCCGACGGCACGACGCTGAGCGCCGCCGTGCTCGTCAGCGGCACCGGCCAGTTGAGCCGCCCCGCGATGCCCGACCTGCCCGGCATCGACTCATTCCGCGGCCGCGCCTTCCACTCCGCGCATTGGGATCACGACTTTCCGCTCGCCGGCAAGCGCGTGGCGGTGGTCGGCACCGGCGCGTCGGCGATCCAGTTCGTCCCGGCAATCGCCGGCGACGTGCAGCGTCTCGTCGTGTTCCAGCGTTCGCCGGCCTACGTGATGCCGCGCCCCGACCGCGCGTATCGCCCGTGGGAGAAGGCGCTGTTCCGCCGGCTGCCGTGGGCGATGAAGCTGTATCGCGCGTCGATCTACCTGCGCTACGAATCGCGCGCGGTCGCGTTCACGCGACTGCACGGGCTGATGGATGTCGCGGTCGGCCGGCCGTTCCGCAAGCTGCTCGCGCGCGACGTGCCGGACGCCGCGCTGCGCGAACGGCTCACGCCCGACTACCCGATCGGCTGCAAACGCATCCTGCTGTCGAGCGACTACCTTGCCGCGATGAGCCGCGACTACGTCGAGCTCGTCACGCAGCGGATCCGGCGCGTAACCGAGGACGGGATCGAGACCGTCGACGGCGTGCACCATCCGGTCGACGCGATCGTCTACGGCACGGGGTTCGCGGCGACCGAGTTCCTGTCGCCGATGCGCATCACGGGCCGCGACGGGCTCGACCTGAACGACGCGTGGCGACGCGGCGCGCAAGCGTATCTCGGCCTCACCGTGCCCGGCTTTCCGAACTTCTTCATGCTGTACGGCCCGAATACCAACCTCGGCCACAACTCGATCGTCTACATGCTCGAAAGCCAGATCGCACACGTGATGCGCTGCGTGCGCGCGATGCGGCGCGACGGCGCGAACGCAATCGACGTCGACGCACGCCGCTACCGGCGCTACAACGTGCATGTGCAGCAGCGGCTCGAAGGGTCGGTGTGGAGCAGTTGCAAGAGCTGGTACGTCGATGCTTCGGGGCACAACAGCACGAACTGGCCGGGCTTCACGCTGACCTACCGGTGGATCACGCGCTTCACCGGGCTGTCCGCGTACCGCTTCACGCATCCGCTGCCCGATGCCGTTTCGCCGGCGCACGGCGTCGTGGTCGCTCCGCCCGCCGGCAGACTGGAGGCGCTGTCCGCCGCTTCGCTGCGCGGCTTCCTGCGCGTCGCGTTCCGGCCGCTGATCGGGCCGCCGTTCGGTGCGCGCATGCAGCGCCGCGTCGTCGCGTTGCTGTCGCCGCTGATGCCCGGCACGGGCGGCACGCTGCGCTACCGCATGTCGGCCAACGGCGTGCCGGTCGAAGTGGTTGCGCCGAAACGCGGCGATACGGGCGGCGCGATCCTCTATCTGCACGGCGGCGCGTTCTGCCTCGGCGGGCCGCATACGCATCGCGGCGTGACGACGCGGCTCGCGAACGAGGCCGGGCTGCCGGTGTGGGTGCCCGATTACCGGCTCGCGCCCGAGCATCCGAGCCCTGCGGCGCTCGACGATGCGCTGGCCGCGTACGACGCGATGCGCACGCAGGGTCATGCGCCGCACCGGATCGTGATCGCCGGCGATTCGGCCGGCGGCGCGCTGGCGCTGGCGCTCGCCATCGCGTTGCGCGAGCGCGGCGAGCCGGCCGCGGCCGCGCTGCTGTTGATCTCGCCCGTGACCGACCCTGCGCTTGGCGGCGCGACACTCGCTTCGCGCCGTCTCGACGATCCGATGATCAGGCGCGGCTGGCTCGAACAGGGCTTGCGCTGGTATCACGGCGCCGGCTCGACCGCCGCGCGCGGCCCGCTCGACACCGACCTGCGCGGCCTGCCGACGATGCTGGTCCAGGCCGGCGATCAGGAGGTGCTGCTGTCCGACGCGCAGCGGCTCGCCAGTCATGCTCAGGCTTGCGGCGTGCCGTGCCGGCTGGAGATTCATGCGGCGCGCTGGCACGTGTTTCATCTGCAGGCGTTTTACCTGCGGTCGGCGCGCGATGCGTTGCGGACGCTGGCGGGTTTTGCATCGGAACGGGTGGCGGCAATGGGGTAAGCGGGAGGCAGAGGCGGCGAACTGTCGGGAGATCGACCCGTGCGCCGCCACGCTCCATCGGCGACTCCTGTTTCGTCCCAGTATGCGCCGCACGACTCTACGCCAGGTTCATGCTATTCATACCTCGTCCACCGCCTTGACAATTTGCAACGATCATCCTCCACTCATCTCAATAACACGACATTCCTCGCTGCTTCGACATTATCATCAGCCATCCAAAACGAAATAAATGGCTACGAGGATGACCAACATTACGATCGATCCCCTTCCGCCTGGCTCAGATTCAGTCAATGCCCGGCACCGCCAGTCCCCGGAATTTCAGACAGGCTTCGACTACCAGACAGTCGCCGCCAATTTCGCGACAGGGGGACTTTTCAGTGTTTAAAGCGGCTGTAAGACATGGGGACCCAACGACGACGCGAGGCATTGTTATCGCGTTCTCCTCGACGATTCTCGACGATGGAAAGCAAGTTGGTTTGAGCGGGGACGAAGCGACCTGCGGAGATTGCGACGGTATTTTCAAGATTATCGGCTCCGGAAAAGACATGTCCGAGAACGGACGGAATGTAGTCGTCGACGGAGACTGGGTAATTTGCCCGTGCAAGAAAAATCGCGTCATCGTCGGCAACAACCCCGGGATATTCCTGGAATCGTCCGGCAGCGAGCATCCTGCCGAGTCGAGCGCGAGGCGCCAGCATTCCACCACGCCAATACGGCCGATTCACGATGAACAGATTCGCCTGATCGATCGCCTCTCAGGAAGGGTACTCACGAACATCCGATATCGGATTACGGACTCCTCAGGTCGACATGTTGAAGGACGAACCGACGAAAAAGGACTGATGCTTCGATTCGAAACATCCGGTCAAGACGTAATCGACATCGAGATCTACCGGGGAGGACAATGAATGTGCCAGAACAATCCGGATTCACTGCACGACGACGAATGGGAATCGATCGGGACTGTCTCCACCAATACGACCACCGGTTCAATCAAGGACATCGAACTCGACCTGACGCCGATATGCGCAAACATGTCGAACAAGGCATTCCGTACCTCGATCGTCCGACTTCGCGACATGGCCCTTCCCCTGATTCAGGACCGCATCGCCGGGCTTGCCAGATGGGACGATGCCGAGCAAGCGCGTGTTCAAAAGTGGTTCGGTCGATGCGACGAGATGGTGCGTCATACGCTGCAATCCGGAATGCCAAGGCTGCTGCGGGCCATGCAAGCGCTCAAACCCGAAAACGTCATCAGATGGGATCAGCAGAAGCAACGAAACATTACGTGTACCGTGTTCCCCGATAGCGGGTACACCGACGCGGCGATATGCAAGCCCGATTCCGAGAAGCGTATCATCGCGATCTATTCTCGCTTCTGCACGTCACCGCCAGTTCAACGCTGGCGTGGATGCCAGCTCTTGACGCTCATTCACGAATGCACGGCATTTCACGGATGTATTCGACTCCACCGACGAGATGTATGGTGTGACGATCGGCTTGACGTTCTGGGCACAATCCAACCCCGACAAAGCCATCCGCAATGCGGACAGCCTGGCCTGCTACGTCGGCTTTGAAGAATGAGGATGCGCAGAATGCGACATTTTCTCCGTGCAAGCCTGCTTGCGCTTTCCGTGTTCGCTGCCCTTCGCCCCGCATATGGCTGCACCATTTCGACTGATATGGCAGACACGCTGCCATTGAACTCCGTCGAAATTCCCAACAGCGACCGGATACGGATCGCGGAAATGGTTCTGGAAGCTCGCGACTGGCCGGATGTCGACATTCGGGGCATCGTCTATGCCGGCGGCTACATACATGAACGCGATCCGCTGAGTCTCGCGCATCGCCGTGCAGCAGCACTGAAGGATTATCTGATTCGACTAGGTATCAAGGAACAGAATATCTGGGTCGATACACGCACGATCAAACATCCCGATATCGACGACGACGGAAACGCGGCGCTCAATCAAATCGCCGTAACGCTGGTCCCGATCTGCGAAGCAGGATGCGATCGCCTGTGCAACGACCCTCGCATTACGCCAACATCGAAGACGATACGGTAGTCGCCGCGGTGTCGGGCGAAGCACAACCTGTTTTGTGCACCGCCGTCGCAACGGCACCTTCCGTTCGCCCGCCCCGCACAAGAGCCCATGCTGCGCCCACGACGGTTGCAACAAGCACAACCGCCGTGACGAAGCACCCGCGCGTGCCATCGCCGCCACTGTCAATCCGGCCCGCTTGCAACGAAGCGACACCGTCTTGCGAAAACCGGCCGTTTATTTTTTTCCGGCGCACGCGACCGTCATGATCTCGCGCAAGCCTCGGCGCGATGCCGGGCGACATCACCCCACCATGGCGGAGACATCAATGAAAAGAAGCCACACCCTCAACGCGCTTGCGCTGCTCTGTTGCGTCGGCATCCAGTGTGCGACGCCGGCATTCGCCGACGAACCGAAGAAGGTTGCGTTCGTCGACACGGGCAACACCGGGCGCAGCGTGATGGCCGAAGCGATCGCGGGCCAGTTGATCGCGCAGCGCCATGCGCATGTCGCGGTGATTTCGCGCGCGGTCGACGAGGATCCGTACGACGAAAAGCCCGAGGAAAACGGCGTGATCCTGATGAAGCGGCGCGGCATCGACACGTCCGCACACCGCGCGGTGCAACTGAACGCGAACGACGTCAAGCATTCCGACGTGATCCTGACGATGACCGACAAGCACAAGGAGAAGGTGCTCGCGCTCTATCCGTCGGCGGCCGGCAAGGTGTTCACGCTCGCCGAATATGCGTCCGGAAAGCACGTCGACGTGCCCGACGCGTGGGGCAAGCCGATCGACTTCTACGAATCGGTGACCGCGCAGCTCGACACGTATATTCCGGCCGCACTCGACAAGGTCGCGACTGCCGAGGCGGCGAAGCAGTAAGGCGGAAAGACCTGTCGGCTCACGCCGACGGGTCTGCCGTTCACGCACGTCCTCCGCGCTCCGTGCGCGCACCCGCATATGTAGCTTATAAGCTACAATGACAGCCGGTGTCGAACTGGAAACGGAGGCAAATGTGAACAAGCTCAAAGGCGCGGTATCGCACCACGACGCGGAAGTCGCCGAACTCGGCGCCGATCGCGAACTCGCGGTGGCCTATCTGCGCGTCGCAATGGAATCGCTCGACGATCCCGACAACCGCGCGGCCGGCCTGCTCGCGCTGCGCACGGTCGCGGAAGCATACGGCGGGCTCGGCGCCGTCGCGGCCGAAGCCGGCATCAGCCGCGAATCGCTGTATCGCACGCTGTCACCCAACGGCAACCCGACACTGAAAACCCTGCTCGCGGTGCTCAAGACCGTCGGCCTGCGCCTGTCCGTCGTCCCCGCGCAGCCTGCGCACGCGTAAGCAGCGCACCGCCCGACTGCCCGCTCACGGCCGGACCATCCACACGAGCAGCATCTCGGCCGGCACGGCAGTCATCCCCGCCGGCGGATGCGCGATCGTCGGCTCGACCGCCAGCGCCTGCGCGATCGCCGCCGGATCGTCGATCGTCGTGGTATGCACGATCGTCATCAGCCGCGCCGGCCGGTGCAGCGCCTCGCGGTACAGCGCGCCGTACCACAGCGGCCGCATCCCGACCGCATCCTGCAACACGTACGGATAACGCCACAGCCGCAGCACGAGGCGGCTTTCCGGGTGGCCCGGATCGACGCGGACGAACACGCGGCGCGTGCTTTCGCCGTGCGTGTAACGCGGCAGCACGGGCAGCGTATCGGCCGGCGCCTGCGGCAACAGCCAGCGCAGCGCGGTCGCCGGCGACCACGGCGTCGCACGCTGCCAGCCGGCCTGTGCGAGGTGGCGATCGAGCGTGTCCGACGTCGCGCTCCATTGCAGCGGCAGATATTCCTCGCGATCGCCGCCGATCTCGGTGCGCCGCGTCGGCACACGCTGCCACCCGCCGCGCATCCACTGGTCGACGGTCATCGCGACCACGTCGCCGACATGCGGGCGCGATGCGCGGTCGAGTTGCCACTGCGCGGGAACCGTCCATACGCCGGCCGTCGCGAGCACCACGACCACCGCGACCAGCGCGCCCCTCGGCTGCACATGCTCGCGCACGCGCCAGTACGCATAGGCGCCGGCGAGCAACGCGAACCACGCCAGCCCGAGGCTCCAGCCGCCGAGCAGACCCGACAGCCACGTGTCGCCCACATACAGCCGCGCGAAGCCGCCGAGCACGATCCACAGCACGACCGCCGTCACGACCGGAATGCGCCACAGCGCGGGCCGGTCGCGCGTCAGCACCCAGCCGAGGCCGCTGCTCGCGAGCATCGCGAACGCGGCGTCGGCATCGGGCAGCGGCACGTGCAGCGCGCCGGGCGGCAGGCTCGCGGGCGTGGCGCCGGGCACGCCCGCGCCGAACGCCGGCACGAGCACGACGGCGACGCCGACCGTCGCGAGCCACCATGCGGCCGTCAGCCAGCAGCGATGGATCATCAGCCAGACGAGAAACGCGGCCGCGACGATCAGCCCCGTATCGTGGCCGTGCAGCACCGCGAGCGCGCTCATCGCGGCATCGACGGGCGGCGTGTGCAGGTTCTGCAGGAACGCGTACAGCGCGATGTCGGCGTGCATCAGCGGATCGTTCGCGACGACATCCTGCACGATGCCCGCGAACAGCCACACGCAGCCGATGAACAGCAGCGCAAGCACGGGCACCGCGCCCGGCAGGCGGCGCACGCGTGCGATCGTGTCGTGCAGCCGCGCGCCGAACCGCGGCCAGCGGCGTGCGCATGCGTGCACGACTTCGGCCAGCGCGCGGCGCAGCAGCGGCCAGCCGCGCCGCAGCGCGACGCGCACGCCGATCCATACCAGCGCGATCAGCGCGGCCACGACCATCAGGATCGCGGCGACCCGCACGCTGATCGCCGCGGCCAGCGTAGCCGACGCACCGAACAGGATGCCCGGCGCGATGTGCACGGGCGCCCACACGAGTGCGGATATCACGTTGACCGGATAGAACGACCGGCGCGGCAGCGTCGCGCAGCCGACGACGACCGGCACGACCGCGCGCACCGGCGCGAGGAAGCGCGCGAGCACGATGCTCTTCATGCCATGGCGCAGCACGAACTCCTCGCCGCGTGCGTAAGCGGCCGCGTAGCCGAAGCGCGCCCAGGCGTTGCGGATCACCCCGCGATAGTGCCGCCCGAGCTCGTAGCTGATCCCGTCGCCGACCACGGCGCCGATGGCTGCGACGCCGATCGTCGTCCACCCGTCGAGCGCGCCCGCGCCGATCAGCGCGCCGGCCGCGAACATCACGGCACCGGCCGGCACGACCGTGCCGACCAGCGCGATCGCCTCGGCGCAGGCGGTTACGAACACAATCGCCAGCACGAGCAGCGGATGCGCGCCGATCGCGCCGATCCACGCGTGGATCGTGTCGCTCATCGCACGCTCCAAAGCGGTGCGGCCCGGTGTGCGAACACCGGGCCGGCAGTGGCGTGGGGAACGTTCATCGCGAGGTGCGCGTGGTCGCGCCGGCGTCAGCGGTCAATCGAACTCGTACTGCCGCGCATCGGCCTCGAGCGGCGCGTCGTGGTACCCGACCGTCGCGATCTCGTGCAGATAGCGCGCGAGAAACGCGCCGATCGATCCGGCGGCCTCGTACTGATGCACGTGACGGAATTCGTGGGTCAGCAGGCGCCGCGTGTCTTGCCCGCGCAGCACGTACACCGCATGGTCGAGCGTGAGCCCGATCGTCCCCGGCGACAGCAGCCCCGTGTCGCGAGCGATCGCGGCCAGCGACGGCGTTTCGGGAAACGGCATGCGGTTGACGATCACCACGCGGATCCGCTCCGGCTGCGCGACACCCACCTTGCGCGCGTCGTCGGCCTGCGCCGGCGTCAGCGGCGCGCCCTGCGCGATCCCGCGCGCCGCCTCCGCTTCGGCCCAGGCGACGGCGGCGGGCAATGCGGACGGCAGGATATCGGCAAGGTCAATCATCGCGGGGCTCCTCGATTGGCGCGGTGGCATCGGGCACCAGTTTAGTCCCGAATCAGGACGGTTCGCGGGGCGGTTCGCGTGACACCGTGCCGGCCCGCCCCGGGCGCGGCAGGCATCAGGGAATACCCTGTCTCGCACGCCGTGCCCTTTCCCGTCGATTATTTCGCTTCAGTACACAGTTCGCGATCGCCTATCTCGAAACTTTCCCGGATGTGTATCGTTTTGTGATTCGGCGGAATATATTGGTCAGAAGAACAGTCGCGGCGACAACCGGACGGCAGGGTCCGCGGCGTCATCCCGAAGAGGATCGCTAGAAGATGATCAGGGTAATTCTGGCTGACGATCACGCAGTCATGCGGGACGGACTGCGTCACATCCTGGAGATGGCCGGCGGTTTCGACATTGTCGGCGAGGCGAGCGACGGCTCGGCCACGCTCGCGCTGGCCGAGCGCGCCGCCGCCGACGTGCTGCTGCTCGACCTGTCGATGCCCGCGCCGACCGGCATCGAGCTGATCCGGCTGGTCAAGCGCCACGCGCCGTCGCTGCGCACGCTCGTGCTGACGATGCACGCCGAGGCGCAGTACGCGGCGCGCGCATTCAAGGCCGGCGCAACCGGCTACCTGACGAAAGACAGCGCGACCGCCGAGCTCGTCGAGGCTGTCGGCAAGGTCGCGGCGGGCGGCATCTACGTGAGCCCGTCGGCGGCCGAAAGCCTCGCGCGCACGCTGCGCGCGCCGGCCGAAACGCTGCCGCACGAACGGTTGTCCACGCGCGAGTTCGACGTGATGTGCCGCATCGTCGCTGGCCAGACCGTCACGCACATCGCATCCGAACTCGCGCTGAGCGCGAAGACGGTCAGCACGTACAAGACACGGATCCTCGACAAGATGGAACTGCCGCACGAAGCCGCGCTGGTCCGCTACGCGGTGCGCCACGATCTCGCCCCCGGCATCGACGACGCATGACAGCCGCCTTCCGCTTCCCGCCCACGCCCCCGGACGACGCCGATCCGGACACGTCGCACCTGTTCATGTCGTCGCTGCCGCCGGGCCGGCGCGAGCGGCGGCTCGCGATCGCGGCCGTGCTCGTGTCGGCCGTGATCTTCGCCGCGCTCGCGCCGTTCGCGGGCATGCCGCTCGCGCAGGGCTGGGCGTTCATTCCCGTGTACCAGTCGGCGATCGTCGTCAACGACATGGTGACGGCCGGCCTCCTGCTCGGCCAGTACGCGATCCTGCGCGAGAAATCGCTGCTCGTGCTCGCGGGCGGCTACCTGTTTACAGCCTTCATGGCCGGCACGCACATGCTGACCTTTCCGGGGCTGTTCGCGCCGACCGGCCTGCTCGGCGCCGGCGAACAGACCACCGCGTGGCTGTACCTGTTCTGGCACGGCGGCTTTCCGCTGGCGGTCGCCGCCTATGCGCTGCTGCGCACCGCATCGCGCGCACGCCCGATCCCGGCCCCGCAGCGCCGTGCGGCGATTCCCGTGGCGCTCTGCATCGCCGTGGCGGTCGGCGCGACGGTCGCACTCACGGTGCTCGCGACCGCCGGCCACGACCTGCTGCCGCGCATCATGCACGGCAACCGGATGGCCGCGCCGATGACGTACGCGATCACGGTCGTCTGGGGGCTGAACCTGGTCGCGCTGATGCTGATGTGGCGGCAGCGGCGTGACCATTCGGAGCTCGACCTGTGGGTGATGACCGTGCTCGTCGCGTGGCTGTTCGACATCGCGCTGTCGTCGATGCTGAATCACGGGCGCTTCGATCTCGGCTTCTACGCGGGCCGCGCGTACGGACTCGTCGCGTCGGCCGTCGTGCTGTCCGCGATGCTGTTCGAGAACGGCCGGCTGCATGCGCAGACGGTGCGCGCGCTGGCCGGCGCGCGCTACCAGCATCTGCTCGTCGCGCAGAAGAGCGAGCAATTGAACGAGGCGAACGAACGGCTCGAACAGCGCGTTGCCGCGCGCACCGCGCAACTGAGCGCGTCGAACCGCGACCTGCGGCGCGAAGTCGAGGAACGCGTGCGTGCCGAGCGCGCGCTGCAGGCATCACGCGAGGAGCTGCGCGAGATCGCCGCGATCAGCGCGACCGCGCGCGAAGCCGAGCAGCGCCGCATCGCGCGCGAGCTGCACGACGAACTTGCGCAGACGCTCGCGACGCTGAAGAACGATCTCGAATGGCTGGTCGACCACGTGCCGCAGGACGACGCGCGGCTTGCGCGCAAGATCGCGACGATGCACACGATGGCACGCGGTGCGGTGGCCGCGACGCGGCGCATCGCGTCGGACCTGCGACCGCTGATGCTCGACGATCTCGGCTTCGCCGCGGCGATGCAATGGCTCGTGGAGGATTTCCGGCACCGTCACGGGATTGCTTGCGAGCTGCACGTCGAGCCGACCGAGCTGCAGCTCGACGAACCGTATGCGACGGCCGTGTTCCGCATCGCGCAGGAAGCGCTCGCGAACGTCGCGCGGCACGCGGCCGCGTCGAATGCCGACGTGGACCTCGTGCAC
Organism: Burkholderia pyrrocinia; assembly: GCF_001028665.1. NCBI lineage: Bacteria > Pseudomonadati > Pseudomonadota > Betaproteobacteria > Burkholderiales > Burkholderiaceae > Burkholderia > Burkholderia pyrrocinia. Next base: position 560,539 of record NZ_CP011504.1, read on the forward strand.
CGGGACGATGCGATCGCGCTGACGATTCGCGACGACGGCGCGGGATTCGATCCCGGTGCGCCACGCAAGTCGGGCTCGTTCGGGCTGGTCGGTTTGCGCGAGCGCGCGTATCTCGTCGGCGGCACGCTGCAGATCACGACGACGCTCGGCGAGGGTACGACGGTCGAGGTGGATATTCCGCTGCCGCACGCGCCTGTGGCGGTCGCGCATGGCGGGGATGGGGTTTCGCGCGGGTAGGTAGGTCGAGCGTGCATGTCCGCACCGGCCTCCGGCACGACGCTACAATTCGTCGCCGCCCTGCACGTGCCAACGAGCCAGCCGCCCGGACCTCCCCTTCACCACGATGAAAACCATCCTCACCTACGTACTCGGCTTGTGCGCCGTCGCGGCCGGCTGGCTTGCGGTGTCGCTGCTGTGCTGGCCCGTCCTGCTCGCGCTGCAGGCTCTGACGACGGCCCTGTTCATCCCGCATCCGGCCGGCAGCTACATCGGGCTCGGGTTCGTGTCGACCGCGCGGCTCCCGGATTTCCCGACGAGCTTCGTCGGCGCCTATTCGGTGCCGTTCATGAACGTGCCGCTCGGGTTCATCGCGATCATCTGGTGGTTCGGCGTGTTGATGATCGTGCCATCCGCGTGCAAGCGCTACCGCACCAAGCCGCGCGGCCGCGTATCGAAGGCCGTCCCGTGGCGCGCGGCCCGCTCGCTGCTGATCTTCACCGCCGTGCTCTTCGTCGTTGCGACGCCGTTCCTGCGACGCTACGAAATCGTGACGCAGGATCATCTCTACGTACGGCACCTGTTCGACTGGCACGAGCGCGCGTATCCGCTTGCGTCGCTGAAGGAGATCCACGTGGACATGCCCGAATACAGCCGCGGCATCATCACGTGGGACTTCATATTCGACGGCGGGAACCGCTTTTCGACGACCGCGCCGGACATCGACGCGCTCAAGTACCTGCTGTCGAACAACGCGCACGTATCGACCAACTTCAAGGTCGTCGGGAACCAGGTGACGATGCGGTGACGCCACCCGCCGTCACGCACGCGCCGCCACCATCCCCCGCTCCGACCGCGTCCACGCGACCAGCGCGCCGATCCCGAGCAGCGCGAGGCACACGATCGGCACGATCATCGGCCCGAACGCGGTGCCCGTCACCTTGCCCGCGTACGGCATCAGGTTCTGGCTGAAGAAGCCGCCGAGGTTGCCGATCGAGTTGATCGCCGCGACGCTCGCCGCCGCCCGCGCGCCGGTGAAATAACGCGGCGGCATCGACCAGAAGCACGGATACAGCAGCGGGATGCAGGCGCCGCCGAGCACGAGCGCGATGAAGCGCAGCGGCGTCGACGGCAGCACGAGGCTCAGCAGGAAGCCGAGCGCGCCGAGCGCCGCGACGATCGCGATCGTGCGCAGGATGCTCTTCGCGCGACGCAGCTTCGCCGGCAGCCACAACAGCAGCAGCACCGCGAGCGCCCACGGCAGCATGCTCAGGACGCCGTTCATGCTGCTCGACACGCCGAACGATTTCACGAGCGTCGGCAGCCAGTACGTGACGCCGTACAGCGACGTCGACATCAGCATGTAGGTCGCCGCGAACAGCATCACGCGCGGATCGAGCAGCGCCTTCCACGGCTGACCATGCTCGGCTTGTACAGGCTTCTCGCGTTCCAGCGCGGCCGCGACGATCTGCTTCTCGCGCTCGTCGAGGAACGGCGCCTCGCGGAACGATGCCGGCAGCACGCGGAACACGACGATCGCGACGATCACCGCCGGGATGCCCGTTGCGATGAACACCCACTGCCAGCCCGCCAGCCCCCACACGCCGTTCAGGCTCAGCAGCACGCCGCCGACCAGCGAGCCGAGCATGTTCGCGAGCGCGCTGCCGAGCGTGAAGATGCCGAGCACCTTCGCGCGGTAGCTTTGCGGAAACCACAGCGTCAGGTAGTAGATCACGCCCGGATAGAAGCCGGCCTCGGCGATGCCGAGCAGGAAACGCAGCGAGCAGAACGCGGGCATCGACGTCGTGAAGCCCATCAGCACCGTGATGAGGCCCCACGTCAGCATGATCCGCGCGAGCCATACGCGTGCGCCGTAGCGATGCAGCGCGAGCGTGCTCGGCACCTCGAACAGCAGGTAGCCGATGAAGAACAGCGACGACGCGAGCCCGAACGCGGCCTCCGTCATCCCAAGGCTGTGCACCATCTGCAGCTTCGCGAAGCCGACGTTCTGCCGGTCGATGAACGCGATCAGGAACATCACGACGAGAATGGGCAGCAGGCGCCGCGCCACCTTCGACATGATGCGCTGTTCTTCGGCGGACGCGGGGTCCAGGGTTTCGGTAGCGTTCACTACGGGCTCCTTACGTGAAACGGTTGCGTGTCGGTTGTATCGGCGCCGCGCGCAACGAAGGCGCGAGCGCGGGGTGTTTCGGTGAATGTCGTTGGTCGGCCGTCGGCAGCGCTCAACCCGACCGGTAGTCGTCGAGCATCGGCGCGAACATCTCGTGCCACGTGCGCGGCTTCGCCTTGATCGTGCCGGCCAGGTACAGGAATTCGACGTAGTCCATCAACTGGTTCGGCCGCACCGAGAAGCGCGTGTCGGGCGCGGCAAGCATCCGCATCACGTCGTCGTGCGACACGCCGACGCCCGACGACGCCGCATAAAGCGCGGCGGCCGCGCGCGGGTCCTGCGCGATCAGGCGGTTCGCTTCGTCGAGCGCGCCGAGAAACGCGGCGGCCAGCGCAGGCTCCGTGTCGACGAGCCGCTTCGGCGCGAACACGACGTCGAGCGTCAGCGGGCCGAGCACGTCGACCGAACTCACGACACGGTGGATGCCCGGCTGCCGCAACTCGAGCGTCGAGAACGGCGGCGACGTGAAGTGCGCGGTGACGCCGTTCTCGCGGCGGATCAGCGCCTGCATCGCCTGCGGATGCGGCAGGTTCACGGTGATCGAATCGAGCTGCGCGAAATGCGTGGGGCCGAGCTGCCGGCTCGCGACCATCTGCAGCACGACAGCCGACAGCGACGTGCGGATGCCGGGCACCGCGATCCGGTCGGACGGCTTGAAGTCGCGCAGCGACGTGAGGCCCGGACGATTCGCGTTCAGCGACAGCGACGTGGTCGACAGCCCGCTGATGCCGATCACCTCGACATTCGGAATGCCGCGCGCCCGCGCCCACAGCTCGATGAAGCCCGGCGCGCCGGCGCCCGCGAAATCGAGCGTGCCGGCCATCATCGCGTCGTTGACGGAATTGCCGCCGTCGAGCAGCACCCAGTCGACCGCGACGTCGCGCACGCCGTGCCGCGCCGCGTGCCGCTCGAACAGCCGCTGCTTCTCCATCACGAGCAGCGGCAGGTACAGCACGCCATAGCCTTTCGAGATCCGGACCGTGCGCGGCTTCGCGCGCACGAGCGACGGTGCGGCGAGCACGCCGAGCCCGGCGGCGATCAATGCGCGGCGGCGCAGCGACGTCGTCATGCGCGCGCCGCCGTGCGACGGGCGGCAAACGGCCACGCGAGGGCCGGCGGGCTGCTGCGCCGCGCGTGCGTCGTGCCCGTGACTTGCTGCATGTTGCCGTCTCCTTGAATATTTCTGGTATTAATGCCGTCCTTGCGTGCTTCTTCCGGCTCGACACAGGTTATCGACCGAGTCTGAGAAAATGCTGACATCCCGGCCCCGGGAAAACCCCTAATCCACCATCTGCAAAACGGCACCATGCGCATTCTCGTCGTGGAGGACGATGCCGAAATCGGCGCGGCGATCCGCAGCCGCCTGGCGCGGCTCGGCCACGCGGTCGATCTCGAAACCGACGGCGCGACTGCGAACGGGCTGTTGCGCGTCGAGCGTTTCGACCTCGTCGTGCTCGACGCGAACCTGCCCGGCATGGACGGTTTCTCGGTGCTGCGCAACCTGCGCGCGTCGGGCAGCACGACGCCGGTGCTGCTCGTCACCGCGCGCTCGGCGATCGACGACCGCGTGAGCGGCCTCGGCCTCGGCGCCGACGACTATCTGGTGAAGCCGTTCGACTACCGCGAACTCGATGCGCGCGTGCAGGCGCTCCTGCGCCGCAACAGCGGCCATGCGAACGACGTGCTGACGCTCGGCGGCCTCGTGATCGATCGCAGCAGCCGCCTCGCGGAACTCGACGGCCAGCCGCTGTCGCTGTCGCGCCAGGAGTTCGCGCTGCTCGAAATCCTCGCGAGCCGCCCGCAGCGCATCTTCTCGAAGGAAGAATTGCTGAACCAGCTGTTCAGCTTCGGCAACGAGCCGACCGCGAACGCGGTCGAGCAGTACGTGACGCGCGTGCGCAGGAAGCTGCAGGGCAGTTCGGTCGAGATCCGCACCGCGCGCGGGATGGGGTATCAGATTGCCGCGCATTGACTGGTTCCCGAAGACGCTGTTCGGGCGCACGCTGCTCTTCATCGCGCTCGTCGTCGCGACCGGCGCGCTCGCGCTTGCGGCGATCGCTCGCTACTACGCGGGCGTCGCGGCCGAACGCGCGTACGACCAGTTGCTCGCCGGCGCGTCGATCCAGGTCGCGGAGAACCTTTACGTGCAGGGCGGCGTGCTCGCGCTGAATCCGCCGGTGGCCGCGCTGTCGACGCTGTCGCGCTACGACCTCGTCTACTACAAGGTCGTCGATTCGCGCGGCATCGTCGTGGCCGGCTACAACGATCTCGCGAGCCCCGCGACGCTCGCCGCCGCGAAACAGGGCCCCGCGTTCGCGAACGCCGTCTACCAGGGGCACCGGATCCGCACCGCGACGATCGCGCGCTACATGCCCGAGGAAAGCACGCCGGGCTGGGCGCTCGTGACCGTTGCGCAAACCACCAACGCGCGCCAGCAGCTCACGAACGACATGAGCATCAAGGTGTGGACGCTGATCCTGCTGATGAGCGTGCTCGCGATCGGCGCGAGCGGCCTCGCGATCCGGCGCGGCCTGCGCCCGCTCGCGCAGATCGGCACGATCATCGCCGCGCGCGACCCGGCCGACCTGCGGCCGGTGGCCTTCGACACGCCGAGCGAGATCGACGCGATCATCGGGTCGATCAACGGGTTGATACACCGCCTGGCCGAACGCATCAACGCGATGCAGCGCTTCATCGCCGACGCCGCGCACCAGATGCGCACGCCGCTCGCGCGGCTCGACGCGCAGATCGAACTGCTCGACGGCGAGTCCGACCCCGCACGCCATGCGGCACGCCTCGACGCGCTGCGCGCGACCAGCGCGGACGTCGGTCGCCTCACCGGCCAGTTGCTCAATCATGCGATGGTGATCCATCGCATCGAGGCCGTGCCGCTGCAACCTGTCGAGCTCGTCGCGCTCGCGAAGGACGTGCTCGGCCGCGCGATTCCGCTCGCGGGCGAGCGCGATGTTGCGGTCGCATTCGCGAGCGACGCACCGCTGGCGTGGATCGACGGCGATGCGATCAGCCTGCAGGAAGCGCTGTCGAACGTGCTGCACAACGCGCTGCTGCACGGTCATGCGGACGACATCGTCGTATCGGTCGCGACCTCGGGCAACGCCGACGGCGCGGTCACGCTGACCGTCACCGACAACGGCCGCGGGATTCCGCGCGAGCACTGGGACGCCGCATTGCAGCCGTTCGTGCGGATCGCGCCGGACGGCAGCGAACGGCGCACGGGGTCGGGCCTCGGGCTCGCGATCGTGCAGGAAGTGATGAAGGCGCACGGCGGGCGCATCGGGTTCGCGTTTCCGGATGCGGGCGGGTTCGCGGTGGTGCTGACGTTTCCGCGGGCGGCCAAAGGAACACGTCGCGAAGATCAAAACGACGGCGAAACCGTGCACACCTGATTCCGGACACGGGGCCAGGAACATTGCAATTCCCCTCCGCGCTCGGCGCTTGGCATGCTCCCGGTCGTTCACGTTTAGGTTTGGCTCGAAGCAATCGGCTGCTTAGGTTTCCGACTTAATATTTTGCTGCCCGGGTACAGCCGTTAAGTCCTATCGACGCGGTCAGCCAGAAGCGGAAAAGCTGCCATCTTTGTCCAGGATTCCTTTGTCTTGAAGACGCTTGAAGACCGATTCGTCGGTTATGGGCGTTCCGAAACGAAGCATCGACACGGCGGCATTGATGTCGCGGAAATGCCAACGGATACCGTGCAATGGCGCTGAGGTCGGGCGAACCAGTGTCTCCGGAATCGGTAGCCCACGACTGATACTGCAGCGAACACGAGCGCAAACCTCCGCCCGCGTCACGCCTTGTGCGTCGACAGCAGAATGCTCGTCTCGGTACTCGCGATGCCGTCGATCAGCCGGATCGCGCCGAGCACGCGATCGAAATGCTCGAGCGAATCGGCATGCAGCTCGGCGACGAGATCCCAGCGCCCGTTGGTGCTGTGGATCGACGCGACGTTCGGATGCCCGCGCAGCACCTTCACCACCTCGGCGCCGCGGTTGCCCTGCACCGCGATCGACATTAGCGCGCGAATCCGGTGCCGTTCGGCCGCCGGCTTGAGCCGCACCGTATAACCGACGATCACGCCGTTTTTCTCCAGCCGCGTCAGCCGGTTCTGCACGGTCGCGCGCGCGACGCGCAGTTCCTTCGCCAGTGCGACGACGGGCAGTCGCGCGTTGTCGCGCAGCAGCGCGATCAGCTGCCGGTCGACGTCGTCGAGCGTGATCATGAGCGAGCTTTCCTGTTGAGCGTGAACCGGCCGCCAGCGTGCCGGAGGCTGCGCATTCCGACCAGCGCAAATTTAGCAAACTGCCGGATCTGGCTGACATTTTGAATAGTCTATCGATAAATCTGCCACTTTTGCCGTCTTTTTGTTGGCTCCACTCCCGGAAATAATGACTCCATCGACCGGCCGGATATGCCGCGCCGCCGCTTTTCAGCAAGCCCGAGCCCGCACCGAAGTGCCGTCCGGTCGACCGGAATGCCAGGACACCCGTACCGGCAAAGACAATGGAGACAGACCGATGACTCGCTTCCTCGACGTTCCCGCCACCGCCCGACTGATCGCCCGGACCGGCGTCACGACGTTCCTGCGCGAACTCGTCGACACGCTGCGCGCCGATTACCTGCAGTGGGCCGATTTCGACAAGTCGCCGCGCGTCGCGTGCCACTCGCGCGACGGCGTGATCGAGCTGATGCCCGTCGCGAACGCATCGCTGTTCGCGTTCAAGTACGTGAACGGCCACCCCGTCAACGCGGCGCGCGGGATGCACACGGTGATGGCATTCGGCGCGCTCGCCGAAGTCGATACCGGCTACCCGCTGCTGCTCGCCGAACTCACGCTGACGACCGCGCTGCGCACGGCCGCCACGTCGGTGCTCGCCGCACAGGTGCTCGCGCGGCCCGACTCGCGCACGATGGCGCTGATCGGCAACGGCGCGCAGAGCGAATTCCAGGCGATCGCGTTCCACACGCTGCTCGGCATCGACGAAATCCGCGTGTTCGACGTCGATCCGCTCGCGACCGACAAGCTCGCGCAGAACCTCGCCGCATACCCTGAGTTGCGCGTCGTGCGCGCCGCATCGACCGCCGACGCCGTGCGCGGCGCCGACATCGTGACGACCGTCACCGCCGACAAGGCGTACGCGACGATCGTCACGGCCGACATGATCGAGCCCGGCATGCACCTGAACGCGGTCGGCGGCGATTGCCCCGGCAAGACCGAACTCGAAGCGGGCGTGCTGCAGGCGGGCCGCGTGTTCGTCGAATTCGAGCCCCAGTCGCGCATCGAGGGCGAGATCCAGCAGATGCCGGCCGACTTCCCCGTCACCGAGCTGTGGCGCGTGCTGCAGCGCGAAACGACCGGTCGCGAACGCGCGGACGAAGTCACGGTGTTCGATTCGGTCGGCTTCGCGCTCGAGGATTATTCGGCGCTGCGCTACCTGTACGCACTCGCACAGCAGCACAACGCGGGGGTCGAGATCGCGCTGATTCCACCGGCCGTCGACCCGAAGAACCTGTTCGCGCTGATCGACGATCCGGCTGCGATCGCGCAGGGTCACGCGGCATTCGTGACCGAAGCCGTCGCCGCGTTCGCGCGCTGACCGTCATCGCCGGGCGGCCTGTGCGCTGCCCGGTTCCCTGCCTTTCGCTCCTGCCTTCCATGAATCTCGTATCGATCCAGGCGCCGGCCGCCGTCGTGATGGTCCGGCCGCATCGTTTCCTGCCGAACCCGCAGACCGCGGCCGACAACGCGTTCCAGCGCACGGCCGGTGGCGGTTCAACCGACACGTCGTCGGTATCCGCCGCCGCACGCGACGAAGTCACGGCCGCCGCGCAAACGCTCGCCGATGCGGGTGTGCGGGTGCACGTGTTCGACGACCGCGGCGAGCGTGACACACCCGACTCCGTATTCCCGAACAACTGGTTCTCGACGCATCCTGGCGGCCACGTCGCGCTGTATCCGATGCACAGCCCGAATCGCCGCCGCGAGCGGCGCGCGGACATCGTCGAGATGCTGAAAGCCGAATATCGCGTGCAGGACGTGATCGACTATTCGGGCCTTGAATACGACGACGTGTTCCTCGAAGGCACCGGCGCGATGGTGCTCGACCACGTCGCGCGAATCGCGTACACGGCGCGCTCGCGCCGCGCCGATCCGGTCGCACTCGAACGCTTCTGCACGCACTTCAATTTCGAGCCGATCTGTTTCGATACGGCCGACGCCGACGGGCGCCCGATCTATCACACGAACGTGATGATGAGCGTCGCGACGGAGTTCGCGATGGTTGGCCTCGACCTGATCGCCGACAGCCGGCGCCGCGCCGAGATTGCGCAACGCCTGACCGAAACCGGCCGCACGGTGATCGCGCTCGATCAGTCGCAGATCGCGAACTTCGCGGGCAATACGCTGGAACTGTCGGGAAGAAACGGGCGCGTGCTCGCGCTGTCGCGGCGTGCGTTCGATTGCCTCACGCCTGACCAGCGCGCGACGATCGAGCGCTCCGCGCGGCTGCTGCCGCTCGACGTGCCGACGATCGAACTGGCCGGCGGGTCGGTGCGCTGCATGCTCGCGGGGATTCATCTCGCGCGGCGGGCGACCGCGCAGGACGTGATCGCCGTGGAATCGGCCGCATCGCCACGCGAGACGACGCCGCAGATCTGACCGGCAGGCTGACAAAGAGACTGGCAAAGCTAAAACGGCTGCCGATGCGATGCAACGGCAGCCGCTTTCGTATTCGAAGGGTATCGAATCGGCAGCGCCACTGAATGCTCCGGCATCCGAACGATCCCGCAGCACACCTCGCAGCACACCTCGCAGCACACCTCGCAGCACACCTCGCAGCACACCTCGCCGCTCACCCCGCCGCTCACCCCGCCGCTCACCCCGCCGCTCACCCCGACAGCAGCTTCAACCCGGCCGGCAGCGTCTCACCGAACACGCGCACCGTGTCGGCTTCGTCGAACGCGATCGCTTCGCGCACCATATCGATCCATGCGGCCGACGCATTCGCGGCCGACAGACGCTTGATCACCGCGTCGCGCGTATCGTCCGGCAGGTCGCGTGAGCGGTCGCCGGTCATCCGTGCAATCTGCGCGGCCGCGAACGCGGCCGGCTCGACCTGCTTCCAGTCGAGCGCGAACAGCGCGTCGAGCCAGCCGTTGACGACTTCCGCAGGCACGACACTGTGCGCGCTGCCGTAGAACGGCCGGCGCGCGCCGATGCGCCCGAGCGCCCACGCACACAGTGCACGCTCGGCCGGCTTCTGCAATTGCGCGATCAGGCGCCCGGCCAGTTCGACCTTGCGCTCGACGGGCAGCCGTTCGAGCGACGCGGACAGCCGCGTCATGTCGGCCGGGCCGACCTTGCCCGGATCGAACGGCAGCTTGCGCCGCTTGTCGTCGGACGGTTCGAGGAATGCGATCGCGTCGCGCACCTGCGTCTGCGCGTCGTCGTCGAGGCCGCCGGCCACGCGCCGCCACAGCGTCCACCACTCGGACCACACCTGCCCGTCGTTCACGTATTGAATCCCGTCGTCGAACAGCGGCCACAGCTGTTCGATGCGCCACGCATCGAGCGGATGGCCGAAGCCCGGACGCAGGCAATAACCGGCGAGGTTCAGCCACGCGCGTTCGTGATCGGCCGAGCGCCGGCGCCGCCGCGCTCGCGCGAGCAACGCGTCGAACAGTTCGCGTGCGAGCGCGACGTCCCATTCTTCGCGCGCGCCGAGCACCTGTTCGAGCTGCGCGCGCAGCCGGCGCGTGTCCTTTGGCGTGACGTCCGCGGCCTTGCTGCCGAACGAGCGCTCAATCAGTTCGATGGCCTGGTCGAGACGCGGATGCCGCGCGGGCGCATCGTCGCCGCCGTGCGCCGGCGCATCGCCGCGCAACTGGAATTCGAGCCGCCAGCGGCGTGCCGCGTCGTCGGTCGCGATGCAATGCATTTCGAGCGTGCCGACCTCGGTCAGCGACGCGGTGAGCTTCACCGGCGTTTCGCGCGCATCGCTGCCCGCCTGTCGCTCGACGACCGTCGCGATCGGCGGCAGCCGCACGAAATCGCCGTCCTTCAATTCAACGAGATCGCCAGGGCGATACGCGGTCTCGGCCACCGTCGACACGAGGTGGAAACGCACCGGCTGCCCGAGCTGCAGCGCAAAGGTACGATCCTCGAGCCGGATCTCGCGGCCCTCTTCCGCACCGCGAGGCAGCAGGCAAACACCGCGCGCGGCTGCGTCGCCGGCGCGGTCGTCGAGCACAAGGAAATAGCTGCGCGCGGAACCGCCGCCGATGCGCGGCGCATGCCCGGCGCGCGCGAGCCCGTAGGCCACCGCGCCGCGCGCGACGGCCACGTCCGGATGCGCGTTGTGCAGCACGTCGAGCGGCGCGCCGCGCCACGCGCCGAGCGTCTGCGCGAGACGGCCGGCGAGCGCGCCTGCGCGGAACACGCCGCCGTTGAGCAGCAGCGTGTCGGGCAGCGGGCCTTCCGCGTGACGGTTCAGGAACGCGGCGACGTGCCGCGTGACGGCCGGGTCGCTCGCATACGGCAACCCGAATTCGACGATCGCGGCCCGCGCGCGACGCGGCAGCTCGCCGGCCTCGACCTGCGGAAAGAAACCGTCGACGACGATCTGTTCGACTTCCTGCCGCGTCAGCTCGGCCGAGCGCGCGCCGCCGACGAGCTTGCTGCCCGCGCCGAGCAGCGTGACGGTGACGGACGCCGGTGCATCGTCGCCGAGCAGCCGCTCCTTCGCGGCACGGCAGCGCTCGACGAGCTGCGACAGGCTTGCGGCCGACAGCCGCGTACCGGGCTCGGTCAGCCGCGTCTCGACCAGGCGCGCGAGCGCGAGGTCCATGTTGTCGCCGCCGAGCATCAGGTGATTGCCGACGCCGACGCGCGTAAAGGTCGGCTCACCGTCGTCGCCGGGCGCGACATCGACGAGCGTGAGGTCGGTCGTGCCGCCGCCGACGTCGCAGATCAGCACGCGCCGCGCGTCGGCGAACGTGTCGCGCAACGTCGCGCGCTGCCCGTACAGCCAATCGTAGAACGCGGCCTGCGGCTCTTCCAGCAGCCGCAGCGCGGGCAGCCGCGCGCGCCGCGCGGCCTCGACCGTCAACGCGCGCGCACCGTCGTCGAACGACGCGGGCACCGTCAGGATCACGTCCTGCTTCGCGAGCGGCGCGTCGGGAAAACGGGCGTCCCACGCGTCGCGCACATGCGCGAGATAGCTCGCGCTCGCGTCGACCGGCGACACCTTGTCGACGCCGTCGGCCGCGCCCCACGGCAGGATCGCCGCGAGCCGGTCGACCGATGCGTGCGACAACCAGCTCTTCGCGCTCGACACGAGCCGGCCCGGCACCTGCGCGCCGAGCGTGCGCGCATAACGGCCGATCACGGCAGGCAGCGCGTCACCAGCGCCGCTGTCCCGACCGGCTGACCCGCCGTCACCGCCGCCGCCCGAACGGGCGGCCGCGTCGCGCGCGCCGGCCGCCTGCCACGGCAACCTCAACGCGTCCGCCGCGAGCTCACCGGCCGCCGGGTGATAACGCACCGACGGCAGCAGCGGCTGCGCGGCCACCGCGCCGGGGCCGACGAGTTGCTCGACGTCGAACACGCGGATCGCGTCGGAGCCCGCCTCGACGTATGCGACGACCGTATTGCTCGTGCCGAGGTCGATGCCGACCGTATAGCGCTTCATCGCGTTCAGGCGGCGCCGCGCACGTCGAACTCGACCTTCCAGCGCTCGTTCGTGCCGCTCGGGATCGCCTCGAGTTCGAGCGTGCCGGCTTCGGTCACGCGCGCATGCAGCTTCACCGGCACGATCTCGCCGACCGTGCGCCCTTCGGCGGGCAGCGTCGCCTGGATTTCTTCCAGCTCCTGCAGCTCTTCCGCCGACCAGTAGTCGAGCAGCGTGCCGACCTGGTCCTGGCGGCGCACCGACGACCCGAAGAAGCGGAACTGCACCGGTTCGCCGACGACGAGGCCGAACTCCTGCGGCGGCAGCGCCGCGTCCGAGCCTTCCTCCATCCCGAACGGCGCGACGCACAGCGCCTGCACCGGCGGTTCGAGCCCCGGCACCGCGGGCATCGCCGATTCGATCGCGACGTAGTACGCACGCGCCGTGCCGCCGCGAATGCGCACGCCACGGCCGCGCTTCACGAAGCCGTAGTAAGCCGCGCCGCGCGCGACCGCGAGATCGAGATCGGCGCCTGCGAGCAGGCGCGCGGGCGGCGCGCCTTCGGCGGCGAGCCAGCTGTTGAGCGTATCGAGCACGCGCTGCGTGAGCAGCGCCGACTTGAACACGCCGCCGTTGAACAGCACGGCCGTCGGATGCAGGAACGTCGCGCCCTGCGGCAGCGTGCGCTGCACGCCTTCGAGCGTGTCGAGCGCCGCGACCTGGCGGCCAAGGAACGCCGCGAGATGGCGCGTGATGCCCGCGTCCTGCGCATACGGCAGGCCGAGCTGCGTCAGGCCGACGCGCGCGCGGCTCACCGGGCGCGCGGCCGCATCGACCTGCGGGAAGAAGCCTTCGAGAATCGTCTGCGTGAGTTCCGCGCGCGTGAGCTCCGTGCGGATCGAACCGCCGATCAGCTTCGAGCCGCGGCTCGGCACGACAAGCGGCACCGCGTCGGCCGTCGGATCGGACAGCAGCGTTTCCTTTGCGGCGCGGCATGCGTACGTGAGCGCGCGCAGTTGCCACGGATCGGCCTGCGTGCCCTGCTGCGCGAGCTTGCGCGCGACCACGTGCGCGAGCGCGAGGTCCATGTTGTCGCCGCCGAGCAGGATGTGCTCGCCGACCGCCACGCGATGCAGTTCGAGATTGCCGTCGCGCTCGACCACCGCGATCAGCGACAGGTCGGTCGTGCCGCCGCCGACGTCGACGCACAGGATCAGGTCGCCGACCTGCACCTGCTTGCGCCAGCCGCCTTCGCTCTTCTGGATCCAGCTGTACAGCGCGGCCTGCGGCTCCTCGAGCAGCGTCATCCGCGAGTAGCCGGCGGCGCGTGCGGCCTCGGCCGTCAGTTCGCGCGCGGCCGGGTCGAACGATGCGGGGATCGTCACCGTCACGTCCTGGTCGGCGAACGGCGCATCCGGATGCGTGTGGTCCCACGCTTCGCGCAGGTGCGTCAGGTAGCGGATCGAGCTTTCCAGCGGCGACACGCGCGACACTTCGGGCGGCGCATCGCCCGGCAGGATCGCCGCGCGACGGTCGACGCCCGGATGGCACAGCCAGCTCTTCGCGCTCGACACGAGGCGGATCGGCGTGCCGGCGCCGCGGGTGCGCGCCATCTCGCCGACCGCGAACCCGCGCGAGGCCGTCCACGGCAGCGTCAGGTCGCCCTGCGTCAGTTCGCTTTCATGCGGCAGATAGAGGAACGACGGCAGCAGGTCGCGCGACTCCAGTGCGCCGGGCGCGGTGAGCTGCGCGATCGGCAGCACCTGCTGCGTGATCTTTTCGCCGTCGCTTGCGGCGCTGTCGACGTACGACAGCGCGCAGTGGGTCGTACCGAGGTCGATGCCGATCGAATAGCGCGGATCGCTCACAGTTCCACCTCCGCCGGTGCGACCACCGATGCGTCGTGGCTGCCCGTCAGCTTCGGCAGGCGCACGTCGGCGACGCGCCAGCCGCGATGGCTGACCGTGCCCGTGAACGGCGCCGAACCGACCACGTTGCCGGTCACGCGCACGGCCGTCGCGTCGAAGCCGGCCGGCAGCGTCACACGGCTGCCTTCGGCTTCGTCGCGCACCGGCACGATCGTGAAGTGCTCGCGCAGCGCCGCGCGGCAGCCGTCGTGCACGAGGCGCGCGGCCGCGCCGATGTCGGCGTCCGCGTAGCCGGCGATGTCTTCCTCGACGAAGTCGATGAAGCGCGCATCGCGCTGCAGCAGGCCGAGCAGTTGCAGCGCGGCCTGCGGGCTCGCTTCGCGCAGCTCGGGCGCCGGGGCCTTCACGGGCGCAGGTGCGGGCGCGGGCGCCGGTGCGACCGGTGCCGGGGCGCCATCGCGCACGCGCAGCACGCCGGCCGCGAACTCGCGGTTGCCGAGCACGGAGAAGAACGTGCCGACGGCAAGCGACAGCCGGCCGAAGAAGGACAGGTTGGATTCGGGCATGGGGTCTGGACTCCTGTGGGCTCGCGACTGGGCGAGCAATCTTGCCTGGGCGCCCGGTGACGGCGTGCGCGATGCGCACTGCCGCCGCCCGGCGCGTGATTCGGACGCGCCCTCGCGGGTGCGGAAAACCCGTATTTTGCCCTGTGGCGGGCGAACCGGGCAGAAGTCGGGGGACAGAACATCGCGGCGCGACGGTTTGGGCCGCGCCGGATCGCGCCGGATTGCACGTCAGGCGCGATCGATCGGGATGCTGCGGCGCGTCAGCGCGTGTAGCCCCGCAGCGCAGCCTTCGCTTCGAAATCGCGCGACAGCATGCCGAGCGTGACTTCGCCGAAGCGCGCCAGCAACGATGCTTCGGCATCCTTCAACGTCGCCGACAGATGCGCGTTGACCGCCTGTTCGACCAGGCATTCGGGCTCGTCCTCGGGCACCAGATCGGAGAACAGCGGCGGCTCGCCCACCGCGCGATATACGTCGAGCAGCGTGATGTCGTCGAGCGCGACGCTCAGCACCCAGCCGCCGCCGTGCCCTTTCTCCGACTGCACGTAGCCGCAGTCGCGCAAGCCGCCGAGCAGGCGCCGCACGACGACCGGATTCGTGCACAGCATCGTCGCGATCGCCTCCGACGTCAGCGGGCCGTCGGCCTGGTCCATGTGGATCAGCGCATGCAGCATGCGCGACAAACGGCTGTCGGTTCTCACGGGCGGCGCCCCCTTTCTCGAAACTTCTGAAGTTGCATGAATGATACCATCGCCCTATCATGCAACTTCACGTGTTTCATGAGTTGACCGCCATCGGGACACGTCCGTCATTCACGCAGGTTCAGGAACAGGAGCGGATGCATGCATAACCATCATGAAGTGATCGTGGTCGGCGGTAGCTTTGCGGGGCTGTCGGCCGCGATGCAGCTGGCGCGGGCGCGACGCCGCGTGCTCGTGATCGACGCGGGCCGGCCGCGCAACCGCTTTGCCGAACACGCGCACGGCTTTTTCGGGCAGGACGGCAAGCCGCCCGCGCAGATCATTGCCGAAGCCGTCACGCAACTCGACGCGTATCCGACCGTGCAGCGGTTCGACGGCGAAGTGAGCACGGCCGAGCGCGATGCCGACGGCCGCTTCCACGTGACGCTGTCGGACGGCCGCCGCGCGAGCGCCGACCGGCTGATTCTCGCGACCGGCATCCGCGACGAACTGCCCGCGCTGCCGGGGCTCGCGGAACGCTGGGGCATCAGCGTGCTGCATTGTCCGTATTGCCATGGGTACGAGGTAAGTGGCCAGCGGCTCGGCGTGCTCGCCACGCATCCGCTTTCCGTGCATCAGGCGATCCTGATTCCGGACTGGGGCCCGACGACGTGGTTCACGCAGGGCGTGGTCGATCCGAATGAAGAAGAATCCGCGTTGCTCGACGCGCGCGGCGTGCGCATCGAGCGGTCGCCGGTCGTTGAAATTCTTGGCGATGCACCGCGCATCGAAGCGCTGCGGCTCGCCGACGGGCAGGTCGTGCCGATCGATGCGCTGTTCGTCGGCGCGCGCACGGTAATGACGAGCGATCTCGCGGAGCAACTCGGGTGTGCATTCGACGAAGGGCCGCTTGGTCCGGTCGTCCGAGTCGATACGTGGAAGCAGACGAGCGTCGCAGGGGTATTCGCGGCTGGCGACGCGTCGACGCCGATGACCAACGCGACGTTCGCGTCGGCATCCGGCGTGACGGCGGGGATCGCCGCGCATCGATCGCTGATTTTCGGGCTGCACGCGTGACGCGGCGTGCAGCCGGAGATCACGAGACGCGCGCCGCCGCATCCGCCGCCGGTTCCGCACCACCCTCCGTGCTGCACTCGTCCAGCAAAATCCGCCGCGTCTCGCGCCCGTTGATCCGCCACAGGCCGGCTGCGCGACCGGCACCGGCACGCGAGCACAAGCAGCACGATCACGCGGCCGACGGCGAGCCGGCCATCGTATAGACGTTCGTGAGCATCAGCGGCGCGATCACGGCGTCGATCCCCGTTGCCCGAATCCGCGCCGGCATTTCGCCGCATCGATGGATTCGCCGCGTGATGTGCGGTTTAATGCTAGGCAACACCAGCATTAAGGGACATGAAATGCTCGATCTCGACGACCTTCGACTCGTTCGCGCGATCGGCGCGTCGCGTTCATTGGCCGCTGCGGCGCGCCTGCTCGACCTCACGCCGCCCGCGGTCACGATTCGCCTGCAGCGGATGGAGGCGCGATTGAGCGCACGGCTCGCCGTGCGGCAGTCGCAAGGGATCGCGTTGACCGACGAGGGGCAACGGCTGTACCAGGAAGCCGTCGATATTCTCGAGCGCGTGGAGGCGCTGCCGGTCAGCATCTCGGGCGACCACGGCGACGTGCAAGGCACGCTGCGCGTCGTCGCCCCGTTCGGCTTCGGGCGCAAGTACGTCGCGCGGATCGTGCGCGACGTGCAACGCGCGCATCCGAAGCTGGAAATTTCGCTCCACCTGTCGGAGAGCCCGTTGACGAGCGCATCGGCGGCAGACGTGGTCGTGCACGTCGGCAGCCTCAAGTCGTCGTCGTGGATCGGCTATCCGCTCGCGCCCAACGAACGCTTCCTGTGTGCGAGCCCCGGCTACGCGCGTCGCATCAAGGAGCTGAATCATCCTTCCGACCTCGCCCGATACGACTGCCTGTGCCTGCGCGAGAACGACGAGGACATTCCGCGATGGCGCTTCTCGCCAAGCGGCGACGGTCAACGCGAGTCCCGACGGTCCACCGTGATCCGCGTCACGGGTGCGCTGTCCTCCAACGACGGCACCGTCATCACCGATTGGGCATTGGCCGGGCTCGGGATCGTGGAACGCTCGGAATGGGACGTCGCCCCGCTGCTGGCGAACGGCAAGCTCGTCCGGTTGCTGCCCGACTGGAGCCTGCCGCCCGCGCCGGTGACGGCGCTGTTGCCGTCGCGCACCGGCCGCTCCGCGCGGCAACGGGTTTTTCTCGAAGCTGCGCGGCAGTTCCTCGATCCGCCGCCGTGGCGTGGCAAGGCATGAGCCGCACCGCGGCCCGCGCGATTCAGCCGATTAAACGATGCTTAATGATGGATTAGTCACGCGTTAAACATGGCGACCGTCAGTTGCCCTACAGTGTTCGCGTCAGCAACACTCCGAGGCAACGCATCGTGGACATTCAAACCCTCAACACCCCGGCCGCATTGATCGATGTCGACCGCATGCGTCGCAACATCGACCGCATGCAGGCGCATCTGGACGCACTCGGCGTCAGGTTCCGGCCGCACGTCAAGACCACGAAATGCCGGCAAGTCGTCGACGCGCAAATCGCTGCGGGCGCGCAAGGCGTCACGGTGTCGACGCTCAAGGAAGCCGAGCAGTTCTTCGCGGGCGGCGTCCGGGACATCGTCTATGCGGTCGGCATGGTGCCCGCGAAACTGGGCCAGGCGCTTGCGCTGCGCCGGCAGGGTTGCGACCTGAAGATCGTCGCCGACAGCCTGCAGGCCGCGCACGCCATCGCCGAATTCGGGCGCGGGCACGGCGAGCGCTTCGAAGTCTGGATCGAGGTCGACGTCGACGGCCATCGCTCGGGCGTCCCGCCCGAAGGCGACCTGCTGATCGACGTGGGCCGCGCACTGGTCGACGGCGGGATGATGCTGGGCGGGGTGCTCGCTCACGCGGGCTCCAGCTACGACTACAACACGCGGGACGCGCTGGTGGCGATCGCCGAACAGGAGCGCAGCCGCACCGTGCGGGCCGCGGAGCGCCTCAGGGCCGCCGGGTTGCCCTGCCCGGTCGTCAGTATCGGTTCGACGCCCACCGCCCTGTCCGCGGCAAACCTCGACGGCGTCACCGAGGTTCGCGCCGGCGTGTATGTGCTGTTCGACCTCGTCATGCACAACATCGGCGTGTGCGAGCTGTCCGAGATCGCGCTGTCGGTGCTGACCACCGTCATCGGACACCAGGAAGAGAAAGGCTGGGCAATCGTCGACGCGGGCTGGATGGCAATGAGCCGCGACCGCGGCACGCAGCGACAGGCGCACGATTTCGGCTACGGGCAGGTCTGCACCGAAGACGGCGACGTGCTCGGCGACTACGTCGTGAGCGCAGCGAACCAGGAGCACGGCATCGTGTCGCGCGCGGGCTCGCCCGACACGGGCATCGCGCAGCGGTTTCCGATCGGAACGCGCCTGCGCATCCTGCCGAATCATGCGTGCGCCACCGGCGCGCAACATCCCGAATATCAGGCTATCGGCGAAGACGGCACCGCAGACGCGTGGCCGCGCTTCTACGGGTGGTGAACGAACCCCGCATTCGCGACATCCGCCCGCGCATTGACTATTTATCTAAATCTGGACACAATTTCAACATTCCCGATTCGCCTTGCGGCGGAAAGCCCGATCCGACATGCCGACAGACGCCCGACTCCTTCTTCTCGACCGCGATACCGTCGAGCCCGCCCTTCGGGCCGAGCAAGTGATGGCCGCGGTGCGGGAAGCCTTTGTGCTGCACAGCCAAAGGGCCGGACGCGTGTTCCCGGTGGTCCGCGAGAAGTTGCACACCGGCGGCGTATTCGGCATCAAGTCGGGCGACGTCGCGAGCCAGGATCTGCTCGGGTTCAAGGCGGCCGGATTCTGGCCCGGCAACCGGGCCCGCGGCGGCGAGCCGCATCAGGCAACCGTCGCGCTGTTCGATCCGGCCACCGGCCGCCCGCTCTGCATCATGGACGGCAATGCGATCACCACCGCACGGACCGGTGCCGCAGGCGGCCTCGGGCTGCAACTGCTGGCCCGCCGCGACAGCACGCGGATCTGCGTGTTCGGCACGGGCGTGCAGGCGCGCGTCCAGCTCGAATACGCGCTCAGGCTGCTGCCGCAACGTTGCACGGTGCAGTATGTGAACGTCGGCGGCGAGCCGGACCCGGTGTTCGAATCGGCATTCCGCGAACGATGCGCGATCCGCGTCGCTCGCGACCGGAACCACGCGGTGGCCGACAGCGATGTGGTCATCACGGCAACGCCAGGCGGTGGTGCGTTGTTCGATGCGGATGCGGTTCAGCCAGGTACCCACCTGACCTGTGTGGGCGCCGACACGGTGGGCAAACGCGAACTTCCGGCCGGCGTGCTGCAACGCGCGCGCATTTTCGTCGACGACCACGATCAGGCGCGCAGCATCGGCGAGTGTCAGTGGGCGCCGGATCTGCCGCGCACCGAAATCGGCGACCTGCTCGCCGGAACGGCGTCGATCGACCGCTCGCCGAGCGACATCACCGTATTCGACATGACCGGACTCGCGCTCCAGGATCTGACTGTCGCGCGTTTCCTGTATGAGCAGGCCGCCGAGAACGGAACCGGAATCTCCGTTCCGTGGCCGTGGTAATCGACCTCCGCCCCTTCAATCATCATGCGCCTCGCCAAGGTATCCGCCCTCTCGTTCGACCTCGACGACACCCTGTGGCCGTTCGGGCCGTCCGTCGAACGCGCCGAAGCGACACTTCGCGCGTGGCTGATCGAGCACGCGCCCGATACCGCGAGCGTGCTGCCCACGCAACAGGCACTGAGCGATCTACGTGAGGAATACGAACGTTTGTGTCCTGACCTCGTCAGCGACTATCGTGCGTTGAGAATCGGATCGATCAGGCTTGCGCTGGAACGCGCAAACGAAGATGTCGCGCTTACCGAACGTGCGTACGAAGTCTTCTATGCCGCCCGGAACCGGGTCGAGTTCTATGAAGACGCGTTGCCGGCACTGGCATGGCTGAGCGCGCGGTTTCCGTTGATCGCAGTGACCAACGGCAACGCGGACCTCCGGCTGACCGGCGGCGGCGAATTCTTTCGGGAAACGCTCAGCGCGCGTGCGTTCGGGATCGCGAAGCCGGAACCCGAAATATTCCATGCGGCGGCGGAGGCGCTCGACGTGCGTCCGGCGGAATTGCTGCATGTGGGGGACGACTTCCACCTCGATGTCGTCGGTGCATTGAATGCGGGGCTTCAGGCGGCATGGGTGGTTCGCGACCAACAGCCGGAAGTGGAACGCGATCCGCAGCATGCCGCGACGCCGCACCTCACGCTCCGCGACCTGTCGATGCTGTGTCGCGCGCTCGGCGGACCTGTCGAAGTGTCGTGATCGCATGCGCGATCCGCTGCTGCGCCTTCGACCACGCCCGACTCGCCCAGCAGTTCGCGCGCGATTCGGTAGCCCATTAAACCAAGCGGATCGATCCAGGTCATTGGATCCGGCGCATATATAAGGACGTTGACTCGACCAGCCAACCCAATCGAATCCATCGATACGAACCGTCTACTATTAGGATCGCAGTACTGATACTGGTTGTGATGCAGCCCCGCCCCCGTGCCTTAAACGCAGGAAACGACTGCTACTTGCGCGCCAACACTTCTCTAAGCCTCCTTATCTCGGAAACCAACAGCGGTATATCTTGCCTAGCATGGGCAATAAAATCTTGATCTGCGACGGCTGCACCACTTAACTCGATATCGTCACTGCGAGCCCATTCTGGACCGGTCATGATGAAATTTGAACCACTTTCATGATCTCTTCCTTCAACATAAGATACCCACGGCCCAAGCGTAGCTGCCTTGCAGCGAGCCTCGATTTCCTCTAGTTGTTCATCGTTCATATTCGGCCTACTTTCCTGCGCTAGGATTGCGGACAGTCGGTGTCATAAGCGCTTCCGCTTGTTCCGCAGTTATTCCCGATAGGGTCGCATGATTTTGGTTTCTATAAGTTGGCGATGCAACTACGTCACCGTCTGCGGCCCTGCCTTGAGTTGTGTAGCTTCCTCTGGAGACACCGTCGTGACATTTACAGGAACCGCAGAGACGCCAGCCTTCATTACTACAACCGCTTGACCTCGGTCAGATTAGCAGGACAAGAAATCTGCCCCCGCATCTCTGATGTCTTCGTCAGAACCATCCAGAGCACGCCTTGCAAATTTAATCATCAAATCTCGATCCAGCTCACAACACAATTCTAGTAAGCAGCGATACTCTTCATAACCACCATTAGCCAGCACTCCATCAATTTCCGCCTCGATATTTTTCATCACCCAATCACGCGGCAACTCCAATATCAAATTTCCGCACTCCTCCGTAAAACCATTTACATAGCTTGACATTGAGATCAACTGCTTAAAAAATACGACTCTCTCCGACTCAGGATAGCTCGACACCACATCGATGGCCATAGCCCTTTCCTCTGGCACGGAAAAGGCTCTCTGAACAAAAGAAACAGCGGATGTTTTTTTACAAACCCACCTCTCAATTTCACGCATATCTTGAAAGCCCCTTTAAGCCTCTCCCACGATTCATTTTCTTTATATTTCATAATTGCTTCTTCCCAGCCTTAATCCAAGGCAGATTTTTGAATTTCTCGAAAAATGTCTGTCCCGACATTCGCTTAGAAGGACAGACTGTATGATGAGTTGCGGCATGCGCCCCGCCAACGTCCTTGCCATCCGCGACGACCTCTATCCCATCTGGGAGTTCCGATCCAATTGGAAGCTTGTGATAAGTACCACTGATATGTGCCTTATTGACATTACCAAATGTCGACGCTCCTCCTTCAGTAGTCGGCCCCACCATTCCAGCTGCGTCGGCAATCAAGTCTGCGTTTAGTCCCGGTTTTGTGTTAACGCCCTGGATTCTAGGTTCGCGCGGACCACTGGCTTTGCCAAATGCATATAAGTCGCATGTGGTCTTAGCCAAGCCCAGCGGATCAATCCACCCGACCGGGTTCGGCGCGTATCGATAGACGTTGATCCCGCCTGCGAGCCCAATCGGGTCCTTGGACACGAAGCGCCCACTGCCCGGATCATAGTACCAATACCGGTTGTAATGCAGCCCCGTCTACTTGCCGCTACCCTCGACCTCTCACCGTTCAGCCGTCGCAATCTACTGCTGCGACGCAGATTGCATTTCGCGTCATAGTGGTATTGCGCGGTGAACGACACGCCGTTGAGCCTTGTGTATCAAGGCAATTCAACTTCGCGCGACGGTTGGCAAGTGTCGATCGGGTCACACGCCGTACACGTACCATTACGGGTTCACGTGAGCCAGTGCTAACAGGCCGGTCGAAGGCGAACGTCTCCATTCGTAGAACGGCCTCACTCCTTCCGCACACGAGCCTTCTCATGCCACCCACGAGGATTCATACTCGTAACAGTAAAGAATTGAATATACGCTCACATCCTCACCGCCAAATAGAATTTTCTTGCTCAAAGCAGCGTGAGGCGTAAAAATGAATCCCGCCTCGCGCATATATTTAAGCATAGAAAATCTGAAATCTCTTGAAGGCAAATCTTCTTCCGGCAACGATGGACTGCCGTCTGGCAGAACTTTCGACAGATAAAAATACGGACCGACGAAAGATACTTGCATAACAGCCTTTTCTTTCCCTTTCTTGATAACAAAGGAATAGCTGACATCGGTATTAGGCTCCGTGTCTTCCGAAAATTGATAATTCTCTTTTATAAAATTCAGCATTTCTGGATACTTCTGCTCCCCAAACCACCGACGAGAAAAGAAGTACTCAGGGCGCTCAAAGCTACCATAAGCCTCAATCACATATCGCAAAAACCTCTCCCAATCGAAGTTGGATTTAGGGGGCTTCTGGTCCTTTGGGATGTCCATGAATTTTCCCTGCATTGTCTTGGTGAACACGCACTGAAGTTTGAGTACCTCCGTTAGGGCCAAATCCTACCGGATTCTTAAAATCGTGATCTCGAACATTTGGACGTCCGGGAACAGGGATTCCTTGATTCCAAGCATCACCCGTATATTGAACTGCATCAGTCCAATCACAAAAACATGATGTCGCCTTACCTTGTTTTACGCGATTATCATACTGTGGCTCACCTAAGACGTGTCCCGCTTGTTTTTGTTGTGAGATGTGCGGAGGCACACGAGGCCGCTTCTTCTGCAAGCCAAGTGGATCAATCCAGCCAACCGGGTTCGGCGCGTACTAGAAGACGTTAATCCCACCAACCAGCCCGATCGGGTCTTTACTGATGAACCGGCCACTGTTCGGATCATAGTACCGATACCGGTTGTAATGCAGCCCCGTCTCTTCATCGTGATACTGCCCCGGAAACCGAATCGAATTCGTCGCCTCATTCCGCTCCGGCGTCTCCCGCCAGACCGTCTTCTCCCCACCCCACGCCCGATACCGCCCCAGCCACACCACCTTCCCCGCGTCATCCACCAGTTCCTGCGGCGTCCCCAGATGATCGTTCTGGTAAAACAGCGTCGCATGCCGCGTCTTCGCCGGCACCTGCACGAACCGCCCGTCCGTGCCCGTCGCAATGAATGCTGCCTCCACCAGCGCCTCGTCCAGCCGCGCCAGCGGCTCGAACGTCCCCGGTTCATGCAGGTAGATCGACGCCCCTCGCCACTGAGGCCGCTCCCCGAACGTATGCATCCGCTGCGCCACCGGCAACGCATACGCATCAGCCGGATCCTCCCGCACCACATGCGTCGGACGATGCATCACCGGTTCGCGCTCGCCCGGCTGCGGCGGCGGGATATGGAACCGCTCCTCCAGCAGCAGCACATCGCCGTCCCACGTGAACACCGTCCGGTCGAGGCTGCCGTCCCGCTGCTCCACCTCCTTCAGCGTCCGACGGCCGATCATGGTTGACGCCAATCTTAAACGTCACGGAACGGTTCATCACAATGCAGCACAAGCGCGACATGGACCGTTACGGACGGAAAGCCCTCTACGACGAGAGCCACTGCGAGCCGCTGGACCTGTGGCTCAGCGGCTGGCCCACGATGAAGGCTTCCATGCCGGCCAGAAGCTCTGCGTTCACGTTGAACATGGCAAGCTCATCATCACCGCCACCTGAACGCCGAGCTTCAACTAATCACACCAACAATAAGGGCCGCTCAAGCGGCCCTTATTCCTTATCGCAACCAATCGACAACGAGCGCCAGTAGTTCATTCAGATTACCAGGACCACCGTATCCGACGAATTCCGTTTCGGTCGCCTTCACCGTTATCCAATTTTCTTCATCGCGCTCTGCATTCATATCGGCAGGCTTCCTCCCTGACGCACCACTTACCTTAACCCTCCAGCCCGGGTTGTCAATATTGGTAATCTCAACGCCATAAGAGTGCTCCCAAACATCATCGCATTGGGAGGTATACCAGTTTTGCAAAGCATCAATCGGATCACTCATTTGCACAGCCCCTTTCGTCTCGCCAGTTCCCTTGCAACTCGAACGTCTTGTTTAGTCGCAGCCCTTGTAACCTCCGTCTTTTTCGATGTCGTCACCCGGCCGTTTGGTCCAACGTTAATTGTACGAGTCTGAACATGAGGTGTCGGAATATCTGTTCCCGTAGCCTTATCGAAATGCGATGCCCCTTGCAGATCAATGTGGCCTTGTGTTGTGGGTGTAGAGAACGTTACCGAATTTTGGTTGATCTGTTTGGAAAGTTCTTGGGCCATCTCAGTTGAATCTTTCGGACCCTGAGACGCGTAATCGTTGCAGCTAGGTAAGCATTTAGGACGTTGCGTCGAAAGCCCTAACGGGTCGATCCAGCTTATTGGGTTCGGCGCGTACTGATAGACATTGATCCCACCCGCCAGCCCGATCGGGTCCTTCGATATGAACCGTCCACTGCCCGGATCATAGTACCGATGCCGGTTGTAGTGCAGCCCCGTCTCTTCATCACAATACTGCCCCGGAAACCGAATCGGGTTGCTCGCCTCATTCCGCTCCGGCGTCTCCCGCCAGACCCTCTTCTCCCCGCCCCACGCCCGATACCGCCCCAGCCACACCACCTTCCCCGCCTCATCCACCAGTTCCTGCGGTGTCCCCAGATGATCGTTCTGGTAAAACAGCGTCGCATGCCGTGTCTTCGCCGGCACCTGCACGAACCGCCCGTCCGTGCCCGTCGCAATGAATGCCGCCTCAACCAGCGTCTCGTCCAGCCGCGCCAGCGGCTCGAACGTCCCCGGTTCATGCAGGTAGATCGACGCCCCTCGCCACTGAGGCCGCTCCCCGAACGTATGCATCCGCTGCGCCACCGGCAACGAATACTCATCAGCCGGATCCTCCCGCACCACATTCGTCGGACGATGCATCACCGGCTCACGCTCGCCCGGCTGCGGCGGCGGGATATGGAACCGCTCCTCCAGCAGCAGCACATCGCCGTCCCACGTGAACACCGTCCGGTCGATGCTGCCGTCCCGCTGCTCCACCTCCTTCAGCGTCCGACGGCCGAACGCGTCGTACGCGAAGCTCACGCGCAACTCCGGCCGCACTGTCCCCGAAATGGAAACCACACCACCCTGCTTCGTCTCGATCCGATCGACCTCATCCGCCGCCGGTGGCTTCGCATAACGATCGGCCCGTTCGAGCCGGTGCGCCGCGTCGTATTTGTACAGCCACGTCGCCCCGACCCGCTCCACCTTCCGTACCAGGTTCCCGTGTGCGTCATGCGTGTAGCGCGTGCGATTCAGTTCCGTCAGCACGTTCCCCACGCACTTCGGCAGCGCCCGCGTCCAGTTGATCAGCGCCCCCAGTTCGTCCGACAACCGCTTGCGCCGCTCGAGCTGCGCCGGCGTCATCCGCTCGCCCGGGTGCGCTTCCGACCACGCGCGATCCTCCGCGATGACCCGCGGCACCCGCGCCGTCAGCGCCTCGAGCGTTTCCTCGCTCGGGCGCGGCGGGATCTTCTCCGGATCCACCGGATTGCCCGCCGGATCGAACGCGAACACTTCCTTCAGGTCCGGCGTCGTCGCCTTCAGCAAGCGCCCCGTCGGGTCGTATGTGTAGTCCGTCGCCCCGCGCGTACGATCCTCGATGCGCGTGAGCTGCCCCGCCGCGTCGTACCGGAGTTCACGTCCGGCGATCCAGTCGGACGGCCGCGCGTTCGCATCGTGACGCACGATCATCCGTTTGAGCCGACCGGCCGGATCGTATTCGCGCGTCTGTTCGAAGCGGCGATGCCGCCGCACGGTCTCGCGATGCAACTTGTCGCGCTCGAAGTCCACGAGCGGCTGGCCGTCCAGCAGCACGCCATGCAGGTGACCCGACCCATAGCGCAGCCAGTCGATCGTGCGCGTGTTCGGCAGTTGCGTGCGAATCCGGTTGCCGAGCGCGTCGTATTCGTGCCGGGTGACCGACGTGTACTCGCCGCGGATATCCGGGCGGATTGTCTGTTCCTCGGCGATCAGGTTGTCGGCGTCGTCGTAGTGCAGCCGTACGAGGCTGCCGTGCCCGTGCGCGGTCGTCAGCCGGCCGCGGGCGTCGTAGTAGAAGCGCTCGGTCACCTGGCCGCGACCACCCTCCCCCCTCGTCTCGCGCCGCGTCAGCCGCCCAAGCGGGTCGCGCGTGTAGGTCGTCGCGATGTCGCCTTGCTGTGAGCCTGTCAGTTGCCCCGCGTCGTCCCACGCGTAACGGGTCGTGCTGCCGTCGAAATCCGTCTGTTCGACCAGCCGCCCAAGCCGGTCGTAGGCAAACCGCGTCTGGTCCCCGTTCTCGTTGGTCAGCCGCTGCAGCCGCCACTGCCGATCGTATGCATACGCCAGTTCCCGGCCCGCCGCATCCTTGCGCCAGGTCGGTTGCCGACGTGCGTTGAACATGTATTCGGTGACCTGGCCCGCCCCGTCGCGGTAGGTCCGCAGGTTGCCTTCGCCGTCCCACGTGAAGTGCTCTTCGATCCCGTCCGGATGCGTGATGCCGGCGATCTGGCCGCGCGCGTCGCAGCGGTAAAGCGTGACGTGGCCTTCGGCGTCGGTGACACGCGACAGGTGGCCACGCTCGTCGTAGCCGTAGCTCGTCGCGTGGCCGGAGCAGTCGGTCGCCTCGGCCAGTCGTCCCGCGTGGTCATGGCGGAAGCGTTTCACGCCGCCCTTCGGATCGGTCAGCGACAGCAACTCGCCCTGGACACCCCATGCATAGCGGGTCACGCGCCCGGCCGCGTCCGTCGTCGAGACCGGCCGGCCGAGCGGGTCGTAGGCCGTTTGCGTAGCGCGGCCGTCCGGGGTCGTGACGGCGACGGGCAGTCCGCTCTCGTCGTAGTCGGTGCGCGTGGTGTTGCCGAGTGCGTCCGTTTCGGCCGTGAGACGCCCGTGCGCGTCATAAGCAAAGCGTTGCGTGTGGCCCAGTGCGTTCTTCGACCCGACCAGACGGTTCTGTTCGTCCCATTCGTACGATTCGGTCGAACCGTCCGCGTGTTCGACCAGCACGATCCGGTTGTGGTAATCGTAGCGGTGGATCGTCGCATTGCCGTCCGCATCGGTGACCTTCGTGTACCAGTGTTCGCGGTGGTACTCGAAGGTCGTGTCGTCCTCGACAGGCTGGCCTTCGTTGCCGTACCACGTGCGCACGCATCGCGCGTCGGCCGGCGCCGGCACGCCTTCGCGTCGACCCGGCCAGTCCCACGCGAGGTTCGCGGGATGACCGTTGAAATCCGTATAGCGCGTGAGCAGGTGCTGCTCGTACGCATACGTGCGCCGGAATCCGAGCATGTCGGTGTGCCCGGTCAGGTCGCCTGCGACGCCGTACGTGTAGCGCGCCAGGGCCTCGTTGGCGAGACCCGCCACGCCATCGCGGTAGATCGCCGAGACGCGGCCATCGACGTAATCGATGCGGATCGCGTTCCCCGCGCCGTCGCCGATCGTGACGAGCTCGCCGGCTGCGTTGTAGAGGAAGCGCAGGCCGAGACCGTCGCGGTGGGTACGGGAGATGAGCCGATAGCGGGCCTGCGTCGCCGTACCGTGCAGTTCATAGCGTTCGTGCGAGCCGTCGGGGTACGCCAGCAGTACATGCCGTCCATCCGGACGCGTCACGGTGAACTGCTCGGTCTGCACCTCGACCGATTCCCCGATACCGACCGGCGGCAGCGGCACCGCGCGGCTATCCGGGTCGAAGAATGTCAGCACGCCGTCCCGCTCTTGCAACGACAGGTGATATGCACTGCTCCAGCGCGCCCCGAGCGGGCTCGCGTCGTAACCCGCGAGGCTCGACCGGTAACGTCGGGTCCACACGATCGGCACGACGCCATCGAGCACGAAGTCCGTCTGCTCGAGGTTCTCGTCGCCCATCGCGTAGTTGACCGGCTTGTTGCTGCCCGTCTTCGGGCACCCGCAGCCGTCCTTTGCCGGCAGCGGACTCGGCTCTGCGCCTTTCTGCGTCGAATCGCGGTGCTCGCCCGGCTTCCGGTGCGGCTCGCGCATCGTGCCCGGTGCGGCCTGCGCCACATGCGACGGCATCTTGCGCGCCTTGCGGGCCGTGATCTCCGCGGTGATCTGCGCAGCCATGAACAGCAGGCTGCCGGCCTCCTCCACGTTGCCGAACGCGCTATCCAGCATCGGCCCCGTGTTGCGATCGAACTCGTCCAGCCATGCGACGATCGCGTCGCGCTGCCCCGACACCTTGAGCAACTGGTCGATGCCGATCAGCGCGATCTCTTCCGACGAC
This sequence comes from Burkholderia pyrrocinia, assembly GCF_001028665.1. NCBI lineage: Bacteria > Pseudomonadati > Pseudomonadota > Betaproteobacteria > Burkholderiales > Burkholderiaceae > Burkholderia > Burkholderia pyrrocinia. Next base: position 589,496 of record NZ_CP011504.1, read on the forward strand.
GGCACCCATGACAGGAAGCCCGTGTTCTTCCTGACCCGCCCCATCTGTTCGGCAGTCGACACGGGATCGAGCACGAAGCGCCGCACCGTGCGCGACGCATCGCGCACGCCTTGAACGATGCTGTCCTTCCACTTCCGCAGATGCGTATCGAGTTCGGCCATGAACGCGAGCACGTCGCCGCCGGCCGTCGCCCAGAACAGGTCGACCAGCACCGCAGCGCCCGCACCCTTCGCGAACGCGAGCAGCACTTCCTTGACGACCGCGCGTGCCGGGCGCGTGGCGTTACCCGCAGCCGGCACGACTCCGATCGCGTCGATCGCGAGAATCCCCCAATTGAGTACCTTCTTCGTGCCACCCGGTTCGCTGCAGATCCGGTAGATGTCGATGCCGACGTCGTACAGCGACATCGCGTTGCCGACGAACGGCACCATGTACAGGCACTGCACGAAGATCTCGAGGCCGTGGTTCCTGACCGATTCGGTGCCGGCGGCAACCAGCTTCGGCGATGTTCCCGGCGCGGGAACCGGACTGACGATGACACGCCGCGCTTCGGCGTTTTGCTGAAGCGCCTGAGGAATCCGGCGCTGAGGAGTGGAAGGGGCTGCAGTTCCGGTCATAAGTTGTTATCTGTTTCGAACGGGAAGCGGACGCGACGCGCGAATCAGCGCGACACGGTGGTTTTGACGAGGCCGGGCGCAACATCCGGTTTCGCTGCAGTGGCGCGATTGGCGGTGGCATTCGCAACCGGCTGGCCGGCCATGTCGAGTGCGGATCGAGCGAGCGCGGGGACGTTGCCTTGCGCGCCGCTTGCCGCGATGCCCGACGCCGCCGCCTGGACGGAAACCGCGGACTGCAGCGCCTGCATGACTGTTCCGGCTGCCGGTATTGCCGACGCCATCGCCGCCCCGACGAGACTGGGCACCGCCTGACCGGCATCGCCACTCGCTGCCGAAAATTCCGGCACTCCGTTCGGGTCGCCCCATCTGCGCGCGGCATCCTGAAGATCGTGGTCTTCCTCGCGATACTCGACCGTGCCGCCGCCGCGCGGCGCATTCGCTACCGTGCCCCGGCCGTTGGTATCCAGCCGCCCGTCGCGCCACGACCCGTCCGGAAACGTCACGCGATACGGCGCGTTCCTGACCGGCTCGCCATTCGGATACGCATGCCAAAGCTGCATGCCGGTTTGCTCCTGTTCGGGCATCAGCGGCAGCGCCTGCCGTCGCGTCGCGGACGGCCCGACGCGCAGCGGCCCATTCAACTGGATCTCGCCCGCGCTGCCGATCTCCACGAGCCCGCCGTCGAGCTTGATATAGGCCCCGCCGCACATCAGCGTCAGCGCCTTCTGTGCATTCAGCGTCACGGTGTCCGACGTGCTCGCGATCGTCACGCCCTTCAGCGCCGTGAGTTCGAGCGCATCCGCTTGCGCCTGCACGTCGACCTTGCCCGCGCCCGCGTACAGCTTCATTCCCTGCGCGTTCGCATACATCGACACCGCGTTTCCGGCCGCGACCGTATAGTTGCCGCCGATCGCCGCATCCGCATTGCCGCCCGTTGTCGTGAACAGATGTCCGCCGGCCGCCAGCTGCATGTGCTCGCCACTGGCGATCGCGACGCCGTGCGGCGCGGATGCGAGCAGCACCGCCGCTTCGAGATCCTTGATCCGCGATTCGAGCAATGCCTGCTGCGCATCGCACGCGGCCACCGTCGCCCGGGCCTTCTCGACCGCGTCGGCCAGACTGCGCATGCGTGACCGGGCCGCGTCGAGCTGCTGGCGGGCCGCCGTCATGTCGAAAGCCTTTCCGCGTGCATTCGACTGGACGTCGGCCGTCAGGAACAGCCCCTTGCCGGCACGCACGACACCACGCTCGTCGGTTCGGACCTCGAACCCTTCGCCGCGCGTCTCCTTCCGGTTGTCGACGAGATGCCCGAGATTGACCTGTGTCTTGCCGCCATAGTCCGTCGACAGCTTGATGCCTTCTCGTCCCTTCCGGTCCTCGAAACGAAGCTTGTTGTTCGCTCGCGTGCGGATCACATTGCGTGTATTGAAGCCGTCCCGGCTCGTCACCAGGTCGACCGCCTGACTGTCGTGATGCGCATGCGCGATATACGGCCGGTTCGGATTCCCGCCGGCAAATGCAATGGCCACCTCGGTATCGGCCAGCAGCGGAAAGTGAAAACCCGTCTGATTGCTGCCCGCGAACGGCTTGGCAAGCCGAAGCGGCACGCATTCGCCGCCGGCCGGCCACGCGTCGAAATCGAAATCGAATCGCACCGTGTAGTGGCCGCCGCTCGTCAGATGCGCATACGGCGATGCGTCGGGCGTCGTGACGCGCGCCGACAGCGTGCCCGCGATCGTCGGCCACCGTCGCTCGTCGAACTTCAGGCGGAACGGCCGGCCGCACGGAATCGCCTTGAACGTGTTGATGTACGACGCATCGCGCCCGCCTGCGTGACGCACGGAAACGATGACGATCCCGTGCGGCGCATCGGCCGGCCGCTCGTCGAGCTTCGCGACGAGCCCCGGCGCGAAATCCACCACCGAACTCCGCCCGGAATACACGACCTGCCAGGCAACCGCGGCCTCGTGACGCAGTTGCGCTTCACATCGGGCTTCGTCGCCGTCCAGATGATGCGTGCCGAACACGTAACGCCGCCCCCACGTGGTCGGATCGTCGCGAGCGATATTCGCTTCGGCATTGAAGCGGTCGTAGGCCTTTTCGGGGTTGTAATCGGCGACCCTGACCGACTGCGGAATGGTTTCGCTCAGCGACTCGAGCGACAGCACGGCCTCGTGGCCCGTTTCGAGACCGCTCGCCTCGCGGTACGGAATAACGACATCCGGACGATACGTATAGGCATCGACGTCATCGCCGAAATGCAGTTCGTCGCCATGCTGTCCCGCGCGGAAGAAGCAGAACAGGCCCGCCTGCTCCATCAGCAGGCGGACGTAGTCCCAGTCGGACATCCGGTATTGCATACGGAATGCGAGACGCGGATAGGCGCGCCGCAGCTTGAACGAAAACTGGTGGGAGCGGAATTCGTGCCGCCTCAGGATCGACTCGACGATCTCCGGCACGGACTGCTGCTGATAGATGCGCGACGCCTCGGTCAAACGCAGGCGCGCGACGAACGGTTCGACGACGATGCGATACGACACGAAATCGCGCGTCTTGCGTATCTGTCCGAATGCCGTGATACAGCCGGCGAAGGTGCGGACGGCATCGGCGCCGCCGCCGATTCCCGCCGGCTCGATCGTGAAGGTCGCGGGGCGATTGAGATAGTCGGTGCGCGCGAGCGAATCCGGGCTCGTCAGCGTCAGTTCGATTCTGTAGGGCTCGCCGAATTGCTCGTCGAGCACGAACGACATGATCGACAGATCCTGCGTCCGAGGCGCGCCCGGCACCTCCAGGAAATACGACTGACGACCGGTTATCCACTGCGCGAACGCGCCTCGTATTCCTCGTTCTTGAGCCATGCTTTTCCCTCAGCAACCGTCTTTTTTCTCGGAAGCTGAAGGGATAACGGATGGCTGCATTCGAGTCCAGCGAACGGCAACGGTTTGAAACAATGTTCGTGGTCGATCACGCCGTTTGGCATGACCGACCACCGTTTCACGCCGCCTTGCGCGCCTCCGCGATCCGCTGCGGCGCCTTCGGCCGCGCATACAGCCGGTCGAGATACGCCCGCAGTTGCGGAAACGGTTCGATCAGGTTGCATTCGCTGGCCCAGTCGATCAGGTAGGCCGTCACGCAATCGGCCACCGTCAGCGTATCGCCGACGATGAACTCGCGCCCTTCGAGATGCTTGTCGAGGATCGCGGCCATCGTCCCGAAATCCTCGCGCGCCAGTTCGATGTCGGCCGGCGAGCGCTTCTCCGGCGGATAAAGGAACGTGTGCCGCGTGATCCGCCACAGCGGCTGTTCAAGCTCCGTCACCGCGAACATGACCCACCGATAGGCCTGCGCGCGCTGCGCCGGATCGACCGGCAGCAATGCCTTCTCCGGGAACTTGTCCGCGAGATACAGCACGATCGCGGCCGACTCGGGAATCACGCGGTCGCCGTCCACCAGCACCGGCACCTTGCCGGCCGGATTGATGCGCAGGAATTCGGGCCGCTTGTGCTCGCCCGCAAGCAGGTTGACCGACACGAACTCGAAATCCGCATCCAGTTCCTTCAGCCCCCACAGCGCGCGTTGCGAGCGGGTGCCGGCAAATCCGTAAAGCTTCATCGCCAGTCTCCATCCAGAATGTCGGGAAAATTTCGGCATGCCGGCCACCGCGCATCGACGCAACGCGACGCGCTGCGACCGACATCGTTCACGCGCCGGGAATCGGCAGCACCGGCATCACGTCGATCTTCTCGCCCGGGAAAATCGTGAAATGCGGATGGCCTTCGAACATCGCGGCCGCCGCGTCGTGCGAAGCAGCACGCACGACCGAAAACGCGCCCATCGCGTTGGCCGTGTCCTGCACGCCGCCTGCGTCGACGGTCTTGGTCTTGCCGAGCGGCCCGCCCAGCTCGACGACTGCGTCGCGATGGCGTTCGACCCACGCCTTCCATGCGGCGATGCCCGCCTCTTCCTTCGCGCGCCGCTCCTGGTCCGACAGCGCGACCCACGCCTTCATCGCCGGGCTGTCCTTGCTGCCGAGGAATACGGCGAGATACAACTGCTGTTGAGCACTCATGCTTTCTCCTCCGGTGACGGGCGCGGCGGGCTGCCGCGCCTCGACCTTGACAAGATAGGTTGATATCAACATAATTGCAACATGGCACGAAAAGAAAAGCTCCCTTTCGAAACGACGCTGATGGTGCGCGATTGCTGCCTGTGCCTGCACATGCAGCGCGCGGCGCGCAATCTTGCGCGCATCTTCGACGATGTGCTGCGCCCGCTGGATCTCACCAACGGCCAGTTTTCGCTGCTGATGTCGTTGAACCGGCCGCAACCGGCCCCGATGAAATCGGTCGCGTCGCTGCTCGCGATGGATCGCACCACGCTGACTGCCGCGCTCAAGCCGCTCGAGCGGCGCGGGCTCGTCACGATCGCGCAGGATCCGGACGACGGGCGCAGCCGCCTGCTCGAACTGACGCCGGCCGGCCAGGACCTGCTGGCCGAAGCGTTTCCGCTGTGGCAGCAGACGCATGCCGACATCGAACGGCAATTCGCGCCAGGGGAAGTCGATCTGTTGCGCGGCCAGTTGCGCACGCTGTCGCAGGAGCCGGCTGTGCGCGGCTGAACGGGCGCGCGGATCGCAGCAGTGGGCGGGCTTACTTCCTGCCCTTCTTCGGCAGCAGCAGTTGCGCGAATTCCTGCAGGAAGTGCACGGGCCCATGCTCGTGCAGCGCACGCCCGCTGCTCAGCGCACCGTCGATGACGGTCGCGAGCCGCAGCGCGAAGGTTTCCGGTTCGTCGATCCGCATCGCGCTCGCCAGCTCCGTCAACCGGCGCCGCAGTTCCTGCTTGTGCGCGACGGCGACCTTGCGGGCCGGATGGTTGTCGTCCGCATATTCGGCGGCGATGTTGATCTGCGGGCAACCTCGATAGCCGGGGCGCGCAATGCGCTCGCCGAGCCATTGAAGCTGCGCGTCCAGTTCCTCGCGCGGCGTGCGTTTGTACTGCTGCGCCACCGCATCCCAATGCGCCCAGAAATCGGCGTCCTCGCGCAGCAGGAACGCCTCGATCAGGTCGTCCTTCGTCGTGAAGTGACGATAGAGGCTCGTCTTCGCAACGCCCGCCCGCGCGACGATCAGGTCCACGCCGACCGCGCGCGTGCCTTCCCGGTAGAACAGCTCGCTGGCCGTTTGCAGAATGCGTTCGCGCGTGTCGAGCGCGCCCCCTTGTGTATCCGTTCCCTTTTTCATCCAAGCTCGGCCGTCCAGGCCGCCCGTACCGCAACAGTGGACCGATCATAGCACCGCGAGGTTGACGACGCTACAGGTCTGTACTATAAAACAGACCGTTCTGTATCGGAGTGGATCATGGACGATCGAACGACGGTTGCGGTCTATGGCGCCACGGGTCACACCGGGCGGTTTGTCGTCGCCGAACTGGCCCGGCGCGGCGTTGGCGCGATCCGCATCGGCCGCGATGCCGCGCGGCTCGCGGAAAGCGGCACAAGCGACGCTGCGCCTTCGCACGTCGCGGCGATCGACGATCCGGCCGCGCTCGACGCCGCGTTGCGCGGTGCGGATGCCGTGATCAACTGCGCGGGCCCATACCTCGATACCGCGCTGCCGCTGGCCGATGCCGCACTGCGGGCCGGCATCCCCTATCTCGACCTGACTGCCGAACAGCCGTCGGTGCTGGCGCTGGCCGAACAGGTCGATGCACGTGCGCGCGCCGCAGGCGTGACCGTCGTTCCCGCCGCGGCGTTCTACGGCGGCCTGGCCGACCTGCTCGTCACGGCCGTCGTCGACCAGCGCATGCCGATCGATCGCGTCGATATCGCAACCGGCCTCGATAGCTGGCACCCGACGCGCGGCACGCGCGTGACGGGCGAACGCAATCGCGCGGTGCGGCTCGTCCAGAAGGACGGCAAGCCGACGCCGGTGCCATCGACTACGCGCGAACGCGTGTGGCCGTTCCCGGCGCCGATCGGTAGCGTCGACGTGACGCTGCTGCCGTTTTCGGAAGTGATGACACTGTCGCGTCATCTGCGCATCGATACGATCGAATCGTGGCTCGCGACGCTCGCGCTGCGCGACGTGCGCGATGCCGCCACGCCGCCGCCCGTGCCGACCGATGCGCTGGGCCGCTCGGCGCAGCAGTTCGCGATGGACGCGATCGTCGTGCAGGGCGGCACGACGCATCGCGTCACGGCGTCGGGGCGCGACATCTACGCGGTCAGCGCGCCGATCATCGTCGAGGCGGCCGTGCGCCTGATGACCGGCAAGTCCGTCGTTTCAGGTGGCGTGCGCAGCCTCGGAGAATTGTTCGACGCGCGCGATTTCCTCGCGGCGCTCGATACGGTGGCAGTATCGTTCGGCACGACAACCGATCCGGTTTTCACAAGGAGGAACGAGCATGAGCAGCAATGAGAAAGGCGCGTATTTCCGGTCGCTTCACCGCGCGGGCCAGCCGCTGGCGCTGTTCAACGTGTGGGACGCCGGCAGTGCGCGCACGACGGCCGACGCGGGTGCGGTCGCGCTGGCGACCGGGAGCTGGTCGGTGGCAGCGGCGAATGGATTCGGCGACGGCGAGCAGATGCCGCGCACGCTCGTGATGGAAGTGCTCGAGCGGATCGCGCGTGCGACGGACCTGCCCGTCACCGTCGATCTCGAAAGCGGGTACGGCGAGCGTCTGGAAGATGTCGCCGAAACGGTTGCGCTCAGCATCGAGGCCGGCGCGGTCGGCTGCAACCTCGAAGACAGTTTTCCGGCGACGGGCGAATTGCGTGACGTCGAAGAAGCGGCAGCGCGTCTCGCGGCGGCACGGCAGGCGGCCGATCGCGCGGGCGCCGACTACTTCATCAACGCGCGTACCGACGTGTTCTTCACAGCGCCCGCCGATACGCACGACGAACGCCTGCTCGACGCCACGCTGGCCCGCGCACGCGCTTATGCGGCAGCCGGCGCCGACGGCCTGTTCGTGCCGGGCCTGCGCTCGCCGGCGCTCATTCGCCAGTTGACGGCCGCATCGCCGCTGCCGGTGAACGTGATGCGCGTCTCGGACACGCCGACGCTCGCCGAACTCGCCGAATACGGCGTGGCCCGCATCAGCCACGGGCCGTATCCGTATCTGCAGGCGATGAACACGCTGGCGGCGATGGTCAAGCAAGGCGGCTAGCGGATTCGCGGGACGGCCGGGCGTCGCGGCGCGCGTCGAACGATTACATGCGATGTAATTGGCGCGCGACACGACCGTCCCTACGCTTCGGGTGTCGCGCCGCCATTCCGGCGGCGCTCGTCGCCCGGGAGACATCATGTCCGCCTATCCGCTTCATACGATCGATTCGGCGCCTGCCGAATCGAAGCCCGTACTCCGGCAGCTTCAGCAAACCTTCGGCCTGATCCCGAACATCGCGGCGACGATGGCCGCATCGCCGGTGCTGATCAACGGCTTCATCGGCCTGTTCGAGCGCGTGCACGCCAGCAGCCTGACGGAGCCGCAGATCCAGACGCTGCTGCTCACCAACGCGGTCACGAACGCGAGCGAGTGGCCCGTTGCGTTCCATACCGCGCTCGCGCTGAAACAGGGCGTGCTCCACGCGGACGTCGACGCGATCCGTCGCGGCGGCCTGCCCGGCGACGCGAAACTGGCCGCGCTGTCGGCCATCACGCGCACGCTGATCGAAACCCGTGGCCGCGTTGCCGACACCGACCGGCAATCGTTCGTCGAAGCCGGATTCAGCGCCGGACAGTTGCTCGAGGTGATTGCGGTGGTCGCCGCATCGACGATCACGAACTACGTCGGCAGCGTCACGCGCCCGACGCTCGAAGCGCCGTTCGACGCGTTCGCGTGGCATGCGAGCGCCGCGTGAGTCCGATATAGTCGTTCGCGTCGATCACGGAACGATCAGGACCAGCCGATGAACGCCAGCCGCCGCGATCCGAACACGCCGCCACGCGAACTGGGGCAGCTGTTGCGCTACTGGCGCGATGTGCGCGGCGTGAGCCAGCTCGACCTGTCGCTCGACGCGGGCATCTCGCAGCGCCAGATCAGTTTCATCGAAAGCGGGCGCAGCGTGCCGGGCCGCGACACGCTGCTGACACTCGCGCAGACGCTCGACGTGCCGCTGCGCGAGCGCAACGCGCTGCTGCTCGCGGCCGGCTATGCGCCGATGTATTCGGAAGCGCCGTGGGACGCGCACGAGATGCACGGCGTGATCCGCGCGCTCGAGCGCGTCGTACGCCAGCACGATCCGTTTCCGGCGATCGTGATGGACCGCCACTGGAACGTGCTGATGACCAACGATGCGGCGCCGCGCTTTTTCGGCTGCTTCATCGACATGGCGGCGCGCGAAGGGCCGCGCAACCTGCTGCGCCTGATGTTCGATCCGCACGGCATGCGGCCGTTTCTGGCCGACTGGGACAACGTGTCGCGCGGCCTGCTGCAGCGCGTGTATCGCGAATCGGTCGGCCGCGTGATCGACGACGAAACTCAGCGGCTGCTCGACGACCTGCTCGCCTTTCCCGATGCGCCGCGCGACTGGAAAACGCCGCCGGCGCCGGCCGCCGCGCCCGCGCTGCCGGTCATCCCGATCGGCTTCGTGCACGAAGGTGTCGTGCTGCGCTACTTCTCGTTGATCACGACGGTCGGCACGCCGCAAAGCGCCGCTGCGCAGGAACTGCGCATGGAGTGCATGTTTCCCGCCGACGACGCGACCGAAGCGCGCCACCGGCAGTTGCTCGACGCGCACGCACCGGTGCGCTGAGCGGCGGGCCGCCCGGGACGCGCGCCATGCGCCCAAAAATCAGGATGCCTTGATGAAATCGATGAACGCGCGCAGTGCCGGCGGCACGAGACGGCGCCCCGGGTAATAGAGGAAGGGGCCCGAAAACGGCCGCCACCACGGTTCGAGTATGCGTTCGAGTGCACCGCTGTCGAAATGCGGGCGCAGCCACTCTTCGAAGAGATGCACGATGCCCGTGCCGGCGATCGCCGCGTCGACCAGCAGGTCCGACGCGCCTCCGACCTGCACCAGCAGCGGCCCGGCGGCCGGCTCGACCCGCACGACCTCGCCGTCGCGTTCGAACTCCCACGGCGGCATCGCCCCGCTGGCGAAGCGCCCGCGCAGGCAACGATGGTCGAGCAATTCGCGCGGATGCCGCGGCCGGCCATGACGGTCGAGATAGCCGGGGGCCGCCGCGGTCGCAAACCGCTGAATGCGCGGGCCGATCGGCACCGCGATCATGTCCTGCTCGAGCCGTTCGTCGTAGCGGATGCCCGCGTCGCATCCGGCCGCCAGCACGTCGACGAAACTTTCGTCGGCGATCACTTCCAGTCGTATTTCCGGGTACGCATCGAGGAAGCGCGGCACGATCGCTGGCAGCACGAGCCGGGCCGCGCTGAGCGGCACGTTGAGCTTCAGCGTGCCGGCCGGTCTGTCGCGGAATTCGCCGATACCGTCGAGCGCCGCCGCCACTTCGGTCAACGCGGGCCCGAGACGCGCGAGCAGGCGCTCGCCGGCTTCGGTAGGCACGACGCTGCGCGTCGTGCGGTGCAGCAGCCGCACGCCGAGCTGCGCTTCCAGCCGGCGCACGGCCTCGCTCAGCCCCGACGCGCTGAGGCCCGTCATGCGGGCGGCGTCGCGGAAGCCGCTGGCGCGCGCCACGGCCATGAACGCATTCAGATCGCCCAGATCGGTTTGCATTGTTCGCCTTTTCGTACAACCCGTGCGGATTATGACGGCTTATCGCGCAGGTGGCCAATGCCTATGCTGGGCGCATTCATCCACGGATTCACAGGAGCACAGTCATGTCCGACATTCGGCATACCGCTGCCTTCAGGCTCGGCGATCGCAACGTCAAACGAATCGGCTACGGCGCGATGCAGCTCGCGGGGCCCGGCGTATTCGGCCCGCCGAAGGACCGCGACGCGGCCCTGAACGTCTTGCGCGAAGCCGTCGCGTCCGGCGTCGACCATATCGACACCAGCGACTTCTACGGCCCGCATGTCACCAACCAGCTGATCCGCGAGGCATTGCATCCGTATCGCGACGATCTCGTGATCGTGACCAAGATCGGTGCGCGACGCGGCGACGACGCAGCGTGGCTGCCCGCATTCGCGCCCGACGAACTCGAACGGGCCGTGCACGACAACCTGCGCAACCTCGGGCTCGATGCGCTCGACGTCGTCAACCTGCGCATCATGTTCGACCGGCACGGGCCGGCCGAAGGATCGATCGAGGCGCCGCTGAGCGCGCTTGCCGACCTGCAGCGGCGCGGGCTCGTCCGCCACGTCGGCCTGAGCAACGTGACACCCGCGCAGGTCGCGCAAGGCCGACGGATCTGCGACATCGTCTGCGTGCAGAACCACTACAACATCGCGCATCGCAGCGACGATGCGCTGATCGACGCGCTGGCCCGCGACGGCATCGCGTACGTGCCGTACTTTCCGCTCGGCGGCTTCTCGCCGCTGCAGTCGTCGACGCTGTCCGGCGTGGCGGCACGCATCGGCGCGACGCCGATGCAGGTCGCGCTGGCGTGGCTGCTGCGCCGCGCGCCGAACATCCTGCTGATTCCCGGCACGTCGTCGGTCGCACATCTGCACGAGAATCTCGCGGCGGCCGACCTCGATCTGCCGGACGATGCGCTCGCGGAACTCGACCGCATCGCAGGCGCCTGCGCCGCCGGACGGGCGGACGGATAACCGGCGGCGGGGCCCGCGAAGCGCGGGCCCGCCCGGCCGATCAGGACACCACCACGCCGACCCGCTTCGGCACACCGGTCACGATCGTCGCGACCGCGACGGCCAGCACGATCGCCGCGCCGACGAACACGCCGGCCGCGCCGTTCGCGTCGAACACGACGCCGCCGGCCGCCGCGCCCGTCGCGATCGCGAGCTGGATCGCCGCGACGATCAGCCCGCCCGCGCTCTCGGCCTCGTCGGGCACGGTGCGCGTGACCCACGTCGACCACGCGACGGGCACGCCGCCGAACGCCATCCCCCACAACGCGACGAGCACCGCGTCGAGCATCGGCGCGCGGCCGAGCGCGACGAGCGCGATGCCGAGCACGACCATCAGCGCGGGCATCGCGATCAGCATCGGCCGCAGCCGGTGTTCGAGCACGCGGCCCGCGAGCGACGTGCCGACGAAGTTGGCAATGCCGTAGCCGAGCAGGATCGCCGACAGCCCGTTCACGCCGACACCGGCGACCTGTTCGAGGAATGGCCGCAGATACGTGAAGAACGCGAAATGCCCGGTGAACACGAGGATCGTCGCGAACATCCCGAGGCCGACGGTCGGCCGGCGCAGCACGTCGATCAGCGTGCGCAGCCGCGTCGTGCCGCTCGGCGGCATCGACGGCAGCGTCGTCACCTGCGACACGAACGCGATGCCGCCGAGCACGGCCGCGATCAGGAACACGTTGCGCCAGCCGATCAGGTGGCCGAAATAGCTGCCCATCGGCGCGGACGCGATTGTCGCGACCGCGACGCCGCTGAAGATGATCGACAGCGCGCGCGGCACCATCGCCGTCGGCACGAGCCGCATCGCGGTGGCCGTCGCCATCGTCCAGAAGCCGCCGAGCGCGACGCCGAGCACGACGCGGCCGATCAGCAGCGTCGTCAGGTTGGGCGCGAACGCAACCGCCAGGTTCGATGCGACGAGCAGCACCGAGAACGCGAGCAGCACGCGCCGCCGGTCGATCGTGCGCGTCAACGCGGAGATCAGCAGGCTCGTGACGAGGGCGACCGTCGCGGTGGCCGTGACGGCCTGCCCGGCCACGCCTTCAGTCACGCCGAGGCTGTCGGCCATCGGCGTGAGCAGGCTCGCGGGCAGGAATTCGGCCGTGACGAGCCCGAAGACGCCGAGCGCCATCGCGAATACCGCGCCCCAGGCCGGTTCGCGGGGGGCCGCCGTCGAGGCGGCAGAGGAAATTCCGGGATTCATGCGTCGTTCCGTTTTCGTCTAGGGAAAGTACTGATGACGGCGTATCGTAAGGAACGACGGCAGGACGGTCTATGACATACAATCCGCTCTTGTTGATCGATCGTCCGAATCTCGACATGTCCGAGCCCCCGCTTCCCCCCGTCCCCGACGTCCACGACCTCGTCAGCGAGCTGCTGCTGGGGATGCGCCTGAGCGGCGTCCAGTACCGCCGCATCCAGGTCGCGCGGCCGTTCGGGCTGAGCTTCGGCCACGCGCCGGGCCGCGCGCAGTTCCATTTCGTCGGACGCGGGCCCGTGCTGCTGCGCGACGAAGCCGGCGAAACGATGCGGCTCGAGGCCGGCGACGCCATCCTGCTGCCGCACGGGCGCATGCATGCGCTGGTGTCCGATCCGGATGCGCCGTGCCGCGAGATCCACGGCTTCGAAGCCGCGAAGATCTGCGATACGGTCGCATCGGTGGCGTCGGCCGGCACGTCGCCCGCGGCCTGCGCGACGACCGAGCCGGGCGCCGGCGACGCGCTGATCTTCAGCGCGTGCATGGAGCTCGACCTCGGCGGCATGCAGCCGCTGGTCGGCGCGATGCCCGAGTTCATGCACGTCGGCACGCTGCTCGCGCGCTACCCGGAAATCCGCCCGATCCTCGACGCGATGGAGCGCGAATCCTGCTCCGCGCGAGCGGGTTTCGCGGGCATCCTCGCGCGGCTCGCGGACGTGGTTGCGGCGTTCATCGTGCGTGGCTGGGTCGAGTGCGGATGCGGCGACGCGACGGGCTGGGTGCAGGCGCTGCGCGAGCCGAAGCTGGGCCGCGCGATCGTCGCGCTGCATCGCGACCCGGGCCGCAACTGGAGCGTCGCGGAGCTGGCCGCCGCAGCGGGCGTGTCGCGCTCGGTGTTCGCCGAGCGCTTTCTCGCGGCGACCGGGATGACGCCGGTGCGCTACCTGACCGAGCTGCGGATGCGGCTGGCCGCGCAGTGGATCACGCGCGACCACGAGGCGATCGAAGCCGTCGCGTACCGGCTTGGCTATGGTTCGCTGGCCGCGTTCAGCCGCGCGTTCAAGCGCGTGGTCGGAAAGCCGCCGGGCGCGGTGCGGGCGGACGGCGAGGTGCGCGTCGAAGCGTAAAGCCCGACGCTTGACGTGCGACGCCGACCGGGGGCCGCTGCGCGTTGCTTCGAAGCCGCACGCTCGACGGCGTCGCTCAAGCTCAAGCTCCCACCGCCGCGCGCGATGTCCTTCCGCGTTCAGCCGCTGCGCTCCCCAAGCTTGTCGACCAGCGCCGTCGCGCACTGCACGGCGAGCGCCGCGCACTGCTCCGCATCCACGGCCGCGCCGTTCGCGATGGTGCCCTGCACGATCCGACCCAGCAAATCCTTCGAGAGATCGGCGATCTCGTAGTCCCGTTCCGTCATGATGTCGCTCCTGTGCGTCGACCGATGACGGCGACGCGCTCATTGCCCCTGCCCGTTCAACGCCCTTTCGCGCGCACGACGATCTGCGCCTGCGTGTCGCGCTCGATGCGTTCGAGCGACGCGCGCAGCGCCGTGAATTCGTCCGGCGTGCACACCTGCCGGCCGAACGCCGCCTTCATCCGCCGCGTGACCTGCACGACACGCGCTGCCGCGTCGAACACGTAATGCGACGTGAAGTCGACGAAGCGGTCGTGCACGGCCGCATCGGCCGGCAGGTCGGTCACGACGACGTCGGCCGGCAGCGCGATCTGGCCGGTCTCGTCGAACGTGCCGCCGATGCAGCCCCACGGCTGCGTGCGCACGGGTTCGGCCAGCCAGCTCTCGACCTGCGTCGCGATGCCGCCCGTGAGGCTCGACAGCGCGGGCAACGCGGTCGTGCCGTCGGGCCATACGAAATGATCGAGTGTGCCCGACACCGTCACGTCGAACGGCCCGTCGGTCACGCGCCGGTCGCTGGTCGACAGTTGCGCGCGGCCGCGCAAGCCGCTTTGCCGCAGGCGTTCGGTCGCGAGTTGCTCGATGCGGTCGTGCGTTGCGCGGCGAAACAGGTTGCGTTCGAGTTCGGCCGTCCAGCCGTCGTCCTCGATGTACGCATGAAAACGCGCGGCGCCGGGCTGCGCGGCATCGATCGCGAGCCGTGCGATGCGACCGCGCGGCTGCGTGGCCGGCGTGCGCGACAGCACGCCCGTGTCGACCAGCAGCGCGGGGCGATCCATCACGATCGGCGGCAGGTAGCCGAACGCGATGCCGGCCGTCGTCGTATCCGCGTAGAGCGCAAGATCGGGCAGCCAGGTGATCGCGTGATTGATCGCGCCGCCGCCGTAACCGGGCACGGACGGCAGCGTGTACACCGAACCGAGATTGATCAGCACCGGTTCGCTGCGGATGCCGACCGCCGCGAGCAGCGCGCCGAACAGCGCGACATGGTCCTTGCAGTCGCCGTAGCGGTTGCGCAGGATGTCCGTCGCACGATGCGGCGCGGCGGCCGTTTCGCCCAGGAACAACCCGACGTAGCGCACGTTCGCCTGCACCCAGTCGTACAGGATGCGCGCCTTGTCGCGTGGATCGGCGGCATCCGCGGTGAGCGCGCGCGCGAACTGCACGACGGCCGGGGCGCTCACGCTCGGGTCGACGGCCGCGTTGCGGTAGCGTGCGGCGAACGCCGCGTAGTCGGGCAGCGTCGACACGACGAGCCGGTCGCCGTAGGTCGGGTAGCCGACCGCGCCGTTCTCGATGCGGTCGTACGGGCCGTGCCGGTAGTCGAATTCGTAGCGCGTGCGGCCGTTCGCCGTCACCGGCGGCAGCGCGACATAGCCGCGCGCGTCCGCGTACAGCGGCATGTCGGCCGGCACGTCGAAGATCAGCCGCTGGTTGTCGACGGGCTCGCGCGACGGCTCGACGGTGTAGCCGAAGTAACCGCGATTGACGGGCTTCGTGCGCGTCTTGCGGAACGCCACGCGCGTGCTCGACCCGGCTTCGACGCCGGGAAACACGACGGTGCGCAACAGTCCGTCCTGGAATGTCGGCGCGCCGGCCGAACGCGGCTCCTGCACGTCGCGGATGCCGTCCGCGCCGACCGGATGCGCGAGCCCGTCGCGGTCGATCGTCTCGGCCGCGAGCAGGTCGACCTGCTCGAGATTCTTGTCGAACCACACGTAGCGCTGCGCAACCGCGTCGATGCCGTTCGCGTTGTTCGCGCGCAGCGTCGAATCGTCGTGCTCGTCGAGCGAACCGTCGTGCTGGATCACGAATTCGTGAACATCGCTGACGAGCGTGACGGGCGCTTCGTCGGCAACGTCGTTCGCGCCGTCCGCCGCCGGGCCCGTGCCCGGCGTCGCACCGACGGCGTTCGACGCGCCGAACGCGGCAGCGCATGCCAGCATCCAGCCGGCCAGGCCGACAGAAAAGCGCACCACATCGCACCTCGTCGCGGTTCACGGAAAGCGCGGTCGCGCAGCGGACAGGATCAACCGCGCGACTCCCGTGTCGGCCAGTGTGGGCGACGCATACGCACGCGTCAAGCCGGTGCACGCGGGCCTACAATGAGACATGAAAGCGTCGTCGCATGCGGCCGCCGGCAACCGCTCTAACGCCGAACGCCGGCGAAGGATCGTCCGCCCGCGACCGGGAGGCACCATGGAAAACGGAATCGTGGAAGTCGTCGTGCTGCTGGCGTTTGTCGCGCTCGCCGTGCTGTTCTTCGTCAAGCGTCCGGGCCGCGACCGGCTGAGGGCCAAATTCCGTCATCCGCCGCTGCGGCGGCCTCACCGCCCGCATCGGCATCATCAGCCCTGACGACTGCTACCGGCAGTCGCCGACGCGCTTGCCGCGCCACGTCCACGCGAGCGTGTACGCGCCGCGCCGCACCGCTAGCCGACATTCATCGGCAACAGCACCATCTGCTTGCCCTCGACGTGCAGGCGCGCCTGCAGCTCGACGGGCGTCTGGTTGTGCAGCCACGCGGTCAGGAAATTCACGCGCCGGAAGATCAGCTTGCTCGCGAAGCACACGGCATTCGGATACTCGTCGAGCGTCGACGACGCGAGGTTCATGAATTCCACGACGGGATTCGTGCCGAACGCGATCCGGTAGTCGGCCGCGATGCCGTTGCGGCGGCAATGCGCGACATAGTAGTCGAGCGCTTCGGTGATCGAGTGACGCAGCCGTTCGAGATGTTCGTGCCCGTCGTACGCCTTCGCGTCGACCTCGCCGACCGCGAGGAAGATCACGTTGCGGAAGTGCCCGGGAAACAGCCGGTTGACCCACAGCAGCGCGTGCATGCTCGCGCCGCGATGCTTGCCGACCAGCAGCACGGCCGTCGGTTGCGACGGATCGGGCTTGCCCGGCGCGCTCGCCTCGTCGACTTCGGGCGGCTTGCCGGAGAACAGCGCATCTTCCTTCGCGAGCTGCGTGCGCGTGTATGCGTAGTGGCGGTTGATCATGAAGCACAGCGCGATCACCGCGCTCGTCACGAGCACCGTGAGCCAGCCGCCCGCCGTGAACTTCTCGACCAGCGTGATGACCAGCACGGTCGCCGTCACGCTCAGCCCGAGCGCGGACAGGAAGAAATGCTTGAACCAGCCGCGCTCGCTGCGATGGCGCCACCAGTACGTGCACAGCCCGAGCAGCGACATGCTGAACGTGAGGAACACGTTGATGCTGTACAGCACGACGAGCACGTCGACGCTGCCGTGCGTCCACAGCAGGATCAGCAGGCTCGACAGGCCGACGACGATGATGCCGTTCTGCCGCACGAGGCGCGTCGACAGGTCGCGGAAATGGCGCGGCACCCACGAATCCGACGCCATGTTCGACAGCACGGCCGGGCCGTCGAGAAAACCCGTCTGCGCGCCGACCATCAGCAGCCCGGCCTCGAACGCGAGCACGGCCGCGAGCAGCGCATGCCGCGCGAACGCCGAGCCGAGCCCGAGATGGTCGATCACGCTGCCGAACACGACCGCGTTGAGCGTCTCGCCTTCGACGGGCCGCGCATGCCACAGCATGTACAGCAGGATGATGCCGCCGGCCGTGAACGCGAGCGACGTCGACATGTACCACATCGTCACCTTGCCGTTCGGCACGCGCGGATCGGCGAGCATGTTCACGTTGTTCGATACGGCCTCGAGGCCCGTATAGGTGCCGCCGCCGAGCGAGAACGCGCGCATCAGCAACGCGAGCATCACGAACACGCCGAGCGACTGCGACATCCCGTGCGCCTCGTGCACGGCATCGGGCACGATCATCGCGAGGTTGCTGCCGTGCACGGCGACGCCATACACGATCAGCCCGAAGTGCAGGATCACGAAGCCGATGAAGATCGGCAGCAGCACCATGATCGATTCGCGCATCCCGCGGAAGTTGAGCCCCGTCATCAGCAGGATCAGCGCGATCTCGGTCGTGAGCTTGAACACCTGCGCGCTCACCGGCAGCAGGCTGAAGAACGCGTCGACGCCGCTCGCGAGCGAGGTCGCGACGGTCAGCACATAGTCGACCAGGAGCGCCGCGCCCGACACGAGCCCCGGCTTCGACCCGAGCAGCGCGGTCGCGACGCGGTAGCCGCCGCCGCCCGTCGGGAACAGCTCGATCACCTGGTTGTAGCCGAGCGCGATGATGAAGACGGTCGCCGCGGTCGCGAGCGCGAGAAACAGCGCGAGCGGCGTGTGTTGCGCCAGCGCGAGGAACGCCTCTTCCGGGCCGTAGCACGACGACGACAACCCGTCGGCGCCGAGCCCGACCCAGGCCAGCAACGGCGTCACGGCGATCGCATGCCGCGTGCGCGGATCGAGCGGGTCCAGAGGCTTTCCGACCAGCAACTGCCACACCTTCTGGAATGCGGTCATGGTCCCCTCCCGGCTCGCCCGGTGCGGCAGCGCGATCCTTTAAAGCTAATCGACGTGCGCTCGCCGCGCCAGTCCGCATATTCCATAGGGGCGGCCCGGCGCCGCTTTCAACGCGTAAGCGACCGACACCGGTGACCGCGCGCCGGATCGGCCGTCCGTACGCGATCGAGCGGGATGGCGAACCTGCTCAAGCCGCATCGCAGCCCGCCTTCCCGCCCGCATCGGCCACACCCGGCGCGCAGGTTTCCTCCTCCCGCTCCCCCTCTCCTCGCCCGTGGCCCCCCCTTGTCCGCGCTCATGCAATCCGCGTCCTCGTCCCAGTCGTGCGTTGTTCCCCGCAATTCGGCTTTTGTGCGCGCGCAACAATGGCGATGCCTCGCGCCCGGCGCCAGGCGGGCAACCCGATTCCCGCATGGCGCCGGGCGCGACGGTCTTCGAAAACCACAACTCACGAGGACATACCATGCAACTCCAATCCCATCCTGCGTGCCGCCCGTTTTATGAAGCCGGCGAACTCACGCAACTGACCGCCTTTTACGAAGAAGGCCGTAACGTCATGTGGATGATGCTGCGATCGGAGCCGCGGCCGTGCTTCAACCAGCAACTCGTCACCGACATCATCCATCTCGCGCGCGTCGCACGCGACTCGGGCCTGCCATTCGACTTCTGGGTGACGGGTTCGCTCGTCCCCGAGCTGTTCAACGTCGGCGGCGACCTGAGCTTCTTCGTCGACGCGATCCGCAGCGGCCGGCGCGACCAGCTGATGGCCTATGCGCGCTCATGCATCGACGGCGTGTACGAGATCTACACGGGCTTCGGCACCGGGTCGATCTCGATCGCGATGGTCGAGGGCAGCGCGCTCGGCGGCGGCTTCGAGGCCGCGCTCGCGCATCACTTTGTGCTCGCGCAGAAGGGCGTGAAGCTCGGGTTCCCCGAGATCGCGTTCAACCTGTTCCCGGGCATGGGCGGCTATTCGCTCGTCGCGCGCAAGGCGGACCGCGGCCTCGCGGAATCGCTGATCTCGACCGGCGAAACGCATGCGGCCGAGTGGTACGAGGATCGCGGGCTGGTCGACGTGACGTTCGACGCGGGTGACGCGTATCTCGCGACGCGCACCTTCATCGACGTGACGAAGCCGAAGCTGAACGGCGTGCGCGCGATGCTGCGCGCACGCGAGCGCGTGTTCCAGTTGTCGCGCTCGGAGCTGATGGACATCACGGAAGCGTGGGTGCATGCGGCGTTCACGATCGAGCCGAAGGACCTCGCGTACATGGAACGCCTGGTGATGCTGCAGAACCGGCGCGTGTCGAAGCTGCGCCCGGTGTAAGGTAGCGGGCGCCGCCGGTTGCCGGCGGCGCCCCGCTCTCCGGAACGAAGCTCAGGCGATCAGCCTGAGCTTTCTCGTCTCCGCGAGCCACGCCTCGAATGCCTGCGCCGGCATCGGCCGTGCGTAGTAGTAGCCCTGCGCGTGATCGACGTCGAGCTGCTTGAGGAAGTCGGCTTCCGCGTACGTCTCGACGCCTTCGGCGATCACCGCGAAATTCATCGCCTTCGCGAGCGACACGACCGAGCGCACCAGCGCCTGCGAGCGCGGATTGCGGTCGATGCCCGTGATGAAGGAACGGTCGAGCTTGATCGCGTCGAGCGGCAGGCGCGACAACTGCGACAGCGACGAATAGCCGGTGCCGAAATCGTCGAGATGGATCTCCGCGCCGAGCTGGCGGAACTGCCGCATCAGCCCGTTGGCAGAATCCTCGTCCTCGATGAAGCAGCTCTCGGTCAGCTCGATGTCGAGCAGGCCGGGCTTGAGCCCCGCGCTGTCGAGAATCGACGCGAACTGGTGCACGATGTTCATGTCCTGCAACTGCCGCGCGGACACGTTCACCGCGATCCGGATGCCGAGCCCCTTCGCCTTCCACGCGGCGGCCTGCGCGGCCGCGGTGCGCATCACCCAGCGCCCGAGCGGCGCGATCAGCCCCGACTCCTCCGCGAAGCGGATGAACTCGATCGGCGCGACGAGCCCGCGATCGGGCGACTGCCAGCGGATCAGCGCCTCGACGCCGCGCACGTCGCCGGTCGCGATATCGACGACCGGCTGGTAGTACAGCACGAACTGCTCTTCATCGAGCGCCTTGCGCAGGTTCGTGTCGAGCCACATGTATTTCGCGACTTTCTGGTTCATCTCCAGCGAGAACACGCGGTATGTATGCTTGCCTTCTTCCTTCGCGACGTACATCGCGGTGTCCGCGCTGCGGATCAGCGTCTCGAGCGAATCGCCGTGCTGCGGATGCATCGCGATGCCGATCGAGCAGCTCGTATAGACCTCCATCAGCCCGAGATGGATCGGTGTGCGCATCCGCTCGAGGATGATCTGCGCGGTCGCTTCGAGCAGCGGCCGCGTGCCGTGCTCGAACAGCACGAGGAATTCGTCGCCGCCGAGCCGCGCGAGCGTCGCGCCGGACGGCAGGCAGCCGCTGATGATCGTCGACACGTCCTGCAGCAGGCGGTCGCCGGTGATGTGCCCGTAGTGATCGTTGACGCGCTTGAAGTTGTCGAGATCGAGGAACAGGATGCCGACGTGGCCGCGCGACGCGGCGTTCTCGTCGGCGATCGCCATATGGATGCGCTCGCTGATCGCATGACGGTTCGGCAGCCCGGTGAGCACGTCGGTGTTCGCGAGTTCGATGAGCCGATGCTGCGCGTTGCGCTCCTCGGTGATGTCGATGCCCGAGCAGATCAGGAACTGCTCCTCGACGCCGCTGCCGCTCTGCACGAACTTGTTGCGGAACTGGAACAGGCGCGGCCCGTTGACCGTATTGATGTAGCGCTCGACCGCGTACGAGTGGTTGCTCGCGAAAAAGCCCGTGATGTTGGTGCGCGACTGCGCGCCCTGCTCGGGGCTCATGAACAGTTCGAACGCGCTGCGGCCGATCACGTCGACCTCGCGCTTGCCCGTCACTTCCTCGCACAGGCGGTTGAAGCGCTGCACCATCCCGTTGCGGTCGAGGATCACGACGAGCGAATTCACTTCGGACACGACCTGCTCGGCGAACGCGAGCCCGTGCGCGAGATCACCCGCGACGGACACGGCATCGGAATAGGCGGAGGCGGTACCGGCCCAGTCGGTCGTGTTGACCTTCCTGCCGACGAGATGGAGGCTGACCGGCTCGCCGAACAGCGTGATGTCGAGCACGAGGTGCGACGTGACGCCCGTCAGGGCGCGAATGCACGCGGCCTGCTCGACCGTCAACGCGATGGCGACGTTGGTCAGGCCGCGGACGGCGGCCAGTTCGAGTGCATTGCTGTCGCTGCCGAGACGCCAGCAGGGGCTGCGCGTACCGACATGCGCCTCGAGCACCGCGCTATCGTTTTCGTCATCCATGGACACGCCCCGATCCAGAAAAAACGCACAGTGTAGACGGAGGCGAGTTGGCCAACCGCCCTCCCGGGCCGCGCAGCGCGCGCTCCCGGCAACGCAGCCGTGATTGCCGTGACAACGGCCCTCGTCCCGTACTTGTATCCAACCAATGCGACCCGGCGTTCGCGCGTAAAGCGCGCAGGTTCTGCCTAACGAATGATGAGAACCATCTTATCAAATGACGCTGAGGATTGGGACTCACATTTAGAGAAGAGTGTCAAGGAATCGGGACTCGATTGGCAAGCCGGATTTTTCATGATTGGCGGCATGCGCAAGAGCGGGTGAGGCGGTGCGAAACGGGGCCGGCCGGATACGCGGAACCCCTTGCTCCGTAAAGGGTTCCGGGAAATCGAAAAATGTGGGGACCGATCGAATTCAGGACCACGGCGGCAGGGTCGGATCGCGTCCAGGCGACGCGAAATCCGGCCAATTTGTTTCTGTTCTGGTGTGAATGCGCCGCTTTATTCCACAGTCGGTTGCAATATCGCGACGCTGCCGATGCGACGTGTTTTATCTGATTCCGCAGCGTCGTCGAATTCCGCAGCCGGCCGACAGCGCGGGTGGAACCGGTACGGCCGCCGTTGCAGCCGGCGCACGCGACGCGCGGCGGGCGTTCGCCGCCCCGCACGAACGCCCGCCGTCGCCGCTGCCGCGCGCGTGCCGCGGCTCAACCCGCCGCGCCGTATCCGCCGCCGCCCGGCGTTTCGACGACGAACACGTCGCCCGGCGCCATCTGCGCGCGGCCGATATGGTCGAGCGCCTCGACCGTGCCGTCCGCGCGCTCGATCGTGTTGCGGCCGAGCGCGCCGGCTGCGCCGCCGGCCGCGCCGAACGGCGCATGGATCCGGTTGTTCGACAGGATCGACGCGGTCATCGGCTCGAGGAAGCGAATCCGCCGCACCGCGCCGTCGCCGCCGCGCCAGCGCCCGCCGCCGCCCGAGCCGGCGCGGATCCGGTGCGAGTCGAGCCGCACCGGGTAGCGCCATTCGAGCACCTCCGGGTCGGTGAGCCGCGAGTTCGTCATGTGCGTCTGCACCGCGCCGACACCCGCGAAGCCGTCGCCCGCGCCGCTGCCGCCCGCGATCGTCTCGTAGTACTGGTAGCGATCGTTGCCGAATGTGAAGTTATTCATCGTCCCCTGGCTCGACGCGACGCAGCCGAGCGCGCCGTACAGCGCGTTGGTGATCGCCGACGACGTCTCGACGTTGCCCGACACGACCGCCGCCGGATATTCGGGATTCAGCATCGAGCGGGCGGGCACGATCACCGTGAGCGGCTTCAGGCAGCCGGCGTTCAGCGGGATGTCGTCGCCGACCAGCGTGCGGAATACGTACAGCACGGCGGCCATGCAGACGGCCTTCGGCGCGTTGAAGTTGTTGTCGAGCTGCGCGGACGTGCCCGTGAAATCGATCTCCGCACGCCGCGCCGCGCGATCGACGCGGATCGCGACGCGAATCTCCGCGCCGTTGTCGAGCGGGTAGCGGTACGCGCCGTCCTGCAGCGCGCCGATCACGCGCCGCACCGCTTCTTCCGCGTTGTCCTGCACGTGCCCCATGAACGCGAGCACGACGTCGCGGCCGAACTGCACGACCATCCGGCGCAACTCGTCGACGCCCTTCTGGTTCGCGGCAACCTGCGCGCGCAGGTCGGCCATGTTTTGCTCGACGTTGCGCGCCGGGTAGCGGCCCGACGCGAGCAGCGCGCGCGTGTCGGCATCGCGCAGCACGCCCGCCGACACGAGCTGCCAGTTGTCGATCAGCACGCCCTCCTCGTCGATATGCGTCGAATCGGGCGGCATCGAGCCCGGCGTCGTGCCGCCGATGTCGGCGTGATGCCCGCGCGAGCCGACGTAGAACAGCGGCGTGTCCGAGCCGTCCGCGAACACCGGCGTGATGACCGTCACGTCCGGCAGGTGCGTGCCGCCATGATACGGGTCGTTCAGCATGAACACGTCGCCGTCGCGCATGCGGCCGCGGTTGCGCTCGATCACCGTGCGGATGCTCTCGCCCATCGAGCCGAGGTGCACGGGCATGTGCGGCGCGTTCGCGATCAGGTTGCCGTCGCCGTCGAAGATCGCGCACGAGAAGTCGAGCCGCTCCTTGATGTTCACCGAGTACGCGGTGTTCTGCAGCCGCAGCCCCATCTGCTCGGCGATCGACATGAACAGGTTGTTGAAGATCTCGAGCCGCACCGGATCGGCATCGGTGCCGAGCGAGCGGCGCGTCGGCAGCGGCGTCGTGCGCGTCAGCACGAGGTTGCCCTGTGAGGTCATCTGCGCGCGCCAGCCGGGCTCGACGACGGTCGTGCCGTTCTTTTCCGCGACGATCGCCGGGCCGTCGATCGCGTCGCCGGCCAGCAGCGTGTCGCGCACGTAGAGCGCCGCGTCGTGCCATTTGCCGCCGGAATAAAAGCGCACGGCGGAATCGGCGCGCGGTGCGGCGCCCGCCCCGCGCGGCGCAAGCGGCGCGATTTCGACCGGCGCATCGGAGCGGCCGATCGCCTCGACCGACGCCAGCTCCGCGACGAGCGGCGTGCCGGGCATCAGGAACGCGTAGCGCTGCCGGTACGCGGCCTCGAACGCCTGCTGCATCGCGTCGACGCTGCCGGCCGGCACGTCGAGCGCCGAATCGGTGCCCTGGTAGCGCAGGTGCACGCGCCGCTCGGTCGCGATCCGCTCCGGCGGCACGCCCTGTTCGAGCAGCGCGCCGACGGCCTCGTCGGCCAGCCGGTCGAGCGCCGCGTTCAACGCCGGCAGCGACGCATCGGACAGCACGGCCTCGACCGCGCGCTCGCGCATCGCGGTCTGGTCGGCCAAGCCCATTCCGTACGCGGACAGCACGCCCGCGAGCGGATGCGCGAACACCTGCGTCATCCCGAGCGCGTCGGCCACGCCGCAAGCGTGCTGACCGCCCGCGCCGCCGAACGTCGTCAGCACGTAGCGCGACACGTCGTGGCCGCGCTGTACGGAGATCTTCTTGATCGCGTTCGCCATGCTGCCGATCGCGATTTCGAGGAAACCTTCGGCGAGTGCCTCCGGCGTCTCGCGCCGCCCCGTCGCCGCATGGATTTCATCGGCGAGCGCCGCGAACTTCGCGACCACGCCGTCGCGGTCGAGCGGCTCGTCCGCATGCGGGCCGAACACGCGCGGGAAATGATCGGGCTGGATCTTGCCGAGCATCACGTTGCAGTCGGTCACCGTCAGCGGGCCGCCGCGCCGGTACGCGGCCGGCCCCGGGTTCGCGCCGGCCGATTCGGGCCCGACGCGCAGCCGCGCGCCGTCGAAGCCGAGCACCGAGCCGCCGCCCGCGGCGACCGTGTGGATGCTCATCATCGGCGCGCGCATCCGCACGCCGGCCACCTGCGTCTCGAACACGCGTTCGAACTCGCCGTTGTAGTGCGACACGTCGGTCGACGTGCCGCCCATGTCGAAGCCGATCACCTGGCCGAAACCGGCCGCGCGCGCGGCGCGCACCATCCCGACGATGCCGCCCGCCGGGCCCGACAGGATCGCGTCCTTGCCCTGGAACGCATCGGCGCGCGTCAGCCCGCCGCTGCTCTGCATGAACTGCAGGTTCACGCCCGGCATCTCGTGCGCGACCTGCTCGACATAACGACGCAGGATCGGCGACAGGTACGCGTCCACGACGGTCGTATCGCCGCGCGACACCATCTTCATCAGCGGCGACACCTCGTGCGACACCGACACCTGCGTGAAGCCGATGCGGCGTGCGAGTTCCGCGAGTGCGCATTCATGCGCGGTGTAGCGGTAGCCGTGGATCAGCACGATCGCGAGCGCGCGCACGCCGGTGTCGAACACGCGGCGCAGCGACGCTTCGGCATCCTGCGCATCGAGCGCCACGACGACGTCGCCATGCGCGCCGATGCGTTCGTCGATCTCGACGACGGTCTCGTACAGCGCATCGGGCAGCACGATGTCGAGATCGAACAGCCGCGGCCGGTTCTGGTACGCGATGCGCAGCACGTCGCGAAAGCCGCGCGTCGTCGCGAGTGCGGTGCGTTCGCCCTTGCGTTCGAGCAGCGCGTTGGTCGCGACCGTCGTGCCCATCTTCACCATGTCGACGCGCGCGGGCGTGATCGGCTCGCCGTCCGCGAGGCCGAGCAGGTGGCGGATGCCGGCCACGGCCGCGTCGCGGTACTGCTCGGGGTTCTCCGACAGCAGCTTGTGCGTGACGAGCGTGCCGTCGGGCCGGCGCGCGACGATGTCGGTGAACGTGCCGCCGCGGTCGATCCAGAATTGCCAGCGCGCGGCGTCGGAGGGAACGGGAGAAAGGTGTCGGTCGGTCATGATGGTCGATGCGTCGTGAGATCTCGGAACGAGCGCCGTCGCACGGCGCGCGTCGCGCCGTGTCACGGTGTCGATGAAAAGGGAAGAAAACGAAGGGCGGGCCGCCCCGCCGCTTACGCGGCGTCGAGTTCGCGGCCGCGCGTCTCGGGCAGCGTCAGCGCGGCGACGATCACCACGCCGTATGCGGCGACCGCGAAGATCCCGATGCTCGTGCCGAGCCCGTACTGCTTCGACAGCGCGCCGATCAGGAACGGGAACAGTGCGCCGATCGCGCGGCCCACGTTGTAGCAGAAGCCTTGGCCCGAGCCGCGCACGCGGGTCGGGAACAGTTCGGTGAGGAACGCGCCCATCCCCGAGAAGATGCCCGATGCGAAGAAGCCGAGCGGGAAGCCGAGCCACAGCATCGACGCATTGGTCAGGTTCAGCGACGTGTACGCGAACGCAATCACCATCGAGCCGACCGCGAACAGGATGAAGTTCGGCTTGCGGCCGAGGCGGTCGGTCAGGTACGCACTCGTCAGGTAGCCGACCCACGAGCCGAAGATGATCATCGCGAGATAGCCGCCGGTGCCCATCACGGTCAGGTGCCGCTCGGTCTTCAGGAAGGTCGGCAGCCACGTCGTGATCGCGTAGTAGCCGCCCTGCGCGCCGGTCGTCAGCAGCGCCGCGCGCAGCGTCGTCGTGATCAGCTTCGGCGCGAAGATCTCGGTGAGGCGCGGCGCGTCGGCCACCTTCGCCTGCGCGGCCTTCTCCTTCTCGTAGACGTCCGGCTCCTTCACGTAACGGCGGATCGCGACGACCAGCAGCGCGGGCGCCAGCCCGACGAGGAACAGCGCGCGCCACGCCTGCTCGGCCGGCAGCACCGAGAACAGCAGCGCATACAGCAGCGCGCACAGCCCCCAGCCGATCGCCCAGCCCGACTGCACGAGGCCGACCGCCTTGCCGCGATCGCGCGCGCGGATCACTTCGCCGATCAGCACCGCGCCGGCCGTCCATTCGCCGCCGAAGCCGAAGCCCATCAGCGCGCGCGCCGCGAGCAACTGGTGATAGTTCTGCGCGAGCCCGCACAGCGCGGTGAACACCGCGAACCACAGCACCGTCAGCTGCAGCGTGCGCACGCGGCCGATCCGGTCCGACAGGATGCCCGCGATCCAGCCGCCGAGCGCCGACGCGAGCAGCGTGACCGTGCCGATGAAGCCGGCGTCCGCGAGCGAGATACCCCAGGTCGCGACGAGCGTCGGGATCACGAACGACAGCATCTGCGTGTCCATCCCGTCGAGCATGTAGCCGACCTTGCAGCTCCAGAACGCGCGGCGCTCGCGCGGCTGCGCGTCGGCGTACCACGAGAACAGGCCGCTGCGCTCGGGGCTCGCGGGCTCGGCGGCGGGTGCCGCGAGGGTCTTGCTTTCCATGGTGGTGCTCCTGTCGTTATGCGCCGTCAATTGCGTGTGGTGTGTCGTGTGTCGTGCTTACGTCGCGCGCGATGCCGCGATGTCGCGATGTCGCGATGTCGCGATGTCGCGATGTCGCGATGTCGCGTTGTCGGATCAGAACACGGCCAGCGACGCGTTCGTGATGTCGGTCATCAGCATGCAGCCGGGCGTATGCGCGATCGCGATCGGCAGCTTCGCGTCCATCAGCGCGGTTTGCGGCGTCACGCCGCACGCCCAGAACACCGGCAGCTCGCCGTCGCGGATCGTCACCGCATCGCCGAATTCGGGTGCGTCCAGATCCGCGATGCCCAGTTCCTGCGGGTGACCGATATGGATCGGCGCGCCGTGCACGCCCGGAAACCGGCTCGTGATCTGCACCGCGCGGATCGCGTCGGCGCCGCGCATCGGCCGCATCGACACGACGAGCTGGCCGCCGAAGATCCCCGCGCGCCGGTTCGGAATCGACGTGCGGTACATCGGCACGTTGCGGCCCTCCTCGACGTGGCGCAGCCCGATCCCTTCACGGGCGAGCATGTCCTCGAACGAGAACGAGCAGCCGATCGCGAACACGACGAAGTCGTCGCGCCACAGCGCTTCCAGCGACTCGACGCGCTCAGTCTGGCGGCCGTCGCGGTACACGTTGTAGCTCGGCACGTCGGTGCGGATGTCGAGATCCTCGCCGAGCGCGTCGATCCGGAACGCACCCGGTTCGCCGACGCCGAGCAGCGGGCACGCTTTCGGGTTTGCCTGACAAAAGCGCAGGAAATCGTGCGCATACGCATCGGGCAGGATCGCGAGATTCGCTTGCGCGAACGGGCCGCAGTGGCCTGCGGTCGGGCCGCGAAACGCGCCGTGGCGCACGGACTGGCGGAATTCGGAAGGCGTCATGAGATTCAATCGCAGATCGGGATGTGGTCGGGATGACGGTGTCGCGTCATCGGATACGGCGAAGAATAGAAAAGAAAAAATTTTGTCGCCAACGAGTTTTTCTGCGCTTCGTGTATAGAATTTCTTAACGGATCTTCGGGTTTTCCCCGGTCCCGTTCACTTTTCCTCACCGGCAAGCTGCGCATCCATCGTCCGCCCGACCGCCATGAACACGCGTTTTCTCGAAACCTTCGTCACGCTCGCGAAGCTGCGCAACTTCCGCACGACGGCCGCCGCGCTGCACGCGACGCCGGCCGCGATCTCGCAGCGCCTGAAGGCGCTCGAGGACGAATTGCAGACGGTACTCGTCGACCGCGACAGCCGCGAATTCCGGCTCACGCCGAATGGCGAGTACCTGCTCGGCTATGCGAAAGCCGTGGTCGAGGCGACGCAGGAACTGCAGGCCGCCGCGTCCGGCGAAAGCGCGCTGCGCGGCAAGCTGCGGCTCGGCGTGATCGAGACGGTCGTGCACAGCTGGCTGCCGCACTATATGCGCCGCCTCGCGGCCGACTATCCGCAGCTCGAGATCGACCTGACCGTCGACGTGAGCGTCGTGCTGCAGCGCCGGCTGATGGCCGGCGAGCTCGACCTGATCATCCGCGTCGAGGGCAGCGACGAGGCGTCGGTCGTCTGCGACGCGCTCGCGAACTATCCGGTGCGCTGGATCGCACGCGCGGGGCTGTTGCCGAACACGCGCACGGGCCTCGCGCGGCAGGTGCTGCGCCAGCCGATCCTGACCTACGGGCGCGGCACCGCGCCTCACCGGGCGCTGGAGGACATCGTTCGTACCCTTGCGCATGCGCACGGCGTGCCGCTGTCGGACACGCGCATTACCGGATCGCCGTCGATCTCGGTGATCGTGCAGCTCGTGCGCGACGGCTTCGGCGTGGCCGCGATTCCGGTGCTGTTCGTCGATGCGCTGATCGAGAGCGGCGAGGTTGTCGAGCTGCCGCTGCAGCCGTCGCCGCCGTCGATCGTCGTGTCGATGTCGCGGCGTGCGGACGCGCCGCGGTTCGTGCACGGCGCGTCGATCGCCGCGCGGGCCGCGTGTCATGAGTATTGCGCGAAGAGTACGCGGCGGTTGGTTGAGGCGCTTTGAAGCGGCGCGGGCCTGCGTGAAGCGAGGTCGAGCCTCCGGCGCGGGTTCGACATCGCTGCGCGAATCGCCCACGATCGCATTCGGCTCATCCGGCGCCTCGCTTCGTGCGACGGTGCGGCCGCCGACACCCGCATGCGAATGCGGGCCGCCGGGTGCGGTTTCTGTTTATTTATCCGCAATATGGAAGCAATGAATCAGTCAGCCAGTCACGCGGATTGCCCCGCATGCGGCTGCATCAGCTTGCCGTCGCCGTACTCGCGAAGCACCTTCGAGATCACGACGCGATAGCCGTCGAGCCAGCGCGCCTGTTTCGCCTTCGCTTCGAGGTGCGCCGGATGCTGCATCAATTGCTGAAGCGCCGCCTCCGATTCCCAGTAGTAGACGTTCTGGATCAGCCCCGCTTCGACGTTCTCCCACGTCTCCTCGCCGAGATAGCCGGGCGCCGCGCGCGCCATGTCGGCGATCTGCCGGTCGAGCCGGTGGAATTCGTCATCGTATTGCCCGGCACGAAAAATAAAGGTCGACGCGTACATGCCCGCTCCGTCGGAAACGATTGAAAGAGCGCCAAGTGTAAGGCACGCGCGGCGTGCCGCGATCGTTACGCGGCGAGCGGATCCGCGTCGAGCCATGCATCGATGCGTGGCGCGTCGTCACGCGTTTCGGCCGCGGGCGCCGGCATCGCTGCAAGCGCATGCCGCGCACGTTCGAGCGCCTGGGCGAAACCGCGCAACTCGCGTGTCGCGGGCCGGTCGTCGGCGTGCCGGCGTGCGAGTGCGGCCTCGATGTTCGTGCCGATCAACGCGAGTTGCGCGTCGATGAAGTCGATGCACAGCGCGCGGCAATGCGCGGAGACCGGCGCGACGGCCAGCAGCACGGGCACGATCGACACGGTCAGGTAACCGCCCGCCGCGAGCCGCGACAACGCATCGCGTACGTCCTGCCCGCCACCGGCCAGCGACGCGAACACGGCATCGCGCCACACCGCGCGCTCGAACGCGAGCGCATCGCGATACGTGTCGAGCGCCGCGCGATCCGCGACTTGCCCGGCCGTCACCAGCGGAATCGGAAACGAGTGCTCGACGGCGGGCCGCTCGTCTCCCGCCTCGACAATGCAGTTCGCGCCAAGCCACGCCGTTTCGTCGCGCCGCGCCGCGAGCACGCGCGACTGCAACCGGTCAGGCAGCATCGGATCGAGCGGCACCGCGCCGCAGATCGACGGCTTCTCCGCGTGCACGCTGCAGCGGCCGTCGTCGGCGAGCGCCGCACAACGGCCGAGCGACGGATAGTCGTAGCCCTGCAGCGTCAGCGCGACCCATTCGCCATTGGCGCCGCCGAGTCGATGGAACAACCGCTCCGCCAGCGCTTCGGACGCCGCAATATCGTCCGTGTCGAATGCATGCTCGCGCCCGCCCGCACGCCAGCGTTCGCCGATTCGCCGCGTCGGCACGCGACGGATCGTCAGCGCGCCGACGAAGCGGCGCCGATGCCGGAACAGTTCGCGCAACGACAGCGTCGGCGCGCTGTTGCAGCAGCGTCCGCATGCGTTGCACGCGAGCAGGTACGTGTCTACCACGGCCGCCGCACCGAATCCTGGTAACGCGTGAGGATGAAGCGCGCGACGTCGTCCGAGTGATACGCGGCGACGAGTTGCGCGACCCACGGTTTCGCGCGATCGGCGTTGCGCACCGTCAGCACGTTCGCGTACGGCGAGCGCGCGTCCTCGAGGCTGATGCTGTCGCGTGCGGGCTGCAGCCCGACGCGGGCGGCATCGTCGCTGTCGATCGCAACGAACGCGGCCGTATCGAGCGCGGCGTAAAGACGATCGCGGCGCAGCGCGACGAGCTTCAGCCCAAGCCGGTTGCCGGTCACGTCGCGCAGCGTCGCATGCAGGCCGGCCTGCTCGCGCAGCGTCACCAGCGTATCGTTCTGCAGCAGCACCAGCGCGCGCGCCATCCCGCGCGGATCGGCCGGAATCGCGACCGTCGCGCCGGGCTGCAATTCGTTCAGGTTTTTCAGCTTGCGCGAATAAAGCGCCATCGGCAGCGTGACGGTCGGCGCGACTTCGGTCAGCGCGTAGCGTTTCTGCGCGCGCGTCGCGGCAAGCTGGTGCGCATCCTCGAAGCTGGCCGCGTCGATCCGGCCGTCGGCGAGCGCCGCGTCGATGCGCGACGCATCGTCGAATTCGACGACATCGACGCCCAGCCCTCGCGCAGCGGCGACCCGCTTCACTTCGTCCAGGATCTGCGCATGCACGCCGCGCGTCACGCCGACGCGCACGGCAGGGGCAGCCGATTCGGCCGCAACGGCCGATCCCGGATGCACAACGCCACACGCGGCCAGCAGCCACACGGAGACGAATCGCACGATGCCCTTCGTCACGATGCATCCCTCAGGATCGTGCGAAAGCCGATGTGCGATGCACCGAGATCGGCCTCCTGCTGTTCGCGCGACGACGCGCGATAGCGCACGCAGTAGTCGCGCGAGCACAGGAACGAGCCGCCCTTGATGACCATCGGCGTATCGTGCCGGCGCGTCGGCGGCGCGACGGCCGCCGTATCGCCGTTGGTGTGCGACTGGTGCGGGCCCGTGTATGCGTCCTTCGTCCATTCCCATGCGTTGCCGATCATGTCGTAGAGCCGGAAGCCGTTCGCCGCATAACAACCGACGGGCGCGAGGCCCGCGTGGCCGTCCTCGACCGTATCGAGCACCGGGAACACACCTTGCCAGTAGTTCGCGGCCGGCTTGCCCTGTGCGTCGCGCGGCGCCGCGTCGAGCGATGCGTCGTCGCGGCCGGCCTTGCCCGCGTATTCCCATTCGGCCTCGGTCGGCAGATCGCGGCCGAGCCAGCGCGCATACGCAAGCGCATCGCGCTGCGTGACGAGCGTGACGGGCAGGTTGCCGAGCCCGTCGACGCCGCTGCCGGGCCCACGTGGATGACGCCACGACGCGCCCTTCACCCACGACCACCACGCGAGGTCGCGCGCATTCATCTCGTCGCGCGTCGGCACATGGAACACCGCCGCGCCGCCCTGCTGCTCGGCCTCGGTCACGTAGCCGGTCGCCTGCACGAACGCGGCGAACTGCGCGATCGTCACGTCGGTCTGGTCGATCCAGAAACCGCCGACGCGCGTGCGGCCATCGCCGACCGGACGCTCGTCCGCATAACCGCGCGTGCTGCCGAACACGAACGCGCCGCCGCGCAGGTGCACCATCCCGGCCTTCGGGTCGTCGCGCCACTTTGCCGGCAGCCCCGAATAGCGCCCGCACTGCCGCTCCGAGCCGAGCGGCACGAGCGCGCGGCCGCGATTCGCGTCGTCGAATGCGCCGCCCGCCGGCGCCGCCGGATTCGCATAGCCCACCGCGAACGCAGTGGCGAACAGCGTGGCGGCAAGCGCCGCGCCGATCGTCCAGAACCGGAACCGCATCGTGTCGTCCTTTCAAGAAAACGCCTGCCCGCTCCGGGTTTTCCACCGCGAAGGAAATCCCTCGTGGGACCCGGAGCACAACGACAGTGCTGGGGGCGCTCAGTAATAACCACGCGGACGCAGCGGCTCGACGCCGCCGACGTTGCTCATGTAGGTCTTCCACTGGTCGACGAGCGTGCCGATCACCGACGGGTTCTGCGCCGACACGTCGGTCGTCTCGCCGCGATCCGACGCGAGGTCGTAAAGCTGCCAGTGACCGTCGAGCGGCCCGAGCGGCGGCTCGGTCCACAACGCCTTCCAGCGGCCGTCGGCGCTGCGCAGGTACGCGCGGCCGTACGCTTCGTCGCCGAACGGCGCCGTATGCACCTCGCCCGTCGCCGAACCCGTGAGCACCGGCAGCAGCGACTGGCCCGTGACCGGATACACGTAGCGGTTGTTGTAGATCACCTTGCCCTTGTTCTGGTCGACGCCCGTCAGCGTGTTGACGAGCGGCGGCGCCGGCTGCGACGGCGGCGTGACGCCCGCGACCGCGAGGAAGGTCGCCGTGTTGTCGGTCACGTGCGTGAACGCGCGCAGCGTCGGCAACGGCTGCGACTGGCCCGGCAGGCGCACGATCGTCGGCGTCGACACGCCGCCTTCGGCCGAATAACCCTTCGTGAGCCGGAACGGCGACGCGCTCACTTCGGCCCAGCGCAGCCCGTACTGCAGGCGCTGCGCGTTCTGCTTGCCGTTGTCGGTGCCGAGCGCCGAATAGGTCGGGTCCTGCGCGTTCGCGGTGTCGGTCGCCGTCGGGTCCGCGCCGGAATCGATCGGCCAGCCTTCCGCGCCGTTGTCCGACTGGAACATGATGAACGTGTTGTCGTATTCGCCGATGTCCTTCAGGTGCTGGATCAGCAGGCCGATGTTGTAGTCGAGGTTCTCGACCATCCCCGCGTAGATTTCCATGTAGCGCGCCTGCGCCTTGCGTTCGGCCGGCGACAGGCTCGACCACAGCTTGTCGACCTTGCCTGGGCCGTAGTCGCTGTAGCCGTCCGCGGCCGAATGCACCGCGCTGATGTATTTCGCGCTCGCGGTGCCGTTGTTCGCGGTCGCGGGCGACGCCGCCGTCGTTTCGGGCAGGCCGTCGAACGGCTTGAAGTCGGCGGGAATCAGGCCGAGCGCTTTCTGCCGCGCGATCCGCGCGTTGCGGATCGCGTCGTAGCCGGCGTCATAGACACCCGCGTACTTGTGCAGCCACGGCTCGGGCACCTGCAGCGGCCAGTGCGGCGACGTGTACGCCGCATACGCGAAGAACGGTTTTCCGTCGCGCCGGTTCGAATCGATGTACGAGATCAGCTTCTGCGTATAGAAATCGGTCGAATAGAACACGGCCGGGCTGCCGCCCGCACCGCCCGGCTGCCCGGGCTGGCCAGGCTGCACGTAACGGCCGTCTTCCGTGTAGTTCGACGAGCCGGCCGGCTCGTGCGCGAAGTGGTTGGTCGCCGCGCCGCCGAGCAGCACGTAGCTGCGCTCGAAGCCCCACTGGTCGGGCGTCTGCCCGCTGCCCGTCGCGCTGCCGACGATCCCCGAGCCGATGTGCCACTTGCCCGCGATATACGTGTGATAACCGGCGTCCTTCAGTAGTTGTGCGAACGACAGCGCGCGATCGTTCAGGTAGCCCTCGTAGCCGGGCAGCCCGCGCCGCTCGTCGGTCGGTACGCCCATCGTGCCTTCGCCGACGAGATGGTGATCGGTGCCGGACACCAGCATCGCACGCGTGATCGCGCAGACGGTGCCCGTGTGATGGTTCGACAGGATGCGGCCCGACGCGACGAGCGCGTCGAGGTTCGGCGTGTTGATCTCGCCGCCGAATGCATGGATGTCGGAATAGCCGAGATCGTCGGCCATGATGTACAGGATGTTCGGGCGCTTTGCGGCCTGCGGCGGTGTCGTGTCGGCCTGCGGGGGCGGCGAATCGCTGTCGACGCCGCCGCACGATGCGAGCGACAGCGCGCCGGCGATCGCGGCGCAGACGACACGGAAACGGAAAGCATGCAACGGCGACGCGGACTTTTTCATTATCGTGAACGCTCGATCTACGGGAGCGGCGATCTTAGCGTCGCGCGCGCGGCGCCCAAAGTCGGATTCGTCACATGCTAACGGGGCGCTGGAATATGCGATGCGCGCGCTATGCAGGCCGTTTGGTGCGGCCCGCGCCGCGATGCGTACGCAGCCACGCGGCACAGGCGCGTTCCGCGCCGATTGTGCATCGGGCCGGAAAAAGCGCGTACGGTGCGCCGACACTCGCGTCGTTCAGCCGCTCCGCCCGGATGCGGTGCGCGCTTGGGCGGGTCGCGTGCTCGCTTCAGTCGTCCGACGCCAGCATCGGCGGAATCTCGTCGACGAGCGCATCGATGACGACGCGCACCTTCGACGGCACGTGGCGCGACGCCGGCCGCACCGCGAACACCTCTGCGCCCGATACGCTGTTGCTGTCCATCACAAGCACGAGACGGCCGTCGCGCAGGTAAGGCGCCATCAGCCAGCACGGCAGCCACGCGAGGCCCGCGCCGGCAGCAGCCGCATCGGCGATCGCCAGCAGGTCGTCGAACCGCAGGCGGCCGGCCGCGCGATGGTCGTGCACGGCGCCGTCCGCGCCGATGATCCGCCACGGCGTCGGCTGCCCGCCGCGCGAATACGCGATGCCGACGTGCGACACGAGTTCGTCGCACCCCGTCGGCCGGCCATGACGTTCGAGATACGCGGGCGATGCGCAAATGCCCATCCGCTGCACGCCAAGCCGCCGCCCGACGAGCGTGCTCGTATCGGCGAGCTCGCCGATGCGCACCGCGATGTCGAAACCGTCGTTGATCAGGTCGGCCACGCGATCGCTGAACGACACGTCGATTTCGAGCCGCGGATGACGCTCGACGAGACGCCGCATCACGGGCGCCACGCATTGCCGTCCGAACAGCACGGGCACGCTGATGCGCAGCCGCCCGGACGGCTCGCGGCGGCCCGCGTCGAGCGCGGCCTCCGTGTCGCCGAGTTCGGCCAGCAGCCGCCGGCACTGCTCGTAATAGACGAGCCCTTCGTCGGTCAGGCTGAGCTGGCGTGTCGTGCGCTGCAGGAGCCGCGCGCCGAGACGGCGTTCGAGCCGCGCGACGACTTTCGCGATCGCCGAGCGCGTGACGCCCATGCGCAGCGCCGCCGCCGCGAAGCTGCCCGACTCCACGACGTCGACAAATTCGGCGACGCCTCTCAGCCGCTCGTCCATGCGATTCCGCTCCGGTTGAAAGACAGGTTTGTGTCCGCCATGGCGACAGTCATTGGCCAAAATCTCGCCAATGCGTCCCCATGCGCAACACTATGATAAGCCGGTCTATCTCAAAAAGGAGTCGACATGCACGCATGGCAAGTCAAACCCGGCGACGGCGCTGCCGGGCTCCGGCGCATCGACGCGACACGCCGGCCCGTCGGGCCGACCGACGTCGTCGTGAAGATCCACTCGGCAGGACTGAACTACCGCGACCTGATGTTCGCGCGCGGCGACTATCTCGGCATCGGCAAGGACGCGCTGATTCCTGTCGCCGACGGCGCCGGCGAAGTCATCGAAACCGGCCGCGACGTCACGCGCTTCAGGCCGGGCGATCGCGTGATCAACACGTACTTCCCGCACTGGATCGACGGGCCGCCGACGCCGCAGAAAGTCTCCGGTTCGCCCGGCGCGCAGTTCGACGGCGTGCTGGCCGAGCACTTCGTGTCCGACGAAGCGGCGCTGGTCGCAATCCCCGCGCATCTCGACTACGACGAGGCGGCGACGCTGTCGTGCGCGGGCATCACCGCGTGGAACGCGCTGTTCGCCGACGGCGGCGCGGGGCCGGGCTCGACCGTCGTGCTGCTCGGCACGGGCGGCGTCTCGATCGTCGCGCTGCAGCTCGCGCATGCGGCGGGGCTACGCACGATCGTTACGTCGTCCAGCGACGCGAAGCTGGAACGCGCCCGCGCACTCGGTGCGGACGCAACGATCAACTACCGCGCGACGCCCGAGTGGCAACACGAAGTGCTGCGGCTCACCGGCGGCGCGGGCGCGGATCTCGTCCTGGAAGTCGGCGGACACGACACGCTGCCGCGTTCGGTCGCCGCGACGAAGCTGGGCGGCATCGTGTCGGTGATCGGCGGCGTCAGCGGGTTCGGCGGCCCCGGCCTTGGGCTGCTGTCGCTGATCGGCGGGATCCGCCGGCTGCACGGGATCATGGTCGGTAGCCGTGCGATGCTCGACGACGTCGTGCGGCTCGTCGATGCGAAACGGATCAAGCCGGTAGTCGATCGCGTGTTCGGCTTCGACGAAGCGCCGCAAGCGTATGCGTACCTGGAGTCGGGGCAGCATTTCGGCAAGGTCGTGATTCGCGTCGCGTCGTGATGGATGAAGGCGGCGGGCCGCCGCCTTCTTTCCGGCGGGTTCCATCAGAACCTGTGCCGAATCCCCGCGTGCACCATCAACTGCTTCGACGTCGACGACAGATCGGCCGCGCCCGGCACATATGCCTGATCGAGCGACGAGCCGGTCGCGTCTCCTGCGATCCGCTGGTACGCGCCCATCAGATACACATCCGTGCGCTTCGACAGGGTGTAGTCGGCCATCAAGCCGATCGAGTGGATCTTCGGCTTCGCGGCGCCGGTCGTCGCGTCGTAGCGCACCGTCGTGTACACGTATTGCGCGCCGACGAACAACGCCGGCGTGAACTGGTACTTGCCGTTCACTTCGAAGTTCTGATACTTGATCGACGTCACCGTACCGCCTGCAAGCGGCCCGGTCACCGGTTCGATCGTTTCGTCGCCGAACAGGTAGCCGACGTTCGCGGTCGGCCGCGTGACGTTGCTGTTCGTGTATGCGAACCCGACTGTCGCGGGCCCCGCGGTGTAGTTGATGCCCGCGCCGAAGATCCGCAGCCGTGCCGACGCAAAATTCGCATCGGCGCCGACCGACCCGGAACCCGCGATCGCGCCGCCCGACGTCGCGCCCGGGTTGTCTGCATTCAGGAACGCCGCGCCGACGAGCAGGCCGCCCTGCTCGTATTGCGCGCCGACGCTCCATACCCGGTTGTTCGCGAAGCCCGTATCGTTGCTGAAGCTGTACGTGCCGCCGAACGAGAAGCCGGAGAAATCCGGACTCGCATACTTCACGGTATTGTTCGTGCGGAACGTGTTGCCGGTGTTGTCGTTGTCGAGCGGATGCGAGAACGGATAGACGCCCCAGCTCCCGTTCGCGGTCGTCGGCGCGAGATAGTCGACGACGGAATCGTATTGCCGGCCGAGCGTCAGCGTGCCGAAGCGCGTGCTGCCGAGCCCGACGTAGGCCTGACGCCCGAACATGCGGCCCCCCTGCGCCAGCGTGCCGCTGTTCACGTTGAACCCGCTCTCGATCTGGAACAGCGCGCTGTAGCCGCCGCCCAGATCCTCGGTGCCCTTCATCCCCCAGCGGCTGCCCTGCGCGAAGCCGCTCGCCATCTGCCACGCGCCATGGCCGCCGACGTTGTTCGTATAGTCGATGCCCGCATCGACGAGGCCGTAAAGCGTGACGCTGCCTTGCGCGAACGCGGGCGCTGCGCACAGCGCCGGAATCGCGACAAAAACCGATCTCCAGTTCATCCGTAATCCTTATTTATTTATCGTCTATCGCGCACATCGCGCGTTCCACCGCTTACTTCGCGCCGTAGATGTCGAAGTCGAAATACTTCCGGTTGATCCGTTGATACGTGCCGTTCGCGAGAATCGCTGCGAGCGCGCGGTTGAACGCGTCGCGCAGGTCGTTGTCCTGCTTGCGCAACCCGAGGCCGTCGCCTTGCCCGAAGTACTTCGCGTCGTCGATCGGCGCTCCGGCGAACATGAAGTCCTTGCCCTGCGGCTTCTTCAGGAAGCCGTCGCTGGCCGCGATCGATGCCTGGAACGCCGCGTCGAGCCGCCCCGTCACGAGATCGGCGTACACCTGATCCTGGTTCTGGTACGACACGATCTGCACGCCGGCCGGCTGCCAGTTCGCGACTGCGTAGTCGGCCTGCGCGGAACCTTGCTCGACGCCCACGCGCTTGCCTTTCAGCGATTCGGCCGTCGTCAGCAGCGGCGAGCCCTTGTGCGCGATCAGCCGGGCCGGCGCGTTCGAGATGCGGTTCGTGAACGCGATCTGCTGCATCCGCTTTGGCGTGATCGTCATCGACGACGCGATCACGTCGAACTTGCGCGCGAGCAGCCCCGGGATCATCCCGTCGAAGCTCGACTCGACCCATACGCAGCGCGCGTGCAACTCCGCACACAACGCATTAGTGATATCGATCCCGAAGCCCGTCAGCGTGCCGTCGGGCAGCTTGTATTCGAGCGGCGGGTAAGTCGGATCGACCGCGAGACGGATCTCCTTGCCCGTCCAGTCGCCCGCATGCACCGATCCCGCCGCCAGCGCTATCGTGAGCGCTGCCATCCACTGTTTCATTGCCCGTCTCCTTGTGTAAATCGTGAATCGTGAACCGAAAGCGTGCGGCCGCATCACGCGAGGTATCGCTCCGCGAGTGCGGTCCAGTAGCTCGCGCCCGTCGCGAGGCAAGCATCGTTGAAGTCGTAGCCCGGGTTGTGCAGCCCGCATCCAGCCGCGCCGTCGCCGTTGCCGATCGACAGGTAGCTGCCCGGGCACTTCTCGAGCATGAATGCGAAGTCCTCGCTCGCCGCGATCGGCCGCAGATGCGGAATCAGCGCCGCGTCGCCGCCCCATTCGCGGGCCACATCGCGCGCGAACGCCGTTTCCGCCGCGTGATTGACGAGCACCGGATAGCCGTAGCGATAGTCGATCTCGGCCGTCGCGCCGTAACTCGCGGCCTGCCCGTGCACGATCTCGCGGATGCGTCGCTCCAGCAGTGCGCGCACGTCCGGCGACAGCGCACGCACGCTGAGTTCGAGTTCCGCATGCGGCGGGATCACGTTCGATGCGGTGCCCGCATGGATCGAGCCGGCCGTGACGATCGCCAGTTCCTGCGGATTCACGTTGCGCGACACGACCGTCTGCAACGCCATCACGATCGACGCGCACACGACCACCGGATCGATCGTCGTGTGCGGCGCGGCGCCATGCCCGCCGCGCCCGATCACGCGCACGCGCACCTCGTCGGCCGACGCCATCGCCGCGCCGTCGCAGAAGCCGAGCACGCCGGCCGGCAGGCCCGGCACGTTATGCATCGCGAACACGGCATCGCACGGAAACTGCGTGAACAGCCCGTCGTCGATCATCCGCTTCGCGCCGCCGAGCCCTTCTTCGGCCGGCTGGAAAATCAGGTTCAACGTGCCCGCGAAGCGCGTGCGCCCGGCAAGACAGCGGGCCGCCGCAAGCAGCATCGCCGTGTGGCCATCATGCCCGCAGGCGTGCATCACGCCGTCGCGCCGGCTCGCATGCGGCAGCCCGGTCGTCTCGCGGATCGGCAGCGCATCCATGTCCGCGCGCAATCCGAGCCGTTTCCCGGTGCCGCGCGTCAGCGTGCCGACCACGCCCGTGCCGCCGAGCCCCCGCGTCACCCGATAACCCCACGTTGTCAGGCAATCGGCCACGAGATCGCTCGTCGCGTATTCCTCGAAGCCGAGTTCGGGATGCGCGTGCAGCCGGTGGCGCAGCGCAATCATCTCCGTCTCGATGGCCGCTATTTCCGGATGAATATGTTTCTGGTCCAACCCCGATTCTCCTGAATGCGTTCCGGTTGTCGATCGCCCGGATGACCGATCGTGGCCGAATCGTATGCAGCGAAAATCCCGGCGACCAGCCGCGGTTTCGTTATGATGACAACCTTTCGTTGTCGGGTATCGCACCATGAGCAACATCAAGCTGCATCAGTTGCAGGCGCTCGTCGCGAGCGCGGAGGCCGGCAGCATCCGGGGCGCGGCACGCACGCTCGGGCTGTCGCAGGCGGCCGTCACGCGCGCGCTGCGCGAGCTGGAGGCGAGCGAGCGCCTGCCGCTGCTCGTGCGCGCGCCGGAAGGCATCGGCTTCACCGAATACGGAAAGACGCTGCTCACGCACGCGAAGCTCGTGCTGAAGCAG
Organism: Burkholderia pyrrocinia; assembly: GCF_001028665.1. Classification (NCBI taxonomy): domain Bacteria; kingdom Pseudomonadati; phylum Pseudomonadota; class Betaproteobacteria; order Burkholderiales; family Burkholderiaceae; genus Burkholderia; species Burkholderia pyrrocinia. The sequence continues at coordinate 630,520 of NZ_CP011504.1, forward strand.
CTCGAACATGCGCAGAGCGATCTCGAACGCATGCGCGGCCGCGTCGAGGGGCGGCTGAGCATCGGCGTCACGCCGTGGCTCACGATGACGTTCCTCGCAGAAGCCGTGCTGCGTTTTCGCGAGCAGATGCCCGACGTACGCCTCGAACTCTACGAAGCGCTGATGGCTGTCGCACAGCCGCTGCTGCGCGACGGCAGCATGGATTTCGCGCTCGGGCACGTCCAACCGGGCGGCACGCAGGAGTTCGCGTTCGAGCCGATGCTGCGCTACGAGACGTCGGTCATGGTGCGCGCCGGCCATCCGCACGAACGCGCACGATCGATCCACGACTTGCTCGACAACGACTGGGTGCTGAATTTCGCGGCCGACGGGCAGGCCGCGCTCGTCGACTACCTGTTCACGCGCCACGGCGCACGGATCGACGAACGGCGCATCGTGCGGGCGCAGTCGGTCGCGATGCTGCAGACGATGCTCGAGCAGGCCGACATGTGCACGTGGTGCCCGACGATACTCGCGGCCGTGCCGCCATTCGGCGAACGGATGCGGCCGTTGCAACTGAAGGAGACGTTCGAGCCGCGCGACCTCGGGATCGTCACGCGCCGCAGCAGCACGCTGAGCGACGCCGCACGCTGCTTCATCGACTGCCTGCTGCAGGTGATCCGCAAGCATGCGCGATCCGCGCGCAAGGAGGATCTCGCGCTGTTCAGGACGGTATCGCTGCTGATCTGACTTCCCCCTCCCGTCTCCCGTCCATAGCGCATCCGCGCAAATGCTTTTCCGAATCCGTTATTGGATCGCGCCGTCGAGCGTTTTTATACTCGTCAGCACTCTCTCCCAAAGAGTGCCAGCCAATTTCGACAGAACAGCACAGGACGAAAAGATGAGCCTACGCCCCTTGCACGACCGCGTCATCGTGAAGCGACTCGATCAGGAAACCACCACCGCGTCGGGCATCGTGATCCCCGACAGCGCCGCCGAGAAGCCCGACCAGGGCGAAGTGATCGCCGTCGGCCCCGGCCGCAAGGACACGGACGGCCAGCGCATCGTGCCCGACCTGCAGGTCGGCGAACGCGTGCTGTTCGGCAAGTACGCGGGCCAGGCCGTCAAGGTGGACGGCAATGAATTCCTCGTCCTGCGCGAGGAAGACATCGTCGCGGTCGTCAATCAATAACGGAGCGCAATCATGGCAGCGAAGGAAATCATTTTCAGCGACGTCGCACGTTCGAAGCTGACCGAAGGTGTGAACATTCTCGCGAACGCGGTGAAGGTCACGCTCGGGCCGAAGGGCCGCAACGTCGTGCTCGAACGCAGCTTCGGCGCGCCCGTCGTCACGAAGGACGGCGTGTCGGTCGCGAAGGAAATCGAACTCGCGGACAAGCTGCAGAACATCGGCGCGCAGCTCGTGAAGGAAGTCGCGTCGCGCACCAGCGACGCGGCCGGCGACGGCACGACCACGGCCACCGTGCTCGCGCAGGCGATCGTCCGCGAAGGCCAGAAATACGTCGCGGCCGGGCTCAACCCGCTCGACCTGAAACGCGGTATCGACAAGGCCGTCGCAGCGGCCGTCGACGAGCTGAAGAAGATCAGCAGGCCGACCACCACGAGCAAGGAAATCGCGCAGGTCGCGACGATCTCCGCGAACGGCGAGGAATCGATCGGCCAGCGCATCGCCGAGGCGATCGACCGCGTCGGCAAGGAAGGCGTGATCACCGTCGAGGACGGCAAGTCGCTCGCCGACGAACTCGACGTCGTCGAGGGGCTGCAGTTCGATCGCGGCTACCTGTCGCCGTACTTCATCAACAATCCCGACAAGCAGATCGCCGAGATCGAGAACCCGTACATCCTGCTGCACGACAAGAAGATCTCGAACATCCGCGACCTGCTGCCGGTGCTCGAACAGGTCGCGAAGTCGGGCCGGCCGCTGCTGATCATCGCGGAGGACGTCGAAGGCGAAGCGCTTGCGACGCTCGTCGTGAACAACATCCGCGGGATCCTGAAGACGGTCGCGGTCAAGGCGCCGGGCTTCGGCGACCGCCGCAAGGCGCTGCTCGAGGACATCGCGATCCTCACCGGCGGGCAGGTCGTCGCCGAGGAAACCGGCCTGACGCTCGAGAAAGCGACGCTCGCCGAACTCGGCCAGGCGAAGCGCATCGAGGTCGGCAAGGAAAACACGACCGTGATCGACGGTGCGGGCGATGCGAAGAACATCGAAGCGCGCGTGAAGCAGATCCGCGTGCAGATCGACGAAGCGACGTCGGACTACGACCGCGAGAAACTGCAGGAACGTGTCGCGAAGCTTGCGGGCGGCGTCGCAGTGATCAAGGTCGGCGGTGCGACCGAGATCGAGGTGAAGGAGAAGAAGGATCGCGTCGACGACGCGCTGCACGCAACGCGTGCGGCCGTCGAGGAAGGCATCGTGCCGGGCGGCGGTGTTGCGCTGATCCGCGTGCGTCAGGCGATCCGCGAACTGAAGGGCGTGAATGCCGACCAGAATGCGGGCATCAAGATCGTGCTGCGCGCGCTCGAGGAACCGCTGCGCCAGATCGTCACGAACGCGGGCGAGGAAGCGAGCGTCGTCGTCGCGAAGGTCGCGGAAGGCTCGGGCAATTTCGGGTACAACGCGCAGACAGGAGAGTACGGCGATCTCGTCGAATCGGGCGTGCTCGATCCGACCAAGGTCACGCGCACTGCGCTGCAGAACGCGGCGTCGGTCGCCGGGCTGCTGCTGACGACCGATGCGACCGTGTTCGAAGCGCCAAAGGATGCGGCGCCGGCCGCGGCGCCGGGCGGCCCGGGTGCGGGCGGGCCGGGGTTCGATTTCTGACGACGCGCCGTGCGTGCCGGTTCGACGGCAAACGCGCGGCTTTGCGGGAACATGCAACGCGTGGCGACGGAAGTCGTCACGCGTTTTTTTCGTTTGATCATGCGAATCATTCGACTCGGCATGCACGTGAATCGCGTCGGCGTGTCGTCGCATCGACGCGGCCTGTGTCTTCCACCGTTGCACGGCTGACTGACGCTGCCGCAACCGGCCGACACGGACATCGACAGCACCACGCCGTTACCATTCGTCACCTGCCAGGCAGCCCCCTGTCGTGCGAATCCCGCAACCTTTACGACCTTTTTACTTGCCGCCGCGCGTGCGTTCACTAGAATGTGTTCGCAATCCACCACCGAGCACGCGACATGCGCATCCGAAGTCCTCGTCCCCCGAGTTGCTTTTCTGCCTGACGGGCAGGACGCCTGCGCCTCGCTTTCCCGAGCCACCGTCCTGCCGACAGGCGGGCGGTGCGCGCCGTAGTCACATCCGCGCACGCTTGAATACGACATCGATGCTGTCATCGCGCATCGTGCGCTCAGGCGTGGGCTCGCGACAAATCCCCTGCAACGACGCGCCATCGCTCCGCCGCCCCGGCGATGACCGATCGCCTGCCCGCATCCGGCATACCGATCCGGTCACATTGCTTTGCATACCTGATTTCATTCACGGAAATTTCCGATACCGGAGCCCGGCCATGTTCGAGATCGACAAGCAGTACACGCGCGAATTCATCCATACCGCATGCGGCGGCAGCAAGCAGGCATTCCTGCCGACGAAGAACGGCAAGGTCGTGGCCGCCTGCCTGCGCACGGACCTCAACCCGCACGCACCCGACGTGATCCTCTGCGACGGCAGCGCATCCGCGCGCGCGGCCGGCAGGACGCTCGCCGCGCAACGCGATGCGATTCCGGTGTTCATCAAGATGGAAACGGATGCGTTCCGCTTCGTCGGCCAGTACGTCGTCAGCGAATCGCTCACCGCACCGCTCGACTGTGCGCCTTACGTGCGCAACAGCGGCTTCACGCCCGGTCAGATCTCGCGCGTGCTGAAGCTCAAGCGCTGCTGACACGCGCGCACGGCACATCGCGCGCCCCGTCTCGGTCGTCTTTCATACAGGAGCAATCATGCTTGGCTTGACGTTCTGGAAACACGTGATCGGCGCGCGGGCCGATGCCATCCGCGAAGACAAGGCAACGGCGCACGACCGGCACCGCCGGCGGTCGAGAACGCTCGTGCTGGCCAGCGCCGCGGTGGCGTTCGCAGCGATCGCGTTCGGCGCGCCGGTCGTCGGCATTTCGGTCTTTCTGCTGACGACGCTGCCGTTCGTCCTGTCGGGCACGTGATGACGTCAGTATCGGGTGCGCGGTGCGAGCCACGCCGCAATCGATACGAAATTTTAATGCCGGGCCCCCGCGTCTCTGACACCGTCTTTACGCGGATGTGTCTAGGATTTCCCTGTCATCACGACACGGAGAGATCCGCATGCAAACGCAGCAGGCCGCCATCGGCGGCCACCCCGACCTTCCCCACCGACGCGGCGGCTTGCCGCCCGCGGCCCGGCTGGCCGATGCGTGTCCGCCGGACAACATCCTGCTCGACGTGCCGGTCGAAAGCGCGATCCAGTTGTTCGACCTCGCCGCGCGATACGTCGCGCGCTGCAGCGGCATTTCTGCGGAACGGATCCGGTCCGAACTGACGAAGCGCGAACAGCTCGGTTCGACCGGCCTCGGCCAGGGCGTCGCGATTCCGCATGCGCGTGTCGACGGGCTCGGCTCGGCCGTCGCGCTATTCGTTCGCGCGCTGTACCCGTTCGCGTTCAACGCGCCGGACCGCAAGCCCGTGCGCGAATTCATCGTGCTGGTCCTGCCGAAAGAGGACGACCGCGCACATCTCGAACTGCTCGCCGACGCGGCGCGGTGCTTCAGCGAACGCCCGTTCCGGCAGGCGTCGCGCGACGCGCAGACGCCCGACGAAATTCATCGGCTCATGCAACGCACGCACTGACGCCGCATCGTGCGGCGACAGGCACTCCCTTCATCCTTTCGGATCCCCATGTTCCCAGACCCTGAAAGTCCCACTCCTACGTCACGGCGCGTGGCCGGACTGGCTCGCTCGCTGCCGTTCATGCAGGCCCTGCACGGGCAGACCGTCGTCATCGTCGACAACGGCGCCGCGAGCGATACGCACGCTCGCCACGCATTCGCGCAGGATGTCGCGCTGCTCGCGCTCACCGGCATTCGTCCGGTCGTCGTGCAGGGCGTGCCGGCCGCGTCCGGCACGGAACCCGTCCAGGCCGCGCGCACCGCGATGGCCGACGTCAACCACGAGCTGGTGCGCCTGATCGGCAGTCACGGCGCCAAGGCGATCGGCATCGACGGCCACGACGGCGGCCTGCTGGTCGCCGGCGCCGAATCCGACCGCGCGAACACGAGCCCGGTCGCGCAATTCGACGGCGCCGCGTTGAACGCATTTCTCGGGAACGGGCTGGTGCCCGTGGTGATGCCGGTCGCGCCGGACGACGCAGGCCAGGATCGCCTGCTGCGCCCGGAACGGGTGGGCAGTCTCTTCGCGCAGCGCACGGGCGCCGTCACGCTGGTGATGATGGTCGAAAGCGCGCTGCTGCGCGAACTCGGCGAACTCGCGGGGCTGTATGGCATCACGGAACTCGAGCAATGGCTCGCCGAGCATCCGGCCGCCGATGCAGCGCCCTGCGTGCGGGAGGCGCTCGATGCGCTCGCGCACGGCGTGCAGAACGTCCATCTCGCCGATATCGGGCAACCCGAATCGCTGATCGACGAGCTGCTGACCGAGGAAGGGTCGGGCGTGGTGTTCTGCCGTCGCGGCAATACCGACCTGCTGTCGGAAACCCGCCGCTACTTCGCCGATTCCGCGTGCGTGCTGCGCGACGGCTTCAGCGTCGAGCAGAAGCAGGTCGTGCGATTCTGATCGGGTAGCGGGAAGTCACTTGCGGCGACCCGCAAGGGCCGCCGCAAGCGAACGACGTCAGCGCCGTGTCGCGAGACGCCGCACCACACGAACGAGCGCATCGACCTCGTCGCACGTGTTGTAGAACGCGAGCGACGGCCGCACCGTGGCCTCGAGCCCGAAACGCCGCAGGATCGGCTGCGCGCAGTGATGCCCCGAGCGCACTGCGATGCCCTCTTCGTTCAGCGCCTGCCCGACTTCCTCGGTTTCATAGCCCTTCAGCACGAACGACAACACGCTCGCCTTGTCGCGCGCGGTGCCGACGAGCCGCACGCCCGGCACCGGCGCGAGCACGCTCGTCGCATACGCGAGCAGGTCGTGCTCGTAGCGCGCGATGTTCTCGATGCCGACGCGGGTCACGTAGTCGAGCGCCGCGCCGAGCCCCACCGCGTCCGCGATGTTGCCGGTGCCGGCCTCGAAGCGGTTCGGCGGCGGCTGGAACACCGTGCGCTCGAACGTCACGTCCGCGATCATGTTGCCGCCGCCCTGCCACGGCGGCATGTCGTCGAGGATCGCGCGCTTGCCGTACACGACGCCGATGCCCGTCGGCCCGTAGATCTTGTGCCCGGAGAACACGAAGAAATCCGCATCGAGCGCCTGCACGTCGACGCGCATGTGCGAGATCGACTGCGCACCGTCGACGAGCGCCTTCGCGCCCGCGCGATGCGCAAGCTCGACGATCTCCTTCACCGGCACGACGGTGCCGAGCGCGTTCGACACCTGCGTGACGGACACGATCTTCGTGCGGTCGTTGAGCAGCTTCCGGTATTCGTCGAGCAGCACCTGCCCCGAATCGTCGACCGGAATCACGCGCAGCGTCGCGCCTTTCTGCGCGGCAAGCTGCTGCCACGGCACGATGTTCGCGTGATGCTCGAGATGCGACACGACGATCTCGTCGCCTTCGCCGACGTTCTGCACGCCCCACGTCTTCGCGATCAGGTTGATCGCTTCGGTCGTGCCGCGCACGAACACGATCTCGTCGGGCGACGAAGCGCCGATGAAGCGCCGCACGGTGTCCCGCGCATGCTCGTACGCATCCGTCGCGCGACCGGCCAGCGCATGCGCGGCACGGTGGATATTCGAGTTCTCGTGTGCATAGAAATACGCGAGACGGTCGATCACGGCCTGCGGCTTGTGCGTCGTCGCCGCGTTGTCGAACCAGACCAACTGCTTGCCGTTCACGCGCTCCTGCAGGATCGGGAAATCGCGGCGGATCGCGTTCACGTCGAACGGCGGGTGCGCGCCGCGATGCAACTGGCCTTGCGGTTCGGTTGCATGCGTATCGTCGATGAAGTAACGCTGCACGTCCGCGCCCGATGCGCGGGAAACCGGCACGTCGCGATGCACGGCGAGCAGGTCGCGCAGCGCGTCGTCGCCCGGCAACCCGAACGCTTCCGGCGACGCGAGGTCGTTCGACGGCACGACGATGTCCTGCGGCGTCGCCTGCCAGCCCTGCAGCGAACCGTCGGTGAAGTAGTACGGCGACGCAGCCGGCGCTGCCTTCACCGCGCCTTCCGATGCCGCCGCATTCCCCTGCGGCACGCCGAGCGCCGCGCCGCCGATGCGCGGCTCGAGCGCCGGCGCGATCGACACGGCGTTGTCGGGCAGCCCGTTCTGCGCGGCCGCATGCGGCGCGAGCGCGGGCACGCGATTGCCGAGCGACAGCACGTGCGTCGGCGCGGACGGTGCGAGGTTCGTGCCGGGCGCCTTGCCCTGCGGCAACGCGAGGCCCGGCACGCCGGTGCCCGTGCCGCCCGGTCCCGCGAGCGGCGAACCGCCGGGCGCCGGGTTGCTCACCGACGCGAGGATCGGCGCGGCAGCCGGCAACGCCGACGGCACGCCGCCGACCGCACCGCTGCCGGCCGACAGCCCGGGAGCAGTGGCCTGCCCGGGCGGCGTCGCGAAGAACTCGGACGCGAGCCGCGCCAGCGTCGCGGGGTCGGGCAAGCCCGCCGGCAGCGGCGCGTGCGGCAGCGCGTGCGCGTCGCCGCCGGCCAGGCCGGGATTAACGGTAGGTGTCGGGATAGTCATGGAACTTGGCGATTTCGACGTCATCGAGGACAGCCAGCGCATCCGGCGAATGGACCGCGAGCGAGCAATACAGCGAGATCAGGTACGACGCGATCGCCTGGTTGTTGATCCCCATGAAGCGCACCGACAGGCCCGGCCCCTGCTCGCCCGCGACGCCCGGCTGATAGAGGCCGACGACGCCCTGCCGCTTGTCGCCGACGCGCAGCAGCAGGATCTTGGTCTTGCCGTCCGCGACCGGCACCTTGTCCGACGGGATCAGCGGAATGCCGCGCCACGTGAGGAACTGCGAGCCGAACAGGCTGACCGTCGGCGGCGGCACGCCGCGCCGCGTGCATTCGCGGCCGAACGCGGCGATCGCGAGCGGGTGCGTGAGGAAAAACGCGGGTTCCTTCCACACCTTCGTCAGCAGCTCGTCGAGATCGTCCGGCGTCGGCGCTCCCGTCAGCGGGAAGATCCGCTGTTCGTCGGTCACGTTGGCCAGCAGCCCGTAGTCGGGGTTGTTGATCAGCTGGCTTTCCTGCAGCTCCTTGATCGTCTCGATCGTCAGGCGCAGCTGTTCCTTGATCTGGTCGTGAGGACTGCTGTAAAGATCGGAGATCCGCGTATGCACGTCGAGCACCGTGCTCACCGCGTTCAGGAAGTATTCGCGCGGTTGCTCTTCGTAAGGCACGAAGGTCTGCGGCAGCACGCTTTCGTCCTCGAGCTGCGTGCATGCGGCGCGCACGGCTTCCGGGTTCTTCACCTGGTTCAGGCGGTAGATGCCGGCCTCGACCGGCACCCACTGCAGCAGATGGGTCAGCCAGCGCGGCGTGATCGTGGAAAGCTGGGGGACGGTCTTGGTAGCGTTCGCTAGTTGGCGGGCGGCGTGATCGCTCAGCGCGGCCGTGCCGCTTGCAACGGTCGACATGTGTGGCTCCGGGTTCTTAAGATGAAAAACGGGATTGCTTATGACGCGAGGGGATTATCGGAAGCACGCACCTGCCGGCTCAACATGCTATAGCCGTCATGTCGCGCAACCGAAAAGGAAACGAAGCTGTACGGCCTCAGGTGAGGTATGCGCCCGGCAGCAGCGTCGAGATCGACACGTCGAACGCGCGCGCGATCTTGTCGGCCGTGACGATCGACGCGATCGCCTCGCCGCGCTCGATCTCGCCGACATACGAGCGGTTCAGCCCCGCATGCTCGGCAAGCTGCTCCTGCGACCACGTGCGCGCTTCGCGCAGCCTGCGCACGTTGGCGCCGAAGTGATGAATGAGGTCGCTCATCGCGCCTCCTAGGCGACCCGCGCCGCCGCGCGCGGCGCGGCGTTCGCTTCGCTGCGCAGCACGGCCTGCGTGACGTTCTCGCCGGCCGGCACGTCCTGCGTGAGCCACACGTTGCCGCCGATCACCGCGCCGCGCCCGATCGTCACGCGGCCGAGGATCGTCGCGCCCGCATAGATCACCACGTCGTCCTCGACGATCGGATGGCGCGCGAGCCCTTTCTCCAGATTCCCGGCCGCATCGCGCGGGAAGCGCTTCGCGCCGAGCGTGACGGCCTGGTACACGCGTACGCGCTCGCCGATGATCGCGGTCTCGCCGATCACGACACCCGTGCCGTGATCGATGAAGAAGCCCGCGCCGATGCGCGCGCCCGGATGAATGTCGATGCCCGTTTCCGCATGCGCCTGCTCGGCGATGATCCGCGCGAGCAGCGGCAAACCGAGCCGGTACAGCTCATGCGCGAGCCGGTGGTGGATCATCGCGAGGATGCCCGGGTAGCACAGCAGCACCTCGTCGACGCTGCCCGCCGCCGGATCGCCGTGGAACGCGGCGAGCACGTCGCTGTCGAGCAGCCGGCGAATCTCGGGCAGCCGTGCGGCGAACGCCTGCACGGCCGTCGAAGCCACCCCGTCGACGTTGTCGATCGGCCCGTCGGCATTGCGCTGGCGCGCCGCGTAGCGCAACTCGAGCGTGACCTGTGCGAGTAGCGCGTTCAGCGCCGCGTCGAGCGCATGGGCCACATGGAAGTTCTCGCTCTCCTGGCGCAGGTCGGGTGGCCCGAGCCGCATCGGAAACAGCACGCCCTTCAGCGCGCCGACGATCTGCGCGAGCGCCTCGCGCGCCGGCAGGTCGCGCCCGCCCGGTTCGAGCGAGCGACGCTGCTTCTCGCGCCATGCGCGGCGGACGGTCTGCAGCGATTGAACGATGTCGTCGATGTCGAATGCGGCCATGCTGACTTCTCCCTGTATCGGCCGTGAATCAGTCCTGCGCCCACGGCAGGCCGCGAAAGCGCCAGCCGTTGTGGGCGCCGCGATGCTGTCCTTCGTCGAGGTCGCCCTCGAACCCTTCGAGCACGTTGAATACCCGCTTGAATCCGCCCTTCGTCGCGGCTTCGGCCGCCTGCGCGGACCGGTTGCCGCTGCGGCACAGGAGCAGCACCACCGCGTCCTTGCCGGTCTTCGCTTCCAGTTCGCGCACGAAGCGCGGGTTGCGCGTCAGGCTCGTGCCGGTCGCCCAAGGCACATGCAGCGACTCCGGCACGTGGCCGACGAACTTCCGTTCTTCGGCGGTGCGCACGTCCACCAGCAATGCGTCGCCGGCCGAGAACAGCGCCCACGCGGCTTCCGGCGCGACGCCGCCCGCGTAGGGCGTGCCGGCTGACGCGGCCGCCGCGCGAGCGTCTTCGAGCGCCTGCTGCGCAGCGGTTCGTTCTTCCAATGCAACCGTCATGACACTTCCTCGTTTTCGCAGATTCGTATGATCAAAAACACCGGGAATGCGGCTGGTGCAGCTTGCGTGCTGTCTATAGCCGTCAGCGCCACTATGCGAGCGCGTATCTGGAAGCAGAACCAATAAAAATTCATTTCCTAATCAGCGGCGCGAGGAATGCAATAGCAGAGGCGCGCTATCGGCGCGGGGTCGCTTGCGGTCGGGAAATGCGGGACGATGGCCGTTCGATGCCGCGCATCGAAGGGTTTTGAAAGGAGTGGCGGGAGACGATCAACGCGGCGTGTGGCGCGTTGTCATGGAATCCGAAATGGAGTGCATGCGTCGCTGCGCATGCCTGGATGATTCAAAGAAAGGCAACCGGCGAGCGACAGGCATCGGCGTGATGCCGAACGGCATCGCCGATGCACTCGCTTGCCCGTCAATCCATCACTGCACCGGATCGACCGGCGCGACCGGCACGCCACGCGCTTCGATGTCGCGCCCCGCGAGCAAACACAGATCCTCGCGATGATGCGCGGCGACCACCTGCACGCCGACCGGCACGCCGTTCACGAGCGCCGTCGTCACGGCCAGCCCCGGCAGCCCCATCGCGGGCAGCGCGCGCAGCGTGAGCTGCGCCTCCCACACACGCTCGAACCCGTCCGGCCCCTGCCGGTCGAGATCGTCGGGGAACGGCAGTTCCGACGACACGGGCAGCAGCACGACCGCATACTCGTCGAGAAACTGCCGCCATTGCCGCGTCAGCGTAGTGCGCCGGACGAGCGCGCGGCTGATCACGTCGGCCGGCAGGTCGCGCACCTTGTCGCGCACGGCGGCGATCACCGCCGCCGCGCCCGGATCGCCGTCGTTCGCGGCCGCGTTCGACAACGCATCGAAACCGTCGCCAAGCCAAAGCTGCTCCTGAAGCAGCGCAGCCTCGCGCATCGGCGGCGTATCGTCGATCTCGTCGACGGTCCAGCCCGCATCGACGAGCCGGCGCGCGGCATCGCGCAATGCGGCCTCGACTTCGGGCACGACCTGCAAGCCGCCCGGACGCACGCACAGCGCCGCGCGCTTCGGCACTTCGCGCCCGTCGAACGGCACCTGCACGTGCCACGGATCGCGCGGGTCCGGCGCGGCGATCGCACGCAGCGCGAGCGCGAGATCGTCGATCGTGCGTGCGATCGGCCCCGCCGACGACATCAGTTGCGCGCCGATCGCACGCTCGGGCGACGATGCGTTGAACGCCGGCACACGCCCGAGCGACGGCCGGATCCCGTGCACGCCGCACGCATAGGCCGGGTAACGGACCGAGCCGCCGATGTCGGTGCCGAGTGCGAGCGGGCCGATCCCGGCGGCGACGGCCGCTGCCGCGCCGCCGCTCGACCCGCCCGGCGTCAGCGACGGATTGCGCGGATTGCGCGTGTGGCCGTGCACGAGATTCGACGTGAACCAGCGCAGCGCGAACGTCGGCGAATTGGTGCGGCCGAGCAGGATCGCGCCGGCCTTCCTGAGGTTGCCGACCACGGGGCTGTCGGCGCGCGCGATCAGGTTCTCCTGCAGGCGCGTGCCGTTGGTCGTCGCGAAATCCGCCTGGTCGACGTTGATCTTCACGGTCACGGGCACGCCCGCGAGCGGGCCGGGATCGTCGCCGCGTGCGATCGCGCGGTCGACTTCATCGGCCTGCCGCCGCACGTCGTCGGGCCGGTGTTCGATCACCGCGTTGATCGCCGGATTCACCGCGTCGAGACGATCGAGCACGGCATCCGCCACTTCGCGCGCGGACACCTCGCGATGCCGCACGCGTTTCGCGAGTTCGCTTGCCGACAGTTGCCAGAGATGCGTCATCACTTCTCCTTGAGGAAGGACATCACGATCACTCTCGGCGCCACGCTTCGACGAAGACGCGGCGCCGCATCCGCTCACTGCGCGTCGTGCTTCGCACGCTCCGCCGCTGCGATGATCGCATCGGCCACGGCCTTCGGCTGGCTCAGCATCGCGACATGGCTGCCGTTCACGCGCGCGACCGTCGCGCCGATCCGCTTCGCCATCGCTTCCTGCAGCTTCGGATCGATCATCCGGTCCTGCGTCGCGACGACGAACGTCGACGGCTTCGCGTGCCATGCGGCCTGCTCGACCTTCTCCGAGATGCAACCGCCAAACCACGGCCCCTGGGTCGCCGCAACGATGCGCTGCTGCGCGGGCGGCAGGTCCGGTGCGAAATCCTGCGCGATCGCCTTGTCCGACAGCCGCGTGAAGCCGCCCGCGTCCTTGCGCAGTTCACCGGCCCATGCCGGTGCCGGCAGCCCTTGCGTGACGTCGGCGATCGACTGGCCGTTGTCGGGCGCGAACGCCGCGACGTAGACGAGCGACTTCACCTTGTCGTCGTTGCCCGCGTCGCTGATCACGACGCCGGCCCACGAATGGCCGACCAGCACGACCGGCCCCTTCTGCTCGTCGATCGTACGCTTCGTCGCGGCCGCATCGTCGGCGAGCGAGCTCAGCGGATTCTGCACCGACACCACATGCAGCCCGCGCGCCTCGAGCAGCGGAATCACGCGGTTCCAGCTCGACCCGTCGGCGAACGCACCGTGCACGAGCACGACATTCGTGCCCTTCAGGTCGTCCTTCGGCGCGGCCTGCGCCGCGACCGCACCGAACAGTCCGCCGATCACCGCGGCGGATACCAGAACCCGTTTCATCAAACCGGCCATCGTCAATCTCCTTTCTCTGTTGTATCAATCACATGAAATGCTGCGGTAGCGGCCCGTGCCTGCCTGCGACAGGCGCGGCAACGGATCACGAATGCGCGTACAGGTCGTCGATGGCGCGCTGCGACGCGCGCGCCTGTGCCGCGTCGCGATGGCTTGCCGGTGCCGACGCATCGGCCACGGTGTCGCCCTGCGACTTCGACGGGCCGTTCTGGTCGGAACGCGCGACCTGCTGCGCGGCGGCGACATCGTCCGGGTAATGCGGTTCGCTGCGGGCCGGGTTGTAGCCGGCCTGCTCGAGCCGGACGAGTTCGGCGCGCACGTCGGCACGCGTCAGGCCGTGGCCGGTATCGGCGAACGACAATGCGGGGATGGCGGCGAGGACGGCAACAGCGAGGATTCGGGCGGCTTTCATGAGTGTTCTCCTTGACGGAAGTTGGGGTATCGATCACTTGGCATCCGGTGCAAACGTCTGGCATCGAACGTTTCCTGCATGTCGACAGTAGAACCCGCCCACGTATCCGGCATGTTTCCGAAACCGGTGCTTTCTGCATGCCAGTTTTTCCGGAACGGCCGCAGATACAGTGCGATACAAACCCGCCTGCCGACGTGCTCTCCAACACACACGCGCCGTACACGCACCACAAAAAAAAGGCGTGCCTCGCGCGGCACGCCTTTCCGTCAAGCCTGTTTCTTCACGTCACGGCGCAAGCCGCGTGAACACGTAATCGTGGTTCTTCACACGTGCCTGGTGACACGCGAAGCACGTCTGATGCTGGCCGATATCGGCCGGCACGCCGTTGATGAAGCGCCCGAAACCCCAGCCGCCCGTCGACGCATAACGACGCGAATCCTTCACCATCACCTGCACGGTCGTCGCCTGGCCCGGCACCGTCGCCGGCGCGAACTCGTCGGACTGCTTGCGCTTGTACGCGAGCTTCACGAGGATCGTGCCGTCCGGAAACGGCAGCGTCGCCTGTTCGAGCGCACGCATCGCGACGGGGTTGCCGAGCACCACGCGCAGCTCGTCGAGCGGCGCGGCCTCTTCGGCCGGCGCAACCATTTCCCACTTCCGGTAGCCGGGCGGGATCGTCACGCCATAGATCGGCGACGCGGCCGGATTCGGTTGTTCCGCGAACGCGGCCGGGCCGCTGGCCGACAGCGAGCCGGCCAGCAGCGCGCCCGCGACGAGCGCGCGGCCCGTGCCGCGACGCAGGATGCCACCGCCCGCCCGCATCACAGGTGCTCCACTTGCAGGATCGCGTCGGCGAACGCCTGCGGCGCTTCCTGCGGCAGGTTGTGGCCGATGCCGCCGGTAATCGTCCGGTGCTGGTACTTGCCCGTGAACTTCTTCGCGTAGGCGGCCGGTTCCGGATGCGGCGCGCCGTTCGCATCGCCTTCCATCGTGATCGTCGGCACGGTAATCGCCGGCCCGGCGGCGAGACGCCGCTCGATGTCGTCGTATTGCGCTTCGCCCTTCGCAAGCCCGAGGCGCCAGCGATAGTTGTGAATCACGACGGCCACGTGGTCGGGGTTCTGGAACGACGCAGCCGTGCGTGCATAGGTTTCGTCGGAGAACTGCCACTTCGGCGACGCGAGCTTCCAGATCAGCTTGTTGAACGCATCGCGGTTCGTCGCGTAGCCGAGTTCGCCGCGCTCGGTCGTGAAATAGAACTGATACCACCACTGCAGTTCCGCCTGCGGCGGCAGCGGCTTGCGGTTCGCCTCCTGGCTGCCGATCAGGTAGCCGCTCACCGACACCAGTGCCTTCACGCGCTGCGGCCACAGCGCCGCGACGATGTCGGCCGTGCGCGCGCCCCAATCGTAGCCGCCGAACACCGCGCGGTCGATCTTCAGCGCATCCATCAGCGCGACGATGTCGACGGCCGTCACCGCCTGCTGGCCGTTGCGCACCGTATCGGCCGAGCGGAACGTCGTCGACCCGTAGCCGCGCAGGTACGGCACGATCACGCGATAACCGGCCGCGACCAGCAGCGGCGCGACTTCGGCGTAGCTATAGATGTCGTACGGCCAGCCGTGCAGCAGGAACACGACGGGGCCCTTCTTCGGCCCGAGGTCCGCATACCCGACGTTGAGCACGCCCGCGTCGATCTGGTGGATCGTGCCCAGCGACGCAACGCCGGCCGCCCCCTTCGCAGCCGGTGCATCGGGCGCAGACTGCGCGCGCGCCAGGTTGCCGAACCCGAGGTCGGCGAGGCTCAGGCCCGCAAGCGCCGTACCCAGGATCAGGCGGCGGCGGGTGTTCACGGTATCAGGCATGACTCGTTCTCCATTGTCGATCGCTAAGGAAGGGGCCCGCGGCACGTGCAGGCGCTCCGGTATCGCCGTTCGCAGCGGCGGCGGATGACACCGCGCGGCCGTGTGAATCGCTTCACCGGTTTTATATCCGAACGATCCGGAGGCTTTGTATCCCAACGTATCTGTGTGCGAACACGACACACAGCGATTCAAAAATCGTGCGGGAAACGACGGTTTTCGGCGGGCCGCGCGGCTGATCGGCCCAGCTCGACACAGTCGACAGAACGAAAACAAACGCGAGCCGCACGCAAGCCAGCCCGCGCCCGCCACTCGACCCGCGCTTACCCGCGCCGCAACGGCCGGAACCCGGCGCGTACTTCGCGGGCGAACAATTCCGGCTCCTCCCATGCCGCGAAATGCCCCCCCTTTTCGACTTCGTTGAAGTAGATCAGGTTGTGATAACTGCGCTCGGCCCAACTGCGCGGCGCCTGGTAGATCTCGCCCGGAAACACCGTGATCGCGGCCGGCAGCGAGATATCCACCGCGTTGAAGTTGTTCGAGTGATCCTCCCAGTAGATCTGCGCGGCCGACGTCGCGGTATTCGTCAGCCAGTACAGCGAAATGTCGTCGAGAATCTCGTCGCGCGGGATCGCGCGTTCGGGCACGTCGCCGCTGTACGTCCACTGCGAGATCTTGTCGACCATCCACGCGGCCTGCCCGGACGGCGAATCGGCGAGCGCATAACCGACCGTCTGCGGACGCGTAACCATCATCGCCGAGTAGCCGCAGTTGTCGCGATAGAACGTCGCGAGCTTCTCGTACGCGGCCTTCTCCTTCGGCGACAGCGAAGCCGGCGCGGGCGAATCGGTCGCGAGCAGCGTCGCGATATCCGGCGGCACCGTCGCCGGCATGTGGAATGTGCGCGGTGAACGGGCGTATGCCGCTGCCGCCGGTCGCGGCATGCAGCGCGGTGGGTAGCATCGCCGATACCCCGGCCGCCACCGACGTGGCCAGCAGGTGGCGACGCATCGGGAAAAACGGTGTGGAAGACATCGTCCGGCATCTCCTTTCCCGAAGTGGAAAGTGAACATGCCGCGCGCTGGATCGCGCCTTGGCTTTCAATCCGGCGCGCCCTGGTCACGCGGCGTCGCCAATTTGAAAGGTTCGAGGTATCGCGGATTTGTCTGATTTGTACGCGTTTGTATTTGCTGCGCGGCGAGCGGCCCGCGCCGCCGCTCGCCGATACGACGCTCAGAGTGCCTTGACGATCGCGCCGTCGACGCGAATGTTCTGCCCGGTGATGTAGCCCGCGCCGTCGGACAGCAGGAACGCAACCGTCTTCGCGATCTCGCCGGTCTTGCCGAAGCGGCCGGCCGGAATGCGCGCGACGATCTCCGGCGTTTCCGGCCAGCTGTCGATGAAGCCCGGCAGCACCGCGTTCATCCGGATGTTCTCGGCCGCATAGCGCTCCGCGTAGAGGCGCGTCCACGCGCTCAGCGCCGCGCGCAGCGCCGACGACACCGGCATCGGCTGCTCGGGTGCATCCGCCGCGAAGCTCGAGATGTTGACCACCGCGCCGCCGCCCTGCTTCTGGAAGATCGGCGTCACGCGGCGCATCACGCGCACGACGTTCAGCAGGATCAGGTCGAGCCCTGCGTGCCAGTTGTCGTCGGTGATCGCCAGCAGCTCGCCCTTCGGCGGATGGCCGGTGTTGTTCACGACCGCGTCGATCCGGCCGTAGCGCGCGACCGTCTCCTGTACGAGCCGGTCGATATCGGCTTCTTCCGTCACCGAGCCCTGGATGCCGAACCCGCCCAGTTCCTCGCCGAGCGCCACCGCGCTGCCCGACGGCGACATCAGCGCGACGCGATAGCCCGTCGCCGCCAGTTCGCGCGCGATCGCCGCGCCCATGCCCTTGCCCGCCGCCGTGATCAACGCCACTTTTTCTACAGTCACGATCCGCTCCTCGTTCGAAACCTGCCGCCGCGCAGCCGCCATTCGGCGCGCCATGGTGGTAATGTAGGCGCATCGCAAACGACTGTCGAACCAGTATTTCTGCCTTCAGCCGATAGTTTTTCTACAGCCTGACAATGCCGCCTCGCCCTTCCCGCCTGCCGCCGCTGAATGCGCTTCGTGCGTTCGAAGTGTCCGCGCGGCACCTCAATTTCCGCGCCGCGGCCGACGAGATCGGCGTGACGCAGGGCGCCGTCGCGCAGCAGGTGCGCCATCTCGAGGACGTGCTCGGCCTGAAGCTGTTCGAGCGCCTGTCGCGCGGCCTCGCGCTGACGCACGACGGCGCCGCGTATTTCTCCGACGTGCAGCGCGCACTGCACGCGATCGCCGATGCAACCGACAAGCTCGTGAAGCGGCGCGCGGCGCTGACCATCAGCACGACGCCGTCGTTCGCGTCGAAGTGGCTGATCCCGCGGCTTGCGCAGTTCACCGACGCGCATCCCGACTACGACGTGCGCGTGATCGCAGACCAGCAGCTCGCGACGTTCCGCCACGACGGCGTCGATCTCGCGATCCGCTACGGCAAGCCGCCGTTCGGCAAGCATCTCGCCGCGCATGCGCTGTTCCCGCTCGATGTGTGCGCCGTCTGCAGCCCCGCGCTGCTGGCCGCGCCCGCGTCGCCGCGTGCGCTCGCCGGCCACGTGCTGCTGCACGATGCGCACGACCTGTGGCCCGAGTTCATCGAAGCGATGCCCGAGCCTGTGGATATCGATCCGCACAAGGGGTTGCACTTCAACCAGACGTCGCTCGCGATCGATGCGGCCGTGGCCGGCCAGGGGATTGCGCTCGCGACCGATCCGTTGGTCGAACGCGATATCGCGGCGGGCCGGCTGTGCAAGCCGTTCGATTTCGCGTTTCCGCTGTCGGTGGGGTTCTATCTCGTGTATCCGGCCGAGCGCCGCGACGACGATGCGATCGCCGTGATGCGAAACTGGATGATCGGGCAAGCGGCGGCGGACGAGCGGCCTTGAGCGGCCTGCGTCCGGATCAGGGGGCGATCCAGCGGCCTTCGCAGCCGCCTTCGTTCAGGTCGAATACCGCCCGGCGATGGCCGGTGCGCACGAGTTCGAGCCAGTCGATCCGCTTGATGGTCATGTGGATCAGGCAGAAGTTTTCGTAGCCGTCGCCGGTTGGTGCAGTGCGTTGGCTCGCCGGGACATGCGCTTCTTCCGGTGACTCGACCCGCGTGCCGGGCGGCAAAGGTGCGCGATACAGCAGC
The DNA here is from genome assembly GCF_001028665.1 of Burkholderia pyrrocinia. Taxonomy (NCBI): domain Bacteria; kingdom Pseudomonadati; phylum Pseudomonadota; class Betaproteobacteria; order Burkholderiales; family Burkholderiaceae; genus Burkholderia; species Burkholderia pyrrocinia. The sequence goes on from NZ_CP011504.1 coordinate 649,249, forward strand.
AGCGTATGCGGACGGCTCGATTGCCAGATCGCGCGCCGCTGCACTTCGTCGTCGCAGATCGATGCAACGCCTTCCGCGCGAATCTGCACGAGCGCATCGAGATCATTCGCGACGATCGAGATACGCGGATCGCGGCGCAACTCCGCGACTTTCTCCGAACGCGCATCGGTATGAAACGACAGCACGCGATCGGCGCGGCTCACCTGGCGCAACACGATCGTACGCACCTTCGGCGCACCATCGAGGCCAAGGGTTGCCGCCTGCAGCATCGTAAACGGCGAGCGCTGCACGCTGACGCCGGATTCGAGGCAGGACCACAAGCGGTCGTACGTTTCGGTGAGCGATTCGGAGGTTGAGTCGGACATGAGTGGCGGCGGCGATCGTGCGTGTGTCGATCGCGCAAGCTTAACCGTTTGCTTCGGCGGCGGCTCGCGTGTGATGCCGCCGCCTTTGCGCCGTTCAGTTGTAGCCGAGCACGACCGGCGCCGCATCGCCGGCATCGGTCGTCGGCTCCGCGCCGAAACGGCCGAGCACGTCGGCCACATACTGCGGCCCCGCGCTGATCTGCGACGAGCGATGCTTTGCCGGCCGGTTATCGCCAGCGCCTGACGCTGCGCCCATCGATGCCGTTTCGTTGACGGTGATATTCACGTTGATGTCTCCTCAAGCGGCCAGCGCCGCACCATAAGCACGCACGAGGCGCGCCACGCCTTCCCGGATCGCGTCGACGTCCGGCGCGGCGAACGACAGGCGCAGCGATGCCGCGTCGACGTTGTCCGCGAAGAACGCCTTGCCGGGTACGAACACGATCCTGTTGGCGATCGCCTGTTGCAGCAGCACGTCCGACGACACCGCGCCGATCCGCGCCCACACGAACATCCCGCCTTCCGGGCGATGGAATTCGATCGCATCGCCGAACCCGTCGCGCAGCGCGTCGCACATCGCATCGCATTTGCGCTGGTACGCGGCCGTGATGCGCGGCAGATGGCGTTCGAGCGCGCCGTCGGCCAGATATTCGGCGGCGGTAGCCTGCGTCCACGGCGTGCTGCACAGGTCGACCGTCTGCTTCGCGATCACGCAACGGCGCGCGATCTCGGCCGGCGCGATCGTCCAGCCCACGCGCAACCCCGGCGCGACGATCTTCGACAGGCTCGCGAAATGCACGATCCAGTCGCGCGCGCCGTCCACTTCGCCGGCGAGCGCGAGCATCGACGGCACGGCTTCGCCTGCAAAGCGCAGGTCGCCGTACGGATCGTCCTCGACGATCAGGAATCGGTATTGCACCGCGAGACGCAGCAGCTTCAGCCGGCGTTCGCGCGTGAGCGTCGCGCCGGTGGGGTTCGCGAAGGTCGGGACGGTATAGAGCAGTTTCGGCTGCGCGATCGCGCCGGACGCGAGCTGTGCTGCGAGACGGTCGACGTCGAGGCCCTCGCCGTCGACCGGGATCGTCACGATGCGCGCCTGCTGCAGACGCATCGCCTGCAGCGTCGCCGGGTAAGCCGGCTGTTCGGTCAGCACGACGTCGCCGGGCGACACCATCACGCGCAGCAGCAGGTCGAGGCCCTGCTGCGAACCGGTCGTGACGAGCAGTTCGGCCGGCGTGCACGCGACGCCGCGACGCGCCATCAGCGCGATCAGTTGCTGCTTCAGTTCGCCAAGGCCGTCGGTCGGGCCGTATTGCAGGCAGCGGACAGGCTGCGCGTACGCGCGTTCGGCGGCCGTGTTCAGGCCGTCGACGTCGAACAGGTCGCTGGCCGGATAGCCGCCCGCGAAGGAAATCATCCCCGGTTCGGACAGGTACTTGAACAACTCGCGAATCGGCGAGCCGGCGGGATTCTGGAATGAGGGAGTGAACGCGTACATGTCGTCGTGAGCTGGATGGCGCGGACGGCCGGGATAGCCGTCAGGTGCCTGCCGTCGTGATGCTTCTGGCGCCGCGGCGGCGAATTCGAGCCACGATTGTCGATAGTCATTAAGGCCGCGGCAAACGATATCTATGCACTAGGTCTTGCGGTTTGGTCATTAAATGGGGGGTGGGGGTGTCGTTTGCCGGGGTTTTGATGCGTGGTTCGGGCATGCGCTGTCAGTCCAAATCGATGGCACGCATCCACGGCAGGTAACGCCAGCCGCGCTTGGAAAGTTCCGGTGTGCTGCGCAGGACCGGCTCAAACGTGGCATTCATATGCACCGGTATGCGCTTCTTGGGACGTGACTAATTATCGGCGTCAGCCATTTCCGGCTCCTTGGGTGAGTCGGTTGTAGTCAGCGGGTCGTATGGGCTGCCGCCCACGCGGCCCGCGCTTTTTGTGGCCGTGGATTTCCCTTCTCTCTCCCCTTCGCTGCGTCTTGTCGAGCAAGACGGGGTTTTCGACCACCGGTCCGAAAGGTTCCGCGATCAACATCCGACGGGCGAGAAGCAAGGCGTCGCGACAACAGAAAATTACGCCAATACCCCCCGTCGCCGCGCTTCTCAGGTGCGTTTTCGCGAACGGAGAGATCTGAATATGTCACTTGTCGGCCCATTTGCGGCTACTTACGATCAATTCGACTAGTCGCGGTGGGACTGCTCGGCATCACCGACGCGGGCCCGATCTTCCCTCTATCGGCAGATGTCCACCATGATCGACCCCAATAAAAGCAGACGTGCCAGCCTTGCGGTATTCGCGCTGCTCTACCTCGGCTTTTGCATCTCCTACATCGATCGCTCGGCGATCGCGCTTTCGCTCGTGGCCATCGGCAAGGAGTTCCATGTCGGCGCTGCGGTGCAGGGTGTCGTCATGAGCACGTTCTATATCGGCTACGCGGCCATGCAGATTCCCGGCGGATGGATAGCGGATCGCTGGGGGAGCAAAAAGGTCATCGTCGTGTCCGTCGCGTTCTGGTCCTTGTTCACGTTGATGACCGGTCTCGCGTGGTCGCTCGCTTCGCTGATCGCGATCCGCTTCATCTTCGGTCTCGGCGAAGGCGGTTATCCCGGTGCTGCAGTGAAGGGCGTGACCGAATCGTGTGCGCGGGAGGATCGCCCGAAGATGTCGGCGTTCCTGATGTCGTCCAACTATGTCGGCAGCTTCATCGCACCACTGACTATCGCGCCGCTCATCGTCTATCTCGGCTGGCGTCATGCATTCGTCGTCGCTGGCGGCGCCGGTCTCGTGTTCGCGCTCGTCTATCTGATCGCGGTGAAGGACACGCATCGGAAACGCGATTCGGCCGGCCGTTCCGCGCGCATCGACGGCGCGGCAACGCGCGCGCTCCTCAAGATGCCGCTCATGTGGAAGATTCTGCTCACATGGTTCTGCATGGGCATCGTCAACAAGGGACTCGATGCGTGGATGCCCGCGTATCTTCTGACCGAGCGCCATCTCGACCTCAAGGCAGTCGGCATGCTCACGCCGCTGCCCTTCGTCGCAGCGAGCGTATCGACAGCGCTGGGCGGCTGGATTCTCACACGCTGGTTCGACGGCCGCGAAAAGTGGCTGATGGCCGCGTGCTGCGCGATCTCCGGCTTCTTTCTCTATGAGATGTACACCGCGGAAACGGTGGCGGGCGTGATCGCGTATCAGTCGATCGTCTACTTCTTCAAGTCGTTCGTGTTCGCGGGTGTCTTCGCGCTTCCGGTCAAATTCCTGCCGCAAAAGATCATCGGCACCGGTGCAGGCATGGTCAATTTCGGCGGACAGGTCGCAGGATTCGTCGCGCCAGCCGTCATTGGCCTGCTGGTTTCGATCACGGGCAACTACGACACGGTATTCGGCTTCCTGATCGTGGCGACGGCGTTCGCAGTCGTCACCAGTCTGTCGATACGACTGACGCCCGAGACCAGTGCACGCCTTGTCACCGCCGAGGAGGCCTGACCGCTTTGCCGGCCGGACAGGCGCTATCATGGGCAACTCCGCGTCCCGTCGATCCACCATGAGCGCCCGCATTCTTCAGGAAGCCGCCGTCCGTTACTTCCTCGAAGTCGTCAACACCGGCTCCATCGCCGATGCCGCCAACCGGCTGAACGTCGTGCCATCCGCCGTGAGCCGCCAGATCGCGCGGCTCGAAAGCGAACTCGGCGCGCAGCTTTTTGTCCGGCAATCGCGCGGCATGGTCCCGAGCAAAGCGGGTGAAATGCTCGCCGCCTACGCGCGTCGCTCGCAACTCGACGCCGAACAGATTTCGCTGGAAATCGACGCGCTTCGCGGCGAAACCGAACGCACGATCCGCATCGCCTGCACGGAAGGATTCGCCTCCACCTTCCTGCCGCGCGCGATGGCGGACTTCCGCCGCACCGTCGCACCCGCATCGTTCGAAGTCGTCGTCGATGCGGCCGCCGACGTCACGCAGCGCGTGCGCGAAGCCGAGTGCGATGTCGGCCTCACGTTCAGCTTCGGCCCGGCGAAAGATATTCACGTCGCGTTTTCAGCGCCCTCTCCCGTGTTCGCGATCGTGGCGTCATCTCATCCGCTCGCGCGGTCTGCACAGGTTTCGTTTCGTGAGTTGCTTGCGTATCCGCTCGCATTGCCGGGTGTGCATTCGACGCTGCACAAGCTGATCGATATCTATTGCAGCCGCGAAGGCGTCGCATGCCCGAGCGTGCTTCGCAGCGCGACGCTCGAAACGCTCCTGGGGTTCACGCTCGCGAGCGACGCCATTACGTTCAGCGGCGAACTCTTCGTGCGCCCGCGCCTGGCGTCCGGAGAACTCGTCGCGTTGCCCGTTCCTGAACTCGCCACCGGCGAACGCGCGATCGAAATTCAAACCCTCGCGCGGCGCGCGTTGCCGCCTCTGCTGCAATCGTTTATCGAGCGGCTCAGCGGCGAACTGCCTCCGCCCCCGCGCGTTGCGCAAAAGTGAACTGACCGTTCGATAAACATCACTAGCGATCGTTTTTCACGTCGTCTACATTGAGCGGACTCTTGCATTGTCGCTTGAAGGACTGTCCGGTGAACGACCGTTACGAACTCACACGTCATAGTGCCGTTGCGCTGCGCGCGCTATTGCAAGCACGCGAAATCTCCGCCGTCGAATTGCTCGAAGCCTGCATCGCGCGAATCGAAAGGCTCAATCCGTATGTCAACGCCATCACGGCGACGAGCTTCGAACGCGCGCGCATCGAAGCCGGTGCTGCCGATATCGCGCTCGCACGCGGCGATGCCGTCGGTTCGTTGCACGGCTTGCCGATCGGTATCAAGGATCTCGAAGAGACCGAAGGCCTTCTGACCACTTATGGCTCGCCGCTCTATCGCGCGAACGTACCCGCCCACGACAACACGCTGGTGCGTCGGCTGCGCGCAGCGGGCGCGATTGTCGTCGGCAAGACCAACGTGCCGGAAATGGGCGCGGGTGCGAACAGCTTCAATCCCGTGTGGGGCGCGACGGGCAATCCGTTCGATCCGCGCCTGAACGCGGGCGGTTCGTCGGGCGGCTCGGCGGTGGCGCTTGCGCTCGACATGGTGCCGCTAGCCAGCGGTTCCGACACCGGCGGCTCGCTGCGCATTCCCGCAGCGAAGTGCGGCGTGGTCGGAATGCGCACGTCGCCGGGACTCGTGTCGAGCGATCGAAAGCCGCTCGGCTGGACGCCGATTGCGGTGGTTGGGCCGATGGGGCGCACCGTCGACGACACGTGGCTGCAACTCGCGGCGACGGCCGGCCTGTCGGGCAGCGACCCGCTCGGCTATCCGTTCGCGATGAATCCGACGATGGACGGCCGCGCGCCCACGGACGTGTCGAAACTGCGCATCGGTTACACGGAAGACTTCGGTGTGTGCGAAGTGGACGACGACATCCGTGCCACGTTCCGACGCAAGATCGAGTTTATCCGTCGCGAGGTGGCCGTATGCGAGCCGATCGAAGTGGGCTTCGAGGGTGCGCATCGGTGCTTCGATGTACTCCGCGCGGAGGCCTTCGTCGCCGGCCTTCAAAAGGCGTATGAGGCCGACCCCGATTCGCTTGGCCCGAATCCGCGCGCGAACTATGAAATGGGTATCGGCCTCGGTCTTGCGGATTGCGTGCGTGCGCACGGCGATCAGACGCGTCTGTTTCGCCGCTTCCAGACGCTGTTCGACCGTTATGACGTGATTCTTTCGCCAACGACGCCTGTCTCGCCGTTCCCGTGGACGCAGCCGTATCTGAAATCGGTGAATGGCGTCGAACTGGAAAACTACTATCGCTGGCTGTCGCTCACGTACGTCGTGACGCTCGCGACGAATCCGGCGTTGTCGCTGCCGTGCGGAGTCGATCATCGGGGCATGCCGTTCGGGCTGCAGATGATCGGCGCTTTCCGTGGCGATCTCGCCCTGCTCGATGCGGCCCGCGCGTTCGAAACGCTCTTCGCGTCGTCCGACGAAACACGCCGCCCGATTCCCGATGCCGCGAAGCTGCGTGCATCGGACGTCGACCTGAAGTCCATCGTCACGCATCCGCCGGTGCTCGATGCGGTGTCGTCTCCCGATGCATCCGCTTCCGCAGTCTGACCCGAACACGATCGATTCCGTTTACGGCAAGCCGCTCGATACGTGGCTTCGAGACGTCCCGCTCCTGCGTGAACTCATGACGCTTCAGCCCGGCTGGGTGCGGACAAACGTGGGGGGCCGCGCCCCCCCCGCAAGACACAATCAATCAGGCAGACGCACCCCGATTCGCCTCAATCACCGTCAACGCCGCCATATTCACGATCCGCCGCACGGTCGCGCTCGAAGTGAGAATGTTCACGGGTGCGTTGACGCCGAGCAGGAACGGCCCCACCGCCACATTGCTGCCCGCCTCGGTCTTGAGCAGGTTGTAAGCAATATTCCCCGCATCGACGTTCGGACAAACGAGCAGATTCGCAGCCCCCTTCAGCGGCGACATCGGCAGCAGCTTCGACCGCAGCCCCTCATCGAGCGCACAGTCGCCATGCATCTCGCCATCCGCCTCGATATCGGGTGCCTGCTCCCGGACGATCTCCAGCGCCCGCCGCATCTTCACGCCCGAAGCCGCACTCCCTGACCCAAAATTCGACCGCGACAGCAACGCAGCCTTCGGCGTGAGATTCAACCATTCCATCTGCCGAGCCGCAGCAATCGTGAATTCCGCGATCTGTTCGGCATCGGGATTGTCGTTGACGTGCGTATCCACCAGCGCCACTGTCCGCTGATCGAGCAGCAGAATATTCATTGCTGCATACGTAGAAGCACCCGGCTTCTTGCCGATCACTTCGTCGACGAACCGCAGGTGATTGTGATACTCGCCAACGGTCCCGCAAATCATGCCGTCCGCATCGCCGAGCCGCACCATCATCGCGCCGATCAACGTCAGGCGACGCCGCATTTCGACGCGCGCCATCTCCTTCGAAATACCATCCCGGCACCGCAGTTCCCAATACGTCGTCCAGTACTGCGGGAACCGCTCGTCATATTCCGGATTGGTCACTTCGACATCCTGACCGAGCCGCAGGCGCAGACCAAACCGCTCGATCCGTGCAAGCAGCACCTCCGGACGCCCAACCAGGATCGGGCGCGCCAGCTTCTCGTCGACGATCACCTGCACGGCGCGAAGCACGCGCTCGTCTTCGCCTTCGGTGAAGACGATCCGTGCCTTGCCGCCGTCACGCACAAGCTGACGCGCCGTCGCGAACAGCGGCTTCATGAACGCGCCGGAGTGGTAGACGAATTGCTGCAGTTGCTCGACATACGCGTCGAGATTCGCCAGCGGGCGCGTCGCGACACCGCCCTCCATCGCCGCCTTGGCCACGGCCGGCGCGATACGAACGATCAGGCGCGGATCGAACGGCTTCGGAATCAGGTATTGCGGACCGAACGCCACGTCGTACGCGCCATACGCAGCCGCCACGACTTCGTTCTGCTCTTCCTCGGCAAGCCCCGCGATCGCGTGAACGGCGGCGATTTCCATTTCGCGGGTGATCGTCGTCGCGCCCACGTCCAGTGCGCCGCGGAAAATATACGGGAAGCACAGGACGTTGTTGACCTGGTTCGGGTAGTCCGAGCGGCCCGTCGCGATCACGACATCGTCGCGCGTCGCATGCGCCAGTTCCGGGAAGATTTCCGGCGTCGGGTTGGCCAGCGCGAGAATCAGCGGACGCGGCGCCATCTCCTTCAGCATCTCCGCGCTCAGAATGCCGCCGACCGACAGCCCCAGGAACACGTCCGCGCCGCCGATGACTTCGGACAGCTTGCGCGCATCGGTTTCCTGCGCAAAGCGCGACTTTGCCGGGTCCATCAGCGTGGTACGGCCGCGATAGACGACGCCTTCGATATCGGTCACCCAGATGTTCTCGACCGGCAGCCCGAGGTCGACCAGCAGGTCCAGACAGGCCAGCGCGGCCGCACCGGCCCCCGACGTCACGACCTTCACCTCCTTGATCGACTTCCCGACGACCTTCAGCCCGTTGATGAAAGCGGCCGACACGGTAATGGCGGTGCCGTGCTGATCGTCATGGAAAACGGGAATCTTCATGCGTTCGCGCAGCTTCTGCTCGACCGTGAAGCACTCCGGCGCCTTGATGTCCTCGAGATTGATGCCGCCGAACGTCGGCTCAAGACCGGCGATGATGTCGACCAGCTTGTCCGGATCGGTTTCGTTGATCTCGATGTCGAAGACGTCGATCCCGGCGAACTTCTTGAACAGGACGGCCTTGCCTTCCATGACCGGCTTCGATGCGAGCGGGCCGATGTTGCCCAGACCGAGCACCGCGGTGCCGTTCGTGATCACGCCCACCAGGTTGCCGCGGCTCGTGAAGCGGTGCGCCTGCAGCGGATCGGCCGCGATCGCCTCGCACACGCCTGCTACGCCCGGGGTGTAAGCCAGCGCGAGATCGCGCTGGGTCACGAGCGGCTTGCTGGCGACGACCGAGATCTTCCCCGGGGTCGGAAACTCGTGATAGTCGAACGCTGCCTGCTGCTGTGTCTCTGTCTGTTTCATGTTTTTCGGTCCGGGCACGGGCGCCAGGCCAGTCCCGGCGCGATCCATGAAGGTGATTCTAGGGATCCGCCATAAGGAGACGATTCTATTTTAATATCGGCCCATCACTTTTTCATGATGAATGCATGACCAGTCAATGACTTTTGACGCAAACGACGTGGTCAGGCGGCTGGGCGCACGTCTGAAGATTCGGCATCTGGTGTTGTTGCTGCAGATCCAGCAGCACGGGTCGCTGACGCGCGTCGCGGAGCACATGGCCAGCAGCCAGCCCGCCGTGACGAACGCGCTGTCCGAGCTGGAGAGCATGTTCGGCACGCCGCTGTTCGAGCGCTCGTCGCGCGGCATGCGGCCGACTGCGCTCGGCGCTGTCGTGCTCGAACGGGCGAAGGCGATGATCAAGGATCTCGACCACCTCGCCCGCGAGATGGAGACCGTCGCCGCCGGGCATGCGGCCCACCTGCACATCGGCGTGATTCCGTTCATCTCCGGCCAGATGCTGTCGGCGGCGCTGAAGCGGCTGCAAGCGCGGATGGAGCGGCGCCTGACCGTGACGATCCACGAAGGCACCAGCGATCAACTGCTGCTGCAGCTCAAGGACCACAGCGTCGATATCGTGATCGGGCGCGCGTCGTCGGCGGTCGATCTGGGCCAGGTTTCCTTCGAGGTGCTGTACCAGCAGCAGCCACGCATGATCGCGAGCCGGCGCCTTGCCGCGAAACTGGCTCGCACGCCGCTGGACTGGAACAAGCTGCACGCGCTCGACTGGATTCTCGGCGCGCCGCATACGCCGATGCGGGAACAGGTGACCGACCTGTTTCTGTCGGCCGGCATCCCGCCGCCCGTTCCGATCGTCGAAAGTTACTCGTCCAAGCTGATCGGCGAAATGATCGCGTCGAGCGACGAGGCCGTGTCGATCGTGCCGGCCGATATCGCGGAGGAACTGGTGCGGATTGCCGGCGTGGCGATCGTGCCTTATTCGCTGGTGTGGACGCTTCCGCCGATTGCGCTGTTTACCCGCTCGGCCGACTCGCACTCGCCGGCGCGGGATTTGCTCGTCGACGCGCTACGCGAGGTGTGTAGAGAGACGTATGGGGAAGCGCGGCGATAAGGTTTGGGACCTGCCGCACGGCTAGCAACAATTCATGCTCGCAGTGCGAGCGATCCATCTTGCCGGCTTCTCATGTTCGCGCGCGCACACCCTCAGTCACGCCCATGTTCACTCGCGGCTTCGAAGACATCCGTCAACCGCTTTCGATAAAAGCGTGACGCGAGAGACAGCCCCGCCGCCCAACGCGCCTCGACAGAAAGTCACCCGTCCGCCCGCTGACAAACCACCTCGATATTGTGCCCGTCCGGCCCGATGACGAACGCCGCGTAGTAATTCGCGTTATAACGCGGCCTCAGCCCCGGCGCGCCATTGTCTTTCCCGCCCGCCTCCAGCGCCGCGCGATAGAACTCGTCGACTTGCCTTCGATTCTCGGCCTTGAATGCGATGTGAAGATGCGCGGGCTTCTCCGAGGTCTGGAACAGACACAACGAAGGCTGCCACGGCCCCGGCGGACAAAGCTCGACGCCGTACGAAGGCTCCCCCTCCCCCGCGACCACTACGCCAAGCGGCTCGAGTGCCTTGAGGAAAAACGCCTTGCTCGCTGCGAAATCGCTGACTCCGAATTTGACGTGGTCAAACATGAGTTCCCCCTCGGATAGTTGGGCCCGCCCGCGCCCCGACTTGATGTACGGATCACCGCGATGTTGCCACATGCAGCCATTCGCGGGCAGCCCCGTCCGCCCCATCACCCCAGCTCGAACGACGTCACCCCGAACACGCGATCGATCGCGATCGCGGGCGCATCTTTCGTGTACATCCGCGCGGTCTCGAAGACGCTCGTCATGCCGTGCCGTTCCGCGAGCGCGACGGCCGCGGGATTCGTTTCGGGCACGTCGAGCACGATGACCTCGCCGGGCATGCTCGCCGCCAGCGCGCGAAACAGCCCGGTGGCGACGTCTGCATCATCGGCAAAGAGCGGGCCGATCTTGCAGCCCGCCTTGCAGCGGCGCACGACACCGTACCCGGCGACGCGGCCGGCGTCGACTGTTGCGAGCGCAACGGCATCCGGCTGCGCGATCCACGCGGAGACGAAACGCTCGCGCGCCGCGGGAAAACACTGGCGATCGTAGGCAAGCAACTGCTCGAACGGCACATCGGCCGCTGAGGCTACATGCGCGCACCCGATGCCGTCCACGCGCCCCTGATAGCGGACGTTGCGGTACGCGAGCCGGAACCCGGACTTCCTGTAGTTCGCCTGCTGCGCGACGACACCATCGAGACCGACGTTGCGGTCGCCGAGATAACGCATGCCGTGCTGCCAGATCCGCATACCGAAGCCTTTGCCGCGGAACCCGGGCTTCACGATGTAAAGACCGATGAAGCCGAAGCTTTCGTCATAGGCGACAGCGGCGAGGCACGCGACCGGTTCGCCGCGCCACATGCCGACGAAGAAACCGGCCGGGTCCGCTTCCCTGAAACAGTGCGGGTCATGCCAGCCGGGGTTCCACCCTTCCGCAGCCGCCCATTCGACCGACATGGCTACCTCGTCGGCCGACATGGTGCGCACGATAAAGTCACCGCCTTGATCCATGGTTCGCTCCACTCGCGGCTTCAAGGATCGCCGCCTCGTGTTACGCAAAAATGCATCGGGAAAGCGCCGGCAAGCGAGCGCCGGCCAACTGACAGAACAGACCGTGCAATCATGCCGTAAGCCACGGCTGCCGATCGCGTCATCATAATCCCAAGGGCGGGTATCGGAGTGGAGCGGTCATCGCAGTTGTTCCGGTTCGACAGGCACCGAAATTGACGCGTATCGGCAGTCCCGGACGACCGGCCACCAGGTTAGCAGTCCTCGAATGTCGAACGTGCAACCGGCCGCAACGAGTCACCAAGCGCCCACCACCAAAATCCACGAAGCACAAAAAAAGGCCCGACAAAGTCGGGCCAATGGGTTTGAGACACAAGGAGAATCCCGCCCACCCTGCACCGGGCGGTTACGCCGCACTACACGACGTTCTTTTCGACGATCGGCCGGTTTTCCAGCACGCGCGCCCAGCCGAGCGACGACAGGTCGAGCGATTCATAACGCCCGCCCAGGATGAGTTCACTGACGCCACGCCCTGTCGCCGGCCCCTGCTGCAGCCCGTGGCCGCTATAGCCGTTCGCGAACACGACGTTGTCGAGTTCCGGGTGATACCCGATGATTGCGTTGTGGTCGAACACGTTGTACTCGTAGTACCCGGACCAGCAGTTCTCCACGCGCAGCGCCTCGAACTCCGGCACGCGATTCGCGAGCGTCGGCCAGATCACCTCGTCGAACAGGTCGTGATCGACTTCGTCGAGCGGCAGATCGTCCGGGTCGCGGTCCGGGCTCGGCGACGTCCCGCAGATATACGTGCGCCCTTCCGGCCGGAAATACACGCCCGTCGGATCGATCAGCAGCGGGCAATCGGTGAGCTTCGCCGGCGACGACACGTTGAAGATGCTGCGGCGCCGCGCATACACGGGAATGTCGATGCCCATCATCGACGACAGCGTGCGCGTCCACGCACCGGCCGCGTTGACGAGCGTGTCGCACGCATGGCGCTCACCGTCGCCCGTCATGACATGCGTGATCTTCCGTCCATCGCGCACCACCTCCTTCACATCGGCCGGCACATACCGCGCACCGAGCGCCTGCGCTTTCTTGCGCAGCGCCTGCACGAGCCCGTAGCCGTCGAACCAGCCTTCGCCGCTCACGCCGTACGCGCCCGACACGAGATCGTCGACGTTCAGCCACGGAAACTTCGCACGCAGCGCATCGCGATCCATCAACCGGATATCGGCGCCGAGGCGGGTCTGCAGCGCATGGTTCTCGCGCAGCGTCGCATCGCCGGCCGGCGTTGCCAGGAACAGGTAACCGCCTTCGTGCAGATCGATCGACGGCCGGTTGCCGTCCACTTCGAGCCGTTCGCCGATCGTGCGCAGGAAGTCGATGCCGAACAGCGACATCTCGATCGACAGCGGCGTCGAGAACTGCTGGCGAATCGATGCGGCCGACAGCGCCGACGACGATCGCGCATAGGTGGGGTCGCGTTCGATGACGGTCACGGCGACCGTCGGATCGGTGGCGCGCAGGAAATAGGCGATCGAGCTGCCGATCACACCACCGCCGACGATGACGACTTGAGAACTCACGACTGACTCCAGTTGCACGTAAAAGACGCGGCCAGCCGGCCGCGCCCGTTGGTTGTTCATGCCGCGTCGCGCGCGGCGTCGCGCCTGCAGGCTTCCGGTGCGATCGCCCCGGCGCGCGCCGCGACCGCAACCGATCGCTCACGGTATTTCAGCACGTCCGGCATCGCCGCGAAAGCCCGCGCGCGCTTGCGTTCAATCCGCCGATTTCGTCGTGACGGGCTGCCACGCGGCGTTCTTCACTTCGTACAGCGTCGAGCTCGGGTTCTTCAGGTCGCCCGTGTTCGTGAACGCGATCGTTCCGGTGATGCCGTCGTAGCGCGTGCCCTTCAGCGCGCCGTTGAAATCGGCCGGCTTCGTCGAGTTCGCCTTCTGCATCGCATTGATCGCGATCCACGTCGCGTCGTACGCGAACGGCGCATACGCGAGCATGTCGACGCCGTACTTCTGCTTGAATTTCGTTTCGAACAGCTTGCCCTTCGCGAGACGCGACAGCGGCTGCCCGTATTCCCACACGGCCGCGCCTTCCGCCGCATTGCCGGCCAGCTTGATGAAGTTCGCGTTCATCACGCCGCCGCCCGCGAGGAACTGCGCGCGGATGCCGAGCTGGCGCATGCGCTTGACGAGCATCGCGGCCTGCGCGTCGAGGCCGCCGAAGAACACGAGGTCGGCATTCGTGCTCTTGATCTTCGTGAGCTGCGCGCTGAAGTCGACGGCCTTGTCGTTCGTGAACTCGCGCGCGACGATCGTGCCGCCATTCGCCTTCACGGACTTCTCGAATTCGTCGGCTTCGCCCTGGCCGAACGCGGTGCGATCGTCGATGATCGCGATGCGCTTCGCCTTGGTCACGCTCGCCGCATAGGCCCCGGCGTTGCCGGCGTTCTGCGTGTCGGTCGCGATCACGCGGTACACGGTGCCGAGCCCGGCGCGCGTGATGTCGGGATTGGTCGCCGACGGCGTAATCATCGGAATGCCGGCCTTCGCGTAGATCTTCGACGCGGGCAGCGTCGTGCCCGAATTGAAATGGCCGATCACGACGGCCACCTGCGCATCGGCGAGTTGCTGCGCGGCCTGCACGCCGGTGCGCGGATCGCTCTGGTCGTCCTGCGACGCGACGACGAACTTCACGGGCTTGCCGCCCACCATCGTGCGCGCGGCATTCGCTTCGTCGACGGCCATGCGCACGCCGTTCTCGATGTCCTTGCCGTACGCGGCGCCGCCGCCCGTCAGCGGGCCGGCCACGCCGACCTTGACGACCGTCTCCTGCGCCTGGGCCGCGCCCGTCTGGAACGCGAGGATCGCGGCGGTCAATGCGATGCCGGAAAGCGAACGAATGCGGAACGTCATGGCAGTCCTTGTTCTGTGGGTCGGGATGCAACGCGCGACTGCCGCGCGTCGGCGACCTCCTGCGTGCCGGTGATGTCGTCCGCCGCCGGGCGCCATTCAACGAAGGCGCCAAACCGGCCGGCCGATCACCGCGGTTCCGTCTCCGTAGAACCTTTCACCGCGAAAGAGGTGAATGGATTGTGGGTAGCCAATACCCGTGCAGCAAACGAATTATCGGAACTATGTTGTGAGGATTTGTCATCAAGTTCCGTGCATCCGGACGGCACACGGGCCGCGCGACGGTGGGCCGTGTGTAGAAAGCATCAATCGCGGTACGCGCCTGCGCCCGTCCATCAAGGCCGGCCGTTGTAATGCCTATTGATCATCATCCTTCGACAACGGCACGCGCTCGCGACGCACGCTGTATCGCATCGTCCGGTCAGTGCCGATCCGTGCCCGTCTGCTTGCGCGTCGCATCGGTCGCCTCGCCGGCCTGCTCCTGGATCCTGCCGGCCTGCTGTTCGGCGACGCCTTCCGCTTCCGTCTTGCGGTCGCCCGTCACCTTGCCGAGCGCTTCCTTGAGCGAACCCTTGAGCTGCTTGAGCTTGCCTTCGATGCGATTGCTGTCCATGGTCGTCTCCTGCAATGGTTGGGGAGAACCGGCGATGTGACGGCCCGCGCCGCACCGCCTAATGGACAGGTTCGCAAGCATCCGCCGCGCGCGGCAGATGCGGATGCACCACCGCGCATGGTGCATTCGTACCGACGGCGTCAGCCCTTGCCCTTCGCGCCGCCATTCTCCGCGCCCTTCTCGCGTGCGCCGCTCGCATCGGCCGCGCCGACGATTCCGCGCTCACGCGCCCACACGATCGCCTCGCCGCGGCTGTGCACGTCGAGCTTCGCGTAGATCGTCGCGACGTGATTGCGCACGGTGTTCGGCGCAAGCCCGAGGCGGCCGGCGATCTCCTTGTCCGCGAGACCGTGGCACAGCAGGTCGAATACGTCGCGCTCGCGCGCGGTCAGATCCGACAGTTGCGCGCCCGCGTCCGGCGCATTCGCGCGCCGCACGTTCGCGAGCTTCTCGATCAGCGTGCGGCTGAACCACGACGCATCCTGCATCGCGGTCTCGATCGCGTAGACGAGTTCCATCTCGGTACGCTTGCGATCGCTGATGTCGAGCAGCGCGACGAGCAGGCAGTCGCGCCCGTGAATCGCAACGGGGTCGGCCGACACGACGCAATCGCGCACGTCGCCGTCGCGCGCGCGGATCTGCACGTCGGCGCTGCGTACGTTGCCGTCGCGCACGAGCCGAGCCTCGATGCGCTGCCACGCACCGCGTTCGGCCCACAGCCCGATCTCGTCCGCGGATTTGCCGAGCAGGTCGTCCTGCGGATGGCCCGTCATCGCGGCGAATGCATCGTTGACGTCGAGCAGTTCGAAACGGTCGGCCGTGACGATCGCGGTCGCGACCGGCGCCATCCGGAATGCCGTCGCGAAGCGCTCCTCGCTCTGCCGCAGCGCGCGCTCGGCTTGCTTGCGCGGTTCGAGATCCATGAACGTGAACAGCATGCACGCTTCGTCGTTCACGTCGATCGGCTGCCCGGCGACAACCACCGCCCTCGTGCTGCCGTCAGCGAGTTTCAGCACGGCTTCCATCTGCGGGATCGTCGCGCCTTCGCCGAGCCGCTCGATCGCGAGCTCGCGCCGCCCCGCCTGTTCGAGCACGTCGATCTCGTACACCGAGCGGCCGAGCACGTCGTCGCGCGCATGGCCCGTCATGTCGAGAAAGCCCTGGTTGACCTTCACGTAGCGCAGATCGTCGAGCCGGCAGATCACGGCCGGCGCCGGGTTCGCATTGAAGGTGCGTTCGAAGCGCTCCTCGGCGCTCGCCCATTCGGTCGCATCGTGCAGCACGAGCGCGAGGCAGTCGGGCTCGCCGGCCGCGTTCGTCAGCACGAGGCTGCGGATCCGGTGAACCCAGTTCACGGTTTCGTCGGCGGCCGATTCGACTTCGACCGTCACGTCGCTGAACTCCTCGCCGGCGATCACGCGATCCATCGGATAGTGGCCGTCGCGCACCGGATGGTTGTTCCGGTAGCGCAGCCGGAAACGCTCGCGGTATTCGGTGACGGTCGCGCCGAGCGCCTTCAGCTCGGTCACGCCGTGCATCGCGAGCGCGGCCTCGTTCGCCCAGACGATCCGCTGGTCGGGCTCGATCAGGATCACGCCCTCGGTGAGCCCCGCGATGATCTGGTGCAACTGGCGCCGGTCGGTATGCGACTTGAGCGCCTGTTCGTTTACCTGTTCGTTCATCGAATGGTTGTCCATGTCGTCAACATGACCGCCGGCCCGGCCACACCTCGCTCCGACACGCGCCGGCCGGCGCGTGTGGCGATGATCGCCTGCCGCACATCGGCACGACAGGCGCGAATGCACTAGCCGCCATAGTACATTCGCACGGCTCGCCGCTACCGTCCGGCATCCCGCCATCCGCCGCGCCCGCCGTTCCCCGCATATCAGGCAACCGACGCACACCAACCCCGTCACCGCCCCCCGTGCAAACGCACTAGCCGATCAGGTGAATTTGCGCGATGTCCGCATGCGTACGCATCGGTACGCTGGTACTTCATCGGCGCCCATGCGCTGCCCTCCCACCCGCAGAGGAGAAGCACGATGAAGCTGCATCAGACACCCGATCCGACGCGGCCCGATCCGCCTCCGGACAATCCGCCCGAACCGCCGCCCGGCACCGATCCGCCGGTTCCGCTGCCGCCCGACATGCCGCGCCCGGACATCCCGCCGCGCGAGCCCGGCTATGACACGCCGATCGTCCGGTGGCCGACGGCGACCGATAACGCCGTTCGCACTCATCCATTCAACACACCAATCGACGGAGAACTTCAATGAACAAGCCCCAGCATCTTTCGGCGCTGCTCGCCGTCAGCACGGCCTTCCTGCTGTGTGCGGCGCCGCTCACGAACGCCCATGCGCAGGAAAAAACATCTGCCGACAACGGCAACGGCATGCAGGCCGAATCGAACCAGCCCGTCACCGACACGTGGATCACGACCAAGGTGAAGAGCCGACTGGCCGCCACCGACGGCGTGAAGAGTCTCGACATCGACGTGAAGACGGTCGACGGCGTCGTCACGCTGACGGGCGTGCTGCCGAACAAGACCGCCGTGAAGAAGGCGATCGCCGTATCGCGCGCGGTCAAGGGCGTGAAGCACGTCGACGCATCCGGCCTGAAGGCGAAGGCCTGACCTCCCGCGCGGCCGAGGCCGCGCAGTTTTCCCGTTACGACAAGGAGCACACGATGAACGAAGACAAGATCAAGGGCCAGTGGAAGCAGATCACCGGCAAGCTGAAGACCAAGTGGGGCAAGCTGACCGACGACGATCTCGCGGTCGCGGAAGGCAATCGCGAGTATCTGGCCGGGAAGATCCAGGAGCGTTACGGGATCGCCCGCGACGCGGCCGAGAAGCAGTTGAAGGAATTCGATCGCGAGCTGTAACGCAACCGGCAACCTCACCCCGCCGCGACGCCGCCGGCGTCGCGGCCACCAGGACAACGAACCAGGACAACGACATGGGCAAATATCTGATTGCCTGGCTGCTCGGCATACCGGTCGGGCTGCTGGTGCTGTTCTATCTGATCACGCACGTCTTCTGACGGCGCGGCGCCCGGCGCGCTCCGCCTGCCTCTGCAGGCTACTCATCCCACCAGCTAGGACATCGACGGCGACACGGCAATCCGCCGCTGCCGCTCGCACGACCGCGCGCACTCCCCTTCATCGCGGGCCACCCAATGCAAATCGGGCAGGACGCGTGCGCGCCCTGCCCGATCGGCTAGCCCCTTCGTAAGCGAAGCGCGACGCGCCCCGCCTTACGTCCATTACTTCGCCGCGTTCGCCGTCATCTTGAAGATGCCCTGCGCGTTGCCCGCATCGAAACGCAGGTCGGTCACCCAGCGGCGCGCCGCCTGGTCGAACGTGCGCTTGCGCGTGATGAACTCGTAGAACGAGCCCGGCACGTTACGCTTCACCGTGCCGCCGTCGCGCGTGCGGAACTCGCGCTCGACGGTATCCGCGCGATACGCGGTCTGGAACACGCGGCCCGAGCGCGAGCGCTCGACTTCCGGCTTCATCGGCCGGCCTTTCGCCTTCTCGTCGTCGGACAGCTTGAACACGTCGGCGACGCGGTCGGTCGCATGGTTGAACGCATTGCCTTCGGTCGAGATCCACGCCATTTCCGCCGATTCCATCAGCAGCGTTTCGTAGTCGAGTTCGTTCGGCAGGTCGTGCTGGCGCGCGAAGGCGCCGACGATCTCGGGCAGCAGCGCGTGCGCGGCGTCGAGCGACAGCCAGCCTTCGCGTTCGACTTCCCACAGCAGCGCGATGGCCGCCGGCGACAGCGGATCGCGCGACGAGCTCACGACGTTCGTCACGGCCTGCTGGAATTCCTTCGAGAAACGCTCCGGATGCAGTTCGCTGACGAAGAACTGCGCGATTTCGTCCGGTGCGTCCTCGTGCGCATACGCGCGGCCGGTCATGCCGAGCTTGTCGAGCGGGTAACGGCCGTTCAGGCGGAAACCGAGCGGACGCAGGATGCGCGTGAACGCGGCTTCGCCCGGCGGCAGCGCGCCCGTGTGCGGCCAGCGCACCGTGCGCAGCGCGCCGTGGTCGAAGTAGACCGAGCCGCCGCTTTCGATCGCGTCGGCCGTGTACGCGCGGCCGTTCGCCGAACGCTCGAGCAGCCCTTCGAACAGCGCCATGTTCATCGCCTGCGCGATCTCCGCGCGCGTCACGACACCGTCTTCCCATTCTTCGAGGATGGCCGGCATGTTCAGGGTCGAGAACAGGGCGTCGGTCTTCGCCTGTCCCAGCAGCTTCGTCAGCAAGCTCTCGATATTCGGATTGCGCATCAGGATTCTCGTCTCGGGGGACCGCCGGCAAACGTGCCGGCAACTCGTCGGCCGGCGGCCCATCGGGCGCCTGACCTTGCGTGGGGAGCATTATTCAAAGGGTTGCAGGCGGGCGTAAAGCGAGATTAAATTGATATGTGATGAGTTTTTGGAATTATTGACCGTCCTTCGCCCGCCCTCCGCCCCCGCGTGGCGCGGCCCTGTTCGTCAGACGAATCGAGCATCATGCGCAAATTCAAGATCCCCAACATGGGCGCGCTCGTGGCTTTCGAAGCCGCCGCGCGCCACGAGAGCTTCACGCACGCGGCCAAGGAGCTGTTCCTGACCGAAAGCGCGGTATCACGACAGATCGCGACGCTCGAGGCGAGCCTCGGCGTGCGGCTGTTCGCGCGCGTGAAGCAGCGCGTCGTGCTGACGCGCGCCGGCAAGCTGTACGGCACGCAGGTGCGGCGCGCGCTGGAAGCGCTCGACCGCGACACGCTGTCGATCATCGCGCACGGCAGCGGCGGCGGCTACCTGGAACTCGCGGTGCTGCCGACGTTCGCGTCGCACTGGCTGATCCCGCGCATCAAGAGCTTCTACGACCGCACGCCCGACGTGCGCGTGAACATGGGCAGTCGCACCGACCTGTTCTCGTTCGAGGACACGCACTTCGAGGCCGCGATCCACTATGGCAAGCCGACCTGGCCCGGCACGTCGTCCGACTACCTGTTCGGCGAGGAAGTCGTGCCGATCTGCTCGCCCGCGCTGCTCGACGGGCCCGTCGAGCGTGTGGAGGATCTGCTCGCTTACCCGCTGCTGCACTCGACGACGCGCCCCGGCGCGTGGGCGCAGTGGTTCGAGACGCACGGCGTCGAGGACATCCGCACGATGCAGGGCGTGCGCTACGAGTTGCATACGATGCTGATCAGTGCGGCCGCGGCCGGGCTCGGGATCGCGCTCGTGCCGAAGTTCTTCGTCGAGGAACAGTTGCAGCAGCTCGGCCTGGTCGTGCCGTGCGACGCGGCGACGGTCGGCGATTCCGCTTACTACCTCGTGTATCCGACGGAGCTCAGCCACAGCAAGCCGCTGGAGCTGTTTCGCGGCTGGCTGCTCGAGCAGGCGAGCGCGTATGCGGCGCCGGTGCGCGACATGGACGACGCCGACGCGGAGGATGACGAGGACGTCGAGTAGCGCGCCCGTTTCAGATTACGGCGCGCGGGCGCGGCCGGTCATGCTCGCCCCATCAAACGCTTTCCGGATCATGGGCAATGATGTGCGGGTCATCGAAACGACGACCCGCATTGTCGCGCAGCAAGCGCGTTACATGTGCCACTTCACCGTCGCGGTCAGCGTACGCGGATCGCCGGGCATGTTGTACAGGTCCGCGTTGCCGTGCGCGGCAATGAAGTAGCGGCGATTGAACAGGTTGTCGAGCGTGAGCGTCACGTCGACCTTCTTGCTGCGATAGCCGGCGCCCAGGTTGAACACCGTGAACGACGGCAGCGTGACGAGATCGCTGGCCGACGTGTAACGCGCCGACTGGAACTGCATGCCGGCCGCCGCATAGAAGCCGTACGGCAGCTCGCGCTTCAGCCACAGGTTCGCGCTGTGACGCGGCATCAGCCCCGGCGTGTTGCTCGACAGTGCCAGCCCCGCCGCCGTCGATTGCGGCGAACCGTCGACCGTGCCGTTCAGGTACGCGTAACCGGCGTACACCGACCACTTCGGCGCGATCTCGCCGGTAAAGCCCAGCTCCATCCCGCGCACGTGCTGCGTGCCGATCGGCAGCGCATAGCCGGGATTCGCGGGGTCGCCGATCTGCTGGTTCGTCTGACGCATGTCGAACAGCGCGACGCTGGCCGTCGCCTTGCCGCCGAGGTCGAAACGCGAGCCGACTTCGTACGCGGTGGTCTTCTGCGGCGCGAGCGCGGCGCCGTTCGCGAACGCGCCGGAACTGATCAGCGTATCGGCGAGCGGCGAGAACGACTGGCTGAACGAGCCGTACAGCGTCAGCCAGTCGAGCGGTTCGTAGATCAGGCCGACGCGCGGGCTCCACGCGTGATCGGTGCGGTCGAGATTGACGTTCGACGACGTGTAGTCGTGGCGGATCTGGTTCAGGTAGTCGAAGCGCAGGCCGGCGAGCACCTTCCAGTGTTCGGTCAGCGAGATCAGGTCCTGCGCGTAGACGCCCGCGAGCCCGACGACGGTCGACGCGTTCGTCTTCGCACGCGCGCCGGTCGGCACGCCGGGCAGGATCACCTGCTGCGGATTGAAGAGATCGTAGGTGGCGACCTTCGTTACGCTGTAGATCGTGTCGAACTTCTGCTGCTGCGACAGCTCCAGCCCGTACAGCAGCTCGTGGCGCATGCCGAACAGCGACGTCTTCTGCGTGAGCTCGAACAGGCCGTCGATGCCGTGGTCGGTGCGCTGGCGCGTCGACTGGTCGAGCGTCACGACCGGATGCGCGGCCGTCTTGATCGGCTCATACGTCACGTAATTCTTGCGTTCGAGCGAGAAGTCGTACGCGCGGATCGCACCGTGGAACGACAGCGAATCGCTGAAGCGGTGATCGAGCGACACCGTCGCGCTCTTCGCGGAGACGTCGTTGTACGAGCTGTTCGCCGCGTCGGCCGACCCGTAATAGGTGTTGATCGGCACGTCGACCGGCCGGCCGCGATACGCGGGCAGGCCCTGGTCCGACGTGCGGCGGTCGTGCAGGTAGTCGAATTCGACGTTCAGCACCGTGTCGCTGTCGAGCTTGAACTGCGCGGACGGCGCGATCGCCTGGCGGTTGAGCTGGAACTGGTCGCGGAAGCTGTTCGAGTTCTCGGCCGCGCCGGTAATGCGGAAACGCGCCGCGTCGTTCGCATTCCAGCCGAGGTCGAATTCGCCGCGCCGCTCGCCGCGCGTGCCGAGCGTCACGCCCACGTCGCGCACCGGGTTCGCCTCCGGCCGCTTCAGCACGCGATTCACGATGCCGCCCGCCGAGCCGCGCCCGTACAGCACGGCCGCCGGCCCCTTCAGCACCTCGACGCGCTCGACGTTCGACAGGTCGCGGTAGTAGAGCGCGTCGTCGCGAATGCCGTCGACGTACTGGTCCGTGATGCTGTTGAAACCGCGGATCGTGATCTGGTCGCGCTGGCCGTCGCCGACCGAGAAGCCTACGCCCGGCACGTTGCGCAATGCGTCCTGCAGCGACGACGCGTTCTGGTCCTCGATCACCGCGTGCGGGACGACGTTCACCGTCTGCGGCACATCCATCAGCGACATGTCGGTCTTGGTCGCCGCGCGCGACCGGCCCGCGTCGTACGACGCATGCTCGGCGGCCGCATTGACGGAAATTGCGGGCAACGTCGCCGCGGCGTCGCTCGCCTGCGCGAACGAAGTGCGGGCGCCGGCCAGCGACGTGGCGATCAGAAGCGCATGGCAAGCGCTCGTGTTGAGTTTCATCGTGAACGTAGGGGGTGAAGAAAAAACGGCGAACGGAAACGCATCCGGCCGACGCGCGAATCGCGCGGCGAAGCGACCGACAAGGCTCTTTCCGTAAGGAAGATGGCGCGCGGGGGATCGCCCCGTCACGCATGCCGGGCGAGCGACCGGCCGGCGCGGGTGGCTGCCGGCCGGCACGACCGGCACGAAAAAAGCCGTGACTTGCCGTCACGGCTCGTAATGGTGCGAAATAATAAACGAGAATGATTCGTGTTTTCGATTAATTTTTAACATGTCGCCTGCCCGCAACGTACGGACGCGTTGCGTTCTGAATTCCTGACGAATGCCTTTCATTTTCGCGTGATTGGAACGTGCGCTGCGTAAGCTCGACGAAAGAATTCGATCGGCCGCATCGTGCGGAAACGCTCAGGCAGAAGACGGGATTCTGAAAACCACTACGGAGGGATTGGAGAGGATCACGAAGGATCCGGTGAAGCAGGCGGGACGTATTCAACGGTCCGGTCCGGTGCGCGCCGGGCCGGGCAACCCCGACCCGGCGCTCCGGGCAGCCGACCTCGCATCGGCAGCGCGGCGGACCTTCTTCTTTTGTTCACTACGTCTGCTCTCTCAGGCTCGCTTCATTTTTTTCTTCGCCGCGCCGCGCCATTATCCGCTCAAACCAGTCGGAGTGAAACGTTTGCGGTTGCACCAAGCGCGTTATACCGGCCATTCGGAAACAGTCTTTCCAAATGCTTACGATTCGCGTGAGACGATTCGGCAATTCTTGCATTCGCGTCGGCGTTCCTTTTTAATGGAACTGGTTCCAAACACTGATTCGGCCATGTTCACGCGTGACGCGTCGTCGTGTGCGCGTCATCATGCCGATTCAGGATCGAGGATCGCTCAGCCCAGGATTCGCATCGCCCGTCCTTCCCGGACACCCCGTCAAACGAGACCGTCATGCCCGATTCCGCCTCCCTGCAGCAACTGTTTCCCGCCTATCAGGACATCCCCGCCGAATTCCGGCTCGCTTCGCCGATTCACCAGCGCGTGTCGCTCGTCGACGGCGAGTTGCGACCGTGGGACGGTGCAACCAAAACCGTGCTGTCGCCTGTGTGCGTGCGGCAGGCGGACGGCAACGTCGAGCAGGTCGAGATCGGCAGCTACCCGGTGATGGGCGAAACGGAGAGCGACGCAGCGCTCGACGCTGCAGTGCGCGCGTACGACTCGGGCCGCGGCGAGTGGCCGACGATGAAGGTCGAGCAGCGCATCGCGTGCATGCAGGACTTCATCAAGCGGATGGTCGCGCAGCGCGAGCTCGTCGTGAACCTGATCATGTGGGAGATCGGCAAGAGCCTCGCCGATTCGCAGAAGGAGTTCGACCGCACCGTCACGTACATGACGCAGACGATCGATGCGCTGAAGGAGCTCGACAACGCGAACTCGCGCTTCGTGATCGCGGAAGGCACGATCGGCCAGATCCGCCGCACGCCGCTCGGCGTCGTGCTGTGCATGGGCCCGTACAACTATCCACTGAACGAAACCTTCGCGACGCTGATCCCCGCGCTGCTGATGGGCAACACCGTGGTATTCAAGCCGCCGCAGTACGGCACGCTGCTGTTCGAGCCGCTGCTCGAAGCGTTCCGCGACGCGTTCCCGAAGGGCGTGATCAACACGATCTACGCGCCGGGCGCGGTGGTCGTGCCGCACATGCTCGCGTCGGGCAAGATCAACGTGCTCGCGCTGATCGGGTCGAGCAAGGTGGCCGATCACCTGAAGAAACAGCACCCGAAGTCGCACCGGCTGCGCGCGATCCTCGGCCTCGATGCGAAGAACGCGGCGATCGTGCTGCCCGACGCCGATCTCGACCTCACCGTGAAGGAATGCCTGCTCGGCGCGCTGTCGTTCAACGGCCAGCGCTGCACCGCGCTGAAGATGCTGCTCGTGCACCGCTCGATCGTCGACGAATTCCTGAAGCGCTTCACCGCCGCGCTCGAACAGCTGAAGATCGGCATGCCGTGGGAGAAAGGCGTCAGCATCACGCCGCTGCCCGGCATGCACCGCACGGCCTACATGACGGACGCGATCGACGATGCGAACGCGAAGGGTGCGCAGGTCGTCAACGCATCGGGCGGCGAATTCAGCAAGACGCTGTTCTATCCGGCCGTCGTGTATCCGGTGTCCGAAGGGATGAAGCTGTACCGCGAGGAACAGTTCGGGCCGATCATTCCGGTCGCGCCGTTCGACGACGTCGACACCGCGCTCGACTACGTGACGACGTCGGATCACGGCCAGCAGGTCAGCATCTTCGGTTCCGATCCGGTGCAGATCGGCGCGCTCGTCGATCCGCTCGTGAACCAGGTGTGCCGCGTGAACATCAACTGCCAGTGCCAGCGCGGGCCCGACGTGTTCCCGTTCGCGGGCCGCAAGGATTCGGCCGAAGGCACGCTGTCGGTGAGCGACGCGCTGCGCGCGTTCTCGATCCGCTCGATGGTCGCGGCGAAGCAGACCGACAGCAGCAAGCAGTTGCTCGACTCGATCGTGTCGGATCACACGTCGAAGTTCATCAATACGGGCTTCATTTTCTGAAGCCATCGTGAAGCGGGAGCCTTCCGCCGCGCGTCGATGCGGCGGAGGGTTTCAGCGAGCAGCGCGCCGTTATACGTTCGACGCCAGCAGCCGGATCCCCGCCACGCCGAACACCACCGCAAGACACGCTTCCATCGCGCGCCGGCCGCGCACGTACAGCCGGCGCACGCCGTCCATCGAAAACACGAGCGCATAACCGCCGAACACCAGGCACCCGATCACGACACAACCCGGCACGACCGCGCCGTGCGACGCGCCCGCGCCGTTCGACGACAGCGCGACGATCGACACCCACACGAGGATGGCTTTCGGATTGGTCAGGTGCAGCATCGCGCCGCGCGCGTAGAAACGCGACAGCCGCTGCTCGCCCGCCGCGTTCGGAGATGCCGCCGCCGTACCCGACAGCGCCGTGCGCCCCGACTTGAACGCGAGCCACAGCAGGTACAGCCCGCCGAAGATCTTGATCGCGACCAGCAGCTTCGACCATGCGAGCAACGCGGCCGACACGCCGAGCGCCGCCACCGTCGCCCACAACATCGACCCCGAAATGACGCCGAACGCAAACGCCA
The DNA here is from genome assembly GCF_001028665.1 of Burkholderia pyrrocinia. Lineage (NCBI taxonomy): Bacteria > Pseudomonadati > Pseudomonadota > Betaproteobacteria > Burkholderiales > Burkholderiaceae > Burkholderia > Burkholderia pyrrocinia. Next base: position 675,193 of record NZ_CP011504.1, read on the forward strand.
GCGCCGCCTTGCGGCCGTGGTTCGCGGCGACCGACATGATCGCCAGATTGCTCGGTCCCGGGCTGGCCGTACCGATGAAATAGGCCGTGTAGGCCAGCAGCAGGTTGGCCGAGAAGAAGGCGTGGACGCTCATGTCGAATCTCGCAGGGTGGGTTCGGAGATTGTTGGCAATCGCGCGCCGTCTGCCCATGGACAATTGCGCGGCCAATCGCAGGGCCAGTTCGATGACCACGCCAGTCGAATCGACGTTCGTGAAACCGTCTCGTTTATGAAACAACCGGCGCATTCGCCGCCGGTTTCCGCCGTACAACGGAGGTCGTCCCGTACCGGCGTTTCCCGTCGGCGAACGCACGGCAGACGCGGGCGGAACGCGCAGGCCGGCACGTTTCGGCCGTTCGCCGGCGGAAACGCACCACGCGTTTCAACGCCGCGTTACGTTACATCCTTGAAGCATTTCGCGTCGCCGAGCCGCGCCGTGCGCCCGACGTCCATCGCGCCCTGCCTGTAGACACCCGCCTCGACCGTCCGCGCAACCCAGTACCGACGGGACTCGCCGACCGGCGCGGGAGCGCCGCTCGACATTGCTCGACAATCGGATCGCGGCGCTGGTACGGAACCTGCATCCCGTTCGGGTAAAGCCGCGCCGACGACCCGCGCGGACACAAATTCAACCTCGGGCGCATCCACGAATACGCCCGGACGATCAGCACAAGCAACGAGGCCCCTCATGGATGCGCTGCCCAATTCGTCCGACACGGCGTTCCAGCTCTTTCTCGCAAAGGTGCTCGAACAGCCGCTGCCCGACTGGACCGAAAAACAGCAGATGGAACTCGAGATGGCACGCATGCTGTCGACCGAAATGGTTCACCTCGCCGAAGAGATGCGCGGCCGCACGCCCGATCTCGCGCGCTGTCTGGTGCTGCTCCGCTACGCGAAGGTGCTCGACTTCATGCTGACGTCGCTCGCCGCGCGCCGCGACATTCATCCGCAGACGCTGCGCACGCTGTTCCGGCTCGCGAACCTGAAGGTCGACGATTCGTATCCGGCATGACGCGGCTTGACGAGGCGGCTTGACGAGGCGGCTGCCCTGGAAGGCACGCCCGAAACGAGCGCATGCGCGCAACGAGCGTCGCTGCGATCGCGAAACCGGGCGACGCACGACGCGGCAACCCCGCGCACACGTCCGCTCGCTGGCCGGCTTATCCCGCTCATCAGCGCTGCGCGCCGGTCCCTCCCCGCTAACCGATGTACAATCGCGCGCCATGAACGCACTTCGCCGCTTCCTGCTCCGGCAAGGCGTCGCGCGACAGCTACTGTGGGGGTTCCTCCTCGTGACGCTGCTGTCCCGCGCGCTGATGTCGGGCGCCGTGATGCTCGATCCGGACGGTCCGGATGCGGGCTCGGTGGTGCTGTGTTCGGGCCGTGGCCCGCTGATCGTCAGCGTAGCCGCGCTCGCCGCCCGCTTCGACGCCAGCGCGCCGATCACGCCGGCCAACGACGCGCTGGCGCTCGTCGATGCGCTCAAGCATGACGCGCACGCCGACAAGACGGCGTCCTCCGGAAACGGCGACAGCCTCTGCGCATTCGGTGCGGCGCTGTTCACGGCGCTGGCGTCGTTCGTGCTGCTGGTGCTGTTGTTTCCCGCCGCGGTTCCGCGGCGTTTCCGGATTCACTTCGACTGTCCTCCTTTCGTGCGATCGATATTCGACGATCGCCCGCCTTCCCGCGCCCCTCCGCTGTTCTGCTGAACGTTCCGCCAAGCGGCTCGTGCACGTCGATGTGCATGGGCCTTCATGCCGTTCGTTTCACCACACCTGATTCAAGCGTTCACCCGACTGCCCGCGTCGCGCGGGCAACGCCGCCTTGCGCATGGCCTGCGCATCGGGCCGCGTTGCCCGTCACGTCGACGCTCGCATGCCGGTGTGTGCCGCGTTGACGGCGGCCGGCCCGCGCCGGCCTCGCCGATCGACGATCTGGACGATCACGAGGAGCTGACACCATGTCGACCACCATCGAGCGGACGATCTCGCCCGCCCATTCCGCAAGTGCCGGTTACCGGACGCTCTGGCGCTGGCATTTCTATGCCGGCCTGTTCGTCATGCCGTTTCTCGTGATCCTCGCGATCACGGGAACCCTTTATTGCTTCCAGCCGCAGATCGAGCCGCTGCTGTATCCGCACCGGCTGGTCGTCGAGCCGCGTGCCACGCCGAAGCTCGACCCGGACACGCTGCTCGCCCGCGCACGTACCGCGATGCCGGCCGGAGCAACGCCGGCTTCCGTCCAGGTCTCCACGGTACCCGACCGCAGCGCCGAATATGTGTTCCGGCTCCGCGACGGCAGCCGCGAGAGCGTGTACGTGAACCCGTACGACGGCAGCGTGCTCGGCACGCTGAGCGTCGAGGGCCGCTTCATGCAGGTCGACCGGATGCTGCATCGCAAGCTGCTGCTCGGCAAGACGGGCGAATTGCTGATGGAGCTCGCCGCATGCTGGACGTTCGTGATGATCGGCACCGGCATCGCGCTGTGGTGGCCGCGTGGCACGGCGCGCATCGGGCGTGCACTGCAGCCCGACCTGTCGCTGCGCGGCCGGCCGCTGTGGAAAAGCATCCATGCGACGGCGGGCATCTGGCTCGCGGCCGGCACCGTGGCATTCATCCTGTCGGGGCTGCCGTGGTCGGGCTCGTGGGGCAAGAACTTCAAGGCGCTCGCCGCGACCGTGAACCTCGGCACACCGGAGGGCGCATGGGGCGGCGCGTCGGTGCGTTCGACGCGCCCGGGCGCAGCCGCTGCGCCGTCCGGCCATCATCACGAATCGGACGAGTCGATGCCGGGGATGGTGATGGACGACCTGCCGTTGCCGCAAACGCCGTGGGCGGTCGGCAATGTGCCCGTTCCGCATTCGCCGTCGGCGCCGACGCCGGCACCGCTGCCGCTGGCACGCGCGATCGCAATCGTTGCGGGGCTCGGCGTGACGAGCGGCTACACGCTCGCGTTGCCGTCGGGCGCGGACGGCGTGTTCACCGCGTCGTACTTCCCGGCCGACCCGAAGGCGGAACGCACGATCTACATCGACCAGTACAGCGGTGCAGTGCTGAAGGACATCCGCTATGACGACTACGGCGCGGTGTCGAAAGCCGTGTCGTACGGCACGTCGCTGCACATGGGTCGTTATTTCGGGCTCGCGAACCAGATCGTCTGCGCGGTGCTGTCGCTCGGGCTCGCCGCGATGGCCGTCACGGGCACGGTGATGTGGTGGAAGCGCCGCCCTGCGGCCAAGCTGGGCGCGCCGTCGCGCGAACGCGGCACGCCGCCGATGCGTGGCTGGATCGCGGGGCTCGTGCTGCTCGGCATCGTATTCCCGCTGATGGGGACGACGATCGTCGCGGTCTGGTTGATCGATCGTTTGCTGTTCGGCCATGCGGCGCGCGCGGCAGCGTGATCGCAAAGCGATTCCATCGATTCAAAGGATTCCGAAGCATGAAGTTCAGATTGATGCTGCCCGCCGCCGTTCTCGCGGCTTTCGCGCCGGCCGGGCAACCAACCACCCGGCCGCGAACAACCGCCGTCACGCTCGCGTGCCCGCCGCGCGCCCCGCCATCCACTTCCGATAGCGCCGCGTCTGGCACTGCGTGGCCAGTTGCTGCCCGACCAGCGCGCGCAGCGGCGACACCAGCGGATTCGTGCGGCGCCCTTCGCTGAGCCGCGTGAGCTGGAACTTGACGACGGCCATGTTGGCCAGCGCGCCCAGCGCCTTGTTCTTCCACCGGATCGGCTGCAGCACCGGCGCGCTGTCCTTGCCGGCCTGCCAGTCGCGCGGCAGGTTCGGATCGATCGACAGCGCAGTCGCGATACCGACCATCGCCACGCCGCTTTCGACCACCTGTTCGGCGACCGCGCGGCGCCGGATGCCGCCGGTGACCATCAGCGGCATCCGCGCAACGGCCGTGATGTCGTGCGCGAATTCGAGGAAATACGCTTCGCGCGCAAGCGTGCGCCCGTCGCGCGCCTCGCCCTGCATCGCCGGCACTTCATAGCTGCCGCCCGACAGTTCGACGAGATCGACGTCGAGCGGATTCAGCAGTTCGACCACGCGCTTCGCATCGTCCGCGCTGAAGCCGCCGCGCTGGAAATCGGCCGAGTTCAGCTTGACCGCCACGACAAACGCGGGCGACACCGTCGCGCGCACGGCCCGCACGATGTCGAGCAGCAGGCGCGCGCGATTTTCGATGCTGCCGCCCCACTGGTCCTGCCGGCGGTTCGTCAGCGGCGACAGGAACTGGCTCAGCAGGTAGCCGTGCGCCGCGTGAATCTGCACGCCGGTGAAGCCGCTTTGCTCCGCGAGCTGCGCGGCGCGCACGAAGCGCTGCTGCACATCGGCGATATCGGCTTGCGTCATTTCCTTCGGCACCGGGAACTGCTTCGACAGCGCGCCGAGCTCGAGCGGCACGGCCGACGGCGCGAGCGTCGTCTGGCCGAGCGCCGCCTGCATCTGGCGCCCCGGGTGATTGATCTGCATCCACACGTGCGCGCCGCCCGAGCGCGCTATCTGCGCCCAGCGGCGGAAACGGTCGAGATGCGCGTCGCTGTCGAGCACGACGCCGTTCGGCCCCGTCATCGCGCGGCCGTCCACCATCACGTTGCCGGTCAGCATCAGCCCGACCTGGCCGTCGGCCCAGGCCTGGTACAGGCGCAGCAACGCGTCGGACGGCGCGTGGTCCGCATCGGCCATGTTCTCTTCCATCGCGGCCTTGGCCAGCCGGTTCGGGATCACCGCACCGTTGGGCAGTGTCAGGGGCGTAAACAGGTTCATGGAGCGCATCCTCGATTGACGATGCCCAACGATAACTTTAAAGTCAACTTCAAGGTCAAGCCCCTTTGGAGCACACCATGAAAATCGGCGAACTGGCACGGGCCAGCGGCCTCGCGGCGTCGCGCATCCGCTTCTACGAAGCGAGCGGCCTGCTCGAACCGGCCCGCCGGCAGGCGAACGGCTATCGGGAATACGGGCCGGAAGCGCTGACGCGACTCGCGATCATCGACCACGCGCAGCGCGCGGGTTTCGCGCTCGACGAAATCCGCGCGGTGCTGCCGCCCGATCTCGGCGCGTGGCCGCGCGACGAACTGCTGGTCGCGCTGCGGCACAAGGTCGACGAAATCGCGCTGCTCGAACAGCGTCTCGCGCAGAACCGGCGTCATCTCGAGACGCTGATCGACGAGATCGAGAACAAGCCGGAGGGCGAGGATTGCGCGGGCGCCGCGCAACGCATGCTCGACCGGATGTGCGAGCAGGCCAGCGAGCCGCTGGCGCCGGCCCCCGTCGCACGGCCGACGCGCAAGCGTGCGTGACTGATTGCACTGCGACCCCAACCGATCCATCAACCCGCGCTGCGGCGAGACGAGACGACGCTTGCGCGTCGGCTTCCGCACCGCGACATCCTGACCTTATCTGCATGACGATCCCCCACTTCAGAGGATTCCTCGTCGCGGCGCTCCTGACATTCGGCATCGGCAACGCATACGCTACGCAGTGCGGCGACACGCCTCCGTCACTCGCTTGCCCGGACACCTCCGATCTTCCCGACGACATCGTCGCGCAGCTTCCCGCCGGCTACGAAGCGCTGGATGCCGCGTCCGGGCAACTGACCGACAGCACCCGCACCGGTTATGTCGTCGTCGCGCATCGGCCCGGCGATTCGATGCGTAATCCGTCGCTGCGTCCGCTGATGATCTTCCTGCAGGGCAAGGACGGGCGCTACCGGCTGGCGGCGCGCAACGACACCGTCATCATGAAAGCCGACGAAGGCGGCATGGGCGACCCGTATCTCGATGGCGTCGCCGAGAACGCGCTCACGATCGAACCGCGCGCGTTCACGGTCGAACAGGGCGTATTCGCGGGCCGGGACCACTGGCGCGACCGCGTGACCTTTCGCTACGACGCCGCGCATCGCACGTGGGTGTTTCATCGGGAAGTGTTCCGCAACTGGCGCTTCAACGACGAACCGAACGGCGATGCGCTGAAGGCCGACCCGGTTCGCGTCACGCGCGCCGACGCGGCGAACGCCGTCGCGTTCGAAGCGTGGCGGCCGGGTTACTGGTGCGAATCGAGCGAGCGGCGCGAGACCGATCCGGTTTGCCGCAAGCAGCACTGACGGCAACGCGGCTGTCGACGATGGGGGCTGGTACTGTCGAGATTCACGTAGCGCTGAACTCGGCGCAGCGCACACTGGCGGCCGAAAGTGATTGGGCGCAGGCGTAGCAACCGAAGCCATCGAGCACGGGGGTGGGCCGGGCCTGCAATAGGGAGCGACGCGGACGTCAGGTCATCCGACTCGGTTCGGCCAGGAGCGGACGCAAGTGAACTTGACCCCGTCACCGGACGCTCGCAGGATTTCAGGAGAAATGGTTCGACTGCAGAGCGTGGGGTATAGAAAGGGCGGCGGAGGTTTTTCAGCGATGCGCTCCTTGATCATCGGCGGTCGCAGGGGCACACTGGTTTGCGGAGGTGACTCAAATGACGATTGAGAACTTTGCAGAGAGCAATCCGGGCACACGAACCCTGCCACGCTCGCTAGCGACGAAAGCTGGCGATTTTGTGTTTGTATCCGGTCAGGTAGCCAGAGACGAAGACGGCAGCATCGTCGCTGGCGGGATAGAAGCTCACACACGTCAGACGTTGAAGAACGTCGCTCATGTACTCGCGCTCGCGGGTTGCACGCTCGAGGACGTCGTGAAGACAACCGTCTGGCTTGAAGACGCTCGCGACTTCGATGAATTCAATCGCGTTTACGGAGAGTTCTTCCGCGAGAACAAACCGTCACGTTCGACAGTACAGGCGACAAACATGGTCGGCACCAAGGTAGAAATCGAGGCCATTGCTTATAAGCCTTGACCCCAGCACGGCGGGGTCATGCGCGCCCTTGCGCCAGCGCTCCCACATTAACGCTTTCTGACCGTCTGTATAGTAGATCCGCCGCCTCTGTTTCATTGCAACACTCCTCGCTGCTATGCAGCCTCAAGTGTGTTGCATCGGCGGGTTGAATCCGCAGCCAAAAGCAGTCGCTCGACGCCGCGACCAAGATTGCCGACAATTGCCCATCCAGCATCTACCTTGCCGACATTTTAAGGGCCAATCCTCATGACCGGAGATGTAAGTAGGGCATTTCGACTTCAAACGGCATCAGACGTCCTGCGCGATGGACTTGGACTCGAACTCTTGAACGACAATGGAGAGGTTGTTGCCGAAGTATTTCGCAGCGATGCCAAAAAATCGCTGGAGGTTTCCCTATTCGAGAAGGACTTACCTTTCGTTCAAATCGAGCGCCTACTGAAAGAAGCGCGCACACTTCTCGGAACATTCGAGAACGGAAGCTCGCTACCGTCACCGTTGGCGTAGTCCCGTAGAGAAATTCCATCCATATGGCGTACGCACATATGTGCGACGTCAACGTATGTGTCTCAGAACGACCGCTCCTGATAGCACCGAAAGACCGCGCTGGGTACTGCCATGCATGGCCGATTAGTGCGTGCACATCTCCTGCACTACAATGTCTCATCTGGGGTGCTGCACGCCGCCTGGGCTTCGTCCGTGGCGCCACTTGCAAGCTTCGTGCTGGAGGGATGCCATGCCGACCTACCAATACCGTTGTGATAAATGTGGTGAGACATTCGAACATGTCGAACATCTCGCGGAGCATGAAATCGCTCACCCGCACTGCCCAAAGTGTGGAAGCGAACAGGTTCAACATGCGCCCACGCCGTTTGTAGCAAAGACGTCGAGCAAGAGCTGAGCTCGGTCCGCCAGCATCACTTCACTTTTTTGTGCGGAGATCCTTCCCAAAGAGAGGGACGACTGCCCGGCGGATTAACGGCGGCGCCTAAAAACTTGTTCGCTAGCCAAATCGACCGAGTTCGGCCAAGTCCGGTCCTTCGCGATCATCGCCCGACAATGGACATTCCACGCGCAAATTGCCCTGCGTTATCCTTGATAGTCACCACTTCTGCTTAAAGCCAGCCATAAATCTAGGCTCAACGATAATAGACATGAACTACAACAGAATTCGCAAGTGTGCGGTGCTTGTACTTGCACTGGGGATCGGGCGCACGGAGGCAGCGCCTGATGCAGAGGCAAAAATCCAGGGTACGGCGATCTACAATCCCTACCCGGAGTCAGCACCGATCCATGCGAGCTACGCGAAATTCATCATGCGGATGGCGACCGACCCGACCATTCAGGCATTCGCAGCAAAAGCGACGCGCGAGGATGCGTTTAGGGGGGGAACCAGCTTGTCATTAAGCGGCTTGAAACGGCTTGACGATGCATCGCTCGAGACCAGGTTGAGAATTGTGTCCAAGATACTCGACGATGCGAGCGAAGCCGAGTGCGAGGCGATCTTGCAGGGACCGTTATCAACACCAGGGCCCAGTGCAATGGACAAGGGCCTCGTCAAGCTAAATCAGGCCGACGCCGATTTCTGGTTTACGTTGGCAGGCGACGCCGCGCTAGCCGAATTGCGACAGGATCCTATTCCCTCGGTCAAGCAGGAGGATGTCAACGAAGCTGTGTCCAGAATAAAGGCCACGCTACCTCCGCAGGAAGCGCTGAAATTCGCTTCGGCGCAGCAAAGCCCGCGCATGGTCTCTCCTCCCGACGCGTGCTGGGCGATGAGGATCCTGTACCGAGAAGGGACAGCGCTAGCCGAGCCTTACCGTGCGGCGATTGCAAGGGCAACCGTCCCGCACTGAAATCCGCTTAAGGTTTCGATCGGCCCCAAGCGTAGAAATTCTCGTGAGCGAGATCGCCAAGCTCAGAGGAAACTGTTAACTGATGTTAAGTCGTGGTGTGTAGAGATGGAATCGCATCGAGTGGCTGTTTTCCCAAATCGCGAATGTCCCTTGTGGGTCGACAACGGCCTGCCGTGCTATTTCTGACGTTGGCAGCGCGTGGTTCTCGCCACGGAAAGTTCAGAATAAAGTGAACCGCACCATTGATCGTTCAAAGCTGAATGAACTACAAGTTCAGCGTTCAGTGAACAAGCTTTCGGAAACTCGTTGCTCGACAGCCTTCACCGGTTCAGAGTGGGCTGGACATCGACAGGTACGCGTGAATGCCGTCGCACCATGCGAGCGGTGTACAGGGCGGCACGCTTGCGCGCGGCTGTGCGGATTCGCTTACGTCACAGGTAATCGACGCGCGCCGCCCCCGCCGCGATCATGGCTCCATCGACGCACGAACCGCGTCACGCCAAGGAGCCCGCCATGACCGCCTACGCCATCGCCCACCTGCACGACGTCGACATGTGCAACGACATCGTCGAATACCTCGAACGCATCGACGGCACGCTCGCGCCGTTCGACGGCCATTTCGTGATTCACGGCGCGCGGCCGAAGGTACGCGAAGGCGTGTGGCGCGGCGACCTGATCGCGATCGCGTTTCCCGATCTCGACACGGCGCGCGCGTGGTACGAATCGGACGCGTACCGGCAAATCCAGCCGCTGCGCGCACGGCACGCGAGCGGCCCGTTGATCCTGATCGACGGCGTCGATGCACGGCACAAGGCGACCGACGTCCTGCGGTAATCTGCGACGCCGGCGGCACCGGCAACGCTTGCGACGCGTTGCAGTCCATCGGCCCGCAAAGCGGGCCGGCGCACACACCCGGCTAGCGCGTTACATCCCGTTGAGCGGTTGCCCCGGCTCCCATGCGTCGACGGTCGCCTTCGCCCGCGCGCGATCGCGTGCCGACAATACGGCTTCGAGCTCGCGAGCCGTCACCTCCGAGAATTCGACGTCGCGACTGCCGTTCCCGGCCTTCACCGCGGCGAGATAGAACGTGTAGGCGGTCAGCAGGTTCTTCTGCACGCCGCCACGTCCCCGCTCGTACAGCGTCCCCATGCTTTCGAGGCCCTGCGGATAGCCCTGGCGTGCAGCCGCGCGATACAGCACGACGCTTTTGTCGACGTCGAGGGGCAGCTTCATCCCCTGGTCGTACAACATGCCGAGCGTGCTCTGCGCGGGCGCGTAACCACGGTCGGCCGCCAGCTGGAAACAATCCGCGGCCACGCGGAAATAGCGCTTGGCCGGATCGTCGCCGTGCCGGAACAGTTTCCACGCGATATCGTCGATCCGCACGCCCATGTCGTACTGCAATTTCACGTCGCCATGCTGCGCGGCGACGAAGCTCCACTTCACCGCCTGCTCGGCATCTTTGTAGCGGTAGTACTCGCCGAGCAGCGCAGCCGCTTCGGCGTTACCCGCGTTCGCCGCGCTCGTCAGTTCGGGGATGGCGGTCTGATAGTCCTTCTTCTTATAGGCGTCAAGGCCGGCCTGCAGGTCGGCAAACGCCGGCGCCATGGCCAGCACGAGGCTCAGCGCCAACAGGGTTTTCTTCATTGCTCTCGATATTGTGATTATTCGATCGGATTGCGGCGAAGCGCGACGTCGTGCCCCCGAGCGTCGCGCAACGCATGCAGCCGTCCGGCGTGTTCGTCGTTTTCGGCCCCGCATGGCGGAACCCGTCGCACCGGATGGCTATCCTTTTACCGTAACCGCAAATCCGTCGTCAATGAAGCGGCCCCTCGGCCGACCGTGCCGCTTACGAAGCCTTCCGCTCCATCGGCTCGCCGACGACGAAGCCGCCGCCCTGGAACCGCTGCGCGGGATCGTCGTAGTCGGCGGTCGGCGCCGCGACCGGGAACAGCTCCGCGAACTGCTCGGAGCTATCGCGAGGACGGAAGCCGAGGAAACCGGCCTTCGTGTTGTCCCACCATTTCACCGGGTTGTCCGACGCGCCGTAGACGATCGCATGCCCGACGCGGTTCGTCAGCAGCGAGCAGCGCACGAGCTCGATGAAGTCGCGATAGCTGAGGAACGTCACGAGCATGCGCGGGTTCTTCGGCACTTCGAACGACGAGCCGATCCGCAGGCACACGGTCTCGATCCCGAAGCGGTCGAAGTAGTAACGCGACAGCGATTCGCCGAAGCATTTCGTCACGCCGTACAGGCTGTCGGGGCGCAGCGGCGAATCGGCGTCGAGCACTTCGGTGACCGGATGGAAACCGATCGCATGGTTCGAGCTCGCGAACACGACGCGCTTCACGCCGTGCTTGCGCGCGGCTTCGTACAGGTTGTACGTGCCGGTGATGTTCGCGCCGACGAGATCGTCGAACGGCGCATCGACCGAAATGCCGCCGAGATGGACGATCGCGTCCACGCCGTCGACGAGCTGCATCACCGCCGGCCGGTCGGCCAGATCGACGACACGGGCTTCTTCATGCGCGGCCGCGTCGCCGAGCGCCGCGATGTCGCTGACGCGCACGACGTCGGCCCAGTCCGCGAGTGCGCCGCGCAACTGGCGGCCGAGGTTGCCGGCCGCGCCCGTCAGCAACAGGCGCCCGAACGGTTTGCGCGCGCCGGTGGATGAGGCGTTCATCGAATCTCCTTCTCCTTGAATCTGACCTGGACTCCGAATCGGTTTTTGGCCCGAATCGGAAAACGTTTTCCAACTATACGCGGGACCGCAACCGAACGTCAATGGCCGAACCCGTTCGCAGCCATCCGCACTTTCCCGATATCGACGCACGGCCGCGTGCCGGCTTTTTCTGCCACAATCCGGCGTTATCGAACGAAAACGTTACCCTCCGGATGAAAAAAGTTTCCCCGACGATCCGCGACGTGGCCGCGGAAGCCGGCGTGTCGGTCGCGACGGTATCGAAGTACGTGAACGGCACGCAGCGCTTCTCGCCGACCGTCGAGGCACGGCTCAAGGAAGCGATCGAGCGGCTCGGCTACCGTTCGAACCCGCTCGCGCGTTCGATGATCACCGGGCGCACGCGCACGATCGGCCTCGTGATCCTCGACATCAGCAACCCGCACTTCACGAACGTGGTCAAGGGCGCGAACCGCATCGCGCTGCAGCACGACTACACGCTGCTGCTCGTCGATACCGAAGAGAACCAGGCGCGCGAACGCTCGCTGATCGAGGCGCTCGCGCAGCGTGTCGACGGGCTGATCGTCAGCACGCGGATGCCCGACGACGAAGCCGGCTGGATGCTCGACCTCAACAAACCGCTCGTGCTGCTGCGGCGCAGCCCCGGCCTGCCGATTCCGAGCGTCGGCATCGACAACCGGCTGTCGACCTACATGCTCGCGCGCCACCTGCTCAATCTCGGGCACACGCGCATCGCGTATCTCGGCTTCGGCACGGCACGCGTGAACGACGAGCGGATCCAGGGCGCGCGCGACTGTCTCGCCGAAGCCGGGCTCACGCTCGACGTGCACGATGCGCATGCGCCGACCGCCGAAGCCGGCGAACGCGCGTGCTCGCGCGTGATGCTCGGGCCGCAGCGCCCGCAGGCCGTGATCTGCTACAACGACCTGATCGCGCTCGGCTTCATGAAGGAAGCCGCGTCGCTCGGCTTCCGGCTGCCGCAGGACGTATCGGTCGCGGGCATCGACAACGTGCCGTACGGCGAATACGCGGCGCCCGCGCTGACGACCGTCGACATCCAGAGCGAGAACATGGGCGAGCTTGCGATGCAGAAGCTGATCGACGCGCTCGCGGGGCGCACCGATGCGAGCTATTCGACGTTCGAGCCGCGGTTGATCATGCGTGCGTCGACGGCGGCGGCGGTCGGTTGAGATACCTGCTGCGCACCACTCCTCCGTTCCACAAAAGAAAACGCGCCGCACTAAGCGGCGCGTTCGTTTGCCGACCTGCGATCAAGCGTCGAGTTTCGCCGGCTTCATCTTCGGCGTGAGCACGTGCATGATCGACAGCGCGAGCAGGTACGCGAGCGCGCCGATCGCGAACAGCACCCAGTAGTGGCCCGTGCGTTGCAGCACCTGGCCGATCACTTCCGAGAACAGCACGCCGCCGATCGAACCGGCCATCCCGCCGATGCCGACCACCGACGCGACCGCGCGGCGCGGGAACAGGTCGGATACCGTCGTGAACAGGTTTGCCGACCAGCCCTGGTGCGCGGCGGCGGCGAGGCCGACGATCAGCACCGCGATCCACAGGCTCTGCACCTGCGACACGAATGCGATCGGCAGCACGCAGCACGCGCAGATCAGCATCGCCGTCTTGCGCGCGCCGTTCACGCTCCGGCCTGCGCGCAACAGCATCGACGACAGCCAGCCGCCGCCGATGCTGCCGACCGTCGTCAGCGCGTAGATGCAGACGAGCGGCAGGCCGATGTGCTGCATGTCCATCCCGCGCGACTCGTTGAGCCACTTCGGCAGCCAGAACAGGTAGAACCACCACACCGGGTCGGTCAGGAACTTGCCGATCAGGAACGCCCACGTCTCGCGCTTGCGGATCAGTTCGCCCCAGCGCGGCGCACCGGCGTTCGCGTTCGCCGCATCCAGCGCTTCGGCTTCGTCGCGCGGCTCGTCGTATTCCGCGGCGAGCGCGCGCGTATCGGCCTGGCGATAGAGCACGAGCCACACCGCGAGCCACACGATGCCGATCGCGCCGATGATCACGAACGCCGCGCGCCAGCCGTAGGCCACCGCGATCGCCGGGATGATCGCCGGCGCGAACACCGCGCCGATGTTCGCGCCCGAGTTGAAGATGCCGGTGGCGAGCGCGCGTTCGCGGCGCGGGAACCACTCGGCCGTCGTCTTGATCGCGGCCGGGAAGTTGCCTCCCTCGCCGATCCCGAGCAGCGCACGCACGAACGCGAAGCCCATCACCGAGCCGACCGCCGCGTGCAGCATCGCGGCGATGCTCCACACCAGCATCGCCACCGCGTACGAAACGCGCGTGCCGAGCCAGTCGACGATGCGCCCGAAGCCGAGCAGCCCGAGTGCGTAGAACGCGGAAAACGCCATCACGATGCGGCCGTACTGCACCTGGCTCCAGCCGATGTCGTGCTGGAGCATCGGCGCGAGCAGGCCGAGGATCTGCCGATCCATGTAGTTGATGACGGTCGCGAAAAACAGCAGCGCACAGACGGTCCAGCGGTAGCGGCTGGCGACGGCGCGCACCGTGCCGACGACGGCAGATTGCATGAATGTCTCCGATGCGCGGCAGCGCCCGTCGCGCCGCACCATGTTCGTTGACCGGCGACCGGCGCCGGGGCGGCGGCCGCGTTGCGCTGTCGCGCACGGCCGATCGCCAATCCGTCTGGAAAACGTTTTTCAAAGGATAGGGCGTCTGCCGGCACGCTGTCAGTCGGGGATTTCGATGAGTCATCTCAAATTGGTCGCGGCAAAAGAGACGACTGTTTCGAAGAGTGGCATTAACCGTTTTTCCCGGATTTTCCAACGCGCAAATTGGGGCACGGCCACCGAACCACATGTCCGATTCCAGCCAGAATCGATGACGGCGATGGTTTACAGTCGTTTCATGCGCCTCGATCCCGACACCTGCTACGACGCCCTGCTTTCGCGGAACCGCCGCTTCGACGGCTGGTTCTTCGTCGGCGTCGCGACGACGGGCGTGTATTGCCGCCCCGTCTGCCCGGTGAAGCCGCCGAAGGCGCAGAACTGCAGTTACTACCCGACCGCCGCAGCCGCCGAGAAAGCCGGCTTCCGACCGTGCATGCGCTGCCGCCCCGAACTCGCGCCCGGCCACGGGCTGCTCGATCTGTCCGGCAATCTCGCCGACGCGGCCGCCACGCTGATCGAGGACGGTTTCCTGAACGCGCATTCCGTCGACGCGCTCGCGCGGCGTGTCGGCGTGACCGAACGCCATCTGCGCCGGATCTTCGCCGCGCAGTTCGGCGTGTCGCCGGTCGAGTTCGCGCAGACTCACCGGCTGCTGATGGCCAAGCGGCTGCTGACCGACACCGCGCTGCCGGTGGCCGTCGTCGCATCGACGGCCGGGTTCGGCAGCGTGCGGCGCTTCAACGACCTGTTCCGGCAGCGCTACGGCCTCAATCCGCTGCGGCTTCGTAAGGGGGCCGGCGCGTCCGCCGATGGCGACATGACGTTCCCGCTGCCGTACCGGCCGCCGTTCGCGTGGGCCGACCTGATGCGCTTTCTCGCGCAGCGGCAGATCGACGGTGTCGAGCGGATCGATGCGCAGGGTTATGCGCGTGTCGTCGAATTGCCGAATCGAAACGATGGTGGCCGCGTAACCGGCTGGCTGTCCGTCGCGCACGTGCCGCAGCGCTTCGCGCTGGCCGTCACCGTGTCGCCCGCGCTGACGCCGGTCGTGCCGGCCGTGCTCGCACGCGTGCGGCGGCTGTTCGATCTCGACAGCCGCCCCGACGTAATCGACGCGCATCTCGGCGCACTCGCGAGCGGCTCTCCCGGCCTGCGCGTGCCCGGCGCGTTCGACGGCCTCGAAATCGCCCTTCGCGCGATCGCGGGCGAACGGCTCGCGGCGGCGCATGCGAGTGCGGTGCTCTCGTGCATCGCCGAACGTTTCGGCACAAAGCTAGAAGGCGCGCCGCCGGGGTTGATGCACGCGCTGCCTTCCGCCGCGACGCTGGCCGCCCTGCCGCCGGCGGCGCTTGAAGCGCTCGGCATTGCGCGCGAAACGGCGCAGGCCATCGTGTCGCTCGCACGCGCGGTCGCCGACGGCATGCTCGCACTCGAACCGATGGCGCCCCTCGACGCGACGCTCGCCGCGCTGCGCACGATGCCCGGCTTCGACGAGCGCGCGGTGCAGTACGTCGCGATGCGTGCGATGGCCTGGCCGAATGCGTTCCCGGCCGACGAGGCGTTGCTTCCCGCGCGCATCGAACACGTCGAACCCGCCGAACGCACGCGCATGCCATCATCCGCGCCACATGCCGCGCGCTGGGCGCCATGGCGCGCGTATGCCGCACTGCACGTGTGGCGCCTACATGGAGATGTATCGCGATGACTCCCGCTCACCTGATTCCGAGCCCGCTGGGCGACATCGCCGTGCGTATCGAGGACGATGCGCTGACGGGCCTGTTCTTCGTCGGCCAGAAATACTTCGCGTCGCTTGCGATCGCGCCGGAAGCAAACGCGCTCGTCATTTCGCCGATCGCGCGCAAGGTTGCGGAAGAAATCGCGGAATACTTCACCGGCATGCGCGAGACGTTCTCGGTGCCGATCCACCTGCGCGGCACGACGTTTCAGCGACGTGTGTGGAAGGAGCTGCTCGCGATTCCGTTCGGCGAGCTCGTGTCGTACGGCGACATCACCGAACGCGTCGGGTTGCCGATGAGCGCCGCGCGCGCCGTGGGCGGTGCGGTCGGCCGGAACCCGGTGTCGATCATGGTGCCGTGCCACCGCGTGGTCGGCGCGTCGGGCAGCCTGACCGGTTATGCGGGCGGCATCGACCGCAAGCGCGCGCTGCTGTCGCTCGAAGGCGCCGGGTTCCAGCGCGGTGCCCATCATCCGGTGCAGACAGCGCTCGCGTTCTGAGTGACGGTGTGCGGCACGCGTTGCCGCGTCACGCAGTCAATACAGGCCGGCGCGCTTCACGCTTCGCATACGCACCGGGCGTCACGCGGAACTTCGCCTGGAACAGCGCGATGAACGACGATGTCGAGTCGTAGCCCAGTTGTGCGGCCACCGCGCCGATCGGCTCGCCGGCATCGAGCAGCGGCAGCGACGCGAGCAGCCGCACGGCCTGCCGCCACTCGGTAAACGACAGCCCCGTGTCCTGCCGGAACAGCCGCGACAACGTGCGCCGCGTTGCGCCGACCTGATGGCCCCATTCGTCGAGACTGCGCGTATCGCCCGGATACGCATGCAACGCGCGCGCGATTTTCAGCAGACGCGGATCGCGCGGCAGCGGCACCGTCAGCGGCGCCGGCTGCATCCGTGCGATGCGGTCGGCGATCAGGCACACGAGCGCGCCGTCCGGCCCCGTCTCGTCGTAGTTCACCGGCAATTCGGCCGTGGCAATCACCAGCTCGCGCAGCAGCGGCGTCATGCAGAGGATCGTGCAATCGTCGTTCGCCTCGCTGCGTGCGATCGCTTCGTCGAGATACAGGCTGTGGAACGCGACGCAATCGCGCGTCGACACCGCATGCGGCACGTGCGGCGGAATCCACATCGCGTAATGCGGCGGCAGCAGCTGCCGGCCCGACGGCGTCGACACCTCGAGCACGCCGCTCGTCGCATACATCAGCTGGGCCCACGGATGACTGTGCGCATCGACGCTCACGTTGCCGGGAATCCCGAACGCACGCACGTACAGAGGCCTCGGCAGGCGCGCCATCGGCGGCACCGCGTAAGGGTCAGCGGATTGTCCCGCCAGCAACATAAGACGTCCTCCGAAGGTCATTGCACGAACGAGCGCGATGCTACCGTGGCGGCTCTTCTTTCACACGGCTTCCGTTCATGAGCGCTCATACCCGCACCACCCGCAAGACCGTCACCGCGATCCGTTCGACCAAAGGCATCGGCAGCCTCGTGTCGCTGACCGCGTATTCCGCGCCGATGGCGAAGCTCGTCGACGACGTGGCCGACGTGATCATCGTCGGCGACTCCGTCGGCATGGTGTTGTACGGGATGCCCGATACGCTGCGCGTCACGCTCGACATGATGATTGCACACGGCGCGGCCGTCGTACGCGGCGCCGCGCAGGCGTGCGTCGTCGTCGACCTGCCGTTCTCGACGTACCAGGAATCGCCCGCGCAGGCCTATCGCTCCGCCGCGCGGCTGCTCGCCGAAACCGGCGCGCAGGCCGTGAAGCTCGAAGGCGGCAGCGAGATGGCCGACACGATCCGCTTCCTGACCGAGCGCGGCATTCCGGTGATGGCGCACGTCGGCCTCATGCCGCAGCAGGCCAACGCGACCGGCGGCTTCCGCGCGCAGGGGATGGACCCGCGTTCGGCCGCGCAGGTGTTCGACGCCGCGTGCGCGGCCGAGCGGGCCGGTGCGTTCGGCGTCGTCATCGAAGGCACCGCCGAAGCGCTCTCGCGCCATCTGACCGAAACGCTGACGATCCCGACGATCGGCATCGGCGCATCGCCCGCGTGCGACGGACAAGTGCTCGTGACCGAGGACATGATCGGCGCATTCGATGCATACACGCCGCGCTTCGTGAAGCGTTACGCCGATGCGAATGCGGTGATGCGCGACGCGATCCGTCAGTACGCGCACGACGTGCGGCAACGCGTGTTTCCCGAGCCGGCCCATTGCTTCGGGTACGGCAAGCCGCTGCAACTGGCGGACGCGGCCGCCGCCTGATGCAGCGTGACCGATACGATCACGCGCGCTTGCGCATCGCATGCGCGACCCGCGCGTTCGCCTCGAATTTCGCGCGATGCGTCGAGAAGAACGTCCGCACGTTGCGGACGTTCGATGCGCCGGTGAACAGCCGCCGTGCGAATTCGTCGTATTCGGCGACGTCGGCCAGATCGGCCACCACGACGAAATCGGGCCCCGGCGACACGCGGTAGCACTGCGTGACGGCCGGCTCCGCGCAGACGTACGCTTCGAACGCGTCGTAGTCTTCGGCCGTCTGCCGGTCGAGACTGATCTCGATCAGCGCCGTGACGGCCGTGCCGATCGCGACCGGATCGAGCACCGCGACCTGCCGGCGGATCACGCCCGCTTCCGTCAGCCGGCGCACGCGGCGCATGCAGGTCGGCGGCGACGACAGCGCGCGCTCGGCCAGTTGCAGGTTCGACACCGACGCGTCGTCCTGCAGGATCGCGAGGATGCGCAGGTCGAGATCGTCGAGAGTGATGCCGGCCATCGGCGGCTCCTTCCGGGTCAGGGCGTGAAATTTAATTTCAACATGATAAACGATCTGCGGTCCGTTTCATTTATGTCTATATTTTGAAATTTAATTCCATTCGACCACCTCTACCATCGCTCTCACTGGTCCAGACGGGACATTTACGGAGCGCGATATGTGTGGAATTGTCGGGGCGGTCGCCCAGCGGGACATCCTGCCGAACCTTGTCGACGGCCTGAAGCGGCTCGAATACCGCGGCTACGATTCGTGCGGCGTCGTGGTCTACCGTGACCGCGCGCTGGCGCGCGCCCGCAGTGTCGATCGCGTGGCCAACCTGCAGCGCGAGATCGCCGAGCATGCGCTGTCGGGCTACACCGGCATCGCGCATACGCGCTGGGCCACGCATGGCGCGCCCGTCACGCTCAACGCGCATCCGCACTTCTCGCCGAGCGACGCCAACGCGCGCATTGCGCTGTCGCACAACGGGATCATCGAGAACTGCGACCAGTTGCGCGCGGAGCTGCAGGCGCACGGCTACGTGTTCGCGAGCCAGACCGACAGCGAGGCGATCGCGCACCTGATCGACCACCTGTACGACGGCGACCTGTTCGATGCGGTCCGGCGCGCGGTCGCGAGGCTGCGCGGCAGCTATGCGATCGCGGTGATGTGCCGCGACGAACCGCACCGCATCGTCGGCGCACGCGACGGGATGCCGCTCGTGGTCGGCGTCGGTGAAGGCGAGAATTTCCTGGCGTCCGACGCGATTGCGCTGTCGGGCATCACCGATCGCATCGCGTATCTGGAGAATGGCGACGTCGCGGATATCCAGCTGCATCGCTACTGGATCGTCGATGCGGCCGGCCAGCGCGTCGAGCGCGCGGTGCAGCGGGTCGCCGCGCATAGCGGCGCGGCCGACCTCGGGTCGTACCGCTACTACATGCAGAAGGAGATCTTCGAGCAGCCGCAGGCGGTGGCCGATACGTTGCTCGACGTCGCGTCGATCATGCCCGAGCTGTTCGGCGACGGTGCGTGGCGCGTGTTCAACGATGTCGATTCGGTGCTGCTGCTTGCGTGCGGCGGCAGCTATCACGCGGCGCTGACCGCGAAGTACTGGATCGAGAGCATTGCGAAGCTGCCGGCGAGCGTTGAAATTGCCAGCGAGTTTCGTTATCGCGACAGCGTGCCGAATCCGCGCACGCTGGTTGTCGCGGTGTCGCAGAGCGGCGAGACGGCCGATGTGCTCGGTGCCGTGCATGTCGCGAAGCAGCGCGGGATGATGCATACGCTCGCGATCTGCAACGTCGCGACGAGTGCGTTGATGCGCGAATGTGCGCTGCAGTTCGTCACGCGTGCGGGGATCGAGATCGGGGTGGCTTCGACGAAGGCGTTCACGACGCAGCTCGTTGCGTTGTTCTTGCTGACGTTGTCGCTTGCGCAGGTGCGCGGGCGGTTGAGTGACGACGAGGAGAAGGAACATCTGCGTGCGTTGCGGCATCTGCCCGATGCGATGTCGAAGGTGCTCGCGCTGGAGCCGCAGATCATGGCGTGGTCGGAACTGCTCGCAAGGCGCGACAACATGCTGTTTCTCGGGCGCGGGATGCATTACCCGATCGCGCTCGAGGGTGCGTTGAAGATGAAGGAGATTTCTTATATTCACGCGGAGGCTTATCCGGCGGGTGAGCTGAAGCATGGGCCGCTTGCGCTCGTCAGCAACGAGATGCCCGTGATTGCGGTTGCGCCGAATGACATGCTGCTCGAGAAGCTCAGGTCGAACATGCATGAGGTCAGTGCGCGGAACGGGCGGCTTTTTGTCTTTGCGGATGTGGACTGCGGGCTGGTACCGAGCGACGGGATCGAGGTGATTCGGCTCAATGAGTACTACGGGCCGCTTTCGCCGATTCTGCATACGGTGCCGATGCAGCTTCTCGCCTATCACGCTGCGCTGGCAAGAGGGACGGATATCGATAAGCCGAGGAATCTGGCTAAGTCGGTGACTGTCGAGTGATGACAACCGCGGGTTCATTTCCGCTGCTGACGTCAATTGGTTTCGCTTACAAGGGATGTCGGTAACTCGCAGCCCTTGCTGCACCAGGCGTATAGAAAATCAATTGATGAGACGCGTTGATGGGGTGCCGAGCAACCTGAGATTTGCGACAGCGCCTCAAATTTTTTGCAAGGCGCAAACGTTCGCGCTGTCGCTTCCGTAAGCCGGCCAAGATCATCGCCTCGTACAGGAAAAACGCTACTTCGACAGACGCAGCTTCTTCGACAGCACGACACCGCTCGACGGACTCACCAGCCAGATGCCATGGATATCCATGTGCAACCTGGAGATCCTGGTCGTAATGTCCGTCGGCTCGTCAATGCTCGGATCGACATGCTCGATTTTTTCGGTCAGGTAAGGCCGGACCAGGCGCCCGGAAAAAACGAGTGCGAAGTCGCCATGTGTTTGGGCGTACACGGCGGGCGAAAGCTGCATGCGGCTACGAACCGTGGTCAGTTTGCCTTTCCCGGACTCGAGTTCGATGATGTCGATCTGCTGGATGTACCCTTTTGCCTTCGCTTCGGGTGCAATCACGAGCCCTCGCCCTCGTGGCCCCGTCGTGACCTTTCTGAGCAGGATGCCCGTCCGGTCGTCGCGCTCTGCGTCGAACAGGTCGACGTCCAGCGTCAACAGGTGCCGCTGTGACCGGTACCTCAGCCCGTACCGCACCGGCACCACGAACGTCACGTCACGATCCAGATCGACGGCCGCCAGGTCGGGATTCGAGCCATGCCGGTCGACAGCGCCGGAGACCAGGCCGCGGACCCGGCCGCTCAACGAAGGGGGGATGGTGCTGATGTGCTGCTTCTTCAGGGCATCCCGAATTGCAACCGGGTCGTCGCCGACAATCGGTCGTGCCGGTGACGTATCGTGATTGACAGCGGGCGCGATGCGCGTCGTGCCGTCGACAGCCTCCGCCTCTGCATGCGCCGCGACTGGCGCCAGCATCACCGTCAGGGCGACGACGCACACGAAGGTCGAACGACCCAATTTGGATTTCCGGTGAAACACGACGAGCTCCTGATTTTCTTGTCGATCAGTCAACGACGAGCACTATAGGGTGGAATGATCGGCAACGCACCCACCGCTTGAAATTCACCGATGACCGGCATGCCTCATCGTAAGCTCATTGTCGGCCCGGCAGCAGGTCAACGGGCACACAACCGTGTTGCCCGGGCGACAACAACCGTCCGGAAGCGAGCGGCGGCGTGCATGTCGGCATGTCGCCGCGCGACTGGTCCGGTGCCGGGCGAACCTTGACGCAAGTTCCGCCCGCCGCCCCACCCCCAATCAAAACACCGTATGCAACCCCACCCGCGCCACCGCCTGGCTCGCTGAACTCGACGCCCCATTCGGATCGAGCACGCCATTGACCTGCGCATTCGCGCCGCTGTTCGCGCGCTGGTAGTCGGCCGAAACATACACCGTCGTCCGTTTCGACAACAGGTATTGAAGCGCCACGCTGAGCTGATGAGCATGGTTGTTGTTCACCGCCTCATTCCCCTTCATGTACATGTATTTCGCACCGAGGACGACGTCCGGCCTGACGTGCCACACACCACCCGTTTCGGCCATCCACACCCCGGCATCGTTGAACGAATTCCGCACGGTAGTCACCAGCGCACTCGCCGTCACGACACCAAAGTCGTAATGCATCCCGACGCCCCAGTTCCGCACGCTCGTCGACGGCGCACCGGGAGCCGGACCGTACTTCTCGTTCGTATAAGCCGCGCCCACTCCAAACGCGCCCACCTCATAGTTCAGCCCGGCGCTGACGGCATTGTCCGCGCCGATCGCGCCGGCCACCCCGCCGAACGCATACATCACGCCGCCGGACAGGCCCGCGACCGTCGGCGAACTGTATTTGACGGAATTCGCGATCGGCTTGCTGCCTGCGGTGCGGTCCCAATCGAACGCACCGGTCGGATTGTTCGGCAGCGCGAGACGCTGGAACGGGCCATTCCGGAAACCGTATAGCCCATTGATGTCCCTCGCAATCGCATTCCCCTTGGAAAAGAGGGAATCGACCATGAAGTCGTACTGATTGCCCAGCGTGAGGCTGCCGAACCGGTCGCTCTCCAGGCCCACGTATGCATTACGTCCAAAGATTCCGGACCCGATGATGGCGCCGTTGGCCATCGAAAACTGATTCACGAGCGCGAACGTGGCGCGATACCCGCCGCCGAGGTCTTCCGTACCGCGGAAGCCGAAGAGGTTGGGCGCGAATATGCCGTCGTCGAATTTGACGTTCTTTCCGCCGCCCTCGTTGCTGACATACGAGATGCCGGAGTCGATCAGACCGAACATCGTCACGCTGCTCTGCGCCCATGCACCCTGCGCCACGGCGAGAATCGCCACTGCTCCAAACCTGAGTTTCATTCTGTCTCCGTCTTTTTGTGGAAATGCGAGCCTGCTACCCGCTACGTGGCGGGTACTCGCTCAATGCTTCGTAAAACAACGCCTTCACCTCGGCAGATATAACGACGCCGAAAATATGATTAGTTTTACTTATTTATCAATACGAGAAGCGCCGCATGGATTGACCCCACCCGTCCCGATCAGAACACTCGAATCAAGCGCCTCGACGGACAACCCAGGCTGTGGCATCCACCTCGACAGCCACGGCTTCCAACGCCGAGCCCGAGCAAGGTCCGTCGATACACACACCATCATCGAACCGGAACAGCGCACTGTGATGGGCACACATCAACACCTGCGACCGATAGCAGGAAACATTGCCCGGCTCGAAATCGAGCGGCACCGAGAAATGCGGGCAACGATTCACGTATGCCCACACCTGTTCGCCTCTTCGCACCACGATCACGGGACGTCCGATGCACGCTTCGTCGACGACCCGCGCGCCGCCATCAGGCACGTCGGAAAAGCGGCAGAGTTGCGTTGCGTCCATGACTCACACTCGCTGCTCGGGGTTTCCGAGACTCCAGTCCCACGGACGCACTTCCACGCGCGAGAACAACCCCTCCTTCACATACGGATCGTTTCCGACGAACTGCATCACCGCATGAATATCGTCGGCCTCCACGACGAGCAGCGTTCCGTTCATCGCGTCACCCTGCGGGTCCAGCGTCGGGCCGCCGAGCCGCACATACACGCCGTGCTGCGAAGCCGAGCGCAGGTAGCTCCGATGACTCGGCCGCACGCGGTCGCGCACCTCGCGCATACCGGGCTGGTCCGTCGCAAATACCGCGAAAAATCGAGCCATTCGATCAGCTCCGGTCGAGGACGAAGTCGTACGTCGCTTCGCGGTACGGGCCGTTCACGCCGATCTGGCGGGCGAGCTCGTCATGCGCGGCACGCGGGCGATACGCGACCATCAGCGACGGCTTCACGCCGAAGACGGCATCCGACTTCAGGTACGGGTCGTCCTCGTCGAAAAGATGCGTGACGAGCGTACGGAAGCCCGGCGCGTCGATCATGAAGTGCAGATGCGCGGGCCGCCACGGATGGCGGCCGGTCGCGTCGAGCATCTTCCCGACCGGGCCGTCGGTCGGAATGGGATAACTGACCGGCAGAATCGTCGTGATCGCGTAACGACCTTCGGCATCGGTCCGGTAGCGGCCGCGCAGGTTGCCGTGCGGTTGCGCGGTGTCCTGCCCGGAATACATGCCGTTCTCCGCGGTCTGCCACACGTCGAGCACGGCGTCCTTCACGGGAACACCGTCGGTGGTCAGCACGCGACCGTGCACGACGACCGGCGCGCCCGGCGTGAGCGCCATGTTCTCGCCATACGCACGCTCGGGCATTCCCTTGATATAGAACGGGCCGAACACCGTGGTTTCCGTTGCGCCGGTGGCGAAGCGATGGTTGATCGCGTCGACGAGCATCGAGACGCCGAGCGTGTCCGACAACAGGATGAACTCCTGCCGCACCACGTCGTCGCACATCTTCCCCGTCTCGGTCAGGAAGCGAATCGCCGCCATCCACTCCGCCTCAGTCAACTCCGTTTCGCGTACGAACGCATGAAGATGCCGCACGAGGCTCTGCATCAGCACGCGCAAGCGCGGGTTCGGCGTGCCGTCGAAGCTGGCGACGACCTGCTCGGTCAGCCTCGTGTCGCTGTCATGGTGGTCATTCATCACGTCTGTCTCCGTTTGCGCATCCAGCCGTTCAATGCGGCGCGCGTCCTTCCCACGCGTCCTGAAGCAACGCGCGAATCGCCGCGCGTTCGATCGGCCGCGGGTTCGCATACGGGTTCCGGCACGCGAGGTCGGCCGCTTCGTCGAGGCCCTCCTGCGGCATCCCGATGTCGGCGAGCGCAGGCGCGATGCCGAGCGCCTCGTTCAACCTGAACAGCAGCGGGCCGGCTTCAGCCGCATCGTTCCCGCCCAGCGCCCGTGCGACACGGCGCAGCGCGTCAGGCGCGGCGGCGTGGTTGTAGTGCGCGGTATGCGCCAACATCGCCGCGTGCGTCTGCGCATGCGGCAGGTTGAAGGTGCCGCCGAGCGTGTGACAGAGCTTGTGATGCAGCGCCATGCCGACCGCGCCCAGGCAGGTGCCCGCGAGCCACGCGCCATACAACGCGCGGCTGCGCATCGTTCGGTCTTCCGGATCGCGCACCACGACCGGCAATGCTTCGCCGAGTGCGCGAATCGATTCCTCGGCCATCAGGCTGATCACCGGGTTCGCGTCTTCCGCATAGAGCGCCTCGACGGCATGCGCCATCGCATTGACGCCGGACGCCGCCGAAATGCCCGGCGGCAGCGACAACGTCAACGACGGGTCGTAGAGCACGGTACGCGGCAGCACGCGTGCATCGCGCCCGGTGCGCTTCAGCCGGCCTTCCGTGAGCCCGTAGATCGGCGTCATCTCCGAGCCGGCGTAAGTCGTCGGCACGGCGAGGATCGGCAGCGACGATTCGAGCGCAATGGCCTTGCCCAACCCGATCGTCGAGCCGCCGCCGATCGCGATGCAACAGTCCGCGCCCAGTTCGGCGGCCATCTCGCGCGCAGCGCGCGCGACTTCGACCGGAACGTGCATGACCGCCTGCGCGCACACGCCGGCCGCACGCTCGCCCAGTACCTCCTTCACGCGGTCGGCGAGCGGCCGCTGCTCGGGCGTGGACAGGATGAGCGCACGGTGCGCGCCGAGCGTCGACAGCTCGTCCGGCAGCCTGGCGAGCGCCCCCCATTCGAACACCACGCGGGAAGGCGTACCTTGATAGACGAAGCGTTCCATGCAAGCCTCAGCGCTTGAAGTGCGGCGGCACGTTGCCGTCGACATTGACCCAAACTGACCGGGCTTCAGTGTAGTCGTGCATCGCTTCGAAGCCCATCTCGCGGCCATAACCGGACTTGCCTACGCCACCGAACGGGCTGCCCGGATTGACGCGCTTGTAGCAGTTGATCCAGCACATGCCCGCATTGATCTGCGACGCCATCTTGTGTGCACGCGAGAGGTTCTGGGTCCAGAGGCCGCTGCCCAGCCCGTATTCCGTCGCGTTGGCGATCGCAAGCGCTTCCTCGTCGCTACCGAAGCGCAGTACCGTGACGAACGGACCGAACACTTCCTCCTGCGCGATGCGGTCGGTCGCGCTTTTGGCTTCGATGACCGTCGGGCGCACATAGTAGCCATTGGCCAGCGCCGGATCTTGCGGCGCGCTGCCGCCGGTAAGCACGCGGCCGCCCTGCTCGCGCGCGACGTCGACGAACGACAGCACGCGCTCGAGGTGCTGCTTCGACGTCAGCGGGCCCATCTCGGTATCGGCGTCGAACGGGTTGCCGATCCGGATCGACGATGCGAGCGCAACGAACCGCTCGAGGAACGCGTCCGCGATGCGCTCGTGCAGCACGAGACGCGAACCCGCGATACACGCCTGCCCCTGGTTATGAAAGATCGCCCATGCGGCGCCGTTGATGGCCGCGTCGAGGTTGGCATCGTCGAAGACGATGTTGGCGCCCTTGCCGCCCAGCTCCAGCTGAACGCGCTTCAGGTTGCCCTGCGACGCTTCGACGATCCGGCGGCCGGTTGCCGTCGAACCCGTGAACGCGATCTTGCCGACGCCCGGATGTTCGGCGAGCCGCTGGCCAGCCGTATGCCCGTAGCCGGGAACGATATTGACGACACCCGCGGGAAACCCGACCTCGGCCATCAGCTCGACGATGCGCAATGTCGACAGCGGCGTGATTTCCGACGGCTTGAGCACCACCGTGTTGCCGGCGGCGAGTGCCGGGCCCATCTTCCAGCTCGTGAACATCAGCGGGAAATTCCACGGCACGATCTGGCCGACGACGCCGATCGGCGCGCGCTGCACATAGTTCAGGAAGCCGGTCTCGACGGGAATCACCGAGCCCTGCAGCTTGTCGGCCATGCCGCCGAAATAGCGGAAGCACGCCGCCGTGCGCGGCACGTCGAGCGAGCGCGAATCGCGAATCGGGTGGCCGGTGTCCAGGGATTCGAGTTGCGCCAGCTCCTCCGCATGGACCTCGATCGCATCGGCGAGGCGCAGCAGCAGTCGGCCGCGTTCGGCCGCCGGCATGGCCGACCATTTCGGGAACGCGCGGGTCGCCGCGTCGACGGCCAGGTCCACGTCCGCCGCGGTGGCCGCGGCGATCTTCGTGATGACGGAGCCGTCGTGGGGATTCAGCACGTCGATCGTGCCGCGGTCGACGGCGTCAACGAAGCGCCCGTCGATGAAGAGTTGGGTTTGCATGAATCGTCCTCGGTATTTTGCTGAAGCTGAAGCTGAAGCGCTGCTCAGAACGCGATCGGATACGGCGCGAGCTCGCCGCTCTCGTAGCGTTGCGGAAGGTCCGGCGTCGCGTTTTCCCAGACCAGCAGCATCGAACGCTTGGTGGAGTAGCCCTGGTGCCGGATGTCGGCGGGCATCGCGCAGATGTCGCCTGCGCGCATCGTGACGCGTGCCCGCGGTGCGCCGGTGTTCTTGTCGCCGATGTCCCACACGATTTCGTCGGACAGTTGCAGGAACCATTCGACGCGATCGTTGCCGTGGAAAACCGGCAGGATGAATTCCTCGGTGGTCGGGCAGAACAGGCTGCGCCCGCACACCGACGTGACTGACGGATTCCACGTCACGTCCGAGCGCGACAGGTACTTGAACAGGTTGAACGCGTGCAGCTCGCCTTCGAAGCCCGGCTCGGCATGCACTTCCGGCTCGTCCTGCGCGACGTCGAGGAACGCGCGGTTGACCGGCAGCTCGTCGCGCAGCGGCGAATCGCCTTCGAGGCCCGGCATGCGGCGCGTCGCGATCCGCGTGCGCTCGATGGCCGACCCGTTGTCGCCGTGCTTGCGCCCGAATGCCGTGCCCGTTTCCTCGGGCGCCGCGAACGGGTCGAAGCCTTCGTTCGTCCAGTCGTGCAGCATCGCCTTGAAGGTCGCCATGATCGTCGGCGTTTCGAAGGTCTCGGTGTAGTCGACCCCGGCGTCCTTCAGGATGCCGTTGAAGGTGCCCGCATACATGTCCACCTTGCCGTAGTGATTGCGCGTGCCGAACACGTGATCGAAATTCACCCAGCCGTAGAAGAAGCCCCACGCCACGTCACGCATCATCGCGCGCAGGAACGCGTCCGCCGGCATCGCATGCGTGCGGGTCTGGCCTTTCGCGGGCCAGCTGATCTTCACGAAATATTCGTCGCGCTGGAACGCGAACTCGCCGAGCTGGAAGCGGCGGTAGCCGGTGACGGCATCGGCTTCCGTGGCTTGCACCAGATCGGCTGCAAAGCCGGTGGAAGGGTCGAGGGTTTCGAGGGTGGCCATAACGTGTCTCCTGGGATAGTCGAATGTGAGCGGTCGGACGGGTCAGTGCAGGCAGATCTCGGCCCACTTCTCGACGGACAGCTCGCCGAGGACGGTCTGTACGAGCGCGACGCCCGGCTTGCCGGCGACGAAGCGGTACGCACAGCCGGCCGGCAGCAGCGCCTGATGTCCCTTGCGCAGGACGACGTACCCCATGTTGCGGCCGGCCGGTTGCGCGCTGGCGCTGACGGTGCCGCGGCCCGAGGTCGGCGGCGTGTCGAGCTTGATGAATTCGATCCGGACTTCGCCGTCCATCTGGATCGTGAATTCGTCATGCGCGCATGCGAACCAGGGCGACTGGCCCTCGGTCCTCAGCACTTCGATCACGTATTCGAGATTCTTGCCGGCGACGACCTTTTCGTAAGGGGCCGACTTCGCTGCCACCTCGAAGACGTTCGAGAAGGCGTAGTGCTGGGCGCTGCCGCTGGTGATTTCGATCTCGCCCTTCTTGTAGTTGTCGAGCGAGCCAAAGACGGTGTGGTATGCCGTGTCGGTCATGTCTGTCTCCTGAGTTGAACCGCTTGTTGGATTCCACTCTAGGGGCAACGGACAGCACCAACAAGGCAACGGATGGCGATTACGGCATTTGCGTTTCGCGAATAATCGCGCGGGTCACCGCACCCAGCCACGCTCCAGAAGCGGAAGATCCCACGGGGATTCGTCGCCGATGTATTCGGCGAGGAATTCGACCAAAGCCTTCACCTTCAACGCCTGTCGCTGCGTTGCGGGATAAACGGCGGCAAAGCTCAGCGGCGCGAGCTGGTAGTCGGTCAGGATCGGCACCAGCCGGCCCGCGACGAGCGCGTCGCTGGCCACGAGCGTGGGCAGGCAGACGATGCCGCCGCCTGCCAGCGCGTACTCGCGCAGCAGGTGAACGGAGTTCGAGCGAATCATGCCCGGCAGCTCCATTTCGACGACCTCGTCGTCGCGCGTCATCGTCCAGCGGTTGCGCGACGGATAACCCGAATACAGCGCGGTGGTGTGCTGCAGCAAATCGCGCGGATGTTGTGGCGCACCATGCGCTTCGACGTAAGCGGGTGACGCGCAGAAGAGGCGCCTGACCGTGAACAGCCGTCGCTCGATCAGCGACTCGGAAATCGGCGGAAAGATCTGGAACGCGATGTCGAACCCTTCTTCGACAGGGTCCACGACGCGATCATTGACGATCACGTCGAGCTGGATGCCCGGGTAGCGTCGATTGAACTCGACCATCGGCGCGCCGAAGTGATCGAGCGCGAAACCGGGCAGCATCTGGATGCGCAGCCGCCCGGTCGGCGTGGCGCGCAGCTCGCGCATCTGGTCCGTCAACTCGTTGACGCGCCCCACCACCTCCGCGCACTCGCGATAAAACGCCTCGCCCACTTCGGACAAGCGCACGTGGCGCGTGCTGCGATGGAACAGCGGCGCATTGACGAACTTCTCGAGCTGCTGGATGCGGTTCGTCACGACCGAGCTCGTTACACCAAGCTGCCGCGCCGCCTCGGCGAAGCTGCTCGCCTCCGCGACTCTTACGAATGCCTCGATGCTCAGAAACCGGTCCATGCCGCGCCCTCTTTCGACAGCGAAACCGGCAGTCTACCTGCACCGGGCAACGGGCTGTGTCATGCGAAAAGCGTCACTGTGTCGCCGAATCGATGTCAATCGCGAAGCGCACCGGCACCGGCGTTCGCCGGCGCGCCCGCTCAGGCATTACCTCGGTTGCTCGCCGGCTGCCAGTTCCGGTTGCCCGACCACGCGACGCTGCAGCACGGCAGGCGCGGTTTCCTTCAACAGCATGCTGACCAGGATACCCAGCACGACTGCGCACATCGGCAACCACAGAATGTTCTGGATACCGAAGTGTGCGGCGACGTAACCGCCCAGCGCCGGCGCGATACCACCGCCGAAGATTTCGCCGACGCCGACCACCACGCCGATGGACGTCGACACGAGACCGATGGGCGCAGCCTCGGTCGCGACCGGGCCGGACAGCAGCGACACCAGCCCGAGCGTGAAGAACGATGCAACGAACAGGACCCCGAACAGCGCGACCGGCTGCGGGCCGAGGCCGCGGAAGATATAGAGCATCACGGCCGTTCCCGCGAAGCCGACGATACTCGCAAGGCGGCGGCCGACCAGGTCGGAGAGGCCGGGCAACCCGAACTGCCCGAGAAAGCCGCCGAAGCCGATCGCCGACACGACGAGGCCCATCTTCTGCGTGCCGAGCGACAGGTAATCGGTCAGGTACAGCGGCAGCAGCGCGCCGAGCACGAAGACGCCGGTCATCGCGCAGCACAGTGCGGCCATCGCCACGAGGATGTTGCGGCTCTTGAGCACATGGCCGAGCGAGGCCGGCGCGTGTTCCGACGCGACCGACTTCGTGACCTTCGGTTCGCGGATGACGAAGAACATGATCGCGCCGAGGATCAGGCCGGGAATCGCCACCAGCGCAAAGACCCAGCGCCACGACACGAAGCCGAGCAACTGCGTGGCGATGATCGGGGACAGCGCCAGGCCGAACAGCGCGAAGCCGCTTTGCTGCAGGCCGAGGTTCAGGCCGCGCCGCCGCGGATGCGACGCGTCGGCGGTCGCGGCGAAACTGGTCGGGCAGAACGACCCCTCCGCGACGCCCATCAGCCCGCGAATCGCCATCAGCCCGAGCAGCCCGCCCGCGAGCCCCGAAAAACCCGACAGCAGCGAGAACGCGATGATGGCGGGAATGAGCACCTTCCTGCGGCCGATCTTGTCCGAGATACCGCCCATCAGTGCTGCGAACACGCCCCACGACAGGCCGAGCACGCCGATGCAGTTGCCGACGTCCTGCGCGGTCAGGTTGAGGTCCTTCATGATCGAAGGGAACAGCGGCGCGATGAGCCAGCGGTCGAGGCCGACCAGCCCGAAGCCGAGCGCCAGCAGCGTCACCGCCTTCCACTCATAGGAGGTATCCCACTCGTTTGCTTTCATTTCCGTCTCCGAGGACTGGCTTGCCTGCGCGCGCCGCAGCGCCTGCGCATGGGCCAGGTCCGATGTTTTTTTGTGTGCGACGCGAATCGCGACGAAGTGCCGGCCGCCTTTCCGGTTCGACGCATCGAATCCAGCCAGCCGACGCCACAACGATAGGGGCATGGCTGCGGATCGGGTATGGAACAACCGGCGAACGCGCCATTCGCGAAATGCAAATAATCGGTCGGGGCGCTCGGGAAGCATCGGCGGGGAAGCATCGGGCGAATCGCCGCAGGGCTGGAATGGCGCTGACGCCTGCGACACGGGGGAATCCCTCATAGACATCGAGGCAGTCGCGAACAGCCCCGCCCGGCCTACAAAGAAACCATTTCCCCCATTCCACTCCAGAAGAAAACGTTATTCCATATCAGGCGGGTTTCCCAAGGAATTTTGGATCCATTTTCCCTCCTGTCCCCCGTATCATTTCTCCCATTCTGAAATGAGCAAGAGACGGACATGAGCGATACCACCACGCTGCACTACCTCGACTACGCGGCAACGACGCCCGCGGATCCCCGCGTAATCGAAGCGATGACGGCCTGCCTCGGCTTCGACGGCATCTTCGGCAATCCCGCATCGAGTTCGCACGCCGCCGGCCGGCTGGCGCGGGAACAGGTCGAGCGCGCCCGCGCGCAGGTCGCCGCGCTGATCGGCGCGGATGCCGACGAGATCGTCTGGACGTCGGGCGCCACCGAATCGAACAACCTCGCGCTGAAGGGCTATGCGGAAGCCGCGACCGACAAGCGCCACCTGATCACGAGCCGCCTCGAGCACAAGGCCATTCTCGACACGATGGCGAACCTGTCGAAGCGCGGGATGTCGGTCAGTTTCCTTACGCCCACGCGCGACGGCGAAATCACCGCCGACGCGGTCGCCGCCGCGATCGGCCCCGATACCGGCCTCGTGTCGCTGATGCTCGTGAACAACGAGATCGGCACGCTGACCGACATCGCCGCGATCGCGCGCATCGTGCATGCCGCAGGCGCGCTGCTCCACGTGGACGCCGCGCAGGCGCTCGGCAAGATGCCGATCGACGTGCGGGCGCTCGGCATCGACATGATGTCGATGTCGGCCCACAAGGTGTACGGCCCCAAGGGCATCGGCGCGCTGTTCGTCCGCCGCGACATCGCCGACCGGATCGCTCCGCAGATTCATGGCGGCGGACACGAGCGCGGGTTGCGCTCGGGCACGCTTGCGACGCATCAGATCGTCGGCATGGGCGTCGCGTGCGAACTGGCCGCCGAGAAACTCGACGGCGAAGCCGTGCGGATCGCGGCGCTCGGCGCACGCCTGACGGATGCGCTGTTCGCGCTCGGCGATGTCACGCAGAACGCTGCCGCTGCGCGCCGCATCCCGCACACGTTGAGCCTGACGGTGAACGCACCCGGCTTTTTCCCGTTCATGCTCGGCGAGGCGCTCGCCGTGTCGTCGACGTCCGCATGCAACTCGACCAGCGGCGCACCGTCCCACGTGCTGACTGCGATCGGCCTCGATGCAGAGACTGCCGGCCGCACCGTGCGCGTGAGCTTCGGTCGCTTTACGACCGAGCAGGACGTCGATTTCGCCATTGCCTGTTTCCGGAACGCGATCGAGCAATGCCGCGCGACGGCGTCGAGCGGGTTTTCCGCGTCGCGGCAGATCACGCCGGCCGACCTGAAAGCGATCCGGAATGCGGGCTTCCGCTCGGTCATCTGCAACCGCCCGGACGGCGAAGGCGACGATCAGCCGGCGTTCGATGAAATCGCAGCGGCTGCCCGCGAACTGGGCCTCGAAGCGCGCTACCTGCCGGTCGAGCGCGATCATATCGGCGACGCGGAAGTCGATGCGTTCGGTGCGTTGGTCGACTCGCTGCAGAAGCCGGTGCTCGCGTATTGCCGAAGCGGGAGCCGCGCGGGAATGTTGTGGAATCGTTTGTCGAGCCGGCGGACGGCTTGAGCCGGAACACTTTCCGGTTTCGCTTCACCGCCCGTATTCGCGTACGAAGCCGCGCTTCGATGTGATGCCAGGCGGTGACGCCGGCCAATCAAGCCTCGGTCGCCCGGCCGACGACTGCCGGCGCATGACCCGCCGGCAATCGTGTCGCTCACGCCCCCCTATTCGCCGACGTCCCCATCGCCACTCACCGGCGTATAAATCGCCAGCTTCAACGCGGGATCGTCGTTCGCCTGGAACGTCGCGTATTCATAACGCTGCGTGCCACGTTGCGCATGCACGAGCACCTTCTGGCCCGACGCCCCGCTGCGCACGTCATGCGCGCCCCACCATTGCGCAAACTCGTCGCTGCTCGCGCACAGGCGCTCCACCAGCGCAATGAACGCCGGATCGCCCGCATGGAGATCATGGTTCGTGCGAAACAGCGCGATCATCCGGCGCGCCTCGTCGGCCCAATGCTCGGCGAAGAGCCGGCGCGCGTGCGGCTCGACGAACATGTAGACCAGGATGTTGCGGTCTGCTTCCGCAAGCCGATCGAAGCCAAGCAGGTCGGCCGCTGCGGCATTCCACGCGAGGATGTCCCAGCGCCGCCCGGTCACGTACGCAGGCAGGTGAAGATTCGCGACGAGCCGCGCGATGGTGGGCGGCACGCGCTCCGGCACGAACGCACGCGACGTGTCGCGCCGCGCGAGCGCGTGCAGATGGGCGGCTTCGGCCTTGTCCAGCCGCAATGCGCGTGCCAGTGCGTCGAGCGTCGCATCCGACGGGCTGACGTCGCGCCCCTGCTCCAGCCGCACATACCAGTCGACGCCGATGCCCGCCAGTTCCGCGACTTCCTCGCGCCGCAGGCCGGGCGTGCGCCGGCGCGGGCCGTCGTGCAGGCCGACGGCATCCGGTCGCAGCTTCTTGCGCCGCGAGCGCAGAAAATCGCCGAACGGGGTTCGCGTCGTAACGGTCATCGGGGGCGCTCCGTGCAGGGTGGTATCGGGCAATCCTGGGCTCGTGCCGGGCCTTGTTGCGGATTCTAAGCCTGCCAGAATCGGCGCGTCCCCCACCCTCTGGAAGAGTCATGAAAGCTGCGATTCTGAAGTCGCTCGGCATGCCGCTCGCGATCGAAACGATGCCGGACCCCATGCTCGGCACCGGCGAGGTCATCGTGGATGTCGTCGCGACGCCGGTGCTGTCCTATGCGCAGGAAGTGTTCAGCGGCGAGCGCCAGTATCCGATCGAGTTGCCGAACGTGCCCGGCTGCGGCGCAATCGGCCGGGTCCGGCAAACCGGCCCCGACGCGACGAAGTTGCAGCCGGGCGACTGGGTGTTCTGCGATCCGACCGTGCGCTCGCGCGACGATGCGCAGATGCCCGACATCGTGCTGCAGGGCTGGAGCGCGCGCGGCGAAGGCGGCAAGCGGCTGCAGCGCCATTTCCACGACGGCCCGTTCGCCGAACGTCTGCGGGTGCCGACCGAGAACGCGGTGCGCATCGGCGACATCCGGCCGGCAGACGCCGCGCGCTGGTGCGCGCTCAATACGTTGCTCGTGCCGTACGGCGGGCTGCTCGCGTCCGATCTGCGGGCGGGCGAGATCCTGCTCGTCAGCGGCGCGACCGGCAACTTCGGCAGCGCAGGCATCGCGGTGGCACTGGCGATGGGCGCGCGGTGCGTGATCGCGCCCGGCCGCAATGCGCATGCGCTCGCGGATCTCGAACGCCGCTTCGGCGAACGCGTGCGCACCGTTGCGCTGACCGGCGACGAAACCACGGATCGCGCACGCAT
This sequence comes from Burkholderia pyrrocinia, assembly GCF_001028665.1. Taxonomy (NCBI): domain Bacteria; kingdom Pseudomonadati; phylum Pseudomonadota; class Betaproteobacteria; order Burkholderiales; family Burkholderiaceae; genus Burkholderia; species Burkholderia pyrrocinia. The sequence continues at coordinate 710,310 of NZ_CP011504.1, forward strand.
GCAGCAGGCGGCGCCGGGGCCGATCGACTGCGTGATCGACCTGATGCCGCCGTCGGTGCCCGCGACGACGGTGCGTGCTGCGGTGATGGCGGTGCGCCCGTACGGGCGCGTGGTGCTGATGGGCGGCGTCGGCATGCTCGGCGGTGCGGGGCTCGAGCTGCCGTATCCGTGGATCATGCGCAACGACATCACGCTGCGCGGCAAATGGATGTACCCGACGGAAGCCGTGACGTTGATGGCGGGGCTCATCCGCGGCGGGCTGCTCGACCTCGGGCACTTCGACGTGACGGTGTTCGCGCTCGACGATGCGAACGACGCGGTCGCGCATGCTGCGGCAAACGGCGGGCCGTTCAGGATGACCGTGATCGCGCCGTAGCACGTCTGTCCGGCGTCGCACCGGATCGGCCTGCCCATGACGCCGCACCACGCCCCCAAACAGTGCACGCATCCTGATTTTCACTACATTGCCGAAATCCGATATTGCCCGGAAATTTGGTTTCATACCGTTCACGCATCGGACCGGAACGCGATTGCCGTTCAACCGCGGCATCGCGTGCCGCCGACGAATTCCAGGAGCGGGCCGTCACACGAGGCCCGGGCGGCGATGACAGTCCTGCCACGCAGGACATTCGTGACGGAGCGAACATGGATGCAAAACTCGCGCCTGATTCAGGCACCGACAGTGACGTAAGCCTCCTGCACAAGATGGGCTATGCGCAGGAACTGTCGAGACGGATGAGCGGTTTCTCGAACTTCGCCGTGTCGTTTTCGGTGATCTGCATCCTGTCGGGCGGCATTACCGCGTTTCAGCTCGCGTTTTCCGCCACCGGCGGCGCGTCGATCGGCCTGGGCTGGCCGTTGGGTTCGCTGTTCGCGCTGATCGTCGCCGTGTCGATGTCGCAAATCGCGTCCGCGTTCCCGACGGCGGGCGGCCTCTATCACTGGGGCGCCATCCTCGGCGGGAAGAAGTGGGGGTGGATGACGGCGTGGCTCAACCTGATCGGCCTCGTCTTCGTGATCGCCGCGATCAATTTCGGCACCTACGATCCGTTCTTCAAGACGCTGATCGCGCCGATGTTCGGCGTCAGTCCGGACAGCCTGACCTGGTGGCATCAAACGGCGTTCATCGCATTCATCACGCTCTCGCAAGCCATTCTGAACGCACGCGGCATCAGGATCGCGAGCAGGATCACCGACCTGTCGGGCTATCTGATCTTCGTGGTGACGATCGCGCTGGTCGTTTCGCTGCTCTACTACTCGCCTGTCGCGTTCGATGCGCACCGGCTGGTCACCTTCACCAATTTCACCGGTGTCGACGGCGGTGCGTGGCCGAAGCAGGCCACGCCGCTCGCGTTCCTGTCCGGCCTGCTGCTGGTGACCTACACCATCACCGGCTTCGACGCGTCCGCGCATACGTCGGAAGAGACGCACGATGCGGCCAGGAACGTGCCGCGCGGCATCATCGGGTCGGTGTTCTGGTCCGCGATCTTCGGCTACGTGATGGTGTGCGCGTTCGTGCTGGTGATGCCCGACCTGACCGCCAGCATGAAACAGGGCACCGGCTTTTTCGAAGCGATACTCGCGCCGATTCCGAAGACCTTGCGCGTCTGCCTCGAACTCGCGATGTTCTTCATCAACTACGTGTGCGGGCTCGCCGCGATCATGTCGACGTCGCGGATGGTGTATGCGTTCGCGCGCGACGGCGGGCTGCCGGCGTCGAAGCTGCTGCGCAGCGTGAATCACACGCACCGGACGCCCGGCCCGGCGATCTGGACGTGTGCGGTGCTCGCGATCGTCGTCACGCTGTACGGCGATGCGTTCTCGGTGCTGAGTGCCGGAAGCGCGGTGTTCCTGTTCATCTCGTATGCGATGCCGATCGGCTCGGGGATGCTGGCCGAAGGCCGCACGTGGACCGAAAAAGGTCCGTTCCAACTGGGCATCTGGTCCAAGCCGTGTGCGTTGCTCGCGCTGGTCGGCGCCTGTGTGCTCGCGTATGTGGGCATCCAGCCGCCGAATGAAAAGGTGCTCTACGTGCTCGTCGGTTTCGTGGCGGCGCTCATGGTGATCTGGTACGGCTTCGGGGTGCGCAACACCTTCGCGGGGCCGCCGGTGCTGAAGGACACGCGGAACCTCGAGCGCATCCGCGAACTCGAGGCGAACGTCGATCCGTCCGTCTGAAGCGCCGTTGAAACAGGCTGAAACCGCCGGCTCGCAGGTGTCATGTCGCGAGTCGGCTTTTTTCGACTTCGATGCGGAACGACCTTGATCCGGCAATCCAGCCCTTCGGGCCGTCGAACCCTCGTCTGACAGTCATGCCCGTGATCGTCGCAAGGGTCGCGTTGCCGGTCGCAACAGTCCTCGCGTGCAATCAGCGCACCGACCACGCGGCCGCCGATGGTCCGGGCGGCCGCGCCGGTTCGTCACGCCGCCCCTATTCCCCGCCGCCGTAGAACTGATTCATCCGATCGAGCTCGCCCGACTTCTGCGCGCGAATCAGTTCCTGCTTCACCTGGGCGCGCGTGATCGCCGCAGGGCCGCCCGCCTGTGACCCGGCACTGGGCATGGAGCCCACAGCGGTGGCGCTGATCGCCGCATCCGAGGGCGTGCCGGGGCCCGCGTCGGCTCCGCCGTCCGCCCGGGCAAGCCCGGCCGCACCCAGCATGCAAACGGCGGCCAGTGCCGCCTTGTACATCGTCTTCATCGTGGCACCTCATCTGAAAAGAGATTGCGACTCATCCAGCGGGGACGGAGCCGATGTCCGGCCGTCCGCGCGATTCGACACACCTCGCCGATGCGACAACATCGGCCGCGACGGCATGCACCGCTCGTCGCGAATCGCGAGCATTTGGCTGCGTCACTTCAGTCATCGGCCGGCTTCGCACGTTCGAGGTTCCATCGAGCGACCTTCGCGTCCTCCTGTAACGTCCCCCCGGACCAGCGCATTCACATGCGAATGCGCAACATTGCCTCACAGCAGCTAGCGCGTGCTCTTGCCTGCGCGTCGTGCCGCAACGCGAATCGAATATTCCAGCGGCGCGCGCCCGCGACCGGGCGGATGTCGCACTTCGAGCCACCGCGCACCGGGCGGGGCAACCGGCAGGAATGGATTAATGATAGGGATCAGCCTGCCGGTTTAACGCCCCCTGACGAGGGGGCAATTTGGGAATTTGTCAAATTGCCGACCTAAACTGGACACGGTATGCGCAAGGAACGAGCGGCCCGCGTTGCGACGCAGTCGCGTGCAAGCCCACCGTAGCTCAAGGGGCTCACCATGTCCGACAAGTATGTCGCGCTAGCGGGCCACATCCGGCGACTATGTTCGCTTGGCATCGAACCGCGCCTCGTCATTCCTCATGTGGTTGAAGCGACGCGGCGCATCGTGGGCGCCGACTGGGGCATGTTCTTCTATACCGACGAGCACCATGCGGTGTCGGACGTATACAGCGAAAACGACACCGTCTATCAAGTCCTGCCCACCTACTTTGCCGACGTCCACAACACCGAAAAACAGGAAGTGCTCGGCGTCACGTTCTCGGATGCGATGCGCCGCGGCCGCGGTTTCGAAAACAGCGCCCGTTACGACGCCGCGCTGCTGAAGAGTGCGATGTATGCGGAGTTGTGGCAGCCGGTCGGCATGCGGCATTGCCTCGAGCTGACGGCGACCGATGGCACCCGTGGCTGGGGAAGCCTGAAATTGTGCCGCGCGCCCGGCGGTCACCCGTTCTCGGAAAAGAATCATCGGGACATCGCGCCCTTCGCGCGACATATCGCACATGCGCTTTCATGCCCGATACATCCGCCTTCGCGCGAAGCGGAAGGCAGCCAGTCGGCGATCATGGTCATCGACAACACCGGGAAGGTCCTGCTGCAGAGCGAGGACAGCACCAGAATGCTGGCGCTCGCTTCCGGCGAACCGCTTGCGTTCTATCGTCGCGACCGCTTTCCGAACTGGCTTGCGCCGCTGCTAACGAACGTCAATCGCATCTGGTGCGGCCTCCCGGTGGCACCCGCCACGATGGAACGCCGCAATGCGGCCGGCCGCTTCCGCTTCAAGGCGTATCGTTTTGCGCACGCAAGCGCGATGCACTGCGAACAGGCGATCGTGATCTACATCGAGCATTTCCTCCCGCACGAACTGGAAATCGAGCGACTCGGCTTCGAGTTCGGCCTGACGGAACGACAACGGCAGCTTTGTTCGCTACTCGTCCTCGGCCACTCGCAAACCGCAATCGCGCGCTCCCTCGCGCTGCGCGACAGCACCGTCGTCGATCATGTGCGAAAGATCTACCGCAAGCTCAACGTCCACAACCACGACGAATTGCGCGGTGTCTTTCGCGTTGGCCGGCACGATTAGCGTCGCATGGCGTGTCGCGTCGAAAGTGCCGCTGCGAGAATCTGCGATCAGACGGCGGAAAAGCAGTTGTCGACGAACAGATGGGTGCCGTTGACGAAACTCGACTCGTCGGACGCCAGGAACAGCGCGGCCGCCGCGACTTCCGACGGCTCGCACAACCGGCCCTGCTGAATCGCGATCGCCGCTTCGGTCGCGTCGACGCCCATCGCCTGCAGGTCCTTGAGTTCGCGCATCCCGTGCGGCGTGCGGATGAACCCCGGCGCCAGCGCGTTGCAGCGAATCCCGCGGTCGCGGTACTCGACCGCGATGGCCCGCGCGAACATGTGGCACGCACCCTTGGTCGCGTCGTACAGCACTTCGCCCGGCGTCGCGCAGACCGCGGAAATCGACGAAGTACATACGATGCTGCCACGCCCCTTCTCGAGCATCTGCGGCAGCACCGCCTTCGTCATCAGGAACATGCTCTTGACGTTCACGCCCATCAGCCAGTCCCATTCCGATTCCTCGATGTCGAGGAACGGTTTGACGATCAGCGTCCCCGCGTGATTGAACAGGATGTCCGCATTGCCGTACTGCTCCCGCGCCGCATCGACGGCCCGCTGAACCTCCGCCTGTTTCGACACGTCGGCGCCAAGGCCGAGCGCCTGCAGGCCGGCATCGCGCAGCCTGGATGCGAGCGCTTCGGCGGCGTCGCCGTCCCGGTCGACGATCGCCACCTTCGCGCCCTGTGCGGCGAACAGTTCGGACGCAGCCGCGCCGCACCCGCCGGCGCCGCCGCTCACGATGGCGACCTTGCCGGCCAGGCGGCCGTCAATCTTGACATTCATGCTTCGTTCTCCTGTCTGGTTCGATCGGCGCGCTCAGCTGAACAGCGTCCGAAGATGATCGTTGAGGAAGTAGCCTTCGGGGTCCACGCTGCGGCGCAATGCACGGAATGCCTCCGCCTTGGGAAACCAGCGGTCCACGTCTTCGCGGTTCGTGAAGTGCAGCTTGCCCCAGTGCGGACGCGAGTCGTAGTCGCGCAGGATGTCGTCGACGTCCTTCAGGAACGGCCAGTAGTCGACGCCGTTCGGGCCGCCCGAGCATGAAATGGTGACGCTGTCCTGGTGGTTGAACGGGCTGATCCACGCCGGGTCGCCCTTCGTGAAGCGGTACTCGACCGGGAAAATGCAGTCGCGGTGTTTCGTGAGAATGAGGTCGCGGACGCGGCGCAGCGCTTCCTTTCCGTGTTGCGCGGGCACTGCGTACTCGAGTTCATGGAAGTTCGGCACGTAGTGAATCGCATACACCTCGGAGCTGTAAGCGATCTTCTCGTGTTCGCCTTCATGGAACGTGCGCTCGGCGGTGACATCCATCACCTTGATCTCGCACACGTCGTAGTCCTTCTTCGAATTCGACACCTTGGCGGTGTCGGGCAGGCAGTACAGGTGGCGGCTTTCGGACGCCGGACACCAGAAGAAACCGAAATGCCGATGCTGCGCCGCCAGGTCGTCGTATCGCTCCATCAGCGCTTCGAAGTCCTCGCGCCAGACACGGTCGTGCAGCCAGAACGCATCGGTCACCTGCAGCGTCATCTCCGAGACCACGCCGAACATGCCGATATTCACCTGCGTCGCATGGAGCAGGTCGAGGTCCTTCCGGTCGCTCACTTCCATGATCGAGCCGTCGGGCCGCACGATACGCATCCCGACGACCTGCGACGACAGGTTGCTCAGCGTCGTCCCCGTGCCGTGCGTGCCGGTGGCGAACGCGCCGGCAATCGCCTGCGAATCGATGTCGCCCTGGTTGACGAGCGACAGGCCGATTGTCTTCAGGTGCCGCGTCAGCGCATTGAGCTTGGTGCCGGCCTTCACCGTCACGCGCTTGCGCGCTTCATCGACATCGACGATGCCCTGGTAGTCCTGCAGCGACAGCAGCAGGCCGCTCGTCGCCACGACCGGCGTGAACGAGTGCCCCGACCCCGCGCAGCGGACGTGCTTGCCCTGCCGCGTCGCGGTGCGCACCAGTTCCGCGATCTCGGCCTCGCTGGTCGGCGACGCCAGGTGCGCGGCCACGCACGACTGATTGCCCACCCAGTTTCTCCAGAATCCGCCACGGGGAAGTTCCATCAACGTCTCTCCAGATAGGCACCGCGGTGCGTTGGGGGGATGACTCGGCGGGTTGGCGGTTGGCGGTTGGCGGGTGGCCGCCCCGCCACCCCGCCGCTCCGCCGAACCGCCGAACCGCTCGGTGAACTGCGTCGCATTCATGCCAAAGGTAGGGTGCCGAAACGCTTTTCACTATCGGATTTCGGCAAGCGAGGGTTTCCACGAGGCTGCGCTTTTTGACCGGCTCATCAAGCGGCTACAATGATTCGACCCGGCCCGCCCCTTCCCGCCCCGATGACGCCGTCTGCCCACCCGAGCGATTTCTCTGGCGCCCCGTTGTTCGCGCGAACGGTTGCGTTCTGCGCGTTCACCGACGTGGAGGAACAGGCGCGGTCGTTCGAAGGCTGGAACCTGAATTACACGCAGATCTCGGGCGGCCTGTTTCATGGCTCGTCGTCGATCGTGTCGCTGGGCGGCATCAAGCTGCTGGTCGAGGACCTCGACAAGGTCATCCTGCAGCGGGGCGCGGTGCCGTCGGACCGGATCGCCGTGGCCGTGCCGCTGGAACTGGAAGGGCATGCGCGCATGTGCGGCGAGAAGAGCGGGCGCGACAGCCTGCACGTGTTCTCGAGCCTGCCGGAATTCGAGTTCTACTCGCCCGACCGGCACGTGCTCGTGAATGTCGAAATCGAGCCCGACAAGCTGTCGACGCAAGCGATGCGCACGGTCGCCGCGTCCCTGCGCGCGCGCACGCTCGCACCGCTGATCCCGATGCCCACCTATGTCGCGGACAATCTTCGCGACCTGCTGCGCCGGACGCTGGCCGCCGCGGCGAAAAGCACCTCCGTCGAAGACGTGACGACACTGGACCGGATCGAACTGCTGGAGCGCACCGTCCTGTATGCGATCTCGGAAGTGTTGACGGCGGCCGCGCCGGAGGCCGGCGCGCAGGCCGCGCGCCCGACGAAATACTGGTCGCTCGTCAACGCCGTGCAGGAGCGGCTTCAGGACGCATCGACCTGCCCGCTGTCGATCGCCGAACTGTGCGTGCAGCTCGGCATCAGCCGGCGTACCGCGCAGTATGCATTCCACGACGCGCTCAACCTGAACCCCATTGCGTATCTGCGGGCCGTTCGACTGAATCACGCGCGTCGCGAGCTTCGGCTCGGCGAATCCGTGACGTCCGCCGCAACCAAATGGGGCTTCTGGCACCTGAGCAGTTTCGCGCAGGACTATCGCGCGATGTTCGGCGAGTTGCCGTCCGCCACGGCCAGGCGCTACGCGCGCCACGCAACCTGAACGCGTGGTGCGGCTCGGCGGCCGGTGCCGACCTCGCACCGGCCGCCGCCCTGCCCGCACCATCACTCGTCCTGCTGTTCCTGCTGCGCCTGCACCTGCCGCTGCTGGATGAACTGCCGCACATCGCTCATCGTCACGCGGCCCGTGTGCTTCGCATCGATCTCGTCGAAGTGCTTCGACACGAAACCGAGCCCGCTGCTCTGCGCCTGCGCCTTCGTCACGGCCGCGCCGTTGCTCAGCACCGTATTGGCGCCGAGCCTCGCGTCGACGCGCCGCTGCGCCTGCTGCTGCAGCGTCGCGCCGGTCGACGGCAACACCGGCGCCGCACGCGTGGCAGGAAAGAACGGGCCGTCGACACCGCGCCCGCCATGCGGCAGCTTCACGGGCGCCACCGCCTGCGGCGGCAATGCGTAGGCGCTGCTCACCACGGCACCGAGGACGATCAACGCAGACAACCGCCGAATCAATTTGATTAGGGACATGATCACTCGCATTCAATGGATGAATAGAGGGTTCCTTTGACAAGGAGTCCGTCGCTCAAGGGGCCGCCGCCAGCGTCGTCGCGGCCGTCGCGCCCGGGACGCTGCCGGTCGGCACGCTGGGCGGGTTCTCGTCCGGCCACGGCGGCGGAAGCGTATGCAGCGTCAGCGCCGTCGGAATCCGCGCGCCCTTGTAGAACGTCTTCAGGTCCCGCTTCATCTGCGGACGGGCGACATCGTCCAGGTAAGTCATGTGGCCGCCCTGGAAGAAGTTCACCTGCAGCTTCGGATTCAGGCCCTTCACCGTCTGCAGCCGCGCGAGTTGCTTCTCGGTGTTGAAGAACGGCGTCGCGAGATCGTGGAAGCCATTCTCCGCGAGCACGCGAAGCTTCGGGTTGAGTTGCAGCGCGCCGAGCAGATCGGGGATCGTGTCGGGCATCGGCTGGCCGTCGTGCGAGAAGTCCCATACGCCGATGATGTTGTCGTTCAGCGGCAGGTAGGTCGCGTTCGGCGCGGTGTAGCCGAGGTAGTCCGGCATCTGCGTCGCGAGCGCGTTCGTGAACGGCTGCGAGATCAGGATGTCGGACGGGTCGCCGTCGTTCTGCAGCCGCGGATCGGAGTTCGGCAGCGACACGCGTCCGTCATACCGGCCGACCGTCGTTCCGGGCAGCAGGCTCGTGCCGAACGGGTTCGCGTTGAAGTAGCCGCGCAGCGCCTGTTGCGTCAGGCTCGACGGGATCGACCACAGCTGGAGCGTCGCATCGCTCGGGAACACCGGCGTGCCGAGCGCATCCGGAATGCCGAGCTGGCTCAACACCCAAGACTGCGAGTACTTCTGCAGCTGGTTGTAGATCAGCGTCGTGAACAGTTCCGTCTGCAGTGCGTACAAAGCCTGGTTCACCGGCGCCGGCGATACCTGGTTGAAGTACGCCGCGACCGCCGCATAACCCGGCAGATAACCTGCCACGGTATCGGTTTCGAGCAGCAGCCCTTCCGTCGACTGCGTGATCGCCACTGCTTCCACCGCATCCGCGAAGTAGTTCAGGATCGCCGACTGCAGCACGATGCCCGTCAGGTGCACGCCGGCCGATTCGAGCGCGAGCGCCAGCATGTCGGTGCGCGGCGTGCCGTACGATTCGCCGTACAGGTAGATCGGCGACGTACTGCGGCTGTTGACGTTCAGGTAGCGCTGGATGAAGTCGCGCATGATGTTCACGTCCGCATCGGAACCCCAGTACTTCTGGTTGGTGTTCGGCAACACGGCTTCCGACAGGCCGGTTCCCGGCGGGTCGATGAACACGAGGTCGGTGGTGTCGATCAGGCTTTCCGCGTTGTCGACGAGCGGATAGTTCGGCCAGTTGGTGCCGAACCCCGGATCAGGCGTGGCCACACGCGTCGGTGCGAACGAGCCGAGCCGCAGCCAGATCGACGACGAGCCGGGGCCGCCGTTATACACGAACGTGACTGGACGCGGCTTGCCGTTCGTGCTCGGCGCGGTGTACGCGACATACGACATCGACGCTTCCGCATTGCCGTTCGCGTCCTGCGCGGTCAGGTGGCCGGTGGTCGTCGTGTAGTTGATCGTCGTGCCGCCGGACTTCCACTGGTAATGCATGACCGCCGCTTTCTCGGACACCTGCGCGGCGGCGAGGCCGTCGGTCGCATTCATCGAATACGCGACCTGATCGACATAAGGCTGGTTGGCGGCCGGTGCCTGACTGCTGGCCGCTTGTGCGCTGGCCTGCTGGCTGGCGGTCGCCTGCGCGAGGCTCGACGCGCCGACGGACGACGAATCGTCGCCGCCGCATGCCGCGAGCGCCAGTGTCATGACCGTCAATGCGCCTAGCCCGGCCAACCGGCCGTGACGAGCACGGCGGCTGCCGGTACTGCTCCTGTCTGGTTTCATCTCTGCCCTTTGATTTGGTTCGGATACCGCTTCACAAAGGCCGCCTTCGCCGGCGAGACGCGCAGCAACACCCGCCACTCGCGCAAAAGGCGGTTGGAATCGGACTGCTTCAAGAGACTGAACGTGATACAGACACAGCAAACTGCTGGCGAGAATCGTGCTTGAACCGCCCCCTGCAGTTTGGACTTCTTTTCTGATTACCGAAATTTACGACATCGACAAAATAGGCGGTGCTGCGCCGCGTTGTCAAAGATCATTCCGATATTAAAAATCCCGTAATGATGCGAACGACAGCCGGTGTCTGGGATTTGAAAGAAAACGGGATTATTCGTGCAAGGCGCGCCTTATCGGCAATGCTGCGCCGAATATTTTACTTTTATCGCACAACTCAGCAGCCTTTCCTGTATTGATGCAGCGCCTCAAATGCCTTCAGGCCGACAGGATTTTTCTTTCATTTTTATTATCGGAGATCGATTAAGGCGTTGTAGCGGCAGGCATACGCGATGCGATGACGAGATTCACTTCAACCATTCGTCAATCCGGGGGCTTATGCGCACCTCGGCATCCATAAAATACCGACTTCGTTAATTCATACCGGCCGCGGCGGAATTATTTACCCGATATCCGACCGGATTTTCCGCAGTGCGAGCGGCGCGCGATACACAAGCCGCCGCCCGCACAACGACGTGCGGCAGTGCCGCACATCGCCAATTGCAAACACTCAACCCGCAATCAATGCCCGCCGCCCGGCAGCGCGATATCGATCAGCACCGGATCGTGATCCGACGAACGATACGCATCCGGCGCGTAGAACGTCTTCTGCTGCTCGGCCGATTTGTACGCGAGCGTGTACTGCAGCGCGAGCGGCTCGTCCGCGTTGATGTGCCATTCGTGCACGGCCTTCACGTGCGATGCGAGCGGCAGCGTCGCGAGCGCGTGATCGAGATAACCGGCTTCGCCGTTGTACACGTAGCTGTACGCGTTCGCGCCGATCCAGCGCGCGACGAGGTTGCGGTAGCCGCGCGATTCGAGCGTGCGGATCGGGTCTTCATACGTGTAGCTGTTGAAGTCGCCGATCAGCAGCACGCCCTGGCCCGCGACACCCGTCGGCGTGCCGGCGAGCCAGTCGGCGACCTTCGCCGCCGCGCGCGTGCGCGTCGGGTTCCAGCAGCCCTGGCCGTCGCCCTGGTCGAGATCGTCGTTCGCGGCATCCGGGCAGTTCTTCGACTTCAGGTGGTTCACCGCGATCGTCAGCGCCTGCTTGCCGCCGATGCGGCGGAACGACTGCGCGAGCGGCTGGCGGTTCTTGTCGTCGATCGCGAGCGTGGCCGCGCGTCCGACCGGTTCGACCTTGCGGCTGTCGTAGATCATCGCAACCGCGATCGCGTCGCCGCCGAGGCGCGACGTGCCAGGATCGACGACGCGCCAGTGGTTGCCGAGCTTCGCCGCGAGCTGGCGCACCGCGCTCAGTTCGCCGTAGCCGTTGTTCTGGACTTCCATCAGGCCGATCACGTCGGCGTCGAGCGCTTTCAGCGCGCTGACGATCTTCGCTTCCTGGCGCTGGAATTCCTGATAGTTCTTCGCGCCGCGGTTGTTCGGATCGTCGAAGCCGCCGCCGAGACCGTTGCCGTTGAAGTAGTTGAGGACGTTGAACGACGCGACGCGCAGGTTCGATTTCGGATCGCGCGCGGGCGCGTTGGTGCGCGGGTTCGTGCGCGCGTCGAATGCCGGCACGGCCGCGCCGGGCAGCGGCTGCACGCGCCAGGCGCCGTAACGCACTTCGAGCACGCCTTCGACGTCGCGCACCGTGTAGCCCGCGCGCAGCGTGTTCGCGGCCGACAGGCCCGGCGCCGGATACGGCACGGTCGCGGGGTTCTGCTTGTTCGAGCCGTCGTCGAGGACCAGGCGGTTGCGCGCGTTCGCGTCGATCTGCGTCTGCGCCTGGGCGGGCGGCACGACGCTCGTCGGCGTGCGCAGGCGGCCGTTGCTGAGCAACACGCTGCCGTAGCGGCCGAGCTCGTAGTTGTCGGTGACGTTCAGCGTCTGCGGCAGGCGCACGAGCATCCCTTCATACGCGGCGAATGCGTTCGGGCTGTCGACCGGCAGCGTGAGCGTCGCGGGCGTGACGGTCTGGCCGTTCGCGCACACCGCGATCGCACCCGACTGCGTGAGCTGCGTCTGACCGTATTTCTCCTCGACCTTGCCGGTCACGTGCACGAGATCGCCAGCCTTCGCGCGCACTTTCGGCGCATAGACGAACAGGCCTTCGGACACGCCCGGCTGGTTGCGGCGCTGCGCGTCGGCCTGCTGGACGAAGAAGCCGCCGAAGCCGTCCGTGCCGCCGAAATCGGCGGTGACGACGGCTTCGATCGACACGTTCTGGCCGGCGAGCGGCGAAGGCGCACCCGGCCCCTGGATATCGGCAATGGGCGTCGCGCTGCCGCCGCAGTTCGGGCTGACGGGCGCGGCGGTGGCGGCGATCGCCGGGGCAGCAAGCGTGGGCAGAAGCAATAGCGGGGCAAACAGGCGGATTGTCGAGCGCATGACGGGAAATCCCGGTTGTGAGGGTGGCGAAAGCTTAGCGGCGCTCAATGACAGTTTTTGGTAATCGACAGACAGGCCGATGTAATTCCCGGTATCGCACTGCGATCGCAACCGGCCGCACGATCACGCGTGAAAAACGGGGAATCGTCTGACAAAAATCCGCCGTGCCCGTGACGATTCCCCTGCGTAACTTTCGGCACCGCACCGCTGCGCTAAACCGTCCCCGGCAGCGCGCTCGACACGAGCACGGCCGCCACCATCAGCACGCCGGCCAGCACGACCGCCTCGATCCGCAACACCGCGCCGAACCGGCGCAACGGGCCGGCCGGCATCGCGGCGGCCGGGTCCTTCAGCGCGGCCAGCAGCTTCGGCATCCCGAAGAACCGGTTGTGTCCGCCGAGCGCCGCCGCGGTCAACACAAGCGCGAGCTTCAGCAGCAGGATCTGCCCGTATGTCGATGCAAGCAGGTTGGCGGGCGTATCGACACCGCGCCAACCGTTGTACGCGCCGGTCGCGAACAGCACGATCAACGCATACGTCGACGCATCGGAAAGCGACTGCACGAACGACGCGCCGGTCGCGCGTTCGCTTGCCGGCATGCCGGCAAGACGCGGCGTCACGCCGAACGCCGTCACGAGCACGAGCCCGACCCACGCGCTGATCGCCAGCAGATGCAGCCAGTCGACCCACACCGGCACGCTGAACAGCCCCGCGTCGACCGGATGCCCGCCGTTGCTGCGCGCGAGCGCGACGCATGCGAGCGCAGCCCACATCGCGAACGGAAAACGCGTGTCGTTCGCATGCCTGACGAATGAAAGCAGCACGATGACAACCATGAACACGGCGCCGGCCAGCCATGCGTGGCCGAAGCCGGTGCCCACGAGCATCGCGCAGACGGCCGGCCCTGCTTCGAGCATCGACACGTCGCTCATCAGCGCGCAGTGCGCCCAGAACGCGGTAATGCTCGCGAGCAGCGACACGACGGACGCGATGCGCAGCGTCGCGACGAGACGCCGCCCGATGCCGTGCTGCCACGCCGATGCGCCGCGCGCGAGCCAGTGACTGCCGAGCAGCGCGCCGACGATTACGGCGAACCCGGCGTTCTGGATCGCCACCGATACGAGCCGCAGCAGGCCGACGAAGCCTTCGTTCACCCTTTCACCTTGAACGTATAGGTGCCCTTGGTGCGATGCGCGTCGGCCGTCATCGCGGCCCACTGCACCGTGTACGCGCCCGGCGCAAGCTTCGGCATCGCGACGGTCATCACGCGCGGGTTCGACGCATCGACCTTCGCCTTTTCCTGCGTGACGGCGTTGCCGTTCGCGTCCGACACCTTCACCGAACTGAACGTCGGTTCGAGGTCTTCGTTGAAGGTGAGCCGCACCATGTCGGGCGCCGTGTCGACCGTGCTGCCCGTCGCGGGTGCGGCGCTTTCCAGCTTGCCGTGCGCCGATGCAGCGACCGGCGCGGCCGCGAGGATCGCGCCGGCCGCGGCGAAGGCGGCCAGCCGCCCGAGAGTCGTGATCTTCATGTGCATGCCCGGCGTTACAGCTTCTTCAGCTCGACGACGGTCAGCGCACCGCCCACGTCCTCGGCGACGAAGTCGATCTTGTCGCCCGCCTTCACCTGCGACAGCATCGCGGGGTCCTTCACCTTGAACACCATCGTCATCGCGTCCATCCCGAGGTTGTCCAGCGGGCCGTGCTTGATCGTCAGCTTGCCAACGGCCGTGTCGACCTTGCGGATCTCGCCGTGCGACATGCGCTGCTTCGCGTCGGCGCCCTGCTTCGCGCCGCCGCTCATGTCCATGCCGGCCATGTCGCCGGCCGCGTACGACGCGGCGGAAAACGCCAGCGCACAACCCATTGCAATCGAAACCAGTCCTTTCTTCATCGTGCTTGCTCCTGAGTGAGTGAATCGAAACCAGCGGCCGTATCGGCACGGCCGCCGCCTGCTGCCGCCTGCCGCTGCTCAGCCGTCCGGCAATTCGCCGGTGTACTCGTATGCAACGGTGCCCTTCGGATGCCGGAACCAGCCCGGATCGCGATAGTCGTTGCGGCCGAGCCCCTGCCGCACCTTGAGCACCGTGAACATGCCGCCCATCTCCAGCGGCCCGAACGGGCCCGTGCCCGTCATCATCGGCAGCGTGTTGTCGGGCAGCGGCATCTCCATGCCGCCCATCGCGCCGCCCGTGCTGCCCATCGCCATGTAGTCCGGCACGAGCTTGCCGATCTTCTTCGCGAGATCCTTCTGCGGCACGCCGATCAGGTTCGGCACCTGGTGGCCCATCGCATTCATCGTGTGATGCGACTTGTGGCAATGGAACGCCCAATCGCCCGGGCGATCGGCGGTGAACTCGATCGCGCGCATCTGGCCCACCGCGACATCGGCCGTCACTTCCGGCCAGCGCGCCGCCGGCGGAATCCAGCCGCCGTCGGTGCCGGCGACTTCGAAGCTGTAGCCGTGCAGGTGGATCGGATGGTTCGTCATCGTCAGGTTGCCGAAACGAATCCGCACGCGGTCGCCCGCGCGCACCGGCAGCGGATCGATGCCCGGGAACACGCGCGAGTTGAAGGTCCACATGTTGAAATCCGTCATCTCGTTCACGCGCGGCGTGTAGCTGCCCGGATCGATGTCGTACGCGGCGAGCAGGAACACGAAGTCGCGATCGACCGGCATCGTGCCGCGATCCTTCGGGTGCACGATGAACATGCCCATCATCCCCATCGCCATCTGCACCATCTCGTCGGCGTGCGGGTGATACATGAACGTGCCGTGCGATTCGAGCTGGAACTCGTAGACGAAGGTCTTGCCGGGCGGGATATGCGGCTGCGTGAGGCCGCCGACGCCGTCCATCCCGTTCGGCAGCCGCAGCCCGTGCCAGTGGATCGTCGTGTGCTCGGGCAACCGGTTGGTCACGAAGATGCGGACCTTGTCGCCTTCGACGGCCTCGATCGTCGGGCCCGGCGACTGGCCGTTGTAGCCCCACAGGTTCGCGTTCATGCCGGGCGCCATCTCGCGCACGACGGGCTCGGCCGTCAGGTGGAATTCCTTCCAGCCGTTCTTCATCCGCCACGGCAGCGTCCAGCCGTTGAGCGTCGCGACCGGCGTGTACGGGCGGCCGTTGGGCGGCACGAGCGGCGGCTGCGTGGCGCTTTTCGCCATCGTGGGCGCTTCGGGCAGCGACGCGGCGCCGGCCTTGCTGACCATCGCGGCGCCCAGCAGCGCGGCGCCCGAGCCGCTGAGAAATTGTCGACGGGACACCATGTCAATGACCTTCCGGATGCGTTGCGGGCGCCGGTTGCGCCGCGGGTGAAGAAGCCGGCTGCGGTGCAGCGTCGGTATCGGTTTTGGGTTCGGGTTCGGCGGAAGCCGCCGCGCGCGGCGCGGTGCCCGAGGTCGGCAGCCGGCCGCCGACGGCCATCTGCAGATCGGTCTCGGCGAGCCAGTAGTCCTTCAGCGAATCGATGTAGCCGTTCACCGCGCCGACCTGTTCGCGCGCATCGGTCAGCAGCTCGAACACGCTCGCGAGCATCCCGTTGTAGCGCAGCAGCAGTTCGTCCGAGATCGTCTTGCGCAGCGGCACGACTTCGTCGCGATAGTGTTTCGCGACGTCGTAGCTCGTCACGTACGCCGCGTACGACTCGCGCACTTCGGAGCGCGCATCGATGGCCGTCTTCGCGAGCCGGTTCGCCGACTGCATGTAGACGGCCTCGGCCCGCGCGACCTTCGCGCCGCCCCAGTCGAACAGCGGAATCTCGACGCTGATCTCGTAGCCGTGCTCGTGGCCCTTGCCGGTCTCGTAGTTGTTCACGTAGCCGAGATCGACCGCGTTGACGAAGCGCGTCGCCTTGCTGAGGCCGAGCGACGACGCGACGCCCTGCGTCTGCAGCTTCGCGGCCTGGATGTCGAGGCGGTTGCTCATCGCGAAGCGTTCGAGATCGGGCAGGTCCGGGCGCGCTTTCGGCAGGTCGGGCAAACGGTCGGGCAGCGCGTACTGCGTGCGCTCGCCCCACAGCCCCATCGCGCGCGTGAGCTTCTCGCGCGCGGCCACGGCCTGCTGGCCCGACTTCGCGTGCTGCGCGACCGCGTCCGCATGGAACGCCTGTTCGCGTGCGTAATCGAGCCGGTTGAAGTTGCCGGCCTGCCGCATGCGCTGCGCGAGTTCGGCGGCCGCGCTCGCCGCGTCGCGCACCTGCTGCGCATAGTTCGCGGCCTGCTCGGCGGCGACGGCCTCGACATACGCACGGCGCGCGTCGGCCGCCACCTTCAGCATCGCGTCGGCCGTTTCGAGCTTGGTCTGTTCGAAACGGCGGCGTTCGATGTTGGTCGCGAGCGGCATCGTCAGCAGCGCGAACACGTTCGCCGAGAACGTGCGGCCGAGCGTCAGTTCGCCATCACCGGCGCGCGTGCGGCTGAACGAGAAGCGCGGGTTCGGCAGCCGGCCGGCCTGCACGAGGTCGGACTCCGACAGCCCGAGCTCCGCATACGACGCCTGCAGGCCGCGGTTGTTCAGCAGCGCAACCTGCACCGCGTCGTCCATCGACAGCGGTTTCGCGAGCAGTTCGCGGGTCCGCTTGTCGACGGCTTCGCGGTCGGCATCGGTACGGACGACGACGGCATCTTTCCCGATCCGTTCCGATGCGGCGGACGACACGGCGCCGAAGCCGCCGTCCTTCGAAAACGTCGTGCAGCCCGCGAGGAACGCCAGCACGACCGCAGCCGCGCCGATCCGCGGCGATATCGCCAGGTGCTTCATTGCGCGGCCCCTCCGTGCATCGAATGGGCGCCGCCGTTGCCCGCCGGGTTTCCGGGCTTCGCGTGGCCGGTCGTGCGCCCCTTCGCGGGCCGCTCCATCACGTCCCGGTTCAGTTGTTTCCAGCCCGGGCCTTCGTCGTCCCGATACGGCCGGTAGCCGTCGAACGCGGACGTCACGGTGACGTCCGGCACCGTCGCGGCGGCGTCCGCCGGATCGGGAAACGGGGTTTGCGCAGGCGCGAGCGACGGCACGAGGGCCGCCGCGCTCAACAGCGCCGCAGTGATCAATCGCATGAACAAGTCTCGTCGTGAGTCGTCCGGCGGACCGCGTACGGCCGCCAGCGTGGATTGCAGGTCGCGGCCGGTCGGCCGCGGGCAGGGACTAGACAGGCATCCGGCGTGGCGGCCGCTCGATGCCGCCGGTCAGGAACGACACGACGACGGCCGAAGGCGGATACGACGCGATCGCGATGCTGGCGTCCGCCGCAGCCGGCTCCGCGGGCACGCCCGTCATGCCCGTGCCGAAGCAGCAGGACACGCAGGCGGCGCACGACGGCGCATGCCTTGCGTTGTCGTCATGACCGGCGTGGCCGTCGTGCGCGCCCTGTGCGACCGTCATCGTGTGCGGCGCCTCTTCCCCATGCGGCACGGCGGCGCCCGCGCACTGCATCGAAACGGTCGCGAACGACTGGATCGGCAGGCTCAGCGCCAGCAGCACGACGAGGATGAATTTGCGCCAGTACGACATGGAAACGGAATCAGGCAAGCAACGACCGGATGGGCCGGCGCAGCGCCGCGACGGCGCGCTCCGGAGACAAGACGGCTGCAGCTTATCGCCGCCGCAGTGACGACGACATGGTCGAAACATGACCAGATTTTCATGAACCGCGGGCGAAGCGGCGAGTAAGCACTTCATGAAAATTCCGTCATCCGGCGGTCATCTTTCGCGCACGCGCGGCACCGTAAGCTCAGGCGTTACACTGACCGGCTGGAATCACGGACAGCCTGCCTCACCATGCGGATACTGATAGTCGAAGACGAACCCAAGATGGCGTCGTACCTCCGGAAGGGGCTGATGGAGGCGAGCTACACGGTCGACATTGCAGAGAACGGCAAGGACGGGCTGTTCCTCGCGCTGCACGAGGATTTCGATCTCGTCGTGCTCGACGTGATGCTGCCGGAGATGGACGGCTTCGAGGTGCTTCGGCGGCTGCGCGCGCAGAAGCAGACGCCCGTGCTGCTGCTCACGGCCCGCGAGGCGATCGAGGACAAGGTCGCCGGGCTCGAGCTGGGCGCCGACGACTACCTGCTCAAGCCGTTCGCGTATGCCGAATTCCTCGCACGCATCCGCTCGCTGCTGCGGCGCGCGCCGCGCAACGTGCGCGACATCCTCAACGTGGCCGATCTCGAAATCGACCTGATCAAGCGCCGCGTGCGGCGCGCCGACAACCGCATCGACCTGACCGCGCAGGAGTTCGCGCTGCTGCAGTTGCTCGCGGAACGCGAGGGCGAAGTGCTGACGCGCACCTTCATCACGTCGCAGATCTGGGACATGAATTTCGACAGCGACACGAACGTCGTCGATGCGGCGATCAAGCGGCTGCGCGCAAAGATCGACAACGCATACGACAAGAAGCTGATCCACACGATCCGCGGCATGGGCTACGTGCTCGAGGATCGTTCGTGACCGCCGGCCCGGCTTCGTATTCGCTGCTGCAGCGCCTGACGCTCGCGTTCGCCGTCGTCGCCGCGCTCGTGTTCGCGCTGACCGGCGCGTACCTCTATCGCTCGCTGTCCGCCGAACTGAAGCGGCGCGACGACATCGAGATCTCCGGCAAGCTCAACCAGTTCCTGCAGCTCGCGCACGCGAGCGGATCGACAGCCGCGCTGCGCGACGATCCGGCCGTGTTCCACGAAGTGCTGCTGTCGCATCCGGGCGTCTATCTCGGCATCTACGACGGGCAGAACCGCCCGCTCGTCGAGCACACCGACGAAGCCGGCAACACGCTGGCCTCGGTGATCGCGGCGCCGCACCCGGCCGGCGGAACCGCTGGACCCGGCGGCCCGTTCACCTGCTCGCCGCCCGGCATCGGCACGTCGCGCTGCGTGTATGCGCGCGACACGCTGCCGTCCGGCGAGGCGATCCAGGTCGCGCTCGCGCGCACGGCGACCGATCGCCAGTCGCTGCTCGAAAGCTATCGCGTCGACATCTGGCTCGCAGCGGCCGTCGGCGCGCTGCTGGTCGGCACGCTCGGCTACGCGGTCGCGTCGCGCGGCCTGCGCCCGGTCGAGAGCCTCGGCCGGCAGACGTCGCGCATCGAGGCGCACAACCTGAACGCGCGTCTCGATGCGCGCGGCGGCCCCGTCGAGCTGCGCGAGCTCGCGACGTCGGTCAACCGGATGCTCGACCGCCTCGAACGCGCATTCGTGCGGCTGTCGCAGTTCTCGTCCGATCTCGCACACGACATGCGCACGCCGCTCGCCAACGTGATCAGCTCGTCGCAGATCACGCTGTCGCGCGCACGCACGACCGAAGAATACGAAGCGCTGATCGATTCGAATATCGAGGAATGCGAACGGCTGCAGCGGATGATCGAGAACATGCTGTTTCTCGCGCGCACCGACAATGCGCGGCAGCACCTGAAAACCGCCGAACTCGACGCGGGCAGCGAACTGCGCCGGCTCGCGTCGTATTTCCAGGCGCTGGCCGACGAGGCCGGCGTGCGCATCGACGTGCATGGCGACGCGCCGGTCGTCGCGGACGCGACGCTGTTCCGGCGCGCGGTCAGCAACCTCGCGTCGAACGCGCTCGAACACGCGGAAGCCGCGTCGACGATCGAGCTGGCCGTGTCCGCGCAAACAGGCTACGCGGTCGTCGAGGTCACGAATCGCGGCGCCGCGATTCCGCCCGAACAGGTCGACCGGATCTTCGAGCGCTTCTACCGCATCGATTCGTCGCGGCACGGCGCGGCAAGGAACGCGGGGCTCGGGCTCGCGATCGTCAAGTCGATCATGGAGCTGCATCGCGGCAAGGTCGAGGTCGTGAGCCGCGACGGACGCACGACGTTCGCGCTTTACTTTCCGCGCGGCACCGACAGCTAGACCGTTCGCCGCCGGCTTGCGATCACCGGGCCTGCGCGGCGCCGAACGATCCGCGCAGGCAGACGAGCAGCACGATGGTCGCCGCGCTGAACACCGCCCCCGCGTAGAACGTGGCCGCCGCGCCCACCCGGTCCCACAGGAGACCGGCGACGACGCTCGATACGAGCGTCACGACGCCGCTGAGCAGATTGAACACGCCGAACGCCGTGCCTCTCAATTCGGACGGCGCGGCATGCGCGACCATCGTGGCGAGCAACCCCTGCGTCATCCCCATATGGAGCCCCCACAGCGCCACGCCGACGACTACGGTGCCCCAGTGCGTGCCGTGCGCGAGCACGAGGTCGGCTGCGATCAGCATCGCGAGTCCGGCCACCATCAGCTTCGTGTGGCTCGTGGTGTCGGCGAGCTTGCCGAACGGGTAGGCCGACAACGCATACACGACGTTCATCGCGACCATCACGAGCGGAACGAGCGCGACGGGTACGCCGCTGCCCATCGCGCGCAGCACCAGGAAAGCCTCGCTGAAGCGGGCCAGCGCAAACACGGCGCCGACGGCGACGACCCACCAGTAGCGGACGCCGAGTTGCTTCACGACGTCGCGGCGGATCGGGTTGACGCGCCGCTCGCCCGGCGCGCGCGCCGGCTCGTCGATACCGAACGCGAGCAGCGCCACGGCCAGCATGCCCGGGATCACGGCCAGCCAGAACGCGAGGCGGAAGTCGTCGCGCCACATCAGCATGATGGCGACGGCCAGCAGCGGCCCGAGAAACGCCCCCACCGTGTCGAGCGACTGCCGCAGCCCGTACGCGGCGCCGCGCAGGTGGACCGGCGTGACGTCGGCCACGAGCGCATCGCGCGGCGCGCCCCGGATTCCCTTGCCGATCCGGTCGACGATCCGCGCCGTCACCACGACGCCGATCGTCGGCGCGATGGCGAACAGCGGCTTGCTGAGCGCGCCGAGCCCGTATCCGGCGACCGCCAGCCACTTGCGATTGCGCAGATAGTCGCTCAACGTGCCGGAGAACACCTTGACGACCGGCGCCGTCGCCTCGGCGATCCCCTCGATGACGCCGATCGTGGTCGCGCTCGCGCCGAGCCCCGCCATCAGGAACATCGGCAACAGGCTGTGGATGATTTCGGACGACACGTCCATCAACAGGCTGACGCAGCCCAGCACCCAGACGCTGCGCGGAATCTGACGAAGAATGCCGGTCGACGGTTCGGTCTGCATGGGGCGCTCTCGATTCGGGAATCCCGACACGGGACGCCATCGATACTACTGCAGGCCCGTGACACACGGTACGCATGGGCTGTCGCGCGCGCCACCCTATTCCCCCGGCTCGCGCCGGATCTTCGCCTGCCGGCGCGAGCGGTCGTTCAGTATCTGGTGCCGGCGGTGGTCGGTCAGCTTCTTCCAGTCGCGCGCCTCGTCGCGCGTGCGCAGGCAGCCGACGCAAAAGCCCGTTCGACCGTCAAACGCGCACAGCTCGATGCACGGCGATTTCACGGCCACGATCAGGCCGCCTTCGCGGGCGTCATCACTTCGACGGTCACGTGCGACACGCCGTCGAAGCGCGCGATCAGCGCGTGATAGAAACGCGCATCGCGCGCCGCGTCGCCGGTTTCGACCGACACGATCGCGCTCATGTGCCCGGGGCCCACGCGCCAGACGTGGAGATCGTTGACCTTGTCGCCGAGCGTCTCGATCGCGCGGCGAACGTTGTCCGCCAGCTTGCGATCGACGTTGACGTCGAGCAGGATGCCGCCCGTATCGCGCATCAGTCCGTAGGCCCAGTTCGCGATCACCAGCGCGCCGACGATGCCTGCGAGCGGATCCATCCAGACCCATCCGAACGCACGCGCAAGCAGCAGGCCGACGATGGCCAGCACCGAAACGGCCGCGTCGGCGATCACGTGAATGTAGGCCGACCGGATGTTGTGATCGCGGTGGGCCGCCGTATGCGAACCATGAGCGTGATGCTCATCTTCGTGGTCGTGGTCATGGTCGTCGTGGTCATGCCCATGATGATGACCGTGGCCATGCCCGTGATGGTGGTCGCCGCTCAGCAGCCACACGCTGGCCAGGTTCACCGCGAGCCCCAGCACCGCGATCGGAATCGCTTCACTGAAATGAATGGGCACGGGAGACAGAAGACGCGCGATCGCCTCACAGCCGATCAGCAACGCAATCATCGCCAGCACGATCGCGCTCGTGAACCCGGCGAGGTCGCCGAGCTTGCCCGTGCCGAACACGAAGCGCTGATCGTCGGCATGCTTGCGCGCATAGGTATAGGCCAGCGCGGCGATCAGCATCGCGCCCGCATGCGTCGACATGTGCAGCCCGTCGGCGACGAGCGCCAGCGACCCGAACAGCGTGCCGCCGACGATTTCGGCCACCATCATCGCCGTGCACAGGCCGATGACCATCCACGTCTTCCGTTCGTTCTGCTCGTGTGCGGCGCCCAGAAACGCATGGCTATGCCTGCCGCCGCCGGCCGCCGTGCCGTTGAATCCGTTCATGTTGGTTCCGCTTACTTGAAATAGCTGTGGACGACCTCGATCAGCTGCTCGGTCGCGCTGCCTTCATGCGCGTCGGGCGTGTCCGCATCGACGAGGTGCGACCGGATGTGGTCTTCCAGCACGACGGCCAGCAGGCCGTTCATCGCGCCCCGGCAGCTCGTGATCTGCTGCAGCACGTCGTTGCAGCCGCGCTCCTCTTCGAGCGCGCGCTCGATCGCTTCGACCTGGCCCCTGATACGGCGCACGCGGTTCAGCAGCTTCTGTTTTTCGCGAACTGTGTGACTCATCGATTGCTCCTGTATAGGGTGGGGGAGTATATCTTCAAAGTGTTTTCCATATAGGGTAGAGGGGGTTATTTTTTCGAGATGAAGGCTTGTCGAAAGAAATCCGCTCGGCTAGACTTGCGTTCGTCTTTGGGGAGTAGCCTGCTTTCCGTCCCCCGGAAAGCGAACGCGTCAACACACTCGGCTTTCAGCCGTGGCGCGTTCGACCGAGTCGGTTTGGCGAGACCATGGGTGCATCGCGTCGTTCCTGGTCGGACGTCGGCGGATGCGCCATGGTTCGTCAGCGTCCGACCACGGAGTCCCCATGTTCCTCCCCGCGTCCCCCCCAAGCCCCATTGCCCGCTACGCACCTGCCTGCGGAGGCGCCGCATGACTTTCATGTTCCTCGAACTGGCGTTCATGCTGGTCGTCATCCTCGTGGCCGCCGAGGTCTTCACCAACGCGCTCGAACACCTCGGCGAACGTCTGAAGATTTCCGAAGGCGTGACGGGGTCGCTGTTCGCGGCGGTCGGCACCGCGCTGCCCGAAACGATGGTGCCGCTGCTCGCACTGGCCGGCGGCACGGCGAACCAGGCCGTGAACGAGGAAATCGGCGTCGGCGCGATTCTCGGCGCGCCGCTGATGCTCGCGACGCTCACCACCTTCCTGATGACGCTCGCCGTGATCCGCTCGCGCGGGCTGCGCGGCACGATCGCGCCCGAGCGTACGGGTTTCGTGCGCGACATGAACTACTTCCTCGCCGCGTTCTCGCTGGCGACTGCGGCGATGTTCGTCCCGCACCACAACTGGGCCGTGCGCGCGCTGCTCGCCGCGATGCTGGTCGGCATCTACGTGATGTATGTCGTGATGACGTTCCGCGCGTCGAGCCAGCTTGTCGATGCCGGGCATGGCACCGAGGCGCCGCATACGATGTTCCTGGCGCGCACGGGCCTGCCGACCAACCTGGCGACCATCGCGCTGCAGTTGCTGCTCGGCGTCGCGCTGCTGGTCGGCGGTGCGAAGGGCTTCATTCACGGCGTGGAAGGCGTGTCGCACGTGCTTGGCGTATCGGCGCTGCTGCTGTCGCTGATCATCGTGCCGATTGCCACGGAATTGCCGGAGAAGGTCAACAGCGTGCTGTGGATCCGCCGCAAGAAGGACACGCTCGCGTTCGGCAACATCACCGGCGCGATGGTGTTCCAGGGCACGTTGCTGCCGGCGATCGGCATCATGCTGACGCCGTGGGAGCCGCGCCCCGAAGTGCTGACCGGCGTGATCGTCACGCTCGCGGCGGCGGCCTGGCTGCGCATCAATGCGCGTGCGCGCGGGCTCGCGATCTGGGCGTTGCTCGCGAACGGCGCGGGTTATGCGGGATATCTGTTCCTGACGCTGGCGCGCTGACGCCCGGATCGGGCGCGCTGCCCGACAGGCGTTCGCGCGCGGACGCGGCAACGACTACCGCGTCCGTGCGACGTGCTTCGTTGTGCGGATGCGGGCGACAGCAATGCCCGCATCCGGACGATCAGGATGCGTTGACGAGCTTGACGATCGTCAGCGTGCCGTTGACGTTCTCGATCCGGACCTTGACCTTGTCGCCCGCGTGAACCTGCGTGAGCATCGCGGCATCCTTCGCCTTGAACGCCATCGTCATCGGCGGCATTCCGACGTTGTCGAGTGCGCCGTGCTTCAGCGTGACCTTGCCGGTCGCGGCATCGACCTTCTTCACTTCGGCATCGGTCAGCGCGGTATGCGATGCGTCCGAGCCGTCGGACGACATCTTCATGCCCGACATGTCCATGCCGGACATTTCTCCGGCGGCAAAGGCGGGGGCGGCGAAAGCGCCGATCGCGAGAGTGGCGGCGGTAATCATCAACTTCTTCATCGAGGTTCTCCAGTTTGGGTCGATGGCACATTCATGCCGGAAGGCACTGCAGGTGAAACTGTGGGGAAATGCCGCGCATCGCTCGCGCTTCGCACACGACGGCGCTGAAGCAGAAGCCACGCGGCGGGAATGACGAACATCGACAGCAGCGGCGCCGTGACCATGCCGCCGACCATCGGCGCGGCGATGCGCTGCATGACTTCGGAGCCGGCGCCGTGCCCGACCACGATCGGCACGAGGCCGGCGAGCACGACGGCGACCGTCATCGCCTTCGGCCGCACGCGCAGCACCGCGCCTTCGCGAATCGCGTCGAGCAGCAGCGCATCGGTCAGCGGTTCGCCGGCGTCGAGCCGGCGCGTCAGCGCGCCCTTCAGGTACAGCAGCATCACGACGCCGAACTCGGCGGCCACGCCCGCGAGCGCGATGAAACCCACCGACGTCGCGACGGACACCGCGTGGCCGAGCCCCCACACGAGCCAGAAGCCGCCGACCAGCGCGAACGGCACCGTCGACATCAGCAGCAGCGCGTCGGCCGCCGAGCCGAACGTGAGGAACAGCAGCACGAAGATCACGACGAGCGTCACCGGCACGACGGTGCGCAGCGTCGCCGCCGCGCGTTCGAGATACTCGAACTGCCCCGACCACGCGATCGAATAGCCGGGCGGCAACGCGACCTGTTGCGCGACCGCCTGCTGCATCGCGCGCACCGCCGTGTTCAGATCCGTGCCGCGGATGTCGACGTACACGTAACCCGACAGCCGCGCGTTCTCGCTGCGGA
Source organism: Burkholderia pyrrocinia (assembly GCF_001028665.1). Classification (NCBI taxonomy): domain Bacteria; kingdom Pseudomonadati; phylum Pseudomonadota; class Betaproteobacteria; order Burkholderiales; family Burkholderiaceae; genus Burkholderia; species Burkholderia pyrrocinia. Next base: position 736,282 of record NZ_CP011504.1, read on the forward strand.
TCATCGGCGGACCGTCGGCAATTGCGATGCGCGCGACGTCGCCGAGGCGGATCTGCGCACCGCGTGCCGTGACGACCGGCAGTTGCCGCAGGTTCTCGAGCGAATCGCGGATCTCGCGCGGATAGCGGATGTTGATCGGGAAACGCTCGCGCCCCGCGATCACCTCGCCGACATCGTCGCCGCCGACCGACGACGACACGACCGCCTGGATATCGGCGACCGACAGCCCGTAGCGCGCGGCGGCGAGCCGGTCGATATCGACGTCGATGTAGCGGCCGCCGTTCAGCCGTTCCGCGAGCGCGGACGTCACGCCCGGCACGTGCTTCACCGCCGCCTCGACCTGCGTCGCGATCGCGTCGATCCCCTTCAGGTCCGGCCCGGAGATCTTCACGCCGACCGGCGTCTTGATGCCGGTGGACAGCATGTCGAGCCGGTTGCGGATCGGCGGCACCCACACGTTCGACAGGCCCGGCACCTTCACCGTGCGATCGAGCTCGTCGACGAGCTTCTCCGGCGTCATGCCGGGCCGCCACGCGCTGCGCGGCTTGAAGCGGATCGTCGTCTCGAACATCTCAAGCGGCGCCGGGTCGGTCGCGGTATCGGCGCGCCCCGATTTGCCGAACACCGTGTCGACCTCGGGCACGGTCTTGATCAGCCGGTCGGTCTGCTGCAGCAGCTCGCTCGCCTTGTCGGCCGAAATACCGGGCAGCGCGGTCGGCATGTACAGCAGGTCGCCTTCGTCGAGCGGCGGCATGAATTCGCCGCCGAGCCGCGACAACGGCACGGCCGTCAGCACGAGCGCGACGACCGCGATGCCGATCGCGACCCACGGGCGCCGCAGCGTCGCTTCGAGCAGCGGCCGGTACAGGCGGATCAGCACGCGGTTGATCGGATTCGCGTTCTCGTGCGGAATGCGGCCGCGCACGAGATAGCCCATCAGCACGGGCACCAGCGTCACCGACAGCCCGGCGGCGGCGGCAATCGTGTAGGTCTTCGTGAACGCCAGCGGCGCGAACAGCTTGCCCTCCTGCCCTTCCAGCGAAAACACCGGAATGAACGACAACGTGATGATCAGCAGCGAGAAGAACAGCGCCGGCCCGACCTCCGCGGCCGACGCCGCGACGAGTTCCCAGCGGCGCTCGGCCGTGATTGGTTCGCCGGGATGCGCGTGGTCGTACGCCTCCAGATGCTTGTGCGCGTTCTCGATCATCACGATCGCCGCATCGATCATCGCGCCGATCGCAATCGCGATCCCGCCGAGCGACATCAGGTTCGCGTTCACGCCCTGGTAGCGCATCACGATGAACGCGGCCAGCACGCCGAGCGGCAGCGACAGGATCGCGACGAACGCGCTGCGCAGATGGAACAGGAACACCGCGCAGACGATGCCGACGATCACGAATTCCTCGATCAGCTTGTCCTTCAGGTTACCCACCGCGCGCTCGATCAGTTGCGAGCGGTCGTAAGTCGTGACGATCTCGACGCCGGGCGGCAGCGAACGCTTCAGGTCGGCCAGCTTCGCCTTCACCGCGTCGATCGTCGTGAGCGCGTTCTTGCCCGAGCGCATCACGATGACGCCGCCCGTCACCTCGCCCTGCCCGTTCAGCTCCGCGATCCCGCGCCGCATCGCCGGGCCGACCTGGATGCGCGCGACGTCGCCGAGCAGCACCGGCGTGCCTGCGTCGTCCGTGCGCAGCACGACGTGCCGGAAATCGTCGAGCGTGCGCAGGTAGCCGGACGACCGCACCATGTACTCCGACTCGGCCAGCTCGACGACCGAACCACCGGACTCCTGATTGCCCTGGCGGAGCGCGTCCGCCACCGCCGCCTGCGTGATTCCGTAAGCGCGCAGCTTGTCGGGATCGAGCACGACCTGGTACTGGCGCACCATGCCGCCGATGCTCGCGACTTCGGATACGTCCGGCACCGCTTTCAGCTCGAACTTCAGGAACCAGTCGTTGAGCGCGCGCAGTTGCCCGAGATCGTGATGGCCGGTGCGGTCGACGAGCGCGTACTCGTACACCCAGCCGACGCCTGTCGCATCCGGCCCGAGCGACACGGTCGCGCCCGCCGGCAGCCGGGTCTGCACCTGGCTCAGGTATTCGAGCACGCGCGAACGCGCCCAGTACGGGTCGGTGCGATCGTCGAACAGCACGTAGACGAACGCGTCGCCGAACGACGAGTACGCGCGGACGGTTTTCGCGCCGGGCACGCCGAGCAGCGTCGTCGTCAGCGGATAGGTCACTTGATCCTCGACGACCTGCGGCGCCTTGCCCGGATACGACGCCTTCACGATCACCTGCGTGTCCGACAGGTCGGGCAACGCATCGAGCGGCGTCTGCCGCAGCGAATGAACGCCCCATGCCGCGATCAGCACGGTGGCCAGCAGCACCAGGAAGCGGTTGTGGACAGACCAGCGAATGACGCGCGCGATCATTGCTCAGCTCCTTGCGGCTCGACCTTCGTCAGACGGTAGCCGTCGTCGGTCTGCGTGAACGCGAAATGCACGGTCTGGCCCGGCTTCACGCTCGGGAACGCCTGTGCCGACGGCTTGCCGAACGCCATCGTCATCGCGCCCCAGCCGAGCGCCGGAACGGGCTGATGCGAGAACGTGATGTCGTCGGCCGTGACCTTCTCGACCTTGCCGGTGGTTTCGTAGATCGGCGCCGCTGCTGCTGCGGACGATGCCGCCGCGCTTGCCCCCGCGGCCCGCTCCAGCTTCGGCAGCACGCTTTTCAGGCTGGCTTCCGAATCGATCAGGAACTGCCCCGATGCGACCACCGTATCGCCTTCGTTCAACCCGTCGAGCACTTCCGTGTCGCCGCCGACGTCGTTGCCCACCGTCACGGACACCGGCTGAAGCCGCCCGTCGCCGTTCTTCACGATGACGATCGTGCGCTTGCCGGTCGCGATCACCGCTTCGGACGGCACGAGCAGGCGCGAAACCGACTCCTTCGCGGCGACGCGCACGCGCATCAGCATGCCGGGCGTGAGCTTCAGCGCTGCGTTGTCGATCTCCACGCGCGCCTGCAGCGTGCGGCTGCCGGTACTGATGCCGGGCAGCACTTCGCGGATGCGTCCGCTGAAGTGCCGCGCCGGATCGCCCGCGAACGTCGCATCGACCGACATCCCCGGCTGCACGTTCAGCGCGAGCGCTTCCGGCACCTCGACGATCAGCCACAGCGTCGACAGCCCGGCGATCTTCGCGAGCGTCTGACCGGGCGCGACCATCGCGCCGTCCCGCACGTTCAGCTCGCTGACGACGCCGGTTTCCGGCGCGGTCAGCACGACGTGCGTCTGCGCGCGGCCAGTGCGGTCGAGATTCGCGATCATGCCGTCGGGAATCGACAGCGCCCGCATCCGCGCGCGCGACGCATCGAGCAGGCTGCCGTCCATCCCGCCGCGCTTGAGCGCGAGATATTCCTCCTGCGGCGCGAGCCAGTCCGGCACGAACAGCGACGCGACCGGCGCGCCCTTCGCGATGCGCTGCATCGGCGCGCGCGCATGGAGGCGATCGATGTAACCGGTGACGCGCGACTGAACGACGTCCGCGCGCGATTCGTCGAACTGCGTGGTGCCCACCGCATCGAATCCGGCCGCCGTCTGCTGGCGTCGGACGGTCGCGTAGCGAATGCCGAGGTTCTGCTGCAGGCCCGGATCGATCCGGATGCCTGACGAACCGCCGCCTTCTTCCGCATAGACAGGCTGCAACTGCATGTCCATGAACGGCGATTTGCCCGGTTTGTCGAAGTGCTGGTTCGGCACCATCGGGTCGTGCCAGTACAACACCCTGCGGCCCGTGTTCGGATCGGTCGCGCCTGCAGCGGCGACAGCAGGCGCTGCGACCGCTGCGGCCATCCCCGCACCGCCCGCCGCATGGCGGACGCCCGCGAAATAGCCGGCGCCGAGCAGCGCCGCGCCGGCGAATGCCATCAGCGCCGCGCGCGCCAGTGATTGGTTCGTCATGAGGTTCTCCTTCACTGCGCGGCGGCCAGCGTCGCCGGCACGACCTGATATTCGAGCTGCGCCCAGGTCTGCGACACGTCGCGCCTGAGATCGAGCACCTGCAACTGCGCTTCCAGTTGCGCACGCCGGGCGGCGAACGTGTCGGCAAGCGACCCCGTGCCGGCCCGGTACGCGGCGCTGGCGAGCTGTATGCGCCGATCGGCGGCGGGCAGCAGCGACGCGCTCAGGTTCGCGATGCGTTCGCGGCCGCTCGCCAGCGTTTCGGACTGCGTGCGGATATCGGCCTGCACCTGACGCAGCGTGTCCTCGTACATCAGGCGCGCCTTCGTCGCGAGTGCGGTTTTCTCGGCGACGTCGCGGTTCTGGCGGTTCTTGCGGTTGAGCGGCAGCGGGATCGAGACGCCGACCGACACCATGTTCGAATACGCGCCGCCGCGCTGCTGGTACGCGATTTCCCACGTCCAGTTCGGGCTGCGCTCGCTGTTCGCCACCGCGGTGTCGGCTTCGGCAACCGCGATGTCGTTCGCGGCGGCGACAAGCGCCGGTTGCGACAGGCGCAGTTCGTCCGGCGGCAGCGACGACACGAAGGATTCGGGCGCGGGCGGCGTCCCCGTCACGTCCGCAACGGGAGCCGCCGTCCAGCGGGCAAGCGCGATGAGTGCGGTGCGATATGCCTGCTGCGCCTTGAGCACCTGATCCTGCGTTTGCGCGAGCATCGCGCGGGCCTGAACGACATCGCCCGCGCTCGCCTTCGCGCCGCGATACGACGCCTGTGTCGCGTCGAGTTCATGGTTCATGTGCGCGAGCAGCGCCTGCTGAAGCGCGAGCGCCTGCTTCGCATAGACGGCGTCGAGCCACGCCGTCGCGGTCTGCCGGCGCACGGCCGCAAGCTGCACGAGATAACCCGCGCGTTCGCGGCTGACCTGCTCGTCGGCCAGCGCGGTGCGCAGCCGCCGCTTGTCGCCGGACACCCATTCCTGCTCGATGCCGATGCGGCGCATCGTCATGAAGTCCTGGCCGACGGTGAAGCGCTGCCCGCCGCTGACCGGCAGGTTGTCGATGCCGGCCTTGAGCATCGGGTCCGGCAACTGGCCGGCCTTGACGGCCGCTTCCGAGCTCGCGCGCACCGAAGCCTGCGCGGCCTGCATCGAAGCGGAACGATCGGTCGCGGACTGCAGCGCGGCGTCCAGCGTGAACGGCGACTGCTGCGCGTGAACGGCGCCTGCCACCAGCAGCGCGGCCCACAGCACGGGCGCGCGCCGACACGCACGCCGCGTGCGCGGCGTGCCGAAATCGAATGACATGGTTTAACCCCAACGTCGGAATCCATAGGGATTCCACGTCCTGAGCACAGGACGAACCTCACCGCGTGGGCGGTGAACCGGTCGGATCGGGATCAGCTAATGCGTGGAGGGCGCCACAACCCGCTCGGGTCGCGGACCGGGACGGACTGCGTGTAGTGGAAGACGATCGTGCTGGCGAATGCAGCGGGGCGGCTGACGTCGGCGCGGGCGGCCGGGTGATAGAGACTGCCGAACTGGCATTGGGCCGTTATCTTGCAGGCCATGCCCTTGGCTTTGGCCTTCGCTTTCGCGCTGCCGGCGGAGGGCGACTTCATCGAATCGCAATCGCTCATGTCGGCGGACATATTCATGCCAGCGTCCGCTTCCATCGACATCGTGTGCTGCATCGGACATTCACCGGTCAGGCCGCTGGCTGCCAGCCCGCTGATGGGCAGCACCGCGCAAAGCAGCAACAGGATGAAGGTCCGAAGCAGTTTCATGGTCGCGATTATAGCGCGGCGTTTTGCTGCGTGGCGGCACCTCGATCGCGCAAAACGGTCACGGCGCGGCGGGATGACGCGCCGTATCCGCGACCGTCGCAGCACGCTACCGCAACAGGTCGTCCGCCGCCAGCACGGCCTGCACGGCCGGCCGCTCGCGAACCCGCTCGTACCACGCGCGCAGCTGCGCATACCGGCTCAGGTCGATATCCGCGTTGTACACCGAGCGCATCCAGTCGGCCTTGCCCCAACCGGTCAGCGCGAACAGGTACGCATCCGCGACGGTGAACGTGTCGCCGATAACGAACGTCTTGCCGTCGAGCTGGCGGTCGATCCATGCAAAGCGGCTGTCGAGCTTCTGCCGCACGGGCTCCACGTACTTCCCCGCCTGCATCGCGTACAGCAGCGGAACGAAGCCCTTGTGGATCTCGGTGCCGAGGAAGCTGAGCCACTCCATCAGCCGGTAGCGGGCGAGCGTGCCGTATGCGGGCGCGAGCGCGGCTTCCGGGCGCAGATCCGCGAGATACTGCGCGATCACCGGCCCTTCGCGCAGCATCGTGCCGTCGTCGAGTTCGAGCAGCGGCACGTAGCCGAGTTCGGTCATGTCGTAGTAGTTGAGTCCGCCTTCGACGACGACATGCTTGCGCGCGTCGACCTTGACGATCTCCGCATCGATGTCGCCTTCGCGCAGTACGATGCAGATCGCCTGCGAACAGCTTCCGGGAGCGTGATAAAGCTTCATGCGATTCCTTCGTTTCGTTGTCCGTGTATCGATTCGCCGCGACGCGGGCGCTAATATCTCGCATCGGCGCATGGCTGGGAAGACGGCAGTCGTTTGTGCCGTAGTCACAAAAAATTTACCGACCAGGGTTCAGCAGGATGAAAACGAGTGCGACAGGATGTTCCGTTGAAGAAGCGATGCGCGTGCTCGGCGGCCGCTGGCGGCTACTGCTGGTGTCGTACCTGCTCGACGGGCCGCGACGCTTCAGCGACCTGCGCCGCGACATGCCGGGCATCTCGCAGCGCATGCTGACGCTCGACCTGCGCGCGCTCGAAGACGCGGGGCTCGTGCGACGGACCGTCTATCCGGAAGTGCCGGTGCGGGTCGAGTACGATCTGACCGCGGACGGCGACCGGCTGCGGCCGGTGGTCGACGTGATGCGCGAATTCGGGCTGTGGCTGAAGGCGCGCGATGCCGATGCGTCGTGCGATAGCGGCACGACGCCCGCAGCGGCGATAGAAACAACCCGATAACCCCAGACAACCAATACGCAGGAACCTACGTTCATGGAACTTCACGCTACCGTCGGCGCAGCAACGTCCGACCTCGACGACGACGAAAGCTTCGCCAACATCTACTGTCACGACGCGGAGCAGGACTATTGCTTCGCACTGTCGCGCTTTCCGGACGACACGCTGATCGAAGTGATGGTGCGCGACCAGATCAACTGGCGCGTCAAGGATCTGTCGGTGCGCCTGACGGACGACACGATCGACGTCGAGATCGAACCGGGCGTCGCCGCGCGTCTCGACGGTCAAACGCGTTACGTGATCCATCTCGCACCCGGCCAGTACGATCCGGTCGCGCTGCGCGCCGCGCTGAAGGAGATCTTTGTCGGCAAGAATGGTTATCGCGACGACAGCACACGCGGCTAGCCGTTCGCGCGCACGCCCATTCTCGATCTTTCGTTCCGACGCCCGCTCATGACGCGCTCCCTCCGATTCCGACCGTTTCCGCGCGTCGCCGCGCTGCTGCTCGCCGCGTGCGCATCGGCGACCCCCGCCGCACACGCGGCCAAACCGCTGCTCACGTTCAAGGTCGACGACACCGTCACGGCCCGCGTCGAGCGCGCCGACAGCGCGCGCCTCACGGTCCGCTTCCTGCCGAGCGGGAAAACGCAGACGCTCGACGTCACCGCCGCCGACGAGGAAGGCCACTACCACCTCGCAACGGACGACTACAACTTCGACGGCCACCGCGATCTCGCGCTGCACGCGATGTTAGGCATGGTCAACGAAAGCTACGGCATCTACCTGTACAACGCCGCGCGCCAGCAGTTCGAGCCGCTGCACATGCCGGCGAGCAACATGCCGCACGGCAACTGCGACGACCTGATCAACGTCGAAGCGAAGCCGAAGGAGCGCACGCTGTACAGCTCGTGCCGCGGCGGCCCGATCTGGTACACCGATGCGTACCGCTTCGACGCCAGCGGCAGGATGTTTCTGTACCAGTCCAGCGAAGCGATACCGGACGACTTGCGCACACTGCTCGACGACGACAACGGCCCGTCGTCGATGCTGCTGACCTACGACGAGCACGGCAAGCGCGTGTCGCGCCGCCCGCAGGCGTATGGCGGCGGCAAGGTCACGTTCAAGGTGCGCGCGGCGGCACGCCTGCCGCTGCACGACCTGGCGACCGACGCGCCCACGCGCCGCTACGTCGTCGCGGGCGACACGCTCGAACTGGTCGACGCGACTGCCGACTTCCGGTGGCTGAAGGTTATCTATCGCAATCCGCGCGCAGGCGCCGTGACGGGCTGGATCAGCGCGAAGGACGCGATAGCCGACTGACAGGGAGCAATTTGTTGCCCTCAGCGGGCAACCCGAGGACTCCGATAGATCGGTCACGACAGCAGTGACACGAACAGGTCGAGCTGTTGAGGCACACGCGTGCCGCCCTGCTTACCCGTCGCTTGCGTATCAGAACCGCTGGAACCCGTCGCGCGCGAGGTCGTGCGGATTACCGGCCACGTAGTCGAGCGCGCACGCATCGGTATCGATGCCGACGGTCAGCAGCGTTTCCCAGCGCTCGGTGTCGGGCATCGACAGGTCCGGATGGAAACACACGACGGCCTCGTCGCCCGCCGCGCCGCACATCGCGGCCGCGCGCTCGCGCACGTCGGCGCTCGTCATGCCTTTCACGACATCGTTCAGGTGCGCGAAGCGCTCGCGCGTCGTCGAGCTGTCGGGCATGCACTCGCCACCGCTCAACGCAAGATCGAGGAAATGGTTCGTATGCAGCAGCCAGCCGTCCGGACGCGGCACGACCACACCCACGCCCGACGGGCTCAGCTCGATGCTCGCGGCGCGCGGGTTCGCGTCATGCCGCGTGAACACGGTCAGCACCGTCGACGCGCTCACGCGCGCAGTGCTGGCGAGTTCGATCGCCTCCTGCACCGTCGTCGCGTCTTCGAGCAGGCGCCGTGCGATCGCATGCACGGGTACGCCGGCGCTGTCGTTGTCGCTCGCGTGGTGCAGGATGTTGAAATGCAGCCCGAGCCCCGCGCTGTTCACGCCGAGCTTCGCCAGCATCCCGAATTCGGAGAACAGCTTGACGGTACGGCCGTGCGGCGTGTCGAACTGCATCAGCAGCCCCTGCGGCGCGAGGCTGTCGTGCCAGTCCCACGTCTGCAGCGTGCGCGGCGCGTGCGGGCCGGCCGGCGCGTAGACGGTCGTCGAGCATTCGCCTTCGGCCGACGCGGGCGCGGTGGCGAGAATCTCGGTGCGCGCGTTCAGGCACGCGAGCTGCCAGCGCGGCAGGTCGACGCCATCGGCGATCGCTTCGACTTCGGCGGCCAGGCGCGGGCACCATGCGTCGAGCGCGGCAAGGCTCGCTTCGCCGATCTCCCGTGCGCGCTGCGGATCGATGCCGAGCTTCGGAAAGAACGCGAGATACAGCGCGACCGTCTCGCGAATCCCCGGCGCGAAGCGTTCGCCGATCAGGCGGCCTCTCGCGCGCGGATCGGTGATGTCGGTCACGAAGGTGTGCAGCTTCAAGGTCAATTCTCCTGGGTTGAATGAGGTCCGGGCCCGCGCGGCCCGGCGTGCGGTGTGTAGTGCGAAAGAATCGGCACGCGCCGGCCGTCAGAACGAGTAGATGAACTGCATCCCGGCCAGGTCGTTGCTGCGCGCGTACGTGCCGTTGCTCTTCAGGAACACCGGATGGTTCGCCGCGTCGTGGCGGTATTCGACCTTCACGGTAATCTGCTGCGTCGGGTAGAACAACAGGTCGGCCGTGATCGCATAGCGTTGCGCGCCCTTGCACTCGGTGCCGTTCGTCGACGAGCCCTGGAAGCATGACGGATCGATGCCGAAGCCGCTCGACCCGTTCACCGACGGGTTGCCGCCCGCGAGCCCGTACTGGATGTTGGTGCCGCCGCCGCCGTTCGCCGTGTTGTTCAGGTAGTCGAAGCGCAGCGTCGCGCCCATGCGGCCGACCCACGACGTCGTCCACTTCGTATGGCCGAGCAGCGACATCCCGTACCAGCGCGCGGTGCCGCCATTCCAGGCGCCCTTCTGCAGCTCGCCGTAGTCGACCTGCGCGTTGACCTGCGTCTTGTCGTGCGTATAGGCCATGTCGGCTTCCACGTATTTGTAGAGGCCGGTCGGCGACGATCCGTTGCACTGGTAGCCGTAGCCGCCCGCCACCGCGCACGGCGAGAACAGCGATTGCCGGCCGAGCATCCCGGAGATGCCGAAGTCGAAAGCCGTCGACGTCGCGTTGTCGAAGCGCGCGGTGATCGTCGGCGTCCAGTTGGTCTTCGTCGTGTTGTTCGCCGCGTTCGCGATCGCGCCGGCCGTGCGCAGCACCTCGTTGCCGATCACCACCTGCCAGAAGCGCGTCATCGCCGCGTTGGAGCCCTTCAGCCCGATGCCGATCAGGTTGCCCGGCTCGCTGAAGTCGTACAGCAGCCCGTGCGTGAGCGTCAGCATCTGGTTCGACGGCTGCACCTCGTAGCCCGCGAGGCTCGGCATCATCCCGACCTCGAAGGTCCGCGTCGTGCCGAGCGGCACGTTGACCTGCGCCTGCGTGACGATGTTGTTGCCGACGCCGCCGTGCGCATTGCTGAACACGTTGCCGAAACCGCGGTTCGGCTGGATCACGATCTCCGCCGACGGCGCCATCGGGCCGACGCCGAAAGTCTTCTTGATGTCGAGATAGACGTCGCCGATCGTGCTGTTGAAGTAGTCGTACGCGCCCGGATCGTGATTCAGGAACTGGAAGCCGGACGTGCGCTGCGCACGGTTGAACAGGTAAACCGGATCGACGTAGCCGGTGATGCTCAGGCCCGCGAGCGGGCCGGTCGTCGCGGCTTCCTGCAGCGAATCGACCTTCAGCGATGCGTTCGAAATCTGTTCGCGCATCTGCTGCAGGTCGTCGTTCGTGAACGTGGGCGCCGCGTCGGCCGCCGGCGCGGCAGCGGCCGCCGTGTTGATGGCGCCAATCTTCGCGCCGCCCGATGCGGCGGCGGTTGCAGTTGCGGTGCCGGGCGCCTGCGCTGCCATCATGCTCGCGCGCAGTTCGTTCACCTGCTGCTGCAGCGCGGTGACCTGCGCCTGCAGTGCCTTCATCCTGCTCGCGTCGGTTGCCTGCGGCGTGTGTGCGAATGCCGAAGCCGCTTCGAACGCGAGCAGGCACAGCGCCGTCATGTGTTTGATTTTCATGGGGTGGGTGTCGTCGGGACGAGCGCGCCCCCGCCCGCCGCGGTAGGCGGCGGGGCGCGCGAAAGATATGCGGGAATGTGGCGAACGGCGGCCGGCTTACTCGGTCTTCAGCTTCGTCCAGAGACGGTTCTGCAGACGCATCAGCTCAGGCGGAACCGGCTTGCTGAGGCTCAGCTTGCGGATCACGTCGGCGGGCGGGAACACGGCCGGATCGCTCGTCACCTCGCTGCGCACCAGGTGCTTCGACGACGGCACGGCCGACGGATACGACGTGTCGTTGGTCAGGTTCGCGCTCTCCTTCTCCGACAGCACGAAGTTGACGAACTTCAGCGCAGCGTCCGGATGCGGCGCATCCTTCGGGATCGCCATCATGTCGAACCACATTGCGCTGCCCTCGGTCGGGATCACGTACTTGATGTGATACGGCTTCTTCGCGGCAGCGGCCGCGATGCGCGCGGAGTTCACGTCGCCCGACCAGCCGAGCGCGAGGCAGATGTCGCCGCCCGCGAGATCGTTGATGTAGCTGCTCGAATTGAACTGCGTGATGTACGGCCGCACCGATTTCAGCAGCTCGTACGCGGCCTGGTAGTCGGCCGGGTTCGTCGTGTTCGCATCCTTCTTCAGGTAGACCAGCGCCATCCCGAACGCATCGACCGGCGAATCGAGCACCGACACACCGCAACTCCGCAGCTTCTGCACGTACTTCGGGTCGAACAGCAGCGCCCAGCTGTCGAGCGGCGCGTCGTTGCCGAGCGCGGCCTTCACCTTCTCGACGTTCATCCCGAGGCCATCCGTGCCCCACGTCCACGGAATGCCGAACTGGTTGCCCGGATCGTCCTTCGACAGCACCTTCATGACTTCCGGATCGAGCAGCCCGTAGTTCGGCACCTGGCTCTTGTCGATCTTGCGGAAGATGCCGGCCTGCAGCTGCCGCGCCCAGAAGATGTCGGACGGCACGACGACGTCGTAGCCCGACGTGCCCGACAGCAGCTTCGCCTGCAGCGTCTCGTTCGAATCGAACTCCTGGTAGACGACCTTGATGCCGGTCGCCTTCTCGAAGTTCGCGATAGTCGCCTTGCCGATCGAGTTGCCCCAGTTGTACGCGTTGACGACGTCCGCCGCGTGCGCGACGGGCACGCCGGCCCACGCGAAACCGCCCAGCGCGAGCGCCGCGCATGCCGTCCTCAGATGCTGTTTCCAGTCCCCTGCCATGGTTTCCTCCGTCGATATCATGATCCGTTCGCGTTGAACGGGTGTGTGCTTCGGTCCGGAAAAATGTAGCCCGAGGAAATTGGCCGGTCTGCCCTGCCGATAGGGGGACACGCCGCACAATCGGCGCATCCGGTTCCGGCCGGATGCGTCGATCGATCAAAACGGAAGCGATTTGAAAGTTATCGTCGTCGCTTCGTCAGCAGACGATCGCTCAGGATGCCTGCACGCCCGTGCGTGCGCCGAAATCGTCGCCCACGTGCGTGATGCGGCCGTCCATCATCGTCAGCGCGACGTCGATGCGGCCGATGTCGTACTGGCCGACTTCGAACAGGTCGTGCTCGAGCACGACGAGATCCGCGCGCTTGCCGGGCGTCAGCGAGCCGACTTCGTGCTCCATCCCGAGCTGGTACGCGCCGTGGATCGTGTACGCGGCGATCAGCTGCGGAATGCTCAGGCGCTCGGCGATATCCGGGAACACCGGCGCATCGGGCTCGCCCGCGAGCTGGCGCGTATGGCCCGACTCGATGTGTTCGAGCGGCTTGTGCTGGCAGCGGCACTGGCACGCGAGGCCGTCCATGCCGATCGACACCGTCACGCCTTCGTCGAGGAACGTGCGGAACTTGTACATGTTGCTCCAGCGTTCGTGGCCGTAGTGGTCGCGCAGTTGCTCGGTGTACGCGTCGACCACGCCCCATTGCAGCTGCGTGTTCGCGATCACGCCCGCGCGGCGGAAACGCGGGATGTCGTCCGGATGCGTGAGGAACGCGTGCGTGATCACGTGGCGGCGGTCGCGCGGCGGGTTCGTGCGGTTGACCGAGTCGAAGCCGTCGAGCGCCATCCGCACGGCCGCGTCGCCGACGCAGTGGACCATCACGTTCGCGTTCGCGCGATCGGCTTCGACCAGATAGCGGTTGAACGTATCGGCCGGCATCGTCGGCGCGCCGCAGGTGTCGGGGCGGTCCGAGTACGGCTCGAGCAGGTACGCGGTGTGGTTCGCCTCGGTGCCGTCGAGAAACAGCTTCAGCGCGCGTGCCTTCACGAGCGGCGAATCGTACTGCTCACGGTATTTGACGAGCGTGCCGACCGGATCGTCGATCTCGCCGATCACCGCGACGCTGCCGACCACGCGCAGCTTCAGGTCGCCCGCGCGCTCCATCGTCTGCAGCGTCTCGTACAGCAGCGACTGGTCGCCGCTCGGATCGAAGAAACCCGCGTCGAACACGGTCGTCACGCCGGCCGCGCACAGCTTCTTCTGCCACGGCGGAATCGATTTCAGGTACAGGTCGATGCCGGTCGGCAGCAGGCCAGCCGCGCTGATCCGCAGCATCAGCAACGAATACGCGGCGCCGTCGACGATCAGGCCGGTCGGCTCGCCCGTCACCGCGTCCTTCTCGAACCAGCTCGCGCCTTCCTGCACGGGCGGCGTCGACGCATCGATGCCGGCGATCTCCAGCGCCTTCGAGTTCACCCACATCGAATGGAAATCGGTCGACAGCAGGCACACAGGGCGATCCGCGCAGATCGCGTCGAGCGTCTCCTTGCGCAGCAGCGCCGGCGGAATCGTCGCCTGCACCCAGCCCATCCCGGTGATCGCCGGCTCGTCCGGATGCGACTCGACGTACGCGCGCAGCGCAGCGAGCACCTTGTGCGGATCCTCGTAGTTCACGAACGCCTGGAACGCGAACGCGGTCGTCTCGAAGTGCCAGTGCGATTCGACGAAGCCCGGCAGCACGAGCCGGCCGGCTGCGTCGACCACTTTCGTTTGCGCGCCGACGTAAGCCTGCACGGCCGCGGTATCGCCGACCTGGACGATCCGGCCGTCGCGCACGGCGACGGCCTGCGCCCACGGCTTGTGCGGATCGACGGTGTAGACCTTCGCGTTGGTCAGCACGAAATCCGCCGGCGTCGCGGCGGCATGCGTCGGTTGAATCTGCATTGCCTGTCCTTTCTGGTGATCGGGTTTTCGAAGTGCTTTCACTATAGACAGACGATTCGCACGGGTCTGCCCCCCCGACGCAGGGGCCTTCGCGAATTCCGGCGCGCCGCGCGCAGGCCGTGTCGTCATTGTGGGGACAACGCGCAAAATCGGCGCTTTTATCCGGTGAATTCCCGGCAGACGCGCGCACGCGCTTCGCGTAACGTCGCGCTGTCATCCGCCCGCCACGGTCCGAACATGCGACTTCTCCATCCCGATCCCGCCGCGCAAGGCCACTACCTGGTCGGCGTGCGTCCCGATACGCTCGGCGCGGCGATCCGCGCGGTCGGCACGCCGGGCTTCGTCGGCGCGATCACCGCGTTCGTGAACGACAGCATTGCGGCCGATGCCGTGCATCTCGAACGCTGGCGCGCCGACACGGGCAGCGCATCGGGCCATGTCGTCGATTGGCTCGGCAGCGGCAGCCTGCGCTTGCCGGCGGATACGCTGCGCGTGATGGACGTCTATTACCAGGACTACTGCCACGTCGATCCGCTGTTCGCGCCGCTGCGCGGCAAGGCCGGCACGCTGCTCGTGCAGCGTCATATCGACGGGCTCGCGAACGGCGACTTCCGCCGCCGGATCTTCGACGAACCGGGCATCGCGCAGGAATGCGTACTGGTGCACGGCAACGCGCACGTGCAGTACGCACTGGGGCTCGCGCGCACCGGCGCTCAGTCCGCGTTCACGACGGACGAGCTGTTCCACTTCCGGCAGATGGTCGACCTGCTGTTTCCGATGTTCGAGTTGCATGCGCGCACATGCGCCGCACGGCGCGTCGCGTCGGTATCGCCGAATGCGCTGTCGCAGGCCGGGCAGGCCGGTTTCGATGCGCGCCTCGAACGGCAGCACGTGCAGCTATCGCGCCGCGAGCACGAGATCTGCCGGCTGATGCTGTGCGGGCGCTCGGTGCCCGAGGCCGCGCAGCAACTCGACGTGAAGCTGTCGACCGCCGAGTCGTATGTGAAGCGCGCGTTCGCGAAGCTCGGCGTGCGCACGCGCCGCGAGCTGTTCGACTGGGTGCTCGTCGACTGCTGAACGCGCGATGCGCGCCTACGCGGCCAGCGCGGCCGCCTTGATGTTGAACGCGCGCAGCAGGTCCTCGCAGAACGCATCGACGATCGGCTTGTCGCTGGTGCTGCGCTTCATCGCGAGATGCAGCGGCACGTCGAAGCTGAACGTCGAACGGCCGACGGCCTTCACGAGCCCGCGCTGCTCGAACGGCTCCGCGTAATGCGCGGGCAGGTAGCCGAGATGGCCGCCCGACAGGATCAGGATCGTCGCGGCCTCGATGCTGTCCGCGCTCGCGGTCACGCGCCGCTCGGGCAGCGGATACTGCTCCTCCGGCACCGGATAGGTGCGCCATACCCAGTCGTGCGCCTGCAGGTCGTCCGCCGACACCGGCCGCGCCGCGTGGAACAGCGGATGCCCGCGCCCGCAGTAGATCACCTGCTGCTCGGTGAACAGCGGCGTGTAGAGCAGGCCCGGCACGCGATGCCAGAAATAGCCGATCGCGAGATCGAGCTGGTTGTTGACGAGGCTTTCCTCGAGCTCCTGCGGCGACGCGACCTTCATCGAGAACGTGACGGCCTGGTCGCGCTTGCGGAACGCACCGATCGCGTCGGCCACGCGCGCGTTCTCGACGAGCGGCGCCTGGCCGATCAGGCCGATCGACAGCGTGCCGACCAGCTTGCGGTCGATGTCGCGCACGCGCGCGACGAATTCGGACGTCGCCGCGACGAGCGTGCGCGCCGTGGCCGCGAAGCGTTCGCCCTTCGACGTCAGGCGAAAGCCGCCGCGCCCGCGATCGCACAGCTTGAAGCCGACGCGCGCTTCGAGCGCCGACAGCTGCGTGCTGATGGTCGACTGCCGCACGCCGAGCGACGCCTCGGCGGCCGTGATGCCGCGTGCGTCGACGACGGCCAGAAAGACCCGGATAAGCCGGAGATCGAGATCGGTGGTATTCGAAAACATGCTGAAGCCGCTGCGCGTACGCGCGTTGCCCGGCCGGCCCGCACGACGCGCATCGCGCGCCACGCCGGCCGCCTTCGCCGATGAACCGAACCGGACACGCGCCGCCATCGGCAGCGGCGCGCGCCGCATCCGTCATTCAGGTGCCACTGCGAGCGCGCGCTCCATGCCGAACACCGCGGGCCGCAGCCGCACGTAGCAGAGGAACGCCACCGCGCACAGCACGATCGCCGCGAGAAGCGCCGACTGCGTGCCCGCGCTTTCGATCAGCGAGCCGCCCGCGACCGAACCGACGCCGTAGCCGAGCGCGACGCAGCCCGGCGACAGCGCGGCCGACTTGCCGATCAGGTCGTACTGCGGAATCGTCGCGTAGATCAGCAGCGCACCGCCGGTCCAGCAGCCGATGAACACGATCGCGCCGAGCGTGAACGTCGCGACCGACGCCGGCATCGCAAGCAGCACGGCCGCGACCGCGCAGCCGCCGAGGTTCACGAGCGTCCAGCGGCGCAGGCCCGGGCCGGCACCGAGCTTCGGCATCGCCGCGCAGATCACGAGGCTCGCGACGTTCGCGATGCCGAGCACGAGCGATACCGACTTGCCGCTCAGGCCCGCATCGGTGCCGATCTTCTCGAGGAAGGTCCACACGACGCCGACGCCGCCATACAGTGCGAGCTGCGCGCACAGCACGAGCATCGCGCCCTTGCGGTCGATGCTGCCGGCGACGCCGGCCGGCGTCGGCGCGGCCAGCGTCTCGCCGCGGCGAAACAGCGGCGCCGCGAGCACGAACATGCCGAGCACGCACGCGACGAAACCGAACACGCCGTGCGCGCCCCATGCGCTGCTCAGCATCGGGAAGATGTATGCGAGCAGCACCATGCTCCACATCACTTGCCCCATCAGCATCATCCCGAGATTGCGTTCCGGCGCGCGCGAATACGACAGGTAGCGCAGCGCGATCCCGTTCAGCCCGCCCGAGCCGACGCCCGCGATGAACTGCAGCGCCGAATACGCGACGAGCCCGTGTGTCGCGAGCGTGCCGAGGTTCGCGCCGGCCGCGAGCGTCACCGCGCCCGCGAGCACGAGCCGGACCGGCTGGCGGCCGAGCACGAACGCGACGAGCAGCGTGCCCGTCGATTCGCCGAGCACCTCGACGAAGCTGGACAGCCCGAGCGCCGCTTCGCCGAAGCCCCAATGGCGCTCGACCTGCCCGACGATCGCGGGCAGGCCGAGAAAAACCGTCGGCCCGAGTATGCCGAGCAGCAGCATCACGACGACGAACAGCGCGCTTTCCTGTCGCGCTTCATCCTGCAGGTTGACTACGTTCATTCGCTGTCTCTCTCCGTGTCCGCTGTGCGGACCGTCTCCTCATGGGAGCTTGGTATGGCGATGGCCCGATTCCGGGACGTCGCGTCGCTTACATCGGGAAGCCCATCGCCTTGAGCCCGCTGATCCACGCACGCTTCCAGCCGCCTTCGGCATCCGCGCCATCGAACGCATGGAACGTGATCTTCGCGGCGACCCAGCGCATCGGCTCGGGCGGGATGTAGCTCGGGCTCTGGTTCGCGATGTCGAGCTTGCGCTCCGGGCTGTCGCGATCGAACAGGATGTTCAGCCCCATGAACGCGCCGAACCGGCTCGCCGCGACGCCGAAGCCCGTATAACCGGCGACGAACACGGCCTTGTCGCCGAGATAGCGCTTCGCGAACACCGAGCCGCGCGAGCAGTAGTCGATCGGGCCGCCCCACGCGTGCGAGAAGCGCACGTCGCTCAGTTGCGGGAACGTGCGGTAGAACGCCTCCGCGAGCCGGTAGTACGTTTCGCGCTGGCCGTCCTGGTGCGGTTCCGGGTCGCCGTCGAAGTGATAGCTGACCAGGCCGCCGAAGATGATGTTGTTGTTCTTCGTCAGGCGGAAATAGTTGAGCTGCGTGCGCGTGTCGTACACGCCCTGGCGGTTCTTCCAGCCGATCCGCGCGAGCTGCTCGTCGGTCAGCGGCTCGGTCGCGAGCACGTGGTCGCGCACCTGCATCACACGGCGGTTGATGTCGGGAATCCCGACCTTCGCGGTGCCGCTGCCGAACACGACGCGCGGCGCACGCACGCTGCCCTTCGGCGTCGTCACGAACACGGTGCTGCCTTCGTCGGTCACGGTCGTGAGCGGCGTGTGCTCGTACAGCTTCACGCCGAGCGACAGCGCCGCGCGCTTCAGCCCCCATGCGAGCTTCGCCGGATGCACGATGCCGCTGCGGTTGCGCGACCACAGCGCGCCCGCGAACAGCGGCGAGTTCAGTTGTTCGAGCGTTTCGTCGCGATTCAGCAGCACGACGTTGTGGCCGTACTCGCGATGCAGGTCGTAATCGCCCTTCAGGTGCGCGATGTGCTCCGGATCGACCGCGACCGTCATCTCGCCGTTCCATTCGATGTCGGCGTCGATGTCGTAGCGCTTCAGCGTCTCCTCGAACCCGTCGAGGTTGTGATGGCCAAATTCCTCGAGCTGCGCGATGTCGTTCGGGAACACGCGCACCGCGTTCGGCAGCCCGTGCATCACCGACGTCGAGATGATCCCGCCCGCGCGGCCCGATGCGCCGTGCGCGACCTTGCCGGCCTCGATCAGCACCACGTTCAGGTGCGGCATCTGTTCCTTCGCCTGCACGGCCGACCACAGCCCCGTGAAGCCGCCGCCGACGATCAGCAGGTCGGCCGTCACGTCGCCGACGAGTTCCGGCTCGGTCGCCGGCGCGGCCGGGTTGTCGAGCCAGTACGGGAACAGCTTCGTATTCGCGAGCGCCGCCTCGACGCCCAGTGCGACCGGCGCGCCGCGCATGACGTGCGCCTGAACCGGCGCGGTCAGTTTTGCTTCGTTGACTTCCATTTCCATGATCCCAGCCATCACACGCGAAAACGAAACCGCCGCCAGGTGCGCGTCACACGGACGACGACACCACGGCGGCGGTTTCGGGCATCACGACTTCTCGAGCAGCACGTAGAACTTCTTCGCGTCCTCGATCGTCTCCCAGCGGCCCGCGAAGCCGGCCGGCAACAGGTAGCCCTGGCCCGGCGCGAATTCCTTGCGGTTGCCTTCGACGTCGGTCAGCGCGATCCGGCCCTCGACGAGCCATACCGCTTCGTCGGCCGCGGTTTCCGGAAACTCCACCGAGCCGGCCTTGCCTTCCCACCAGCCGATGATGTAGTTGCCGCTCTTGCCTTCGGCCGCGCGCCAGTCGCTTTCGTCCATCCCGAAGTCGAGCTTCGTGAATTCGCCGATGCCTGCGCCGAGCGGCAGGATGTCCTTGATCAGTTTGGTCATCTGAGTCTTTCGTCTCTTGATTGAAAAAAGCAGCGACAAAGTTACTCATTTACACTGCCCCGGTATGCCCCCCTCCGGGGGGGACAAGCGATGTTTTGCGGGGCAAACGGGTCGGCAGGACACCCGACGGTGTTTCCCCTTAATGACGCTTGTCGTTGCAACCGCTACAATCCGGCCGCTTCTCACCGGGGAACCGCATGCTGCTCAACGTGAACCCCTTCCACCGCGACAACGACCGCTTCAACGTGTCGTTCAAGGCGCTGGGCGAGCTGATCGAGACGGTCGGCACGCCGCACTTCGTGCCGCGCCTCACGCAGCTGCTGAACGACGTGGTGCCGCTCGACGTCGCGCACGTCGAACGCTCGCGTGTCGACGGCACGATGCCCACCGGCTACCGATGCGAATGGATCGGCAGCAGCGGCATCGGCACCGCGACGTCGGACATCTCGGACGTGATGACGCTCTACTACGAGCGCTTTCTCGACAGCGACCCGCTGTTCGCGGGGCTGCGCGGCAAGACGGGCACGATGCTCGTGGTGCGCGACATCGCGGCGATCCCGCCCGGCGAATTCCGCCAGCGGCTGTTCGACGACGTGCATATCGGCCACGAATGCGTGCTCGCGCGCGGCACGCGTTATTCGCAGCATTCGATCGCGCTGGAGCGCGGCCGCGACCGGCCGCCGTTCACGCTCGCCGAGATGAACCGCTTTCGCAGCATCAGCGACGTGCTGTTCCCGCTGCTCGAACTGCATGCGTCGACCACCGCCGTGCGGCGCGTCGCGCACCCGACGCCCGAAGTCCATCCGCTCGCGCAATTCGATGCGCGGATCGCGGCCGACGGCGTGAAGCTGTCGAAGCGCGAATACGAAACCTGCAAGCACCTGATCTCCGGCAAGACCGTGCCGGAAACGGCGGAGATCCTCGGCGTGCGCGTCGCGTCGGCCGAGTCGTACGTGAAGCGCGCGTTCGCGAAGCTCGGCGTGCGCACGAAGCGCGAACTCGCCGCGTGGGGTTCGGCGACCACCGCGTTCCCTTCCTCCGGCCCGCACGACGGCGCCGCGCCGCCGGCCCTCTCGCGCCGGCCTGATCCGGCCTGACCTGGCCGGGCGGCCGCGTTCGGTTGCGCCGCGTCGATGCGGCGGCGCCACTCGCATCGAGACCCGTCGATGTAAACGTTGCGACTTCAAAATCTTCGCGCGGGCGTTCTCCTCTACCATCGGCCGATCGCTTTACCTCAGAAAAAGGAGACGGCCCCATGCCCCGCGAACTGAACCAGCCGATGGGCGGCAACGAGATGCCGCGCTTTGGCGGCATCGCCACGATGATGCGGCTGCCGCAAGCCGCGACGACCGACGGCCTCGACGTGTGCTTCGTCGGCGTGCCGCTCGACCTCGGCACGTCGAACCGCTCGGGTTCGCGTTTCGGCCCGCGCCAGATCCGCACCGAATCCGTGCTGCTGCGCCCGTACAACATGGCCACGCGCGCCGCGCCGTTCGACTCGCTGCAGGTCGCCGATATCGGCGACGTCGCGACCAATCCGTACGACCTGAAGGACTCGGTGCGCCGCATCGAGGAAGCGTATGACGAGATCGTCGCGAACGGCTGCCGGCCGATCACGCTCGGCGGCGACCACACGATCGCGTGGCCGATCCTGCGCGCGCTGCACCGGAAGTACGGCAAGGTCGCCGTCGTGCACGTCGATGCGCATGCGGACGTGAACGACACGATGTTCGGCGAGAAAATCGCGCACGGCACGCCGTTCCGCCGCGCGGTGGAAGACGGCCTGCTGCAATGCGACAAGGTCACGCAGATCGGCCTGCGCGGCACCGGCTACCACGCGGACGATTTCGACTGGTGCCGCGAGCAGGGCTTCACCGTCGTGCAGGCGGAGGAATGCTGGAACAAGTCGCTCGCGCCGCTGATGGCGCAGGTGCGCGAACGCGTCGGCGACACGCCCGTGTATCTCAGCTTCGACATCGACGGCCTCGACCCGTCGTTCGCGCCCGGCACCGGCACGCCGGAAATCGGCGGCCTCACCGTGCAGCAGGGCCTCGAAATCGTACGCGGAATGAAAGGCCTGAACATCGTCGGAGCGGATCTCGTCGAAGTCGCGCCGCCGTACGACCCGACCGGCACCACCGCGCTCACCGGCGCGAACCTCGCGTTCGAGATGCTCTGCGTGATGCCTGGCGTCGCCTACCGCTAACCCGACGACAGGATGACCCTCATGTCCACCGCCGAACTTTCCCGCTCCACCGCCACGTTCGTGCTGCCCGCGGCGCACATCGCCGGCCAGCCCGTGCGCACGCATTCCGACGCGGCCGGCGCGCCGATCTGCAACGCGTCGACCGGCGACACGATCGGCTGGCAGGAATTCGCGACGGCCGCGCACGTCGACGCCGCGGTGCGCGCCGCGCGCGACGCGTTCGCCGGCTGGCGCGATACGCCGCCCGCCGAGCGCGGCCGTATTCTTGCGACGATCGCCGAGCGCGTCGAAGCCGAACGCGACCGCCTCGCCGCGCTGCAGATGCAAGTGAGCGGCAAGCCGCCGTTCGAAGCCGAAGCCGACGTCGGCGACGTCGCCGCGACGTTCGCGTACTACGCGAAGCTGTGCGAAGACCCGGCGCTGTTCGCGGCCGAAACCGTCGCGCTGCCGAGCGACGCCGTCACGGCCGAACGCTTCCACGACGCGGTCGGCGTCGCCGCGCTCGTGATGCCGTGGAACTTCCCGATGGTCACGACCGCGTGGAAGCTCGCGCCCGCGCTCGCGGCCGGCTGCGCGGTCGTGCTGAAGCCGTCCGAACTCACGTCGCCGACCGAGCACGCGCTACTCGACATCGTCGAGCAAGCTGGCGTGCCGGCGGGCGTCGTCAACGTCGTGAACGGCGGCGCCGACGTCGGCGCGGCGCTCACCGCACATCCGCTGATCGACAAGATCTCGTTTACCGGCAGCACGGCGGCCGGCCGCAAAGTGATGCAGGCCGCGGCCGAGGACATGAAGCGCGTGACGCTCGAACTCGGCGGCAAGTCGTCGCTGATCGTGCGCGACGACGCCGATCTCGACGTCGCGGTATCGCTCGCGGTCGCGGGCGCGTTCACGAACGCGGGCCAGATGTGCTCGGCCACCGCGCGCATCCTCGTGCACGACAGCGTGTACCGCAGCTTCATGGCCGCGTTCGAGACGGCCGTGCGCGCGCTCGTCGTCGCGCCGCCGGCCGCGGAGCAGGTCGCGATGGGGCCGCTGATCTCGGCCGCGCATCGTGCGCGCGTCGGAGCGATGCTCGAGCACGGCATCGATGCGGGCGCACGCGTCGCGTTCAACGGCCGGGTCGCGGATGCCGGCGGCGCCGGCTTCTTCATGGCGCCCGTCGTGATCGCCGAACCGGCCGCCGACAACCCGCTATGGACCGATGAAGTGTTCGGCCCCGTCGCATGCGTGAAGTCGTTCCGCACCGACGACGAAGCGATCGCGCTCGCGAACGACACGCGCTACGGGCTTGTCGCGACCGTCGTGACGCGCGACGCGGGCATCGCGAAGCAGTTCCAGCAACGCGTACGCGCGGGGCTCGTATGGATCAATGCGCCGCAGCTCATCTATCCGCACGTGTGCTGGGGCGGCTTCGGGCTCAGCGGGATCGGCCGCGAGCTCGGCGTCGCGGGGCTGCGCAGCTATCAGGAACTGCGCCACGCGATGCGCGCGATCGACTGACCAGTGCGGCCGTTCAGGCCGTTGGCGACGCCGTCACTGTCGATGTGCCGACGCTTCCGCCTCGGTATCGTGATACTCGGCAAACGCCGTGATCTTGCCGTTCTCGATCGTGATCAGATGCACCCACTCGTCCTCGTACGTGCGTCCGGTCGAGTGGACATACCAGCGTTGTGCGCCGACCACGACGACCCGGCTGCCGCTGGCGATGAACTCGCGCGGCTCGAACCGTTCCGCGGTCTGCGCCGACGCAAGCGCCGCGAAGAACGCCGCGACCTCCTGGGGCCCATGTCTTCTGCCGGCGAACGGAATGAAGCCGGTCGGCCCTGGTATGAACCAGTCGACGCTTTCGGAGAGCGTCTGCAGGATGCCGTCGATATCGGCCCTGCCGAATGCCGCGTACGCCTGCTGCACCAGTTGAACGTTGCCTTGCTCGGTCATCATGCCCTCCCGTCATCGCCGGTTCGCAGCGTTGCGGCGCGAAGCGCGGGCTGCAGTCAATTCAGCATAGTCGAACCGCAGCGCGACACACTTAGGGTTGGCGAGCAATCGAACGGCGCCGATTTGATATGAGCAATCCGGGACGCCACTATCCTGTCGCCACGATGACATGCGCCTGAATCTTGCCGGCCACCGGCCCGTCGCCAAGGTGGGCGGAAACTGCCTCTGTCGCCCGGTCCGTAGCGAGCTGAAGCAAGCCGGCATCGCGCGCATCGATTTCGTTGCGCAGCGCCGTTCGTCTATTCGTAGAAGGCAAGGACTCGATAACTGGAACCCAAACGTCCAGTCTGGCCGCCATTACGTCGCGCGCGGTCGAAACACCCGGAATGGCCACGCGTGGTGACGGTGGCATCTACGTCCGAGTAGACAGCGGTGTCCGGTCCTGGATCAATACACAACTGAAACCCGTCGCTGTCGGAACGCGCTAGTCGCCGCATTGGTCCCCCGCTACCTCGATTCACGCGTCGCTCGTCGCCAACCTTCTCATTCACCACAACGACTCCTGTCAGGCATCAATCGACTGCGCCATCGATATATCCCATAGAATATATCGACATCTGCACCACCGGAGACACGCCATGCCCCGCACGCCGACGGACCGCGCACTGCTGCGCGCCGCACGCGACCAGACGCCGGCACTGACTTGCAAGATCAGCGCGCTCAGGCCGTTGCCGAGCGACGGGCGCGCGCAGCAGGTCACGGACGTCGTCGATGCGTTCCGGCGCCTGCGCGGCAGCGTCGCGCGCTTCATCCGGCTATTCTCGGCCGCCACGGACGAAACGCTGTCCGCGATGAGCCTGCGCGAATTGCTGGCGGCGCTCGAACGCGACGCGCGCGCCGCGCGCTTCACGCGCCTGCCCGAACTCGAACATGCAATCGGTCAGGCGCACGGCCTCGAACGCACGCGCGACGACGTGTTTTCCGATTCGTTCAGCAACGATCCGGCCGCGATGCGCGACGCGGTCACCGCGCTGGAGCGCGTCGACGTGATGCTGGTCGGACTGTGCGTCGAGTACGTGATGGCGTGCCACGCGCCGGCATCGCTCGCGGTTTCGACCGCAACGCCGGCCCTGGCCGCACTGTCGCGCACCGACCGTTCGACCGCACTCTGCTGACGCGCCACCCCGCATTTCTCCGCGATTTCTCCGGAATTTCACCCGTTATATTCCGTGGTATATTTCGCGAATCTTTCGCGCATCCGTCCCCGGTCCGACAGGGCCGGACAGAGGTCAACATGCACGCTCCGCCCTTTCGCCTTGCCCGCACGGCGGGCCTCCCGTCGTCCGGCGGCCACCCGGCCGCGGCAACCGGCGCGCGAGTCGACGCGTGCTGTGCGCCGTCCCGTGCGCAACAGGTCGAGCTGAAGCGCCGCGCGCGCCTGTCCGAACTCGATGCAAACCTGCACTGCTCGATCATCGGCACCTGCCTGACCACGCACGAACTGCGCCGGCTCGTGCCGAAATTCACCGATCTCGACCGGCAGCGCGCCACCGACCTCGAAATCCATCACGCGGCCGTCGAGCTCGCAATCGACGGCGCGGCCGGCGCCAAGGCGTTGCACAAGGCGCTCGACGAACGCTATGCCGGTGCGATACGCGCGTTCGACAGCGCGAAGGATGCGGACGAACTCCTCGCACGCTGGAAGGAAGCGCTCACGAGCGGCGACATTCCGCCCGCGTACTGGGCGCTGATGACGCATCCGCGCACGACGATGGGCGTGCGCCAGGCCGCGTTCGGCGACCTGCACATGCTGTCGCACCTGGTCGGCGCGGCCAATCGCGCCGACATCCGGCGGCTGGTCGCGCTGGAGGAAGAGAATGCGGCGCTGCACGCGAAGATCGAACGGCAGCAGGCGCGCCTGCACGAGATGAGCACGCAGCGCGACACGGTGCTGAAGGAACTGGATGCGATCAACGCGCGCCAGAACGCGCAGCCGCTGGCTGCCGAATCCGTATTGCGCGACGAAGTGCAGGAGCTGCGCGAAGCGCTGGCCGCGCGCGACGAACGGCTCGCGCTGCATACGAGCCGCCGCGAGGCGGCCGAACAGCGGATCGCCGCGGAACAGGCGAGCGCCCGCGCGATGCGCGCGCGGCTCGACGACCTGATGGCGATGGTGAAGACGCTGCGCGCCGAAGCGAGCGCGATCGAGCAGGCGGTGCAGGCGTCGACGGACGATCCGGCCGAACAGACGGTGGACACGCTGTCGATGCTTCGGCACACGCGCCTCGTCTATGTCGGCGGGCGGCCCGGGTCGAACCGCGCGATCCGGCGGATCGTCGAGACTGCGGGCGGCGAGATGACGATGCACGACGGCGGCATCGAGGATCGCAAGGGTCTGCTGGCCGCGGCGTTACCGGGCGCGCACCTGGTCGTGTTTCCGGTCGACTGCATCGACCACGATTCGATGAACCTGCTCAAGCGCATCTGCGAACGCAATCACATCGCGTACTACCCGCTGCGGACCGCCAGCGTCGCCAGCTTCGTCGAACTGATCGGGCGGCTCGATGCGCAAGCGCGCGATGTCATCGCGCCGGACGCCGCCGCAGGCGACACGCCGCGCTTTTGCCTGCGGCACGGCTAGGGCCTGTTCCCGCGAATGACTGGCTCGCGCTGGCCCCACGCATGATTTTTCCAAACAGCGGAACGTGCCCTGAGCAGGCGTCAACCTGAAGAAGCCTTCAGCGGCGCACCATTTTCGTGAGCGCGGCGATCTCGTCCGCGCAAGCCGCGTACGCGCGCTCCTCGATCCCGCGATAGAGGCGGATGATCTCCTCGCCGACCGGCGTCAGCACGCTGCCGCCGCCACTCTGCCCGCCGTGCTCGGACACCGTCGCCGGCGATTTCAGCGAGCGGTTCAGCTCATCCATCAGCAGCCACGCGCGCCGGTACGACATCTTCAAACTGCGCGCCGCCGCCGAAATCGAACCGTGCTCGCGCACGGCCTCCAGCAGCGCGACCTTGCCCGGGCCGAGCGCGATCGTATCGGCCTGCTGGATGCGCATCCTGAACCGCACCTCTGGCTTGGGGTGTGCCGAAGTCTTCATGTTGTTTGCCGTTAGAACGATGCGGGCAAGCATACACGATGGCCGGCGCGGCAAACGCCGGCAGCACACGCGCCGCGCCCGGATCTCGAGCACGCGCGCGACGATGCCGGCCAGCCGCTTCACGGGCGCGCCACCGGGCGCCTCGCCTACACGAGCAGGTCTTCGTGGAACGCGCCGAACGGCCGCGTCGGATGCGCGATCTGGATCTCGAGGATCCACAGGCCGGCGGCCGGCGCACCGTCGAAATCGCCGAGATTGCCGGCCTTGTAGATCGCGTGCGGGAAATCGCTGACGCGATGCCCCTTGATGTCGACGTTCAGCCGGAAGCCGTGCGCGTCGGCGCGTTGCGCCGCGAATTCGTACAGCGAGATACCCGCGCATCCGGTGGTCCGCCAGTGATGCTCGACTTCGCCGTAGATGATGCGCGCCGCGCGCGCACAGGCATGCATGTCCGGATCGTCGCCGCACACGAACGTCGCGCCCGCGTCGCCCTCGTGCTTCGCCCAGACGGCGCCGAGGTCGATGAAGAAGATGTCGTCGTCGGCGAGGACGGGGTCCGCCACCGAACGCTCCTTGAACGTGCGCAGCGTGTTTTCCCCGAAGCGGACGAGAATCGGATGCCAGATCCGGTCCATCCCGAGATCCTTGAGCACGCTCAGCCCCAGCGCGTTGGCCTCCGATTCGCGCGTGCCGGGGCGGATGCCCGCGGCGATCGCGTCGACAGCCTGCCACGTCATGGTTCTTGCATGCTGCATCGCGTCGAGCGAAAAGGCCTCGCCGACGGCTTCGCGTTGCGTCGAATTCAAAATGGTGCTCCCGTGCTGGTGAAGGTGGGGTGATGGGGTCGATCGTCGCTTCGATATGCGCCGGTAAATATATCGCTTTCCGGGCCGGCGCGTTGCCCACGCGTTCCGTCATCCACAGCGAAACGAGCGCTCCGATGGCGCGCCCGCTGTCGTGCCGGTACCGGTTCCGGACGTCGCGACGGGCGCTGCGCGCGTCGGCAACGCCCGTCCGCCCGGTCGATCAAAACTTGTGACGCAGGCCGATCCGCGTGACGAACTGCGTGTTCGCGCCCGCGCTGCCGATGAACGACGGCGACGAGCCGATCTCGGCCCGCACCGGCACCGCGCGACCGTTGATCGTGTTGCTGCCCGACGCCTTCCGGCAGGCCGCGCTCACGTACACGTCCGTGCGCTTCGACAGCGCAAACACGATGCATGGCGCCGCCGTCAAATAGATGACAGCACCGGGCCGACATCGAAATCCAGCATAATCCGGCGGTTGAACCAGCGCCGCAGCCGGCGCGCGAACGGCGCACACGTTTGCGGCGTCGTCCGGTTCACGGCTTGCCCGCGTTCGGCAACCGTGGATACAGCCGGTCCGTGCCGGTTTCGCGCGCGACAAATCATGCAGGTGCAAAAAGACGAACGAGGAACGGACGCGATCCGGTGCGCATCATGGCGCCGACGATCGCGTCATGCACAAGACCACACCATCCCGCCGACGACAGGACACCGACACATGGACCGAACCGAGCACATCAGCATCGAACCGGCGAGCGGGCTTCCCGCCGACGAACTGGAACGATGCGACTTCTCGTTCGACATCGCATGGGAGCTGAATCCGCCATATCAGGACTTGCTCGATCTTCGCGCGCTGCCGGTACGGCGCAAGGACTACGGCTTCGATCCGGCCGGCTGGGCAAACCAATCATCTGGCAAAACGGCGCTCTTTCGCGCGACGGCCGGCGGGCGGCTAGCCGGATTCGTGGCAATCGCGGAGAGCTGGAACGGGATGGCCGAAATCGCAGAGCTGGCCGTCGACCGCCATTGCCGGCGCCAGGGGATCGGGCAGTTCCTGCTGGCGGCAGCAGAAGCATGGGCGCGCAACCAGGGGTTCGGCTTCATGCGGCTGGAAACGCAGGCGAACAATGTCGCGGCCTGCAGCACGTATGCTCGCACGGGCTTCGTGCTCGGCGGCCACGATCGCTTGCTGTACGCGGATGGCGACAACGACGGGGACGTCGCGCTGTTCTGGTACAAGGACCTGCGCGACGGGCAGACCGCACGAAGCCGCACGGTCGACCCGGAATCGGTGCGGCCGGTGCGCTGACGCAGCGTCGCCCAACGCGTCATTGCTGCATCACTTCCGCGTCGCCACGATGAACAGGCGCGGGAACGGCAGCAGCACGGTGCCGTCGGCAAGTGCCGGATAGCCGTTCGGGCCGGCGAGCGCGTCGCGATAGCGCGCGAGGAACGCACGCTGTTCGTCGTCATCGAGCGCCGCGAGGAACGGCCGCAACGCACTGCCCTTGAACCATTCGACGACCGCGTCCGCGCCGCCGCGCAGCGGGTGGTAGTAGGTCGTGCGCCACACGTCCACGCGCGAACACAGTGGCGACAGCAGCGCGTAGTAATAGCGCGCGTCGAACCGTTCGGTGCGCGCCGCGCCTTTCAGCTTGTCCGCCCACGCCCCGGCCGCGGCGACTTCGCGCATCAGCCGGTGCGCCGGTTCGTCGAGGTTGTTGGGCATCTGCACGGCGAGGTGGCCGCCCGGCGCGAGCCGACCGACGAGCGTCGGAAACAGCGTGTCGTGCGCGGGCACCCATTGCAGCACCGCGTTCGACAGGATCAGGTCATAGCCGCCCGGATCGTCCCACGTGGCCACATCCGCGATATCGAAACGCAACGCCGGCAGGCGCTTGCGCGCGGCCTCGATCATGTCCGCCGACGCATCGATCCCGTGGATCGTCGCGTCGGGTGCGCGTGCGATCAGCGCTTCGGTCGAATTGCCGGGCCCGCAGCCGATATCGACCGCCGTGCGGATCGGCGTGCGCGGCACCGCGGCCAGCAGGTCGCGCACCGGCCGCGTGCGTTCGTCCTCGAATTGCACATACTGGTTCGCGTATTGATCGAGTGGGGTCGTCACGATGGTTCTCCTGGTCGGCATGGGCGGCGTCGCCGCATCCGGGCGCGGGATGCATGCGGCCGCCGATGCAGCGCATTCTGCGACCGACGCCGCACTTCAGTAAAATGAATTTAATATCGTGATTGATTCAAATTTCTGATGAAGATCGATACGCTCGGTGTCCAGGCTTTCGTCGCGATCGCCGACGGCGGCAGCTTCCGGCAGGCGGCCGACACGCTGCATGTGACGCAGACGGCGATCACGCAACGGCTGCGCAAGCTCGAGTCGTTTCTCGGCGTCGCGCTGGTCGAACGCACGACGCGCCGCACCACGCTGACCGAGATCGGCCGGCGCTTCCTGCCGCAGGCACGGCGGCTGCTGAACGAGCTGTCCGACGCGCTGACCGAAATCCGCGAGACGGGCCTGAGCCAGCGCGGCGACGTCACGATCGCGTGCGTGCCGACGGTCGGCGTGCAATACCTGCCGCGCATCCTGCGCGCGTTCTCCGGGCACCGGCCGCACGATCGGGTGAAGATCCTCGATCACGCGTCGGCGTCGGTGCTGCAGGCCGTGCTGCGCCGCGAAGCCGAATTCGGCATCAGCATCGCCGGCGACCAGCACCCCGAACTCGTCAGCGTGCCGCTCACGAACGACCCGTATGTGCTCGTCTGCCGCGACGATCATCCGCTCGCGAAGCGGCGACGCATCCGCTGGGCGGCGCTGCAGCCGCATCCGCTGATCTTCGCCGGCGAAGTGAGCGGCAATCGTGGGCTGCTCGAAGGTGCGCTGAAAACCAGTGGCGTATCGCTGCATTCGTTCTACGAGGTGCAGCGCAGTTCGACCGCGCTCGGGCTCGTCGCGGAAGGGCTCGGCGCCGCCGTGGTGCCGAAGCTCGCGATCCAGAAGAACGCGTATCCGATGATCCGCATGATCGAACTCGTCGAGCCGTCGGTGTCGCGCACGCTCGTGCTCGTCACGCGCAAGAGCGCGCAACTGTCGCCTGCCGCGCGGGCGCTCTACGACATGATCGTCGAGCGCGCGACGCCGGGGCGGTGATGCGCGAGCGGTACGGGTATTGCGCGTGCCGTCATCCAGAGCCTGAAGCTTGGTTCGCAGTACTCCACAAGCCATACGCGGCCACGAAGTGCCATGACGTCCTTGTCGAGCCATCGTATGACCCTTTGAGGTAACGGGAGGCGTAGCGCGACGGCACCTTACCTGACGTCCACTTTGATCAAGGATTCGTACCCATGGCGACAAACGCTCTACTCCAATATCTGAAACTCGTCCTATCCACCGCCGATCTCATCGCCGATCATTCGACCCTGTCGGTCGAACACATTGCGGACTGGATCAATCTTGATCGCGACTACCCGACGCCAAAGCTCAACGTTCGCGCGCTGATCACACACCCGACGATGTATCGAAAGTGGCCAGAAGGTGCTCAACGAACGTCCTCACCTTGGCCGGCAAGTGACGACGGCTCGGGTAAACAATGCCGACAGCGGGAGCAGGAGACGAATATCCAGTCAACACTGACTTCAACTCCCCGTTTTGAAGCTCCGACTCAATCAATGCCGGCGGAACAAAGCCGACCCCAGTTCCAGCCAGAATCATCTGCACAAGAAAATCCACGTTATTGACCACCAGAACTGGTTTGCAATCCAACCTCACTGTACCGCCATGGCCGGTGATTTTCAGTCCGGGCCCACTGGCATGCAAACCAGATGCCTTGATATACGAATGGCCTATCAGTTGCTCAGGATGCAGCGGCTCGCCACATCGCTCTAGGTATGCTGGCGATGCGCAAGCGATTAATGGGTCATCACAGATAGGGCGCGCGATGAAGCTCATATTCGACAACGTCGACAGATCGATAATACCGACATCGTATCCGTCGCGGACAATGTCGAACGGGCGATCTAGAAGGATTAGAGAGATCGATACGTCGGGGTATGTGTTGTGATAGCCGTACAAACACGAGGTAAGGTACCGAAGCGAGAAGAAAGACGAAACCGCAACGCGCAATGTCCCAATCGGTTTCAGTGACGACTCCGATATGGAGCGCTCAAGTTCGTCTAGCTTCGCTAGAATGTTCCGCATTCTCGCATAGTAGGTCCGTCCGAATTCCGTAACCGACACACTTCGCGTCTTGCGAACAAGCAGTTGTGCTCCTATTTGCTTTTCGAGCCAAACCACAT
The DNA here is from genome assembly GCF_001028665.1 of Burkholderia pyrrocinia. Classification (NCBI taxonomy): domain Bacteria; kingdom Pseudomonadati; phylum Pseudomonadota; class Betaproteobacteria; order Burkholderiales; family Burkholderiaceae; genus Burkholderia; species Burkholderia pyrrocinia. The sequence goes on from NZ_CP011504.1 coordinate 768,300, forward strand.
GGCGGCTGATCGCCACATCAGAGACGCCCAATCGGTTAGCGACCCGCACAAAACTCTCGTCTTCCACGACCTGCAAGAAGAAACGTACGGATTGAATTTTGTCCATCTTGCATCTGATCCACTTAGGTTTCCCGGACCAGGTATAGAGCGAGTTTTCCGTCGTTTCGATCGCGGCGGCAAGGCTCAATCCACGTCCGCAAGTCATCGTCGGTGATTGCCGCTTCCATCCTTAAGATATTCCGCGAGAGGAACGCCTCATCCGCTTGTACGTACCGTTCGTTGTAAATTTAGGAGAGCAGGACGATTTTCCCGGTCGTCCGTCCGCTCATGATCGCGCGATGAGCATCCGCGGCGCGATTCAGCGGAAAGGTCTCGCTGACACTGACGCGCAGTGTGCCAGTCGCAGCCGCAACAACCAGCCTCAGGCGCGCCGCGTAACGGATATCCTGCCCGGGATCGGCGCCAGGAACGCCGCCAAGCAGCTTCACGCCCGCAAGGCTTCCCCGGGCAAACCCGGCGATCGTCGCAATGCGCGAGCGATCGGAAACTACCTCCAGCGACGTGTCGATTGCTTCGTCGGATCCCACCATATCCGCAGCCGCATTGACGCCTTGAGGGGCTGCAGCCCTGACTCGATCCGCCAAGCCTGGTCCATATGCGACCGGGATCGCGCCGAGTGCGCGCAACACGTCGCGCTTGCCGGGACTCGCGGTCCCGATCACCGTCGCGCCCCGCGCCACGGCCAATTGCACTGCGAGATGGCCTACGCCGCCAGCTGCGCCGTGAATCAACACGGTCTCGCCCTCCTCAAGCGCGACGGCCTCCAAGGCATGAACCGCGGTAGTACCCGCGGCAAGCAACCCGCCGGCCTGATCCCACGGTAGATTCGCGGGCTTGGCCAGCACCGACGACGCAGGAACGACTAACTGCGTTGCATATGCGCCCGGCGCACGATACACCAGCACCTCGTCGCCCACTGATATCGGGCCGGTTGGCCCCACGGCCCCTTCCCCCGTGGCCGTCACGACACCGGCCGCTTCGAAGCCGATTCGGAGCGGTAGATTTGCCGGATTGGTACCGAATCCACCGCCATAGAGTTTGTAATCGATCGGATTCACCCCTGACGCGCGAATCGCGACACTCACCTGACCATGGCCAACTTTCGGTACCGGAACCTCACGCAGGGCAAGAACCTCGGGGCCGCCGTAAGCCATCGCGACGACAATCCTCGCACTCTCGGAGGTCTGGTTTTCATATGCTTCGGAGCTCATCGTTTTTGCCTTGTCATCATCTTCGAATTTCAAGCCGCAAACACCTGACCGGGATATCGATGCGATCTCGACGTCATTTCATTGGGCCCCGTTATCGAGACACCCCAAGCTTTCCGCTCCCCCTGGCAATACGCTGATCGATACTGAACGCGCCCGCACCATTTGCAACGATCTGCAGCAGCCCGCCAGCAATGGCCACGTCCTTGAAGAAATGGAAAAGCTGATTCTGATCGCCTAGCGCATGGTGGAAGATCAGCGCGGTGACCACCGAATAAACGGCGAGTAACGCAGCCACAAGGCGGACTCGATAGCCGGCGACGAGAAGACCGCCTCCGGCCAGCTCGAGAATCAGTGCCCCCAAAAAGCCGAGCGTAGGCGCCGGCAGGCCAATCGACTCGATATAGCCGATCGTCGCCCCGGGGGCCGCGAGCTTGCCCAGTCCGCTGATCAGGAAGAGGAGTGCGATCAAGACACGCCCTACCAGCGGAAGGGCCAGCGTGAGATTCGAGTTCTTCGTTTCCATGAAATGCAATCCCAATCAAATTTAAAAAATATGAACTGCTCGAACTTCCCTTATCTCAGCGCGCTCGCCAATCCGACGCGCTGCCGATTCGATCGATTTCGGCCTCGCCCTTTCGGAGTGCATCGACCGACGTGTGAACAGAGTAATTGCCGACCACGAGATCGTACGGATGAGGAACAGCGGAGCCCACGAGAATGTCCGCGTCGCTTCCGGCCGTGAATACGATCGTGCCGTCAGATTCATCGAACACGACCAGATCGCTACCGATCGACATGCCGTTGGCCGTCACCGAACCGGATCCCGCATGTGCCCACGCGACCGTTTGCCCAGACGGCGGCTGAAATCGCCAGGTCTTGCCGGCCCGCAACCGGACATGCAGCAAGGTGACGCCTTCCGTCGATGCAACGGGACTCCGAACGCCGGCGAGATCGCCGAAAAGCACGCGCGCGGGACCGACACCGGGAATCGATCCAGCGGGCACTTGTTGACTGAACGCGGGACCGTTCTCCTGATCGGGCGGCAATGCAATCCAGACTTGATAGCCTCGGAGGCGTTCGTTTCCGACGGCGCTTCCGTCATGCCAGACGCCATTCCCGGCCTGCAACCATTCCACGTCGCCTTTCCGCATGATTCCCGATGCACCGGTCGTATCCTGGTATCGTGCCTCACCGTTCAACACTATGCTGGCGGTCGCGATGCCCGAGTGAGGATGAATCCGGAACAGTTCGTCGCGTGTCGGCGCGAAATCGAAGTAATCGACGAACACAAACGGCTTGATTCGCCGCCCGATATCCGTCGGGCTGACCAGCCTCAGGATGGAACCCAGCTGGTAGCCAGCAGTGCGCAGCGTGATCCTGCGCACCCGAGGGGCGGCGACCGGCTGCTCGATACTGTCGACGAGTGAACTCATCATATCCTCCCGCAATTGCGATACGGTCAGATTAAGTCGTTGACCTCGGAACGGATAGCCGATATTTTTCGATGAAACCCATCCGATTCCCAGATACATGCTCGAAGCCCTCTCGCTCGACCAGTTGAGGACCTTTATTGCCGCGGCTGACGAAGGCAGCTTTTCGGCTGCGGGCCGAAAGCTGCGGCGCGCCCAGTCGGTCGTGAGCCAAACGCTCGCAAATCTTGAATCCCAGCTCGACATTCAGTTATTCGACCGCAGCAGCCGCTATCCGCGGCTGACGGAAGAAGGCAGAGCGTTGCTCGCGCAGGCGCGCCTCGTGGTCGGCAGCATGGATTCGTTCAAATCGCAGGCACGCGCGATCGCGGAAGGGCTGGAGCCCGAACTCTCGGTCGTCATGGACGTGATGTTTCCGATGGAGAAGCTGACTCATGCCGTCGGCGGATTTCGCATCGCATTTCCCGACACGCCGCTGCGCCTCTACGTGGAGGCATTGGGCGCGGTGGTGCAACCCGTGCTCGACGGCACGTGCAGACTCGGCATCAGCGGCTCGATGCCCGACGTACCCGAGACCGTCGGCGCCGAACATCTGCTCGAAGTACCCATGGTAACGGTCGCCGCCCCGACTCATCCGCTCTCGCGGCATGAACACGTGATCCAGTCCGACGAGCTGGACGAGCATGTTCAACTCGTCTTGACCGATCGCAGTGCTCTGACCGACGGGAAATTGTTCGGTGTCTATTCATCGCTCACGTGGCGGCTGGCCGATCTGGGTGCCAAGCACGCATTCCTGAAGGCGGGGTTCGGCTGGGGGCACATGCCGGAAGCGATGGTGCGGGACGATATCGACGCCGGACGTCTCGTCAGATTAAGCCTCGGCATCCTGTTTCCTCGCATCCATGCAATGCCGATGCTGGGGATATACCGCAAAGACACGCCACCGGGGCCAGCGGGTCGATGGCTGCTCGAACAGCTCAAAGTTCCCTGCTAGCAGGCCCGACGCGTCCCGAATCAAACGCGGTACGACGTGTACGTGATCTTCGTTGCGGCCTTCCTTGGCATATCCCGCCCATGAAGCTAGGGATATCGAACGAGATTGCGCGAAGGAAGCGGCCCTCCTGGAAATTGGAAGAGCCGTCCACCGGTGACAAGCGTGCCGAGATCGATCCCGAAAAAGTCCAGCCGCTCGATCAACTGAGCGACGGTGGCCTTCGCGGCCCCGTCGTCGCCTGCATAGAACAAAACGCGCTGCCCGCCCTCCGCACGAGGATCGCTGGACAGTAATATCGGCTTCAAGTGATTGAAGGCTTTCACCACTTTGGCGCCGGGCACCCATTCCCGAAACACCTCGCTCGATGTGCGCCCACCCAAATCAGCTACGTTGAGCGGCATCCCCTCCAGTGGGTTGTTGGTGTCGATCACAATTCGGCCGGCAAAATTGGGCAATCCCGCCAACGCCGTGGATAGCTTTGACCAATTTACCGCCACGAAAACAATTTCCTGAGCAGCAGCTTCTTCACGAGTACCGGCTTGGATGGTCGGACCAAACCTGTCGACTAGTTTCTGGAGTGATGCCGGTCCGCGGCTATTGGCGACGACGGCGTGTATTCCTTTTCGCGAGAGCGCTTCGGCAATCGCGGATCCGATTGCACCGGCACCGATTATTCCAATCTTATTCATCAGGATTCTCTATTCCTTACATCACTATCTACAGAGGTTAATTTCGTCGTCGGCGCGTCGCCAATCATTCGACGAGGTCTTCGTCGATGCGTTTGCGCCACCCGTCGATGGACACCTCAGTCTATGCAGACGCATGGATCATGAGCAACTCTGATTTCTCGATGGCTTCCATCGAGAAATCAGATATCCCGGAAAATGTTGACAGTCTTGTCGCAAACAACGATCGGCCCCGATTCATCAGGCTCACCCATCGTATTCCGATATAGGTTGCATCGATATATTGTGGATACCTCAGCAAGCCGGCATGTGAGATAAGTATCACCGTTGATCGATCGATTCCGGTCGATTGAACCCTGTCAACCTTGTTCCGGGCTATCTATCGTGAATCTACTGCACATTGATTCAAGCATCCTGGGCGACCATTCGGTTAGCCGCAATCTTTCCGCCGACATCGTCGACCGCCTGAGCGTCCTGCACCCCCGAATTCGTGTCACGTATCGCGATCTTGAAAAGGACCCGGCACTTCACCTGTCCTCGACGCATGTATCCGCATCCCAGGGAAACGCCAACAGCGACGAAGCTTTGGCTAAAGACATCGCGCTTGGCGCTCAGTATCTGGACGATCTCTTCCCGGCGGATTTCATCGTGATCGGGTCGCCGATGTACAACTTCTCCATTTCGTCCCAGCTCAAGGCATGGATCGACCGTATCGTCGTGGCCGGGAAGACGTTCCGTTATGGACCGAATGGACCGGAAAGCCTTCTCCCCGAGGGCAAGAAAGTCTTCATCGCATCTTCCCGCGGTGGGCAATATACCGGCAACAGCCCGTCACGCGTACTGGATCACCAGGAAAGTTATCTCACCGGTATTCTGTCATTTATCGGACTGACCGATGTCACGATCGTCCGCGCCGAAGGATTGGCGCTCGGCGATGAAGCAAGGAATGCCGCCATTGCAAAAGCAAAACGCGAAATCTCCGAGTTCGTTTTCTGATTACAAACGGACGGCTCGTTAATAGATAGACGCTCATCGTCTTTAAATATCGCTTTCCTCATCCATTTTTTCAGGCACTGTGGCTCCTCTATGAACCCGGCCGGACCTCCCGCCCCGTGTCGGTGTGTTGCACCATTTCCCCCCCAGTGCCTCTATTGTCGGTTTACTCCGGGCCATGCTCCAACAATGCTTGATCGCCCTCGGAACCACAACCTTTTCCGACCGGCTTGCCGGTCGGTTTTTCTATGGCTCGCGCGACACACGTCCCCTGTTTCCTTCGGTGCAGCGTCGTCGCTTGACTCGTCGATGCACTCCAGCGTGGTCTCACCGCATCCGCCGCGTACGTAATGGAGATGACCCGCTTTCGTGGACACGATCTATTCTGACAAGGAGGAGGTACGGATCAACTCACGGCACGGTTCGAAGCCTGGCGCCGGTTCACCGAGGTGGCCCAAAATCCGTTCACCGATTGCTGATCGATCGTCTCATCGGCTCCCGATTCGTCGACCGGACCGACAACGTGACAGTGTCGTCTCCAGTGCGAATTTTTAAACCCGTCAAAAACTTTTTGGATCGCGAATTTCCGTTCCGGACATTGAACGGGATCGATGTTTAGGGAGGCGGGAAAACGGGGGCACGACACGGTCCCGCGTGGCAACACGGACACCCGGCGGCACAAAAGCCGCCGGGCGAAACGGAGGGTGGGGAAAACGAGCAGTTGGAGCCGGCGCGTCGCGCGACCTGCGCGGCACCGTCACCGCAGCACCGCGCCGGCGTCGGAACGGTCAGAACGGCTTGGTCGGCAGGTACTTGCCGTCGAGCGTGATCACCGCGCGCGAACCGCCTTCGGGATCGTCGACCTTCTTCACGTCGAGCCGGAAATTGATCGCGCTGATGATGCCGTCGCCGAACTTCTCGTGGACGAGCGCCTTCAGCGTCGTGCCGTACACCTGCAGCATTTCGTAGAAGCGGTAAATGGTCGGATCGGTCGGCACCCGATCGTCGATACTGCCGCGCAGCGGAATCGTCTGCAGCAGCAGCACCGCATCGTCGTCGAGGCCGAGCTTGTCGGCGACGACGCGCGCGGCGTCGGCCGGCAGCGCATGCTGGCCGAGCAGCGCGGCCGTGACGAACGCTTCGCTCAGGCCCGTGCCTTCGGTGAGCTGCGCGAACGACAGGTTCTTGCGCGCCTTCGCGAGGACGACGGTTTCTGCAAGCGCGTGACGGGCGGTCTGACTGTGCTGGGACTGGATCATGGTTATACCTCGTGGTTGGGTGGGAGCGATTCAGGCCGCGACCGGGAGCGTCGCGGGCGTGGCGCGGACTTCGGGATGGTCCGCCAGGGAGACGAACCGGCCGGTCGCGCCGTCATGGGCGTCGATGCAGCCGGATTCGATGTCGTAGACCCAGCCGTGCAGCGCGAGACGCCCTTCTTCGAGCGCGAGCCGCACGGCGGGGTGCGTCTTCAGGTTCGCGAGTTGCGCTACGACGTTCTCGCGCACCATCGAGTCGATTCGCTCGCGTTCGCTGCGATGCGTGCGCGCCTCGTTCACGACGCGCGCCGAATCGGCGTAGCGCAGCCAGTGGCCGACGGCCGGCATGTGATCCATGCACTGGCAGGTCGCGATCGCGGTCATCGCGCCGCAATCGGAATGCCCGCAGATCACGACGTCGGTCACGCGCAGCGCGGCCACCGCGTATTCGACCGACGCCGACACGCCGCCCGGCTCGGGGCCGTACGACGGCACGATGTTGCCGGCATTTCGGATCACGAACAGATCGCCCGGTTCGCGCTGCGTGACGAGTTCGGGCACGAGCCGGCTGTCCGAACACGAGATGAACAGCGCACGCGGGTTCTGGCTGCGCGCGAGATCGCGGAACAGCGCGGCGCGCTCCGGATAGGCGTGGCGCTGGAACTTCAGAAAGCCTTCGATGATCTCCTTCATCGCGTGTCCTCCGGTGTGGGCGAAATCGATGAAGGGCAGGTTACGCCGGACTTCCAATAACGTAAAAGACTGATTTATGATCCAGCGGATAAGCACGACTTATAGGAATCGCCATGCTGCTGCGCCATATCAACTACTTCCTGGCCGTCGCCGAACACCGCAGCTTCACGCGCGCGGCCGCCGCGCTGCACGTGTCGCAGCCCGCGCTGTCGCAGCAGATCCGCCAGCTCGAGGAGACGCTCGGCGCGCAACTGTTCGACCGCACCGGGCGCGTCACGCGGTTGACGGATGCCGGCGACGTGTATTTCCGCTATGCGCGGCAGGCGCTGCACGATCTCGCGGAAGGCCGGCGCGCCATTCACGACGTGCAGGATCTCAGCCGCGGCTCGCTGCGGATCGCGGTCACGCCGACCTTCACGAGCTATCTCGTCGGGCCGCTCGTCGAGGCGTTTCACGGCCGCTATCCGGATGTGTCGCTATCGGTGCGCGAGATGTCGCAGGAGCGCATCGAGGCGCTGCTCGTCGACGACGAGCTCGATGTCGGCATCGCGTTCGAGGAGGTGCAAACGTCGGACATCGAAGTGGAAACGCTGCTGGTCGAGACGCTTGCGCTCGTCGTGAACCGCCGGCACGCGCTCGCAGGGAAACGCAAGGCCGGCCTGCGCACGCTGCACGACGCGCCGCTCGTGCTGCTCACGGCCGAGTTCGCGACGCGCGCGCAGATCGACCGATATTTCCGCGAGCACGACGTGCGGCCGCGCGTGTTGATGGAGGCGAATTCGCTGGGTGCGGTGATCGAGATCGTGCGCCGCACGAATCTCGCGACGCTGCTGCCCGCGACGATCGCGACCGGGCACGACGATCTCGTCGCCGTCGCGCTCGATCCGGCCGTGCTGCGGCGCACGGCCGTGCTGCTGCAGCGCAAGGGCGCGTACCGGAGCGCGGCCGCGCGCGCGTTCGTCGAGCTGGCGCTCGCTCTGGGGGCGGGGAAAGCGAAGGGGGAAGGCGCTTCACGTCCGGCGCGCCGAAGGGCGGCCGGCAAATGAACGCCTGAATTACATCGAATCGAATCGACGCGAGGAAACGCGTCAGTTGTAGCCGAGGATCGCCACCGCCGCGACGTCCGGCCGATCGAGCGTATTCCCGACGAGCGACGTCATCGGCTCCTGCAGCACGGCCTGATACGAGCTCACGCGCGCCTCCTCCGGCACGCCCGCTTCATCCGATGCCGATTCGTCGAAGGCATCGAAACCGCTATAAAACCCCGGTTGTTTCTGCGAAAAAGTCATCTCCACTCCTTTCCTTGATTATGTTGTCGATGTTTTAACCAACTTGCTTCAAACCCGCCGTATGCACGGGCGTGCCGTCATGCACGGCCTCCGATCGTGCAAGCTGCGCGCGCGTGCGCCGCGTGATGTGAATCACCGCGAATACCACCGGCGCGATCAGCAGGCCTTCCGCCAGCTCCGGATCGACCGGCAGGTTCATCACGTGCAGCGCCTTGAACGCCGCCGTCGCAAGCGACAGCACGTAGTACGAAATAGCCGCCACCGACAGCCCTTCGACCGCGTGCTGCAGATGCAGCTGATTGCGCGCGGTGCGCTCCATGCCCGCCAGCAGGCGCGTCACGTCCTTTTCCTGCGCGAGGTTCACGCGCGTGCGCAGCAGGTCGACCGCGCGTGCGATCCGCGCGGCGATCTGCTCGTGGCGCGCCCACACGCTGCGGCACGTCTCCATCGCCGGCGCGAAGCGCCGCTCCATGAATTCGGCGATCGTCGGCATCCCTTCGATGCGCTCCTCGCGCAATTCCTGGATGCGCGCCAGCACGAGCTTTTCGTACGCGCGCGATGCACTGAACCGCGCGCCCGATCCCGACAGCGACTCGACCCGCACCGCGAGATGCGTGAGCTTGACGAGCAGCGCCGCGTCGTCACCATCGGCGCCGGTCGCGTCCATCCGCTGCATCAGTGCATGCAGTGCCGCGTGGATCTCGTCGAGTTCGCGGCTCATCCGGCGCGCGACGGGCAGCGCGAGCAGCGCCATCATCCGGTACGTTTCGATTTCATGGAGACGCTGCAGCAGGCGCCCGCCCTGCTCCTCGCGAAAATCCTCGTCGACGACGAGAAAGCGCATGAAGCCGTCGTCGCGCACGTGCCAGTCGCAGAACACCTTGCCGCCGCCAAGCACGTTGCTGCCGACGAGCGCGGGCCCGTCGATCCAGCGGCGCAGGTCGCCGCAGACGAGCCGCGCGGCATCGCCCGACAGCAACTCCATCCGCACCGCGACGAAGCGGATGCCGGCGAGCTGCGCGAACCATGCTGCCGGAATGCCCTCGATCGCGAGATCGTCGAAATAGCCGGTGTCGCGACGCGGCGCGACGAACGTAAAGGTCGAGAATTCGGTGTGACGTTCCCACTTCAGGTGCCAGCCGCACGGCGACTGCACCGCGTAGTGCGTCGCGCCTTCGTGCGGCGCGGTTATGCCGGTGTCGCGGCACAGCGCGTGCAGCAGCGTTTCGTGGATGTCAGGCTGGCCGTCCGCGTAGATCGCGTAATGCGTGAGCGACACGGCTTCGGCCAGCCGCAGGAACGGCCGCGCATGCAATTCCGCGGCCAGGGCGGCGCGCAACGGATGGTCCATCATCGATACACCACTCTTCCTTGTTCAAGCCTGCGTGCCGGGCAAAACGCCAGCGTGATCGCACTATGGCAGACACACAGCAACAATAAAAACGCATAATGCTGATCGTTACGTTCAGTTTTCCTGATACCCATGAAGATGCTCGATCACGACGTGCTGGCCACCGTCGTCGCCGTCGCGGAGACGGGCAACATGACCCGCGCCGCCGAGGCCGTGAACCGCTCGCAGTCGGCCGTGAGCATGCAGATCAAGAGCCTGGAAGACGCGATCGGGCGGCCGCTGTTCGTGCGCAAGCCGCGCAGCATCGTGCTGACGCGCGAGGGCGAGGTGCTGCTGGGATTCGCCAGACGAATGCTGGCGCTGCGCGACGAGGCCTGGGCGGCCGTGGTGCGGCCGGAAGTGACCGGCAAGGTCGTGATCGGCGTGCCGGACGACTATGCGTCGTCGCTGCTGCCGTCGGTCCTGAAGAAATTCTCGGCGACCTACCCGAAGGTCGAGATCCAGGTGATGGGGCTGCCGAGCAGCGCGCTCGCGCCGCTGATCAAGGAAGGCACCGTCGATCTCGTGTGCGGCACGCGCATCAAGGGGCTGACCGGCGACTTCATCCGCCACGAGCCGATGGCGTGGGCCGCGATGACGAACGGGCCGCGCGTGTGGGAAGAACGGCCGCTGCCGATCGCGGTGTTCATGCCGGGCAGCGTCGCGCGCGAGAACGCGATCCGCAGCCTCGAACGCGCGAAGGTGCCGTATCGCACCTCGTATGAAAGCCCGAGCCTGCTCGGGCTGCTCAGCATGGTCGAGGCCGGCCTCGCGGTCGCGCCGCTCGCGCGCTGCGCGATTCCCGCGCAACTGTCGATGCTCGGCCGCTCGCACGGGCTGCCCGACCTGCCGCCGCTCGAACTGATCCTGGCGCGCAGCACGAAATCGAAGCGGCCGCCGTGCGACTTCCTCGCGGAACAGTTGATGGAGGATCTGCAGCGGCAGACCGGGCAAACCGGCGACGCGTGATCAACGCGTCGCGCCAAACCCCGCCGCGGCCAGCGCCGCATTGACGTTCGCCGCGACCGCATCGACGCGCTCGGTGTCGACCGACCACTGATGGCCGTCGGGCACGACGATCGCCTGATGCAGCAGCACTTCGGCCACGCGAACCGTCGTCATGAGCTGCCGCGCAAGCTGCCGGCCCGACGGCAGCGACGCGGTCCGCACGCGTCGGCTTGCCGGCCGCGCGGTACGCACTTCTTCGGTGAGGTACATGAACCCTCCGTATTCAGGATCGGCGCCGCGCGCGACGCGGCGCACGAACATCCGCCGCCGGCCGGCGGACAGCACCGCGACCGGCGATCCGGCCGCGAATCGATCGAGCAACAAGCAACGAACGCGCAATAACCGTTCGCGTGCTCACCGGGCCTGCGGCCTGACGCGCAACCGGCGCGCGACGGGCCCGATCACCGCATCGGCCTGCTGCGCGATCAGCGTGTGCAACGTGAAGTCCAGATCTTCCGGCGCGATCTCGAAGTGCACATGGATCACGTCGCGCACGGCGCGCGCGCTGACGACATACACGCCGAGCGGCGAATGCAGCAGCGCCGCGAGGCGGGCGCGCGCGAGTTCGCCGGAGTCGGCCGTCAGCGTGACGGGCAACTGCAGGCGCGGGCGCGCAGGCGGGAACGGAATGACGTTGTTGCGTGCGCCGGCGCGCAACCGGCGGCCGGCGACATCGAAGGCGGGAACGGGATGGATGAAGGTCATGGAGCGGACGGAAGCCGTCTCGGCTGTTCGACACATGACCAGCTTAGAAGACGACACATAAACGCCGTGCAAAAAACGGCATGTGGAACGCTGCCTGCCGTCAGCGGGCCGGGTGGCGAGCGGTGGGCGGTGGGCGACATGCGCCAGGATCGAGCCGGTCGCCTCGCGTCAGGCTCGTCCGCGCTCCGGTCTCTCCGGTCTCTCCGGTCTCTCCGGTCTCTCCGGTCTCTCCGGTCTCTCCGGTCTCTCCGGTCTCTCCGGTCTCTCCGGTCGCCCTCGCGCCCCGACCACCCCGGTCCCCCGCTACGCGAACGCCTCGAGCGACGCACGCCGCCGCTCGTCGACCATCGATTCGATCAGCGACACGAGATCGTCGGTCAGCGGGTCGCAGATGCCGGGCGAGCGATGCAACTCGAGATCGGCCGCCGGCAGCGGCGGCAGCCCGTCCGTCTCGTCGAGCACGCGCCAGTTCTCGGGCAGCGTGCAGCGATCGATCATCGTCACGGCTGCACCGTGGTTCACCGCGATCTTGATGCCGGTCGGGCTCTGGCTCGTGTAGACGACGTGATACGGCCGCTCGGCCGTCGCGAGCGCCTGCAGCCCGCGCTGCCGGTAGCAGCACGTCTCGGGAAACAACGCGAGCGGCACCGACGCTTGCGGGCCGAGCGCGAAATCCCGATGCGCGGCCCACACGACGTCGTGACGGCCGAGCAACCGTCCGCCCGCATTCGGCCCGTGCCGCACGACGAGCGCGACGTCGAGCTCGCCGGCCTGCAGCCGTTCGAGCAATTCGAGCGACGTGCGGCAATGCACGTGCAGGCGCGCGCCGGGCCGCAGCGCATAGAACGATTTCAGCAGGTCGGGCAGCCACAGCTCCGCGTAGTCCTCGGGCAGCCCGAAGCGCACGGCGCCGCGATCGCTGCTCGTCTGCTTCAGCGCGATGATCGCGTCGTTCTGCACCTGGATGATCCGCCGCGCGTGGATCAGGAAATTCTCGCCGTCGCGCGACAGTTCGAGCCGCCGGCTGTTGCGCATGAACAGGTGCGTGTCGAGCCGCTCCTCGAGCGTGCGGATGCGCAGGCTGATCGTCGACTGCGTGCGATGCAGTTGCCGGGCCGCCGCGGTGAAGCCGCCGCTTTCGACGACGGCGACGAATGCGCGGATCAGCTCCGGATCGAGCGAAGTCAGCTTCGACCAGTCGGGCTTCGAGAACACGCCGGGCCGCCCCAAGCTTTCCGCCCCGAAGGAAGTCGCCTTGGGGGCGTGCCCCCCTTGGGGGATCTGGCGCGAAGCGACAGGTTTCTCAATGGCAGCCATCGGAATTACTCGCTTTCGAAAAGAAAAGGGAAGACGAAAGATAGGGCTCGGAGTACGCCGATTGTTGTCCAGATGCGCTCGGCCCTCCAACCCCTGCCCGGGTATGACAAACCCGGAGCCTGCACGCGAAAAACCGCCCGCCGATCTCGCCCCGCATGCCGTCGCGGCGGCAGCCGCGGCCCGCCCGGCGGGCGTTTGCGCGCCGGGCCCAGGGCTTTCCCGGAGACGACGAAAACTCATAGCCCGATCAGAAAACATCGATTCACCGGCCGCCGCGCGGCCCACCACAATCGCCTCACATCCAACCTCATCGACGAGACACAGCAATGACCGCATCCCAACCCAGGCAGCTCTATATCGGCGAAGGCTTCGAAGGCCCCGGCGTCAACCTCGCGCACATCAACGTGCTGGTCGGCCCGCGCAACGGCCCGGCCGGACAGGCCTTCGCGACCGCGCTCGCGACGCCGTCGGCTGGCCATGCGCCGTTCGTCGTGATCGCGCAGCCGGGCGTGCCGACCAAGCCGCTCACGCTGTACGTGAACAAGGCGCAGATCGCCGGCGACTTCCACGGCAATGCCACGTGGGGCGCATCGCAGGCCGGCATCGCGAAGGCCGTGGCCGAAGCGCTCGAGAACGGCACGCTGCCGCCCGAAGCGGAAAACGACTGGGTCGTCGTGTCGGCGAACTGGGTGAACCCGCAGACCGACGATCTCGACGCCGTGTTCGAGAACAACTACCGCGCGTGCCGCAATGCGATCGTCGCCGCGATGGAAGGGCTGCCGCATCGCGACGCCGTGTTCGCCGCCGCGCGCGACGTGTCGAACCCGTTCTACACGCCGAAAAAGAACTGACAGACAACGAGCGGCCGGCAAGGCCGCACCAGGAGGAAGCATGGAATACGTCCGCCTCGGCCAGTCCGGCCTGAAGGTGTCCCGCCTGTGTCTCGGCACGATGAACATGGGCACCCCCGAATGGAAGCCGTGGATCTTCGACGAAGCGCAGAGCGAGCCGATCGTGCGTCGCGCGCTCGACGCCGGCGTCAACTTCATCGATCTCGCGGATTTCTATTCGACGGGCGTCGGCGAGGAAGTGGTCGGCCGCATCCTGAAGCGCAACGCGCGCCGCGAGGAGCTCGTCGTGACGACCAAGGTCGGCTACGACATGGGCAGTTATCCGAACGCGGGCGGCCATTCGCGCAAGCACGTGCTCGACGGCATCGACGGTTCGCTGAAGCGGCTCGGGATGGATTACGTCGACATCTTCATGCTGCACTTCTTCGACGTGAACACGCCCGTCGAGGAAACGATGAGCGCGCTGCACGACATCGTGCGCGCGGGCAAGGCGCGCTACATCGGCGTATCGACGATGTACACGTGGCAGTTCGCGAAGATCATGCAGGCGTGCGAGCGCAACGGCTGGGACAAGCCGATCAACATGCAGCTTCAGCTCAACCTCGCATATCGCGAGGAAGAGCGCGAGATGGTGCCGTACTGCATCGACCAGGGCGTCGGCGTGTCGGTGTTCAGCCCGCTCGCGCGCGGCCTGCTGACCTGCGAGCCGCAATCGACGCGCAACCAGACCGACTTCTTCACCGCGCAGATGTACGGCGACGCATCGTCGCTCGCGATCGCCGCATCGGTCGCGAAGGTCGCGAAGCGGCGCGGCGTGCCGCCCGCGCAGATCGCGCAGGCGTGGGTGCTGAGCCGGCCCGGCATCGCGAGCATGCTGGTGGGCGCGGATTCCGTCGCGCAGTTCGACAGCGCGCTCGGCGCGCTCGAAACGCAGCTCACCGACGAGGAGCTGCACGAACTGGAACGCAACTACACGCCGTGCGACCTGATCAACGACTACACGGCCGGCAAGCGCATCGCGCGCGAGTCGCGTCCGGCGCAGGGCAGTTTCGCGGCCGACTGAAGCACTGAGGCACTGAAGGAACCACAAACAATGAACGAATTTCTGAGGACCGGCCATTACATCGGCGGTGAATGGCACGAATCGCATGATGCGAGCGACGCAACCTATCCGGTGCTGAACCCGGCGACCGGCGAGACGATCGCGAAGGTCGCGAAAGGCGGCGCCGACGATACGCAGCGCGCGATCGATGCGGCCGCGCACGCGTTTCCCGCGTGGCGCGCACTGACCGCGAAAGAGCGCGGCGCCCGCGTGAAGCGCTGGGGCGAGCTGATGCTCGAACACCGCGACGCACTCGCCGAGCTGCTGACGCGCGAACAGGGCAAGCCGCTTGCGGAAGCGCGCGGCGAAGTCGCGTACGCGGCGAGCTTTCTCGAATGGTTCGCGGAAGAAGCGAAGCGCATGTACGGCGATGTGATCCCGAGCCCGAAGCCGAACGCGCAGATCGTCGTCACGCGCGAGCCGGTCGGCGTCGTCGCGGCGATCACGCCATGGAATTTCCCGCTCGCGATGATCACGCGCAAGGCGGGCCCCGCGCTCGCGGCCGGCTGCACGATGGTGCTGAAGCCGTCCGAGGAAACGCCGCTGTCGGCGTTCGCGCTCGCGGTGCTCGCCGAGCGCGCGGGCGTGCCGGCCGGCGTGTTCAACGTCGTGTCGGGCGATGCAGTCGCGATCGGCGAGACGCTGACGAGCTCGTCCGTCGTGCGCAAGCTGTCGTTCACGGGCTCGACGCGGGTCGGCAAGCTGCTCGCGAAGCAGTCGGCCGACACACTGAAGAAGCTGTCGCTCGAACTCGGCGGCAACGCACCGTTCATCGTGTTCGACGATGCCGATCTCGATGCGGCAGTCGTTGGCGCGATCGCGTCGAAGTTCCGCAACACAGGCCAGACCTGCGTGTGCGTAAACCGCTTCCTCGTACAGGACGGCGTGTACGACGCGTTCACGCGCAAGCTCGCGGACGCCGTGCGCACGCTGCGCGTCGGCAACGCGCTCGCGGGCGACGTCGACCAGGGGCCGCTGATCAACGAAGCGGCGCTCGGCAAGGTCGAGCGGCACGTCGCCGATGCCGCCGCGAAGGGTGCGAGCGTGCTCACCGGCGGCAAGCGTCACGCGCTCGGCGGCACGTTCTACGAGCCGACCGTGCTGACCGGCATGACGCCCGACATGCTGATCGCCGAAGAGGAAACCTTCGGCCCGGTCGCCGGCTGCTTCCGCTTCACGACCGAGGACGAAGCCGTCGCCGCGGCCAACGACACGCCGTTCGGGCTGTCCGCGTATTTCTACACGCGCGACCTCGGCCGCGCGTGGCGCGTGTCGGGTGCGCTGGAAAGCGGGATGGTCGGCGTCAACGACGGGATCATCTCGACCGAAGTCGCGCCGTTCGGCGGCGTCAAGCAATCGGGGCTCGGCCGCGAAGGCTCGAAGTACGGCCTCGACGAATACGTGGAACTCAAGTACACGCTGATGGCCGGCCTCGGCCGCTGACCGCTGACCTCTGACCGCTCTCCGCGGTCGATCCGCGCCGCGCGCCGCCCGGCCGCGCGGCGCCCCGCACGGCTCTCGCGACGTCGTTCGACGCGTTCTGGATGGGGATGATCGGCAGCTCGGCGCTGATCGGCATCTTCTTCGGCAGCCTCGTGTTCGGCTGGCCGTCCGACCGGATGGGCCGGCAGAAGACCTTCCTGACGAGCTTCGTGATCATCACCGCGGCCGCGTTCGCGCAGTTCTTCGTGAGCTCGCCGCTCGAATTGTGCGTGCTGCGCGTGCTGATCGGCTTCGGGATGGGCGGCGACTTCACGGTCGGCCACGCGATCCTCGCCGAATTCTCGCCGCGCAAGCATCGCGGCGCGTTGCTCGGTTCGTTCAGCGTGATCTGGACGATCGGCTATGTCGCCGCGAACGTGCTCGGCCTCGCGTACAGCGACGCCGCGCCCGACGCATGGCGCTGGCTGCTCGCGTCGGCGGCATTGCCCGCGCTGATCGTGCTGGTGCTGCTGATCGGCACGCCCGAATCGCCGCGCTGGCTGCTCGGCAAGGGCCGCGTGCAGGAAGCGCGCGCGATCGTCGCGAAGCATTTCGGGCCGCACGTGATGCTCGACGGCTCGACCGATCCGCATGCGAATGCGGGCTTCTCGCGACTGTTCCAGCGCGACCTGATCCGCCGGACGGTCTTCAACTGCGCGTTCTTCGTGTGTCTCGTGATTCCGAATTTCGCGATCTACACGTTCCTGCCGACGATCCTGAAAACGATCGGCCTCGCCGAAGGCTTCGGTGCCGACCTGCTGCTGAACGGCTTTCTCGTGCTCGGCGCGCTGATCGGCATCTGGCTGACGATCCGGTTGTCGCGGCGCGGTTTCCTGATCGGCTCGTTCGCGGTGACGTACGCGTCGCTCGTCGCGCTGGCGGTGCTGCCGTCGGCGGCGGCCGTCGCGATGATCGTCGCGTTCGCGATCTTCACGTTGACGATGTCGGCGTTCAGCAACCTCGTCGGCGTGTTCCCGCCCGAGTGCTTTTCGACCGAGGTGCGCGCGAGCGGCGTCGGGCTGGCGATCGCGTGTAGTCGACTCGGTTCGGCGATCGGCACGTTCCTGCTGCCGGTCGGCATCGCGACGCTCGGCTTTCACGCGACGATGTTCGCGCTGGCCGGCGTGCTGCTGGTGGGGATGATCGTGTCGATCGCGTGGGCGCCGGAGACGAAGCACCTGACACTGGAGGAGGCGTCGGGGCATTGACGATGGAGGCAGGCTTCGTGCTTGCCAGCGTCGGCACGCCCGGGGCTTTCGCATCGTCATACTGATCATGCGCCGCGGCGATGCGATGCGATGCGAAATGCGATCCGAACGAACCCGGCCGAGGCCGGGTTCTTGCATTCTTGCCGGAAGTTTTTTGCATTCCCGGCGAGACGGGAATCGCGAAACGCTCAGAACAGAATCGACGCGTAATCCCGCGCGCCGTGCAGGATGTGAAGAATATCGATCCGCGTCGGCGGATCGCCGACGACCCGATAGAAGATCTGATAGTTGCCGTACACGCGGTGCCGCACGCCGTGGCGCTCGAAGCGCGGTACCAGCGGAAACGCCAACGGCATCCCGGCCAGGCCCAGGCACTTGTCGCGAATCTCGCGCACGAAAGTCACGGCCCGTTGCGGATTGTCACGCGCGATGTAATCGGCAATCGCTTCGAGTTCGGCGATCGCGAAGTCCGACAGGCGGACGATCACGCCTGACGATCCGCCTGTGCCCGATACTTCGCCTCGAGGCGATCGAATACTTCCTCCGCATCGGCGCCGCGTCCTGCTTCCGCATCGGCCAGGCTGCGCGCGATGACCGCGTCCAGCGCATTCAGTTGCGCCTCGCGATCCTGAATCAGGCGCACGCCTTCCCGGAGCACTTCGCTCTTGGAACCGTAACGCCCCGATTCGACCAGCTTCGCGACGTAAGCCTCCAGTTGCTGGCCCAGTTCGGCACTGATCATGTCGACCTCCTGACGGCATTGAATTCGATGCATGCAGGGTAACCCGGTTATCAACAGTTATCAAGGGATGAACTCCAGACGGATCGGGGCGAATGCAGGCGCCGCCGATCGGGCGGATGGACGGATGGACGGAACGGGACGCGCGTCGGGCAGGCTGCGGCGGCGCCGGGCATTCATCCGGTGATCGCCTTCTCTCGTGCAGCCTTGCCGGGCCCTCACCGTGCGAACTCCGATCATGTTTGAAGGCATCGTCACGCCACAACCTGGCCTGAAGGTCTATCCGTTCGACGCCGGCGTGTTCGCCGAGCCCGCTACCGCGCGTTCGACTGGCCGTTCGGCGGACTCGGCCCGCCGGAACCGTGTCGATATGCTGGGTACTTTCCACTCTTTGCCCGCAATCATGCCCGCCCAGCGCGTCGATCTCAGCCATGTTCTGCCGTACGAGACGACGTACTTCGACGATCGGCTCGCGGTCGATCGAAACGATCTGGATATCTCCGCGTTGCTCGGCGTGAACGGCGACGTTACGGATACGCTGCTGGTCTCGTTGTGCGGGGCGCCTGCCGGATCGGATATTCAAGCGTATCTCGACAGCGCGGACAGGTTGACTTTCAGCGTCACGCACCCTGCGTTGATCCGATCCGAGAATCGGATATCCGTTTTTCGAGAATCAGGCGTGTCCGCACTCGAACTCAGAACGATCGATCTCGTCGATCACGCGATCGCAGGACTCGGCGCAGCGATGCTGTGGCGAATCGTTCGAGCATGCAATATGTTGGGGATCGTCCGGATAAGCACACTTGCCGCGGGCGGGCGCAAGGCCGCACCGAAGCCTGGCGGGCGCCGACTGTTTGGATATTACGCCTGGCCGCGCTTCGGCTTCGATGCACCCATTCCCGCCCCGCACGGCGACGAAGCGGCGCTGTTTCAGTATTTCCAAGAGGACCCGGCCGGTCTGGCCGACGGATCGCTTCGGTCGCTACGTGCACTCTATGCGACGCGATTCGGGCGAGATTTCTGGCGCGTAGCGGGATCACATCGCTGGATGACATTCGACGTCACACCGCACAGCAAGTCTGTGCAGACGTTACAGAAATACTTGATCGAAAAGGGGATTTACGAATGACCGCAAAGCACGCTCCGATCGCCGGATTCCGGATGACACGGGCCACGTCGAAGCGTGGCCGCCCGATGAGCAAGCATCGTCCCGTTCGCCTCTCGGAAGCCCGCCAGCTCCTTGACGCGTTCGTCGCGCGCGAACTCCATCACTGCCTGGCGCGTGTCATGCGCAGGTCCGCGCTGGAGCACGACGCGCAGGCGGCCGCCGCACTCGCAATCCGGCCTCGACGAGCCGTCTTCAAGGTCGAGCGCATCGATCCCTCGAAGTGCCAGTTGCCGAACATATCGTCGGCCGAAGCAGAAGCCATGGCCCGCCGTGAAACGCTCATGCACTTCGGGCTGGATCCCGACTCGTAACCGGCGGCGACGGAAAGAAACCGCGTGGCTCGAGTCGTCAACGATCGTGCCGATCTCCGTTCTCGGTAACGATCGTTGACAGATACTGCGACCGGAAGCACGACAAGACAAACGTGGACTGATCCGATTGTTTCCACGTCCTGATCAGCCGCGACTCACCGCCACGCCCGCCCCCTACCCCCTCCTCGCCGCCTGCCCCCTCAACCACGCGGCAAACGCCGTCACATGCTCGACCGCGACGCTCTCCGGCTCGACGTCGAGCCAGTACCCGAACGGCCCGATCGGCTGCACCGGCGACAGCCGCACGAGGCTGCCCTCGCCGATCTCCTCCTCGATCATGTTCAGGTCGACCACCGCGAGCCCGGCGCCCTTGCGCGCCGCGCGGATTGCCTGTTCGAGCGTCGAGAACTCGATGCCGTCGCCGATCCGCGCGACGTCGACGCCTGCCTGCTCGCACCAGTCGGCCCACAGCGTCAGGCGTTTGCCCTCGTGCAGCACATGCAGCGACGGCAAGCGGCCGAACAGCGCATCGAGCGCGTCGCCGCGATAGCGCGGCGCACCGACCAGCGCGTGCCGCTCCATCATCAGCAGTTCCGATTGCATGCCGGGCCGCGCCGCGCGCCCGAAGCGGATATGGCAATGGCAATCGTCGGCCGGCTCCGTGCGGATCGACAGCTCCACGTCGGGCAACGCCTCCGCGAGCGTGCCGAGCCGCGGCGAAAACCACTGCGTCGCGAACGTCGGCGGCAGCGACACCGTCAGGCGCCGCTTCGCGCCCGGCCGCGCGGCAGCGATTTCGCCGACGCCGCGCTCGATCGTGTCGAACGCCTGCCCGATGAACGGCAGCAACCGCTGGCCCGCATCGGTCAGACGCACGCCCTTGTGATCGCGCTCGAACAGGCGCGCACCGAGCGCTTCCTCGAGCAGCCGGATCTGCCGGCTCACCGCGCCTTGCGTCACGCACAGCGACACCGCCGCGCGATTGAAGCTCAGGTGACGCGCGGTCTCCTCGAAAAATCGCAGCGCGATCAACGATGGCAGGCGTCGCATGATGTGTGCTCCTCTCTTTCGTCCGGCAGCCGGCCGGCCCGCCGGCAATCCCGCGGGCAGCTTTATCGCAGAAAAGCGCGCCGGCCGTCAGGCCGTGAAAACCCCGATGTCCGGTGCGTGCGGCTCCGGGCAGCCGCCTCATCGTTCATCGTCCCCGTCCCGCCGGCCGCCCGCCTACAATAAGCATCCCGCACCACACACGACACCGCCCCGTGAGACGCAAGATGCCGGCGCTGAATGCGCTGAAAGCCTTCGAGATGGCCGGCCGCACCGGCAGCTTCACGCGCGCGGCCGAACTGCTCAACGTGACGCAGAGCGCGGTGAGCCGGCAGGTTCGCCAGCTCGAAGGCCAGCTCGGCGAAACGCTGCTCGAGCGCCGCCATCACCAGCTCGAACTGACGGCGGCCGGCCGCGTGCTGCTGCGCGCGCTGCAGCAGTCGTTCGACAAGATCGAGCTGACCGTGCGCAGCCTGCAGGAAAAAACCCACCTGAACCGCCTGCGCGCGAACGTGCCGCCGACCTTTGCCGCACGCTGGCTGATGCCGCGCCTCGGCCGGCTGCGCGACGCGCATCCCGAATTCGAGCTGAGCCTCACGACGCGCATTCACGACAGCCTCGGCGAATCGCGCGTGCTCGATTGCGCGATCCGGTTCGGCGACGGCGAATGGGACGGCTTCGACAACGCGCTGCTGATGCAGGAGCAGCATATCGCCGTCTGCGCGCCCGCGCTGTATGCGCGGCTGCGACAGGAAGGCGCGCCGATCGACCTGAACCGCTTCACGCTGTTGCACGTGCTCGCGACCGACGACCAGCGCTACCTGACCTGGCAACACTGGCTGAAGGCGGCCGGCATCGCCGACGTCGACACGCGCGGCGGCTACGAATTCGACCTGCTCGACCATGCGATCCGCGCGGCGATCGACGGGCTCGGGATCACGATCGCCGATCGCCACATGGTCGCGCGCGAGCTCGCGACCGGGCAACTGATGCAGGTGCTCAACGTGCACGTCGACGGCCACCAGTCGTACTGGTTCGTCACGCGGCCCGAACAGACGAACCTGCCGCACATCGTGCAGTTCCGCGACTGGCTGCAGCAGGAAGTGTGGCTCGCGAAGCGCCACCTCGAACCGTCGTCGCCGCTGCCGCAGGTGCCGCTGGCCTAGCGCGCGATCCGTCCCCGGCCAGCCTCAGCCTCAGCCTCAGCCTCAGCCCCAGCCCCAGCCCCAGCCCCGACCCCGTCCCCGGACGCCGGCCGCGGGCGACACCTTACCGGCTCCCGCGCCCGCCCGCATTCGGACCAGTCGGAAAATGCGGCCCGGCCGCCGCCCGCGCCCGTCCCGCCACCGCCGCACCGGCCTTGCCGGACGGGCGATTCCGGCCGATTCGTCGAGTAACGTGCGTTTTTCTCATGCTCGACGCGAAAATAAGTCGTTTGTCGTGCGCTAAACGCATGAACAGAATGGCCCCTGTCCCGTGCCGCGCGTTTCGCCGCTCGAAGCGATCCGCCCGCATCCATCGGAGGAGCCACTTCATGCGCATCGAACGCAACTACGTCAACGGCCGTTTCGTCGTCCCGGAAAGCGACGCGACCATCGTCGTCCACAATCCCGCCACCGAAGCACCGTACGCGCGCGTGCCGGCCGCAACGCCGGCCGACGCGCTGGCCGCCGTCGACGCCGCGGCCGCCGCGCAAAAGGCGTGGCGCAAGCTGCCGAGCGCCGAACGCGCGACCTACCTGCACAAGCTCGCCGACGCGCTGACCGCACGCGCGCCCGACATCGGCGCGGCGCTCGCGCAGGAATCCGGCAAGAGCGTCGAGGACGCATCGAACGAAGCCGTCTACGCCGGCCAGATCACGCGCTACCACGCCGAGTGGGCGCGCCGGATCGAGGGCGAGATCATCCCGAGCGACACGCCCGACGAGAACCTGTTCCTGCAGCGCGAGCCGATCGGTGTCGTCGCGTGCCTGATCCCGTTCAACTATCCCGTCTACACGCTGCTGCGCAAGGTCGCGCCCGCGCTGATCTCCGGCAACACCGTGGTCGTGCGGCCGAGCAACCACACGCCGGTGTCGGCGTTCGAGATCGCAAAGGCCGTCGACGAAGCCGGGTTCCCGCCGGGCGTCGTCAACATCCTGACGATGGACCATGCAACGGCCGAGGCACTGTGCACGCATCCGGCGGTCGGGATGATCACGCTGACGGGCAGCGTGAACGCGGGCCGCAAGGTGCTCGACTACTGCAAGGCGAACATCGCGAAGCCGTCGCTCGAACTCGGCGGCAAGACGCCCGCGATCATCGAGCCCGACGCCGACCTCGAACGCGCGGCCGCCGCGCTCGTCGCGTCGAAAACCACGCATTGCGGCCAGCTCTGCACGGCCATCGAGCGCGTGTACGTGCACGACAGCGTGCACGACCGCTTTGTCGCGCTGCTGAAGGAAAAGATGGGCGCGGTACGCAGCGGCGACCGTGCGGCCGATCCGTCGAACATGGGCCCGCTCGTCAGCGCATCGGCGCGCGCGCACATCCACGCGATGGTCGAACGCGCGGTCGCGGCCGGCGCGACGCTCGAAACCGGCGGCGCGATCCCCGACGGCCCCGGCTTCTTCTACCCGGCCACGCTGCTGACGAACTGCCGGCAGGACATGGAGATCGTGCAGGAGGAAACCTTCGGCCCGATCATGCCCGTGCTGCGCTACTCGACGATCGACGAAGCCGTCGGCTTCGCGAACGACCACCAGTTCGGGCTGTCGTCGGTGCTGTACACGGAGCACTACCGCACCGCGATGACCGTCGCGAACGCGATCGAGGCGGGCGAGCTGTACGTGAACCGCACGCCGGCCGATCCGTACCAGGGCTTCCACGCCGGCTGGAAGCGCTCGGGCCTCGGCGGCGACGACGGCAAGCACGGGATGCTCGAATTCACGCAGACGCGCCTCGTCGTCATGAAGTACTGACGCATCCGGGCGCGCGCGGCCACGACACCGCCGCGCGCGCCGCCCCGATCCGATCGAACACAAAACAAATCTGCAGACCTCCGCTTGAAGGAAGTCTGATGGAGGAAGACATCATGCCGACCCAACCGTCGACGCCCGCCGCGTCGCTCGCATTGCAGGACAACACGCAAGACGCACACGCGTCGCAAGACACACGCGCGCAGCGCTACCTGCAACTGCTGCTGCTCGTGATCGCCGCGGGCGCGATCTACCCGATGCTGTACCTGCGGCAGGTGTACCAGCCGACGATGCTGCAGTTCTTCCGTATCGACGACGTGCAGCTCGGTTACCTGTACTCGTCGCTCGGCACGATTTTCCTCGTCAGCTACCTGCCGAGCGGCTGGCTCGCCGACCGCCTGTCGCCGCGCTGGCTGATCTGCTTCTCGCTGCTCGCGACGGGCGCGCTCGGGCTCGTTTACGCAACCGGGCCGTCGTTCAACACGCTCGTGCTGATCTTCGGCGGCTGGGGGCTCACCACCGGCCTCACGTTCTGGGCGGCCGTGATCAAGCGCGTGAACGTGATCGCGGGCCCCGACCAACAGGGCCGCTTCTTCGGGCTGCTCGACGGCGGCCGCGGGCTCGTCGAGGCGCTGCTCGCGACGATCGCGATCACGCTGTTCGCGTACGTGACGCAGGCGCACGGCGGCACCGATGCAGCCGGCTTCAAGCTCGTCGTGCACCTGTATGCGTTCTTCTGCATCGCGCTCGGCGTGCTGCTTGCGCTGGTGAAGGATCCGGCGCGCGCGGGCGATCGCGCGGCGGCCACGAAGCGCCGCACCGGCAACGTGCTGACCGACCTGAAGACGCTCGCGGCAATCCCCGAGCTGTGGCTCGTCGCGGCGATCGTGTTCTGCGGCTACCAGGTGTTCTGGGCGACCTACAGCTTCTCCGCGTACCTGCACGAAGGCAACTTCGGGCTCAGCGCGACGGCGGCCGGCTTCATCACGACGCTCAAGCTGTGGATGCGCCCCGTCGGCGGCATCGGCGGCGGCTTCCTCGGCGACCGCGTGTCGAAGGTGTCGGTGCTGTTCTGGGCGCTCGTGCTCGCGGCGCTGTCGCTCGTCGGGCTGATCGCCGCACCGCCGCACAGCCCGCAGGCGATGCTCGTCGTGCTCGTGCTGTTCATCGGCATCCTCACCTATTCGATTCGCGGCCTGTACTGGTCGCTGCTCGACGACTGCAAGGTTCCGACGCATTGCGCGGGCCTCGCGATCGGCCTGATCTCGGTGCTCGGCTATTCGCCCGACGTATTCGTGCCGCTGATCAACGGCTACGTGACGCAGACCTACCCGGGCGCGCACGGCTACCAGCTCTATTTCGGTTATATCGCGGCGATCGCGCTCTGCGGCGCAGGCGCCGCCGCGTTCCTCAAATACCGCCTCAATCGCATCAAGGAGTCCGTATGAAGATCGTTTCGCTCGAAACCCACATCGTCGCCGTGCCGCCGCCGCATGTCGGCGGGATGTACTGGATCTTCGTGAAGCTGAAGACCGACGACGGGATCGAAGGCGTCGGCGAGATCTATTCGGCGACGTTCCACCCGAAGGCGATGGGCCCGATCATCGACGACGTGTTCGACCGCTACCTGCTGAACCACGACCCGCATCACGTCGAGCGGCTGTTCCGCCACGCGTATTCGAGCGGCTTCACGCAGCGGCCCGACCTCACGATGATGGGCGTCGTCAGCGGCCTCGAGATGGCGTGCTGGGACATCATCGGCAAGGCCGCCGGCAAGCCCGTGTACGAACTGCTCGGCGGCAGGATCCACGATCGGCTGCGCTCGTACACGTACCTGTATCCGAAGAACGCGAACGGCGAATACGACTACGACGATCCCGACCTCGCGGCAGAATGCGCGGCCGAGAACGTGAAGCTCGGCTTCACGGCCGTCAAGTTCGACCCGGCCGGCCCGTACACGGCCTACTCGGGCCACCAGTTGTCGCTCGAAGTGCTCGACCGCTGCGAGCTGTTCTGCCGCCGCGTGCGCGAGGCCGTCGGCAGCAAGGCCGACCTGCTGTTCGGCACGCACGGGCAGATGGTGCCGTCGTCGGCGATCCGGCTGGCGAAGCGGCTCGAGAAATACGACCCGCTGTGGTTCGAGGAACCCGTGCCGCCGGGCCAGGAAGAAGCGATCGCCGAAGTCGCGAAGCACACGTCGATTCCGATCGCGACCGGCGAGCGCCTGACGACCAAGTACGAATTCCACAAGCTGTTGCAGGCGGGCGGCGCATCGATCCTGCAGTTGAACGTCGCACGTGTGGGCGGCCTGCTCGAAGCGAAGAAGATCGCGACGCTCGCCGAAGTGCACTACGCGCAGATCGCGCCGCACCTGTACAACGGGCCGGTCGGCGCGGCCGCGAGCATCCAGCTCGCGACCTGCACGCCGAACTTCCTGATCCAGGAAAGCATCATGACGTGGGGCGGGTTCCATGCCGAAGTCGTGAAGACGCCGATCCGCTGGGAAGACGGCTACATCATCCCGTCGAACGAGCCGGGCCTCGGCATCGAACTCGACATGGACGTCGTGCGCCGTCACACGCCGTACACGGGCGAGCGGCTGCACCTGCAGATGGGCGAGAAGCCCGTCGACGTGAAGGATCTCGCCCCCGCGAAGGGCTGACCAGGACAAACGCGACCATGACTTACGACTACATCATCGTCGGCGCGGGCTCGGCCGGCTGCATCCTCGCGAACCGCCTCAGCGAATCGGGCCGGCACTCGGTGCTGCTGCTCGAAGCGGGCGAACACGACGCGTCGTTCTGGTTCAAGGTGCCGGTCGGCTTCACGAAGACCTACTACAACCGCCGCTACAACTGGATGTACTACAGCGAGCCCGAAGCGCAGCTCGCCGACCGCAAGCTGTACTGCCCGCGCGGCAAGGTGGTCGGCGGATCGGGCTCGATCAACGCGATGGTCTACGTGCGCGGCCAGCGCAGCGACTACGACGACTGGGCGAACGCCGGCAATCCGGGCTGGGCGTACGACGACGTGCTGCCGTACTTCCGCAAGCTCGAAACCCACGCGGCCGGCGCGACCGACCCGCAGCATCACGGTTCGACGGGGCCGATTCACATCACGTCGATGAAGGCCGACGTGCATCCGATCGTCCACGAGTTCCTGACGGGTTGCGCGCAACTGAACCTGCCGCGCACCGACGACTTCAACGGCGCGCACTTCGAAGGCGCGGGCATCTACGACCTGAACACGAAAAACGGCGAACGCTGTTCGAGCAGCTTCGCGTACCTGCGGCCCGCGCTGGGCCGCGCGAACCTCACGCTGCGCTCGGGCGTGCTGGTGCGGCGCGTGACGTTCGACGGCTCGCGCGCGACCGGCGTGGTCGTGGCCGGCGCAAACGGCGACGAAACACTCATCGCCGCGCGCGAGGTAATCCTCGCGGCCGGCGCGGTCGATACGCCGAAGCTGCTGCAACTGTCGGGCATCGGCGATCCGGCGCTGCTCGCGCGCCGGCGCGTACCGCTCGTGCATGCGCTGCCGGCAGTGGGCCGCAACCTGCAGGACCACCTGTGCGTGAGCTTCTACTTCAAGGCGAACCGGCCGACGCTGAACGACGAGATGGGCACGCTGCTCGGCAAGATGAAGATCGGGTTGCGCTACCTGCTGACGAAACGCGGCCCGCTCGCGATGAGCGTCAACCAGGCCGGCGGCTTCTTCCGCGGCACGGACGATGCGCGGGAACCGAACCTGCAGCTCTACTTCAACCCGCTGTCGTACCGGATTCCGAAGAGCGACCGCGCGAGCATCAAGCCCGAGCCGTATTCGGGTTTCCTGATCGCGTTCAACCCGTGCCGGCCGACGAGCCGCGGCACGATCGAGATCGCGTCGAACCGCGCGGAAGACGCGGCGAAGATCCGCATCAATGCACTGACCACGCAGAAGGATCTCGACGAAGCCGTGCAGGGCAGCAAGGTGATCCGCGCGCTGATGCACGCGCCGGCGCTGAAGTCGATGACCGTCGAGGAAATCTCGCCGGGGCCGCAGGTCGACTCCGACGAAGCGATGCTGCAGTACTTCCGCGAGCAGTCGGGGTCGATCTACCACCTGTGCGGCTCGTGCGCGATGGGGCCCGATGCGGCGACGTCGGTCGTCGATGCGTCGTTGCGCGTGCACGGGCTGCAGGCGCTGCGGATCGTCGACGCGTCGGTGTTCCCGAACATCACGTCGGGCAACATCAACGCACCGACGATGATGGTCGCGGAGAAAGGCGCGGATCTGATTCTGGCGGACGCGCAACGCGCAGAAACCGCCGGCGCGCGGATGCGCACCCGCGAAACCGTCCCGCACTGACGCGACGGCCCGATGCTCGCGCGAACGCCGGCGCGAACCGTTTCCAGCGGAATCGACGCGCCCCGCGGAGGGAACGGAACGCGCGATTTCCGCGCGATCGCGTCTCCGGCGACGGCGGCCGGCCCCACGCATCGTCCGGTCGGCACAATGCCCGCCGGCACACGGGAAAACACCACCATGAACACGCCGCGGGGCCCGCGCGCACAGGCTCGAAACGTGCATTCGGTTTTGACGGAAGGCCCCGCGAAACAGGTGTCGCCGTGTCGTCCGTCGTCCGCCATACGCGAGCAAGGGTTTGTCTGGTTGGCGTTCGATGCCGGCCTGCACTAGCCTCGTGAGGTCTGTCGCCGCATCGTTCGGCCGGCGGGACGTGACGTTGTGGTGACGTTGTGCACATTGACAATCGAGTGTCGGCGCGCGGCCTCGCTGCCGAAGTTTCATTGCGTTCGATCACGCACATCGATGCAGCCGGAGAAACATTCTTTGGCTCGCGTGCGATGTGACGCGCGTTCAGCGCTCGCGTGACGTGACGCGCAGCGAAGCGATCCGGGGCAACGCGCGCGCCGGCTTGCCGTCGGTGTGCGCCGGGGGAACCGCAGGCCCGATCGTGGAGACGCGCCGTGAAACGCATGCCATTTCGCTGCATCCATGCCATCAGCTATGCAAGCGTGCTGCTCTTTCAGGCCCAAACGCACGCGCAGTCGCTGGACGCCCAGTCGACGCAGGAGAACATTTCCGCACTGCGCCAGGAAGTCGATCACCATCTGCAGGAACTGAGCGCGCTCAAGCGCAAACTGGCCGACGAAGAAGCCAATCTCTCGCGCCTGAGCCGTGCGCTGGACAACCGGGAACTCGCGGCCCGGCGCGGTACAGGCCCCGGTGATGCCGGCGGCCCCGGCGACGCAGCGCCGCAAGCCGATACCGGCGCCCCGGGCGGCGCACCCGGCACGGCAGGCAACGCCCCCGCCAACGCGCAATCCGCGGCCGGGTCCGCCGCGCAGCCGCGCCAGCCGGTCGGCCAGGCGCCGGTGGCGGACACCGCACCGCCGCCCGTCGCGCCGATCTTCGATCAGCCCGGCGTGCTGACGCCGAAGAACAAGTTCGTCGTCGAGCCGTCGTTCCAGTTCAACTATTCGTCGTCGAACCGCGTCGCACTCGTCGGCTACACGATCATCCCGGCGCTGTTGATCGGCCTGGTCGACGTGCGGGAAGTCAAGACGACCACGCTGACGGGCGCGGTCGCGGTGCGCTACGGGATCACCAACCGGATGGAAGTCGAAGTCCGCGTCCCCTATGTGTACTCGACGAACGACACGATCAGCCGCGAGATCTTCACCGGTTCCGCCCAGGACAACGCGTTCAACAGCCACGGCAAAGGCCTCGGCGACGTCGAAATGACGCTGCGCTACCAGTTCAATACCGGCGGCCCCGACAAGTTCTACTACATCGGCTGGCTGCGCTTCAAGACCGCCACTGGCAAGAGCCCGTTCGACGTGGTCACCGACTGCGTCACGCGCTGCGTCGGCAATGCCACCGGCACCGGCCTGCCGCTCGAGCAGCCGACGGGCTCCGGCTTCTACGCGATCCAGCCGGGCCTCACGTGGCTCTTTCCGTCCGACCCGGTGGTGTTCTTCGGCAACCTGAGCTATCTGCACAGCTTCAGCCGCGACAATCTCAGCCTCACGATTCGCGACGGGCAGAAGGACTTCATCGGCAAACTGCAGCCCGGCGACATCTGGGGTTTCAATGTCGGCATGGGCCTCGCGCTGAACGAGAAAGCGTCGGTGAGCCTCGGCTACGACCAGAGCATCGTGCTGCCCACGAAGCAGAACGGCCAGACGGTGCCCAGCTCGGTGCGCGTGATCCTCGGCTCGCTGCTCCTCGGTTACTCGTACCGGCTGTCGCCGAAGACCACGCTGAATCTGTCGATCGGCGCCGGCCTCACGCGCGACACGCCGGACGTGGTCATGACGCTGCGCGTGCCGATTGCATTCTGATCGCCGGACGGCGCCGAAGGCGGGCCGCGTGACGCACGCCGGCCCCGGCGTGCCATTGCCCGCTCATCTGCCCGCTCATCTGCCCGCTCCCTGCTCGTTCACCTGCCCGTTCACCTGCCATTCATCGGTCGCTCGCCGATCCTTCATCGCCCCTTCAACGTCCCGGCAACGCGCCGAGCAGCGCATTGTTCAGCGTCGACATCACGTTCAGGTTCTTGAACGTCGACAGTGTGTTGACGGTCGTGTTGATCGTCGTCACCGCCTGGATTTGCTGGTTGCTCAACGTGTTCTGGATCACCGCGCCGGTCAGCGCCGGCAGCGCGGCGGGCTGCGCGGCGTTGCCGGCGCCGACCTGGATCAGCGCGCCTGCGTTCGCGGCCGCCAGCGCCTGCGCCTGTTGCGCAGTGATATGACTGATGTCCGGGATGTTGAAGTTGGTCGTCGTGACCAGATTGCCGTTCACGAACGCGACACGCGACACACCGAACGAAACCTTCAGGCCGCCCGGCATATCGAAACCGCCGCGCATCGCATCGAGGCGCGCGTCGCTGAGCGCGATCGCGCCGGTTGCCGGCCAGTTCCGTTCGTGCGCGCCGCTCGTCTGCACGGCAGGCTCGACGGTCGCGGCCGGCGCGCCGTCCTGCATCGCCGCCGCACTCACGGACGTCACCCCGCCGCACACCATCGCGGCGATGCCGGCGATCTTCCTGGTCTCGGATCTCATGACGGTCCTCAATAGTCGCGCGGGCCGTGCTTCGGCACCACGACGTAATACAGGCCGTCGCGGGCGATGCCGGTGTCGAGCGGCGCGCTGGGCGCGACGCGCCAGTCACGCGGGTCGTTGAACACCGCCAGCTCGGGCCGGTTGTGGATCACGAAAATCACATGGTCTTCCCACTTCTGCTCGAAACTCGCCAGCGACATCGGCCGCGTGCCGGTGGCCGGATCGCCGACGAGCACACGCCCGTCACGCAGCCCCTTCACGACCACGAAATGGTGATAGCCGTGCTCGGTGATCAACACGATCGCCGGCGTGTGCGTCTTCGCGAGCGTCTGCAACGGCAGCTCGAAGCCGTCCGCGACGAAGCCGTGCGCGTCGAGAAAACGCCGGATGTCGAGCAGCGAGAAGCCCTGCCGGCGAATCTTCTCCTGGTTGCCGTTCTCCCACATCTCGGCGAACGCGGTCTGCTCGGTCATCGGATAGTCGTACTGATAAGTCAGCAGCGTCGCGACGGCAGCCGACCCGCAGCTGAAATCGAACTGCTGCTTGATGGTGCGCTTGAAGCGCGCCTCCTTGAGACTCGTGACGTGCATCGTATAACCGGCGCCCGCCGGATCGACGACCGTCATCTCGTCCGCCTGTGCAACCGGACCGGATAGCGCGCACGCGAGCGCCGCGATGCACGCTGCGGCGACCTGTCTCATCGCTCAGTTCCCGAAGCGCACGTTGAGCACCGTCGCGTTCTGAATCAACACGTTGGCGCCGGTATTCTGGATGACCGTCGGCAGGCCGCTCGCATTGGCGAACGAGCCGTCGGTGATCGAGTTCGAGCCGGTCGACACCCGGTTCGCCACGTTGTCGGTCACCGCGCCGGTCAGATAGTTCTGGCCGATCAGCGCATCGCCGCCCCGATGCTCGTCGAGCTGGTCGGGCGACATCGCGACGCCGAAGCTGCCCGCTTGCGCGGTCGCGGCGCCGGTCGCAGGGGGTGTAGCTGTCGCAGCGGGCGCGCCGGCCGCGGCCGGATCGGCCTGATCCGCGCGTGCGGCGGGTGGGGAAGGTGCGGTTGCCGGCGCAACGCCGACGGCTGCCTCCGCCGCAACGGTTTGCGACCCGTCAGCCGTGGCATGGGCCGTCAGGCCCGGCAGCAGCGCCGCAGGCAATATCACCAGCGAAAGTGCCGTTCGGATTCGCATGGCTGTCTCCTTGGTCCCTGCGCGAGTCGGCTCGAACCCGACGCACAGGGAGCGGAATCCGCGTGACCGTCGATCGACGGAAATCAGCCCGGCCTGTGCCAACGAGAGCGAGACGGCCGTTCGGCCATCCCGCCCTCGCCGGCAGTCCTGTCCATCGGCGATGGAACGCAAGCCGCGGGCTCGCCTGCGCCCGCGTCAATGCATCCGGCTCGCCAGGACCAACCGGCCGTTCTAACGTCCTACGGACAGGTTCGCCTGCACGGTCACAGCCTGCTGAACGAGCGACGCCATGCCGCTGTTCTGGTTGGCGACCATGATGCCCGCAGCGGTCTGGCCGACGCTCGCCATCGCGTTGGACATGTTGAACGTCCCCGCGTTGACCGCATTGGCTCCGCCTGCGCCACCCGCGCCGCCGACCGCGCCGTTGCCGGTGCCGCCGTTGCCGGTGCCGCCTGCGCCGCCCGCGCCGCCCATCGCGCCCACCGCGCCGCTACCCGCGGTTGCGCTACCGTTGCTGGCCGTCGTCGTCGCGCCGCCGTTCGTCGCGCCGCCGCCCGTGCCCGCGCCGCCGGCACCGCCGTTGCCCGCCGTGGCCGCTGCCGCGCCGCCGGTGCCGCCCGCCGCCGCACCCGAGCCGCCGGTGCCCGAGCCCGATCCGCCCGAAGCAGTCGACGTACCCGCCGACCCTGCGCCGCCTGTGCCGCTACCCGAGCCGCTGCCGGTGCCCGTGCCGGTGCCGGTGCCGCTGCCGGCCGATGCCGACGCGCTTCCGCTGCCATGATTCTTGGCCCACGCGGAACCGGAATCGCCTGTGCCGGTGCCGCCGCCCCAGCCGGTGCCGGTGCCCTTGCCGGAGCCGCCTACGCCGACCGAAGCCGCGATTGCGCCGCCGCCCTTGCCGGAACCATAGCCGCCGCTCGCAGTGGCATTGCCGCCACTCCCGCCGCTGGCGTCAGGTGAACCGCCGGCTCCGCCGCCGCCGCCGTTGCCGGTGCCGGCCGTCGCGCTGCCATTGCTGGCGTTGCCTGCCGTGGCGCTGCCGTTATGCGCGCTGCCGCCGCTGCCGCCGGCGCCGCCCGCGCCGCCGCCGCCGCCGTTACCGCCCTTGCCACCGTAGCCATACCCGTTGCCGCCCTTGCCGCCGCTTCCGCCGGCCGCGCTGCCCGAATTGGTCGCGTTGTTGCCAATGCCCCAGACCTGGACATTGCTCACGTACCCGTCGAGTTTGCTGATCGCGACGATCTTGGTGCTGTTGTACGAATCCTGATAGACGCTCGCGCCAGGCGAAACTTCATTCGCATTGGACCCGGTGGTGCTGGTCTGGGTTGAGCTGACTGCGTTGCTGAGGGTGTTCGATCCGTCATCCGCTTTCTGGCTGCACGTCGAACTGGCATTGCTGCTGCATGGGTTCGCCATCGCGTAGCCGCTGAATCCCAAGGCGAGAAGCGCAGCGGACGCCAATAAAGTTTTACGCATGAAATCCTCCTGAGGTAACGAGGAACGGCTTGGCCGACCGCACCAATCCGGACGACATCACGCATCGGCGATGCCAATCCTCCAAGCGGCCCGAATACAAAGAGACCGTTGGATTCTTCACGCGACCTGGCCCGCCCCGCCCGATTCCGGCACGCGATTTATGTTTCAAGTCTGAAACGTGTCGATCGGCACGGCGCCGGGACATCTGTGATGTGCGGGTGGATTTCCCCTTTGTATTCAGTCGCTTGCCCGATCGGCCCAAGGCGGGCCCGGCAAGTGCGGAATGTTTCACTTTTGAGGCTGAAGTACGGGTGCATCCGGGTATGCCCGAGGCGCCGGGTATTCGATCTCGATCGCAAACGCACGCCCGGCAAGGACGCGCCCGAATTCATTCCGCCAGGGCGTTAAAAACCCGCAAGAAGCGCCATTCAGAAATGTTTCGACTGTGATAGGACGCTTATTCTTCGGATCCTGTTGGCGGCAGGCGTGGCGCCCCATGCTTCGTTGGCCGTTCCCGCGCCGGCTCAGTTCGTACTCGTCCGCTTCTCCACGAACCGCCGCACATAATCGTCCGCCGGCCGCGACAGGATGTCGTCCGGCGTCCCGACCTGCACGAGCGTGCCGTCGCGCAGGATCGCGATCCGGTCGCCGATGCGCAATGCCTCGTCGAGATCGTGCGTGATGAACACGATCGTCTTCGAAAGCGTCGCCTGCAGTTCGAGCAACTGATCCTGCATCTCGGTGCGGATCAGCGGATCGAGCGCGGAGAACGCCTCATCCATCAGCAGCACGTCGGTGTCGGCCGCCAGCGCGCGCGCCAGCCCGACGCGCTGCCGCATCCCGCCCGACAATTCGTCCGGATAATGATCGCCGTACCCGTCGAGCCCGACCTTCGTCAGCCAGTTGCGCGCCGCGTCGGCCGCATCGTGCCGCTTCTCGCCGCGCGTGCGCAGCGCATACGCGGCGTTGTCGAGCACGGTCTGGTGCGGCAGCAGCCCGAAGTTCTGGAACACCATGCTGACCTTGTAGCGGCGCAGTTCGCGCAGCCCGTGCGCGTCGAGCTTGATCACGTCGCTGCCGTCGATCACGATCTCGCCGGCCGTCGGCTCGATCAGCCGGTTGAAGTGCCGCACGAGCGTCGATTTCCCGGAACCCGACAGCCCCATGATCACGAAGATCTCGCCCGACTCGATGCCGAGGCTCACGTCGTTGAGCCCGACGTTGCAGCCCGTTTCGGCCAGCACGTCGGCCTTGCGCTTGCCGGCGCGCAGCAGGTCGAGCACGCGCGCATGCGCGGCCTGCGGCCCGAACAGCTTGTACACGTGTTTGACGTCGATGGTCGCCATGTCTGTCTCCGTTCCTATGCGCGCGACGATTGCGTCGCCTGATTCGAATCGACGCCCGCCGACTGCGCGTTGCGCGGCAGCCGGTACGGCACGCGCGACGCGCCTTTTTGCCGGCGCTGCTGCGCGAGCCGGCGGCGCGCGCGCCGCTCCTGGCCGAAGCCCTGGCTGATCCGGTCGATCACGATCGCGAGGATCACGATCGCGAGGCCGGCCTGCGTGCCCTTGCCGACGTCGAGCGTCTGGATGCCCGCGAGCACGTCCTCGCCGAGCCCGCGCGAGCCGATCATCGATGCGATCACGACCATCGACAGCGCCATCATCGTCGTCTGGTTGATGCCGGCCATGATGCTCGGCCGCGCCAGCGGCAACTGCACGTTGACGAGCAGTTGCCAGCGCGTCGTGCCGAACGCGCGCGCGGCTTCCGTCACGTCCGGATCGACCTGGCGGATGCCGAGATCGGTCAGGCGAATCAGCGGCGGCAGCGCGTAGATGATCGTCGCGAGGATCGCGGGCACCTTGCCGAGGCCGAACAGCATCAGCACCGGAATCAGGTACACGAAGCTCGGCAGCGTCTGCATCACGTCGAGCACCGGCAGCAGCATCCTCCGCAGCCACGCGCTGCGCGATGCGAGGATGCCCAACGGCACGCCGAGCGCGACCGACAGCACCGTCGCGACGAGCATCAGCGCAAGCGTCTGCATCAGCTTGTCCCACAGGCCGAAGCAGCCGATCGCGTAGAGCAGCAGCATGAAGAGCACGCCGAGGCCGATGCGGCGCGTCGCATTCCACGCGATCGCGCCGACGACCAGCAGCACGAGCCACGGCGGCGCCACGCGCAGCGCGCCTTCGAGCGGCACGAGCAGGTAGCGCAGCAGCATCGTGCTGAAGTGATGGAAGCTGTCGCCGTATTGCGCAACGAAAGTCTCGAGCGCGCTGTTCACCCAGTCGGCGATCGACAGGTGCAGAAAGAAGCCGTTCATAGTGATTCTCCGTCGCGCCGCGCAGGCGCGTGACGGCGGCGGCAGGCGCGGGCCCGCCGCCGCGCGCAGGTTACGCGCCCTTCAGGCTGCCGGCGATCTTCTGCGCGACGTCGGCCGGCACCCACTGCTTCCACATGTCCTGGCGAGTCTTCAGGAACTGCGTGGCCATCGCCGCACCGTCGATCTTCTTCGTCGTCATCTCGAGGATCGTCTGGTTCAGGAAGTCCATCGGGAAGCGCACCTTGCCGAACACGCCGACGAGATCGGGGTTCGCATCGGCGAACGGCTTCGACACGCCGACCGTCAGCCGCGACACCATGTACGACGATGCGCACTGGTGCGTGCTGCTCTCGTCGCGCAGCGTCTTCCAGCATGCTTCGTTATAGGCCGGCATCTTCAGCGCGGCGAACTTGTATTTCGCCATCAGCGCGGCCGGGCCCCAGTAATAGAACACGATCGGCGCGCCGCGCTGGTACGCGGACGCGATCGCCGCGTCGAGCGCCGCACCCGTGCCCGGATGGAAGTTCGTATACGACTGGTCGAGCTTCAGCACGCGCAACAGCCGCGTGTTCACGCGCTCGCAGTCCCAGCCCGTCGGGCAGTTCAGGAAGCGGCCCTTGTCCGGTTCCTCCTCGTCCGCGAACACCTGCTTGTACTTCGGCAGATCGTCGATCGACGCGAGCCCCGGCGCGACCGGCTTGATGTTGCGCGCCGGATCGCCCTTCACCACGTATTCGGGCACGAACCAGCCTTCCGTCGTGCCGCCCGGCAGCGTGTCGCCGATCAGCTTCACGGCGCCCGACGCGACGGCCTTCGCAGTGATCTCGCTGCGGCCCGTCCACTGCTCGGCCCAGATCTGCAGGTCGTTGCGCGCGAGCGCCGTTTCCGTCGCGGCCGTGCTGCCCGGCACGACGTCCGTCTTGCAGCCGTAGCCCTTCTCCATGATCTGCCGCAGCACCTCGGTCGCGAACGCCCCGCTCTCCCACGTGATGCCCGCGAAATGGACCGTCTTGCCGTCGGCGCACGCGCCGCCGGCCGCATGGGCCGCGGGCGCGGACAGGATCGCCGCGGCGGCGAGAAGGACCGTTTTCAGTCGTCGAATCTGCATGGTGGGTCGTCTCCAAATCGAATCTGTTGTTTGTGCGTCGCGGCATGCGCGGCGACCGGCGAATCGCGAATCCATCCACGTCCGGTCAGCCTGCATGGTTCAACCGCCAATTTGTTTAGGGAAACGAGTAATTCCGATCATTGCAATCGGCAGCGCCAATCGATCGCCTTCCGACCCGTCAGGCCCGCCGGACGGGGCTCTCAGTCGGTTTCACGTGGCCGTTGACGACCCGGCGCGGGCGGCGTCTCGATCCCGTTCGGCGGCTGCCCGGCCGGCCCTGAACCACGGCTGCGCGCACGCCGTTTCGGCTGTCGAAACCATCCGTCTCGCCCCCATTGGCGATCCCGATCCAATCCATCGAAATTACTCGCTTTCGATTCCGTTTCGGCTTCGGAAGAATGCGCGGTGTCATCGGAGGAGACACGACCCGACACGGCCGGTCGCCGCGCCGCCGCGCACTGCGCGTTTCCGGCGCCGCACGCGCTGCGCCGGGTCGCCCCGGATGACGGGACGCGCCTCGCCGGACGCGCTCACGACAACCGATACAAGATGGATACCCCGGAGATCTCTCAATGAACAAGAAACTGACGGCGCTCGCCGTAACGGCCGCATTCGCGTCGCCCGCGTTCGCGCAAAGCAGCGTCACGCTGTACGGCGTGATCGACGAAGGCCTGAACTACACGAACAACGTCGGCACCGGCCACGTCTACGAAATGGCAAGCGGCTACGCGCAGGGCAGCCGCTGGGGCCTGAAAGGCAGCGAGGATCTCGGCGGCGGCATGAAGGCGATCTTCCAGCTCGAGAACGGCTTCGACGTGAACAGCGGCCGGCTCAACCAGGGCGGCCGCATGTTCGGCCGCCAGGCTTATGTCGGCCTGAGCCAGGCACAGTACGGCACGCTGACGTTCGGCCGCCAGTACGACTCGGTGGTCGACTATCTCGCGCCGACCACCGCCAACGGCAACTGGGGCGGCTACCTGCTCGCGCACCCGTTCGACAACGACAACACCGACAACTCGTTCCGCCTCGACAACACGGTGAAGTACGCGAGCCCGAACTTCGGCGGCTTCCAGTTCGGCGGCGCGTACAGCTTCAGCAACAGCACGAGCTTCTCGGACAACCGCGCATACAGCTTCGGCGCGCAATACCAGAACAACGGGCTGCTGATCGGCGCCGCATACCTGCAGGCGAACCATCCGGGCAACGGCTCGGCCGGCGCGATCACCGCGAACGACGCGAGCTACATCGCCGAGCGCATGCGCGTGTTCGGCGCGGGCATCAACTACACGTTCGGGCCCGCGACGGTCGGCTTCGCGTACACGAACTCGAACTACAAGAACCCGACCGGCAACGGCTACCTCGGCACGCCGGGCGCGATCATCGCGCCGGGGGCGACGGTCAGCGCGATCAAGTACCAGAACTTCGAAGTGAACGGCGCGTACCAGATCACGCCGGCGTTCATGGTCGGCGCGCAATACGTGCTGTCGCTCGAGAAGTACGACGCATCGACCGGCGACGCGAAGCCGAAGATCCACTCGGTCGGGCTGATGGCCGACTACAACCTGTCGAAGCGCACCGACGTGTACGTGCAGGCCGCATACCAGCACATCGCCGGCGACAAGACGAACTCGATCCTCGACCAGGCGTTCATCCCCGGCACCGACGCGCCGTCGTCGACGTCGAACCAGGTGGCCGTGCGGCTCGCGCTGCGCCACAAGTTCTGACGCAACCCGGTTCTCCGTTCTTCACGCGACACCCGCGCCGGTCTGCCGGGGTGTCTTTGCCCGCCCGCAAGCGCAAGCCTGCCGGCGGGCTTTTTCGTGCATCCAGCAATCGGGCAGTTTGCGAAGTTGCGCGTAGTCCATCGGGCGCGACTCAGTCTCGCAGCGCCATGGCGCGCAGCAGCGCATCGATCTGCCCGAACGCATCCTGCTGCCACTGTTCGGGCGTGCGATCACCCAGCGCCCGCGTGTCTTCGACGAAGCGCCTCACGCAGGTGGGGCCGTATCCCTCGAAGGTATCGAATTTCTCGGCGATGTGCCGAAAGCCGCGTTTGCCGCTTGCATGCCCCAGGAGTGGGAGACATTCTTGTGCAAGCGCCTCGATCTCACCAGGGTAGTTCCGCACGCAGTAGTAGATGTCATAAGCGTCCTTCTGCTTGTAGCGGCCTGCCAGCGCATGGCCTTTCATCGCCAGCAAAGCAGGAATCGAGCACACCGCGATCTCCACGCGGTTCGTCCCTCCGTCCGGCATCGCCCCGGCCACCGCCACGAATTGATAGAACCGCATCGCCAGGTCTGCACCATCCGCCCGTTGCACGGCGAAGTCGCTGATCAAGGGCGGATCGTTCTTGACGATTTCCGCGTCGCGCGGCATCAAGAAATCGACTATGACGTCGATCGCTTCCCCGCCATCTCGCGCCGGAACCTTGCGAACCAATTGAAAGCGCCGAAGCCCCTCGCGCTGGGCGTATCCATGGTCTTGAAGCGCTCCGATCAAGGTCGCGTACTCGCCGTCGCCGAGTGCTTCCGCATCCAGCCCGACGTCCAAGTCGAGCGTGCCGACGTGGGGCATGTCCTCGTTGGCCAGCAGCAGCCAGGGAACCGCGCCGCCGATGATGGCGAACTTGCCCTTGAAGCTGCCAAGGATCTGGCCGATCTCAATTAGCACAGACTTCACGGCCGCGGTCGTGCGGTCGTCGTATTCGGCGGCCGACTGTGGTTCCTGGGATGGTGTCATTTGGGCCATGAGAGCTTTTCCTGGCGTAAGTGATCGGCGGCCTCGGCGCCGCGTTCACCGGCAATGGAGAGGTCGAGGTAGGTCTGAACCGGACTCGTGCAGACCGCGCCCGGTGCAGGTTCGACTGCGTCGGCGAGCAGACCCAAGTCCTTAGGAACGCTAACAACCACGTTCTCGCCCTTCGATGCGGCCGCGAGCTTCAGCGCGGTCTGGAGCTTGCCCAGACCTTCCTGGTCGGCGAAGAAGTAGTGCGTACTGGTGCGCCCGTAAGGAGAAAGCCACTGCGCTGCCGAGAATGATGCGAAGGCAGCACGGCCTGGCCCCTCTTCGACGCGCAGTGCGCTTCGGGCAGCGTGTTCGAACGCGCTGCCATGCAGCGGCGTGTAGAACCTCAACCGCTCACCAGGCGGTGCCGTGTAGCTGTCGCGCCATGCGTCCAGTAGTGCGTCGGGCTCCGATAGGACGAGACCGCCGTCCGACACACGCGCCCATTCCCGATCAATCAAGCCGGTGCGCACGTTGCTGACGTGTCCGAGACTGACCCCGGAGATGTCCGACAACTCTGTGACTCGCCATGCACGGCCGGGTTCGCGCAACATGACGCGCAGCACTTGCGCAGATTTCGGCTTGAACAGCGACTTGAGTTCGCGTTGTTCGGACGCGGGCTTGTCCGCTACCACGCGTTCGATGAACACGCCACCGAAAGCGATTCGGGCGTTTCCCTGCATGTCGAGATAGCCGACGCCCTTCTCTTCGCACAACTGCCTCACTGCCGGCGAGATATAGGGGGCAATGAAGACAGGCGTCGCCTCGGGAGCCCGGTGCACAACGTAATTCTGCAACTCCAGCAGCGCCGATCGGGCGTACCGCGGTTGCCCGCTCGACTTGCACTCGCAGATGAGTATGTGCTGCCGACCGTCCACGAGCAGCCGGGCGATCAAGTCCGGCTCCCAATCGCCGGACACGGCTTCGGTATCGATGCCTTCGACCTGAAGGATCGGAATCTTCTCAAGCAACCCGCGTAGCGCCTCACCAGCTCGAGTTTCTTCTTTCATTGAATATGGCCCTTTCAGCATTCCTTGAAAGTACCACATTCTCTGAAACAGCGAGCATGAATTTCACCAAAATCACCACTTTCAGCACGCGCTGAAAATAGCTTATGCACTGAAAATCCTGGGTGAGGCAGCGCCGTAGCTCACACCCGGATCAACAACCGAGTTCAGCCATACCGAGTGTCGGTACTAGGCTTGGACGGATATCCGATGATTTATCCGAGCCCGATTTAACTCGAACCGATACCGGTAAGGGCGTCGATTTGACGAGGGGATAGACACAACACGATCAATCTTCTGTTGCCACAACTGTCCGCAAGCATGCTCCTGAGCACGCCTTACCCCGGACAACAGCGACGTCATAGCGTCGACAAGATCACAGCGTCCGGCAACCAT
Organism: Burkholderia pyrrocinia; assembly: GCF_001028665.1. NCBI lineage: Bacteria > Pseudomonadati > Pseudomonadota > Betaproteobacteria > Burkholderiales > Burkholderiaceae > Burkholderia > Burkholderia pyrrocinia. Next base: position 809,554 of record NZ_CP011504.1, read on the forward strand.
GACCGGTCGACATTCGCCGCGCAGCCGATACACTGTGTGCCGCCTCAACGGTCCGCTCCTGCAATCACCGTCTATCCTCCTGTCCCATTGAGCGCGCCCTGTCGTCATGATCCAGTGGTCGGTCCGCGTGGCGCGCATCCCGATCCAATGGAGTCCCGCTTGAAACACTGGCGCCGCACGCTGCTTGCATTCACCACCGCCCTCCTGGCCGCAGCATCCGCGCATGCCCGCCCCGTCTGTACCGTGGTCGCCGATGCGACCACCGGCCAGGTGCTCGTACAGCAAGGCGATTGTGCGACCCGCGTCACGCCCGCGTCGACGTTCAAGGTCGCGATCAGCCTGATGGGCTTCGATGCGGGCATCCTGAAGGACGAACACACGCCGACGCTCGACTTCCACGCCGGCTACCCCGACTGGGGCGGTGCGCCCTGGCGCGAACCGACCGACCCGGCACGCTGGATGACGCTGTCGATCTTCTGGTATTCGCAGCAGGTCGCACAGGCGCTCGGACAAGCGCGTTTCCAGCAGTACACCAGCGCATTCGGCTACGGCAACGCGGACGTCACCCGCCAGCAGGGCAAATTGAGCGGCGTGATGGGCGCCTGGGTCAATTCGTCGTTGCGGATCTCGCCGCTCGAGCAGGTCGGCTTCATGCGCAGGGTCGCGAACCGGACGCTGCCGGTCAGCGCGCACGCGTATGACATGACCGAGCGGATCACGCTGATCGACAGGCAGCCGGACGGCTGGATCGTGCATGGCAAGACCGGCACGGGATCGCCGGGGCTCAAGTACGACGCGTCGCGCGCGTACGGCTGGTTCGTCGGCTGGGCGGCGAAGGGGCCGCGCAAGCTCGCGTTCGCGTACCTGATCCAGGACGACCAGCGGCAGGCACCGAACGCCGGCCTGCGTGCGCGCGACACGTTCCTCGACGCACTGCCTGCGCTCGCGCGACCGGCCCGGCCGCAATGAGCACCGGCCCGCGCAACGCGCGAATCGACCTGCTGCGCGGCGTGTCGATCGTGCTCGTCCTGCTGCATCACTTCAACATCGCGTATCCGCTGCGCGACACGGCGCTTGCGCGCGTGCTCGGCTGGGACACGGTCCATGCGATCGTGCGCAACGGCAACTATGGCGTGACGATGTTCTTCGCGATCTCGGGCTACCTGATCACGTCGAATGCGCGCCGCCGCTGGGGCAGCCTCGGCGCGCTCGACGTGCGCGCGTTCTACGTGTCGCGCGTCGCGCGCATCGTCCCGTGCCTGCTCCTGCTGCTCGCGCTCGTCAACGGCCTCGCGGCGGCCGGCGTGCCGATCTTCACGAACCATGCACCGCAAGGCATCGCCGTGTCGTTCTGGCTCGTGAATCTCGCGTCGCTCACGTTCTGGATGAACGTGCTGATCGGCGCATACGGCTGGGTCAACTACGCGCTCGGCGTGCTGTGGTCGCTGTCGGTCGAGGAGGTGTTCTACCTGTCGTTTCCGCTGCTGTGCATCGCGCTGCGCCGCGACTCGCGGCTGTTCGCGTTCTGGCTGCTGATTGCCGCGATCGGTCCCGTGTACCGCTTCACGCATCCGGGTGACGAAGGCGGGTTCCTCTATTCGTACTTCGCGTGCTTCGACGGCATCGCGATCGGCTGCTGCACCGCGTTGCTCGCCGAACGCGCGCGCTGGCAGGTGCTCGCGGCGGCGCCCGTGCAATGGCTCGCCTCAGCGGCGATGACCGCGCTCTACCTCGCGTGGCCGATCGCGCAAAGCCATGTGATCGGTGTATCGGCGATGGCGCTCGGCACCGGCGTGCTGCTGATCGGCGCGCATGCGGAACGCGAACCCGCGCACGGCCGCGTACTCGCGCCGCTGCGCTGGAGCGGCCGCCTCAGCTACGAGCTGTATCTGTTCCACCTGATCGTGCTCGGCGCGCTGCGCACGTTCTGGCCGCCGTCGGGTACGCACGGCGACGGCAAGCTGGCGTTGCTCGTCGCGTATCTGGTGCTGTCGGCCGGTTTGAGCGCGATCATCGCGCGCGGCTATGCAACGCCGCTCGACCGCTTCATCAAACGGGTCGCGTCGCGGCCTGCGGCACGCGTGCCGGACGGCGCGCGCTTCTAGCGCCTCGTCGGCAATCCCCGCCGGGTGGCGGCGGGACAGAAAAAACCGGCCAGGGCCCGGCCGGTATCGCACAACGATACCGGCCGGCCTGACCGCAAGCCCCGCTTACGAAACGTCGATCGACCGCGCGACCGCGTCATCGGTCGCGCGTCGGTCAATCCAGATAGTCCGCGTATTCCTTGTGCGCGTAGCCGCCGAGCGCCTGCCACGGCAACGGCTCACGCCGCGCCGCCGGCACCTGCGTCAGCGTCAGCTTGCGCACCACGCGGCCGTCGGCACTCCGGTATTCGACCGACAGCGGCGCCTGCAGCCGTTCGCTCCACAGGATCCGGTTCACGCCGCGCGCACCGGGCGACTCGACCGCCTGCTCGTACCAGCGGGTACCGGGCGCGTCGCCGGGCTTCGCCGCTCCGAGCCGCTTCAGTTGCGACGGCGGCGTGACGTAGTACGCGTTGTCCCACGAGCCGTCGAAGCCCGTGGTTTCGTACTCGGCCGGCGGCACGCTGACGACCGTCCGGTTCGCCGCGTCCACATACTCGATGCGCGCCGCCTTGCCGTCGTAGGTGACGTGTCGCGCCGCTGCCTGGAAGTTGAAATGCTTGTGTCCGGCATGGGCGGCGGCCGGCTGCACACCGGCGCGCGGCGGGTCCTGACGCACACGGCCAACGTCGTGGTCATGGTCGTGATCGTCGTCATGCCCGCCGCCCGCCGCCGCGACGGGCAGCACGCGCTCGACCCACACGTGGCCATCGCGCCGAACCATCCGTTCGCGGTACATCGTCGTGCGCGTCACGCCGTCGGCCGCCACCGTGCGGCTTTCGTGCAGCAGCACGGCGTCGAGATCCGCCGCCGCAAAGGCCGGGAGCGCGGCCAGCCCGCACGCGAGCGCGTAGAGGAAGTGGCGTTTCATCGGAGGTTTCCGTTCATCATGAAGTCGCCGGCCTCAGAAACCGAACGCCGAGCGCACGAGACCGAACACCTTCGTGTTGTCGATCGTGCCCTTGAACGCCTTCGCATCCGCGCCGTCGGCAAACAGCATCACGTCGCCGCCGCCGTGCGTCTCCGAGCCCGCGCTGCCCATCCGCACGCCGACTTCCTGCAGGTACGCGTCGTTCATCGCGGTGGCCGAATCGACCGACGCGCGCACGTTCGGCCGGTTCGCGCCGTTGCCGAACACCAGCGTCGTGTAGGTATTGCCGTCGGCATCCTTGCTCGGCTGGCCGTCGCGATAGTTGCGGCTGATGTCGAGAATCGGATTGCCGCGCTTCGAATAGCCGTTGATCGTCATCGTGTGGTCGTGGTCGGCCGTCACGACGATCAGCGTATTCGACAGGTCGACCTTCGACAGCGCGACGCGGATCGCTTCGTCGAACGCCGCCGTATCCTCGAGCGCGCGCTTCGCGTTGGTGCCGTGCAGCGCATGATCGATCCGGCCGCCTTCGACCATCAGGAAATAGCCGTTCGAGTTCTTCGACAGCACGTCGATCGCCTTCGACGTCATGTCCGCGAGGCTCGGCTGCGTCGGCCCTTCGCCCTTGCCCGCGACACGATCGAGTTCGTATTCGAGATGGCTCGTCGAACTGAACAGGCCGACCAGCTTGCCGTTGCCGGCCTGCGCGAGCTGGTCCTTGGTGGCCACGACCGTGTAGCCCTTCGTCTTCATCTCGTCGAGCAGGTTGCGCCCGTCCGCGCGGCCGCGCTTGTTCGCGACCGGATCGAACGGCGTCCAGTGATTGCGGCCGCCGCCCATCAGCACGTCCACGCCGTCGCCGAGCGCCGCGTTGTAGCCGGCCCCGCCCGGCGCCGCCTGCGCGGCGATGTCGTACTGCGCGTCGCGATGGCAGATGTGCGAATAGGTCGCGGCGGGCGTCGCGTGCGTGAGCTCGGTCGTCGTGATCGCGCCGACCGCCTTGCCGCGCGCCTTCGCCAGTTCAAGCAGCGTCGCGACCGGCTGGCCGTTGCCCGGCGCGCAGTTGTTGACGGTCTTGTTGCCGTTGACGTCGCTGCCCGGCGCGACCGCGCGCGTGTCGGACGACATCGACAGCACTTCGTTGTTCATCTTCACGCCGGTCATGTACGCGGCCATCGACGGTGCGCTGTCGGTGGTCTGCGCGTCGTTCGAGAAGGTCTTGACGCGCGCGGTGCGAGCCAGCTTCTCCATCGTCAGTTGTCCTGACTCGCCGACCTTGTAGATCCGGCTCGCCGTCACGGTCGTCGGCCCCATGCCGTCGCCGAGAAAGAAAATCACGTTCTTCGCCTGGCCGGCGGCGTGCGCCGGGCCGCATGCGAAACCCACGACGGCCAGCGCCGCCGCGATGCACTTGATGGTCGACATCCTGTATTCCCCTGTACCCGTGTGGTCGGCGCTCAAAGCTGCACCGCGTTGCGCACCAGCTCGAAGACCTTGTTGTTCTCGATCACGCCGTGGAACGCATCCGCGCCGCGGCCGATCGCACCGAGGAACACATCCGTGCCGCCGTGCGTCTCGCTGCCCTTGTCCATCCGCACGGCCGCCTCCTGGCGATAATCGTCGGCGCCCGTCACCGCGTCGGTGAGCGCGGTGCCCGCGCGGCTGCCCTGCACGCGGTTCTCGCCGTTGCCGAAGCCGATGATCGTGTACGGCGCGCCGTCCGCGTCCTTCGCGACCGCGCCCGTCTGATAGCTGCGCAGCACGCCCAGCACGCCGGGCTTGCCCGCCTCGGTCTTGCCGGTGCGCGCCGCATAACCGTTCAGCACCAGCGTGTGATCGTGATCGGCGGTGACGACGATCAGCGTGTTCTTCAGGTCGGGATCGGTCCTGCGCACCTTGTCGAGCGTCGCCTTGATCGCGTTGTCGAACGCGACCGTGTCCTGCAGCGCGCGCTTCGCATTGGTGTCGTGCAGCGCGTGATCGATCCGGCCGCCCTCGACCATCAGGAAATAGCCGTTCGGGTTGTTCTGCAGCACGTCGAGCGCGCGCGTCGCCATGTCGGACAGGCTCGGTTCCTTCGTCGCGCCGCGATCGAGGTCGTAGCTCATGTGGCTCGACGAAAACAGGCCGACCAGCTTGCCGCTCTTCGTCGCATCGGCGGCAAGCAGGTCGTCGCGGTTCTGCGCGAACGCGTAGCCCTTGGCCTTCAGTTCGTTGATGAGGTTGCGGCCGTCGGTGCGCTTGCCGCCGCCGTCCTTCGGTACGAAGAATTGCGTGCCGCCGCCGAGCACGACGTCGACGCCGTCGCCGAGCGCGCCGTTGTAGCCCGCGCCGCCCGGCACGAGCTGGGCCGCGATGTCGTTCTCGGCATCGCGATGACACACGTGTGCATACGTCGCGGCCGGCGTCGCGTGCGTGACGCGCGTGGTCGTCACGACACCGGTGGCCATCCCTTTCGCCTTCGCGATCTCGAGCAGCGTCGACACCGATTTGCCGTTGTTCGCGCCGCAGTTGCCGGTGAGGCCGGCGCTCGGCTCGATCGCCTTCGTGTCGGGCGACATCGAGATCACTTCGTTGTTGGTCTTGACGCCGGTCATGTACGCCGACATCGACGGCGCGCTGTCCGTCACCTGCGCATCGTTGGAATAGGTCTTCACGAACGCGGATTCGGGCAGCGTGTCGATCGTGAGCGCGCCGTCTTCACCGACCGCATAGATGCGTGCGGCCGTCAGCGTCGTCATCCCCATGCCGTCGCCGAGGAAAAAGATCACGTTGCGCGCCGCCGCCTGCACGGGTGGCTGTACGGGCGACGTGCTGGTCGGGCCGTCGTCGCTGTTGCATCCGGCAAGCGCAAAGGCGCCGGCACACAGCAGCGCCGCCATTTTGATTCGATTCATGTCGCCGATTCCCCCCCGGTGTTTAGCCTTTCGAAATGAAAGGCGATGGTAGGAACCTGATGTGACGGCAATATGAATGGAAATTGGAAGGATCGGTATGACTTATGAAAGAAACCGGCGCGGCGCCGGGTGCGGGCGCCCTGCGCACGGCTGCGTCAACCGGTGTGTTCGGCGGCGGCGCTGCGCACGGTCACGATGCGCGCAGGCGGAATATTTGCCCAGACGATACGACTGCCGCAGGCAACAAATGCCGAATCGCCCAGCGGATGACGGCGGGGCGTGCGCAAGTCGTACGTGAATTGAATCATCACGCCGTCGGCCGACAGCACCCGACGGCATTGATCGACGATGGCCGTCACGTCCTCGCGCGGCAGCGTGCGCAACGGCAGGCACGACACGATCGCATCGACCCGCGCGGCGGGCGGCAGCAGCCGTTCGAGCTGCCGCGCATCGCCCCACACGATCGACACATCCGGAAAGCGTCGCCGCAGGTGCTGCACGAACGCCGGCGAACGCTCGACCACGACGAGGCGCCGTGGCGCGACGCCGCGTTCGAGCAACGCCGCGGTGATCGCGCCGGTGCCGCCGCCGAGTTCGACGACCAGCCCGTCGCCGTCCGGCACCGCGTCGGCCATCTCGCGCGCCAGATGCCGCGAACTCGGGCACAACGCGCCCACCGCGGCCGGGCGGCCGACCCACTCGCGCACGAACAGTGCCGAGACACGCCACGCGTTTGGCCAGATCATTGGCCGGCCTTGAGCGGTTGCGCTGTCGGCTTCGACGTGCCGATGACTTCGTGGAACAGGGCTACGGCGACACGGGGCTCTTTCACGTGCATCCTCCTGGACGAATCGGTCCGTCGCAGGAAGAGCGACGATCAAATCGATTCTAGGAAATGCAATCTTAAGGCGACGTGAAGATTGTCCCTAATAGCCCGCGCCGCCACATCCGTGGGTGGGCCGCCGACGGGCGCGAAGCAGCGCAACCGATCGGGAACGAACGGCCCGCCGCATCGCGCGCGGCACCGCGTCACCGCAGGTTGGTTCTCGCCAGCTCGACGATCTCGTCGCCGCGCCCGCTCAAGATCGCGCGCAGCATGAACAGGCTGAAGCCCTTCGCATGCGCGATCTCGATCTTCGGCGGCATCGCGAGCTCGTACTTCGACGTGACGACGTCGACCACCGCCGGCCCGTCATGCGCGAACGCCATGCGCAGCGCCTCCTCGACGTTCTCCGAATGCTCGACGCGCACGCTGAAGATGCCCGCACCCTTCGCGATCGCCGCGAAATCGGTCGGGCTCAGGTCGACGTTGGTATCGAGATAGCCGGCCGCCTTCAGCTCCATCGACACGAAGCCGAGCAGGCTGTTGTTGTACACGACGATCTTGATCGGCAGCTTGAGCTGGCGCGCGCTCAGCAGATCGCCGAGCAGCATCGACAGCCCGCCGTCGCCGGACAGCGACACCACCTGCCGCCCCGGATGCGCACCCTGCGCGCCGAGCGCCTGCGGCATCGCGTTCGCCATCGAGCCGTGGTTGAACGAGCCGTGCAGTTGCCGCTTGCCGTTCATCGTCAGGTAGCGCGCGGCCCACAGCGTCGGTGTGCCGACGTCGGCCGTGAAGATCGCGTCGTCGGCCGCGACTTCGTCGACGATCTTCGTCAGGTATTGCGGGTGGATCGCGCGGCCCGGCGGCTCGGCCACCGCGAGATCGTCGAGCCCCTTGCGCGCGGCCGCGTAATGCTTCAGCGCATTCTCGAGGAAGCGCCGCTGCGTCTTGCGCGTCAGCCGCGGCAGCAGCGCGGCGATCGTTTCCTTCACGGTGCCGACGAGGCCGAGCGCGAGCGGCGCGCGGTGGCCGAGCTGCGAGCCCTTCCAGTCGATCTGCGCGACCTTCGCGTTCGACGGATAGAACGGCCGGTACGGGAAATCCGTGCCGAGCATCAGCAGCGTGTCGCACGATTCCATCGCGTGATAGCCGGAGCTGAAGCCGATCAGCCCCGTCATCCCGACGTCGAACGGGTTATCCCATTCGACGAACTGCTTGCCGCGCAGCGCATGCACGACCGGCGCGCCGAGCGTATCGGCCAGCGCGACCACTTCGTCGTGCGCGCCCTGCGTGCCGCTGCCGCACAGCAGCGTGACCGCGTCGGACGCATCGAGCAGCGCCGCGAGCCGGTCGAGATCGGCATCGGCCGGCAGGATCGACGGCGGCGCCGATTCGCTCCACGCCGGCGCCTCTTCCGGGCCGTCGCCGAGTGCGATGTCGCCCGGCAGCACGATCACCGCGACGCCGCGCTCCTCGATCGCGGTGCGCATCGCGCGCGCGAGCACGCGCGGGAACTGCGACGCATTGGTCACGAGCTCCGCGAAGTGACTGCACTCGCGGAACAGTTCCTGCGGATGGGTTTCCTGGAAGTAGCCGAGCCCGATTTCGGTCGACGGGATGTGCGCGGCGATCGCGAGCACCGGCTGGTGATTGCGGTGGCAGTCGTACAGCCCGTTGATCAGGTGCAGGTTGCCGGGGCCGCAGCTGCCCGCGCACACCGCGAGCCGCCCGGTCGACGCGGCGTCCGCGCCGGCCGCGAACGCGGCGCTTTCCTCGTGCCGCGTATGCATCCAGCGGATCGACCCGATCTGGGCCAGGCTGAACGACAGGCCGTTCAGGCTGTCGCCCGTCACGCCCCAGATACGCTCGACGCCCGCTGCCGCGAGCGTCTTCGCCAGGTATTCCGCCATCGTCTGTCTTGCCATCACGCCCTCACTCGTTGATTGATCGAGACATGCATGAACCGTCTGCGCGTTCGCACGCATCGCAGGCCGGACGAGCATACGCGATTGATTCGCGCCGTGTCGCGACGGTGCAACCGGGCCGACCGCCGTATGACGCGCAGGCACGCGACTGGCTCGATCCGTCGCCGCGCAGCGCGGCGGCGGTCATCGTTTCGTCGCCGTCGCGTCGGCGAACGGACCGGCCGGCAGGCGCCGCGCTCAGCTCCAGTCGGACGCCGACTCGTCCGGATCGACGAGCGTGAGCCCCGCCGCCGGCAGCGGCAGCGCGGTCTTGTAGCGCACCTGTTTCAGCGCGAAGCTCGACCGGATGTTCGACACGCCGGGAATCGTCGTCAGCCGCTCGATGATGAAACGCTCGAGCGTGCGCATGTCGGGCATCACGACGCGCAGCAGGTAGTCGGCGTCGCCCGACATCAGGTAGCACTCCATCACCTCGGGCCGCTGCGAGATCGCTTCCTCGAAACGCTGCAGCGCGTCCTCGACCTGCTTCTCGAGGCTGACCTGGATGAACACGTTGATCCGCAGCCCGAGCGGCTCGGGATCGAGCAGCGTGACCTGCTGCCGGAACAGCCCGAGCTTCTCCAGCGCGCGCACACGGTTGAAGCACGGCGTCGTCGACAGGTTCACCGCGCGCGCCAGTTCCGCGTTCGTGATCCGCGCGTTCTGCTGAAGCTGGTTCAGGATGCCGATGTCGATGCGGTCGAGCCGCTTGGGGGAGGTGCTCATGGTCTGAATATTCCTTTTCTCGCGACGATTCCAGAATATTTACACTATACAACGACAAATTCTGAATGAAATCAGACGCATATTCTGGGGATCGGCGCGTAGCATGAGTCCCATTGATGCGTGCCGCCGCCGGCGCGCGGGAGACTCTCATGACGGATCTGTCGAACGGTATCGAACACGCGCAGCGCGCGGCCCTCGCGCGCGTCGATGCGGACCCGGAAGAAACCGCCGAATGGCTCGAGGCGCTCGACGCGGTGGTCGCGCACGTCGGCCGCGACCGCGCGCAATACCTGTTCGACCGGCTCGCCGAGCATGCGCGCGCAACCGGCCTCGCGTCGCCGCGCACGCCCGTCACGCGCTACCTGAACACGATTCCGCTCGCCGAACAGCCGCCGTATCCGGGCGACCTCGACCTCGAGGAGCGGCTGTCGGCCGCGCTGCGCTGGAATGCGCTCGCGATGGTCGTGCGCGCGAACCGCGCTTACGGCGAGCTCGGCGGCCACATCGCGAGCTATGCGTCTGCGTCCGACCTGTTCGAGACCGGCTTCAACCACTTCTTCCGCGCGGCATCGCCCGCGGCCGGCGACGCGCCCGGCACGGCCGGCGGCGATCTCGTCTACTTCCAGCCGCATTCGTCGCCGGGCGTCTATGCGCGCGCGTATCTCGAAGGCTTCCTCACCGAGGATCACCTGAAGCATTACCGCCGCGAAATCGCCGGCCCGGGCCTGTGCTCGTATCCGCACCCGTGGCTGATGCCCGATTTCTGGCAGTTCCCGACCGGCTCGATGGGCATCGGCCCGATCAACGCGATCTACCAGGCGCGCTTCATGCGCTACCTGCAGCACCGCGGCCTCGCGAACACCGCGGGCCGCACCGTGTGGGGCTTCTTCGGCGACGGCGAGATGGACGAACCCGAATCGCTCGGCGCGCTGTCGCTCGCCGCGCGCGAGGGGCTCGACAACCTCGTGTTCGTGATCAACTGCAACCTGCAGCGGCTCGACGGCCCGGTGCGCGGCAACGGCCGCGTGATCGACGAACTCGAAGCGCAGTTCGCGGGCGCAGGCTGGAACACGATCAAGGTGTTGTGGGGCTCCGACTGGGATCCGCTGTTCGCGCGCGACCACGCGGGCGCACTCGCACGCGCATTCGCCAATACGGTCGACGGGCAGTTCCAGACCTTCTCCGCGAACGACGGCGCATACAACCGCGCGCGCTTCTTCAGCCAGGACCCTGCGCTCGAAGCGCTCGCCGCGCAGCTCACCGACGCGGAGATCGACCGCCTGCGCCGCGGCGGCCACGACGCGCGCAAGCTGCACGCCGCGTATGCGCGCGCGCTCGCGCACCGCGGCCAGCCGACCGTGATTCTCGCGAAGACGATGAAGGGGTACGGGATGGGCGCGGCCGGCCAGGGCCGGATGACGACCCATCAGCAGAAGAAACTCGACGTCGACGATCTGAAGGCGTTCCGCGACCGCTTCCGGTTGCCGCTGTCGGACAGCGACGTCGAACAGTTGAAGTTTTACAAGCCAGCGGAAGACAGCCCGGAGATGCGTTACCTGCATGCCCGCCGGGCTGCCCTGGGAGGCTATCTGCCCAGAAGGCGGATGGCGGCATCGAAGGGGCTGACCGTCCCTTCGATGCCGGCCTGGGGAGCGTTCGCGCTGGATGCGGCCGGCCGCGAGATGTCGACGACGATGGCGCTCGTGCGCATGCTCGCCGCGCTGATCAAGGATCGCGACATCGGCTCGCGCGTCGTGCCGATCGTCGCCGACGAAGCGCGCACGTTCGGCATGGCCAGCCTGTTCCGGCAGGTCGGCATCTATTCGCCGCTCGGCCAGCGCTACGAACCGGAAGACCTCGGTTCGATGCTCTACTACCGCGAGGACACGCGTGGCCAGATCCTCGAGGAAGGCATTTCGGAAGCGGGTGCGATCTCGTCGTGGATCGCCGCCGCGACGTCGTACAGCGTGCACGACCTGCCGATGCTGCCGTTCTACATCTACTACTCGATGTTCGGCTTCCAGCGCATCGGCGACCTGATCTGGGCCGCCGCCGACCAGCGCTCGCGCGGTTTCCTCATCGGCGCGACGTCCGGGCGCACGACGCTCGGCGGCGAGGGGTTGCAGCACCAGGACGGCAGCAGCCACCTCGCCGCGTCGACGATCCCGAACTGCCGCGCATACGATCCGGCGTTCGCGTACGAAGTCGCGACGATCGTCGATGCGGGCATGCGCGAGATGGTCGAGCAGCAGCGCGACGTGTTCTATTACGTGACCGTCATGAACGAGAACTACGCGCAGCCGTCGATGCCCGACGATGAACCGGCCGCGCGGCGCGAGGGCATCCTGAAGGGCATGCACCTGCTGCCGTCCGGTTCGAACGCAACGGCACGCGTGCAGTTGCTCGGCTCGGGCGCGATCCTCGGCGAAGTGCTCGCCGCGCAGCGGATGCTGAAGGACGACTGGGGCATCGACGCGGCTGTGTGGAGCGTCACGAGCTTCAGTGAACTGCAACGCGACGGGATGGAAGCCGAGCGGCGCACGCGGCTCGACGACGACGCGCACTCGACACCGTACGTCACCGCCGCGCTCACCACGACGCGCGGGCCCGTCGTCGCCGCAACCGACTACGTGCGCGCGGTGCCCGAACTGATCCGCGCATACGTGCCGCGCCGCTACGTGACGCTGGGCACCGACGGGTTCGGGCGCAGCGACACGCGCGACGCGCTGCGCGCGTTCTTCGAGGTCGACCGCGCGAGCATCGTGCTCGCCGCGCTGAAGGCGCTGGTGGATGACGGGGAACTCGATGCGACTATCGTGCGCGACGCGCGAGAGCGTCTTGGCAAGTCTGTGCAGCCAGGCGTCGCGCCATGGCAGCGCTGATCGGGCGACGCGACCACGCAGCAGCCAACGACGATTCGTCGATCAAAAAAAATACAACCGATTAGCCAAAGAGGCGAGGATCCAGCGCGAACGCTTCTTTGCTGATCACTTTCACACTCGACGCAAATTCCGCATGCAGCGGGTTCAGCAACAAGTTGAAGTCGGTCGGGCAAACGACTGACGGTACGCGCATCGCCAACGGCTCGCCCGCTTCCAGCCAGACCTGCCCGATCCGGGCGGTCGACTCCGGATCCCGCGACAGTACCGCCCAATCGTCCGGCAGGTCCGGCTGGTACGCGTTGTCATGGACGGTGTCGGGCACTTCCAGCGTCACCAAAAAAAATCCGCCAGCGGGAAGCAAGCCGGACATATGGACGAGCGCCTCGAGCAACGACGTCGACGCATGGCAGCAGGTGTACAGCACACGCATGCCGCGAGGATTCCAGCGGCCACCTGCGATCGCCGCGCCGTTCCCGCTCAGGTCGTCGGCCAGGTAGTGCCCCTTTCGTTCTTTCGCGAGACGATACAACCTCACGCGGCGACCCCGAACTGGGCACGATTCAGAATGTCGCGCACCCGGTCGTAGCCGGGCTGTACGTCGAGCACTTCGAGCGGCTTCAACCCGTCGAGTTCCGCGTTCGCCCGGCTCATCCACACCGCTGCGCGCTCGCGGTCTTCAAACAGATCGGTAGCGAGATCCAGCACATAGAGCACGCGCGCAACGCGATCGGACTCGCCTTGCGACAACCGGTCGTGTTTGGCGATTTTCCGCAGAATGGTCGAGCTGGGAAGGCTCAGCGCACTCAAGAGGGACTGAACCGGCACGCCGAGCAACTCGCGCGCGACGCGCTCGATGATGACCGCATCGAAACCCTCCGCGATCGCGCGTCGCTGCGACATCGGTGCCAACCGGCGAAAGGTGTCGAAATCGCCCTTGCCGGCTCCCAAACCGTTCGAGCCGCCCCCCGGCGTCGCGGCGCGGGGCGCGTCAGCCCGCTTGGCAGACTGACGGGCCGCAGGTGTGGTTGCTGTCATCGCGACTCCCAAATGGGTTAATTTGAATTCCCATTGTATACAACCAATCGAGAATTTTCAATCGACCAAATGGCATAGCCGTGATCGCCGGGAACCGCCGGCGCGCTCCGCTACACCGGCAACGCGTGCGTCGACAGGATCTCCTTGAGCACCATGAACGACCGCACCTGCCGCACGCCGGGCAGGTAGATCAGTTGTTCCGCATGCAGCCGGTTGAAGCTCTCGTTGTCGCGCGTGCGCACCAGCATGAAATAGTCGAATTCGCCGGTCACGACATGGCATTCGACACACCCCGACACCTTCTGCGCGGCCTTCTCGAACGCGGCGAACGCTTCCGGCGTCGAGCGGTCGAGCACGAAGCCGATCACGACGAGCATGCCGGCCCCGAGCGGCTTCGGGTCGAGCAGCGCGACGATCCCGCGAATCATCCCCATCTCCTTGAGCCGCTCGACGCGCCGCAGGCACGCCGGCGCGCTCAGCTTCACCTTCGCGGCGAGGCTCACGTTCGAGATCGACGCGTCCTGCTGAAGCTGCCTGAGGATCGCGCGATCGATGCGATCGAGCGCGGGCGCGGCATCGGCCGGCGCCGCCGGTCTTCCACTTAATTTCATTGCGTCTTCCTCGAATTTTTCGAACTCGAATTGCTTGATCAACACTCGATTCGTTATCAACGTAGGCCGACGATATTTATTTCGCAAGCTCATTTCTCGCATGCTTGCCTATCATTTTTCCATCGGGAGACGTCGTGCCGGCTCTTCCCGAGCGCACCGATGCACGCGCCAACCCGCCTTTCCGGAGACAAGATTCAATGAACCTGCAACGCTTCCCCCGTTATCCGCTGACGTTCGGCCCCACGCCCATCCAGCCGCTCAAGCGCCTGAGTGCGCACCTCGGCGGCAAGGTCGAGCTGTATGCGAAGCGCGAGGACTGCAACAGCGGCCTCGCATTCGGCGGCAACAAGACCCGCAAGCTCGAATACCTGATCCCCGACGCGCTCGCACAGGGCGCGGACACGCTCGTGTCGATCGGCGGCGTCCAGTCGAACCAGACGCGGCAGGTCGCGGCCGTCGCCGCGCATCTCGGGATGAAATGCGTGCTCGTGCAGGAGCACTGGGTCAACTATGAAGACCCCGTGTACGACCGGGTCGGCAATATCCAGCTGTCGCGGATGATGGGCGCCGACGTGCGGCTCGTTGCCGACGGCTTCGACATCGGCATCCGCCGTAGCTGGGAAGAAGCGATGGAGGGCGTGCGGCAGGCGGGCGGCAAGCCGTATCCGATTCCGGCCGGATGCTCCGAGCATCCGCTCGGCGGGCTCGGGTTCGTCGGCTTCGCCGAGGAAGTGCGGCAGCAGGAAGCCGAACTCGGCTTCAAGTTCGACTACATCGTCGTGTGCTCGGTGACGGGCAGCACGCAGGCGGGGATGGTCGTCGGCTTCGCGGCGGACGGGCGCGCGGATCGCGTGATCGGGATCGACGCATCCGCGACGCCGGAGAAGACGCATGCGCAGATCACGCGCATCGCGCGGCATACGGCTGAAATCGTCGAGCTCGGACGTCGCATCGACGAGCAGGACGTCGTGCTCGACACGCGCTACGCGGGCCCCGAATACGGGCTGCCGAACGACGGCACGCTCGAGGCGATTCGGCTGTGTGCACGGCTCGAGGGCGTGCTGACCGATCCGGTCTATGAAGGCAAGTCGATGCACGGGATGATCGACAAGGTGCGGCGCGGGGAATTCGAGCCGGGGTCGAAGGTGCTGTATGCGCACCTCGGTGGCGTGCCGGCGTTGAGCGCGTATGCGGAGATTTTCCGCAACGGGTAACGAGATTTCCGTCGGTAGTCGGCACGCGACGTTCCGGGACGCACGCGTAAACGAAACGCCGCCGGCAAGCCGGCGGCAAAAGATGCGTCCACGGATGACGTGGCGCATCTGAGGCACTCGATTCAGCGAGCGCGGGTCATTCAGCGGTGAATGACCCGCGCGACGCTGCCGCGCCAGAGGCGCCCGCTCAGTTCTGCGTGAGCGGATTCGGCGTCGCGCACAGGAAGCCCGTGCAGTTCGCCGGCTTGAAGTAGAGCAACACCATCACCGGCGCGGAAACGCCGCGCGCACGGACAGTCGCGAATCAGGAATCAGCCGCCGGCCCGGGGACGTCAGTTGACCTGCAACTGGCCACCGCGGCCAAGGCCGCCCTTGACGTCCTGCGCCTTGTAGCTGCGCAGCGCGACGACCATCTTGTTGTACGCGTCGATGAACGCAACGACCGTCGCCTTGCCTTCCGGCGTCGACGAGAAGCCGGCAAGCGCGCCGCCCACGCCGCCGCCGAAGCCGCCCAGCGCCGCGCCGTAGTTGGTCGCCGTCGAGCTGCCTTCCGACGCCGCGATCTGCACGGCCGAGCGCACGTCGAACAGCGTCAGCGTCACGACCGACGCCTTCGTCTGCAGATGGCCGGCCACCGCCGCCACCGCGCCGTTGCCGATCAGCCCGCCGATCATGCTGCCGATGCCGCCGATCGGCGAATCGTTGATGACGATCTGCGGTTCCATGTAGTAGTCGGCCGCCACACGCTGGCCCTTCTGCTGCTTCGAGCCCGCACGATATTCGCCCGAGCCGCGCTGCAGCTGCGTGATGCGCGACAGCCGCGCGTCGCTCTTCTGGTTGCCGATCGACGTGATCACGAAGCAGTTCGACTGCTGGACCGCCAGCCGCAGCAGCGGGTCGATCGTCGTCATCTTGGTCGCGCTGCCGAACGGGCCCCACCAGTCGGCGTTGCGGCCGTCGTCGACCGCGATCGTGCCGAGCGGCGACGCGCAGCGCTGCAGCCCCGAATCGGCGCCCGCGCTCGTGCCGCCTGCCGCGGCGCCCGTCACGCCGGCGTTCTGGCCGCCGGGCGTCACCACGCCGCCGCACCCCGCGACGGACGCGCAAAGCGCTGCGACCAGCGCACCTTGAGTAAGACGATGGGAAAGGATGGTCTTCATGTCGTTATCGATCGATAGAGTCGTTGTTCGGCTTATGTGTTCGTGCGAACTTCGTAAGCCCCCCGGGCATGGCGCGTTGGTGGTCTCCCCGCTGCCGCCCCCGTTGCTTCCGGCCGGGTCAGTAGTACCAGTACGTCTGATTCCAGACGCCGTAGTACGGATAGCCCGAGTACCAGTAGCCGTAATAGACGTCACGCCATTGCGTGCGCCATTTCCAGTCTTCTTCGTCTTCCTTCTTCGCCTTGCGCGCGAGCTCGAGCAGCTTCTTCGATTCCTTGTCGCCGCGGCTGGCCGCGATCGACAGCCACTTGTCCGCTTCGCGCGGATCGGAGCCCATCTCCTCGAGGCCGAACAGGTAGAAACTGCCGAGCGCCTTCTGCGCCTGCAAGTTGCCGCGCTCGGCGGCGTCGCGCATCCACTTGAGTGCCTGGTAGCTGTCCTGGCGCACGCCGTCGCCGCGGAAATAACGCAGGCCGAGATCGTAGGCCGCCTTCGGCTGGGCCTTCGCGGCCTGCTTCAGCGCGACGATGCGCGGGTCTTCGCGATCTTCCGCATCGTCCTTATTTGGGTAGGAGACCTGATCTTTAGGTCGATAGGAACAGCCGGTGTCGTCGCAGATCCGCACCGTGTTGCTGGTCACGGACGGGTCCTGCGCGCACGCGGCCAACAGCAACAGCAGCCCCGGTGCGAGTAAACGGCGGTACATTTTGGTACTTCCCTCAAGTTTTATTTGCGCCGCAATTCTTCGAGCTTTTCACCCCCGTGAGCTCGCACCCGGCTGCGCGCGGCGCAGCGGATAAAATCCGCCAACGCCGACACGCTATCCAAGGCTCTCTCAGGCTCTCTCTTCGAATCGTTCAGTCACTGCTTCATTGCTGCCGCTTTTTGCGGTACCGACTGTGGCCGGCACCGATCTCCAAACATGACGCGACAAACAATAGTGACGTGGTGAGCAATAATAATGGAGAAAAATGGCATGTCAAGGTCCTTCGCGTTTTCAAAGTTTGCGTGACGCGTCACTTTTGATATGCTCTCCCTCGCCAAAACCCCTGGAGACCCCATCGAGATGTCCAATAGCGAGCAGGCCAACGTCGATCTCATCACCGCCAACAAGGTGCGCGACCTACTGAACCGGAACGGCATCCCGCCGCGCAGTCACAACACGACGATCGCGAACGTGCTCGGCCTCAGTTTCTCGGTCGTCACGCGCAAGATGAAAGGCCTGATCCCGTGGAACCTGTCGCAGTTGCAGGACATCGCGACGCACTTCGGCGTGCCGCCCGCGATCCTGCTCGACGACAAAGGCACGCAGCCGGCCGCCGCCGAGATGGTCGACGCGACGCTCGTGATCGAGTCGCGGCGCTTTCGCTGCCGGGCCGCAATCTCGACGAAGGCCAGCAGCCAGATCGAAACGGATTTCGTCGCGCTGCAGTGGCAAGGCGAATGGCTTGTCACCGAGCGTCAGCACGCACGCGAGGGGCGCACGTATCCGGTCGACGTCATCGAACTGCGCTCGACCCAGCCGAACGTGTACGCGGCGCGGATCGCCGTGGTCGACGATTCGCGGGACGTCGCCGAAACGGTATGTGAATACTTCATCGAAAAAGGCGTGAACGCGATCCCGTACTTCGACGGCGCCGCGTTCCGCAAGGCGCTGGAAGTCGAGGATTTCGACGGCTACATCCTCGACTGGATGCTCGGCGACGAGACCGCCGCCGATCTCGTGCGCGGCATCCGTTCGAGCGAGAACAGCGGCGCGCCGATCTTCCTGCTGACCGGCAAGATCTCGACCGGGGAAGCCAGCGAAGACGAAATCGCGCACATCGTGTCGCACTACAACGCGCGCTGCGAGGAAAAGCCGGTGCGCCTGCCGATCCTGTTCGCCGAAGTGGCACGCGAACTGAAGATCGCGCTGCCGGCCGTGGCCGCCGCGAGCTGAGACCACAACGAGACATCACAACGACACGAGCGAGGGCAAGACATGCGAGTTGCGACCATCTGGACCAAGAGCCTGCTGTCGGCCTGCCTGCTCGGCATGGCTGCCGCGGCCTGGGCCGCTTCGTCGTTTACGTTCACCGTCGACGGCAAGATCGACAAGAGCAACCAGCAGGGCAAGACGGCGTACGTGTTTTCCGAGCAGGCGCTGATGGCGCTGCCGCAGCACACGATAGTCACGTCGACGAGCTGGACGCCGAAGGCGACCTTCACCGGCCCGCGCCTGTCCGACGTGCTGAAGGCCGTCGGCGCGCACGGCACGCAGATCGAATTCCGCTGTATCGACGAATACACGTTCACGATCCCCGTGTCCGACGCCGACCGATACGGCGTGATCCTCGCGCGAACGATGAACGGCAAGGTGCTCGGCAACGACAACTACGGCCCGCTGTGGATCATGTATCCGCGCGACCAGTATCCCGACGAGCTGAAGACGCCGCTCGGCGAAGCCAAGTTCGCGTGGCAGATCATCGGCCTGACCGTGAAGTGAAATGACGCGGCGGCGGCGGAAAAACAGAAAAATCATCCTGGTCCTCGGGTCGCTGTGGATCATGGGATTCGCCGCGTGGGCGTTCCTGCTGTGGGATCTGCTTGCGACATCGGTCAACGAGGGCGTGCTCGAAGGGCCGCGCGAAGGCGTGTTCTGGACGGCCGCGCAATACCGGAACGTCTATACGCGGTTCGATCGGCAACTGATCCTCTACGCGACGCACGAGGACGACGACTTCGATCACGTGCAAATGCAGCTCGACAGCCTGTCGGTGTCGTTCGGGTTCCTCCAGCGGCCGTCCGAGGTATCCAGATACTGGCTGCGCATTCCGCGCGCGCGCAACGAGATCGACGCGCTCGGTGAATTCATGACGCGCCTGAAGCGCGACGTGCCGTTGCTGCGCGGTGCGCCGAAGCGCGCGCAGCAGGTGATCGACGAGGTCAATGCGTACTGGCCGAAGGTCAACGGCCTCGCGAACTACTTCCGCGCAATCGAGATGGCGCAGCGCGATTTCACGTTCCATCAGCTGAAGGAAAAGCAGCGCGCGATCCTGATCCTCGGCATCGTGCTCGGCGTGATCCTGTGCGCACTGTTCCTGCTGCTGTTCTATACGATGCGCACGCGCGACGACCTGCTCGAACGGCAGAACGCGGCGCTCGACGCGGAGCGCAAGGCGTCGGATCGCGCGTTCGAGATGATCGAGGCGAAGAACGCGTTCCTCGGGATGGTCAGCCACGAGCTGCGCACGCCGCTGCAGGCGATCTGCGGGTCGATCGAGATCCTGCTCGCGCGTCCGCAGTCCGACGCGAACCTGAAAACGATCCGGCGGCTGCAGAATTCCGCGCTGTCGCTCGAAGCGCTCGTCAAGGACCTCACCGACTACATCAAGCTGCGCTCGACGAAGCGCCTCGCCGAACTGGAAACGGTCGGCATGGCGTCGCTGCTCGCCGAAGTCATCGAGCCGCTGCGCGAGAAGATCGAGGCCAAGCAGATCGCGGTCACGCAGCAGGTCGCGCCGCACGATCTCGCGATCCGCTCGGACCGCAAGCTGTTGCGACAGGTGCTGTCGAACCTGATCGAGAATTCCGTCAAGTACACGCTCGGCGGGTCGATCAAGGTATCGATCACACTCGCCGACGCGCCGGCCGGCCAGCAATTGAAGCTCGCCGTGCGCGACACGGGCGCCGGCATCGCGAAGCAGCATCTGCCGAAGATTTTCGAGCCGTTCTATCGCGCGAACGACGCGGTCGGGCTGCACGTGGACGGGATCGGCATGGGGCTCGCCGTCGTGCGCGAAATCGTCACGACGCTGCGCGGGCATGTGGAAGTGCGCAGCGTGGTCGGCGAAGGCAGCGAATTCGTCGTGACGCTGCCCGTCGAAGTGCCCGACTTCGTCGAGGCCGCCGGCGAAGCGCCCGCGTTGTCGGCGGCCGCCGCGTATCGCGACCGGCGCGCGCTGGTCGTCGACGACAACGACAACGCGCGCGAAACGCTTGGCGCGATGCTGTCGGCGCTCGGCATCGACGCCGATCTGTGCGGCACCGGCCAGGAAGGCGTCGCACGCTTCGGCACGGGCCGCTACAACATCGTGGTGCTCGATCTCGAACTGCCGGACCTGAGCGGCTTCGAGGTCGCGCGGCGCATGCGCGCCGTCGCGCAGCCGGACGACGACGGTCGGCATCCGGCGATCCTCGGCGTCAGCGCCTATGAATCGGTAGCTCTGCATGAGAACAAGCAGGTGTTCGACGAGTTCCTGCCGAAGCCCGTGCACCTGCGCGAACTCGGCGCCCTTGTCGAAAAGCTGCTCGGCTGAATCGGTGCGCCACGTGCAAACGCGCACGGCATCGCGCGCCAGCGCTGCGTCACGCGTTCGCGCTCACGTTCCCGTCCATTCGCCGATCAAATGCAGCACGATGTCGCGCCGATGCGCGCCGCGTCGATGCTCGAACAGGTAGATCCCCTGCCAGGTGCCGAGCACCATGCGTCCATGCTCGACCGGAATCGACAACTGCACCTGCGTGAGCGCCGTGCGCAGATGCGCCGGCATGTCGTCGGAGCCTTCGGTGTCGTGTTCGTAGCGCGTGTCGTCTTCCGGCGCGAGCGTCGCGAAGTAGCGTTCGAGATCGCGCCGCACCGATGGATCCGCGTTCTCCTGGATCAGCAGCGATGCCGACGTATGCCGGCAGAACACGGTGAGCAGGCCCGTGCGGATCGACTGCTGGTCGACGAAAGCGCGCACCTGCGACGTGAATTCGACGAGGCCGCTGCCGTGTGTGTCGACGGCGATGTGTGTGATGGCCTGTTGCATGGCGATGACCTCAGGCCAACGCGGCGAAGCCGTCGGCTTCGATCTGCTGCGCATCGGCGGGGCGCACGACGCGCGCGACTTCGACGCCATCGCGCAGGAATACCAGCGTCGGCCACAGCTTCACGCGGAACGAGCGGCCGAGCGGGCGGCCCGGCCCGTCCTCGATCTTCAGGTGGCGCACGGCGGGATGCGCGGCGAACGACGCCACGATCGCAGGTTGCGCGCCCGCGCAGATGCCGCACCAGTTCGCGCCGAATTCGATGACAGTCGCGCCGGCGAGTGCGTCGACTTCCGCGCGCGTGGGCGCTTCTTCGGAATAGCGTTGCGGGGTATGCATCGGGGCCCTCGTGTGGAATGCTGGAACGTGACCGCGTCGGGTCGGCGGGTGCGGTCGGCGATGTCTTACTGTAGCGGAAAAGCCGGCACGATGCCGGCGCGTGCGGACGCGGGAAACCGGCCGCCGCAACGGCCCGCCGCCTTCCGGGCACCACCTGCGCATGACGCGCAATTCCCGTTCCTCCATCGCGTCGCCGCCCTCCGGATGACACGACAAGAATCGGAGCGCCGCGCGGCCGCGACGGGATCAGCATGCGGACTGATCCCTCAACGAAACGAAGGCTCCGACCATGAACGCTCCGCATCGCGTCACCGAACCGAACATCCTCTATTTCGGCACGCCCGTCGTGCTGGTCAGCACGCTGAACGAGGACGGCACAGCAAATCTTGCGCCGATCTCGTCCGCGTTCTGGCTCGGCTGGCGCGGCGTGATCGGCATCGCCGCCAGTTCGCAGACCACCCGCAACCTGCTGCGCACCGGCGAATGCGTGCTGAACCTGCCGTCGCCGGCGCAAGCGCCCGCGGTCGACCGGATCGCGCGCACGACCGGCACGTATCCGGTGCCCGACGGCAAGCGCGCGAGGGGCTACGTGTACGAACCCGACAAGTTCGGTACGGCCGGGCTCACCGAGGCGGCATCGCAAACCGTGTCGCCGCCGCGGGCGCTCGAATGCCCGATTCACCTGGAAGCGGTCGTCGCGGCCACGCACGGCCTCGCCGATGAAACACCCGACCTGCGCGGGAAGATCACGCTGTTCGAGGTCCGCATCCAGCGCGTGCACGTGCATCCGGACCTGCTGATGGACGCGTATCCGGATCGCATCGACCCGGACAAATGGTCGCCGCTGATAATGAGCTTTCAGAAGTTCTACGGCCTGGAGCCGCAGCAGGTGCACGCGTCGCGGCTTGCAGAGATTCCCGAGCGCGCGTATCGCAGCCCCGACATCGAGCGCTCGCGCGACGCGGCCGCGCTGGCCGGTGCACCGAGGCCGATCGGATAAGATACGGCCGGCCCCCTCATTGGCCCAGGACCGAACCGACGGAGTGTTTTCAGTGATTCAAGCTACCGCAGTATTCAAGGACAACCTCGCACAATTGCCGACCATCGACGGCATCGCGCGCATCGATCTCGTCGGCGCGAACGGCGACGTGGTCGCCAGCATCGAGAACCAGCCCGGCAAGCAAGGTTCGCTCGCGGTGTACAACTACCTGAAGCAGGCATTCGGCGCGCTCGACGCAAAGGCTGCCGAGCATGGCCTCGCGGTATTCGCGGAACACACCGCCGACGCACGCAACCGCCCCGGCGCGCACCCGAACGTCGATCGCCTGCTCGCAATCGTCGCCGGCGGCGAAGCGCTGCGCATCGACGTCGTCGCGAAGGGCTGAGCAACAGGCGGGACAATGATGCCGTCCATGCGTGCATGGCACGCTCATGCGTCTCTTCGATGGACACCACTGCAGCCGCATCATCGTCCCGCCGGCGAAACCGCAGCAATTCAGTCATGCCTGATCGAGCGCATGCAAGCGTCAGCAAAGACGCATCGCTTTCGTCGAGCACATGCAGTTGTCCGCCGCGTGTCGGGCCGATTTGACGAAAGGCATGGCCCCCGCCCATGCCGTAACACAGACGCCCGCATCGACACTATCGATGACGGCGTCGCAGGCCATTCATCATTTTCGCGATTGGCTATCCTGATTTAGACACAACCCGGCGCGGATCGCCCACGACGCCGCCGGCGCATCACCTCATCCATCACGCGTCGGCGCCGAATTACTTGCGACGCATCGCAAATCGCCCGCCCCCGAAACCGCATGCCGTCCCGGCATCGCCCGCTACCGTCCCCCCTCGCCCAGGCCGACGCGCTTCTCCGAATCCTGCGCCGACGACTGGAGCAATCGACACCCCGTCTCTCGCGGCACACGTATCTCGGAAACCCCGCCACACCTCATTCGTACATGTACCAGTTGCCTATAGGGTCATTTAATACGCGTCCCATTTAATTCACCTCCCATGTTGCCGAAAATTGCCCTGGGTTGAGTCGAATCCAACGCATCACCCTCCCAGGCCCGGATCTGACCGTATTTAAAAGTCCGGCCAACACGATGCAAGCGATCGACCTCCAAGGCACGCAGCGCCTCTCTCCTCGTCAACCACTCCCGTGAAACGGAAGCAACTGCACCGCCCGGTCTTGTCCCGGCGCGGCGCGTTGCGCCGTGCGCGAGGCGACGGGCGCCGCATCAAATAAAACGGTAGCGAAGGGTATATGCACACGGCACTCGAACAGCAGCGCGCCGCCGCTCCGTCGGCGGTCCATGGGTTCCTCACGCGCATCGTCGACATCGCGCTGATCGCGGTCGGCGCCGCGGCGGCAGCGTGGTTTTTTCCCGGCGACGGCATCGATCCGTCCGACAACGTCGCAATCGTCGCGACCACGGCGGCGTTCACGATGGTCCTGTTCCCGGCATTCGGCGTGGCACGCACACCGCTCCATCACGCGACCTGTCGCATCGCACTCCTCACCGTCGCTGCATGGCTGCTCGCGCTCGCAGGATCGGCAATCGTCATGTTCGCGATGCGTGGCGCGTTGCCCGTGCCGCTGAACGGGTTCCTGCTCTGGGCAGTGGCAAGCGGCATCGCACTCGTCGCGTTTCGGCTCGTCGCATGCGCGACGCTCGAACGGATCGTCCACCAGGGCGAACGCATCAGGCAAGTCGCGATCGTCGGCGGCGGCGCGCATTGCGCCGCCGTGCTCGAACGGATCGCGCACTCGCCGTCGGCGAGCTATCGCCCGGCAGCCGTGCTCGATCCGGATCGTTCCGCGCAAGGCAGCGCTAACGGCATCGAAGTCTTTCACACGCTGGATGCATTCGCCGCGCACGTGCAGGCGCATGCGATCCCGGAAGTCTGGATCGCGCTGCCGATCACCGAAACCGGCGCCATCGTTCGCGTGCTCGATGCATTCCGGCACGACCTCGTGAACGTCCGCCTCGTGCCCGACGTCAGCCAGCTCGCGATGTTCGACGGCGAAATGGTCGACCTGGTCGGTGCGCCGGCGATCAACCTCGTCGCGTCTCCGCTCTCGCCTCGCGCACTGGTTCAGAAAGCGATCTTCGATCGGCTGTTCGCGGCTGCGGTGCTGGTCGGCACGGCCCCGCTGCTGCTCGCGATCGCGGCGGCCGTCCGGCTGTCTTCGCCCGGCCCCGTGCTGTTCCGTCAGCTACGCAAGGGCGCGGACGGCAAGGCGTTCGCGATCTACAAGTTCCGCACGATGCGGATGCATGCCGCTGCCGACGGCAGCGTGCGGCAAGCGACGCCCGACGATCCGCGCGTGACCCGCATCGGTGCATTCCTGCGCCGCACGAGCCTCGACGAGATGCCGCAGTTCATCAACGTGCTGCGCGGCGAGATGTCCGTCGTCGGCCCGCGTCCGCACGCGCTCGAACACGACGACCTGTACCAGACGATCGTCGACGGCTACATCCATCGCTACCGCGTCAAGCCCGGCATCACCGGCTGGGCGCAAATCAACGGCCTGCGCGGCGAAACGGATCGCATCGAGAAGATGCAACGCCGCGTGGAAGCCGATCTGCATTACCTGCGCAACTGGTCGTTCGCACTCGACATGCGCATCGTCGCCGCGACGATCACGCGCGGCTGGACACATCACAACGCGTATTGATCACGCACGGGGCGCCGCCGCGCGGCGCTCATTCCTGGAGAAAGCCATGCCTATGGAATCCGTCGCAAACGCGCGGACCGGAGCCGCGCGCCCGCGCGCCGCCCGCCTGTTACCGATACTGTCGATCGCGACGCTCAGCGTCGCGCTGTCCGCCTGTGCACTCGCCCCCGGCATGCGGATGGTCGAGCCGCCGCCGCCATCCGCGACGGATGCCCGGCCCGACGGTGAAGCGCCGCATTACCAGATCCGGAAGATCGGCCCCGACGTGATTCGCCAACTGAAGGCACAGGCGGCGCAGCAACTGGCCGCGCAAGTAGACCTGCTGACGACATCGCCCGGCGCGTACCGGATCGGCCCGGGCGACGTGCTGCAGATCACCGTATGGGATCACCCCGAGCTGGCGGCCGCGCAAGGCGCGGCGACGCCGAACGCACCGCACGCCGCCGATCCCGTCAGCGGCTTCGTCGTCGATCAGAACGGCGACCTGGCGTTCCCGTTCGCCGGCCGGGTGCGCGTCGCAGGCCTCACCGCCGACGCCGCGCGGACGCGCGTCGCCGATGCGCTCGCGCGTGCCTACCGCAATCCGCAGGTCACGCTGCGCGTCGCGTCGTTCC
Organism: Burkholderia pyrrocinia; assembly: GCF_001028665.1. NCBI lineage: Bacteria > Pseudomonadati > Pseudomonadota > Betaproteobacteria > Burkholderiales > Burkholderiaceae > Burkholderia > Burkholderia pyrrocinia. Next base: position 835,307 of record NZ_CP011504.1, read on the forward strand.
GTTCGAAGCAGGTCTACATCGACGGCGAAGTTCGCGCGCCGGGCAACCAGCCCGTCAACGACGTGCCGATGACGCTCTATGAAGCGCTAGGCCGCGCGGGCGGCCTGAATCCGGCCGCCGACCAGAGCCGGATGACACTCGTGCGCGACGGCGTGTCGCATTCGCTCGACCTGACGCAGTTGCTGCGCCAGGGCCGCAACCCGGCCGACATCGTGCTCGCCACCGGCGATCTGCTGCATGTGCCGAGCCGCAGCGATTACGGCGTCTACGTGATGGGCGAGGTGAACAAGCCGTCGCTCGCGCTGCCGCTGCGCGACGGCCGGCTGACGCTGTCCGACGCGCTGTCGCAGGCCGGCAGCGTGAATCCGAACACGGCCGACGCCGCTCAACTGTTCGTGATCCGCGGCTCGCAGACCGACAGCCCGCAGGTGTTCCACCTCGACGCGCGCTCGCCCGTGTCGATGGTCCTCGCGAACGAGTTCGAGTTGCAGCCGAAAGACATCGTCTATGTCGACGGCAACAGCCTCGTGCGCTTCAGCCGCGTGCTGAGCCTGCTGCTGCCCGGTGTCAACTCCAGCGCCATGGCCGCGGCGCTCGCCATCAAATGAGCGCGCTCGCCACCTTGCTCGTCGTGTGCGTCGGCAACATCTGCCGCAGCCCGATGGCGCAGGCGCTGTTCCGCGCGCGCCTGCCGGGCGTCGACGTGCAGTCGGCCGGCCTCGGCGCGCTCGTCGGGCATCCGGCCGAGCCTTTCGCCGTCGCGCTGATGCGCGAACGCGGCCTCGACATCGCCGCGCATCGCGCGCGTCTGCTCACGCCGCCGCTCTGCGCGCAAGCCGACCTGATCCTGACGATGGAGCGCCAACAGAAGCGCGCGCTCGAACGCCGTCATCCGTCGCTGCTGGGCCGCGTGTTCACGCTCGGCGAATTCTGCGCGGCGCCCGGCCACGCACGTCCGGGCTTCGACGTACCCGATCCGTATTGCGGCACGCGCCCGTTGTTCGAGCAGAGCCTGCGGCTCATCGAGCACGGCGTCGACGACTGGTGCGCGCGTCTCGCACCGGCCACGCAGCCCATCACCTCGGCAGACGCGGCCCCGCAGCCGCCTGCCGCTTCCTCCCGACTTCCGGACTGACCCGATGATGCCAACCTCTCCCCCTCCGCGCATGCCCGAGCATGCCGACGAGATCACGCTGGCCGGCGTGATCGACACGTTCGTCTCCCATCGCTGGCTGATCGCGTGCGTCACTGCCGCATGCGTCGGCGCCGGCACGCTGTACGCATTCCTCAGTCATCCGCAATACCAGGCCGACATCCTGCTGCAGATCGAGGACAGCGGCGACGCATCCGCCGCGAAGAGCCTGCTCGGCGACGTGTCGTCGCTGTTCGACGTCAAGTCGACTGCTGCGGCCGAAGCGCAGATCCTCGCGTCGCGGCTCGTCGTCACGCGCGCCGTCGACGATCTGCGCAGCTATATCGACGTGCGGCCGAAGCGCTTTCCGGTCGTCGGCGATTTCATCTCGCGTTTCAACCCGGACGTGGCGCGCCCCGGCGTGCTGGGCATCGGCGGTTATGCATGGGGCAACGAGCGCGCCGAACTCCCCCGCTTCGACGTGCCGAAACCGCTCGAAGGCGACCGTTTCGAACTGACGGTGCTCGACGGCGGCCGCTACCGGCTGTCGGGGCCGGGCCTGTCTGCGCCCGTCGTCGGGCAGCATGGCCGGACGGAAACGTTCCGGACGGCGGACGGCCCGCTCGTCGTCGAGCTCACGCGCGTCGACGCGCAGCCCGGCACGCGCTTCACGGTCGTGCGCCAGTCGCGCGCGGAGACGATCGACACGCTGCGCCGCACGCTCGACGTTCAGGAGAAGGTCAAGCAGTCGGGCGTGATCGTCGCGACGCTGCGCGGCCCCGATCCGCAGCGCGTGCAGGCCACGCTGCAAGCCATCGCGAACCACTATGTCCGACAGCACATCGAGCGCCGGTCCGCCGACGCCGCGCAGTCGCTGGCGTTCCTCAACACTCAACTGCCGATCCTCAAGAAGCAGCTTCAGCAAGCCGAGCAGCGCTATACGGACATGCGCAACGCGCACGGCGCAGTCGACCTGACCGAGGAAGCGAAGCTGGTGCTGCAGCAGACCGCCGACGCAAAAACGCGCCTGCTGGAACTGCAGCAGAAGCGCGACGAGATGGCCACGCGTTTCGCACCCGGCCATCCCGACATGATCGCGATCGACGCGCAGATCGGCACGCTGCGACGCCAGCAGCAGGACGTCGAGCAGCACGTGAAGCGCCTGCCCGATCTCCAGCAGAACGCGTTGCGGCTGATGCTCGACGTGAAGGTCGACACGGATCTGTATACCGCGCTGCTCGGCAACGCGCAGCAGCTCGAGCTGGTGAAGGCGGGCCGGACCGGCAGCGTGCGGCTCGTCGACGCGCCGACCGTGCCCGACGAGCCCGTCCGCCCGAAGCGGACCATCGTGATCGGCGCGGCCGCGCTGTTCGGGCTCGTGCTGGGCGTCGGGCTCGCGTTCGCGCGCGATTTCCTGTTCGGCGGCGTCGACAGCGCCGACGAAATCGAGCGCCACCTCGGCATCAACGTCTACGCGACGATTCCCGATTCGCCGGAGCAGCGGCATGTCGCACGCCGGATGGCCACCCACGCGCCGGGCCCGCATCTGCTGAGCGTGCGCGAACCGCACGATGCGGCGATCGAAAGCCTGCGCAGCCTGCGCACCGCGCTGCGCTACGCGATGCAGGGCGCACGCAACAACGTGCTGCTGCTGAGCGGCCCGGCGCCGGGTGCGGGCAAGTCGTTCGTGTCCGCGAACTTCGCGGCGCTGCTCGCCGCGAATGGCGCACGCGTGCTGCTCGTCGACGGCGACCTGCGCAAAGGTTATCTGCACGACTATTTCGGCGTCGCGCGCGAGCGCGGCTTCGCCGAGATCGTGTCGGGCGACCTCGCGCCGCACGACGCGATTCACGCGAGCGTCGTGCCGAACCTCGACTTCGTCGCGACCGGCGCGTTGCAGCCGAACCCCGACGCGCTGCTCGCCGACGAGCGGATCGCCGCGCTGCTCGGCGAATGGTCGGCGCGCTACGACGCGGTGGTCATCGACTCCGCGCCGATTCTCGCGGTCGCCGATGCGGTCGTGCTCGGCCGGCATGCCGGCGCCGTGCTGCTGGTCGCCCGCGCCGGCGCAACGCGGCTCGCCGAGCTGGGCGAAGCCGCACGACAACTCACGCACAACGGCATCGCGACAGCCGGCGTGCTGCTCAACGGCGTCATCCCGCGCGCGGGCCGTTACGGCGGCCGCTACGGCGCCTACCGCTATACGCGATACGGCAACGCGCCGCGTCGCGACACCCATTCATCGCCGGCACGCCGCGCACTGCGTGCGCTGACGGCACGGCTTCGCCAAGGAGGCTCGCGATGAGCGACACGATCGATCTCGGGCGCAACGCGCGCCCCGCCACCGACACATCCCGAGCGAGCGCCCTCTCCGCACCGCTCCACCCCGCACGCACGGTGCCCGGCCCGCATCCGCGCCTTCGCATCGCGCTTGTCGTCGAAGCGGCGGGCGGCGGCGTCGCCGTTCATCTCGCCGACCTGATCCGCGGCCTGAGCGCGCACGACGGCATCGAGCTGCATCTGATCGTTCCGCAAGGCGCGCGTTTCGACGCATCGATTCTCGATGCGAGCGTGCTCGCGCATTGCCGGTCCGTTCACGCGGTGCCGATGCGGCGCGCGGTCGGCTGGCGCGACGCGCTTGCCGTCGCGCGGCTCTACCGGCATCTGCTGCGCATCGGTCCCGACATCGTGCACAGCCACAGTTCGAAGGCCGGCGCGATCGCGCGCCTGTGCATCGGCCCGTGGCGGCAGGTGTATACGCCGCACGCGGTGTATACGCTGAACCCGTCGCTGCGCGGCTGGCGCCGCCGCTTCTACGGCACGGTCGAACGCGTGCTCGGCTGCCTGCGCTCGAGCCGGATCGTCGCGGTCTCGCGCGACGAGGCGGCGCATCTGCACGACGCGCTCGGCATTCCGGACCACCGCATCGACACGATCGTCAACGGCGTGACACCGCCGCGGCTGATGCCGCGCGACGACGCGAGACGCGCGCTCGGCCTGCCGAGCGATGCAGTGGTGGTCGGTTTCGTCGGCCGCCTCGAGCACCAGAAGGGCGTCGACCGGCTCGTGCGCATCGCGCGCGGCGTCCATCGCCGGTGCGGCAACGCGGTGCAGTTCGTCGTGATCGGCCCCGGCGATTTCGATGCGGCAGCCGGCCCCGACGCCGACGACGTGCCGCCGAACCTGCGCGTCGTCGGCGCCGTGGGAAGCGCGAATCGCTACTTCTCCGCGTTCGACCTCTTTGCGCTGCCGAGCCGCTATGAAGGCTTTCCGTACGTCTGCCTCGAGGCACTGGCCGCGCGCGTGCCGATCGTCGCATCGAACGTGGCCGGTGCAGCCGAACTGATTCGCTCGCACGACATCGGCCTCGTGGTGCCGAACGACGACGATACGACCGACTTCATGCACGCCGTCGTCACGCTTGCCGACGACGCAGCGTTGCGGCACGGCATGCGCGCGAACTGCGCGCACGCACTCGAACACTATTCAGCCGTCGCGATGGTCCGGAACACGCTCGCGCTCTACCGCAATGTCGTTCACCAGGAGCCGAAATGACCCCGACCACCCACGTTGCGCTGCTGCATGCGTACAGCGCGCGCAATTCCGGAGACGGCCTGCTGGTCGATCTGTCCGTCCGGCTGCTGCGCGACGCATTCGGCGATGCGACCCGGATCTCGATCGTCGCGGCCGATCCGGCTTCGTTTCCCGCATACGACGACGTCGGCGCGGCGCCCGTGCTGGCCGACCACGGCGCGAGCCGGGTGACGGGCGCGGCCCGCTTCGTGCTGCCCGTGCGCGCGAACGGGCGGCTGCACGACTTGCGACGCCTGCTCGATCGCGTCGATCTGATCGTCGGCGTCGGCGGCGGCTATCTGCGCGCGCTCAATTGCTTCGAGGCCCTGAAGCTGGAGGCCGGCCATCTGCTGCAGATGCGCGCGGCGAAGGCCTCGGGCAAGCCGGCCGTGTACCTGCCGCAAAGCATCGGCCCCGTGCGGCCGGTGTGGCCGGCGGGCGCGCACCTGCGCCGCCTGCTTGCGTCGTTCGACACGGTATTCGTGCGTGACGACCGCTCGTCCGCGTTCCTTGCCGCCAATGCGAACACGCGCCGCGCGCCCGATCTCGCCGTGCTGGATTTCGAGCGCCGCAGCGGCACGATCCTGCAGCGGGCCGCACGCTCCGGCGACGGCGTGCATCACGTCGCATTCGTGCTGCGTCACCCGCCGGCATGGAGCCGCTCGCAGCGCGCGCGTTACGGCACGTCGATTGCACGGCTGATCGAGCGTGTCCGCCCGCACTGCCGTATCTCATTCGCGGTGCAGAGCGCCTGCCGCGGCAACGACGACGCCGCGTACTACCGCAGCTTGGGCATCCAGGACGCGCTCGTGCCGCTCAAGACGCTGCTCGCGCACGATGCGCCCGACTGGGTCGTCTCGGTACGCCTGCACGGCGCGCTGGAATCGGTGCTGCAAGGTGTGCCGGCGTTCCACGTCAGCTACGAGCGCAAGGGCTTCGGCGCGTATGCGGACCTGCATCTCGACGACTGGGTCGTCAACGGCGCTGCGTTCGATCCGGACGCCGTCGCCGACCGGATCCTCGCCGACGGCTCGGCAACCGCGTTCTGGCAATCAGCCCGCACCGGGCTCGACCGGATTCGCACAGCACGCGAACACGTGATCGACGCATTGCGCGCGGCTCGATACGCATGACGACCTGGAGGCCACCGATGCTCATTCGACTCGCTCTCAGATTCACCGCGCTCGGCCTGAAATTCGGCCTGACGATCGTCATTGCGCGCACGCTCGGCTTCGATGCGGTCGCCGTCTACGGGCTCGCGGTCGCCGCGTCCGTCGTCGCGTCGAAGCTGCTCGGGCTCGGCTTCAGCACGGAACTCAACCGCCGGCTGAGCGCGAGCGACCCGCTGCCCGCGATCGGCGAGGCGCGCAGGCTGGGCACCGCGTTCGTCGGGCTTTATCTGCTGATCTGCACGTCGCTCGCGATCGCATCGCTCGCCGGTTGTTCAGTCGACGAATTCGGCCTGTCGACGCGCATGCTTTGGTGCGTCCTGCTCGTTGCGCTCTCCGAGCATGCGGCATTCGAAACGAACGCATGGATGTTTTCGCTGCACCGCCCCCGCGCGGGCTCGTTGTTGCTGTTCGTCCGCACCGGTACATGGGCCGCCATCGCATGCGCCGGCTTGCTCGCCGGTGCAGTGCGCTCGATCGAAGCCGTATTCGCGCTGTGGTTCGCGTGCAATGCGTGCGTCGTGGCCGTGTCGTGGCATCGCATCGGCGTGCTTGCGCGCCGGGCCAGCCACGCGCGGCGGGCCGCGCGCATGCCGGCGGCCCGCGACATGATCGAGGTCTGGCTGCGTGGCCTGCCGTTCTACGCAGCAGGCGGGCTGCTGTCGATCCTGCAGTACGTCGAGCGCTTCATCGCCAATGACCACGCAAGTGCCGACTCGCTCGGCCGCTATGTTTTCGCGTGGTCGGTCGCCAACGCCGTGCAGGCGGTTGCCTTGGCGACGGTCGTCGCCACGGCCGCGCCAGGTTTCGTGCGTGTGCTCACGGACGACCCCGCCGACTTCCGTCGTCGGCTGCGCCGTGCAGTGGCGGCAAGCGCGGGGCTGGCGACATTGCTTTCCGTCGCGATCCTCACCGTGCACGACGACCTTTTCCGGCTCGCAAGCGAACGGCCCGGCGCGCACGAGGTCGTGTTGCTGGCGGTGCTGCTCGCGTCGTTCGTGCTGCGCGCGGCCGCCGACGTGCTGTGGGCGGCCGCGATCGCGTTGCGGGCCGGCGCCGTCGTCACGCTGTCGATGGCCGGCGTCGCGCTGGTTTGCATGCCGGCCGCGTGGTACCTGATCGCGGGTTTCGGCACGACCGGCGCGGCGCTCGCGCATCTGACGGCCAGCATCGCGATCGTCGCCGCGCTGGCGGCGATCGTCCTGCGCGGCGAGCGAATCCACGCGGCCGGCACGATCCGGAGGAGCGTATCCGATGCTGCATAAGCTGATTGGCGCAGGGCCGGTCCTCAGCCGCGGATTGACCCGCGCGATCGCGGCGCTGGCCGTGTTGCTCTACTGGATCGTCTATGCGAAGGCCGGTGCGTTCCTGCCGGAATACGTGTTCCGCGACGCGGAGAAGATCCAGAGCCAGATCGGCGGATCGGGCAACTACGACGGCACCTCGTTCGATGCCGTCGCGAAGTTCTACTCGATGCTGGGCGTCGGCGGCACCCACGCGTTCACCGCCGCGGTCGGCGCGCTGTTCATCTGCCTGACGATCGCGCAGGGGCGCCGCATCGGTTCGCTCGCGGCGAGCCTCGTGCTGCTCGTGCCCTGCGTGTTCTTCAACCTGTTCGTCGCGAGCAAGGACACGCTCGTCGTGCTGATCGCGATCGTGCTGGCCAGGGTCGCGCAACGCCGCCCGGCGCTCGTCGCGATCGCGGCGGCCGTCGTGCTGTACAGCGCCTACGCGGCAATCGTGCGCAGCTATTTCGCGCTGATTATCGGGGTCGCGCTCGCCGTGCTGCTGTTCCGGCGCGGCACATGGCGCCGCAGGACGCTGCTGATGCTCGCCGCGCCGCTCGTGCTCGTGCTGTTGCCGAACGACGTGTATTACCTGCTGCTGCATCCGCGCGACGTGGCCGCGGACTACCTCGCATACGGTTCGCCGTATGGCGCGCGCACCAGCTTCCACAACCCGGTCGCCCCGACGTCGTTTTTCGCGTTCTGCGTCGATTATCTGTACGCGATGCTGCGGCTGAATCTGCCGGTGCTGTTCTCGCCCGGGCCGAAGGAAATCGCCATGCAGGGGTTTGTCTGGATCGCGCTGGCCGCCGTGTGGCGGCGCACGCCCGGCAACGGCCAGTTGGCCCGCGACGTGCTCGCGTCGCTCGTCATCGGGCATGTCGCCGTGTCGATGCTGTTCGAGCCCGATCTCGGCAGTTACACGCGCCATTTGTCGAGCGTGTCGCTGCTGTGCGCGATGCAGTTCGCCGGCTTCGCGCGCCAGGTACGCCGGCCGGGTCGCCCGGCGTCCATGCCGGGCGCCGACGCGGTCGCCGCAAGCGACGTCGAAGCGCACGCGTCTGCGTCCGCAATCCCGCCTTCGCAGCGCGCGATCCGGGGGAGCATATGAGCGCGAACACGCGACACCAGCCCATCTACCTGAACATCCAGTCCGCGCGGGCGCTCGCCGCGCTCGCGGTTGTCGCCTATCACCTGCACGTGCTGCCGTCCGGGCAGGCCGGCGTCGACGTCTTCTTCGTGATCAGCGGATTCATCATGTCGTGCGTCGCGCCGTACGAGGGGCGCGAGTTCCTCGTCAAGCGCCTGATCCGGATCGTGCCGCTCTACTGGGTGACGACGCTCGGCATCTACGCGATCGCGCTGCTGCGTCCCCACTGGCTGAACACGACGACGGCGGCGCCCGACTATCTCGTCAAGTCGTTGTTGTTCATCCCGTACGTGAAGGAAAACGGCCATTGGGGACCGCTGAATCTCAACGGCTGGACGCTCGAGTACGAGATGCTGTTCTATCTCGTCGTCGCGGCCGCGCTCGGCTGCGTGTGCGCGCGTCATGCGACCGTGTCCGCCGCGCTGTCGCTTGCGTTGCTGTGCGCATGCGTGGCCGCTGTCGACCCGTCTGGCGCTACCGTCGTCGGCCATCTCGGACAGCCGTTCGTGCTGGAATTCGGTCTCGGTGTCGTCGCGCACGGCGTGCTGCAAGCCGGCATCGCGAAGTGGGTCGCCGCGCCCGTATGGGCTGCCGTCGCCGTCGCCGCCATCGCGGCGATTCCGTTGCTGCAGATGCACTACGGCACGCCGGATGGGTTCGCGCGGGTCGTGCTGTGGGGTGGCCCCGCGTTCGTGCTGATCGTCGCGCTGGTCAAGCTCGACAGCCGAGGTTGGACGATCGCGAGCCGCACAGCGGCCGCGCTCGGTGCTGCCAGCTATTCGATCTATCTGATTCACCCTTATGTCATCGGCGTGGCGGGCAAGATCATCGGGCTACGCGCCAGTCTCCACACGTGGGCGGGCTTCGCCGCCACGTGTGCCGTCCTGGGCGCGGTCTGCCTGTCGGGCTACGTCTGTCATGTCTGGATCGAAAAGCCGATGCTGACGGTGCTGAACCGAGGGTTCCGGCGTGCACGCGGTGCGGTTGGGCCGTCAGCGTAATGGCGGGCCGGAGGTAGCATGCACCGTGCGAGATGGGATGGGTCGCGCTCGAATTGCTGTATTGCGTATCGCAGGAACCGGGATTCGCCTCGCCGGTCAGCGTCACGCCGTTGCGAGAGCACAAGCGGGCAACATCGCCGGATTCGGCGGCTGCCGCAAGAGAAAGGGGGACTCGATAAAGGAGAGACGCGTGGAAGTATCACCAGGTTTCTGAACCGTCAGGAAACCGGATCTCCATACCACGCTCGGCAACGATCCGAGCCTGTCGGTCGGCTCGCACATCAGCGTCTAAAGGTACACGCCAAGCCATTCGGGGGAATGCAGGCGATATGCGAATGGAGCGGTTGTCCATGTCGCATCGAAACGCCGGATTATCCCGCGTGGCCGTCACACACCGGATATCCCGGAATCTTCACCACGCGCCCATGCACGGGCAGCGGCACACCCGGATAGACATTGAAATCGTCGAGCTTATGGCCGTCCGCCTCGGCACCCGTTACGGGGTAGCGCACGGTACCTGTCGCGGTTACGCGCGCACCGTCGGCTTCACACGTGACGGAAAGCGTCTGGCGCTCCTTCTCGGGCAACTGGCGAACCAACCCGCTGAATCTGAGATTGACGACGATATTGGCGGTCGCCGCCTTTTTCTCTGCCGCCAGTACCTTGACGACCGGCTTGACGTCGAGCCGGTAAACGGTCTCCGTCTCGACCGCGCGCAATGGCTTGAGCGTAATCGTCTTCGTTTGGCCAGGCGAAAGCGTCATGCGGAACGGATACGCATAGATGGACGGATGCGTCGATTCGCCGACCGGCTCGAGCCGCTCGTCTTCCAGCGGCACTCCCGGATTGAGCAGACGCGACAGCGAAATGCTCACGTATTCGGGCCGATCGCTGTTGTTGACCACTTGCACGGTCGTCGCCTTCGCGTCGACCTTCACTTCTTTCGGCATCAGGTCGATTGCGGAAAGCGATGGCGTCGACACGGACAGACAGGCCGCCGCGCAAACGCCGAAGAATACGGAAGAAAGCTGCTTCATGTGCATGTATCAATCAATGGAAGATGAGGGTGATGCCCGGCATGACGATCGTTCGTCAAGGCGCCTTGATGACCGGCTCGAACGTCATCGACAATACACCGGAGTATGTACCCACCGTGCTTTTGAAATCGCCTTCCGGCGGATACGCGGAGACGGTCAGATTGTAATAACCCACCGAATCGCTCCCGGGCACCGACGCTGCGGGATTCTGAAACCCGGTGCTCTGCCCCACCGCGAGCGGCTTCGATGCGCCATCGTCCGCACCGAGGCTGACCGCCGGCCGCCGGAAAACCTGCGTGAGATTCGTCTGATTACGAATCTGCAGCGGCTCGTCCAGGCGGACCTGAAAATCGCGGCTGGTCGATAACACGCGCAACCGCGCCTTCACCTCATAGGGTGTGTCCCAGCCGCCGAGCTGCTGCATTGTCAGCCCCTGCTCGAACCACCCGCCTTTGTCGTCAGTGACCTCGAACTTGTTCAGCGGCGTTACCGTTGCAGTGATCCGGCTGGTAGTCTTGCCGGTAAGAATAATGCCTTGTGCCGACGCGAGCGTCGGCAGGAAAACCGACGCGGCCCACAAGCAACCGACGATGCATTTTTTCATCACGCCTCCTAGGACTTGGTCACGACCGTAAACGTCAGCACGTCGCTGTAGTTGCCTTCCTTCACGAGGTTGCTCACCGAGGTCTTGAACGTCGGCACGAAACAGGTTTTACCCGTGGTGCTGAAGGAAGCCGAGATATTGCCGGAGTTCGGCAGAGTCATGGCGCCGGTGCTGCTGTTCAGCGTCACGCTGTACGGCACCGTCTGCGACACGTCGGTCAGGTTCTTGAGCAGGTAACGGTTGTTCACCACGCCGTTGGCGTTGCTGGCATTGACGACGAACCTCCTGCCGCTGACCAATGCGCCCACGTAGGTAAAGCACAATTGCTCCGCGCTATTGGCGAAGATTTTCTCGCCATCGCCTCGCGGCAATTCACCGAGGTTCCAGTCCGGCACAGCGATGTTGATCCCAATCGATGGCGGCGGCGGCCGCTCCGGATCAACGACCTGGCAAACACCATCGCCGTATGGAGTGATATAGGCCCCACCCGTGATTTCCACGAAGTCATCCCCATTTGTGAAGTTCCCCGCCCGAACGCTTACGGCAGGCCAATCGCTGACGTAATTGTTATTGAGCAAGATATTGACGTTTGCGGAAAATGGATCAGCAATTGACCAGGGGGATTTCACCCCTTGGGTCGGGCCGTAGTACATGACATAGGCGTTATTGTACCAAGCTCTTAAATGCCTATATTCGTTCATATACACGGCCGAGGCTGCGTCAGTACTCGGCTTCAATTTCCCATTTTTATCATACGTATATATCGCTATCCCGCGCGTCAAGAAATCCCAGCGTCCTACGTGCCCCAACGCCTCCTTGTAGTGGATCGTCAAACTGAGTGTGGTGGTTCCGTTTCCATTGTCTCTCCATTTACATCCGCTGTACCCGTTACTAAGATCACTTGTAGATTGGGAAAATGCCGCGCCTGAAAATAAAATGGCGAGCATCAGCAGCATGCACCTGAACCCATGAAGATATATTCGCCTTTCGATGTTTTCGAATACCATTGAATACTCCAATTATTCGTGTCGGCTCGGAACAACCGGACCAACTGCCCCGCGTTGCCGTCCGGGATCGTTACCGCCGTTAGCATTACGTCGCTATCGGAGAACGACATCGCTATTGCGCCTGGCTCCCCAGTTGATAGATCACAACGCCGTAACCCACACTGACGAACAGCGGCGCCGGTGCACCATCCGCCGCTCTCATTTCGACGACGATTCGCTCCCTGGGCCTGAAGGTCACGCGCCATACTTTCGTCTGCGTCGGCGTGCCGAACTCTTTCAGCATCACTCGATATTTCTGTCCTGGCGCCAAGGTAAGACGGTTTGGAGATACCAGCAGCGTTGGGCTCGGCGCTTCAGCGACGGGCAACAAACGTTCCGGGCTTTCTCCCGGATTCGTGACCAGTTGTTGAGTCACATCGAGGTACAACGGCGTATCCCCGACGTTTTCGGCCCATAGTTCAGGCACCGGCTTGTCCGGCGACAGCGTCAGTTCCGTGCGGGACAACTTCAGAATTCCCGCCGCCATGCTGCTGGTGCAGCACAGCGCCACGAGCATGCCCAGCGCCCAGCGCCGCTTGTGCGTCATCACGGGCATTCCAGCGTCATCGGCTTTTCGTCGACGCGCAACGACATCCGCTTGGTCTCAAAACGCTGCGGCGTGCCGGGGAACACGGCAATCGTCTGCGGGGAAGCCGACTGGCCGACCTTCACGTCGTTGAAAATCTGGCGAATATTGCCCGTGCCCTCCAGCGTCATCCCGCCACCCTCGCAGCGGTGCGTCCAGCCCGGCTGCTGCTTGCCCGGCGGCGGCATGTGCCGCACGAGCACGCCATAACCGATCGCGACCGACATCGGCGCCGTAATCTTGTCTTGCGGCGCGTCATCGACCTTGAGCGACCGCACCGGCAGGATGTACAAGCGGTACAGCGCTTCCTGCTCCGGCTCCGCGAGCGACTTCAGGACGATTGCGCGCGTCTGGCCCGGGCCGAGCGTCAACTTGTCCGGGCTGGCCAGCAGGCCGGGGCGCTCGAGATCGCCCAGCGCGACCTTGTTTTCCGGTGTCATGCCCGGGTTAGTGACCTTCTGCACCGACACGTTCAGATAGAGCGGCGCATCGCCCATGTTCTTGACCGTCACCTTTTGCTCGTGCGCGTTGAACACCTTGGTCGTCGCGGGCATCACCATCAGCTCGCCTTCGGCATGGGCCGGCTGGATCGTCGCCAGCAGCAACCCGCACAGCGCGGGAAGCAGGGTTCGCACATTCATGTTCATTTCGTTTCCTCTCCTGCATTCGTATCGGTCGTGAGTTTGCAGCTGTAATTGCTGCCCTTCGCGTCCTTCAAGTCGCAGCTATAACGGCGATCGTCGCGCTGCACGGTAACCATGCTCAGCATCTTCTTGCTGACGATCGAGAACAGCCCGTTCCGGTGGACCGTATCGCCGGTTTCCACCACTTTCCCGTCGATGGGCTTGCCGTCGCCGTCCGTCAGAAAGCCGCTGTAGATCATGTTGATGTCGACCCGCGCCTTTGCCGAATACACCTGCCCCGGATGCGCGCGGACGATGTTCGCCGGCACCTCGATGTTCATGTCGAGATCCTGGCTGTTGCTCAGCACGCGGGCGAACGCGACATCGTTGTATGCGTTCAGCGGCACCGCATAGGTGCTGTCGCCAGCAACCGGGGCACCTTCGACGTTGAAGCCGTACTTCATGCCGTCGATCTTCGGCGTCTTCAGCAACATCGCGCTGCCGCTCGGGCTGTAGCGCCCGAACGCGACGCCGTCCTTGTTCGCCGCCACCATGCCGCGGTAGTTGAAGTCGACGTTGCTGCCCGCGCTGCTGTGGCCGAGGTTCAGCGACGCGTCGCCACGCGTGCCGGAACGGCTGCCGTAGACGTTGACGCCGTAGTCGTTGCCGATGCGGTTCGCGTTCAACCCGACGGACGACGTGCCGAAGCTGTCCTGGAAATCCTTGCGGACATCGCCGCTCAACTGCGTCTGCCCGCCGGAATGCGCGGCGCTGAAGCTCGCCTGCACCTTGTCCAGCATCATGGTCATGTTGAAGTACACGCCATAACCGCCGTTGCCGCGCTGGAAGCCGCCCTTCTGCACGCCCAGCGCGAAGGTGCCCCACAGGCCGTTCGGGCGATAGTTCCAGCGCACTTCCGCCTGATGGGCCGCACCGGAATTCGACTTCTGGTAGTTGTAGCCGACAGTCGCCTTGCGGATGGTGCGGCTATAGGACACGGCCGTGCTCGGCTGCCCCCGATAGAAGCGCGACACGTCGGTGTTCTGGTAACGGCTCACCATCAGGCTGCCGAGCGCTTCGCTCGCCAGCGAAATGTTCACGTAACCGCCGACGCCCCTCTCCCCGCTCAGCACGCCGAGCGTGGGCGCGACGTCGATGCCGGCGATCTGCGTCGGGCGCGTGACGTTCACTTCCGCGGCCCATTTCCCGTCGTGCCCCGCAAGCATCGACGCGTTCACATAGAACTGCTTCAGGTTTCGGCTCAGGCCGGCCTCGACCAGAAGCCCGCCTTCGTCCATGTCCTTGCCGGCCGTCACATGCCACGAATTGCCGCCGCCCGTTGCCCCGAAATTGAGGTTGTTGATTTCGCGGTTTTCGCGGGCGACCACATTGCCGTTGCGGTCGACGAGACGCACTTCCACCGAGTAATAGCCGCCGGGAAGATCAGCGAAGCTGATCTCGTTGCGGCCGATCGCCGCCGGCCGCTTCATGATCAGGCGGCCACTGCGGTAAAACTCGTAATTCCCTTCCGCGGTCGCATAGAGAATCAGCGACCCGGCATTGTTGTTGACCTGCAGGTGTGTCTGGCTGCCAACCGTCACGAACTGGTCGAAGCTCGGCGAAAGCAGCGTGCTGACCGACCCCGACGCATAGTCGATGCTGTTCTGCTTGCCTGCCCGCACATACGTGTTGGCAAAGTTCTTCTGCAGGTAATACGACGATACGCCGCGCGTACCGCCGCTGCCGTAGCGCGACGACGTCTGGTTCGCGTACCAGCTCACGTAGCCGAAGCTCTGCGACGGGAGACCGACCCAGGTGTTGCCGTTGAAGTTCGCGGCCCGATAGCCATCGGACGCGGCGCGCAAGTCCAGCGACTGGTTGTTGACGATGCCCAGGCTCGTCGGCGGCGCGACATAATCTTCGCGCTTGTCGCGAATCGAAATCGACCGCTTCATCTTGTCGACGGTGACATAGTAACCGTCGACCTCGACGTCGCAGCCCTTGCTGCAACGCTTGTAATCCAGCTGTGAAACGACGTTCGTCAAGGTGCGGATGTCCTCCGCAGAAACGCCGTTTTCCTCATATTTGCTCGCATCGAACGTGAGAACGCCGTCCGCCTGCGAATAGCCAATGAACCCCGGCAACGTCCGTCCTTTGAACGTCGCCACGTAGTTCGCGCTGTCATCCATTTCAGCCGCGCTGAACCCTTCAGGTACTCCGTAAGAGACCTTAAGTTCTGCGAATGAGTGCGACGAAACAAAAAGAAACGCACCCAGCCACAGCTTGTTGAATCGGAAGGGAACTTGATCGGCGAACACGTTATCTCTTATGGCGGATTTGGAAGGATGGACACGCGATTTCTTCTTGACACGGCGTTAAAAAAGAAGCCCCTGACGGGGCTTCTCATCAGCCCGCTTACCTGGCTTACGGAGCCGCTGCCGCGACCGGCTCGAACACCATCACGAGATCGCCGCTGTAGCTGCCGTTGGTGGTCTGGGTGCCGACTTGCGTGGGCGAATCGACGTTGATCTTCAGGTTGTGAATTTCGTCGAAGCCGCCGTTGCCCGCGGTCGTTTGCGTGATCTTCTGCTGCGCGCCGAACTTGACTTCGGAGTCGCCTGCCTGGCTGGTCAGTTGAACCTTGGCGTTCTTCATTTCGTAGTAGCCGCTCGACAGCTTCAGCGGCTGCGCCAGCGAAATGTTGAATTCAGGGTTCTTCGTCCACACGCGAACCGGCAGCGTCTTCGAGAACTTCGTCTGCGTGTAGTCGTTGGCGTCGAGTTCTTCCGTGCTGTACCAGGTCGAGCCGTCCGGCTTCGACACGAAGATGCCGTCGTTGATCTGCGCGGTCAGCGTGATTTTCTTCGACACGGGATCGGCTTGTGCCGTATGTGCCATGCCGAACAGTGCGCCAGTTACGCCCAGTGCCAGAACGAGTTTGCTGAGTTTCATCGAATGATCTCTATTTAAAAATTGCGTTTCAGGAATCGAATTGCGATGAATTAATCGGAATTCGATGCGTGGAAGATCAATTCCACTAACGCTATTTTCGATGACTCGTACCGGGCGTGATATAGGACGAATTTTAATCAACCGGCTAAATGTGTTCGTACTTGTACGAAAATACGAAATCTGTCTTTTTAAACCGTTGATTGTTAGATGGATATGACAATTTTCGATCGAGATGGCGACCAAGCCCTCGCTTCGGCCGCTCGCCAGGCCGCCTGTGCAGGCCTTTTGGGCCAATCACCCTGCGCCCGGACCTGCCGTGCCTGTTTCAAATGACCGGCGTCGTGCCGGCGTTCTTATGCCAGCTACGTACGCTCGGAATACGACGGCATACATGTAGCTAGAGCCGAATACCGTCGGAAGCGGATTGCTGGGTCGCCATCCAGACCAGGGCGAATCAAGGCTCGACCGGATGCGCCGATACGTGCCGCTGGGGCGCGGGATTTCATCGCACGATACGTTCGGTCGGGTATTCGCAGCGCTCGATCCGCTGGAGTTCGAAGCCTGTTTCGTTCGCTGGATGCGAGGGCTCTGTCAGGCGCTGGTCGATGAAGTCGGTCGCCATCGACGAAAAAAGCGTGCGGGGCTCGCGCAGCGCGAGTCAGCGCGGCATCCACCTCGTTTCGGCATGGGCAGGCAGAAGCGCATCAGTGTCTGCGAGGCGTGTATCGGGATGTTTAACAGCTATGCACGGCACAGCGGCCATCATCCCCGGCCGACGATCAATACTCCGGATTATTTTCCCGCCATGCGCGAGCCCGGTCCGTCATCCGTCGACAGCCGTCCGAGCGCTAGCCGGACGGCCTCCTCGGTCGAATCCCACACGCGTTTCAATGCTTTCGGACCACCGTCCCGCATCGCGTGTTCGGCACGCGCACACGCATCACGTGCATCTACATCACCCGCTAGCGCGAAGCCGCCGCGCATCGAATGCAGTTCGATGCGAAGCGTATCGGCGTCGCCGCTCGCGAGCGCGTCGCCGATCGCCGCGAGCGAATACAGCGTCGCTTCGTGAAGCGTGCGCCGCACTTCGTCGGCCATCGCGGGCGCGACAGGCCCTCGCCCGTGCACCGGCGCGGGCAACGCCGCGTCGAGCGCCTCGATCGACAGCAGCTTGAGCACGACCTCCACCGCGCCGGCCTGTTCGCAGCGCCGGCGATCCTCGTCGGTCGCGTGTGCCGTCATCGCGATCACCTGCTCGCGCAGGAAGTTCGCGAGCGCGAAGCCGTCGAGTTCCGGCATGCCGAGATCGGTCAGCACGACGTCGTACGGACGCTCGAAGAAGGCACGCATCGCCTCGATGCCGTTCGAAACGATCGTGGCGTCGTAGCCCAACGCGTCGAGCTGGTCGCGCAGCAGTGATTCGTAAACTTGATCGCGTTGCTGGCGAGGTTCGAGACCAGTTGCCGCAGCCGTGTCGGGTCGCCCACGTAACCATCGGCGAGATCCGGGGCGATGCGGCATGTAAGCGTGAGGTTTTTCGCATCCGCGAGCGGGCGAAAGATCGCGGCCACGTCGTTCACGACACGATGCAGGTCAAACGGAATGCTTTCCAGCGCCATCTGGTTCGACTCGGCCTTCGACAGGTCGAGCACGTCGTTGATCACGCGCAGCAGCGCATTGGACGACGACATGATGCAGGGTTTTGTCTGGATCGCGCTGGCCGCCGCATGGCGGCGCGCGCCCGGCGACGGCCAACTGGCCCGCGACGTGCTCGCTTCGCTCGTCATCGGCCATGTCGCCGTGTCGATGCTGTTCGAGCCCGATCTCGGCAGTTATACGCGCCACTTGTCGAGCGAAGCGCTGTTGCGTCCTCACTGGCTGAACACAACGACGGCAGCGCCCGACTATCTCGTCAAGTCGTTGTTGTTCATCCCGTACGTGAAGGAAAACGGCCATTGGGGGCCGCTGAATCTCAACGGCTGGACGCTCGAATACGAGATGCTGTTCTATCTCGTCGTCGCGGCCGCGCTCGGCTGCGCGCGCGCGCGTCATGCGACCGTGTCCGCCGCGCTGACGCTTGCGTTGCTGTGCGCATGCGTGGCCGCTGTCGACCCGTCTGGCACTACCGTCGTCGGCCATCTCGGACAGCCGTTCGTGCTGGAATTCGGTCTCGGTGTCGTCGCGCACGGCGTGCTGCAAGCCGGCATCGCGAAGTGGGTCGCCGCGCCCGTATGGGCTGCCGTCGCCGTCGCCGCCATCGCGGCGATTCCGTTGCTGCAGATGCACTACGGCACACCGGATGGGTTCGCGCGGGTCGTGCTGTGGGGTGGCCCCGCGTTCGTGCTGATCGTCGCGCTGGTCAAGCTCGACAGCCGAGGTTGGACGATCGCGAGCCGCACAGCGGCCGCGCTCGGTGCTGCCAGCTATTCGATCTATCTGATCCATCCCTACGTGATCGGCGTGGCCGGCAAGCTCGCCGGACTGCGCGGCGATCCGCGCACGGGGGCGGGCCTTGGCGCCGCGTGTGCGGTCCTCGGCGTGGCCTGCGTCTGCGGTTACGTCTGTCACGTATGGATCGAGAGACCGATGTTGAAGGCGTTGAACCTGAGATTCCTGCGCGCGCGGCGCGGCTGAATCGGCGCCGCGATCGCAAGCAGGACGCGACAAGGCCGGGCCTGGCTTGCCGCCCCGGCTGTCGCGGCGACAGATCGGGCCAATACTCAAACTATCGATCGATATCCGTCACCGGCGAATCTGCCCGGCCGACGCGCGCGAGCTGGCCCGGATTCTTCACGACGCGCCCCGTCAACGAACGCGGCACGCCCGGATACATGCTGAACCCGTCGATGTTCGACACATCGGGGCGATTTTCAGCGCGCGGATACGCGCGTGGCGACCGGCGACATCCAGTCGAATCAGACTCGCAGGTCAAGACGATCGTCACGCATTTCGGGATGACGCGCGTACTAGCGCAGGAAAGCCGGGTGAACGACTGCGACGCCGTGTACGACGGCGTCTGAAACATGCGGATGTCGCAGACGATGGGCGCCAACGTGCTGCTAGCTCCGGACGGCTTCGAGAGCAGCAATCTCCGAAGGCCGTCGTCGTCAAATCCGATTTCCGCCCCGTCGCGCCCCCGAAATTTAACAAATCATGCGGGTTGCATAACAATCCTCGCCCCCCGTGAGATTAGTACTTGTACTACTCAAAAGAACCCGAATTTAGCGTTCGTCCCATTTATTGCGATGTCGCATATCTGGAAAATACGTATCGAGATGCACGCAGTTGAGATCGTCTCGTGTTCGCCTCGGCAACGCGATCATGAACGATATCGAGCCGTTCAAGTTTTCGGGGTGCCTTGATCTGGCAGACAAGACAGGGATCCGCAAGTTCGATATCAAGTAGTCGTCCAGTCGAGTTTTTTGGCCCTGCCAAACTGGTGGGGATTCCATTAATTTCAGTTTGGAGAGGTTTCGCATAACACATAGATACGCAGTTGTTTAGTTGTACAAAAAATGTGGCGGCATGAATCCGACCGGACGAGCGCCGCTGAAAATTCTCTTTCAACGAGTGAACTAGAAATGAAAAAAATTGCAATGATGATGTCGGTAGCCGGGTTGGCATTCGCAGCGATGAACGCTGCCCACGCCGCGGATGGCACGATCAACTTCACGGGCGAGATCGTCGCTGCGTCGTGCAGCATCACGGGCGGCAACGGCACGTCGGTGACCGGCGGCAAGGGTGACCAGTCGATCGACGTCAAGATGGGCAAGGTCAGCGTGGACGCGCTGGGCAGCACTGCCGGCGGCGGCATCGCGGCCGGTACGGCGATCAACCTCAACCTCGATTGCGGTGCGACCGGCAACGGCCTGAACACGGTCAAGGTGCGTTTCGACCCGGCCAGCGGTTCGGGCGTGGACGGCACCAACAACAAGCTGCTGAAGACCACCGGCACGGCCAAGGGCGTGGGCATCGGTATCTACAACACCGCGGGCACGCTGCTGAACCTGAACGCCAACGAGACGTTCGACGCACCGCTGGTCAAGGGCGGCACGGAAGCAGCGCCGACCTACACGGCCAACCTGGCGCTGCGCGCAGGCTACGTGAAGGCAGGCACCGACGTCGAGGCCGGTACCGCCAACGGCACGCTGCCGTTCACGCTGACCTACGAGTAATCCACCTCCGGGCGGGGGAGCGCCCCCGCCCGACCAACAGGATCACATTCGACATGAAACGATTCCACTTTGCCGGGCTGGCCCTGGCCGGCTCGCTGTTGTTGTCTTCGGGCGCTTCGCTCGCTGGCGTCACGCTCGACGGAACCCGCGTCGTGCTGGCCGCACCGAGCAAGGAGGCGTCGATTCTGGTCCGCAACCGCGCGCCGGCCGACGTGATGATCCAGTCGTGGATGGACGCGAGCGACGGGACGGCGGACGTGCCGTTCGCGATCACGCCGGCGCTCGGCCGCCTCGGTGCGGAGAAGCAGCAGACGCTGCGCGTCCTCTACTACGGTCAGGGCCTGCCGGTCGATCGCGAGTCGGTATTCTGGCTCAACGTGCAGGAGATCCCGCAGAAAGCCCAGGGTGACAACACGCTGCAGATCGCCGTGCGTCAGCGCATCAAGTTCTTCTACCGGCCCGCCGGCCTGTCCGGCAAGGTCGAGGAGGCGCCTGCCCAACTCCGCTGGAAGCTCGTGCAACGCGACGGCCAGGCGCAGCTCGAAGTCAGCAATCCGTCGGCTTACTTCGTCTCGCTGGCGTCGGTCAACGTGAAAACTGGCGGCCGGGACTATGCCGCGGCCGCCGAGATGGTGCCGCCGTCCGCCACCCGCCATTTTGCCGTCAAGGATCTGCCGGCCGGCGCTGCCGCGGCGGGCGTCAAGGTTCACTTCGAGTCGATCAACGACTACGGCGCCGTCGAACCGCACGACGGCACCACCGCTGGTTGACGCGACCAGCGCGATACATCGTATTCCTCTTCATCTTCGTTATCCCCGGGCTCGTGCCGCGGGGCGGGGCGTGTTCGCGCTTGCGATTCCGCGCGGGAGGTGAATCAACTTAGAGAAAGGGTATGGAGAACGTCAGAAAGGAAGTGGATATCTGGACGGCCGCGCAGATCGGCGCGCCGTGCCTTGCATTGCTCGGCCTGGTGTTGCCGGCGCAGGGCCACGCGGTCGAATTCAACGAATCCTTTCTGCGCAAGGGCGAAGGGCCCGTCGAGCTGAGCTACTTCGAGAAGGGCAGTTCGGTGCTGCCCGGCAGCTATGACGTCGATGTCTACCTGAACCACACCCTCGTCAAGCGCCAGGACGTCGTGTTCCGCGCGGACGCCGACGGCGCCGTCAAGCCGGCGGTGACCCTCGGGCTGTTGCGTACCGCCGGCGTCAACGTCGCGCGGCTGGAGAAGGACGGGCGCATCGCCGCGGGCGCGGACGACACGACGATCGTGGACCTGCCCGCCGTGGCCGACGGTGCTGCGGTGGAGTTCGAGGCCAATACGCTGTCGCTGAACATCAGCTTTCCGCAATTGTATGTGTCGCGTACCTCGCGCGGTTACGTGGACCAGTCGCTGTGGGACGACGGCATGCCCGCGCTGTACAGCGACTATCAGGTCAGCTACAGCCGCAACGATAGCCACGGCCACAACAACGAGTACTACTTCGTCGGTTTGCGCAACGGCTTCAATGCCGGCGGCTGGCGTTTCCGCAACGAATCGACGCTCACCGGCACCACGGGTGCGGGCAGCCGCTTCACCAGCAACCGCACTTACGTCGAGCGCGATATCCGCCGCCTGCGCAGCAAGGTGGCGGCCGGCGAACTGTATACGTCGGGCGACATCTTCGACAGCGTGCGTTTCGTCGGTGCGCAGATCGGCACCGACCTCGGCATGCTGCCGGACAGCGAAGTCGGCTTCGCGCCAGTCGTGCGCGGGATTGCCGAGAGCAATGCAGTGGTGGAAGTGCGGCAGAACGGCTACGTGATCTATTCGACGCCGGTGCCGCCGGGCGCGTTCGAGATCACCGACATCTATCCGAGCGGCTCGAACGGCGACCTCGAAATCAGGATCACCGAGGCCGACGGACGCGTGCGCCGGTTCACCCAGCCGTACTCGTACCTGCCGGTGATGGTGCGGCGCGGCAGCCTGCGGTACGCGTTTGCCGCCGGCCAGTATCGCGTGCAGGGCCAGTCGAGCCCGAAGTTCACGCAAGGCACGCTGGTGTACGGCGTGTCCGACAACTTCACCGGCTACGGCGGGATTATTGCCGCCGACAACTACGTGGCGGCCGCCCTCGGTATCGGCATGAACACACGTATCGGCGGCATGTCGCTGGACGTCACGACGAGCCGGTCACGCACGTCGGCGGGCACCCGGCAAGGGCAGAGCTTGCGGTTCCTGTATTCGAAGACGCTGTATCCGACCAACACGACGTTCACGATGGTCGGCTACCGCTATTCGACGGACGGCTACCGTACGTTGAGTCAGCACGTGGAGGACACGGACAGTAAGTACGGGCCGCGCATCGCGCGTCAGAAAAGCCGCCTGGACGTGAACGTCAACCAGCCGCTCGGCAGCGGCTCGATGTTCGCCGGCGTTGGCGACACGACCTACTGGAACGGCGAAGGGCGCAGCCGGCGCTTTCAGGTCGGCTACAGCAACAGCTACAGGAACGTCAGCTACAGCGTGTCGGCATCGCACATCCAGGAGTCGGGGCCGTTCGGGCGCCCGGACACGCAGTTCAGCGTGTCCGTGAGCATTCCGCTGGGCAAGGCGTCGAGTTCGCATCGCCTGTACGCGAACGCGGTGTCGTCGACACGCGGTGACTTCAACGTGCAGACCGGCGTGTCGGGTTACCTGAACGACAGCAACACCGTCAACTACGGCGTGCAGGCCGGCTACAGCCGCGACGGCGGCGGCTCTGGCGGCGTCAGCGCGGGCTGGGATACGCCGAACGCGAAGCTGACCGGCAACTTCACGCAGGACCGCTCGGGCCGGCATTTCGATGCGGGCGCATCGGGCTCGGTCGTCGTGCATGGCGGCGGTGTCACGCTCGGCCAGCCGATCGGCGAGACGTTCGCGGTGGTCCAGGTGCCGAAGGTGCGCGACGTAACGTTCGGTGGAGCGCCGACGGTGCGTACCGACCGGCGCGGCTACGCGATCGTGCCGTATCTGCAGCCGTACCGTCAGAATTGGCTGAACATCGATCCGTCGAGCGTCGGCACGCATACGGAGATCACCGACAACGCGAAGATGGTGGTGCCCACGCGCGGAGCGATCGTGAAGACCCGCTTCGAAGCGGAGTCGGGCCGGCGCGTGCAGTTCGAGCTGAGCCAGGACGCAGGCGGCAAGGTGCCGTTCGGCGCGCAGGCGTACGACGCGAAGGGCAAGCTGCTCGGCATGGTGGACAACCAGTCGCGCCTGCTGGTGTTCGGCATCGAGGACAAGGGAAGCATCGATGTGCAGTGGGGTAACAACAGCTGCAAGGTGTCCTATCAATTGCCGACGCTGAACAAGGAACTGGCGTACGAGCGTCGGGCGGCGATGTGCATGCGCGCGGGCACGGTGGTCGGCGCCAAGTGACAGGCGTCCGGAAAGCGCTTCGCGTGACTGTTTTTTAAAGAGCAGGCACTGTCAACGATCTCGGAGAACGGAAAATGAAATTCATACCAAATCAGGAGTATTGAGTGAAAAGAAATTCGGAATGGAATCGATCCTCGCAACGAGGGATGTGGTCCGTCGCACGGATCGTAATAAGCGGAATCATGCTGCTGACGGCGTTTGAGTCGGCCCATGCCTGTCAGATGTTGTTTTGGGCTGGCATCATCCGCCCGAGCGTTCCCGCGACGATCACGAGCGCACGCGATTCAGGGCAACCCGGTACACTTATCGGCCCGGGTGCCATAGCCAATGAAAGAGGCATGTCCCTCTTCCAATGCAGTCTTAGTGGAAAGGTCGGCAAGGTTGGCGTGAAGGCAATGGGAACACTGGTCCCCAACGTTACTTACGATTCGGAAGGGAAGTCTTTTCCTGTCTACGAGACGGGCGTTCCGGGAATCGGATTTGCGCTGATGGCAGTTCCTCTTTCGGATCATTCAGTTGTGGGTGCGGATTGGAAAGCCGTCCGCCCGGAAGAGACTCTGGTGTCCGACAGGGAAAGTCAGATAACCTATTTCTATTACGTCCGTTATCAAGCAGCGCTCGTGTTTACCGGTTCGCTCGCCACCGGCACTTACACGATTCCACAGCGTCGAGTCGCAACTACGACGGCTTACGCCCCCAACGGGGCAGTCGCTTTTTCGGCCATCACCGATCTGGGCGCGATGACGATCAAGGTCACTGCGAGCGGGTGCACGCTGACATCGGGCGCGCAGACGAATGTCAAACTTCCGCAACTCGTCGGCAACAAGCTGAAGGCGGTCGGCGCCGTATCGGACGAATCCGCGCCGGTGACGCTGCGCGTCAATTGCCAGGGCGCCGTGAATGTCTATACGACGCTGACCGATGCGGCGAATCCGGCGAACGAAGGCACGATCCTGAGTGCGCATCCTGGTTCGACCTCGCGTGGCGTCGGGCTCCAGATCTACAAGCAGGGTAGCGAGACGCCGCTCCACTTCGGGCCGGATTCGGCTGTGAAGGGCAATACGAATCAATGGCTCGCGGGTCAGGTCACGGACGGCAGTCTGTCTATCCCGCTGGTGGCGCGGTATGTGAAAACGGCGCAGACGTTCACACCGGGCTCGCTCGACGCCAGCGCCACGTTTACTTTCTCGTACCAGTAGCCGGGCGGGAATGGACGCAGGGCTCGGACGGACGCTGTCGATACGGTGCCCGGCGCAGTCACAATGCTCAATTTTTCGGCCTTGTGGTCCGTACGACCCGCGCTCGATGGGGCAGAAGAATCGACTGGATTGCCAGCGGCGGTGAGATCAAGGCAGGGAAGACCGATGCCACGCTGACGTACGTGCTCCAGTACAACTGCGTCCGTCCGGCAACGCGGCGCGCGGATCAAGCCGAACTATTCCGTTCGTCGCGAAATACGTCAAGACTGAACCCAAAATCACACCGGATGAAGTGAACGCCCGGGGCGACCTCTACATTTTCATATTGGTGGCCGGTCACACGCGCGAGCCCGGCTCATCATCCGTCGACAGCCGTCCGAGTGCAAGCCGGACGGCATCTTCGATCGAATGCCAGATGCGTTCCAATGCTTCCGGACCGCCATCCCGCATCGCGTGCTCGGCGCGTGCGCATGCGTCGCGCGCCTCGACGTCACCCGCCAACGCGAAGCCGCCGCGCATCGAATGCAGTTCGATGCGAAGCGTATCGGCGTCGCCGCTCGCGAGTGCGTCGCCGATCGCTGCAAGCGAATTCAGTGTTGCGTCACGCAGCGCGCGCCGCACCTCGTCGGTCATCGCGAGCGCGATGGGCGGTTGCCCGGGCGCTGACGACACCGTATTACGTCCCGCATGCCGCCGCAACGCCGCGTCGAGCGTCTCGATCGACAGCGGCTTGAGCACGACCTCCACCGCGCCGGCCTGTTCGCAGCGCCGGCGATCCTCGTCGGTCGCGTGTGCCGTCATCGCGATCACGGGCACGCGGGCACCCTGCTCGCGCAGGAAGTTCGCGAGCGCGAAGCCGTCGAGTTCCGGCATGCCGAGATCAGTCAGCACGACGTCGTACGGCCGCTCGAAGAAGGCACGCATCGCCTCGATGCCGTTGGAAACGATCGTCGCGTCGTAGCCCAACGCGTCGAGCTGGTCGCGCAGCAACGCCCGGCTTGCCGGATGATCCTCGGCGACGAGCACTTGCAGCGGTTCTTCGTCGTCGGCCTCAGCGTGCGCGTCGGTCTCCGCGCCCACTTCGGATGCCGCCTCCGCTTCATACGTGCGCGCAGTACCCTCGAACGCCCCAGGTTCCGGCGCATCGTCTCGCCAACCGGCCGGCGCTTCGGGCAGCGGCAACGCAGCCACGAAAACCGTGCCTTCGCCCAGACGGCTGTCGACACTCAACTCGCCACCCATCAGCGTCACGATGCGCCTGCACAGCGGCAGCCCGAGCCCCGTACCGCCGAAGCGCCGGTAGATCGACGCGTCGGTCTGGATATAGACGTCGAACAGGGTCGGCATGCTGTCTTCGGGAATGCCGATGCCCGTATCGCTGACGGCGATTTCGACGCCACGTCCGGCCGCGCCCGCCTGTGCAAGCCGCACGTCGATCGTCACGCCGCCGCGCTTCGTAAACTTGATCGCATTGCTGACGAGGTTCGAGACCAGTTGCCGCAGCCGTGTCGAATCGCCCACGTAACCGTCGGCGAGATCCGGGGCAATGCGGCATGCAAGCGTGAGGTTTTTCGCATCCGCGAGCGGGCGGAAGATCGCGGCCACGTCGTTCACGACACGATGCAGGTCGAACGGAATGCTTTCCAGCGCCATCTGGTTCGACTCGGCCTTGGACAGGTCGAGCACATCATTGATCACGCGCAGCAGCGCATCGGACGACGACATGATCGTCCCCAGCCTGCGCCGCAACGGCGCCGCCATCTGCGCGCGCTCCATCAGCTCCAGGTTACCGATGATCGCGTTGAGCGGCGTGCGGATCTCGTGGCTCATCGTTGCGAGGAACGTCGACTTCGCCTTGTTCGCGAGTTCGGCGGCTTCGCGCGCCTCGCGCAGTTTCTCCTCCGCCTGCTTGCGGGCCGTGATGTCGAGCAGCGTGCACAGCAGCACGTCGATGCCGCGATACTTGGTGCGCGCGATGTGTGCGTCGAGATAGACGGTGCCGTACCCCGCGCGCTCGACGGCCAGCTCTCGCGTGACGCGCTTACGTGCGTTGCCGGCGGGCGTGTCGTCCCGGTAAGCGTGCCACAGCCGCTTGCCGAGCGGCTCCCCTTCCACGTCCCGCTCATACGCGATCATCGCGTCGTTGCGCACGATCGCTTCGCCGTCGGCGAACGACAGCAGCACGAGCCCGGCAGGCGCCGTGCGGATCAGCGTCCGGTTGAGCGCCTCGCTTTCGATCAGGCGAATCGCTCGCCGATTCGCGGGACGCAGCGCTCGCCTGTCGAACATCACGATTGCAATCCACAGCAGCGCGATCGCGAAGAGCGCGGGTGCGACCGTCAAGCTCGCGCGCAAGGCTACGTCGCTCAGAACGGCACGCCATGAGATGGTCGCCATCACCACCTCGTCCGATCTCGGTACGCGGTCGCTGACGACGAAGTTCATGCCGACGCGATGTGCGGCCGCTCGCTCGCCGGCGTCGTGGCGCGCATGCTCGAGCGCACGGGACACCATCGCGCTGTCGGGTTGCCCGCCGAGCAGGAGATTGCCGCCTGAATCGACGAGCGCGTATTCCCTGCCGGCGCCCGGCGAGCGCAGTATCCCCTCTATCAGCGGCAGGCTGTTGATGACGAACCAGACGACCGGCCTGCCGTTCGCGCCACGCACCCATTGCACCATCCGCAGCACGGAGCGTCCGAGCACCGGATCGAATCGCCGGTCCAGCGCAATCGCGTTTCGACGAACGGCGGGCGCGGTCGATACAGCCGCATCCGCCGTCGATACGGCCGTATCGTTCGTCGTCGGCAGCAGTTGCTCGACCAGTGCCCTCACGTCGAAACCGGCTGGCAGTGCAAGCGCTCGCTTTACCAGCGGATGCCCCGCCGCAACGATGAAATCGCCGTTCGGATCGATCAGATAGGCAGATCCGCCCGGATCGGCCGGTTGCGGCGGCGGCAGGACGCCCGTCACCTCGACCCCGTCGAGATAGCGCGCGAGGTAAGGCAAGCGACTGTTCGCCGATGCGGCCGGCGGGATGTCGGCGAATGCGGCGATCGCAATTCGCCCTTTGCGCCCTACGAACGTCTGCTTGCCGTGCTTGCCGGCGAGCAACCCGGGCAGGCCCGGCGAATCTTCGGCGACGCTGGCCCACTGCAGCTCCATGTCCTCGACATAGCGATTCCGGAGCGCCCTCATGATCTCCACCTCGGCAACGAGTTCGGCCCTGCGCCCCGTGAACTCGACGCGAAAGCGCTCGAGCGACTCCTGCACGTCAAGCAGCAAAACGAGCGTCGCGCACACCAGAATGAACACCGAGATCGCCACGCCGCTTCCGTACAGCAGGAACTGCTGCTGCCGCCGGACGCGCCCCGGTTCGAATGGCTTGCGAACGGCCACCGTGGCGTGCGAAACAAGTCTTTTCAGCTTTGCGGGCATGTCGTATCGATCTCGTTGCTCGTGGCCGGGCATACCGCATCATTCGCCGATGCCGGCGCATCGTCTCCCTGGGAAACAGGGTAGCCGTGTCGCGTGGCGTGCCTGTGCGCACACGCAATGCGTCACTTCGGTGGCGTCTGCCCCGAAGCCGGCCGGAGCGGCAGCCGGCCCTCGCGCGTCACGTCGACTAAGCCTCGTCGTCGGACGCGCCGGCGAGCTTTTGCTCATCGTTGTAACGGATCAGATCCGCGTCGCGAACGATCCCGAGTTTCTTCATCGCGCTCGACTTCTGCGAACTGATGGTTTGCTTGCTGCGATGGAGCTGTGCGGCGATCTCTCCCACCGTGTAGCCCGCGCCGAACAACCGGACAACCTCGATCTCGCGCGTCGTCAGTGCGCGGGCGACGGGCTCGGATTCGATGTCCTGCAGGAGTTGCTTGATGTACGGAGACATGTAGTTCGCACCGACGTATGCGGCATGCACGGCGCCGATCAGGTGCGAGATCGCGTCCGACTTGCTGAGGATGCAGCTCACGCCCTGCTTGTGGATCGCGCGCAGCACGCTCGGATTGTCGATCATCGTGATCGTCACGATATGCAGCGCGGGATAGCGGCGCTGCAGGAACGACAGCAGCACGAGCCCGTCGCCGTACTTGCCGCCCGGCATCACGTAGTCGAGCACGAGCACGTCGCTCTGTTGCGCGTCGAGCGCCGCGACCAGGTCCGTGGAGTTCGAAACGGTGCCCACAAGCTTGATCGTGCTGTTGCCTTGCAGCGACTGCGACATGCCGAGTGCGGACGCCGGATGATCGTCGGCCACCATCACGCGCACAAAGAATTCGTCCATGTTCCTGTTTCCCCGAGGCTTTCAGTCACGCTACCGGTCCCCGTCGCGACGGGGAGCATGCTCGCGCCATCGTGTCGATGGCCGGCCGTATTCGGCGCACCGGACTAATAGTGACTCAATTTTAAGATAAATCCCGGTTCGCCCTGCAATATAAGCGCGGGCCACGCGGCGGACGATAGGTGCCGGCGCCGGCGATGCGCACGACCTGTCCGCACGGACGCGCCGCGCAGATTGCCGAAGTGCACGACAGCTCGGCGCCGTTACGGGATGCCGGCCGCGCGCTCACGCAGCGCGGCCGTGCCGCGACGCGGTGCGCTATCGGTGGCTTGAATCGCCGGGCAGGTCTTGTGCGTTGCCATCCACCCTGTTTTTCCACTCGGTCAGCGTACGGCGCCGCTGAACCGGCGACATGAGCAGAAACTCGTTCATCATCGTCAGGAATTCCCGACGGGACTTCTCAGAGAGTGCGGCAAACTCGAGCAACAGTGCGAATATCTTCCCTACGTGACGCACGACGTTCCCCTCCAGTATTGATTTGAAATCTGCCGCGCGACGTGGACGTGCGTCGGCAACCTGCCTTTGTTATTTTGGATACGCGTTGACGCGTATGCTGCTGTCGGTTACTTGTCATGCAAAGTCGTTTCATGATTGGTAGAGCCCGATGGGCAAGCGGCCGCGCAGGGTTCCTTCGCCGAAGTCGCGGCACGCCGCTGCCACGCATGCGCAAGCGCGCCGCGCAGGTGACCGAGCGTCACGGGTTTTGTCAATACGCGCCGCACACCGGCTGCCGCGCAGCGGTGCATGCCTTCGGGCGTCAAATGCGACGTCACGACCAGCACGTCGCACGCGGGATCGACGCCGTGTGCGGCTTCCGCCAGTTGGTGCGCGCGCATGTCGGGCAGATCGTCGCCGATCAGCAGCACGTCCCAGTCGCCGCCGGCCAGCGATTCGAGCGCCGCGCGCCCCGATCCGCACTCGGCTGCCGTGCAGCCGAGTGCGGTCAACTGCTCGCTGAAAATCGAGCCGTTGATGGTTTCGTCGTCGGCGACGAGCACGCGCAATGCTCGACTGCCGTGCTTGGCGGCCGCGCGCGACATTTCGACCGTCGCCGAATCGCGAGCGTGCGAATCGTCACGCCGCGGGTCATCGCCCGATACGACATCGAACCCGCTTTCATCGCCCATCGGCCCGCCAAGCGCCAACGCGGCGCGCAAGCCGCCGAGCGAATAGCTCGACACACGTACCGTGTCGCCCGCGCGATACGGTTCGAGCGGGCCGTCGGGTATCGCGAGTATCAGCAACTCGCAATCGCTCAGGCTGGCCAGATCCGCGTGCGACCACGTGTCGGAATCGCCGAACAGCACGACCGCGCCGCGTCGCACGACGCCGCCCGGCAGACTTGACGGGCTGTCGTACACGCTGACGTCGAGTCCCCATGCATGCAGATGCGGCAACGCAAAATCGCGCCACGCAGGATGCGCGGCGATCAGCGTCAGCGCGTGTGCACGGGCCGCGCGCGGCCGGTCGAGCGCGACGACGTTCATGCCGAGCGGCAGAAGCACCATGAAACGGCTGCCGGCGCCCGGCTTGCTGTCCACCGCGAGGCGGCCGCCCATCGCCGCGACGAGCCGGCTGCACAGCGCGAGCCCGAGGCCGGTACCACCATAACGTCGCGTGATCGACGTGTCGACCTGCGAAAATGCCTTGAACAGCTTGTGTCGATGTTCGGCGGCGATACCGATGCCTGTATCCTCGACCTCGACCGACAGCTCCGGCGTGTCGTGCCTTTCGGCAACGACCGCGACGCGCACGGTCACGCGACCGACGTCGGTAAACTTGAGCGCGTTGCTCAGCAGGTTGCGGAGCACTTGCGCGAACCGGGTCGGATCGCCGCGCATCTGTTGCGTACTGCTCGCGCGGATCTCGCAGAATAGCTGCACCCCCTTCGCCTTCGCGATCGTCGCGAACGCGTTCAACTCGCGCTCGACCGTCGCGATCACGTCGAACTCGATCGATTCCACCGACATCGCACCGGCCTCGATCTTCGAGAAATCGAGAATGTCGCTGACGAGCGCGAGCAGGCTCGTCGCCGACGTGCGCAACGTGTGCACGCGGTCATGCTGGACCGCATCGAGCGCCGAGCGCTCGAGCAGTTCGAGGTTGCCGAGAATCACGTTCAGCGGCGTACGGATCTCGTGGCTCATCGCCGCGAGGAACGACGATTTCGCGGCATTGGCCGAATCGGCCGCGCGCACGGCCTCTTCCAGCTGCTGCACAAGTTGCCGCTTGGCTGTCATGTCGGCGACCGCGGCGATCAGCACGTCCGTGCCCTGATAGCGCGCGCCGCACGCAACGAATTCGAGGTGCAGATGCGCGGCTTCCACGCCTCCCAGCAGGAGCTCGTCGTGCGGCACGCCGCCTGCGTCGCCGCGCGCCTGCCATGCGTCGGCCACCTG
Source organism: Burkholderia pyrrocinia (assembly GCF_001028665.1). Classification (NCBI taxonomy): domain Bacteria; kingdom Pseudomonadati; phylum Pseudomonadota; class Betaproteobacteria; order Burkholderiales; family Burkholderiaceae; genus Burkholderia; species Burkholderia pyrrocinia. The sequence continues at coordinate 866,978 of NZ_CP011504.1, forward strand.
GCTCGACAGCGCGTGATAGTCGCCGCCGATTCGATCGACCATGTCCGTCAGCGCGGGGCTCACGAGCATGAAACGCCCGTCTTCGCGCGCGATCAGCCCGAGCCCGATCGGCGCCATCTCGATCACGCTGCGGCACAGCGCTTCGCTGTCGAACACGCGCTGCGAGTGCGCGTAGAGCGGCACGAACTCCCGCCGATGAAAGCGCAGCAGCAGCCCCCACATGACCATGAGCGCGAGCAGTGTCGCGGCGCCGAGCGTACCGGCCGAACGCGCGACGCCGGCCGCGATGTCGGTCCACGACAGCGCATATGCAAGCGTCCAGCCAGTCGGTTCGAGCTTGCCGTGAAACAACAGGAAGCCGTCGCGGAACACGGGCGCGCCCGACGACGACGCGCCGCCCCGCGACGGGTTCAGCTTCAACAGGCTTTCCACGCGATCGGCATCGCCCGCCGACGGATCCATCGTGACGAGCCGGCCATCGGCCGTCGTGATGTAGAACGCGCCCTCCGGGCGATAGTCCGCAAGCCACGACAGCAGGTACTCGGGTGGATATTCGGTGACGAGCACCGCGAACGGTTTGCCGTTATCGCGCGCCTCGGCCGCAATCCGGATGCGCGATTGCCCCGACACGGGATCGATGAACGGCGCCAGCCAGCGCACATGCGGGCGCGCATCGACGATACCCGGATACGGGCGCTCGAAATCGACGCGCAGCGCGTCCAGCACGCGTGCGCGGCTTTCCGGCGAAACCAGCGCCGGATCGTCGCGGTCCCGATGGGGAATCAGCGCGAACAAACCCGTGCGCGTGCTGTAGTGGTAGCCCTCCAGCGTACGCCCGCGATTGATCGAACTGGCCGCGCAGATGCGTGCCAGCAGGACCGACAGCGACAGATAGCGCGCGACTTCGGCCCGGTTACCGGTTTGCGCGGGCACGCCGACGACGAGCGAAGGATGCGGACGGGTCGCGACGCGCTGGTCGTTGAGGAGGAACTCGTCGACGACAGCTGCCGGCGCGCCGCTGGCCTCCTGCCAGATCAGTTGCGCGTTCGCGACGCCGTTGCGGAACGAGGTTTCGCTCACCTGGATTTCGTTGAGCGTCTGCTCCAGGCCGTTCAGGTAGTTGCGCCGCGCCCCCTCGACATAGCCCGAGACGATCGACGCCATCCCGAGACCGCAAGCGATCAGGACAAGGACGGTAACGACGATGCCGCCACCGAACACCGAGATGCTCTGATAGCGACGAAGGGATTGAAGCGGGCTCTGCGGCATGGCGCGCGGCGACGATCGCGAGCGCGACCGGAACGACGTCGTTCCGGCCCCCGTGACCGTCTCGGAAAACACCTGAAGAAAAAGGGATTTCCGATCATGCCAAAGGCCCGCGTGGGCGTCCTCACCGCGTGAACCATTTCGTACATGTTAGATCGCATGCCCTCACAATTTCGGACTTGACCGAAATTTGATGCGGCAAATATGGGTCGTTTTTTCGCATTGCGTTGATTGAGCGTTCGGCGGATCAACCGCTCGGGCAACGCATTTTGTCAAAGTTGTTTAGGGATAGCGCCGTTCGGGCTATTACGTTGATGCGTATCGGCAGCGCGAATATGAACTGTTCCGACGATGCTCCGGCCATGCCTGGCTCGACGCAAAAAAAGAAAAGAGTCGTCGCGGATCAACGTGAAGAACCCTTGAAAGCTTCGTGTCGACGGAAACCGAGCCGGCGATGGCGCACCTGCCACCATCGCCGGTCGGCCAGCCCGCCCGGCACCTGTGCCGAACGGGCATCGAAACGAAGTCGCGACAGCGCGACGTGCCCGGGAAGCGGGTTTCGTTGCAACGAACCCCGCCTCCCGGAACGGGATCGATCAGTTCCGGATTTCGCCGAAATTGAGGCCCGCGAGCGGCACCGCCGCCGCGCTTCCGCTCACGCTAGTGCCGCGCATCGAGCCGAAGTTGAAGCCGACCAGCCCGCCGTAGAACTGGCCGTAGCCGGCCGTGTAGGCAATACGGCTGCTCGAGCTCGAACTATTGACGTTGCCGAAGTTTTCGCCTGCCACGCCACCCAGCCGTGCATTGCGCCCGCCGGACACCGCACCCGACGACGACGACGACGCGATCTTGCCGTCGTTTTCGCCGACGAGACCGCCGACCCTGCTGCCATCGCCGCCCTTCGCCGAACCGGACGCGTTGGATGCATCGATCGATGCGCCCATGAAGTTATGGCCGACCAGGCCGCCGACGTAGCTATCGGCGCCCGCAACGACGTCACCCGACGCGCTCGACGACGACACGCTGCCTTCGTTGTACCCGATCAGGCCGCCGGCACGGCCCGTACCGGCAGTGTTGACGGCTCCGCGCGCGCTGGAACTTGCCACCGTGCCCGAGTTCTTGCCGACGAGCCCGCCTGCAAAGCCGTTCGCGCGGGCCGATACGCTGCCGGCCGCCGAGGAAGCGACCACGGAACCGCCGTTCTCGCCGACGAGGCCGCCCGCGGTGCTCGATGCGCCGGCGACAACCGACCCACGCGCATCGGACGACTTCGCGCTCCCGGTGTTGACGCCGACCAGGCCACCCGCCTTGGCGTTGTCGCCCACGGTCACGCTGCCCGTCGCGTCGGAGGCTTCGATCGACGCGGCGTTGTAGCCGACGAGGCCACCCGCCGTCGCATAATGACCGCCTCGCACGCTTGCGCTCGACGCAGAGGCGTTGATGTGCCCGGCCTTGTCCCCGCCGTCGTTGAAACCGACGAGACCGCCGACACGCGCGCCACGAGCCATGGCGGTAACGCTACCTGCCGCCGTCGACGCCGTGATGACGCCCCGGTTGACACCGACCAGACCACCCGTGTTGCCGGCCGACTGGCTGCTGGCCTGTATGTCGGCGCGGCTGTTGCTGATGATCGCGTCGCCACGATTCGGCCGCAGGACAGTGAGGTTTTCGCCGGCCAGACCGCCGACGGACAGCGCATCCTTGTCACCTTCGACACGGCCGGAAACGGATGCGCGATCGATCCGCCCGCTCAGGTTGCTGCCGACCAGGCCACCGACGATTGCACGGCCGCTGCCGCTGACCAGAACGTCCTTCGCCTTCACGTTCGAGATCTCGCCCACGTTGTAGCCGGCCAATGCGCCGACGCTGACGGGCGAGCCGCCGGCCGGAGCAAATGCCCGCGCCGTGATTTTTTCAAGCGTGAGGTTGGCGATACGGCCGGAATTGGATGCGAACAGCCCGACGACCACCACGCCGGGATTCGTGACCGACAGGTTGCGCACGGTATTGCCCAGACCGTCGAACACGCCGCCGAACGACGCGTTGGCGCCACCGAGGCTGCGGAATTGCGCGCCCTTGCCGTCGATCGCGTTACCCAGCACGTAGCGGCCGTTCATGTTGCCGTCGACACCGCGCAGCCCCGCAAGATCGTGGATCACACGATACCCTTCGCCGTTCGCCGAGAACGACGCATTGCGGCCCGACAGCGTGACCACCGCATCGTCGTTCGTCAGCGTATGGCCACTGCCCGAATTCAGCGCGAGGCTCGCGTTTTCGCCCGTCAGCGCCACCTTGTTGCCGATGCGAATTTGTTGCGCCGCGTTCACCGTCACGCCCGCGTTCGCGCCGCTCGCCGTCAGCGACTGCTTCAGGTCGACGCTGCCCTTTTTCGACGTCAACGCCAGCGTGTTGTCGCTCGCCCAGTTCACCGCCTCGCCCACCGTCAGGTCGCCCGACGTGTTGGTCAACGCCACGTTCGTCGTGCCCAGGTTGCGCGACAGCGTCTCTCCGTCGATCGCGACATCGGCGTTGTTGCCCGTCCCGCCGTTGCCGGTATTACCGTTGATCCCGCCGCCAATGATGAGGCCGCGCTTGGCGGGCTGCCCAGCCGCGCCGACCCCGGCGTTGGCCGCCTCGATCGCCCACTGGCCCGCTTTGCCCGACGCCGCACGCGTATCGACCTGCACGTCACGCGACACCACCACCCGCTCGCCGCGCGTCGTCACCGTACCGCCCGCCGTCGATGCGTCCTGCGCACTCGCGTCCAGCTTGCCCGCGACATGCACCTGGCCGCCGTCCAGCGTGATCTTCCCGGCGCGGCTGCTCAGCCCCTTCGCCTCGATCGTGCCGCTGTTCTTCACCACCGAGCCCAGCAGGTCGCCTGCCGCGCGCGCCGTCATCAGCACTTCCCCGCCGTCCGCCTTCAGCAGCCCGCCGTTGTGCGCCTGTGCGTCCACCGCCCCGCCTTCGACCTGCAGGTTCAGCAGCCCGTTGCCGTCGAAGTTCACGTTGAACGCATTGCCCGCACCCAGCGCCACGCGGCCCATCTGCGCGCGGATCACGCCCGTGTTCGACACCCGCGCGCCCAGCAGCGCTACGCTGCCGCCTTCCGTCGCCGTGATCGTCCCGGCGTTTTCCACCGATTGACCCGACGCCCCCGCGAACCGGTAGCGGCCCGCCAGGAAATCAGCGTCCGACAGGTTCTGCGTCGACGCCACCAGGCCACCCACGTTCACCTGCGCGCCCGCGCCGAACATCACCCCGTTCGGGTTCACCAGGAACACGCGCCCGTTCGCGTCCAGTTGACCGTGAATCTGGCTGCCATTCGCGCCGATCACCCGGTTCAGCGCGATCGACTGGCTCGTCGGCTGCCGGAACGACACCCGCTCGCCACCGCCCACGCTGAAGTCCTGCCAGTTCGTGATCAGCTTGTCCGTGTGCTGGTTGATCGACATCGTCTTGTTGTCCGCCGACGTCGCGATGTCCGCCTTACCCGACGCAATCTCGCCGCCCGTCGGCAGCGCGTACGCGCCCGACGCGGCCGCCAGCCCCAGCAGCGACACGCCCGCCGCGAGCAGGCGCTTGCCGCCGCCCGACTTGCCGCGACGGCGCGCGGTTTCCCCGACTGCGCACCAGCCGCCCTGCACTTCATTCCATACCAATGAATAGGCCTTGTTCATTTTTTCATTTCCTCATGATCGATTGGCATACGCCAATCATTTCGTATACCTACACAAACTGCTTATCGAGCGTGGAACGAACATGTCCGTTGCTCGTTTCGCGGGTTACAGCACCATCCGCGCCATGCTCGCCGGCTCCAACCTGCCCGGGAGCCGGCATGCCGTATCCGGGGCGGCAACCGGTCGATCCTGGTTGCCGCCCCGGGCCATTCGCGCCCTGCTCTTCACCGAGATGAATTACCGCTTGCCGTCGATCCAGCCCACGTTGACGCTGGCGAACGGTTCACGTGCGCCCGCGCCGCTCGTGTTGCTCGATTCGATGCGCCCCGAGTTGAATGCAACGAATCCGCCTCTCACCAAGGGCATGCCCATCTCCGAGTAGTCAAACTTCGAACTCGTATGCGACGAACGGATCGCGCCATGATTCACGCCCGCGAACCCACCGGCGAACAAACCGGTGCCAGCGACCGTCCCCGACGATTCCGAATCGGCGATCAGCGCGCCATCGTTGTTCCACCCGGCGAACCCGCCGACGAACATGCCGCCGACGGTCGTCACGTTGCCCGATGCCTTCGAACCCCGGATGCTGGCCCGTTGGCCAATGTTTTCGCCGACCAGACCGCCGGCGTAGCTGTCGCGAGCCGCGTAGACCGATCCGGTCGCGCGCGACCCCGAAATCGTCCCGCGGTTCACGCCGACGAGCCCGCCGACCCGGCTCTCCGAGCCGGCGCGCACGACTCCGCTCGCCTTCGATTGCTCGATGGTCCCGTCATTCACCGCGACGAGCCCGCCCGCGCTGCTCGCCTGGCCCGCGCGTACATCGCCTGCCGCCTCGCCCAGCCGGATCATGCCGGCGTTCCTGCCGACCAGGCCGCCAACGGCGCTGCTCGCGATGTCGCTCACGCTACCGTTCGCCGCCACGTTTTCGAGCACGCCGCCGTCGACGTTCTCCCCAGCGAAGCCGCCAATGGCTGCTGCGCCTTTCGCGTTCACCGCACCGAACGCTTTCGAGTCCGCGATATCACCTCCTTTGTTGAGGCCGATGAAACCGCCGACCGTGCTGCCGTCCGTCGCGCGAACGGTGCCGCGTGCCGACGAACCGAGGATCGTGCCGCCATCGCTTCGGCCGACCGCGCCGCCGACGAAGCTCGACTTCCCGGCAGACACATCAACCGTCGACGTCGCGTTGTCGATCATGCCGTTCACCGACTGACCGACGAGGCCGCCCGCGTGCATGCGGTCGCCCACCGAGATCCTGCCGGCACTCGTCGAATCCGACACCGTCGCATGAAGATTCCTGCCGACGAGACCGCCGACGGCACGCATGGAGTTCGACGATCGCATGCTCGTGATCTCGGCATCGGCGTGGCTATTCGTGATCAGTGCCCCGAAAGCATGCCTGCCGGCAATGCCGCCGATCGAATCGGCCGCCTCGTTGGCTGCGATGCGGCCCTGGAATCGGGCGCCGTCGATGACGCCGGCGATGTTGTCGCCGACGAGGCCGCCGACGAGATTGCTGCTCTTCCCGTTCGACGAAACCGTCGTCTTCGTCACGCGAACGTTCGAGATCGTCCCGCCATAATTGGCTCCGGCAAGCGCACCGACCGACGCGGGCGCTCCAGTCGACGCTTCGTTGACGGCGAACGAGTCGAGCGCGAGATTCGCAATACGGCCGCGATTCATCCCGAACAGGCCGACGTATTGACCGTTGCCATTGATCGTCAAGCGGGAAATCGTGTTGCCCAACCCGTCGAATACGCCTTCGAATGCGTTGGCGCCACCGAGACTGCGGAATTGCGCACCCTTGCCGTCGATCGCGTTACCCAGCACGTAGCGGCCGTTCATGTTGCCGTCGACACCGCGCAGCCCCGCGAGATCGTGGATCACGCGATACCCTTCGCCGTTCGCCGAGAACGACGCATTGCGGCCCGACAGCGTGACCACCGCATCGTCGTTCGTCAGCGTATGGCCACTGCCCGAATTCAGCGCGAGGCTCGCGTTTTCGCCCGTCAGCGCCACCTTGTTGCCGATGCGAATTTGTTGCGCCGCGTTCACCGTCACGCCCGCGTTCGCGCCGCTCGCCGTCAGCGACTGCTTCAGGTCGACGCTGCCCTTTTTCGACGTCAGCGCCAGCGTGTTGTCGCTCGCCCAGTTCACCGCATCGCCCACCGTCAGGTCGCCCGACGTGTTGGTCAGCGCCACGTTCGTCGTACCCAGGTTGCGCGACAGCGTCTCTCCGGTGATTGCATGTCCTGCCGCATCGACGCCGGCGTTCGCCGCCTCGATCGCCCACTGGCCCGTGCGGCCCGATGAGGCGCGCGTATCGACCTGCACGTCACGCGACACCACCACCCGCTCGCCGCGCGTCGTCACCGTACCGCCCGCCGTCGATGCGTCCTGCGCACTCGCGTCCAGCTTGCCCGCGACATGCACCTGGCCGCCGTCCAGCGTGATCTTCCCGGCGCGGCTGCTCAGCCCCTTCGCCTCGATCGTGCCGCTGTTCTTCACCACCGAGCCCAGCAGGTCGCCTGCCGCGCGCGCCGTCATCAGCACTTCCCCGCCGTCCGCCTTCAGCAGCCCGCCGTTGTGCGCCTGTGCGTCCACCGCCCCGCCTTCGACCTGCAGGTTCAGCAGCCCGTTGCCGTCGAAGTTCACGTTGAACGCATTGCCCGCGCCCAGCGCCACGCGACCCATCTGCGCGCGGATCACGCCCGTGTTCGACACCCGCGCGCCCAGCAGCGCCACGCTGCCGCGTTCCTTCGCCGTGATCGTCCCTGCGTTCTCCACCGACTGGCCCGACGTCCCCGCGAACCGGTAGCGGCCCGCCAGGAAATCCACGTCCGACAGGTTCTGCGTCGACGCCACCAGACCGCCCACGTTCACCTGCGCGCCCGCGCCGAACATCACCCCGTTCGGGTTCACCAGGAACACGCGCCCGTTCGCGTCGATCTGACCGTGAATCTGGCTGCCGTTCGCCCCGATCACCCGGTTCAGCGCGATCGACTGGCTCGTCGGCTGCTGGAACGACACTCGCTCGCCACCGCCCACGCTGAAGTCCTGCCAGTTCGTGATCAGCTTGTCCGTGTGCTGGTTGATCGACATCGTCTTGTTGTCCGCCGACGTCGCGATGTCCGCCTTACCCGACGCAATCTCGCCGCCCGTCGGCAGCGCGTACGCGCCCGACGCGGCCGCCAGCCCCAGCAGCGACACGCCCGCCGCGAGCAGGCGCTTGCCGCCGCCCGACTTGCCGCGACGGCGCGCGGTTTCCCCGACTGCGCACCAGCCGCTCTGTGCTTCATTCCACACCAATGAATAGGCCTTGTTCATTTTGGTATCCTCTTCAATTTATATTTACAACCCCGCCTTGCCGGACGGACCGATCAAGCGTACTCAGAAATACTGAGCGGCCTGAACCCATACGCTCGGCGCGCGGGTCGGCGAGCCAATCGCCGCGCCGAGCGGCCACGCGGCCGTCAGCGTCACCTGGCGCTTCGCGCCATACCAGCTCGCGCCGACCCCGCCAGCCTGCATGTGCTGCATGTTTCGCCCTCGGGTCCACGGGTGCTTGTCGACCTGCACGCGCCCGGCGTCGACAAACGTGCTGACCTGCCATCCCGGCGCGACGAGATAACGCAACTCCGCGCTGGCCTGCCACCCCTGATCGCCGCTGCCGGCGCCGAGCGCATACGCGCGCACGCCGTACGGGCCGCCAAGACTGAACTTCTCCGATTCGTCGAGGTTGCGCGACGCAAGCTGCGCACTGAATTGCGTGTACAACTCGAACCGGCGCCCCAGCGCCTGCACACGCAGTGCACTCACATTCAGCTTCGCAAAACTTCCGATCGACTTCTTCAGTGAATCCGCTTCGAACGGATCGTTGCTGCGCAGCCGTCCGACGCCGAACATCACCGAGAACCCGTTGCGGCCGCCGCCCAGCAAGCCGTCCTGACTGTTGCCGCTGACGCCGAAGGTCCACAGGCCGACGTTCTTGTCACGCCGGATGTCGAATACGCCGTAGTCGTCGCGCAGGTTCTTGTTTTCATACTGGATCTGCGCGGTGACGCTCAGGTTGCGCGCGCGCATGAGCGGCTGAGTCACGTACGCGGTTTGCACACTCGCGCGGCCCTGGGATTCGAGATCGGAAAAAGCGCCGCCGAGCCGGTAGTGCAGCGACGAATACGCGACGCCGACCCGCGTCGACGCGGGCCCGACCGGTACCTGGTACGCGGCACGATAGTAGCGCTGCAGCTCGTTGCTGACGAGCCCGCGCAGGCTCAGGCGATCGCCGAGCCGCAGCGGCGAATTGACGTCGACGCTGCCGCCGAAACGGTAACGCCCGAGTGCCACGTCGCCGAAGTTGTCGAATTCGAGCGATCCGGACGCGAGCGGCCCTTTGTCGGCGTCGACGACGAGATCGGTGGTGCCGGACATTTCGCCCGGACGCAATGTGCCGCGCGCACCGACACCGGCCAGATCGTCGAGCAGCAACAGGCTGCGCTCAAGATCGGGCCCGCGTACGACATTGCCCGGATGCAGCGCCGAGAGCGGCTGGCGCAGCGCGGCATCGAGCACGCGCGAATGGTTCTGGATCGTGATTGCGCCGTAGCGCCCTTCGGCGATTTCGATACGCACGACGCCGTCGTCGATGTCCTGGCGGGGAAGGTAGGCACGCGCAAGCACGTAGCCATGGCGGCGATAGTAGGCCGTGATGCGCCCGGCGGCGCGTTGCAGGTCGGCGAAACTCAGCGTGCTGCCGGCCAGATCGGCGACGAGCGGCAGCAGTTTGTCGCTGCCGAACACGGTATTGCCGTCGAGCGCGAATGCGCGAACGAACACGCGCGGCCCCGACTCCGGCGCGCTCTCGGCGGCCTCTTCCGACGGCGGAACCGTCAGCTCTGGCGCGGTTTCCTGCGGCAGTTCCGGACGCGGCGTCTCGATGTCGCGCATCGCTCGCCCCGCGTCCGGCACTTGCGCATGTGCCGGTTCGAACAGGCCCGCGGCACCGCCGCAGATCAGCGCCGCGCACAATGCGTGGCGCGCCCGCCGCGTCACGCTTGCGTCGCGCGGCACCGCATACGAACCAGCGTCGAGCGACCGCGTCGCTTCGACGTTACCGGTATCGACCCGACGGTGGTCGACGACTTGCATATGATCTACCCACATGGAACACATTCGGACCTTGCCGGCAAGGCACTTGCCAGCTGTAACTCAAGCGCCGAATGCTACAGACAGACATTTCGCATGTATTTAGATCACGTACGAAAATTCGTGACTAAATTGTTAATTGCTGGTGCAGTCGCACGAAATGTCTGGATGACAAAAACGGCTTCCGCTTTATCGGAAGGATGGAAGCCAATCGGCCTTCGGCCATGCCCCAGGCACGGCCACGGTTGACCACCTGCAGCGGCACTTCTAAACTGGCATTCCTTTTTTCGCCGCTCACGCAAAAAGGATTCCCATGATCGACCTCTCGACGCTCGCGCTGTTCTCCGGCGCGTGTCTCGCGCTGACCGCCACGCCGGGCCCCGACATGCTGCTGATCGCGTCCCGCAGCGTGAGCCAGGGCCGGCGCGCGGGTTTTGCGACGCTCGCAGGCATTCAGGCCGGCACTTACTGTCATGCGCTCGCCGCCGCGCTCGGGCTGTCGCAGCTCTTTCTCGCGGTGCCGATCGCGTACGACATCGTGCGTTTCGCCGGCGCCGCGTATCTGCTCTATCTCGCGTGGAAGACGTTCCGTTCCGACGCAACCTCGTTATCGCCCGTCGCGTCGCAGCGCCGGCACTCGACCGCCGCGATCTTCCGTCAGGGCCTGACGACGAACCTGCTGAATCCGAAGATGGCGCTGTTCGTGCTCGCGCTGTTCCCGCAGTTCGTGCGGCCCGGGCACGGTTCGATCGCCGTGCAGATTCTCGTGCTCGCAACGGTGCTGAACCTGATCGGGATCGTCGTGAATGGCGCGGTGATTCTCTCGGCGAGCCGGCTGAGCCAGCGGATCGGCGCGCGCCGCCGCCCGTCGAAGCTGCCGCAGTATCTGCTCGGCACCGTGTTCGTGGGGCTCGCGGCAAGGCTCGCGGTGGCGGGGCGGAACTGATCGCGCGCCGCCAATTGAAGGAGATTCGAGATGACAACCTATATCGCACTGCGCAAGCGCGCGTTGGCCAATCCAAAGATCCGTGCCGAATACGAACGATTGAACCGCGAGGAATTCGCGCTGCTCGACGCAATGCTGGCCGCCCGGCGAGCCGCCGGTCTTTCGCAAGCCGATGTGGCAGAGCGCATGGGCACGAAGGCGCCTGCCGTCACGCGGCTCGAAAGCGCGCTCGCGACAGGCCGGCACTCGCCGTCGATCGATACGCTGCGCAAGTATGCCGCCGCGTGCGGCAAGAAACTCGTGATCTCTTTCGCCTGAGTCACGCCAAGGCCCGGACATGCATGAATCGGCCGCCAGTTCCTCGAGCGACTGACGGCCCACCTGCCCCGCATCCCGCCTATTCCCCACCCGCGCATCCATCGTCGGCACGATCGCGCGTATCTACCACCACGCGCAGTTCCCGGCTGTCCATCAAGCTCGCCGGTGTCACCGTGCGGCGCTGCCACGGAATCCGGCCGAAGTACCACACCTTCCAGAAACCGAGCGGATGATCTGGATTCCCGCGCAACAGCATGTCGAAGGTCTCGACATCGCCGAGCGTGATCCGTGTCGCGTCACTCACGACTTCGCGCACGAAACGCGAGCAGAACTGCCGGCGCGACGCGAGATTGAAACCCGTGTCGTAGACCACGCCGACCCGGCGCATCGCCGCGTCGACAAGCCGGCGCCGCTGCGCGGCATCTAGTGGCTGCTTCAGCCGTGCGATCACGCACGCGCCGCGGTCGGAGCGCGCGAGAAACCGCGACATCGTCGTGACGCGCGACAGCGGGAACGTGCTCTCCGCGACCAGCGGCTCGCCACCGCGCCGGCCGACGACGATCCCGACGTGATTCGTCCACGACCGCGTCGCGCTCGCCACTTCGAGAAACGGCCGCACCGTCACGCGGATGAAGACGATGTCGCCGATCTCCGGCGCGACCGGCAACGACACTTCATGCGTATCGACAGAATCGGCGGAATCGACGGTAAAGAGACGCCGCCGGCTGACGCCGAGCGGGCGGCTCATCAGCGGCTGGCAACCGGTATCGATGGACATGGGGACCTCGCGCAAGTGAACACGCGGGACAGCATGTCAGCCGCGGCCGCGCACCGCATCCGCGGCATGCGCGAGGGCGCGAATCCGTGCCGCCGGGTGGCGGATTTCGATACCGGCGTGAGGCGCGAGGCGTGAGGTGTGACGCCGAGCCGTCAGCGCGTCGCGCCCAGCGCCACGCGCAGCCGTTCCATCAACTGCGTGTAATGCCGCAGCACGTCATCCTTCGGCACGACATTCGCGGTCGCGAAACGATCGGACCACGCCGGCTTCCATTCATACGAGCCGTGCACGCTGCGGTCGCCGTCGGGCGCCTGGATCAGCGAACGGATCCGCGCGTCGCGGCCCGGGCCCGTATGCATGTCGAACAGCGCGTGGATATACGTGTGATACGCGTCGTACACGTCGTTGTCGAACAGGTAGCGATAGATGTGGAACGTGCGGTCGAGCTCGCGCTTCGCGCGGATCACGTCGTCCGGCGAGATGTCCTTCCAGTAGCCGATCCACGTGTAGAAGCACAGCAGCGCATTGAGCTGCGGCGCGACCGCGTCGTACAGCGCGAGGCGCTTTTCGATCAGCCGCTGGTTGGTCCACTGCACGAGTTCGAGCCGCTTCAGCCGGCGCGCGACGAGCCAGCCGAGACACGCGACCGACAACGGCGTCAGCACGCCGAGCACGAGCTTGACGATTTCCAGCGAATTCCACGGATTGTTGAATGGCTGCATGAATGACCCGACAAGAAGAAACGCATCCGCGCCGGCGCATGACCCGGCGCGCAGCGCCGCCTGCCCGATCGCGTCGACATTGACCGTTAGTTGCTTGCGCATCGAACGTCGCACGACAACACAAGCAGGACGTACGAAGCGGCTTACCCCACCAGCTTATCGGGTGATTGTCACCGGCCCGTGACCGTTCGTCGAGTCATCGCCCCGCACTCGCGCGGCGCTAGGTCGGCAGCGCCGATGTGAGCTTGACCTTCTGCATCGGAATATCGGTCTTCACGCTCAGCACACCAGGAATGCGCGTGAGGGTTTCCATCTGGAAGCGCCGATAGTCGTCGATGTCGGCCGCGACGACCCGCAGCAGGAAATCGCAGTCGCCCGCCATCAGGTGGCATTCGACGACTTCCGGCATCTGCTGGACCGCATCGGCGAAACGGTTTACGGATTCCGCGTCCTGCCCCTTCAGCCACACGCGCGTGAAGATCGTCAGCCCCTTGCCGACCTTCGCGGGATTCAGCACGGCCACGTATTTCTCGATCACACCGGCTTCCTCGAGAAGCCGCACGCGCCGCAGGCACGGCGACGGCGACAGCCCGACCTCGTGCGCGAGTTCCACGTTCTGCATGCGGCCGTCGCGCTGGAGCGCGCTCAGGATCCGCCGGTCGATGGCATCCAGTTTCATTTGGCATCCGATTCCAAAAAATTCGCAAATCACGCGTTCAATGCCAAATTCTCCGAAAGTTATGGCCACAACGCAACCCGATTCGAGTCAAAAAAGCAGACAATTCCTCCCCCGAAGGAGGAGTAATGAGCAGTAGCGTTTCAACGTCGTCCGGGCTTCGCGACAAGCCCGCCTATGTCGCCGAGATGGGTCGCGGATTGCGCGCGGCGCTGCCCGTCATGCTGGGTTTCGTGCCGTTCGCGCTGGTGCTGGGCGCGCAGGCCGCGCAAAAAGGGTTGAGCCTGTTCGAAGTGCCGATGATGACGGGCCTGAACTTCGGCGGCGGTTCCGAATTCGCGGCGATCCATCTGTGGACCTCGCCGCCGCACATCGCGCTGATCGTCGCGATGTCGTTCCTCGTGAATTCGCGCCATATCCTGATGGGTGCGGCGTTCGAGCCGTACATCCGGCGCCTGCCGCGCCGCCGCGCGTTCGTCGCGTTGTTCTTCATGTGCGACGAGAGTTGGGCGATGTCGCTCGCCGATGCGCGCTCGCGCTCGGCCACGCACATCAGCGTGCCCTATTACGCGGGCATCTGTGTCGGGCTCTACCTGACGTGGATCTCGATGACCACGCTCGGCGCCGCGGTCGGCCCGACGATCGGCAACGTCGAGCAATACGGCTTCGACATGGCGTTCACGGCGGTATTCCTGGTGCTGCTGCGCGGGATGTGGAAAGGGATGCGCGCGAGCCGCCCGTGGTTCGTGAGCCTCGTCGTTGCGGCGGCCACGCACCTGGCCGTGCCCGGCGCGTGGTACGTCGCTGCCGGCGCGTGCGCGGGGCTGATCGCCGCGCTGCTGTGGGAGCCGCGCGATGCCTGAGCTTCCGGATTTCAGCACCGTCGCGACGATCGTGCTGATGGCGTCGACGACCTACCTGTCGCGCATCCTCGGCTATGTGCTGCTGCGCAACCGCACGCTCAGCCCGCGGATGGCGTCCGTAATGGAGAACGTGCCCGGCTGCGTGCTGATCTCGGTGATCGCGCCGGCCTTCGTGTCGACACGCCCGGCCGATCTGCTCGCGCTCGCCGTCACGCTGCTCGCGGCGACGCGCCTGTCGATCCTGCCGACCGTGATCGTCGGCGTCGCATCGGCGGGGCTGCTGCGGCACCTGCTCGGATAAGCGGTTCCGACCCGCCGCGTGCGCGGCACAACCACCGACGAACGGGCGCGCGATGCGCCCGTTTTCACGTCCGCACCGACGACGCGACACGACGACTCTCACGCCGGGATGCTAGCCTTGTGGCTTGCGCCACGCAGCACTTCCCTCCCATCGCCCATCTCCGCGAGGATCGTCCCGATGCAAGAAACCCGCCCGCTTTTCGACCGTGTCCTGCTCACCAACGACGACGGATTCGACGCCCCCGGCCTTGACGTGCTCGAACAGGTCGCCACGCAACTGGCGCGCGAAGTGTGGATCGTCGCGCCGGCGGAAGACCAGAGCGGCACGTCGCATTCGCTGAGCCTGCACGAACCGCTGCGCGTGCATCGCAAGGGCGAACGCCGCTTCGCGGTGCGCGGCACGCCCGGCGATTGCGTCGCGATCGCGGTCAGCCACCTGATGAAGGACGCGCGGCCCGACGTCGTGCTGTCCGGCGTGAATCGCGGCGCGAATCTCGGTACCGAAACGGTGTTTTCCGGCACGGTCGGCGCCGCGATGACGAGCATGCTGCTCGGCGTGCCGGCCATCGCGCTGAGCCAGGCGTTCATCGATCGCAACGCGGTGCCGTGGAGCACGGCGCTCGCGCATGCGCCGGACGTCATTCGCCGGCTCGTCGCCGCCGGCTGGGACAGCGACGCGTGCCTCAACGTGAATTTCCCGGCGCGCCCCGCGCAGGACGTGCGCGGGCTGAAGGTGACGAGCCAGGGCGCCGGCACGCTGCAGGGCGTCGAGATCGTGTCGGGCCGCGACCCGCGCGAGATCGACTATCACTGGCTGAAGCTCGCGCGCGCACCGCGCGACGACGATGCGGATTCGGAAACGGTCGCGCTCGGCGAGGGGTATGTGGCCGTCACGCCGCTGAAGTTCGAGCGCACGCACGACGGCGCACTCGCGCGGCTGCGGGCGGATCTCGGTTGATCGGTTGATCGGTTGATCGGTTGATCGGTTGATCGGTTGATCGGTTGATCGGTTGATCGGGTTGGCCGGGTTGGCCGGGTTGGCCGGGTTGGCCGGGTTGATCGGGTTGGCCGAGCCGACCGGGCGGCGGCATCGGCGCCTGCGCGAGGCGGCCCGGTTGCCCTGTCGCGTCGGCACGCAACGTCGCGCACGCGGCCGCCCGCACTGCATCACGTCAGGTTCAATCCCCCGTCGAGCATCACGATCTCGCCCGTCACGTAATCGGACGCGACGAGCATCGCGACCGTCTGTGCGATGTCATCGGGCGTCGCCGCGCGGCGCATCGGCGCGCGCTCGCGCCAGAGCTGCTGCGCTTCCGTCCAGTCGGCGGTCAGCGGCGTATCGACCAGCCCCGGCGCGACCGCATTGACGCGAATCGCCGGCGCAAGCGTGCGCGCCAGCAGCCGCGTCGTGTGATTGAGCGCGGCCTTCGCCGCCGCATACGGAATCGACGCGCCCTTCGGCCGCACGCCCGCATGCGAGCTGACGTTCACGACGCAGCCGGCCCGCCCGCGCGACGCCGCTTCGAGCAGTGCGGCCTGCGCTTCGGCGACGAGCCGGAACGGCGCGATCACGTTGATCTCGTGCATCTCGTGCCACACATCGGGCGTCGCCGCCGCGAGGTCCTCATGCGGAATCACGCGGCTGATCCCCGCATTGTTGACGAGCACGTCGAGGCGCCCGTGCACGGCGAGCGCGTCGCGGATCAGCCGCACGCGCTCGGCATCGTCGGCGAGATCGGCCTGCACATAGGCCGCGCCAAGCTCGCGCGCCATCGCACGCCCCGTGTCGGCCGAACTGCGGGAATGCAGGATCACCGCGTAGCCATCCGCCGTCAGGCGGCGCGCGATGGCCGCGCCGATCCCCGACGTCGAGCCGGTGACGAGCGCGACGGGCCGATGCAGGCGTGACGCGCGCGGCTCGGCGGCGGCTTCGGTTTCAGGTTCTGTTTCGGAAATCGGGGCATGCATCGGCGGGAGCGGCGCGTCCATATCGGGGAACCCTGTCGGTGGCGTTCCCGCATCATAAGCGCGACGCCGCAACCGGACACGCGTTTCGGTTGCGTCCATCGTACGAGATGCCACCACCGCAACGTGCGGCGCGGTCGCGGCGAACCGCACGCCGGGTTACGAATTCCCGGCCAACGCCACCGACGGCGCGAGCGCGCTGTTCGGGTCCTGTCCGTTCCACTGGCTGACCCACGCATCGTTCGGCGTCGAACCCATCACGAAGTCGAGCGTACCGCCGGCCTTCATCTCGTCGTACGTGATGTACGGCCGGTGCAGCGGCGTGCCGTTCAGGCTGACCGATTGAACGTAGCGATTGACCGCCGACGGCGCACCGCCACCGGCCGTATGCGCGGTCACCTTGAAGCGCCGCGTCGCGCCGAACTTCAGCGCACCGCTTGCCCCGCCTCCCGACGCAACCGGGATGTCGATCGACGCTTCCTCGAACAGCGGCGTACCGAGGTAAAACACGCCGCCGACCGGGTTCAGCGAATAGATGCCGAGCGCGGACAGCACGTACCACGCGGAAAGCTGGCCGCAATCGTCGTTGCCGGGAATCGCCGAGTTTCGCACCCGCCGCGGATCGGCCAGCGCGGCCTTCAGGCTGTCGCCGCTCAGCAATGCACGGTCGCCGGCCGTCAGCGTCAGCGAGTACATGTCGTCCATCACCGTGCGCACGCGATCCTGCGTCTTCGACGGCATCCCCACGACGTCGTACAGGTACGGCAGGTGGTTCGCCGGTTCGTTGCCGGCGAAGAACTGGCCGCTGCGCCCGGTCAGGTCCGGAAAGCCCTGGTTGTTGAGGAAGGTCAGCGGATTGGCCGGATCGAACGTCCGGTCGAGTTGCGCGATGAACTGGCTTTTCCCGCCGAGCAGTGCAACGAGCCCCGGGAAGTCGTGGAAGATGTTCCACGTATCGACCCACGAATTCGATTCGGAGAAGTCCGTCTTCTCGGCGGCCGTCGGATCGAAGCCCGGCACCCAGTTGCCCTGCGAGTCCTTCGGCTGCGAGAACTTCCAGCCGTTGTTCGGTGCCGGGTTGAAAACGTTCCGGTAGTTCTGGCTGCGTTGCAGGTAAGGCCGGTAGTCGGCCGCGCTCTTGCCGGCCGCCTTGCCGACCGCGGCCGTCGCCCAGTCGTCGAACGAATAGTCCTGCGTCGTCGACACGGACGCGTTGTCGCCGGCGAACACGTAGCCGCTCTGACGATACTGGTCGAAGCCATGCGCGCTCGCGCCTTGCGTGGTCGTCAACGCGGTCCAGATATCGTCGATGCCCGCGCTCGTCAGGTGCTTCAGATACGCATCCGCGATCAGCGGAATCGACGGGTGGCCGGCCATCGTGAAGGTTTCCGTTTGCGCCAAAGGCCAGACCGGCAGCTCGCCCTTGCCGTTCTGCTTGAACTGCGTGAGCAGCGACTTCACCCAGCCGTCGACGCGCTCCGGCTGCACCAGCGTCATCAACGGCGATTCGGCGCGGAACGTATCCCACAGCGAGAACGTCGACGAATAATCGAAGCCGGGATTCGCGTGCTTGCTCGTCGTCGGCGGCGAGCTGGTGCCGTCGTTGGTCGAATCCGTGCCGACGTAGCTGCCGTCCGCGTTGTTGTAGACGGTCGGCGCGAGCATCGTGCGATACAGCGACGTGTAGAACATCGTCCGCTGGTCGGCGCTGCCGCCCTTGATCCTGATCCGGTCGAGCGCGGCGCTCCACACGCGCTCGGCCGCACCGCGCACCTGGTCGAACGACTTCGCGCCGACTTCCGACGCGAGATTGGCCTGCGCATCCGCGATGCTCGACGGCGAGATGCCGACCTTCACCGTGACCACGCCGCCGCCATCGTTCCCGTCGGCCGCGAACGTCAGATACGCGTTGAAGCCGTCCGCGCTGAACGCGACGTTCTTCGTATCGAACGGCTTCGAGAAACGCGCGACGAAATACGTCGGCTTGTTGTTCGCCCAGTTGTTCGTGAATTCCCAGCCGGCGATCGTCTGCGCGTCGATGACCTGGATCTTGCCGCTCGCAGTCGAGCCGCCGATCGGGTTGTCGATGCTCACGATCATGCTGCGCTTCTGCCCGGCCGCGCTCGGGAAATACGTGTAGCGGTGCACGCCCGCATGCGTGGTCGCCGTCATCTCCGCGAGGATCTTCGCGCCCTGCACGTTCCACGGCGGGTTGCCGGTGCCTTGCGGCGACATCCGCACGCGGTAGTAGCCGGGGCTCGCACTTTCGTCGTCGTGGCTGAACGATGCGTTGTAGGTGATCGACGAATCGGCGGCGACCTTCGCCAGCGTCGCCTTGTCGACCGGCGCGAGCGTCGGCAGGAACCGCACTTCGCCGCCCGAGCCGATGCCGGTACCCGACAGGTGCGTATGCGTGAAGCCGGTGATCAACGGATCGTCGTACTGATAGCCCGACGTGCGATCCCAGTTCCACGGCAGCGTATGCGCGCCGCCGGTCGTGTCCGGCCCGAGCTGCACCATCCCGAACGGCACGGTCGCACCCGGGTACACATGGCCGTGACCGCGCACGCCGCTGCTCCAGTCCGCATTGATGTCGAGATTCGCGGTGCCGATCATCGGATCGACGCTGCGCAGGATCGACCTTCCGCGCGCCTCCGCGTGCTCGCCCTGATCGTTCCGGTCGCCTTGATCGTTCTGGTCGCCCTGCGACGATCCCGATCCGGCCGGGTTAGACATCTGCGCAAGCACGCTCGCATCCGTCGAAGCCTGATCGCCCCCGCAACCCGACAACACGGCAAGGCACCCGATACCCACCACATGACGTAGCTTCATTCGTTCGTCCCTCCCTCTCTCTGCGTCGCCCCGGTTCGCCAGAACCGCTCGTTGAACTTCCTCCGTCTGCAACATGTACCGGTTGTGTTTCGCCGTTCGCGACTTACGGCGCGCCGGCCGCCTGCGGGAACGACGGCATCGCCGACGCATCGGTGCCCCACGTCGCGGCGCTCGCGTCCGCCGTCATCGAATACGACAGCGTGCCGCCCTTCGCGATCTTGTCGAGCGGCAGCCATGCGGCCGGCCACGACGCGCCGTTCAGTCGCAGCGACTTCACGTAGAACGACGCGGTATCGGCCGAGCCCGCGCCCGGCGCGGCGATCCGCAGCAGGCGGTAGCTGCCGTCCATCTGCCCGACGCGCACGTCGATCTTCTCGAACTGCGGGCTCGACACCGCGACGCCGCTCACGCCCGGCACGACCGGGTAGAGACCCAGCGCGCCCCACACGTACCAGCCCGAGATCGCGCCGAGATCGTCGTTGCCGGGCAGCCCCGCCGCGCCGGTGCCGAACTCGTTCGCGAGCGACGCGTGCAGCACGCGCTGCGTATGCGACGGCGCGCCGGCCCACGCATAGACCCACGGCACGGCCATCGTCACTTCGTTGCCGACGTAGAAATACGGCTGCACGGTGCCGATGTTCAGGTGCGTAAAGAACGTGTCGAGCCGGTTGACGACCGACGCGGCACCGCCGGCCTGCGCGACCACGCCGGCAAGATCGTGTGGCACGTACCATGTGTACTGCTCGGAATTGCCTTCCATGAAACCCGAACCGTCGGTGACCCACGCGCCCGCCGACGTCTTCGGCTGGATCGCGTTCCTGTCGAACAGGTTCCGCCAGTTGCCGCTCGACTTCAGCAGCGCGCCGGCCGTCGCCGAATCGCCGAGCGCCGTCGCGAAGCGCGACACCGCGAAATCGCGCAGCGCATATTCGAGCGTGTTCGACGCGGTCTGGTTGTCGCCGTTGCCGGACGACGGCACGTAGCCGAGCCGGTCGTAATCCGCACGGCTGCTCATCACGGGCGTTCCCGCGCACGCGGCGCCCGGCGCCGTGCTGCTCTTCATGATCGACAGTGCGCGCTGCGTATCGAAGTTCGTCGCGCCGAACGCATACGCGTTCGCAGCGATGATCGAGCCCGCATCGCCGGGCATCACGGCCGTCTCCGTATTGAAGTATGCCCAGCGCGGGAACGCGCCGCATGCGGTCGCATCGAGCACGAGCGACTGCACGATGTCGCTGGTGCGCACCGGATCGAGCAATGCCTGCAACTGGATGAACGAGCGGTCGATGTCCCAGCCGGAGAAGTTCGCGTACATCGTGCGGCCCTTGTCGACCTGACGCGTCGGCGCGGTCGATGCGCCGTTCGACGCATAGAAGTCCGGATACTGGCCGTTCACGTCGTTGAATACGTTCGGATGGAGCGATGCGTGATAGAGCGCGGTGTAGAACTTCGTCTTGTCGGCGTCGCTGCCGCCCTTCACCTGGATCGCGTTCAGGCGCGCGTTCCATGCGGCGCTCGCCGCGTTTCGCACCTTGTCGAAATGCCAGCCGGCGCGGCCATGCGCATCGCTGCCCGGGTTTTCCGCGTCGAGGTTCGCCTTCGCATTCGCTTCGCTGACGAACGAGATGCCGAGCTTCATCATCACGGCCGGATGCTGCTTGTCGACCGCGAACGTGACGGCGATCGGACTGTTGGCGGCCAGCGACGGCTTCGCCGCGAACGGCTGGCTGAACTCCGCGTAGTAGTACAGCGGCACCGCGTGCCCGGCCCAGCAGAAGCCGCTGCCCGCGATCGTGCCCGACAGCGCACGATCGCCGACCTGCTTCACCGTATCGGCCGTCGTGCCCTGCGAGCGGTTGTTCTGCACCGTCGGATCGATCGCGATGGTCGCCTGCTGGCCCTGCGCGAGCGCCGGATACGTGAAGCGCGCGAAGCCGGTGCGTAACGTGGTCGTCAGCTCGGCCTTGATGCCGTTGCCGAGCGTGACACCGTAGTAACCGACCTGCGCGGTTTCGTTCGCGTGGCTGAAGCTGGCCGGTGTGCCGGCCGCGCCGGGCGAGAGCTGCGGCATCACGTTCAGGTAGCCGCCGTTCGACCAGCAGCCGGTGCCGCTCAGGTGCAGCACGCTGAACGCATTGATCGACGTGTCGCCGTACCAGTAGCCGCCGGAGAATCCGGAACCGTCGCCTTTGCGCGGGTCGTATTGCGCGGTCGGCGTCATCGGGCTCCATTGCATCATCCCGAACGGCACCGTCGGCCCCGGGAACGTGCCGCCGCCCAGACCCGAGCCGACCGGATCGGCCGGCTGGTCGGTGGCGTAGTCGGTGCCGATCAACGGATTGACGTACTGGACGACACGGATGTCGGCGTTCTTCTTCGACTCTGCGTTGCCGTTCTCGTTACCATTGCTGTTGTCGCTTTCATTGCCCTGCGCCTGCGCGGCGGCCGACAGGTTTGCAGCCGCTGCCGACGGTGAATCGCCATCGCCGCCGCACGACGTCACGGCAACGCACAGCGCCAGCAGCGCCGTTCCCAACCCCCAGTTCCTCGACATCGCCTGTCTCCGTATCGTTCTTGAATCAAGCTGTTGTTTCGAACTACTGAGCTTTTAACCAGGAATCTTTTCGTGACTTGTCGCCTGCCCGGTCGATCGGTCGAAAATCCCGGGCGCATGTATTTATTTCCGCATTCGGTTGCCTGGAAAAAATACGCGCCGGCATGTCGAAATACCGGCGCCCAGGAACGAACAATGGGCACAAGCGTGCCCAAATAAACGTGATTTCTCTACCCCGTGTTTTTACGAATTTTTATTTTGTTTATCTAAACAAATTTCCGTTATATCGATTTTTACGCGATGTTTAGATAATCCGAGCCGGGTTATGGCTGCTTCGGCAGATCGACAAAATCCTCGAGCTCGCCGGCCACGTAAAGCCGCTTGCCGATTCTCGGGTATTCGCACACGTCGTGTTCGAGACGCTGGCCCATGACGATCAATTCAAGCGACGCGTCGCCGGTGTTCTGCAGCGTATGCGCTGCGCCGCCGCGCGCGAAGCCGAGGAAATCGCCGGGCCCAACGTCGTACTGGCATTCGCCAATCGTGACCGTGCCCGTGCCGGACAGCACGTATACGCATTCTTCTTCATACAGGTGACGGTGATACTCGGCCGATTCGTGACCAGGCATCAGCGTCAGCAGGTGGACGCCGAACTGCGTCAGACCAGTCAGGTCACTCAGCTGTCTCTTAAGGCGGACGGCATTGGGATTCAGCGAATGCACGGCGCGCGTCGGTTCCATCTTCGCGATATCGGCGGCCTTCAGCAATTCCCGGGGAGGGGTGGTCGACATGGGGGGCTCTCGTTAGCGTGACTGCATCGTTTGGACGCGCCACCCGGGCCGGCGGAACGGGTAATCGGCCGACGGGCGATGCGGCGCATGAGCGCGCTCCGGCATTGTCCGATATTTCCGGCCGCGTGGAGACACGGCATCGCACGACGACACCGGTTCGCCGCCGCCCCCGCCACCCTTCAGCGCACGGGCGTGCTGCGCAGCTCAGTCAGCAGCGCGACAAGCCGATCGATGTGCGCATCTTCCGTGCGCCATGACGACACGCTGATACGAAACGCCGGACGCCCCTGCCATACAGTCGCGCCGAACCACACGTCGCCCGAATCCTGCGCGGCCTCGCGGATCGCGACGGTTTCGTCATCCGTGCCGGCGCGCACGAGCACCTGGTTCAGCACGACGCGGTTCAGCACGTCGTAGCCGGCAGCGCGCAGGCCGTCCGCGACACGCGCCGCCTGCGCGCAATGCCGCTCGACCATCGTGGCCACGCCGGCGCGGCCGAGCGAGCGCAGCGCGGCCCACACGGGAATGCCGCGCGCGCGCCGCGAGAACTCGAGGTTCAGGTTCTTCTGCGCGTCCTTCGCACCGCTCAGGTAGACGGCATCGCTGTTCATCGCGGTCGCGAGCGCGTCCGCGTCGCGGCAAATCACCATCGCGCCGTCGTACGGCGTGTTGAGCCACTTGTGGCCGTCGGTGGTCCAGCTGTCCGCGCCGTCGATGCCATCCGTCAGCGCGCGTTTCGACGACGCGCGCGCCCACAGGCCGAACGCGCCGTCCACGTGCACCCATGCACCGGCCGCCTTCGCGCGCGGAATCAGCGCCGCGAACGGATCGAATTCGCCGGTGTTCACTTCGCCGGCCTGCAAGCAGAGGATCGTCATGTCATCGAGCGGCGGCAACTGCGCCGGGTCGATGCGACCGTGTGCATCGACCGGCGCGACGACAAGACGCTTCAGCCCGAAGCCGAGCACGCGCAGCGCCTTCTTCACCGTGATGTGCGCGAGCTCGGAGATCACGACTTTCACCTCGGGCGCACCGATCAGGCCGTCCTCGTCGACGTCCCAGCCCTTGCGCGCAAGCAGCGCGCGCCGCGCGGCCACCAGCGCGACGAGCGTGCAGGCCGTCGCGCTCGTGCCGAAACCGACTGCGCTGCCTTCGGGCAACGCAAGCGCGTCGACGACCCATCGCGCGGCCTGGCGCTCGATCGTCGCGGCCACCGGCGAATTCGCGTAAGACGACGCGCACTGATCCCACGCGAGCATCAGCCGTTCGGCGGCGGCGGCCGGCGGCAACGCCGCGCCGATCACGAAGCCGAAGTAGTTCGGGCCGTTCGACGCGACAGTGGCAGGCGAGCCTTTTTCGTCGAGCAGGCGCAGCGTGTCGTCGGCCGGGCGGCCCGCATCGGGCAGCGGCTCGTCGAACGCGGCGAGGCCGGCCAGCGCGGTCGCGTCGGGAAACGCGCGCCGTTCGTTCGTCGCTGCGAGATATGCGTGCGCGCGCCGGTCGGCGTCGGCCAGCAATGCAAGTTCGTCCATGTCGGTTGCCTCGGTGGAGATCGGTCGAATCAGAGTTGCGAGAGATCGCGGCCGAGCTGCTTCAGCGCGCCGTCGATCCGCTTGTAGTACGTGAACTTGCCGACGCGGGTCGCCTGCACGAGCCCGGCATCCGCGAGGATGCGCATGTGGCGCGTGGTCGTGGCCGGCGCGATGCCGAGCTTCTCGGTGATGTACGTGCAGCACACGCCGAGTTCGTCGAAATCGCCGTGCGGCTGCGGCGGGAAATGCTTGCGCGGCTGCTTGAGCCAGCGCATCACGGCCAGACGGCTTTCGTTGGCCAGTGCGCTGATGCGGGTGACGTCGTCCATGGGGTGGGAGGGCTGCGTTTGACGTTTCGTATATTAGCTAAATGACGAAACGTGGGCAATCTGTTCGAGGCCCGATTTCAGGCTGTCATGTCACGTTCGGGAGCGCGACATCGGCATTCGATGCGATCGCGGCAAGACGGCTGTCACAACGTCCGGCAGGCAGCGTGAGCAACGCGCCTTTATGCCGCCGCCAGTGCCTGCGCCAGCCGCTCGATCAACGCACGCACGCGCCGCGGCTGCACGGCGCTGCCCGGATAGACGATCTGCAAATCGACGTCGCCCGGCGAGAACGCGTGCAGGACCTCGACGAGTGCGCCGGACGCCAGATCCCGTTCGACGTCGACCAGCGACTTCAGCGCGATGCCGTGCCCCGCGACGCACCACGCGCGCACGAGTGCGCCGTCATTGGCGACGCGCCGGCCACGCACCATCACGCGCTTCAATTCGCCATCGATGCTGAACGGCCATTCGGCATACAGGTCCGGCCCGAAACGCATCACGATGCAGTCGTGCGCGGCGAGATCGTCCGGATGCCGTGGCGTGCCGTGCGCGGCGAGATACGCGGGCGACGCGCACACCACGCGCCGTGCACGGCCGAGCGAACGGCTGCGCAGCGAACTGTCCGCCAGCGTGCCGCGACGGATCGCGAAATCGAGCCCCTGCCCGACGAGATCGACGTAGCCGTCGCCGAGATGCAGGTCGACCGTGACGCCCGGGTGCTCGGCCAGGAACGCGTCGACGACGGGCACGACGCGCTCGCGCCCGAGATCGGCCGGTGCGCTCAGGCGCACGGGCCCCGACAGCGTCTGCGCGCCGACGCGCACGCGGCTTTCGAGTTCGTCGGCCTCGGCCAGCAGGCGCCGCGCGCCGGCGACGAGCGTGCGGCCCTCGTCGGTCAGGCTGATCGCGCGCGTCGTGCGCGTGAGCAGCGCCGCGCCGTAGTGGCGCTCGAGCGCCGCCAGCCGCTCGGACACCGTGGCCGGCGACAGACCGATCTCCCGGCCCGCCGCAGCCAGCCCGCCCTTCTCCACGATGCGCAGGAACAGCGCGAGGTTATCGAGCAGCATTATTCGCCTTCTCCGAAGGATATTTTCGAAGTCTGCCCAATTATCTGAGATATCCGCAAGCGATACAGTGTGATTCCGCCGACGAGCGCCCGTCCGGCACGCGCCGGGCTTCGACCATTCAAAGGAAACGCACATGGAATACCGTACGCTCGGCCGCTCCGGCCTCAAGGTTCCCGTCCTGAGCTTCGGCGCCGGCACGTTCGGCGGCACCGGCCCGTTGTTCGGCGCATGGGGCAACACGGGCGTCGACGAAGCGCGCCGCCTGGTCGACATCTGCCTGGAAGCGGGCGTCAACCTGTTCGACACGGCCGACGTGTATTCGGACGGCGCGTCCGAACGCGTGCTCGGCGCCGCGATCAACGGGCGTCGCGACCAGGTGCTGATCTCGACGAAAACGGGCCTGCCGACCGGCGACGGTCCGAACGACGCGGGCACGTCGCGCGCGCGGCTCGTGCGCGCCGTCGACGACGCATTGCGCCGCCTCGACACCGACTACATCGACCTGCTGCAGCTGCACGCGTTCGACGCGGGCACGCCGGTCGACGAAGTGATGTCGACGCTGGACGATCTCGTACGCGCGGGCAAGCTGCGCTATATCGGCGTGTCGAACTTCGCCGGCTGGCAGATCATGAAATCGCTCGCGGCGGCCGACCGGCATGGCTGGTCGCGCTACGTGGCGAACCAGGTCTACTACTCGCTCGTCGGCCGCGACTACGAGTGGGACCTGATGCCGCTCGGCGCCGACCAGGGGCTCGGCGCGCTCGTGTGGAGCCCGCTCGGCTGGGGCCGGCTCACCGGCAAGATCCGCCGCAACGCGCCGCTGCCCGAAGGCAGCCGCCTGCATGAAACGGCCAGCTACGGGCCGCCGGTCGACGACGCACGCCTGTACGACGTGGTCGATGCGCTCGACGCGATCGCGGAGGAAACCGGCAAGACCGTGCCGCAGATCGCGCTGAACTGGCTGCTGCAGCGGCCGACCGTGTCGTCGGTGATCGTCGGCGCGCGCAACGAGGAACAGTTGCGCCAGAACCTCGGCGCGGTCGGCTGGTCGCTGACCGATGCGCAGGTCGCGAAGCTCGATGCGGCGAGCGCGGTAGAAGCGCCGTATCCGTACTTCCCGTATCGCCGGCAACAGGCGTTCGCGCGGCTCAATCCGCCGATGCGCGGGTAAGGGGCGACGCAGTCCGGGACGACGGCTGTCGGCAGTTCGGCACGACATCACCCGCCGTGGCACCAGAAACCGCGACCGTCATGGGCCTACCCGGCGCGCCGCGAACTGCCTATCGTGGAGGTCTGCGTCGTTGTCGGCCGAGCCGGCAACACGTCCAACCCTCATCGAAAGGTTCGCGCACATGAACGCTACCGACGCCGGCCTGACCGTACGCGCGGTCCGGGAAGACGACTACGACAACTGGCTGCCGCTGTGGGACGGCTACAACCGCTTCTACGGCCGCTTCGGCGACACCGCGCTGCCGCTGGCGATCACGCAGCTCACGTGGTCGCGCTTCTTCGACGGCTACGAACCCGTGCATGCCTTCGTCGCGGAGCGCGACGGCCAGCTCGTCGGGCTCGTGCATTTCCTGTATCACCGCAGCACGACGCTCGCCGGGCCGACCTGCTACCTGCAGGATCTGTTCACGCTCGACAGCGAACGCGGCAAGGGCGTCGGCCGCGCGCTGATCGCAGCCGTGTACGACGCCGCGCGCCAGCATCGCGCCGAACGCGTGTACTGGCAAACGCACGAGACGAATCGCACGGCGATGCGGCTGTACGACTCCGTCGCGGAAAAATCGGGGTTCGTGGTCTACAGGAAGGTGTTGCCGCGCTGAGCGCGGCGGGGTGGGTAGCCAACCGAGTGGCCGCGATCAGCAAGCGAAAGCATGAGTCGATCGTTCAATCCCACGGATTCACGATGGCGACGCCGGTTGCGGCAAAGTCGGCCACATTGCGCGTTACGACAGTCATGCCGTGCACGAGCGCCGTTGCGGCAATGAGCGCATCCCGCTCGGATCGTCGATCCGGCACATGGAGCCGCGCGCATTTTTGAGCCACTGCAGTATCAACCGGCAGCACGCGACTCGCGAACTCGGGCAGGACATGTCCGTCGAGCCAGGCCCTGAGGAGCGCCCCCTGGACCGGGTCTCTGCGCTCGATCTGCAAGACACCGGTCTCAAGCTCCATGATCGTGATGGCGGAAACAAAAAGCGTCGGGGCGTCGACGGTCGAACTCCAGGCCGCCAGATTCCTGTCTGCCTTGCCCGTTTGCACCTTCCGAAGCTCCGAAACGACATTGGTATCGAGAACGAACATCATCAGAAATCGACCTGCTTGATGCTGACGTCCGCGCGCGGCGGGTCAAACTCGATGTCCTCGACGCCGGGCATCGCCAGCGCGTCGGCAATGTTGCGCCTCTGCTGCGTGAGACGCTGGTATTCCTCGAAACTCAACAGCACATGAGCAGGCCTGCCGCGGTCCGTAATAAACACGGGGCCGTCCTTTGTCGCTTTCTTCGCTTTGGTCACGTCCTGGTTGAGTTCGCGACTCGAGAGCGTGGTGATGGTCATCGTGGACTCCTCGAACACATCAATGTAGGTATGTTACTACAATAAACGAATGGCGTGATACCCGCCTGAAACCCCGGCCGACCATCGATCGGCTCAACCCACCGGCCGCGCCTTGATCCACAAAAACAGCGGTACGCGCGCCCACTGCTTCAACTGGTCCGTATCGGCATGGTCCGGCGGCGGTTCGCGCAGCGACACGATCGCGAACCCGGCCGCTTCCAGCGCTTCCATGTACGCCTGCAGCGGCAGCGACCAGCCCGCGAAGTGCATCGACAGCCCGTCGCGCGTCTCCACGCCATCGAAGTGCTCGCGCCCGAAATAGCTGCCCTTCAGCACGAACGGCGCATCGGGTTGCGGCCCAGCGAAACTGCCGCGGTCGCGGAACGGGTGCACGAGAGAAATGAACAGCAGGCCGCCCGGCTTCAGCACGCGGTGTGCCTCGTTCAGCGCGCGCTGCATGTCGTCGAAATCCATCAGCACGTTGTACGCCATCACGAGATCGAAGCTGGCCGCGTCGAACGGCAGCGACGCCGCGTCGGCCAGTTCGTAGCGATGCGCGGAATCCGCGCGGCGCGCGGCGTCGAGCATCGCGGGCACCGCGTCGGTCGCGGTCACGTCGTAGCCGAGCGCCTTCAGTTCGCGGCTCACGCGGCCTTCGCCGCAGCCGATCTCCAGCGCACGGCCAGTATCGCGGCCGATGTAGGCCGCGAGGCCCGCGCGGTATTTCCAGAACGCATCGTGACCGGGCCTGCCGGCCCAGTCGATCCATTGTCCGGCCACCTGTGTCCAGTGGGCGGTGATGGGTTTCGTGTCGGTCATCGGCGCTCCTGATCAGGGTTCATCATCCGTGGCTCGGGTTGCGCATGGTAAGCCAAAGCGGCGGAACGCATGACCGGGTTGCGCCACATCCGGCGCTTTCCGTTTCCGGAGGCAAAGTTCTACAGTTACAGGAAACAACCTGCGCCGCCGTTCGACGAGTCGCACCCGATTCCGAGGAAAACCCATGCCGAGTATCGTCGCCGCTCCCGCCAATCTCCCCCCGAGCCTCGTCGCGGCGGAAACGCGCATGGTTCACGACGTCGCCACGCTGAAGCCGTCCGACTACCGTTCGGCGGACGGATCGTCGTGGGTCATCTCGATCGTCACGCCGGCCGCGGACAGCGGCGCGAACGTGACCGGCACGACGTATTTCGACACCGCGAAAGGCCGGACCGTCCCCGTGCCCGACGCACGCCGCCGTTATGCGAATCGCGGCACGTGGCAGGTCGTCGCGAGCTCGAGCCCGTCGGTGCCCGCGACCGGCCGCTACGACTGGCTGACGCTCACGTGGCTGCCGATCAACCGGCGGCCGCTGCCGCAAACGCCCGAGCACCTGTATTCGCCGTTCATTCGCGGCGGCACGATCGTTTATCGATGGAATCCGGCGGCCGAAGGCGGCGAGCAGTTCGGGGCGGTCAGGATGATTTTTCCGGAATGGACGCAGCAGGTGGTCGACGCATTGCGATCCGCGCCGCCATCGTTGCCGGACGGTGCGTCGGCCACGTCGCCTGCGCTCGACCGCCTGAAAGCGGACAGGAATCCGATGGCCGCCGTGCTCGACTTCGGCGACGCGCTGCGTGAAGAGCCGGTGGAACGGATCGTCGCGCGGTTGCCGGGCCTGCTGCAGGTGAAAGACCTGCACGAACTGTCGGCCATCGTGTTCCTGTGTCTGTCCGGGTCGCGCGACGCGGATCGGCCGCGTTTCGTCGACGCGATCGACACGGCGATCGCGGGCACCGATGACAGCGCACGCCTGCTCGCGATCGCCTATGGTGCGTTCGCGGCGGGAAGGTCCCGGCCTTATCCGTTCACTGACGCCGCGCAGACGGCCCGCATCAACGACGTGTTCGGTGCGCTGAAGCGACGTACATCGGCGCTCGGGGTGCCGGTCGCGGAAGGTTCGCCGTGGTACGAATTCTTCACGGCCTACCGGCTCGGCGGCGCGGCATCCGGCAACGGCCAGTGATCGCACGCAAATGGTCGGCGCCGCGGCAGCGGATGCCTGTCTCCAGCGCCGGCTCCACTGCTTCCCCTCGTTCGGGAATCAGCCTGGTCTGATTTGCAAGCGCAAGAAGTCCCGCCGGTAATTCGGACATGTCCGATTGGATTGGCATCGGGCCGCTCGTAAACTCCGGGCCGTGAACCTCTCGACCGAACCCCTCGTCCAGACGATGCGCGCCGCGATCCGCGACGCGATCCGTCATCCCCGCTTTCTCCGTGGCCTCGACATCGCGGTGCTCGCGCTGATCGTCGCGAGCGTCTTCGTCGTGATGATCGACAGCGTGCAGGAACTGCACGCGCAATACGGCAATGCGCTGTACGCGGCCGAATGGGCGTTTACGCTGCTGTTCACCGCCGAATACGCGGTGCGCCTGTTCACCGCGCGCAAGCCCGCCGCCTATGCGCGCAGCTTCTTCGGCATCGTCGATCTCGTGTCGATCCTGCCGACCTATCTCGCGTTTTTCTTCCCCGGCCTGCATGCGCTGATCGACGTGCGCCTGCTCAGGCTGCTGCGCGTGTTCCGCATCCTCGGGCTCGCGATCTATCTCGAGGAAGGCCAGATGCTGATCCGCGCGCTCACGCGCGCCCGCCGCAAGATCTTCGTGTTCATCGGCGGGATGTTCGTGATCGTGGTGATCCTCGGCACGGTGATCTTCCTCGTCGAAGGCCCCGAGAACGGCATCACGAGCATTCCGGTCGGCGTGTACTGGGCCGCCGTGACGATGAGCACGACCGGTTACGGCGACCTGACGCCGCACACGCCGCTCGGCCGGCTGATCACGTCGTGCGCGATCCTGCTCGGTTACGGCATCATCGCGTTCCCGACCGGTATCATGGGTGCCGAACTCGTCGCGTCCGCGCTCGAACGCGGACGGGCGCAGCAGGCATCGTCCGGCGACGCCGGCGCGACGGTCTGTCCGCATTGCGGCGCATGCGCATCGAAGCAACGCGACGATGCGATCGCCGGAGCAACACAGCGCGCGCCCGACCGCCCATCATCAACGCATTCCTCATTCGATAAACGACAATGAACGCTTTCTCATGCTGAGCATCGGCCCCTTTTCCGTCAGGGTCGTGGCCGTCGCCGTCGCCGCCCTGATCGCGTGGCTCGTCGCGCGATTCGCGCAGCGCAACCGATCCGCCGGCCAGCACAAAACTTCCGCGAGCCTGCTGCTCGACGCGCTGCTGATCGGGTTGATCGCCGCGCGCGTCGGCTATATCGCACGCTGGTGGCCCGACTACTTCGCCGCGCCGAAATCCATCGTCGCGCTCGGCGACGGCGGCTTTACCTGGTGGATCGGGTTGCCGGTCGCGCTCGCCTATATCGGCTGGCAGTCGCGCCGCCTGCCCGGACTGGCGCGCCCCGCGCTCGCCGGCATCGCCGCCGGCATGCTGGCATGGGGTGCGGCGCAGGGTGTGCTGGCGACGTTCGACCGCACGGCTGCACCGTTGTCCGCGCTGCGGGTGGAAACGCTCGATGCAACGCCCGTCGCACCGAACAGCTACGCAGGCAAACCCGTCGTCGTGAACCTGTGGGCGACCTGGTGCCCGCCGTGCCAGCGCGAAATGCCGATCCTGGCGCAGGCGCAGCGGGATTACCCGGGCGTCAGTTTCCTGATGATCAATCAAGGCGAGGATGTGCAGACCGTGCGCGCGTTTCTGGAACGCGAAGGGCTGCGCTTCGACCACGTGCTGCTCGATCGCTCGCTCGGCGCGATGAAGACCTACGGTTCGCGCGGGTTGCCGACGACGCTGTTCTTCGATGAACAAGGCAAACTGGTCGAGTCGCACATGGGCGAGATCACCGCCGCGCGGCTGAAGGACACGGTGAATACGCGGTTCAGTCGTTGAGGTTCTGGGGTATCACTGGCGGAACACGGCGTGGACATGGCGTTAGGCGTCGACGGCGGGTGGCTTGCACAGTGATCGAACCCCGTGCTTGCGTCCCGCCCTTCCCGATCAGATCAACCCGCCTGCGCGCCATTCGTGCGCGTGAGCGCGTGCCGGCGTCAGGCGATCGGCCGCATCGCATCCAGCCACGCACGGTTAGATGAACGGCGATCCCGAACCTGCTCGTCTTCACCGCGCGAATTTGGCTAAAGCACCTTGAGCATGACCGTGGCAGAGGCCGGGCACACACCCGCGAACTGGCCGGACGACAGCAGTGGCCGGGGCACATCGCCGAACGTGACACGCACGAAACCCTGCCCGGCAAAGTAGTTCTCCGCCGTGGTCGTGCGCAACGCTACCGCTTCGATCGCGCGACCTCGGCATTCCGCAAGCAAGCGCGAAACTATCGTCTTTCCCAAGCCTCGCCCGCGCGCTTGTGCAGCGACGGCAATCGATCGGATCAGCGCGAAGTTGCCGTGGTATTCGATGCCGCCGCATGCAATGACGCTCCGGGCATCGACGGCCACGATGAAATTCGGCAAGTATTCCGCCACGCCGGCGACAGGCAGGTCAGAGGCGCGAAGCAGGGACTCTATCGGAATCAGATCGGATACTGCGGCAGCGCGAAGTTGCATGGCGGCGATCCTCGGAGGGTGGAAGCTTTGCAGGCGGCAGCGATTCGCAGGCGCGTATGGCCTCGCGCGAGGTGCCGATGGCCTACACGCCGCACCATGGCGCGTCAGATACTGCGCTGATTGACGCGCTTCGACAGTTCCTCCGCGCTTTCCTTCCGCTCGCTATACCGGTCGACGAGATAAGGACCAACATCCCGCGTCAGCAACGTGAACTTGACCAGCTCCTCCAGCACATCCACCACACGGTCGAAATAAGCCGACGGTTTCATCCGCCCTGCTTCGTCGAATTCTGCGAACGCCTTCGCCACCGACGACTGGTTCGGGATGGTCAGCATGCGCATCCAGCGTCCGAGCACGCGCATCTGGTTCACCGCATTGAACGATTGCGAGCCGCCGCTGACCTGCATCACGGCGAGCGTCTTGCCCTGCGTCGGCCGAACAGCACCCATCGACAGCGGAATCCAGTCGATCTGCGCTTTCATGATGCCGGTCATCGCGCCATGCCGTTCCGGCGAGCACCACACCATGCCTTCCGACCATTGCACGAGTTCGCGCAGCTCGACGACCTTCGGATGACGCTCGGGCGCATCGTCGGGCAGCGGCAGGCCACTCGGATTGAACACGCGTACCTCGGCGCCCATCGCGGTGAGCAGCCGCGCGGCTTCCTCGATCAGCAGCCGGCTGAACGAACGCTCGCGCAGCGAGCCGTACAAGAGCAGGAACCGGGGCGGATGGGTCGACGGCGACGCCGGTCTCAACTGGCCGGCGTCCGGCACGCGGAACAGTTCGACGTCGAGTTGCGGTAGATCGCTCAGATAATCAGACATGCTTGCGTTCCGTGTGATTGCGATGAATCGTGGTGTCGGTCATGGTCATGCGGATTGATTCTCCTGTTTGCTCAAGCCCGTTCGTACCAGCCCTTCGACCGATTCACGATGCGCACCACCAACAGCATGACCGGTACTTCGATCAGCACGCCGACGACGGTGGCCAGCGCCGCGCCGGAATGAAAACCGAACAAACTGATCGCGGCCGCGACGGCCAGCTCGAAGAAATTGGATGCGCCGATCAGCGCCGACGGGCACGCGATGTTGTGCTTCTCGCCCACGGCGCGATTGAGCCAGTAAGCGAGCGCCGAATTGAAAAACACCTGGATCAGGATCGGCACCGCGAGCAGCGCGATCACCAGCGGCTGCTTCAGGATCGCCTCGCCCTGGAACGCGAACAGCAGCACGAGCGTGGCCAGCAATGCGGCGATCGACCACGGGCCGATCTTCGCCATTGCGGCGTCGAACGCCGCCTGACCGTTCGCGAGCAGCCGCTTGCGCCAGAGCTGCGCGAGGATCACCGGGATGACGATATAGAGCACCACCGACGTAAGCAGCGTCGCCCACGGCACCGTGATCGCCGACATCCCCAGCAGCAGGCCGACCAGCGGCGCGAAAGCGATCACCATGATGCTGTCGTTCAGCGCGACCTGCGACAGCGTGAACAGCGGATCGCCGCCCGTCAGCCGGCTCCACACGAACACCATCGCCGTGCAAGGCGCGGCGGCCAGCAGGATCAGGCCGGCGATGTAGCTGTCGAGTTGCTCGGCCGGCAGCATCGGCGCGAACAGATGCCGGATGAACAGCCAGCCGAGGAATGCCATCGAGAACGGCTTGACGAGCCAGTTCACGACGAGCGTGACGCCGATGCCTTTCACGTGCTGACGCACTTCGTGCAACGCGCCGAAGTCGACCTTGACGAGCATCGGGATGATCATCACCCAGATCAGCAGCCCGACCGGCAGATTGACCTGCGCATATTCCATCCGGCCGATCTGCTGGAACAGGCCGGGCAGCGCCTGGCCGAGCGCGATGCCGGCGACGATGCACAGCGCCACCCAGACGGTCAGATAGCGTTCGAAGAAGTTGATGGAAGGCTTTGCAACGGCCGGCTCCGGCGGGGCGACGTTGGACGTGTTCATTGGACGGGTATCGGTCTTGAAGGCGCTGGCGGCCGGTGGATTCGGCCGGCCGCCGCGTGAATGCTCAGTTTCGCGAAATATCGGTCAGGGCCGCCTGGAGTTCGGCGTTGCTCATCCGATCGAGCGGCAGCGCCAGCAACTGCAACATCCGATAACCGATCGCCTGGCGCGTGAGCTCGAACGCGAGCCGCTTGCCTTCGTCGCCGCCCACCGCGTTCGACGGATCGGCATAGCCCCAATGCACTTTGACGGGGCTGCCGGGCCAGTACGGACACGTCTCCGCGGCTGCGCTGTCGCACACCGTGATGACGACGCGCATTTCAGGCGCACCTTCTCCGACGAATTCATCCCGGCTCTTGCTGCGGTAGCCGCCGACGTCGACACCGGCGTTCGTCAACGCTTCCAGCGCAAACGGATTGAGCCGGCCGCTCGGTGCGCTGCCGGCGCTGTACGCGCGCACGTCCTTGCCGAGCTTCGCGGCCCAATGATTGAGCATGCCTTCCGCGAGCACGCTGCGCGCGGAGTTGTGGGTACAGAGGATCAGGACGTTCGTGGTCATGGGCAAGGTACGCGAAGGCGCTTCAGGAAGATTGTGTGCCGGATGTCGAACAGGCCGACATCGGCGAGCACGGATTACCGCCGCAGCAGTTCTCCGTGAGATAGGCCAGCAAGCCGTTCATCGTCGCGAAGTTCGCGCAATAGATGACGAAACGGCCTTCCTGCCGGCTCGTGACGAGCGCTGCATGGGCCAGTTCTTTCAGATGAAAGGACAGCGATGAGGGGGGCACATCCAGCAGCGAGGCGATCTGCCCGGCCGGCAGGCCCTGCGGCCCCGCCTGCACGAGCGCGCGGAAGACGGCGAGCCGGGATTCGTGCGCGAGTGCCGAAAGGGCGGCGATGGTCTGGTTCGTTTCCATAATTCGACGATAATAGAAATATCGAATTCTGTAAACCAACTTCAACCCGAGGTAGACAACGCGCGATGGCGTCCGCGAACCTGAAGTATCAGCGCGAGTTGCCTGTACCCGCGTCGATACTACTCAGGAGTCCATCGTGAACGTCCCGATTGTGATGCCACGCTTTTTTGTACCGCATTCGAACGCAGCAGTGCAGTTCACGACTGGCTCGACCAGCAGTGGGTCGGCGGAGGCAAGGGGCTGGGCGACCTGGTCGCGGGAGATTGGACGGCAACCGAGGCCGCAGCCATAGGTCCGTTTTCTGTTACTTCGGGCGCGTTGCGTATGCACTCAAGAACACGGAAACCGCCTCTTGTACCACTCGTTTGCGTTCGGCTCGACCAGGCGCTCTTGCTTCCGCGCCAACGACACGCAGCCACAACAGGGGTTCATTGATCAAACCCAGGAATTGTTTGGCCACACGCACAGCATCACCGAAGCTCAATGTGCCCCGCTGGGCGCATGTCTCGAGATAGGTCACCAAAGCCTTCATTGCGGGTTCTTTACCAGCAGCCATGAAGCGCTCGGCCAGGTCCGGGAAGATCGCCCCCTCTGCAATCACCATGCGTAGCAGGGCAACGGCCTCCGGTGGCGCCCAGAAGTCGGCAACAGCTTGTCCGACTAGCGTCAATCCATGTTCGGGATTGGATAACGCAGCCGTATCCTGGGTGATTTCCAGCACCGGAAAGTCGCGCCAGACCTGCCGGACCGCCGCCTCGAACAAGGCTTCCTTGCTCTTGAACTGATTGTAGATCGTCCTGCGGGCAACGCCTGCATCGCGTGCTACCAGATCGATGCTTGTGCCGCCGTAGCCGCGCGTGAGGAAAGACGCGACAGCGGCATCGAGGACCGCCTCCTGTGTGGGTGGGACACGTGGCACGGGAGTGGGGGCAACGGCCTTCTTCAAGTTCGACTCCTATTGACGGAAATTGCACTGCACAGTACAGTGCAAGAAATATGCACTGCACTGTGCAGTCTATGGAGCATAACATGTCCCGAAATTTGTCTCCTGAGCATCCATCGGCACCTCCGGCTGGCAGCCGCTTTGAACGAGGATGTGCCACCTTCGAGCATGTGTTCGGCCTGCCGGCCAAGACATTCCTGGATGCGTTGGCTGACGTATCGCCGGATTTCGCGCGCCACGTCATGGAATGGGAATTCGCAGATGTCTACAGCAGGCCGGCATTGAGCCTGCGTGAACGCGAATTGGTAGTGCTTGCGGCCTGCGCGGCACTTGGAGCTACCGGCCAAGGCCCATTGCGACTGCATGTGGGAGCAGCCTTGCGCTCAGGGCTCACTCAAGAGGCCATCGTCGAGACTTTCATTCAGGTCGGTTTTGCCGCCGGTATGCCGGCGGCTTTGCTGGCAATGCAAACAGCCAAGGATGTGTTCGCCTCCGTGGCCTCCACTGAACCGAGGGGCTGAACATGGCGCTCGATCCTCTCATCGCCGACTTTCTCGCCAAACTTCGTCCTGCGGGCGGGCCCACCGCCTCACTGGATGCCCTGCGTACCGCCGGCGAAGTGCAATTGCGGCTCTTGCATGGCCCGCTGGAATCCATCGCCGACGTTCGAACTCATAGCGTTCTGAGCAGCGACGGCCATCCGATCCGGATTCGTGCCTATACACCGGTCACGTCGAATTCCGTACCCTTGCCAGCCATCGTCTACGCACATGGCGGCGGTTGGTTCCGATGCTCGCTCGATCTGTACGACAACCCTTGCATAGCGTTGGCTCACGCCACGGGCTGTGTCGTCCTGTCAGTCGACTATCGACTGGCACCCGAAAACAAGTTTCCGGTTCCCCTGAACGACTACTACACGGCCTTGTGCTGGGCCGCGAGTCATGCGGACAAGTTGGGGATCGACCGCACCCGCCTGGTGGCGGGTGGCGATAGCTCGGGTGCCAACCTCGCTGCGGCGGCAACGTTGCGTGCGCGGGATGACGCGACAGGCCCGGCCATTGCGCACCAACTGCTGCTGTATCCGCCATTGGATGCGGCGATGTCGTCAACGTCCTATCGCGAGTTTGCCACGGGCTACTTCCTGACCCGCAGTACGATGGAGTTCTGCTGGTCCGCCTATCTGAACGACAAGGCGGATGGCGACTCGCCGTGGGCGTCCCCACTCAGAGCGGCAAGCCTGTCGAATCTCCCTTCCGCCACGATCCTGGTTTGCGAATACGACCCGCTTCGTGACGAGGGTGAAGCCTATGCCCGTCGTCTCGGCGAGGCTGGCGTCGCCACGGAGTGTCATCGCCTGGACGGCATGGTGCATGGCTGCATCCACATGCTGGGCGTGACGCCTGGAGCCCGTCGTTTGTTCGAGCTTGCAGGCAGCTCGTTGAGGCGTTCGTTGAATCTCGCGGCGCAAGCATGACCATGCGACTGCAACATGACTCGACGGAGTTGGCACCCGTGGCGGTGCTGGCAATGGCCATCGTTTCCGGGCTGACCGTCGCCAACGTGTATTTCAATCAAGCGCTTCTGCCCACTGTCGCCGACAGTTTCAAGTTGGGGATACAGCAGGTCGGCTGGATCGCCACCTTGTCGCAAGTCGGTTATGCGCTGGGAATTCTGCTGATTGTGCCTCTCGGTGACAGCGCCAGGCCCCATATTTTGGTTCGTGTGCTGCTGCTGTGCGTCGCCGGTGCATTGTTTGCGGCAAGTCTGGCATCGTCCTTTGAATTCCTGGCCTTGTTCAGCCTGCTGGCCTGTATGGGTACCTGTGTGCCGCAGGTGCTGATGCCTCTGGTTGCCGGATTCACTTCCGTCGAGCGCAGAGGACGGGTTATCGCCACGGTGCAGACGGGGCTGGTGGTGGGGATCTTGCTATCACGCACCCTGGCTGGCTGGATAGCCAGTACCTGGAGTTGGCGCGCGGTGTACATCGCAGCAATGCTTGCGATGCTGATATCAGCGCTCTGCGTGCCTGCTCTCCTGCCGAAAGCAAATGACCGATCAGCGAGTATCTCGTATGGCGCGCTACTGCGCTCCCTGTGGCACATTTTTCTCCGCGAACCTGCGCTGCGGCTCTCTTGCATCTTGGGTGCGACGCTCTTTGCCGGCTTTTCGGCGTTCTGGACCATCATCGCCTTCAAGCTGGGCAAACCACCGTATCTGCTGGATTTGCGAGAAATCGGCCTGTTCGCATTCTGGGGCGCCGCCGGTGGTCTGCTCACGCCGGTTGTAGGCCACCTGTGTGATCGCCTTGGCACGAGGCGCATGAGCTTTGCAGCCCTAACCATCAGTGCGCTGGGATTTGCGCTCGCGCTGACTTTGTCGGTTCACTACCTGGCTTTGGTGCTCGCCGCGAATCTGATCAGTTTTGGATTACAGGCCGGGCAGATTTCCAATCAAGCCAGAGTCTTCAGACTGAGTGCGGAAGGGCGTAGCCGGATCAACACCGTATACATGGTGCTCAATTTCAGCGGAGGCGCGTTGGGCAGTGTCATAGGCGGTGCTGCCTGGGCAACCTATGGCTGGACAGGAATCTGTCTGTTCGGGCTGTTCTGTGCAGCAATCGCTGCATGTGCGCTATCGCTGATGGACGCTTTCGCCCCCTTGGACTGCAGATGAACTACATCGACTTGAAAAGCGGTGGGAGAATGCCCGCCATCGGATCGGGTACATGGCAACTGCGGGAACGGGAGTGCCAGCATGTCGTACGCGAAGCGCTCGATCTTGGGTGACCAGTCCGGCTCGGCCACGCGTGCGCGCAAGCGCACCCGCGCCACATCAGCTGCGATCGGTGTACCGCGCGCACGACAGCAACCCCACTTTCAACTACCCGTTGCGCGGTTCCTGACGCACTAGTCAGCTCTCGTCATCGGCCCGACACGCGACTTACGGCCGCGAGAACACCATCACGCGCCCCGACACGCGCTGCAGCTTGAGCCAGCCCATGTCGGCCGTGAAGCGCAGTTGCTGCAGCGGAAAATCGAACGACGCCTTCCCGGCGGCGCTCACGACCGCATCGGCGATCCAGCGAATCAGCGCCTTCCCTTCGTCGGTCGTCACGCTGCCGTTCTGGATGCCGCCGTAGAAGTAGCGATTCCCGGCATTGACCTCGTTCTGCAGCTGCATCCAGTGACCCGGCAAACCCGGCAGGGTCCGGAACAGGTCGGCGACCCGCTTCGTCGTCAGGCCACGCGCCCACAGCGCACCGTTCGCATCCGGCCGAGCCAGGTTGTGGCGATCCGCTTCCTGGGCCTGCCCCTTGATGTCGCCCCGCAGGGCATCGAGCTTCGACATGACGCATTCCTCATGGTGATGGGCGCGGGAAAATGGCCCCGCGCGCGCCGCTAGCACGATACGCCCGTTGCGCGAAGTCATCTCCTGTCAGGTTTGTCAGGCCACGCCGGACCTCGCCGGCGCGGCCATGACCGCCCCGCTTACGCGACAGCCTTCACCGCGTGCTGCACGTCGAAAAACGTCTCCTGCGCCGCTTCGTCGGCCCGCGCATACGCGCGGTTGACGCCGCTGATCACCGCGCGGATCGACGCGGTCGTCAGGTTCGCGTCGACGCTCACGCCGAACGCGCTGCCCCGCACGCCCGAGCCGGCCAGTTCCGCGATCGCGATCGCCTTCGCATCGGCGCCCTGCGACAACGCGCGTTCCTCGTAGTGCTGGATCCGCAGCGGCGTGCGCAGCGCGTGCATCAGCGCGTCGAGCGGGCCGTTGCCTTCGCCGCGCAGCACGCGGCGCTCGCCGTGCACGTCGGCGGTCAGCACGATCGTCTCGCGACCGTCACGTTCGGTCAGCTCATGGCCGACATAGCGCAGCGGCGCATCGCTTTCGACATACTCCTGCTGGAACAGCGACCAGATCTGCGCACTCGTCACCTCGTGCCCGCTGTCGTCGGTCAGGCGCTGCACGGCCGCGCTGAAGTCGACCTGCAGGCGACGCGGCAGCGCGACGCCATAGCCCTGTTCGAGCAGGTACGCGATGCCGCCCTTGCCCGACTGGCTGTTCACGCGAATGATCGAATCGTAGGTGCGGCCGAGGTCGCTCGGATCGATCGGCAGATACGGCATTTCCCACACGGCATCGGCGCGCTGCACCGCGAAGCCCTTCTTGATCGCGTCCTGGTGCGAGCCGGAGAACGCGGTGAACACGAGGTCGCCGACGTACGGATGACGCGGGTGGATCGGCAACTGCGTGCATTCCTCGGACGTGCGTGCGACTTCGTTGATCTGCGAGAAATCGAGGCCCGGATCGACGCCCTGCGTGTACAGGTTCAGCGCGAGCGTCACGAGATCGACGTTGCCCGTGCGTTCGCCGTTGCCGAACAGGCAGCCCTCGATGCGGTCCGCACCGGCCATCACCGCGAGCTCGGCCGCCGCGACCGCGGTGCCTCGGTCGTTATGCGGATGCACGGACAGGATCAGCGAATCGCGTCGCGCGAGGTTGCGGTGCATCCATTCGATCTGGTCCGCATAGAAGTTCGGCGTGCCGATTTCGACGGTCGCCGGCAGGTTCACGATCGACTTGCGCTCGGGCGTCGGCTGCCACACGTCGAACACGGCGTCGCAGACTTCCTTCGCGAAGTCGAGCTCGGTCGCCGTAAAGGTTTCGGGGCTGTATTGCAGCGTGAACTGCGTGTCGGTCGCGGCATCGGCGCAGCGCTTGATCGTGCGCGCAGCGTTCACCGCGAGCTGCTTCACGCCGTCGCGATCGAGGCCGAACACGATCTTGCGGAATTCCGGCGCGGTCGCGTTGTACAGGTGCACGATCGCGCGCTTCGCGCCGCGCAGCGATTCGAACGTGCGCTCGATCAGGTCGTCGCGCGCCTGCGTGAGCACCTCGATCGTCACGTCGTCGGGAATGTGGCCGCCTTCGATCAGTTCACGGACGAAGTTGAAATCGGTCTCGGACGCCGACGGGAACGCCACCTCGATCTCCTTGAAGCCGATCGCGACGAGCGTCTTGAACATCCGCATCTTGCGCGCGGCGTCCATCGGTTCGAACAGCGCCTGGTTGCCGTCGCGCAGGTCGGTGCTCATCCAGATCGGCGCATGCGTGATCGTGCGCGACGGCCACGTGCGGTTCGGCAGGTTGACGGGCGTAAACGGTCGGTACTTCGTCGCGGGGTTCTTCAGCATCATGGTGTTCGGTCCTCGGTCTGTTTATCGGGAAACCGCGGCGCGGCGGCCATCAGCAGCGGAGGCCGGCTGCGCGCGCAGCGATGAAACGGCACAACGGCAAAGCGGTACGGCAAACGACAGCCTTGGCGGTTGAGCGACCGGGACGGAGCGGAGCGATACGGGGGAAAGACGAACTCAGGCGCCGGTCGACAACCGGGGCCAGGTCGGTGATGCGGGGGAAATCTGGCGCTTCAGGAACGAAGCAGATGGAAAGCGCGCAGCCGCAGACCCAGCCCGGAGAAGCGGGCTAGTAGTCGTAGCGAGAAGAGGGGCTGGGCGGCTTGCATGGCCGGAATCAGATCACAGGGTGGAGGGGGCTGTCAACGGGCTGCTCGCCGGACGGGCACCGATCGCGCGGCTGGGGTGCCCGCAGAATCAGTCCAGTCCGACAGGCGGCGGCCAGCCCCGTCGATATGCTTCATGGGTGCGGCGCCGGTGAGGCCCTATTCATGTTCGGAGTGAGTCGGTCCATCCTCTTCGCCGGTCGCCGCACGCCTTCCCTTTACGATCGGGCTTCGGCGTGGGCGTTCGGTGGTGGCCGGTGGGCGCGGCCATGACAGAGATGCTGATGTTGAAACGAAACGCTGCCAGATGCGAACACCGAGCGCTCGCCCCGAAGCCTGATTGCACCGCAGCCGATCCGCCTGTACCGCGCACTATTCAGAAAAACGGCACGTGCGTCGGCATAATTTCCAGAATATATAAAAACATTCCCGATTAAATGCATTTCATTAAATCGATTAACCTCGATTTTCGATTTGCTGAACAATTACCATTCTCAGACGAATATTTTTTTATTTATTTTTCGACATGCTTGTTGAACCGCGCTTCAAACGGAAAACGTTTGCGCAACGCGGCGAGACGCCTTACCACTGTTCTTCAGGAGGAAAGCATGGCCGATTCTCAAACGTCATCCAATCGCGCCGGCGAATTTTCGATTCCGCCGAATACTGATTTCCGTGCGATTTTCTTCGCGAATGCCGCTGAACAACAGCACATCAAGCTGTTTATCGGCGACAGCAAGGAACCCGCCGCTTATCACAAGCTGACCACGCGCGACGGCACGCGCGAAGTCACGCTGAATTCCGGCAACGGCAAGATCCGTTTCGAAGTGTCGGTGAACGGCAAGCCGTCGGCCACCGACGCGCGCCTCGCGCCGATCAACGGCAAGAAATCGGACGGTTCGCCGTACACGGTCAACTTCGGGATCGTCGTGTCGGAAGACGGCCACGACAGCGACTACAACGACGGCATCGTCGTGCTCCAGTGGCCGATCGGCTGATCGGCTGAACGATCGCTCCGCCGATCCACTGACGACCGCCGGGCAGCCACCTTTCGCGCAGCCCGGCGGGGCTGCATCGCATCGCGAGGCATCGCACCCGAAACCCGTTTCGCTTTCAGGAGACCACTATGCCCATCCTTTCAGCTTCGATCACCAATGCGCCGGTCCTCACGTCCGAGACTTACGTCGACATCCCGGGCCTGCATATCGACATCGCGAAAGAGAACATTCGCGACGGCAAGCTGCTCGTCACGCTCAACGTGCCGACGCCATATGCCACCGGCGACAACTATCCCGGC
Source organism: Burkholderia pyrrocinia (assembly GCF_001028665.1). Lineage (NCBI taxonomy): Bacteria > Pseudomonadati > Pseudomonadota > Betaproteobacteria > Burkholderiales > Burkholderiaceae > Burkholderia > Burkholderia pyrrocinia. Next base: position 910,521 of record NZ_CP011504.1, read on the forward strand.
ATCTATTTCGCGATCGCGACCGACAAGGGTGTCGTCGCGGATGGATGCTTCACGCATTCCACCAAGGCGCCGGAAACCAGCGGGCGCGTGCCGTTCACGCTCGTCGTCGCGATCGACGTCGGCAGCGGCGTCACGTTCGTGAAAGGCCAGTGGAAAAGCGTGCGCGGCAGCGTGATGCATATCGATTCGTTCGCGAGCCTTTCCGCGATCGGCGAAACCGCCGCGCAATCGTCGTCGCAATCCGGCGGTAATCAGGGCGCCGAAACCGGCAGCGGCAGCGGTAGCAGCGGAACCGCCGGCGCCGGCAACATCGGCGGCGGCGGCGAACGCGACGGCACGTTCAATCTCCCGGCCAACATCAAGTTCGGCGTCACCGCGCTCGCGAACGCATCGAACGAGCAAACGATCGACATCTACATCGACGACAACCCGAAGCCGGCCGCCACGTTCAAGGGCGCCGGCTCGCATGACGAGAACCTCGGCACGAAGGTGCTCGACTCGAGCAAGGGGCGCGTGCGCGTGATCGTGACGGTGAACGGCAAGCCGTCGCGGCTCGGCTCGCGACAGGTCGACATCTTCAAGAAATCGTTCTTCGGGATCGTCGGGTCGGAAGACGGTACGGACGACGACTACAACGACGGCATCGTGTTCCTGAACTGGCCGCTGGGCTAAGCAACGGCAGACGCTCACGCAGAATCACGGCGCGGCATGTCCTGCGCGCCACTGTCGATATCGCAATGGCGACGGGACCGACCATCCATTGCGAATCGTTCGGGCAGCCACGGCTGCCCCATGCCTTGCTCCGCGCGCGACACGGCGAAACCGATTCGTCGGCCGCGCGACGCGAGACCTTCCATTCAGACGAGGACGACATGTCACAACCCTTTACCCATGATGACCTGTATGCACTTCTGCAACTCGCCGGCAACGACGCGCTCGCCGTGCAGGCCGGCGGCGACCAGGCGGTGCTGGACAGGATGCGTCAGTTCATGACCGCGCAACTCGTGGAGAAGCTGCCGCAATACGACGTGTTCGTCGACCTCTCCACCGTGCCGTACAGCTTCGACATCAGCAACTGGCAGAACAAGGTCAAGACCGATGCAACGGGGCAGGTGGTCGCCTGCACGGTGACGTGGGCCGGCGCACCCGGCGTGCTGCCGGGTGCAGCCGCCAAGTTCGGCATCGGCGCCGTGGTCACGTACTTCGCGAAAGCGACGGCGCAACCCGCGCAGCCGGACCCCGTGACGAATGCCGGCGGCGAACGCGACGGTGTCTTCAACCTGCCGCCGAACATCGCGTTCGGCGTGACGGCGCTCGTGAACTCGTCCGCGCAGCAGACGATCGAGGTGTTCGTCGACGACAACCCGAAACCGGCCGCGACGTTCCAGGGCGCCGGCACGCAGGACGCGAACCTGAACACGCAAGTGCTGAATTCGGGCAAGGGGAAGGTGCGCGTGATCGTGACAGCGAACGGCAAGCCGTCGAAGATCGGCTCGCGGCAGGTCGACATCTTCAAGAAGACCTACTTCGGGCTGGTCGGGTCGGAAGACGGTGCAGACGGCGACTACAACGACGGCATCGCCATCCTGAACTGGCCGCTCGGTTAAGCAGCGCAATCCTGCCGACCATCGCCACGCCGCCCGGCGTGGCGATTTGCTTTGGCGCCCCGGCCAGGCCAGGCCGCGTTTCGCAAGAACGATCAAATGCTCCCGCCACCGATACCATATAGTCCGCCCGACACCCTCATTGGCACGCTATGAACCCGGTTGGAAAAGCACTCTGGTTTATCGAAACCGAACTGGACAGGGAACTGACACTCGACAGGATCTCCGCCGATTGCGACATGACGCGCTTCGGTTTTTCGCGCCTGTTCTCGATGAATACCGGCTGGCCGGTGATGCGCTATGTCCGGTCGCGGCGGCTGACGCGTGCGGCGCGGGCATTGGCGCAAGGCGCGCCGGACATCCTTCACGTGGCGCTCGATGCCGGATATGGCTCCCATGAGGCGTTCACGCGCGCCTTCCGCGATCTCTTCGGCGTCACGCCGGAGGAAGTGCGGGCACGGCGCACTCTCGACGGGTTGTCTCTTGTGGAGCCGCTTCGCATGAAAGAGCTGAAAATCATCGCCGTTGCACCATCACGCTTCGAAGTCGCCGAAAGGCAGCTGATCGCGGGCATGAGCAGCCGCTATACCTTCGAAACCAATGAAGGGATTCCGGCGCTCTGGCAAGCCTTTATCCCGTACATCGGCACCATCCCCGGCCAGGTCGGCGACGTGACGTATGGCGTGTGCTGCAACCCGGATGCGGATGGCAGCTTCGAATACATCGCGGGCGTGGAGGTCAGGAGTCGCGACCGGTTACCCGCTTCATTTCGTTGCGTCGAACTCGAACCGCAACGTTATGCAGTCTTCGAACACAGCGGACATATCTCCACGCTTCACCAGACCTTCTACAGCATCTGGAACGGCTGGCTGCCGACGTCGGGGTTCAACGCGGTGGACGCGCCCGAGTTCGAACGCTACAGCGGGGACTACGATCCGGTTACCGGCACCGGGGTGCTCGAAATCTGGTTACCTGTAGAAAAATCAGCGTGAGTCGGCTGTCGGCGCCGATCGGCCGCGACGACGCTCGCCGCGGCCGATCGATCAACGCGTCATCACCATCGACATCACCATGCCCACCGCGCGCCCGCATTCCCGGTAATCGTGCGCTGATGCTCGCCGCCCAGGTTCGTCAGGTAGCTGACCGTCGCATACACGCTGCCGCGCTTCGTCAACTGCGCGACGAGCCCCGCGCCGATCTGCCCGGCCGTCCATGCGCGCCAGCAACGATTCCGGCCGGCCTGGCCGGCACGTGGTCAGCGGTCAGCCCGCATGCGGCGCGACAGCCGTCGACATTGCGACCGGCTGCGACCACGTGGCCGCGGCCAACTGCGTACGCGCGGCATGAGCCACGCGGTTGAACGCGACACGCCGCTCACCCTTCAGCGTCGCCGCTTTGGCGGCCTGCACCAGTTCGACCGGATCGACGAGACGGTCATGTCGACGGACTTCGAAGTGCAAATGCGGGCCGGTCGCCGTCCCGGTGCTACCGACCGCACCGACGCGTTGACCGCGAGCGACGCGAGCGCCGGTTCGCAGCTTCGGCTCGAATGCCGACAGGTGCGCGTAGTACGACGCATAGCCGCCGTCATGACGAATCACCACATACTTGCCGTAGCCGCGCGGCTCGGTGCCGATGAACGTCACGACACCGCGCTCCGACGCACGGACGGCACGGCCCGCCGGCGCAGCCAGATCGACGCCCGAATGCACGTGGCGTGCGCCGGTCACCGGATGCACGCGCGCGCCGAACTCCGAGCTGATCCGCGTCGCGGCGACCGGCATCGCGAACCGAGCGCCGGCGAGCGGCACGCCGTCGAGGTCGTAGTACGCGCCCGGCGAACCCGCGTCGGGCGCAAACCACACGCCCGCTACCTGCTGGCCGCGAAAGCGGATGTCGAGCGCCGTCACGCGCACACCATGCGGCAGCGTTGCGCTCTCGTCGGGTTCGAATGCGATGCGGAAGGTATCGCCTACCCCGCCGCGCTGCTTCGGATCGATGCGCCCGGCCAGCAGGCGGGTGATCTGCGCGGCAACGCCGGCCGGCAGTTCGGCGCGCGCCAGCGACGCCCGCAGGCTGCCGGTAATCGCACCGGCGCGCGTGCCGCGATCCGGCTGCGCGAGCATGAACGGCTCGGCCGACGCCAGATCGACCGGGCCTCGCTCGAATGCCGGCCGCGCACCCATCGACGGCAACGGCGATGCAATGCCGTAGGCGAACCGCGTCGCGTATCCACGTTCGATCGCACCGCGCGCCGCATCGCAGAGCACGCGGTAAGCCACGCATGCGCCGAAGCGGGCAACGGGATCGTCGCGATCGGCGCCTGTCGGCACGTTCGACGCATGCGATGCGTACGCGACATCGAGCGGCGCGGCCGACGATGCACGCAAGCCGCCCCACGTCGTCCGGGCGGAACTGAAAAAAGGCACGTCGACAAGGTCTGCCGTTTCAGCCGTCACGGGCGTGAACGGCGCGGCATCGTGAAACGCCTGCGCTGTTGCACCCTGTGTACCGGCGGCACAGGCCGCCGCGATGACACCGCGCAGCAGCGCGCGGCGAATCGGGAAACAGCGAACGCCGCGTCGAGCGGATTGACCTTGTTCGCGTGCGAGACGGAAACGCAGGTCCAACCGCATGACGTCGTCACTCGCTATCGATGAAAAATCGGGAAAGGACCGGGTATCGCGGAGGGACTATCGTCGCGATCCGGCAACTTGAAACCGAGTGTACCGGCGTGCGTGAAACGGCTGAATAGGACAAATCCTATTTTATGGACTTGCCGATTAGTACTAGAACGAAATCGCGATTTCACCGTCCGACGGCATGGCGCTCCGACCCCACGCATTCGCGCGAACCATCGTGTGCCGTGTACAGTCGAACGCTGCCGGCGCGCGCTCCCGCCTGTCCGATTGCGACGGAAGCGCGGCGCGTTGCGCCATGTGTCTTCAACCCGGAATCCCGTCATGTTTCTCGATCAACTACATCCGGAACGCTGGACGTTCCTGTGGAACGCCTTGTCCACCCTTTCCATCAAGCTGTGCGCGGGCCTTGCGCTGCTCGTCGCGGGCTGGTGGCTGTCGAAACGCATCGGCAACTGGCTGAACCGGCTGCTCTCGAACAAGGAGCGCGTCGACGAGACGCTGCGGCCGATTCTCTGCGACGTCGCCGTGTGGGGCATCCGCATCGTTGCGATCGTCGGCGCGCTGTCGCAGCTCGGCGTCGAAACCGCGAGCATCGTCGCGGTGCTCGGCGCGGCCGGCCTCGCGATCGCGCTCGCACTGCAGGGCACGATGCAGAACATCGCGGCCGGCATCATGCTCCTGCTGTTGCGGCCGTTCAAGGTCGGCGACTATATCGACGGCGGCACCGGCGTCGCGGGCACCGTCGACGAGGTCGGCCTGTTCATGACGCGGCTGACGAAGCCGGACGGCATCTGCGAATTCGTGCCGAACAGCGCGCTGTGGGGCAGCTCGATCCGCAACTACACGCGCAATCCGACGCGCCGCCTCGATCTCGAAGTGGAAGTGTCCGTGCATGACGATATCGATCGCGCGCTCGACGCGCTGCGCGCGCTGGCTATCGCCGACCCCGACGTGTTGCAGGATCCGGCACCGGACGTGATGGTGATGCGCTTCGACGACAGCACGGCCGTCGCGAACATGCGCGTGTGGACGCATACCGACACGTTCTGGGCGATGCGCTGGCGCCTCGCGCGCCAGGTGCGCAAGACGCTCGCCGATGCGGACTGCGCGCTGCCGATCCGCACGCGCGAGCTGCACATCGTGCACGACGCGGAACGTCGCGCGGACAGCGTGCGCGTACGGGCGTCGTAACGCGTAACGACATCGGGGCGCGGAACCGCGCATGACGCACGGCGCGGCGCGCCCCGGCTTCGTCGTCACATCTTCACGATATCGAGCAGCGCCTTCTTGCCGCTCTTGTACGTGAACACCGAGATCGCGCCGTGCTTCAGATCGCCCTGCGGCGTGAAGCTCGTTTCGCCGATCACGCCGCGATAGTCGGTGGCCGGCATCGCGGCCAGCACCTTCGCCGGGTCGGTCGAGTTCGCGCGCTTCATCGCGTCGACGATGATGTACACCGCGTCATACGAGAACGGCGCATACACCTGCATCGGCTGGTGGTAACGCGCTTCGTAGCGCTTCGCGAACGCCGCGCCGCCCGGCATCTTCTCGAGCGCGATGCCGGCCTCGGAGCACACGACATTGTCCGATGCCGGGCCCGCGAGCTTCGGCAAGTCGGTCGAACACACGCCGTCGCCTGCGAGGATCTTCGCGCGCATGCCGAGCTGGCGCGCCTGCTTCGCGAGCGGGCCGCCCGTCGCGTCCATCCCGCCGTACATGATCGCGTCGGGGTTCGCTCCCTTGATCTTCGTGAGGATCGCGCGGAAATCGATCGCCTTGTCGTTCGTCGCGTCGCGCGACACGACCTTCATCCCGGCCGCCTTCGCGGCCTTCTCGAACTCGGTCGCGAGGCCCTGCCCATACGCGGTCGAATCGTCGACCACGGCTACCGTCCTGATACCCATGTTCTTTGCCGCGTACATCGCGAGCGCCGGCCCCTGCTGCGCATCGGTCGCGACGACGCGATAGGTCGTCTTGAAGCCTTGTTGCGTGTACGTCGGGTTGGTCGCGGCCTGCGAGATCTGCACGACGCCGCCGTCTCGATAGACGCGCGACGCCGGGATCGACGTGCCCGAGTTGTGATGGCCGACGACGCCGACTACCTTGTCGTCGACGAGCCGCTGCGCGACCTGCGTCGCGGTGCGCGGATCGCCCGCGTCGTCCTGCGCGTCGAGCTGCAGCGTGACTTTCGTGCCGCCGATCGCGAGCCCCTTCGCGTTGATTTCCTCGACGGCGAGCCGCGCGCCGTTCTCGCTGTCCTTGCCGAGGTGCGCGATCGCGCCGGTCAGCGGCGCGACGTGCCCGATGCGCACGACTTCATCCGCGTGCGCCGGGAACGCGGACAGTGCGCACGTCAGCGCAGCCGCGGTAGCGAATGTCGTCTTGTGATGTCGATTCATGGCTGTCTCCTTCCTTGTCGCTCTTCGTCTGTGTTTCGGATACGTCGTTCGTTGAAGGCAAAACAACGCGCTCACGCGCGCCCTTCGAATCCCAGCAGTACGTTCACCGCGTTGATGCCGATCTCCTCGACCATGTAGCCGCCTTCCATCACGAACAGCGTCGGCAGATTCAGGCGCGCGAGCGCCTCGCCGATGCGCAGGTAATCGGGCGAGCGCAGCCGGAAGTGGCTGATCGGATCGTGCTCGAACGTGTCGACGCCGAGCGACACGACGAGCAGGTCGGGAGCATGCGCAACGATCGCGGCCGCCGCATGGCCGAGCGCCGTTGCGTAGGTGTCCCACTGCGTGCCCTTCGGCAGCGGCAGGTTCAGGTTGAAGCCTTCGCCCGCGCCTGCGCCGCGCTCGTCCGCGTAGCCGGAGAAGTACGGATACGACACCGACGGCTCGCCATGAATCGACGCGAACAGCACGTCCGCGCGTTCGTAGAAGATGTCCTGCGTGCCGTTGCCGTGATGGAAATCGACGTCGAGCACCGCGACGCGCGCGGCACCGCTCGCGATGCCGTGCTGCGCCGCGATCGCCGCATTGTTCAGATAGCAGTAGCCACCCATGTATTCACGGCCCGCATGGTGGCCGGGCGGCCGGCACAGCGCGAACGCCGCGCGCGCGCCGCCGTTCGACAGCAGGTCGGCGCCGGTGAGCGCCGAGTTCGCGCTCGCGCTCACCGCGTCCCACGTGCCCGCGTTGATCGGCGCGCCGGCGTCCATCGCGAAGAAGCCGAGCTTGCCGTCGATGAAGTCGGGCAGCGTCGCGGCCGCCGGCATCGCGCGCACCGGCCACACGAGCGGCAGCGCCTGGCAGGTGCGGCCGGTCGCGGTCCATTCGTCCCATGCGCCGGCGAGGAAATCGACGTAGCGCGCACTGTGCGCGCCGGCATAGCTGGCGCGATCGAACGCGCGCGGCGCGATCACGTCGCCGAGGCCGGCCGCGCGGACCTGCGCGAGCACCGTTTCGGCGCGAAGGGGGTTTTCGAACGACTCGGTGATCGCGCCGTCCTTCAGTTCGACGCCGCGATGCAGGTGGTGATCGCTGCTGTAGACCGTGAGCATGGTTGACCGTTGCAGTGATGGCAGTGAGGGGGTGGAAACAGTCTATTGATGCCCACCGGCAATAACTTTGCTTTTCGCATTCCCGTTTCGTACAATTTTGAGAAAACTGTCTATGGAACCCCGGATATGAGCAAAAATCGCGCTTCGGTTGAACTGGACGGCGTCGACCGCGCGATGCTCCGCCTGCTGCAGGAAGACGGCGCGCTGTCGAACGCGACGCTCGGCGAAAAGCTGTCGCTGAGCGTCACGCCGTGCTGGCGCCGCCGCAAGCGGCTCGAGGACGAGCGCGTGATCACCGGCTACCAGGCGAACCTCGACCGGCGCGCGCTCGGGATGAACGTGTTCGCGTTCGTGCAGGTGACCTTCAACATGCACTCGGACCAGGATTCCGATCACTTCGAGGACGTGATGCGGCGGCACGACGAAGTAACGTCGTGCCACAAGATCACCGGCGCGGCCGACTACATCCTGCAGGTCGTCGCGGCCGATCTCGACGCGTATGCGGAATTCGTCGAGCGTGTGCTGAGAAAGCAGGCCGGCGTGTCGTCGATCCAGTCGAGCCTCGCGTTGCGCGAGGTGAAGTTCTCGTCGCGCGTGCCGGTGCCGGACGCGTGAACGGCGCGACGAACAGGCGAGCCGTCATTCCGCTCCCGACCCTCATCCCATGGAGCACTACCCTATGAAGCGTTTCACTTCCTCTGCCTCGCTTGTCGCCGCGCTTGCCTGCGCGTTCGCATTGAGCGCCTGTGCGGCGCAATCGTCGGCGCCTGCCGATTCGTCGGCGCCGGCCGCACCGCCGATGGTCGGCGGCGATCGCGATGCGCACGGCTGCATCGGCTCGGCCGGCTACGCATGGTGCGAACAGACGCAGCAATGCGAGCGCCCGTGGGAACTTGCGAAGCAAAAGGGCTTCGCGAATTCGGCGCAAGCGTACGAGCAGTTCTGCAGGAACAATTCGGCGAGGTAGGCGGATCGCGGCGCGATGCCGTGACGCAATGACGTGCCGGCGCGAAGCGTTGCGCGATCGCTCGCGCATTGCATCGGCACATCGACATACCGACATTCCGACGTTTCACATCGGCACGCGGCGCGCCAATCGCGCGCACCGCGCCGTCAGATTCCCACCGGTTTTCCGGCGCGGCGCACCCCGATTCCGGAAACCCGGACACGCGAAAAACCCCACAAAAACAAGGACATTTTTCACGTGCGACACGGCAATCGACTTCGGTTATATTACGCGCCCCTTGCCACCCCGCCCCCGCCACACGCGTCGCGCGCGGCCTCTTTTCACGCAGCCTGAAGCGTCCTCCGCGCAGGCTTGCCGCAGGGGCCCGGGCGCGTTGCGCGCCACCGCGAAGCAGGTGATTGCCGGCCCGCAAGAAGCCGATCCGAAGGTGTCCTCCTCAACGGCTTCGCGTGCGCAAATGCAACGGCGAACAGCGTCGATCCGGAATTCCGGATTCGCGATCCGGATCTCCGGATGCGCGTATCGGCCGCGATCGACACGCTCGCCGGGCGGCATGGCAAACCGATGCATCCAAGTTGAAAAAGGGATCTGCTGTGATCAAAACGTTACGGGTAATACTGTCGGCGCTCGCGCTGTGCGTCGCCGCGTCGTCCGCGCACGCCGCCGATACGAAGAAGGTCGACGTCCTGCTGGTGGGCGGCGGCATCATGAGCTCGACGCTCGGCGTCTGGCTGCACGAGCTTCAGCCTGACTGGTCGATGACGATGGTCGAGCGCCTCGACGGCGTCGCGCTGGAAAGTTCGAACGGCTGGAACAACGCGGGCACCGGCCACTCGGCGCTCGCCGAACTGAACTACACGCCGGAAAAGGCCGACGGCAAGGTCGACATCTCGAAGGCCATCGAGATCAACGAGTCGTTCCAGATCTCGCGCCAGTTCTGGGCGTGGCAGGTCAAGCAGGGCGTGCTGAAGAACCCGCATTCGTTCATCAACTCGACGCCGCACATGAGCTTCGTGTGGGGCGACGACAACGTCCGCTTCCTGAAGAAGCGCTACGAAGCGCTGCAGGCGAGCCCGCTGTTCCGCGGCATGCAGTATTCGGAAGACTACGACCAGATCAAGCAGTGGGTGCCGCTGATGATGGAAGGCCGCGACCGCAAGCAGAAGGTCGCCGCGACGTGGACGCCGATCGGCACCGACGTGAACTTCGGCGAGATCACGCGCCAGTTCGTCGGCTACCTGAAGACGCAGCCGAACTTCACGCTGTCGCTGTCGAGCGAAGTGCGCGAGATCACGCGCAACACGGACGGCACGTGGCACGTGTCGTGGGTCAAGCTGCATTCGGATGAACCGCCGCAGGCCGTCGACGCGAAGTTCGTGTTCATCGGCGCGGGCGGCGGTGCGCTGCACCTGCTGCAGGCGTCGGGCATCCCCGAGGCGAAGGATTACGGCGCGTTCCCGGTCGGCGGCTCGTTCCTCGTGACCGACAATCCCGACGTCGTGAAGCAGCATCTCGCGAAGGCGTACGGCAAGGCGTCGGTCGGCTCGCCGCCGATGTCGGTGCCGCACCTCGACACGCGGATCATCGACGGCAAGAAGATCATCCTGTTCGGGCCGTTCGCGACGTTCTCGACCAAGTTCCTGAAGAACGGCTCGTATTTCGACCTGCTCACGAGCACCAACACGCACAACGTCGCACCGATGATGCGCGTGGGCGTCGACGAATTCCCGCTGGTCCAGTACCTCGCCGGCCAGCTGATGCTGTCCGACGACGACCGCTTCAACGCGCTGAAGGAATACTTCCCGAACGCGAAGAAGGAAGACTGGCGCCTGTGGCAGGCCGGCCAGCGCGTGCAGATCATCAAGCGCGACCCGGTGAAGGGCGGCGTGCTGAAGCTCGGCACCGAGATCGTCAGCTCGCAGGACGGCAGCATCGCGGGCCTGCTCGGCGCGTCGCCGGGCGCGTCGACGGCCGCGCCGATCATGCTGAACCTGATGAAGAAGGTGTTCAAGGACAAGGTCGCGACGCCCGAGTGGCAGCAGAAGATCCGCCAGATCGTGCCGAGCTACGGCACGAAGCTGAACGACAGCCCGGCGAAGGTCGTCGAGGAATGGACCTACACGAGCGACGTGCTGCAGCTCTCGCCGCCGCCGAAGATCGACGTCAACGTGCCGTCGCAGGCGACCGGCACCGCACCGGCCCGCCCGGCCAAGGCGTCGGCCGACATGGCGCTGTAAGCGGCCACGCGCCGCCGCGCCGCACGACATGGCCGCCCTCCGGGGCGGCCATTTTTCATGGGGCGGACAGGCGGCACGGGCGGCGTCGCCCAGCCGGTCGCCCGCTTCCGCTAGAATTGCGGCACGCGCGACCCCGTCGCCGCCCGATCCATCATCCGCATCGACGCAGTCCAAGCGACCGCCGGTGCGGCCCGCGCCCGAGCCGCGCGAGCGCCGCACACCGTTGCCGCGCCCGCCCGGGCGCGCCACCAACCGAATTCAGCTGGAGAAAGACCGTGTTTACCTGCAGAAACCAGAGCTGCGGCACGCAGTGGGAGACGTCCGACGTCGTCATCAAGGACGAGGGCCAGGGGCTGCTGTTCCGCTGCCCGCTGTGCGGCGCGCGCAACTATCTCGAGCGCTTCGAAGCCGACGACGGCACCATCGTCTACGAACAGATGGAAGGCAAGCCTTACCTCGGAGACCTGGAATGACCCAACCGACCGCAGCGCCCTTCAGCGCGCTGCCGCTGACGCCCGCCACGCTCGCCAACCTCGCGCAGCTCGGTTATGTCGACATGACGCCGATCCAGGCCGCGAGCCTGCCGATCGCGCTGGCCGGCCAGGACCTGATCGCGCAGGCGAAGACGGGCAGCGGCAAGACCGCCGCGTTCTCGCTCGCGCTGCTGTCGCGCCTCGACGCGCGCCGCTTCGACGTGCAGGCGATGATCCTGTGCCCGACGCGCGAGCTCGCCGACCAGGTCGCGCAGGAAGTGCGCCGCCTCGCGCGCGCCGAGGAAAACGTGAAGGTGCTGACGCTGTGCGGCGGCACGCCGATGCGCCCGCAGGCGCAGAGCCTCGAGCACGGCGCGCATATCGTCGTCGGCACGCCGGGCCGCATCATGGATCACCTCGATCGCGGCAACCTGAAGCTCGACGCGCTGAACACGCTCGTGCTCGACGAAGCCGACCGGATGCTCGACATGGGCTTCTTCGACGACATCGCGAAGGTCGCGCGGATGTGCCCGACGACACGCCAGACGCTGCTGTTCTCCGCGACCTATCCGGACGGCATCGTGAAGCTGAGCCAGCAGTTCCTGCGCAATCCGAAGGAAGTGAAGCTCGAAGAGCGCCACGACAACAGCAAGATCCGCCAGCGCTTCTATGAAGTGACCGAGAACGAGCGGCTGCATGCGGTCGGCCAGTTGCTGAACCACTACCGGCCCGTCAGCACGATCGCGTTCTGCAACACGAAGCAGCAGTGCCGCGACCTGCTCGACGTGCTGCATGCGCAGGGCTTCCACGCGCTCGCGCTGCACGGCGAGCTCGACCAGCGCGAACGCGACCAGGTGCTGATCCAGTTCGCGAACCGCAGCTGCTCGGTGCTGGTGGCGACCGACGTCGCCGCGCGCGGGCTCGACATCGCGCAGCTCGAAGCGGTGATCAACGTCGACGTGACGCCCGACCCCGAAGTGCACGTGCACCGCATCGGCCGCACGGGCCGCGCGGATCAGGACGGCTGGGCGCTGAGCCTCGCGAGCATGGACGAGATGGGCCGCGTCGGCGCGATCGAACAGGCGCAGAAGCGCGACGTCGAATGGCATCCGCTCGCCGAGCTGAAGCCGGCCGGCGACGACACGCTGCTGCCGCCGATGGAAACGCTGCAGATCCTCGGCGGACGCAAGGACAAGATCCGCCCGGGCGACGTGCTCGGCGCGCTGACCGGCGATGCCGGGTTCGACGGCAAGCAGATCGGCAAGATCAACGTGACCGAGTTCTCGACCTATGTCGCGATCGAGCGCGGCGTCGCGCACGACGCGCTGCGCAAGCTCAATGCGGGGAAGATCAAGGGCAAGCGGGTCAAGGTCCGGCTGATGGACGAAGAGTGACGGGAAGCGGCGCGGACGGTCCCACCGTTGCGCGCCGCCCTGCACTACCCGCACCTCACGCCAGTTCCGGATACCCGTGCGCGGCGGCCTCCCGCGCAAACCGCGCAATCGTTTCATAGTCGTCCGGCGACAGCCGTTCGAATCCCTTCAGTCTCAGCACGCGCGAGCGTTCCGCATCGGCCGCGACCGCGCGATCGAGCGCATCCCGCAATGCGGCGACCTGCGTTTCCTCCAGCGCCCGCGATGCGATGAACGGCAACCCCGGCGCGGATGCCGTCGTGCCGATGATCCGGATCTCCTTCAGCAAATCGGGCAGCGCATCGCGCACATACGCGAACGTCACGCAGTCGATCGCCGCGCAATCGGCTTCGCCTGACGCCAGCGAACGCAGCGCGTTCAGGTGCGAGCCGAACGGCGTGACCGATCCGAAGAATCTTCCGTCGTGCGCATGCGGCGCGACCGCATGCCGTAACGCGTTCATTCCGCTGTGCGAATCCCCGCCGTTGAATGCGGCCCGCAGCCCGCGACAGGCGGCGAGCGTCGTCGCGCCGCCAGCATGCACGCGCGCCGACACGACCAGCACGCTGCGGTAGCGCGCGCCATTGCAGCCTTCGGCATCGAATACGGGCGTCGCGACCAGATGCACCGTATCGCGCAACCCGAGCATCCGGTACGGATAGCCGCAGGTCTGCGACAGCAGCAGATCGTCGCGCCGCCACAGCGCATGCAGGTCATCGAACGGTTCGTCGGGCAGCGCGACGCCGGCGGGCCCGCCCGCGTTCGCGAACGCATCGAGCGCGTCGCGCAGCAGCGCGCGCCACAGCACGGCGTGGCGCGGCGTCACGTTATACATCGGCAGTGCTGCGATCCATTGGCTCATGCGCGCATTCTACGATCGAAACGTCAGAACACGTGCCGGATACCCGCGCGCCCGACCGCCTGCTTCTGGTTGCTCGACGGATTGAAGCCCGCGATCTGCGCGACCGGCGCATCGCCCGCCGCCTTCTGGAACGCCCCCATCACATAGACGCTCGTGCGCTTGGACAGCGCGTATTCGACGCTCAGGTTGAACTGGTGATACTTCGGCTCCGCGTTCGTCGCATGGTCGCGGCCCGTCGTGTACGTATAGCCGGTGCCGATCGTCACCGCCGGCGTCGGCGTGACGAGCGCCGACAGCTCGTAGTTCTGGAACGTCGCGTCGTGCCCGGCGCTGCCCTGCTGGAAGTTCGTGTTCGTGAAGTCCGCCAGCACCTTCAGCCACTGCACGACCTGGTACGACGCGCCTACGCCGAACACCTTCTGCGCGCGCGCCGCGTCGAGGTAGTTGCCGTAGATCGCGTTCGTGAAGCCCGCATAGTTCTGGTAGCCCTGCGTCGACACGCCCGGGTTGTTGATCCTCAGGTAGCCGATGCCGAAGCCGACCGGCCCCGCCGCGTAGCTCGCGCCGACGCTGAACGTCGCGTTGTCCGAGAAGCGGCCGGGTTGCCCGCCGAATGCGTAGAGGCCGCCGAACGTGACGCCCGCGATCGTCGGGCTGCGGTACTTGACCGCGTTCGAGATCGGGAAGCCGTTGTCGGTGTTGTCCATGTCGTTCGGGTGCGCGAAGTAATAGCCGCCGATATTGCCGTTCAACGTGAACGGTTCGACGTAGTCGACGATCGAATCCCACTGGCGGCCGAGCGTGAGCGTGCCGAGCTTCGCATCGTTCAGGCCGACGTATGCGTTGCGCGAGAACGCGAGCCCGCTGCCGAGACGGCCGGAATTGATGTCGAAGCCGCTTTCGAGCCGGAAGATCGCGCTCAAGCCGCCGCCGAGATCCTCGGTGCCGCGCACGCCCCAACGGCTGCCGGCCGTCACGCCCGATGCGAGCTGCACGAGATGCTTGCCCTGCACGTTCGATACGTAGTCGACGCCGTCCTCGACGATGCCGTACAGCGTGACGCTGCTTTGCGCGTGTGCGGTGGCGGCCGCGGCGAGCGGCAGCGCGAACAGGAGCTTCTTCATCGGGATGTTCCGTTCTATTTGTTCAGAGATGCGAACCGTCTGCAGGGAATGCGGGACTATATCGATGCGCCCGGCGCGCGCCAACGAACGAATCGAGAATTCGATTCCAGAAATTTCCGGCCGCGCCCCGTCAGACGCCGGCCGGCGGTCTTGTGAGCCATCGCGATAAGCAAATGCGAATCGATTGATTGGCCGTCCGACATCGGTTCGGTAAAGTTCGCGTTCCTTCCGAATCGTCGCGAGCCTCCTGCGGTTCGCCCGCACGTCGCAACGCGGCCGGCGCACCGGGTCGGCCGTTTCGCAGCTTGTGTCCGTCGCGTCACCCGCGCGACGTGCGCCCCGAAACCGCGCGCACGACACGCCTCGCGGCGCGGCATTCGGCAAGCCTCGACAACACGCTGGAGCCCCGGTCCCCATGACATTCCTCCGATCGATCCGCCGCCTCGGCGTCGCCACCTTCGCCGTGACCGCTTCGGCCGCCGTCTGCGCCGCGCCGTCGATCACGGTCGCATCGAAAATCGACACCGAAGGCAACCTGCTCGGCAACCTGATTTCGCAGGTGCTGAAGTCGCACGGCCTCGCCGTTACCGACAAGATCGGGCTCGGCACCACGCCGATCGTGCGCAAGGCGCTGACGACCGGCGAGATCGACATCTATCCGGAATACACCGGCAACGCCGCGTTCTTCTTCAACAAGGCCGACGATCCGGTCTGGAGGGACGCCGCGAAAGGCTACGACACTGCAAAGCAGCTCGACTACGCGGCCAACCATCTCGTCTGGCTCGCCCCCGCGCCGGCCAACAACACGTGGGGCGTCGCGGTGCTCGGCACCGTCGCGAAGGCGAACGGGCTGAAGACGTTCGACGACTTCGGCAAATGGGCCGTCAACGGCGGCAAGGTGAAGCTCGCGGCGTCGGCCGAGTTCGTGAACAGCGCGTCCGCGCTGCCGTCATTCGAGAAAGCGTACGGCTTCAAGCTGAAGCAGGATCAGTTGCTCGTGCTGTCGGGCGGCGACACGGCCGCGACGATCAAGGCCGCGGCGAACCAGACCGACGGCGTGAACGCCGCGATGGTCTACGGCACCGACGGCGGCATCGCATCGTCCGGCCTCGTCGTGCTCGACGATGCAAAGCACGTGCAGCCCGTCTACGCGCCGGCGCCGGTGATCCGCGAGGCGGTGCTGAAAGCGCATCCGCAGATCGCCGACTACCTGAAGCCGGTGTTCGCGAGCCTCGACCTGAAGACGCTGCAGACGCTCAACAGCCGCATCCAGTTGAACGGCGAACCCGCGTCGGCCGTCGCCGCCGGCTATCTGAAGGCGAAGGGCTTCGTCAAATGATCGCCGGCGCGCACGCAGCGGCCGGCCAGCCGGCGGACACCGGTTCGAGCGCCGACGCCGCGAACGTGCGCGCGCCGCGCGTCGACCGCGTCGGCGTGCTGATCGCCGGCACGATCGCCGCGATGCTCGCGTTCGCGCCGTTCGTCACGTTCCGCGCGAACCGGATCGTCGCCGGGCACGATCTCGCACTGGCCGACATCTTCCCGCACTGGCAAGCCGTCACGCTGTACGCGGCCGGCGCGGCGAGTGCACTGTTCGCGCTGCTGCGCGGCCGGCCGGCGTCGCGTTTCGCGGCAGGCGCAGTGCGGCTGCTCGGCCTCGGCGCGCTCGTCGGCCATGTACCTGCCCATCTCGTCACCGACGACAATCCGCTCGCGCGCGTGTCGCCGGCCACCGGCGCGTGGCTGCTGTTCTTCGCGTACGCGGCGCTCGTCGTCGATGCGTCCGCACGGCTCGCGCTCGGCCCGGTCAAACGCCTCGCCGCGCTGGCCGCCGCCTTCGCCGTACTCGCCGCGCTGCTGCACGCCGGGTGGTGGGACGGTCTCTCCGTGATGCAGGAATACGCGGCGCGCGCCGACACGTTCTGGCAGGAAGCGGGCCGGCACGCCGCGCTCGTCGGCGGCTCGGTCGCCACCGCGACCGCGGCCGGCGTGCCGCTCGGCGTCGCGTGCGCGCGCTCGGCCACGCTGCGCGGCGTGCTGCTGCCGGCTCTCAATATCGTGCAGACGATTCCGAGCATCGCGATGTACGGGCTGCTGATGGTGCCGCTCGGGCTGCTTGCCGCGCACGTGCCGCTCGCGGCCGCGCTCGGCATACGCGGAATCGGCGCCGCGCCGGCCGCGCTTGCGCTGTTCCTGTATTCGCTGCTGCCGATCGCGTCGAGCGTCGTGGTCGGGCTGCGGCAGATTCCGCCGCAGGCCGTCGAAGCCGCCGCCGCGATGGGCATGACGCGCGCGCAGCGGCTGTTCCAGGTCGAGTTGCCGCTCGCGCTGCCGGTGATCCTGAGCGGTGTTCGGATCGTGCTCGTGCAGAACATCGGCCTCGCCGCCGTCGCCGCGCTGATCGGCGGCGGCGGCTTCGGCACCTTCATCTTCCAGGGCATCGGGCAGTCGGCGACCGACCTCGTGCTGCTCGGCGCGATCCCGACGATCGCGCTGGCGCTCGCCGCCGCCGTCGTGTTCGACGCCGCCACCGCACTCGCAAAGGGACGCCGCGCATGATCGAAATCGAACACGTCAGCCGCCGCTTCGGCGAACAGACCGCCGTCGACAACGTCACGCTGTCGATTCGCCGCGGCACGATTGCCGCACTGGTCGGCGCGTCGGGCAGCGGCAAGTCGACGCTGCTGCGGATGATCAACCGGCTGATCGCGCCGACCAGCGGCACGATCCGCATCGACGGCGTCGATACGGCAACCCTCCCCCCGGAACAACTGCGGCGCGGCATCGGTTACGCGATCCAGGGGCACGGCCTGTTCCCGCACTGGAGCGTCGCGCGCAACATCGCGACCGTGCCGCGCCTGCTCGGCTGGCCGGCCGATCGCATCGACGCGCGCGTGCGCGAACTGCTCGCGCTGTTCGAGCTCGATCCGGCCGTCTATGCAGGCAAGCTGCCGCACGAACTGTCGGGCGGCCAGCAGCAGCGCGTCGGCGTCGCGCGCGCGCTCGCGGCCGAACCCGGCATCCTGCTGATGGACGAGCCGTTCGGCGCGCTCGACTCGATCATCCGGAGCAAGGCGCAGGATGACCTGCTCGCGCTGCAGCGCCGGCTCGGCATCACGATCGTGCTCGTCACGCACGACATGGAAGAAGCGCTGAAGCTCGGCGACACGATCGTCGTGATGGATCGCGGCCGAGTACTGCAGGCGGCATCGCCCGCCGACATCCTCGCGCGGCCCGCGCCCGGATTCGTCGAACAGCTTGTCGCCGGCGACGACCGGCCGCTCAGGCTGCTTGCGCTGACCCGCGTCGACGAAGCGGTCGAACCCGGCACGGCCGACGGCGCGCCGCTATCCGGTGCCGCATCGCTGCGCGATGCGATCGCCGAGCTGCTGTGGCGCGGCGTCGACGCATTGCCGGTCGCCGGCGCGGATGGCAGCGTGGGCGGCCGGATCTCGCTGCCCGCGATCGTCGCGCGTGCAAGGCAGCCGCGATGAGGGCCGCCGCGTTCGCTTCCGGCGCCGCGCGCGCCGCCGTGCTCGCCGCGCTGCTCGTGCTGCTGTTGCGCAGCGAGTGGCTCGCGCCGCTGTTCGCACCGTTCGCGGACAACGGCGCGCCGGCGCTCTACGACCGTGCGAGCCTGCTCGACCTGACGCTTGCGCATCTCGCGATCGTTGCGGTGTCCAGTGCCGTCGGCGCGATCGTCGCGCTGGCCGCCGGCATTTTCGTCACGCGGCCGGCAGGTGCGGACTTCCTGCCGATCGCGCGCAGCATCGTCAACATCGGCCAGACCTTCCCGCCCGTCGCGGTGCTCGCGCTCGCGGTGCCGGCCGTCGGCTTCGGCGTGAAGCCGGTGCTGATCGCGCTCGTGCTGTACGGGCTGCTGCCCGTGTTCGAGAGCACGATCGCCGGGCTGCGCGACATCCCCGCCGCGACGCTCGACGCCGCGCGCGGGATGGGCATGAGCGCGCGCCAGCAACTGTTCGCGGTCGAGCTGCCGCTCGCGTTCCCGGTGATCCTGAACGGCATCCGGCTCGCGGTCGTGATCAACCTCGGCACCGCGACGATCGGTTCGACGGTCGCCGCGAAAGGGCTCGGCGACGTGATCATCGCGGGCCTGCAGACGTCGAACACCGCGTTCGTGCTGCAGGGCGGGATCGTCGTCGCGCTGCTTGCGGTCGCGGTGTACGACGTGCTCGGCCAGGCCGGCCGCGCATTCGCGCCGGCCGCGGCGCGGCTCGCGCCTGATTGAGCGGCGCTCGCCTCCGTGTTCCGTTTTCGCTCGTCGTTGTCCGGGCCGGCGCACCGCGTCCGGTTCGCTCCATCACAAAACCATGGCCGAATACTTCGACGTCGACCACGCGCGCGCGATTGCCGCGCTCGACGCACGCTTCACCGCCCGCACCGAATGGCCGACCTGGCTGCTGATCGCCGCGATCTACGGCGGCTGGCTCGCGGTGCTGCTGCTCGTGCGCGCACAGCATCTGTCGCTCGCAGCCGCGACGCCGCCGCTGATCCTGCTCGGCGCGTGGCACCTGTCGCTGCAGCATGAACTGCTGCACGGCCATCCGACGCGTTCCGCGTTCGTGAACAAGCTGCTCGGTTATCCGCCGCTGACGGTCTGGTATCCGTACGCGCTGTATCGCGACACGCACCTCGACCATCATCGCGACGAAGACCTGACCGTGCCCGGCGTCGATCCCGAAACGAACTACGTGTCGCGCGCGCGCTGGGCGGCGCTGCCGCGCTGGCGTCGCGTGCTGACGGTCGCGCGCAAGACGTTCGTCGGGCGGCTGGTATGCGGCCCGCCGACGAGCATCGCCGCGATGTTCGTCGATGCGTTCGCCGCGTTCCGGCGCGGCGACTTCCGCTACTTGCCGATGTGGGCGACGCACGTTGCATGCGTGGTCGCGCTGCTCGCGTGGCTGCAATGGGCGATCGGCGTGCCGTGGTGGTATTACCTGCTCGCAGTCACGTGGCCTGCGCTATCGCTCGCGATGATCCGCTCGCTGTACGAACACCGCGCCGCGCGACACCCGAAGGCGCGCATCGCGATCAACGAAGCCGGCTTCGCGATGCGGCTGCTGTACCTGAACAACAACTACCACCTCGTCCATCACGACCTGCCGAAGCTGCCGTGGTACGACCTGCCGCGCGCGTACCGGATGCGTCGCGACGCGTATGCGGAAAAATGCGGCGGCTTCGTGATTCGCGGCGGGTATCGCGAGCTGCTGGCGCGCCATGCGTGGACGCCGACCGATGCGACCGTGCATCCGTTCGACCAGGGCACCGCGTCGCTGTCGACGGGTGGCGGAGTGAAGGTGGCGGTGGTCGACAAGGTGCTGCAGATCAGCACGTAACGTTCGACGGAGCCGCGCTTCGTCGTGAAGTCGCCCGGTTCGACGATGCAGGCGCAACGCCTGACGGCATGCCGATCCGCCCGCGTCGCGCGAATTCCTTACGAAATGCCGACAACGAAGAGACTCGTCGGCGAATTGCCAATCGCGTCGGCAATGTCCAGAATGGCGGGTCATCCGGGGCCCCCAAAACAAGCCATTCGCCCCGGCTCCGCCCCTGGCCGGGCGCGCCACTCTCCGACGACGATGCAATCGAACACCCCGCCCGGCGCGATCCGCGCGATCGGCAACGACTGGTCCGTTTCCGCAATCACCGCGGGCTTTCTTGCGGTCCTGATTTCCTACGCGGGCCCGCTCGCGATCTTCTTCCAGGCCTCGCAGGCTGCTCACGCGTCGAACGCGATGGTGTCGTCGTGGGTCTGGGCGATCTCGATCGGCGCGGGCGTATCGGGCCTGTTCGCAAGCTGGAAGCTGAAGGTGCCGGTCATCACCGCGTGGTCGGCGCCCGGCACCGCGCTGCTCGTCGGCCTGTTTCCGCAACTGACGCTCAACCAGGCCGTCGGTGCATACATCACGGCCGCGCTGATCATCCTGCTGATCGGCGTGACCGGCTATTTCGACCGGCTCGTGCGCCACATTCCGCGCGGCATCGCGTGCGGGATGATGGCCGGCATCCTGCTGCCGTTCGGCACGCACGCGTTCGCCGCCGCGTCGGAGCAGCCGGCGCTCGCGTTCGGGATGATCGCGGCGTACGTGATCTTCAAACGCCTGCTGCCGCGCTACAGCATCGTGCTCGTGCTGCTCACCGGCGCCGCGCTCGCGACGCTGCTCGGGATGACGCATCTCGGCAACGTGTCGCCGAGCATCGCGCAGCCGATCTTCATCGCACCCGAATGGACGCTCGGCACGACGCTCAGCCTCGCGCTGCCGCTCGTCGTAGTCAGCCTCACCGGTCAGTTCCTGCCGGGGATGACGATCCTGCGCGTATCCGGCTATCACACGCCCGCACGCCCGATCATCACGGCAACCAGCGTGATGTCGCTCGTCGTCGCATGCTTCGGCGGGATCACGATCGTCGTCGCGGCGATCACCGCGGCGCTCTGCACGGGCAAGGACGCGCACGAGGATCCGGACCGGCGCTATGTCGCGGGGCTCGCGAACGGCGCGTTCTACCTGATCGGCGGGCTCTTCGCGGGCACGATCGTCACGGTGTTCTTCGCGTTGCCGAAGGCGTTCGTCGCGATCCTCGCGGGGCTCGCGCTGATCGGCGCGATCGGTGCGAACGTGCACGGGATCTTCGAGGACGAGAACCACCGCGAAGCGTCGCTGATCACGTTCCTCGCGACCGCGTCGGGGATGACGTGGCTCGGGCTCGGCTCCGCGTTCTGGGGGATCGTGATCGGGTCGCTTTCGTATGCGGTGCTGAACAAGGTGCGGCGGCAAGCGTAATGCGCATCGCGCACACCGCTCGCCGCCGCGTTGATCACCGCGCGTGCTGGCGCACCAGTTGCGCGAGCGCATCGACCAGCGTCGTCGTGCCGTAAAGCCGCTCCGACACGCCGGCCTCGACGTCGATCTGCCCGGCGTTGTGCACGTCGTACAGATCGACGATCAGCTGCGCATGACGTTCGCTGAGGCCCGCGCGCAGCAGCGTCGCATTCCAGGTGTCGCGCGGCAGCTCGTGCGCGACGATCGCGCGGCCGGCCGCCGCGCCGAGCGTATCCGCGATCGCCGTCACGCTCACCCGCCGCGGCCCTTCGACGCTGACGATGCGCGGCCCGCTGCCGCCTTCGCGCGCATCGAGCAGCAGCCGCGCCGCGACGACGCCCACATCGGGCGCCCACACCGTCGGAAACACCTTGGCCACCGGATGATGAAAGCTCGGCAGCACGCCGGTGCCGAGCGCGACCGGCAGGATCCGCGTCCAGTTCTGCAGATGCTCGGCCGACCGCAGCAGCGTCAGCTGCGTCGGGATCGTCTTGAGCCGTTCCTCGAAGTGATGAAAGAGACGCGTGATGCCCGTATTGCCGTCGCGCTCCGCGCCGTAGTCCGACAGCGCGAGCAGCGCCGGCGGCGGGTTCGCGGCGAGCGCGGCGGTCGCGACGTCGATCGTCCGTTCCATCGTCGCGGCCGGATCGGGGTCGGCGACGGGCACCGGGCACAGCATCTGCACGGCCTGCGCGCCGTCGAGCGCCGACGCGATCGCGTTCGCGTCCGTCAGCGCCGCGATCGCCACGTCGCAGCCGAGCTGCGCGAAACGTTCACGATGGCGTGCGTCGCGCAGCACCGCGCGCACGGGATGGCCGGCGTTGCGCAAGGTTGTTACGGTCGACAGGCCGACGTTGCCTGATGCACCGAAGATCACGAACACGATCTGCTCCTGGAGGGATGATGGTGGGGTGATTGTCGGCATGCTCGATCGGCCCGGCGCGCACGGACAGATGAATCGGACAGGAACGGATGATGGATTGTGTGGCAGCCGCGATGCGTATTGCCCGCTGCGTCACCTCTCACTTTGAATCGTACGGTCTGCCGATGACGGACAGCGACACGCCTGCGATGAATGAGCCGTTCACGCTGAAGGCGTTGCACTTCAACAGGCCGACGGCGCAGCGGTGAGGGTGCCGTCGCAGTCCCGGTTTTTGCATTTGATCGACTGCCGCGGCGAAGAAATCGTGAGCTTTGATCCGTACGCCATCCCGCCGGCAATACCGGCTGGACGAACGCACGTGGGCCGGCGCGGTGCGGTATGCGCGGCCGGCCGCCAATGACCGTTATGCGTGCGCCGCCGGGCGAGCGCGCGAACGCGCACGCGTTGGTGCGGGAGCAGACGCCGACGCCGATTCGGTCGCTGGCGCGGCCGGAGCAACGGTCAGGTGCAATCCCAGCGCGCTGACAACCTTCATGATCGTTGCGAATTCGGCGTTCCCACCCTCCGACAGTGCGCGGTAGAGCGCTTCACGCTTCACGCCAGATTCGCGCGCCAGCGCCGTCATGCCGCGTGCCTTCGCGACATTCCCGAGCGCGGCCTGGATCAGTCGCGGATCCCCATCTTCGAACGCTTGCGCCAGGTAGTGACGAATCGTTTCCTCGTCCTTCAGGTACTTCGAGCCGTCGAATTCGGCCAGTTCGCTGATTTTCATACTCAATCCTCCAGTTCGCCGGCGATTTGCTTCGCCACCCTGATGTCCTTCTTCTGTGTCGACTTGTCCCCGCCGCACAACACGACGACGATGATTTTCCCGCGTCGCACGAAGTAGGCTCGATATCCCGGCCCTACATCGATCTTCATTTCGTTGACGCCGTCGCCGACTGCCCGCCATTGGCCGAGGTTGCCGAGCTTCGCCCGCTCGATGCGCAAGTTGATCGCAGCGCAACCGACCGGGTCCCAAAGCTTGTCGAGCCATTCATCAAATTGGGGAGTGGTCAGGACTTTGAACATGAACCCATTGTAACCCATGAGGGACAATGTGGCTACCTGCATAACCGTGGTGATCGTGTCGACACTCACGCCGAAACCAGCACTGTTATGGGACCTGCAATTGCACGCGTTGGAGATCAGTGCATACGCCCGCTGCGTCGCGCCTGCGCAATTGACGAAGGCGGCGCCAATTTCAACGTTGAGGGCAAGCCAGCCGCAGCCCCCCTCGCACCCCCGACCGCGCGATCTCCGTCGGCGTCGCGCCGAGCACGCGATTCATCCAGTTCGCCATGTGGCTCTGGTGCGCGAAACCGGCTTCGAGCGCGATCTGGCTGATGCTGAGCCGGCCTTCGAGCAGCAGCGCCTTCGCACGCTCGACCCGGCGCCGCACGACGTACTGGTGCACGGGCATCCCGAGCGTTTCGCGGAACAGCACCTTGAAATGCGGCACGCTGATCGATACGAGCGCCGCGAGTTCGGCAAGCGTCAGGCGCTGGTCGAGGTTCGCTTCGACATAGTCGATCACGCGCGCCGCCGCCTTCGGCGCGAGCGTACGCTGGCGCTCGCGGAACGCCGGCTGGCTGTCGACCAGCCGCGCGACGAGCGCCGTGCACAGGCTTTCCGCATAGAGCGGGTCCGACGCGTCTTCCGCTTCGAGTTCGGCGGCCATCGCCCACGCGATGTGCTGCATGCGCGGGTCGCGCACCTGCAGCCGGCGGCGGATCTGCGCCTGCGACGGCTTCAGTTCGAGATGCTCGAAGGTGCGCCGCACGAACGTGTCGCTGAGCATGATGTGCAGGATCCGGCAGTCGGCGCTGTCGGTCCACTGGCCCGGCAGGCCGGCCGGAATCACGTCGACGTCGCCATGCGCCTGAATGCGCGACACGCGCTCGCCGTCGCACACGCAGTCCGCACGAACAGGCCCGCCGATATGCACGCCGATGCGGTGATGATCGGCCGCCGGAATCCGGTACGTGCCGGCGCGAATGTCGAGCAGCGCCGCGCCGAAGCCCCGCCAGCCGAGCCCGCGGCTGGAACGCAGGCTGACCGGCACGCCGTTGTCGGGCGGCGCGGCGAGAATCGGGTCGCTCATGGCTTGGCTCCACCAGATCGTGTATCGAACGCGCATTGTGACGCGTTTTCCGCCGGCGTGCCGGGCCTGCGGAGGCCGCATCCGGACGGACAGAAAAAGATCATCCGTTTCTGCTCAAGCCGATCCTTACATGAGCGCCGACGGCCACCGCGACGCTTACGATCGCCCCATCCGACACCTACGGAGACCGTCATGCCCCATTACTGCCCGCAATGTGCGGCGTTCATCGCCCGCTCACCGTCCCGCGCCGCCCGCCTCCCGTCCCGCCCCGACGCCCGCAACGACCGGACCGCCATCGCCGCGTGGTGCCTGCGCATCGTCGGCTGGTATCGGCTCGAACGGCTGCTCGCGTCGATTCCCGACAGCAACGACGACTTCGGGCTCGGCTGACCGCCGGCCAACGTCATCCACCTACTTGCGCCGCCGCTCGTGCGGCGCCACCGTCGCGCCGTCGATCACCGGCGCGCCCTGCTTGATCAGGAAATCGCGAAACAGCCCCGTCACCTGCGAAATCCGCCGGTCGGCGAGCGTGACCACATACCATTCGCGCTCGATCGGGTTGCCGGGGAACGGAAGTTGCCCGAGCAGCCCCGTGCGCAGTTCGAGTGCACACGCGTGCAACGACAGGAACGCGATGCCGAGCCCCGCTTCGGCCATCTGCTTGATCGCCTCGTTGCTCGACAATTCGGACCCCACATGGAAGCGGTAGCCGGCCGTCTTGAACAGGCTTTCGACGGTCGAGCGCGTGCCCGCGCCGCGTTCGCGCACGAGCAGGTGCGCGGATTCGAGATCCTTCAGCGCGACGCGCTTGCGCTGCATCAGCGGATGGCCGGGCGCCGCGACGAACACCATCGGATGCTTCGCGAACTCGACCGCGTGCGTGCGCAGCTCCTTCGGCGCGCTGCCCATCACCGCGAGATCGATTTCATGCGTCGCGAGCATGCGGATGATGTCGTCGCGGTTGCCGACCTTGAAATACGTCTTCACATGCGGGCGCGTCGCGGTGAATTTGACGAGCAGCGGCGGGATCAGGTACTCGGCCGTCGTGATCGCGCCGATCCGCAGCGTGCCGCCGAGATCGCCCGTCAGCGCGGCCACTTCGTCGCCGGCCTCGCTCCACAGATGCAGGATCTCGCGCGCATAACGCGACACGATCTCGCCGGCCGCGGTCAGCTGCACGCCGCGCCCCACCCGCTGCAGCAACGCGGCGCCCACCGCCTCCTCGAGCAGGCGAACCTGCAGCGACACGGCCGGCTGCGTCAGGTTCAGCTCCTCGGCCGCGCGCGACACGCTGCCGAGCCGCGCAATCATGTCCAGCGCCTTCAGCTGCCGGAACGTCGCGGTCTTTCCTATAAGTGAATACATATGAGTCGCTTATAAACATTAAATTGTTCGAGTGGGTTCGAAACTATATCGTCGGTTCTTGAGCAATGTCATCCGAATCGTCATCAGCGGGAGCCCAACATGGACAACATCACGCCCAACCTTGCAACGGACCGCGCGCCGCGCATGCCGCGCATCGTGATCGTCGGCGGCGGCGCCGGCGGCCTGCAGCTCGCCACGCGTCTCGGCGATACGGTCGGACGCCGCGGGCAAGCCGAAGTCGTGCTCGTCGACCGCTACCCGACGCACTTCTGGAAGCCACTGCTGCACGAGGCCGCATCGGGCCATCGCGACCCGGCTTCCCACACGATCGAATACGCGGCGCAGGCCAAGCGCCACGGCTTTCGCTTCGTGCAGGGCGCGCTGCAGCAGGTCGACCGCGCCGCACGCACGGCGACGATCGCCGCCGTGCAGGACGCGGACGGCACGGAAATCCTGCCGCAACGCGCGCTCGGTTATGACGATCTCGTGCTGGCAGTCGGCAGCGTGACGAACTTCTTCAACGTGCCGGGCGCGGCACGCCATGCGCTGCCGCTCGAAAACCTCGACCAGGCCGAAGACTTCCGCCGCAAGTTTCTCGCGGCCTGCACGAAGGCGAATCACCTGGCCGAGCAGCAGCCCGCGCGGCGCGCGGCGCCGATCTGCATCAACGTGATCGGTGCGGGCGCGACGGGCGTCGAGCTGGCCGCCGCGCTGCGGCACGCGATCCAGCAACTGACGACGTACCGCTTCAAGGCGCTGGTGTCCGCGCGCGACGTGCACATCCGGTTGATCGAAGGCGGCCCACGCATCCTGCCGGCGCTCGACGCGCGGCTGTCCGCGAAGATGCATGCGCAGCTTCGCACGCTGAACGTCGACGTGCTGACCGATACGCGCGTCGCGGAAGTGAGCGCCGATGCCGTGACGACCGCGACGGGCGAACGGCTCGCGAGCGACATCACGATCTGGGCGGCCGGCGTTGCGGGGCCCACGATCCTGCGGGAGATCGGCGACATCGCGCTCAACCGGTCGAACCAGGTGATCGTGACCGATACGCTGCAGACGCCCGACGATCCGCACGTGTATGCGTTCGGCGATTGCGCCGCGTGCCCGTCGGCCGGTGCGAGCGGCTTCCTGCCGCCGCGCGCGCAGGTCGCGCACCAGCAGGCCGTGTATCTGGTTCACGCGTTCGCGCGCCGCGTCGCCGGCAAGCCGGTGGCCGGCTTCACGTTCCGCGATGCAGGCACCGTCGTGTCGCTCGGGCACACCGGCGCCGTGTACCAGGCCGACCTCGGCGTGCGTTCGCGTTCGCGTTCGCTGATCGTCGACGGGCTCGCCGCGATCGGCCTGTACAAGTTCCTGTACCGCAAGCACCTGTTCAGCGTGTACGGCGCGAAGCGCGCGCTGTTCCAGTCGCTGAGCCACTGGCTGCAAAGCCGCAACCAGCCGTCGATCAAGCTGCACTGATCGACAGCCGACACGCGGCATCGCAAGACGGCGTATCGGGCGTGCATCGCCCGATACGCCGTTTTTTCATATGCATATGACCGGTGCATGCGCAACGTGCGCGAGTTTGGTGCATCACATTGAAGGCTGTCGATACGATGCATTGCGTGCAAAAAAACATTGCGCGACACGCATCCCGCGCCCACGCTGGCTCACAACCCGATTCATTAGTCGAATCGTATGAGTCGTATAAAAATATTAATTGGTCGCGTTTTCCGGATCGACGCTAAGGTGTGTGGCATTCCCGTCGGCGAACGGATCATCACGTTTCTGAAGAGGAATCACCGTGGTCATCGAAGCCATCGTCACCCGTCTCGACGCTGCATTCGCGCAGATCGAAGCAACACCGGACTCGCGCGAATCGCGCCATCAGCGGGACGCGATCATCCAGTGGCTCGACCGTGCGTCGGAAGAAGGATATCGGCTCGGTCTCGTCACGACGCTGCCGGCCGCCCGGCTCAGCGACATGTTCGAAGGCCAGTTCGGCCGCGCGAACCTCGACCGCTTCTCGGTCGTCGTCACGGACGCCAATCAGCAGGACTCCAGATCAAACCAGCATCCTTTCGACGTTGCGCTTCAAGCGCTCGGCGTGCCGCCCGAACGGGCGGTGGCGATTGCGAGCAGCGAACCGGAACGCCGCGAAGCCGAGCATTTCGGCCTGTCGCGCTGCGTGAACATCACCGATACGGTACGCTCGATCGCATCGGCCGACCTGCACTGAACGCCGTCGTCAACTCGGGCCAGGATCGCGCGGTCGACAGCTCGACATTTTTCTCCGCGGCGCTCGTCGCCGCGCAGCCGGCACTGGCCGCCGCGATCACGCTGCCGGCCGCGCAACCGGCCGGCACCAACCGCTTCCTGTTGTATTTCCATTCGCTGAAACCGGCCACGGATCTCGTGACCGCCACGAGCGATCCGTACTACGAGACCTATCAGGCAAGCCAGGCCTATCAGGCCTACGCGAACGACACGGCGGTGGCCGCGAAGCTGAAGGCGATCAAGG
Organism: Burkholderia pyrrocinia; assembly: GCF_001028665.1. Taxonomy (NCBI): domain Bacteria; kingdom Pseudomonadati; phylum Pseudomonadota; class Betaproteobacteria; order Burkholderiales; family Burkholderiaceae; genus Burkholderia; species Burkholderia pyrrocinia. The sequence goes on from NZ_CP011504.1 coordinate 939,089, forward strand.
CCGCACCGCAGGCGACCGACGTCGCGCAAGCGGTGCTGTCGGCGCTCGTGTCGCCGGCGTTCATCGCGAAGCTCGGCACCGACGGCTACACGTTCGCGAACACGGGAACCTATGCGTTCACATCTCCGGACGGCAAGTTCACCAATACGCTGAAGGGCGACGGCAAGACCAAGATCGCGACGGCCGTCGATGCGGTGAACGTGCTGTACAACCTGCTTCAGGTCGCGCCCGCGATGACGGCGGAAACCGGCGGCGTCACGATGGAGAAGTACATCGGCGCGGAGCAGGCGCAGTATCTCGCGTATCTGCAGGATGCCGAGGACTACTATCAGAAGGGGCCCGGCATCCAGGAAGCGAATCCCGTCACGTACCGGATCGCGAAGGTGCTGCAGGACGACTTCTTCGGCGAAGTCGATGCGATCGCGCGCGGCGACCTGACCCGCGCCGCGAAGCTGCGCTTCACGCATGCGGAGATCGTGATTCCGTTCGCGTCGATCATGAACCTGAAGAACGTGTTCGTGCCGACGCCGCAGGCACAGACCTATACGTATGCGAACAACCCGTGGCGCGGCGATCAGGTGTCGCCGATGGCCACGAACATGCAGTGGGATGTTTATCGCAACGGATCGCGGCTCGTCGTGAAGATGCTGTACAACGAGCGCGAGACGGATTTCCAGGCCGCGTGCGACGGCGCGAAGATCGCGCCGGGCAGCCACTTCTACGACTATGCGGGGCTGAAGCAGTGTTACGGGTATCGGTGATGTACAGCGGCGCACCCGCGTCTTCGGCAGGAAGCCGTGGCGTGGCGCGCCGTCAGTCCACCGGATAATCGAGATCGTGCCAGCGCTTGGCGGATTTCCCGCCGGAGCCGAGGTGACCGCCAGGGAAGCGCATCACGGCAATCGCATGGAGCGCCTTCTCGTCGAGAGCGGGATCGCCACAACCGTGCCGGACCTTGAGATCGCGCACACGCCCCTGCTCGTCGAGCCAGACACGCACGATCACTCGCCTTCGCGATGAGGTGCTCTGCACGCCGCGTGACAACAGGCGGTCCATCAACGACACGATATTCTCCGCAACCGTCGAATGCTGCGATTATCGACGAGCGCGTCGACGGTTCGACGCTCGTCGTGGCTTCAATGCATCAATGCTTCAAGGCCGCACCGCCGTGCCCGTGCGTAGCGCCCGTGCTCCCTGCGGGTTCGCGACGGCTTTCGGCTTCGGCTCGACGCTCCGCGCATCCTGAAGCTTCCGGCCCTTGGCGGCAGCCGGGTGCGCCTTTGCAGCAGGCTTCGCGTCGGCATGCGCGACGACCGCGCCGGTCGAGCGTGAGCGAACGGGTTGCCGAACCTGCTTCGCGGCCGTCGAGCTGCTCGCCGCCACGGTCGGATGCTTGACCTGCCGCGCGTACTCCTTCACGTCGCGGTCGCTCATCCACGCCTCCGTGTAGGCCGCTGACGCAGGATGCGCAAGATTGAGACAGGCGAGCGACGCCACGAGAAATGCACGAACATGCGTGCGACGATTCGATGCGGTAATGACGGGTGCTCCTTGCGATCTGGCTTGACGCCCGGTGTCGGCGTTGTCGTGGCGGCACAATAAATGAGCGCACTCGGCATCGCAAGCGTCCGACCGGTGCTCCAAACGATTCTTGACGTTTGGATCGCCACGCCGGCCCGAACCTCGCCCCCTTTTGCATTCGACGTTCCACGTGTAGATCGGCCGATGCCCCGGCCGCTCCCGCTCGGGCGGCATCCACAGATGCTTCAGATGCTGCAGGAGCAGACCCGGCGCGAACACGTCGCGCCACATATCGACGAACTCGCGCAGGTTCAGCACAACAAAGTTGTACGAACGGATCTGCTGCGTGATGCCGTCGCGCGCTTGCTGACGCAGGGCGAAGCGAGCATCGAGCAGATCGCATCGGACCTGCATGTATCGTCGCGCACGCTGCATCGCCGGCTTGCCGAACTCGGGCTGAACTTCCGGATACTGCGCGAGGACACGCGGCGGCGGCTCGCGATCGACCATCTGAACGATCCGCGGCTGACGCTCGCGGAAGTCGCCTGGCTGCTCGGCTATTCGGAACACAGCGTTTACGCGCGCCTTTCGGCGCCGGACCGGTGAATCGCCGCGGCAATGGGGCAGCCGACAGCCGGCGCGGGCGGCAAGCGTCGCGCGGGGTGAGCGGGTGAACGTGTCACGCCACCGCGTCGCGGACGAACTCGAGTCCGCCCGCGCGGTCGAACGAGCATCGCCGGAGATTCCCATGAAACGCGTTGCCGCTTTCGCTGTACTGACCCTGCTTGCCGCCGTCAGCGTGCCGGCGGCCGCTGGCGCACCATCATCCGGCGCCGATGCGCCGGTTCCAGTTCCAGCGCATGCGAAAAATTGCGTCCCGTCCCGGGACGCCACGCATGACGCCCGCTCCCCGTCCAAGGCGCCGCCGATCCGCGTGTGCGTCGGCGATTCCGATACGCAACTGAACCTGCCGTGGTTCCTGACCGATGTGCTCACCGCGGTCGACACGCACCAGTCGCCCGGCGACCTGCTTCACAAGATGCGCAACGATTTCTGAATCGCGGCCGGTGCGACGCGCCGGCGCCGCATCGATCGTTCAACGGCAGACCGCTTCAGCCCCTGCAGCGCGAGCCATTCCTGTCGTTCACCTTTCGACAGCGGACCGCGCCCTCCTGTGATTGCGTCGTAGCGGCGCGGCAAACCACCGAAAACGGTGTCTCGCGAAAATATTTCTTGTCGAGATGCAATCACAAAACTGCACCAATTGTTAAATAACAATATTTCGCAATCGCGCATCACATCTTATACTTGCCGCGCACCATCCTCGTGCCAAGAGAAGGTGTCTTTCATCCCGGCCGCACGACCCTGCGGCCGGGGTTTTTTTCGGTGTGCTACGTCAATATACATGCGCAACAGGCACATGTTATATAGGAAAGCCCCCGGATGAATGGCCGATCGCGACGGTGCTGCTGCCGATGACCCTCGCGACCGTCGAATCGATTAGCATCGGGATATGGCGCGCGCGCCGTATTGCCGGACCAGGCACGACGCATGCTCGCCGTTTGCGCATCGACCGGTTCGACTTGCACCTCCATGCGAACAACACCAAAGGCAACAGCGGGAATGTCGGCGCTCACGCCAGGCTCGAAGCCAGTTTTCCAGCGCAGCGGCACGTGGCCGCGGGTTGTCTTTTTCGTTGCCGTAATCGTTTGCGTGCTCGTGCCCGCTTTCGCGGTGGTGCTCGCCGATCGCTACGCGCGCGATGCCGTCACCACGCATGAACGCGTCGTCGCGAACGACATCGTCGCATCGATGGACCACATCCTCGACGGTGTTCGTCTGCGACATGCGGACGAGCTGACCGCGCTCGTCGGGCGGCGATGCACGACGATATTCCGGACGCTGGCCGAAGTGGGCACTCGCCTGCGTTACCTGCGTGCCGTCGGGCTGGTGAACGACGGCCGCGTCACGTGCTCGTCGGCGCTCGGCGCGATCGACGTGCCGCTCGACGCGTACACGCGCGAGCAGAAGCCGGCGCCGGGATCGACGACCGTCACGCTGCTGCGCCAGACACCGTTCCAGCATGGCATTCCGGTGCTGGCCGTGTTTCGCGCCACCGCGCGCGGCGCGGGCGTCCTCTACCTGATCGAGGGCGACTACCTGGCCGACGCGCTCGCGCACAGCGCCCGATCCGGCGTGGAAACCGCCACGCTGTCGGTCAAAGGTTCGGGCCGTCTCGACGAGCAAGGGAAGTTCACACCGGAATCGGAGCCGGGCCCCGCAGGCGGCAGCGCGATCGCGTCGCTCCGCTGGCCGTTCATGGTGTCGGTCGCCGCGTCGACGCACTACGCGTCGCAGGTCCAGCACCACTATCGGCTGATCTGCATGACGATCGTGCTGCTCGCGGATGGCCTCGTGATAGCCGCCTACCTGCTGGCGATGGCGCCGCAGCGGCTATTGCTGAAGGCCGTTCGTCTCGCGCTCAAGCGCAACGAGTTCCACGTCGTGTACCAGCCGATCGTCGATGTCCAGACGTGCAGGACGGTCGGCGTCGAGGCACTGCTGCGCTGGAACCATCCGAAATGGGGGTCCATCAGTCCGGCCGTGTTCATCCCGCAGGTTGAATCGAGCACGATCCTGCCGAAGGTGACCGAATTCGTGCTGCGGACGGCCGTGGCCGAACTGACCGCGCTGACGCCGTCCGTGCCGCTGCGCATCGCCGTGAACATCTCGCCGAAGGATCTCGAACGCGCGCAGTTCGTGTCCGTCGTCGACGAAGCAATCCGCTCGCTGCCGCCCGGCTTTACGCTGGTGCTCGAAGTCACCGAGCGCATCCTGCTCGAAAAGAATGCGCGGACCACCACGATATTCCATGCACTCAGGTCGAAAGGCGCGAAGTTCGCGATCGACGATTTCGGCACCAATCACAGCAATCTCGACATGCTGTCGCGCTTTCCGTTCGACTACGTGAAGATCGATCGCCAGTTCATCGCCCGACTGAGCGATGGCGGCGCAGGGCTGATCGAGGGTATCGCCGCCGTCGCGCATTACTACGGCTTGAAGATCATCGCCGAAGGCGTGGAGACCGAAGCAGAGCATTGCGCACTGGAGGCGATCGGGATTCAGTATGCGCAAGGCTACCTGTATCAGTGGCCGCAGCGGGCGGAGAACCTGAGGCGCGATTGCGCATGGGCGTAGCGGCATCGCCGCCGAGGTGTGCGGCCATCTTGCGCGCACTCCGAACGCTCAATCCGGCGTGACCGCCGCCGGCTCGATGCCGGCCGCTTCCGGGCGATACCCGAGCCGTTCCGAAATGGCTCGCCCGGACTCCATCAGCAGTGCGATGTAATGCGCCTTCGTATCCGCGCCGCAGCGCATCGTCGGAAACGAAATCGACAGCCCCGCGATCACGCGGCCGAAACGGTCGAACACGGGCACGGCAAGACACATCAGGCCGTCTTCCTGCTCTTCGTTGTCCTCCCCGTAGCCCTGCTGCCGCACGTGCGGCAGGATGCTCATCACAGCGTCCGCCGACGACAGCGTCTTCGCGGTCGACTTCCTGAACTCGATGCCGGCCAGCACCGCGCGCGCCTCGTCGGGCGACATCCACGCGAGCAGCACCTTGCCGATCGCCGTGCTGTAGAGCGGATTGCGCCGGCCGATCCGCGACTGCATGCGCAGCCCGTATTCGGCGTCGATCTTGTGGATGTAGATGATCGCGTCCTCGTCGAACGCGCCGAGGTGCACGGCTTCGCGCGTCAGTTGCCCGATGCGGCGCATCTCGAGATCGGCCTCGCGCACGAGGTCCACGCTCTCCAGCGCCTTGCTGCCGAGCTCGAACAGCCGGATCGTCAGTCGGTAACGGTCGGTCTCGCCTTCCTGCGCGACATAACCGAGCGTCTTGAGCGTCTGCAGGAAGCGGTGGACCGTCGTCTTCGACATGCCGAGCTGCTGCGACAGCTCGCTGATGCCGATCTCGCGACGATCGCCGAGTGCCGCGAGGATCGTGAAGACCTTCCCGACGGCCGCGACCGAATCGGCCTTCTCCGCCGCGCCGCCCGCCGACGGGTCGGCCACCGGATGGCCGGCCCGCGGATGGCCGCCCCCCGGTTCCAGGTTCGCGTGATCGCGCTTGTGCTGCCTGGGCGTTGCTGTCATGTCCGTGAATCCATCAGATGCGAATCGGGAGAGCATAACGTGTCCGCCGCGCGACACGGTCAGCGCGCGAGCCACCCGCCGTCGACGGCGAGCGTGTGGCCGTGCACGTAGTCCGACGCGCGCGACGCGAGAAACACGGCCGCACCCGCGAGATCGTCGGGCACGCCCCAGCGGCCGGCCGGGATGCGGCCGAGGATTTCGTCGCTGCGCCGGCTGTCCTCGCGCAACTGCGCGGTGTTGTCGGTCTCCATGTAGCCTGGCGCGATCGCGTTCACGTTGATGCCGCGCGCGGCCCACTCGTTCGCGAGCAAGCGCGTGAGGCCAAGCACGCCGCTCTTCGACGCCGTGTACGACGGCACGCGGATGCCGCCCTGGAACGACAGCATCGACGCGATGTTCACGATCTTGCCGCCGCGCCCCTGCCGCACCATCTGCCGCGCGACGGCCTGCGACAGGAAGAACACGCTCTTCAGGTTCACGTCGACGACAGAATCCCAGTCCGCTTCGGTGAAATCGAGCGCATCGCAGCGGCGGATCATGCCCGCGTTGTTGACGAGGATGTCGACCTGGCCGAACGCATCGACCGCGCCGCCGACGATCCGCTCGACCGGCTCCAGCGTCGACAGGTCCGCGCGCACGTCGACGAAACGCCGCCCGGCCGCTTCGACACGCGCCGACGTCGCATCCGGCGCCGAGCGGTTCGCACCGACGATATCGCAACCGGCCGACGCGAGCGCGACCGCCATCGCCGCACCGAGCCCCGTGTTGCAACCGGTGACGATCGCGACCTTGCCGGTCAGGTCGAACAGGCCGGCGAGCGCGGAACGCGCGTCGGCGGAAGGAAGATCGGGGTTGTCGCGTTTCATGATGTCAGCGCAGGTCGGCGACGGCGATAGGGTCCATGTCCTTGAACACCTGGTTCTCGCCGACCATCCCCCAGATGAACGTGTACGCCTTCGTGCCGACGCCCGAGTGGATCGACCAGCTCGGCGAGATCACCGCCTGCTCGTTGTGCACGACCACGTGGCGCGTTTCCTGCGGCTCGCCGAGCAGGTGGAACACAGCCGCATCGTCGGCGAGGTTGAAGTAGAAATACACCTCCATCCGGCGCTCGTGCGTATGGCACGGCATCGTGTTCCACAGACTGCCCGGCTCGAGTTTCGTCATCCCCATCGACAGCTGGCACGTAGGCAGCACGTCGGGCACGATGAACTTGTAGATCGTGCGGCGATTGCTCGTCGCCGCATCGCCGAGCGTTTCGGGCGACGCCTGCGCGAGCGTGATGGTGCGCGTCGGATAGGCCGTGTGCGCAGGCGCGCAGTTCACGTAGAACTTCGCGGGATGCGCGCGATCGTCGCTGCCGAACACGACGTCCTGCGCGCCCTGCCCGATGTAGATCGCCTCCTCGGTGCCGACCGCGTGACGCTGCCCGCCGACCTCGACCCAGCCGGGGCCGCCGATGTTGATCGCGCCCAGTTCGCGCCGCTCCAGCAGATGGCTCACGCCCATCGCGGCGCCGAGCGACACGGGCACCTCGACCGGCCGCGTGGCCGGCCACGCGCCGCCGACGATGATGCGGTCGATATGGCTGTAGGTGAGCGACAGCGCGTCCGGCGCGAACAGGTTTTCCACCAGGAAATGCCGGCGCAGGCCGGCTGTGTCGAGCGCCTTCGCGTGTTCGCTGTGAATGCCTTGCCGCACTTCCATGCCGGTTCTCCGTGGGGAATGGACAGGCCGCCGACGCCTGTACGGCCGGTGGTCATACGATGAATTGAAGCATAGTTTTTTTAGATTCGGAACGATGGACCGGATTTCTCGCACCGCACCATGACGCACTTAATGCCTTTCCGATCAGTAATTTAACGAGTTACGGGTATACGACTAGCCGACAGAATCATAAAAACGGACCAGCGTTCCGAATCATGTTCTATAGTCGGTCAGCAGACATCATTCGACAACTGGGCGCATCGACGTCCACGGAGGAGACGTGAAGCTGAAACAGGCCATCGACCGCATTCCCGGCGGGCTCATGCTGGTCCCGATGCTGCTCGGCGCGTGCGTGCATACGTTCGCCCCGAACGCCGGGAAGTATTTCGGCTCGTTCACCAACGGCCTGATCGCGGGCACGGTGCCGATCCTCGCCGTGTGGTTCTTCTGCATGGGCGCGACGATCAACCTGCGCGCGACGGGCGTCGTGTTGCGCAAATCGGGCACGCTGCTCGCGACGAAGATCCTGGTCGCGTGGCTCGCGACGTTGATCGCCGCGCGGTTCATCCCCGACGACGGCATCCGCACGGGCCTGTTCGCGGGCCTGTCGCTGCTCGCGATCACGACGTCGATGGACATGACCAACGGCGGCCTCTATGCGGCCGTGATGCAGCAGTACGGCAGCAAGGAGGAAGCCGGCGCGTTCGTGCTGATGTCGATCGAATCGGGGCCGCTCGTCAGCATGCTGATCCTCGGCGCGGCCGGCGTCGCGGTGTTCGAGACGCGGCTGTTCGTCGGCGCGGTGCTGCCGTTCCTGATCGGCTTCACGCTCGGCAATCTCGATGCGGACCTGCGTGAACTGTTCGGGCGCTGCGTGCATCCGCTGATCCCGTTCTTCGGCTTCGCGCTCGGCAACGGCATCGATCTCAACGTGATCGCGAAAAGCGGGCTGCCGGGCTTCGCGCTCGGGCTTGCGGTGATCGTCGTGACGGGTGTGCCGCTGATCTTTGCCGATAAATTTATCGGCGGCGGCAATGGCACGGCCGGGCTCGCCGCGTCGTCGACGGCCGGCGCCGCGGTCGCGAACCCGGCGATCATCGGCGAGATGATTCCGAAGTTCAAACCGATGGTGCCGGCCGCGACGGCGATCGTTGCGACTGCTTGCCTCGTTACGGCGATTCTCGTGCCGATTCTGACGGCGATGTGGGCGCGGAGGGCGGCGCGGGCAAGCGGTGCGTCGCTGCCGTTGATGACCGCACGGCCCGCGCACGGAAGCCCGATCGAGCATGAAGGGCATGTGTGATGCGCGGTTGACGTCGCTCCCCTCTCCCGTCACAGGACATCCGTTCGTCATGTCATTTCTCCAGCGCTTCGGCGCTGCTGCCCGTTTCGTCACCGTGGCCGCGCTGCTTGCCGGCAGCGCCGCCGCTCACGCCGCCGATTCCGATGCCGAGCGCGTCGCGGATGCGGTCGAGCGCCTGCGCGTCGCGATGCTCGACAGCAACGGCGCCGCGCTGCGCACGCTCATCGACGACGATCTCACCTACGGCCACTCGTCCGGCCTGTTGCAGGACCGCGCCGCGTTCCTGAAGACGCTCGACGGCACGCACGCGTTCCAGTCGATCGCGCTGTCGGGCCAGACGGTGACGGTGAACGGCGACAGCGCATGGGTACGCCATACGTTCGATTCGGTGAATAACCTGCCGGACGGCAAGACGAGCACCGCGCATATCGGCGTGCTGCAGGTGTGGAAGCGGCATCCGGACGGTTGGCGGCTGTTCGCGCGGCAAGCGTATTTGCTGCCGAAGGAGTGACGGGACTATCCTGCGGGATCGCGCGGCTCCAATACGCATCGCGCTATAACGCCATCCCGCCGTCGATCGTCAAGCTCGATCCCGTCATGTATCCCGATTCGGCACTCGCGAGCCACGCAACCAGCGATGCGATCTCGTCCGGGCTGCCGGCCCGCTGCAGCGGAATCAGCGGGCGAATCCGGTCGAGGTGATCGGCCGTCATGTCGGTCTCGACCGGCCCCGGCTGTACGTTGTTGATCGTGATCCCGCGCGGCGCGAGGTCGACGGCGATGCCCTTGACCATCACGGCCACCGCGGCCTTCGTCATCGAATAGACGCTCGACCCCGGATGCCCGCTGCGCACAGCCGTGTTGCTGCCGATCGTGACGATGCGGCCGCCGTGCGTCAGGTGCGCGGCGCCGGCCTGGACGGCCAGGAACACGCCCCGCACGTTGACCGCCAGCATCCGGTCGAGATCGTCGACGCTGACCTCGGCCACATCGCCCAGCTTCAGGATGCCCGCATTGACCACGACGACATCGAGCCGCCCGAAGCGCCCGACCGCCTGCGCAACGGCCTGGCGGATCGCGTCCGCGTTCGCGCTGTCGGCCCGGATTGCCAGCGCAGCCCGCCCGGTCACCTCGATCGCGGCAGCAGTTTCCTGCGCGCGCTCGGGCGCCGAGACATAGGTGAATGCGACATCCGCGCCATCGGCCGCGAGCCGCCGGGCGATGGCCGCGCCAATCCCGCGCGCCCCGCCGAATACGATTGCAGCCTTGCGCGCGCCGCCGGAAATGCCTTTCATGACTCCCTCCTTTATGGACTGATTAGTCAATAAGTTATCCAAAAAAACGCCGGCAGCCATGCCGGCGCGTTATCTTGCGTGTATCGGTATCAGTGCGCCCTGAGGCGATCGGCCGCGAATTCGGCGGTCGCACGCAACGCCTGCAGTTTCGCCCCGGCACGCGCGCCGAGCTGGAGACCCTGCATCGTCGTCAGGATGAAACTCGCGGCCTCGCGCGCATCGACCGCGCGGTCGATCTCGCCCGCGTCCTGCCCTTCGCGGACGCGCGCGACGACCTGCTTGAGCAGCACCGCGCCGGCTTTCTCGCGCAGCTCGACCAGCTCGGGATCGGCCGTGCCGAATTCGCAGATCGCATTGACACCCATGCAGCCGAGCACGCGCTCGGCCGCGTTGCCGGCGATCACGCCGAGCAGCAGTGCCACGATACCCGCGATCGCGGACGCTGGCGCCGTCAAACGTGCGACGTGGCCCGACACGCTGTCCGACTGGTAGCGTTCGAGCGCTTCGACGTACAGCCTGCGCTTGTCGCCGAACGCGTTGTAGAGGCTCTGCCTGCCGATCTGCATCGCACTCAGCAGGTCGTCAGTGGACGTCGCGGCATAACCCTTCTCCCAGAACACGCGCAACGCGCGCTCCAGTGCCTCGTCCCGATCGAATTCACGTGGTCTCACCATTGCGGCAGAATAGGCGTTATGGACAGACCAGTCAATAAATCGATATCGTTCCATCCCCAATTCGCTCACGGCCACCATCGGCACGTCCCTCGCCCAAGCGCTAAAATCCGCCGCCTGGGCATCCACGACGAGCAAGCGTTTTGACTGCGTTCGAGCAGGGTTTCATCCTTACCCGCCACTGGCGGGACACCGCGACCGGTATCGAGATCGAGTTCTGGCTGGCAACCGAGCACGGTCCGCGCCGCGTGCGGTTGCGCCCGCAGGAAGCCGTCGCGTTCATCCCGGCCGAGCAGCAGGCGCTCGCCGAACGCGCGCTGGCCGGCGAACGCGATGCCGAGTTGCGCCCGCTCGCGCTGCGCGACTTCCGCCGGCGCCCGGTCGTCGGCCTCTATTGCCGGCGCTATCGCCATCTGTCCGGGCTCCAGAAGCGCCTCGCGGCGGCCGGCGTCGATGTCTACGAAGCCGACGTGCAGCCGCCCGACCGCTACGCGATGGAGCGCTTCATCACGGCATGCGTGCAGTTTCGCGGCCAGCCCGGCAACGACAACACGCTGACCGGCGGCGAGCTGAAGCCCGCGACCGGCTATCGCCCGGCGCTGCGCTGCGTGTCGCTCGACATCGAAACCAGCGTCCACGGCGAGTTGTATTCGATCGCGCTCGAAGGCTGCGGGCAACGACAGGTCTACATGCTCGGGCCGCCGAACGGCGACGCCGACGCGAACGCCGTCGACTTCCGCCTCGACTACTGCGACAGCCGGCCCGCGATGCTCGCGCGGCTCAACGACTGGTTCGACGAACACGATCCCGACGCGGTGATCGGCTGGAATCTCGTGCAGTTCGACCTGCGCATCCTGCACGCGCACGCGGAGCAATACGGCGTGCCGCTGAAGCTCGGGCGCGGCGGCAGCGTGCTCGACTGGCGCGCGCACGGCCAGCAGCCCGACCACTTCTTCGCGGGCGCGGCCGGCCGCCTGATCCTCGACGGCATCGACATGCTGAAATCGGCGACGTGGACGTTCCCGTCGTTCAGCCTCGAATACGTGTCGCAAGCGCTGCTCGGCGAAGGCAAGTCGATCGACAACCCGTACCAGCGGATGGACGAGATCCAGCGCCGCTTCGACCACGACAAGCCGGCGCTCGCGCGCTACAACCTGAAGGACTGCGAGCTCGTCACGCGTATCTTCGACAAGGCCGACCTGCTGTCCTTCGCGCTCGAACGCGCGAGCGTCACGGGGCTCGCGGCCGATCGCACCGGCGGCTCGGTCGCGGCCTTCACGCACCTGTACCTGCCGCGCATGCACCGGCTCGGCTATGTCGCGCCGAACCTCGGCGACGTGACGGGACAGAACAGCCCCGGCGGCTTCGTGATGGATTCGCGCCCCGGCCTGTACGACTCCGTGCTCGTGTTCGACTACAAGAGCCTCTATCCGTCGATCATCCGCACGTTCCTGATCGATCCCGTCGGGCTGATCGAAGGGCTCGCGAACCCCGGCGACGACGCATCGGTGCCCGGCTTTCTCGGTGCGCGCTTCTCGCGCACCGCGCACTGCCTGCCCGATGTCGTGCGCCGCGTATGGGAAGGTCGCGACGACGCGAAGCGGCAGCGCAACGCGCCGTTGTCGCAGGCGCTGAAGATCATCATGAACTCGTTCTACGGCGTGCTCGGCTCGACGGGCTGCCGCTTCTTCGACCCGCGCCTTGCATCGTCGATCACGATGCGCGGCCACGAGATCATGCACCGCACGCGCGAGCTGATCGAAGCGCGGGGCTACGAAGTGATCTATGGCGATACCGATTCGACGTTCGTGTGGCTCGGCCGCGCGCACGACGACGACGAAGCCGGCGCCAAGGGCCGCGCGCTCGTCGAGCATGTGAACCGCTGGTGGCACGCGCACCTGCGCGACCGCTTCGGGCTCGAAAGCGCACTGGAGCTGCAGTACGAGCGGCATTACCGGCGATTCCTGATGCCGACCGTGCGCGGCGCGGAGGAAGGCAGCAAGAAGCGCTACGCGGGCCTCGCGGCGACGGCCGACGGCGGCGAGGACCTCGTCTTCAAGGGGCTCGAAACGGTGCGCACCGACTGGACGCCGCTCGCGCAGCAGTTCCAGCGCGAGCTGTACCGCCGCGTGTTCAGGCGCGAGCCGTACCAGGAGTTCATTCGCGACACCGTGCAACGCACGCTCGCCGGCGAATTCGACGACCAGCTCGTCTATCGCAAGCGCGTGCGCCGGCCGCTGCGCGAGTATGAGCGCAACGTGCCGCCGCATGTGCGTGCGGCACGGATCGCCGACGAGTTCAACCAGGCTCAGGGCCGGCCGCTGCAGTACCAGCGCGGCGGCTGGATCAGCTACGTGATGACGACGGCCGGCCCCGAGCCGCTCGAAACGATGCGCTCGCCGATCGACTATGCGTTCTACCTGAGCCGCCAGTTGCAGCCCGTCGCCGATGCGATCCTGCCGTTCCTGCGCGACGATTTCGAACGCGTGATCTCCGGGCAGGGGCAGTTGTTCGGCGACTGACGGAACGATGACGCACCGCGCACGCCGCTGCGCAGTCACCGCAACCTCTTCGCCGCGTGACGTCGCTCTCCGTCACGTTCCGCACGCATCACGCACTCTGACGCATTCTGGAACACAGCTCGTCGGAAATCGCCATTTATCCGGCCGGTCCGGGTTCCTAAACTTGTCTCGTCGGTTCAGCCAGGCGATTTCGTGCCGAACCGCAACGAAACCGTCTGAGGAAACCGTGAAATCCATCATCGTCACCATCGCAGCTGTCGCCGCTACCGCCACCGCTCTTCTCGCCGCACCGGCCGCGTCGTACGCGCAGTCGTCGCACTCGACGCTCACGCGTGCACAAGTACGCCAGGAACTGCTCGACCTCGAATCGGTCGGCTACGAGCCGATCGCCGGCGACGGCGACAACTATCCGGGCGACATCGTCGCCGCGCAGGAGCGCCTGGCCGCCAAGCGCGTCGCCAAACGCAAGAGCGCCGAAGCGGCCTACGGGTCGACCGGCGCAGCGGGCACGGATTCGGGCGCGCCGGCGGTTGCGACGGTGAAGCGATAACGCGCCGCCGGTCGTTTCGGGGGAGCGCCCATCCGGCTAAAATACCGGCCTGCTGCGCCTCCTGCCGCGGCCGGAGGACATCAATCATGACCGCACGTCGCGGAGCCGCGGTCGTCATCGCGCCAAGCCACGAGACAGCCAGCCTGTCGAAAGCCCAGAAGACGTTCAATACGCTCGTCAAGCAAATCGAAAAGCGGCGCGAACGTCTCGGTGCGTGGGAAGCCGTCATGCCGGTCTTCCAGAAAAAATTCGTCGACGGGTTGTTGCCGCTCGAACAGGCGTCGACGGCGTTGCGGATCAGATTGCTCCATCGGCTCGACGACGCCTTCCTGCAGAAAGGATTGAGCAAGGCCGAGCAACGCACCCTGTCCGGGCTGATCGCGGATATGGCTCGCGACTTGCTCGACTTCAGCGACGACGCGCAACTGAAAGTCATCTACAACCGGCACGCCGCATCCGGCGACGACGACCGCGCAGCGGCCGATCGCGCACCGACGAAGCAAGCATCAGAGCCGACACCCGCTGCTGAACCCGCGGACGATCTCGACACGCTGTCTCCCGACGAACTTGTCGAGCGCATGCAAGCCGAACTGGACGAGCAGTTCAGGCGCGACATGGCCGACCACGAGGCCCGCGAAGCACAGCGCGCGAAGCGCAAGAAAGCACCCCGGCAATCGGCCGCGGCGGCCAAACGCGAAGCCGAGCAGGCCGAATCGAGCAAGTCGATCCGCGAGGTCTATCGCAAGCTCGCGAGCGCGCTGCACCCCGATCGCGCAACCGATCCGCAGGAGCAGGACCGCAAGACCGTGCTGATGCAGCGGGTCAACCAAGCATATGCGAAGGGCAATCTCCTGCAACTGCTGGAACTGCAACTGGAGATCGAGCAGATCGACCGGCGCGCGATCGCCGGCCTCGGCGAAGACCGGTTGACGCGCTACAACGGCATCCTGGAGGAACAGATCCGCGAGCTGGATCAGGAGATCCTGCACGTCGAGACCGGTTTCCGGCGGACTTACGGCATCGCGTCGTCCGTCAAGCTGGCGCCCGATACCGTCGTCCGCATGCTCACGCGCGACATAACCGGCATGCAGCGCAGCAACCACGACCTGACCGTGGCGCTGCGCGAGTTCGACGATCCGGAAAAGGTCAGGGACTGGCTGAAAGACATGAAGCGCCGGCCGGCGTCCTCCCGCTTCGACGACGATCCGTTCTAAGCGCGCACGCGCTCTGCCCGCAGCACGGCGAGCGCGTATCCGGCCTGACGGAACGGCGGCTTACCCCGCCGCCGTCACCCGTTCAAGCGAACCGCGTTACGCCCGGTGCCCCGAGATCGGCCCCGCCTCGCCGGTCAGGTTGAACACGCTGTCGATCCACGCGAGAAACGTCGAGAACGTGAAATCCGACCACCGCTGCGTGCGGAACGCCTTCATCACCGGCGTATCGGCCGGGTCCTGCTGGTTCAGCAGGTTGTCGACGAACGTGCCGATATCGGCGTCGGTGCCGTTCTCGTGGATCCCCGACCCGGTGAAGCTGACCGCCGTCACCTGGTGATTGTCGATGAAGTCGTTGCGCGCCCACGGCATGAAGTAGCCGAAGTTCGGCAGCGGGTTCAGCGTCTGCTTCAGCCCGTCCAGCTCCTGCGCGAACATCGCGAGCGACAGCGTATCCTTCGTCGCGTCGTCGGGCGCCGCGATCACGGCCGGCACGAACGCGCGATAGTGATACGCGGCGATGATCTTGTCGCGCTGGTAGCTCGAGAAGCCGAAGCGGTCGTGCGGAAAGGTCGCCGACAGCGCCGCGTACGCACTCCCCATGTTGCCGGGATCGAAGCGGCTGGTCAGTCGGCTGTTCACGGTGATCATCCCGTCGGGGCCGGTCATCCCCCACTCGGTGCGCACCTTGTCGTACAGGCCGACCGACGGATGCGTGGCCGCATCCGCATCGAACGGCGTATTGAACACCGTGCCGGCATCGTCGAGCAGCGAGCTGTGCGCCTGCGGCTGCAGCGTGTTGCGCAGCGTCGCGTAGTTCGCGAGCGTGCCGTAGCCGCCGGCGCTCATCCCGTACACGAGCAGCCGGTTCGGCTTGCCGAAGCCGTGCGACGTCAGCCATTGCGCGACGGCCTGGATGTTCTTCAGCCCGCTGTAGTGCTGGATGCGCCAGTCGCCTGTCGGCGACGTGTAGTTGCGCACCGCGCTGCCCATGTGGATATCTCCGGTGCAATAGGGAACGAAAACCTGTGTCCACTGCTGCGTCTCGACCTTCGGTTCGCCGACCAGGATGTGCGCGAGATCCATGCGCGTCAGCAGCGGCGACAGGAACGACGACAGCAGGCTCTCGTTCGCGGTGCCGTTCATGTAGTTGTGCGGGATGCCGTCCGGATTGAAGCCGCCGAGGCCGGCCTCGGCGCCGGTCGATGTCTGCGTGCAGGTGCCGTAGTTCCAGCACGCGCCGCCCGGCTCCATCATGTACAGCAGGTTGTCCGACTGCGCGCGATTGACGTAGAAGCGCATCGGCGTGCCGTTGCCGCACGACGCGCCGGTACTCTCCGGCAACGTCACTTCGTACCACGAATAATAGGGAATCGACGGGTCCGGCATCGTCGTATCGGCCGCATGGCCGTTCGGTGCGGCGCAACCGAGCAGCGTGGCGACGGCGACGCGCAGCAGGCTTCGTGCTGGTGACATCTCCCCTCCTTGTCGATGGGCATGACGCGGCGGCCGGGCATCGTTCCGGCGTCGCGGATTCGGCGCTCAGTGCGCGCCGGACGGTGAAGCGCCGTCGAACAGCTGGACGCGCAGCGCCTGCAGGCGCTGCGCGATGTCGGTCTGCTGCTGGTCGGGATCGGCAATGCTCGCCTGGACCTGCCGGATCACGTCGCGGCTCTGCTGTTCGTACGCGAGATAGCGCGGGTCCTGCGCCGGCGACGGGCCGACCGTCTGCTGCGCATACGCATCCCATTGCGCGCGCATCGACCGGATCGCCGCACCGCGCGTCGCCGGATCGGCTTCGGTATCGGTCAGCAGCGCCGCGCTGAGCGCTTCGGCCTGCACGGGCACGATCTCGTTGCGCGCGACGTGGTCGGGCAGTTCGTCGAGAATCCGGCGCGCGAGCGCGCTGCGCTCGGCTTGCGGCAGGCTGTTGCGGCGATCGCCGTACGCGGCGACTTCGTCGCGGAAGCGCGCGAACGCGACGATGCGCTGCACTTCGGCATCCGCGTCGAGCCGCCCCGCGAGACTGCGGCGCAACGCGTCGACGTCGAGCCGCCGCTCCTCGGGGCCGGGCGTCGCGGCGCCGGTACCGAATGCATCGGCCGCGACGGACTGCGTGCTCGCCGCCGCGCCCGGCGTGCCGGATGAAGCGGCCTCGGCCGGCGTCGCCGCTTCGTATCGCCAGATCGCGACGGCCACGCCGATCGCCGCGATCGCGCCCGTCCGCCGCCAGAGTGCGCTGTTGTTCTTCACGTCGCCTCCTTGTCACGTCATGCCGTTCTTCGCCGGTACATCCGCGAGTAGGTTCTAGGTCGAATCCGGCACGTCGTCAAAAGCGGATCTAGAACGCACGCACTAAACCCGCGCGTATCGGCGCTGCCCGGCAAAACGTTTGAAACGCGTTTCAGTGCCGCGTGCGGGAACGCGCGATCTCGCGCGCGTCGCCCGTCCAGCGGCGCTTCGAGCCGACACGCGCCACGCGCGTTGCGACACCAAGCAAACCTCGGTCCAGCCGCGCGGCGCACGGCGGCACGTCATCCGCGTGGCCGATACGGATGGCCGGATCGGACCCGTCGAACGACCCGCTGAGCGCTTGGTCGACATTTTGGCCGACCCTATGCTGATTTCCGACCCGCGCCGAACGGTCGGCGCGACACATACCTGACCCAACCGAGCCCGTTCCATGAGCCGTGCCGACATCCCGCATCGCGCGCCCGCCGCCGTCCACGACTATCCGACCTACCGCGACGCACTCGCGGGCCGCCGGCTTCCCGCCGCCTTCGTCGATCTCGATTGCCTCGACGCCAATCTCGCCGACCTGAAACGCCGCGCGCGCGGCCTGCCGATCCGGCTCGCGACGAAATCGGTACGCTCGCGCGAGCTGATCGGCGCGGTGCTGGCCGCCGGCCCGTTCATGCAGGGGCTGCTGTGCTATTCGGCTGCGGAAGCCGCGTGGCTCGCGGCGGGCGGCTTCGACGACATCGTCGTCGCGTATCCGACCGTCGAGCCCGACGACCTGCGCGCGGTGGCCGCGCAGCTCCGGCAGGGCCGCTCGATCACGCTGATGGTCGACGACGAAACGCAGGTCGATGCGATCGACCGCATCGCGCGCGACGAACGCGTGACGATCCCGCTCGCGATCGATCTCGACATGTCGTCGTCGTATCCGGGCCTGTACTTCGGCATGTACCGTTCGCCGGTGCGCAACGCGGCCGGCGCGCTCGCGCTCGCGAACCGCATCGGCGAGCGGCAGCACGTCCGGCTCGACGGGTTGATGGGCTACGAAGGACAGATCGCCGGCGTCGCCGACACCGAGCCGGGCGGCGGCGCACGCAACGCGCTGGTGCGTCACCTGAAACGGCGCTCGGCGCGCGAGATCAACGCGCGCCGCCACGCGGCCGTACAGGCGCTCATCGCGGCCGGCCACACGCTGCGCTTCGTGAACGGCGGCGGCACCGGCAGCTTCGAGAGCACGCTCGGCGACGCGTCGGTCACCGAACTCGCGGCCGGCTCCGGCCTTTACGCGCCCGCACTGTTCGATCACTACGCGGCGTTTCACGCGCAGCCGGCCGCCGGTTTCGCGCTGCCGGTCGTGCGGATTCCGCAGCCGGGCATCGTGACCTGCTCGGGCGGCGGTTACATCGCGTCCGGCCCGGCCGGCAAGAGCCGCCTGCCGCGGCCGTGGCTGCCGGCCGGCTGCACGCTGATCGGCAACGAAGGCGCGGGCGAAGTGCAGACGCCCGTGCGCGTGCCGCGCGGCGTCGCGCCGGCGATCGGCGAGCCGATCCTGTTCCGTCACGCGAAAGCCGGCGAGCTGTGCGAGCGCTTCAACACGCTGCTGCTGATCCGCGGCGGCCGTGTGGTCGGCGACGCGCCCACCTATCGCGGCGAAGGCAAGAGTTTCTTCTAGCGGGCCGCGCGGCCAGTCGATCCAATCATCCAAACGATTCAAACGACAACCACGGAGACAACGCCATGTGGCGCAACTGGTCGGGATATGTCTGCAGTCCTGATGCAACCGTGTCGACGCCCGCGTCGCGCGCCGCGCTTGCGGCCGTGCTGCGCGATGCGGCCGCGTCCGGCGCGACCGTACGCGCGGCCGGCGCCGGTCACTCGTTCTCGCCGCTCGTGCAGACCGACGACGTGATCCTGTCGCTCGACGCGATGCAGGGCGTGATCGACGTCGATCGCGACCGGCGCGTCGCGCGCGTGCATGCCGGCACGCGGCTGTGGGCGCTGGGCCCCGCGCTCGCCGCGCACGGCCTCGCGATGGAGAACCTCGGCGACATCAACGTGCAGTCGATCGCCGGCGCGACCAGCACCGGCACGCACGGCACCGGCATCACGCTCGGCAACCTGTCGACGCAGATCGACAGCCTAACGTTCATGTGCGCGGACGGCAGCGAGATCCGCGCGACGGCCGATACGCATCCCGAACTGTTCGCGGGCGGCCGGATCGGGCTCGGCGCGCTCGGCGTGCTGACCGAGATCGGCCTGCGCCTCGTGCCCGCATTCCGGCTGCGCCTCGAGCGCGGCGGCATGCAGCTCGACGACTGCCTCGCGCAAGCGGACGCACTGATCGCCCGGCACCGCTCGTTCGAGTTCTACTGGTTCCCGCATACGGACACGGTGCTGACCAAGGCGTGGGACATGACCGACGAACCGGCCGATACCGTGCACTGGGCGAGCCGCGCGTCCGAGTCGTTCCTCGAGAACACCGTGTTCGGCGCACTGTGCGGGCTCGGCAAGCGGGTGCCGTCGCTGTGCCCCGCGCTGAGCCGGCTGTGCGCGTCAACCGTGTCGGCCGGCCTGCATGTGGACGCGAGCTACGCGATGCTGTCGACGGTGCGCCGCGTGCGCTTCAACGAAATGGAATGGTCGGTGCCGGCCGAACGCGGCGCCGACGCGCTGCGCGAAATCCGCGCGTTCATCGCGCGCCGCAGTTTCCCGCTGATGTTCCCGATCGAATACCGCTGGGTGCGTGGCGACGACATCTGGCTGAGCCCCGACTACGGGCGCGACAGCGTGCGCATCTCGGTGCACCAGTATCGCGGGATGCCGTTCGACGCGTACTTCTCGGGCGTGCAGGCGATCTGCCGCAATCACGGCGGGCGGCCGCACTGGGGCAAGGTGCATGCGCTGAAAGCCGCCGAACTCGCGGCATGCTATCCGCACTGGGACGATTTCCTCGCGCTGCGCGAACGGATGGACCCGCACGGCCGCTTCCTGACGCCGTACCTGCGCACGCTGTTCGGCCTGCCGCAACACGCAACCGCGACCGCATCCGCTCCCGCTGCGCCGGCCCGCCGAGGGGCCCACCCGATGCACGAAACGGCGCGCGTCGAGCAGGACCGGCCGCGATCCAGCCAGGAGGCCTCATGACCACCGCCACGCTGCGCACGGCCGCGCAGTCGCGCCCCGATCCGTCGGCCGGCGCGGTCGTTCGCCTCGCGCTCGCATTCGCTGCGGCCACCAACGGGCTCATCCTGTCGCCGTTCCTCGTCGCGGCCGTGATGACGCGCTTCCGGCTCGACGAAGGCACCGCGACCGCGCTCGTCAGCGCCGAGATTCTCGGCATCGCGATCAGTTGCGCGCTGCTGTCGCACCGGATCGCACGCGCCGCGCGGCCGTTCACGCTGGCCGGCGTGGCCGGCACGATCGCCGGCCAGGCGTTGAGCGCGGTCGCGCCCGGCATCGCGTCGGCAGCCGCCGCGCGCGGCATGACCGGGCTGTTCGAAGGGATGCTGTTCGTCGTCGTCGCGTCCGGCGTGTCGCAGCGCGCGTCGACCGACCGCCTGTGGGGGCAAATCAACCTGCTCGCGGGCGGCATCAACGGCGGCATCCTCGTGCTGATCTCCGCGCTGCCGGCCGCATGGCTCGGGCGCTGGGTGTTCGCGCTGCTGGCGGCCGTCGTCGCGGTGCTCGCGCCCGCGATCCGCGGCATCGACGCGTTCGCGAGCGCGCAGTCGCCAGCACGCGCGCGCGGCCATGCGCTGCCGTGGCGGCCGGTCGTCGCGATCTGGGTCGTGACCGCGCTCGTCTATGGCGTGCAGGCGTCGCAGTGGGCGATCGCCGGCTTCGTCGGCGCGCGCGCCGGGCTGTCGCCGACGACGATCGGCATGCTGCTGTCGGTATCGTCGCTGCTCGGCTTCGTCGGTGCGGCGATTCCGTCGCATCCGGCCAGCCACAAGCACCGCCTCGTGCTGATCTGGGCCGCGCAGCTCGCGATGGTCGGGTCGATCGAATGGTTCTTCGGCGCGCACGGCGGCAGCGCGTACTTCCTGAGCCAGTTCGTGCTGAACAGTGCGTTCTTCGTGATCGTGCCGTTCCTCACCGGCATGCTGTCCGACGTCGACCCGGACGGCTCGCTCGTCGCGCGCACGCTGGTCGTCACGTTCTTCGCGGCCGGCATCGGCACCGCGCTGTCCGGCGCGCTGCTCGGCCGCTTCGGCGGCACGCATGTCGCGCATGTGCTGTGCGTGGCCGTGCTGGCTGCCGCGCCGTTCGTGCGCATCGCGCTGCGCCGTGCAGCGCCCGGCGCGGTGGCCCGCACGTCGCCCTGACCGCACTGCGCCATGCGGTGGCCGCGACGCACCACGAGATTGGCCGCCGCGGCCTTGGCCCGCGCAAATTTGGCTTTCTACAGTCGTTTCCGGCGGTGCGATGCCGCCGGTCCCCCGTTCCATGCAGAAATGCGGAGTGCAGAATGAATCGTCCCGATGGCATTCGCGCGGCGTGCTGCGCGATGATGGTCCTGGCCGGTGCCGGCGCGCACGCGCAAAGCAACGTGACGCTCTACGGCGTGATCGACGCGGGCATCCGCTACGAAACGCATGGCGTGTCCTACGGCGCCGACGGCACGCCGGTATCGACGGGCCGCAAGATCTCGATGGCCGACGGCGGCGGCCTGACCGAAAGCTACTGGGGCCTCAAGGGCAATGAGGACCTCGGCGGCGGGCTGTCCGCGCAGTTCAACGTCGAGAGCCACTTCGGCCCGAACAGCGGCAGCATCGTGCCGGCCGGCTCCCCGAACTTCTTCCAGGTCGCGTATGTCGGGCTGACCTCGACGTCGCTCGGCCAGCTCACGCTCGGCCGCCAGTACAACGTGCCGTTCGAGATGGTGTCGCTGACCTACGGATCGAACCTGTGGGCCGGCCCGCAGGATCCGTACTTCAACCTGTTCAAACCGGAGCAGACGATGCTCGCGGCCGCGCGCACCAGCAACATGATCCAGTACGGCGCGCAGCTCGGCAGCCTGTACCTGCTCGCGCAATACTCGCCCGGCGGCCACGCGGGCGGCGGCGTGCTCGGCAGCCAGCTCGGCGCGGCCGTCGCGTACGCGCCGGACAAGGGGCCGTTCACGGTCGGCGCATCGTTCATGCGCAGCTGGGACGACGTCACGCACGCGAAGTTCGACGTCTACGGCGGCGGCGGCTCGTTGACGCTCGGCAACGCGACCGTCAACGCCGGCTACATCGAGAACGCGCGCGACAACGACTTCACGTCGTTCGAGAACGGCCCGTTCAGCCCGACCGATCTCGCGGCGCTCGGCATCATCTCGCCCGCGCAGGTGGTCGACCCGACGGTGCCCGGCGGGTTCCGCCGCCGCAAGATGGCGCTCGCGGGGCTGACCTACCGCTTCACGCCGGCGTTCACGGCGGCCGTCAACGCATGGTGGACCACGCAGTCCGGCTATACGTCGGACTTCGACGGCCGCGCGCGCCAGTTCCAGGTGATCGCCGGCTACAACCTGTCGAAGCGCAGCATGCTCTATGCGGAAGTCGACTATGCGATCTATCGCGGCGGGCTGGTCGGCGCGCAGCTCGTCGGCATGAACGGGCAGGCGCCGAGCACGAGCACCACGCAGCTCGGCGCGACGGTCGGCCTGCGCCACTACTTCTGAATCTGCAGCGGGGTCGCATGGCATGTGGCCGATGACGGCCGGGGCGGCACCCCGGCCGGACGGGACGAGTACAATCCGTGGAAAAAAACACGGAGCATCCATGGACGATACCGCCCGTTATACGACGGCGAATCTGCCGGTGCATTTACTGCGGTGCCTCGCGGAGACAAGCAAGGAACTGGGCATCGATCCCGTGCGGCTGTGCCTCGGGCTCGGCTTCGACGTCGCGGACCTGTCGAATCCGTCGTGCCGGATTTCGCTGCGCCAGGCGAGCACGATGATCCGGCGCGCGCTCGAGATGGCGCCGGGGCGTGCGCTCGGCCTCGAACTCGGGACGAGCGAGACGATCGCGTCGATCGGGCTGGTCGGCTACGCGATGCTGACGAGCCCCACGCTGAAGGACGCGATCACGGTCGGCCTCGAACTGCAGCGCCACACGGGGCCGCTGATGCGCTTCGACCTGGTGTCGGACGCGCGCACGCTGTCGATCCGCGCGACCAACGTGTTCCTCGAACCGGACATCGAGGCGTTCCTCGTCGAGGAAGCGTTCGGCAGCTTCATGAAGATCGGCCGCTCGCTGGTCGGCCCGACATTCCAGCCGAAGGTCATCGATCTCAGCTACCCGCCGCCGGCCTATGCGGAACAGTACGCGCGCGTGTTCCCGTGCCCGGTGCGCTTCGAGCAGGAGCAGAACCTGCTGTCGTGCGACGCGTCGCTCGGCAGCCGCGCGATCGCGACACACGATCCGCTCGCGCATCGCCAGGTGCTCGAATTCCTGCAAGGTGCGCTGCCGCCCGAACCCGAAGGCACCGACTTTCTCGAATCGATCGAACGGATCATGCGGCGCGACCTGCGGCATACGCCGTCGCTCGCGGCGATCGCCGCGCAACTGTGCATGAGCGAGCGTACGCTGCGACGGCGGCTGGCCGACCAGGGCGTGTCGTACCAGACGGTGATCGACACGATCCGCCGCAAGCGCGCATTCACGCTGCTGAGCAACCCGCGGCTGTCGATCGAGGACGTCGCGCACGAAGTCGGCTTCAGCGACGCGCACAACTTCCGGCGCGCGTTCAAGCGCTGGACCGGGCACGGGCCGAGAGAGGGGCAACGGGCGGCGTTGTAACGGGATGTTGTGTGGGGGCGGCGCGCGACGCACCGCACAGCAGCCGATATGCGAGCAAAGCGATGGCCGGACGCCGCACCTGCGTCACTGCGGCTCACCCATCCCGCCCATCAGCGTCATCAACTGTTCGCGCAGCCACTGGCTGCCCTGATCCTGATCGGCGCTGCGATGCCAGTAGCAGAAGTATTCGAGGCCCGGCATCTCGAACGGCAGTTCGAGGATGCGCGCCGGATAGCGCTGCAGCAATCGCAGCGGCGCCGTCAGCGCAAGATCGCCGCGCATCGCGATCAGCGGCGCGACCATGTAGTGCTGCACGCGCATCTGGATATTGCGGCGCAGCCCGAGACGCGTCAGTTCCGCGTCGACGTGCCCGCTGCCCTTGCGGCGGCTCGACACGTGGATATGCCCCATCGACAGGTAGTCGTCCATGGTCAGCGTATCGCCCTTGAACGGGTGATCGTCGCGGACCATGCACGCGTAGCGGTCGCGCACGAGCAGCGCCTGGTGCAGATGCGGATCGCCGATCAGCGGCGCGTCGATCGCGATGTCGACGGAGCCGTTCGCGAGCGCCGTGGCCACTTCGCGACGGTCCATCGTGTAGCTGCGCACGTGCATGCCGGGCGCTTCCCGTTGCAGCAGTTCGCCGAGCGCGGGCAGCAGCAGCGCTTCGGTCAGGTCGCTCATGCTGAGCCGGAACACGCGCTCGGAAGAAGCCGGATCGAACACGTCGCCTTCGTGCGCGCTCGAGTCGAGCAGTTGCAGCGCCTCGCGCACGCGGCCGACGATGTTCTCGGCCATCGGCGTCGGCATCATCCCGGCCGGCGTGCTGACGAACAGCGGATCGTTCAGCGTCTTGCGCAGCCGCGCCAGCGCGTTGCTGACGGCCGGTTGCGTGAGGTTCAGCACCTCGGCCGCCCGCGTCAGGTTGCGCTTGTTGTAGATCGCCTCGAATACGACGAACAGGTTCAGATCAATCTTCGAAAGGCGCATCGCCGGATCTCCTTGCCGGCATCTTACGGCGGGCGCCTCTCGTTCGTCCATGCCGGCGCCGCGGGCTGCACCAGGCGCGCTGCGCATCCCGGCGCGCCGCTCAACCGCGCAGCGGCGGGGTCAAGTAAGGCGCGGTCGAGCCGGGCTCGCCGTCCTTGATCTCCATCCGCGCGATCGCCTGCAGGTGCACCTCGTCCGGGCCGTCGGCGAAGCGCAGCGCGCGGCCCCAGGTCCACAGATCGGCGAGCGGCGTATCGGGGCTCAACCCCGCTGCGCCGAACACCTGCATCGCGCGGTCGCAGACGTCCGTATACACGGTCGGCACGAGCGCCTTGATCATCGAGATTTCCTTGCGCGCGGCCTTCGCGCCGACCTTGTCGATCATCCACGCGGCCTTCAGCACCAGCAGGCGCGCCTGGTCGATCTCGATGCGCGAGCGCGCGATCCATTCGCCGACCGTGCCGTGCCGGTTCAACGGCTTGCCGAACGCGACGCGCGACTGCGCGCGGTCGACCATCAGCTCCAGCGCGAGTTCGGCCGCGCCGATCGATCGCATGCAGTGGTGGATGCGGCCCGGCCCGAGGCGTGCCTGCGCGAGCGCGAAGCCGCTGCCCTCCGCGCCGAGCAGGTTGCGCGCCGGCACGCGCACGTTGTCGAACGTGATCTCGCAGTGCCCTTCCGGCGCATGGTGATTGACCACCGTGATGTTGCGCACGATCGTCACGCCCGGCGTGTCGCGCGGCACGAGGATCATGCTCTGCTGCTGGTGCGACTCGGCATCGGGATCGGTCTTGCCCATCACGATGAAGATCTTGCAGTTCGGATGCGCGGCGTTCGTGATGAACCACTTGCGGCCGTTGATCACGTACTCGTCGCCCACGCGCTCGATGCGCGTCGTGATGTTCGTCGCATCCGACGACGCCACGTCGGGCTCCGTCATCGCGAACGCCGAACGGATCTCGCCGCGCAGCAGCGGCAGCAGCCACTGTTCGCGCTGCTCGGGCGTCGCGAACATGTGCAGCAGCTCCATGTTCCCCGTGTCCGGCGCATTGCAGTTGAACACCTCCGACGCCCAGCTCACGCGCCCCATGATCTCGGCGAGCGGCGCGTATTCGAGGTTCGTCAGGCCCGTGCCGGGCTCGTCGTCCTTCAGGTGCGGCAGGAACAGGTTCCACAGCCCCTCCGCCTTCGCGCGTTCCTTCAGTTCCTCCATGAACGACACGGGATACTGGCCCGCATGCACTTCCTCGTTCCACTGGCGGATGCGCGGCACGATGTGCGCGTCCATGAACGCGCTTACGCGCTCGCGCAGTTCTTCCACTTTCGGGGTGTAGCCAAAGTCCATGATCGACTCCTCGAGATTCCGTGTTCGGTTCGGTCAGAAGGCCGAGACACCGCCGTCGACGGCGACGGCCTGCCCGGTCAGGTAAGTGTTTTCCTTCGCGCACAGCGTCAGCATCGTCGCGACGATTTCGTCGGGCCGGCCGAGCCGCTTCATCGGCGAGCCCTGCGCGAGAAAATCCTGGCGGTCGCCGATATCGCTGTCGGTGACCATCGGCGTCGTGCTGTAGAACGGGCACACCGCGTTCACGCGGATGCCGTGGCGCGCGTATTCGAGCGCGGCCGTCTTCGTGAGCCCGACCACCGCATGCTTCGACGCCGCGTACGCGGCCAGCTTCGGCGCGCCGCCGAGCCCGGCCATCGACGCGACGTTCAGGATCACGCCTTCGCGCTGCGCGAGCATCTGGCGGATCTGGTGCTTCATCCCGAAGAACACGCCCTTCGCGTTCACCGCGAAGCTCAGGTCGAGATCGGCTTCGTCGGTGTCGATCAGCGCCTTCATCGGCGGCGCGATGCCCGCGTTGTTGATGCCGACGTCGAGCCGCCCGAAGCGCGCGGCGGCTGCGTGCACCAACGACGCGACGTCAGCCTCGACACGCACGTCGCAGCGCTGCGCGATCACGTCGGCGCCGGCCGCGCGCAGCGGCGCGGCCACGTGTTCGAGCGCGTCGCCGTTCAGGTCGCCGAGCGCCAGCCGCGCGCCCATCGCGGCCAGCTCGCTCGCGAGCAACGCGCCGAAGCCGCTCGCGGCGCCGGTGATCATCACGGCCTGCCCGGCGTAGCTGTCGAGTTTCATCGTGCGCTCAGATCGTCAGGCCGCCATCGACGACGATGCATTCGCCGTTCGTGTAGCTCGCCGCGTCCGACACGAGATACAGCACGGTGCCGGCCATTTCGCGCGGCTCCGCGTGGCGGCGCAGCGGGATCTTCGCCATCCAGTTCTCGTAGATGTCCTTGTCGGCGAACAGCGCGCCCGCGAACTTCGTCTTCGTCAGGCCCGGCAGCAGCGCGTTCACGCGGATGCCGAGCGGCCCGCATTCCTTCGCGAACGCCTTGGTCATGTTGACGACGGCCGCCTTCGTGATCGAGTAGATGCCCTGACGGTCGCCCGGCTGCAGCGCGTTCACCGATGCCGTGTTGACGATCGCGCCGCCGCCGTGTGTCTTCATCAGCTTGCCGGCCTCGACCGACATGAAGAAGTAGCCGCGGATGTTCACGTCGACGGTCTTCTCGTACGCGGCGAGATCGGTATCGAGGATGTGCCCGAAATACGGGTTCGCGGCCGCGTTGTTCACGAGGATGTCGAGCCGCCCGTGCTTGCCGCGGATGTGCTCGAACGTCGCGGCGATATCTTCCAGCCGCCCGACGTGGCAGGCCAGCGCCTCGGCGCGGCCGCCCGCCGCGACGATCGCGTCGGCCACCGCCTGGCAGTCGTCGAGCTTGCGGCTCGACACGATCACGTGTGCGCCCTGCTCTGCAAGCAGCTTCGCGATTTCCTCGCCGATGCCGCGGCTCGCGCCCGTCACCAGTGCGATCTTGCCGGTCAGGTCGAACAGATTCGTTGCCATGTCGTTGTGCTCCTCCATTGATGGTTTGTCGTGTCGCCGCTCTGCGATCCCGGCGATGTCAGCGATTTCAGCGATTTCAGCGATGCGCGTCGATCACGCTCACGGCCAGTTCGGCCAGCCGGCCGGCCATTGCGCCGACGCGCAGCGCCTGCTCGCTCGACGCGTTGCCCTGCAGCGCTCGCGCCTTCACGCCTTGCGCGATCGCCGCGAGGCGGAAGAAACTGAACGCGAGGTAGAAATGCCAGTCGCGGATCGGCTCGATCCCGCGCAATTCGCAATAGCGCGCGACGATCGCCGCTTCATCCGGTACGCCGAGTTCGGCGCGATCCAGACCCGCGATCCCGCGCACCTGCCCGCCGGACGGCAGCCGCAGGCACATGCAGAAATACGCGAGATCGGCGAGCGGATTGCCGAGCGTCGACAGCTCCCAATCGAGCACGGCCTGCACGCGATAGCCGTCGCGCGCGAACATCAGGTTGTCGATCCGGAAATCGCCGTGCACCAGCGCCGGCCGGCCCGTGTCCTCGGGGCACGCCTTTGGCAGCCAGTCGATCAGCGTCTCCATCGCGTCGAGGCGCTCCGTTTCCGCCGCGCGATACTGCTTCGTCCACACGCCGATCTGGCGCTCGAAGTAGTTGCCGGGGCGGCCGTAGTCGGCGAGGCCCACCACGTCGACATCGACGTCGTGCAACGCGGCCATCGTCTGCAGCAACGCGTCGTAGCACGCCGCGCGATCGGCCTTCGGCAGTTCCGGCAGCGCGGGATCCCAGAAGATCCGGCCGTCCTCGAAGCTCATCACGTAGAACATGCTGCCGATCACGTCGCGGTCGACGCACAGGTGATACGGACGCGCGACCGGCACCGCGGTGCCCGACAGCGCGGTCAGCACGCGGAATTCGCGGTCGACCGCGTGCGCGGATTTCAGCAGTTCGCCCGGGGGCTGGCGGCGCAGCACATAGCGGCCGCTCTTCGCGTGCAGCAGGAAAGTCGGGTTCGACTGGCCGCCGGCAAACTTCTCCGTGTCGACCGGGCCTTCGAAACCCGGCACGTGCGCTTCCAGATAGCGCGTGAGGCGGGCTACGTCGAGTTGCTGGGAAGGGTTCGTCATCGTCGCGATCGTTCGTGGGTCAGCCGTAGGTTCGAAGCGCGTGTCGTTCGGGATCCTCCAGATGCGGGATGCCGTTGAACGACGCGAGGTGGAACGCATCGGCGTTGAAGAAAAACTGCGAAAGACTGCTGTTGCGGATCTGCAGGTTCAGCGCGATCGCGCTCGACGGGGGTGCCGCGAGCACCTGCTGCACGGTGACCGCGATCGGGCCGCCGGAGCTCACCGCGAGCACGCGCTGGCCGCCGCCGTGGCGGATCGCGGCGCGCGCCTCGGCGACGCGCTGCTGGAAGTGCGCCCAGCTCTCGGGGGCCGCATCGCCGAGCTTGTCCTCGGACCACAGCTGAAGCACCTGCCGGAGCGCACGGAAATGTTCCTTCATCGATCCGGCCGCGAGCCGCGCGATCTCCGGATAGTCGCCGGCGGCCGCCGCGAACAGCCCGTGGAAGTCGTATTCGTTCAGGCCCGGATGGCGGTCGACCGGCACGCCTGCGCGGCCCATCCCGCGCAGGATCGCGTCGACCGTCTGCGCGTGGCGGTTCAGCGTGCCGCAGATCACGCGGTCGAACGCCAGACCCTGCCGCGCGAAGTATTCGCCGAGCCAGACGCCCTGCTGCTCGCCGGCCGCGGAAAGGCGGTCGTAGTCGTCCGTGCCGAACGACGCCTGCCCGTGCCGTACCAGAAAGAGTTCAGCCATCGCATGCCCGCCAGATCAGAAGGATTCAGCATAGCCAGCGGGTGTACATTTTTAAACTTTATTTTCTGAATCTTCGGGTATTCACCCTGTGAATTCCTTCCCCGGGCCGCGGGCGCCCGGGGATATGGCAAGCGCCGGCCGGTCACGCGGAATGCGTGACGCTTCCGTCGACGGCCGCCTGCAGCGATCGTTCCGCCGCGGGCGTCACCAGCACGATCTTGCCGATATGGCGGCCCGAATCCATCAGCTCGTGCGCGGCGCGCGCATCGCGAAAATCGAACAGCCGGTAGACCTGCGGCTTGACGGCCCCTTGCCGGATCAGCGGCCACACGGCCTCTTCGAGCTCGCGAATGAGCTGCGCCTTCTCCGCGTAGGTGCGCGAGCGCAGCGTCGAGCCGATGTGCGTGAGCCGCTTCGTCAGCATCGGAAACAGGTCGAGCTCCTTCGCGGGGCCTTTGATCACGCCGATCTGCACGATGCGGCCGTTGATCGCGGCCGCCGCGAAATTGCGTGCGACGTAGTCGCCGGCGATGATGTCGACGATCACGTCGACGCCCTTGCCGCCCGTGAAGCGCGCGACCTCCTCGACGAAATCCTCGCTGCGGTAGTCGATCGCGAGATCCGCGCCGAGCCGCATGCTCGCGTCGCGCTGCGCGTCCGAACCGACGGTCGTGATGATCGTCGACGCGCCGAACGCCTTCGCCAGCATCGTCGCCGTCGTGCCGATCCCCGATGCGCCGCCGTGGATCAGCACGCTTTCGCCGGCTTTGAACTCACCGCGCTGGAACAGGTTCAGCCAGACCGTCATGAAGGTCTCCGGCAGCGCCGCCGCTTCGGCCATGCCGAGGCCGTCGGGAATCGCGAGCGTGTTGCTCTCGTTCGCCACCGCGTATTCCGCGTAGCCGCCGCCCGGAATCAGTGCGCCGACGCGGTCGCCAACGACGAACCGCGTGACGTCGCGCCCGACCGCAACGATGTCGCCGGCGATCTCGCGGCCGCCGCACTGCTGAAGGACGTGGGGAACTGACGCCGCGCGCACCGCGCCCCGGCGGCGTTCTGCCGGGAGTGCGGCCGCATGGCGGCATCGCGCCGCGTTACTCGCGCGTCCAGCCGTTCTGATAGAGCTGCCCGGCCAGCACGCCGAGGCGCGACGCAAGCACGTAGTTCTCGCCGTCCTCGATCAGCGCCGAGCGCACGTCGCGGAACAGCTTTTCGATCGGGAACTCGCGCGTGGTGCCGTTCCCACCGAACAGCTGGAACGCCTCGTGCGTGATCTTCATCGCTTCCTCGGTCACGCTCACCTTCGCCTGCGCGGTCGCATACGGATGGCTCTGCGGCGACAGGCGCGAGAACGCGAGGCTGCGGCGCGCGATCGCACGCGCCATCTCCAGCCGGCGCAGCATCTCGCCGATGCGCAGGTGCGTCATCTGGTGATCCATCAGCAGCGCGCCGCCCTGCTTGCGCTCGTGGCAATACGCGAGCGCCAGTTCGAACGCGGCGCGCGCGACGCCGACGAACACCTGGCACATGTGCGTGCCGGCGTACGACCACGTCGACGCGAGGTTGCCGAGATAGTCGTCCTTCAGCGCGACCGCGAAGCGCTTCGGCACCTTCACGTTGTCGAAATAGATCTCGCCCTGCGGCAGCGCGCGCTGGCCGATCTTGTCGAGCGGCTTGCCGCGCGACACGCCCGGCAGATCGAGCGGCAGGATCATCGCAATGCCGTTCGTGAATGCGCTGCGCTCGCCTTCGCCGTAGAACCCGTCGCCGTAGTCGGCCGCCATGTACGCGAGCGCGACCTGCGCGACCGACCCGTTCGAGATCCACGCCGAACTCTGCCCGTTGATGACGATTTCATCGGCGCCGACCTTCGCGGACACGTTGCCCACCGGCTGCCTGCCGTTCGCGCTGAGTTCCTGCCGATACAGGATGGCCGCGTCCGACCCGCGATCGGGCTGCGTGTTCATCCAGCAGCCGACCTTGCCCGCGCACATCTCGATCAGTTCCTGATTGCCGACCGTCTGCGCCATCATCAGCGGCATCGTCGCGGCGCCGATCGACACGGCGAGGCCCGAATCGCCCCAGCCGAGTTCCTCGCCGATCAGCGACTCGATGCGCACGGCCGTCTCCGGCGGAAACTGCGCGATCAGTTGCGGATCGAGCCCGAGCTTCGCACTCTCGACGATCGCGGCCCAGTACGGCGAGCCGGGCGCGATCACCTCGTCCGGCGTCATCCGGTCGAGCTCGCGGCCGATCGGCCGCAACACGTCGCGCGCAAAGCGGTGAACCGTGTGCTGGATTGCGCTTTCCTCTTCGCTCAGCGGCGTCTCGAAGCCGGTCATGCCGACCAGCGGCAGCGCCGCGGACTTGTTCAGACGAATCATCTCCGTTCTCCTCCTGGACTCGAATCATGTCGACCAGGCAGCGAACGCGCCCGGCCATCCCACTTCTAGTAACACATACCAAACATAGGTCATCATGACAAACACAGGAAGCAAAAAAAAGACAGGGTATTCCCCTGTCTTCTCTCGCGTGTCGGCTGTGAGGTCCGGCCGCTATTTGCCTGCGGGTACTGTCAGCGTGCCGTATGCGAGCGCGCGAGACGTCGCCGCGAAATATGCGTCGAGCGCCTGCGTGTGCCGCCCGGTGCCGTACTGCATCGCGAAGCCATCCGCCAGTGCGATGAGCATCGTCGCCGCATGCCGGCTGTCGGCCGCGCTGAACGCGGGATTGACGGCGCGCAGCAGTTGCGCGAGATCATGCGTCAGCGTCGCATACCATTCGTCGTAGAGCTTGAAGCACTCGGGATCGGTCGCCGCGAACGACAGGAAATGCCGGAACAGTGCGTTGTACTTGGCATCCTTCGCATCGCGGATCGAGCGCTCCACGATCTCCTCGAACACGTCGCGCGGCGACGCGTCGCTGCTGAGCGCGCGCTTCATGTCGTCCAGGTACGTGTCGATGACCGGCTCGATGACGGCCCGCAACACGGCGATCCGGGTCGGGAAGTAGTACTGCAGATTGCTGACGCTGATGCCTGCCGCCGCGGCAACCGCGCGCTGCGAGAATTCCAGCGGGCCGCCTTCCAGCAGCAGCTTCCGCGCGACGCGAATAATCGTGTTGCGGGTGCGCAGGCCTTGCGCCCGCAAACCGTCCGGGTTGCTTGCCGCTGCGGTGGTGGCAGTCGAAGTGCGCCGCTTTTTGCCGCTGCGCTGCTCGTTGGGCACTGTCATCGTGTTCGTCGTGAAGGTGGCGTTTCGGCTTCGTCGAATTGACGCTCCGTACCTTACGGAGCGCCAACGACTATACCCGATGCGAGCCTCATTTTCCATCGAGCCGCCCGTCGCCGGGGCGGTCCGGCCAGATGCACGTTTCAGCGTCGTGACGATCGCGTGCTATCGCTACCTCTGCCGCGCCTTGCGGTTCACGCGTTCGTCGAGCAGGTTTGCGACGCCGAGCATCGCATTCATCGCGCACCATCGCAGCGGCTCCGGCGGCACCGACGGCGTCTTGTGCGTCAGCGCCTCGAGCAGCGGCGATTGCTCGCCCTGGATCCGCTCGGCCAGCACGCGCCCGATCAGCGACTGCGTGCCCACGCCATGCCCCGAGCATCCGGCCGTATAAAACACGTTCCGGTGCGCGCCGGCCGCGCCGACCACCGGCAACGCGTCGCCGGCGAACGAGATATAGCCGCTCCAGCACGCGCGCACCGGCACGTTGCCCAGTTGCGGAAAGCGCGCGTGCAGCGCCTTCACGAGCGCGCGATACGCGTCGTCGTCCGGCACGTTCGGCGTCTGCGAACCGTAGACGTAATGCAGCCGCTTGGTCGTCAGCAGCAGCGTGTTGCGGGCGGTGAGGCGATGGCTCTCCATCGTCAGGTGCGACGTGACGATGCCCTCGCGGCGCGGCCAGCCGAGCGCCGCGAGTTGCGCATCGGACAGCGGCTCGGTTTCGAGCGCCGACACGCGCAACGGCATCACCTTGTCGCCGAGCAGGCCGAGCTGCGGCGTGTAGGCGTTGGTGGCAAGCACCAGCACCGGCGCACTCGCGCTGCCGCGTGCCGTGCGCACGCGCACCGTCTCGCCTTCGTCGAAATCGAGCAGCGCGGTGTTCTCGTAGAGTTTCACGCCGGCTGCGAGCGCCGCGCGCCGCAACCCCGTCACATACTTGCCGGGATCGAGCGTGCCGCCGCCCGGCACATACGCACCGAACAGGAAGGCCGGCGGAATCCCGCGCGCGCGCATCGCCGCGCCATCGAGAAACTGCGCGGGCGAGCCGAGTTCGATGCCGGTTTCCATGCTCTCGCGCAACCGTTTCTCCTGCGACGGATGCACGCCCGCGCGGATGATGCCCGACGCGCGGTAGTCGCAGTCGATCGCGTATTCGGCGAGCTTGCGCTCGACGTAGGCCACGCCTTCGTCGTAGAAGCCGACGATCTGCCTTGCCTGTTCGCGCCCGACGCGCTTGAGGAACAGCTCGTACTCGAGCCCCTGGCCGCCGGCGAGATAACCGGCGTTGCGCCCGCTCGCGCCGAAGCCCGCGAACTCGCGTTCGAGCACGACGACGCTCGCGCCGCGCGCAGCCAGTTCCAGCGCGGTGGACAAGCCCGCAAAACCGGCGCCGACGACGATCACGTCCGCGCGGACGTCGCCTTCGAGCTGCGGCTGCGCGTGATCCGGCGGCTCGATCCATCCGCCGACGGGACGATACTTCTGCAACGCGGCGTCGGCGCGGATTTCCTCGCCCCAGCGCGCCAGCGGCCCGGCCGCGTCCGCGCCCACCGCCTGCATCGACGCCGCCGCGCCGACGCCGTCCGGCGCGCGCCGCGCCGCCTGTCCTGCCTGCCCGAGCGCCATCGCGCCGTGTGCGTCGCTCATGTCCGCCTCCGTCAGTCCCTGCTGAGAATGTGAATCGCCAGCGCCGCTTCCTCGACGCCCTGCAATCCGCCGCCGTTTTCCTGGATCGCATGGCGCGCGCCCTGCACCTGGCGCCCGCCCGCCTCGCCGCGCAACTGCGTGACCAGCTCGTACAGCTGCCCGATGCCGGTCGCGCCGAGCGGATGGCCCTTCGATTCGAGGCCGCCCGACGTGTTGATCGGGATCCGCCCGCCGAGCGTGAATTCGCCCCGCTCGGCAGCCGGGCCGCCTTCGCCGAACGGCACGAAGCCGAGGTTCTCGGCCTGGATGATTTCGCCCATCGCCGACGCGTCGTGCACTTCGGCGACGTCCATGTCCTCCGGCCCCACGCCGGCCTGCTCGTAGGCCTGCAACGCGGCGAGCCGGCCGATGTGCTTGTGCGGCTCGTCGATGCGCCGGCGCGTGAAGCTGCGCAGCACGCTGGCGGCGATCCGGATGCAGCGGCTGCGATCGGCGCCGATGCGCGCCAGCCCTTCGTCGGTGCAGAGGATCGCGGCTGCCGCGCCGTCCGACAGCGGTGCGCACATCGGCAGCGTGATCGGATACGTGATCGGCGCCGCCGCCAGCACCTCGTCGATCGTGAACGGCTGGCGGAACTGCGAATACGGGTTGTGCACCGAATGCCCGTGGTTCTTCGCCGACACGGCGGCGATCTGCCGCTGCGTGGTGCCGTACGTGCGCATGTGATGCCGGCACAGCGCCGCGTAGATCTTCATGAAACGGCTGTACGGCCGGTCGGATTCCGAGCCGGGCGGCGGCTCGATCCCTTCGCCGAGCTGCGCGAGCGTCGCGAAGTTCTCGTCGATGCGCGACACGTCCCAGCCGGCCTCGAACAGCGCGAACGATTTCGCCTTGTCCGCGACGTTCATCTTTTCCGCGCCGAGCGCAAGCGCGACGTCGCATGCGCCCGACTGAAGCTGCCGCACGGCCAGGTGCACGGCCGTACTGCCGGACGCGCACGCATTCTCGACGTTGAACACCGGAATGCCTTCGAGGCCGATCTTGCTGAACACGACCTGACCGGGAATCGACAGCTGCCCCTGCAGCGCGCCATTGGTGATACCCGCGTAGAACGCCGCGCGGATCGCATCGGCATGACAGCCCGCGTCGCGCAACGCACGCTGCAGCGCCTCGCGCGCCAGGTCGTCGAGACTACGGTCGAGGTGCCGGCCGAACACGGTCATCGCGATACCGGCAATGTAGATGTTGCTCATCGTCTGGAATCCATATGAAGGAGGCTCATATCCTGCGTTGCTGGCCCTGCCAGTACTGTTCGCGCAGGTCCTTCTTCAGCACCTTGCCGGCCGTGCTGCGCGGCAGCGCGGCGACGAAGTCCACGCTCTTCGGCGCCTTCACCGAGCCGAGCTTCTCCTTGCACAGCGCGACGAGTTCGTCCGCGCTCACGTGCTGGCCGGCATTGAGCTCGACGACGGCCTTCACGGCCTCGCCCCACTTGTCGTCGGGCACGCCGATCACCGCGCAGTCCTGCACCGCCGGGTGCGCCCAGATCACCTGCTCGACCTCGCTCGGATAGACGTTGAAGCCGCCGCTGATGATCATGTCCTTCTTGCGGTCGGTGATGTGCAGATAGCCTTCGGTATCGAGATGACCGATGTCGCCGGTGTGCAGCCAGCCGTCGACGATCGTCTCGGCCGTCTTGTTCGGCGCGTTGTAGTACCCCTTCATCACGAGATCGCCGCGCACGCAGATCTCGCCGGTCTCGCCCTGCTTCAGCGCGTCGCCGCGATCGTCGACGATCTCGACGCGCACCAGCGGGTTCGGGCGGCCGACCGACGACAGCCGCTCGTCCGGCGCGAGCCGGCCGTCGACAAAGTGCTCGGCCGGCGTCAGGTACGAGATCGACGCGGGGGCCTCGGTCTGCCCGTAGCCGCCCGTCATCACCGGCCCGAATACGTCGATCGCACGCTTGAGCTTCTCGACCGACATCGGCGCCGCACCGTAAAGGAAGTAGCGCAGCGACGAGAAATCGACCTTGTCGATGCCGGGAATATCGAGCAGCCTGTAGATCACGGTCGGCGGCAGGAAGAACTCGGTCACGCGATGCGTCACGATCGCATCAAGCAGCAGCGCCGGATCAGGCTTCGGCAGCACGACCACCGTGCCGCCACGCGCGGTGCATGGCAACGACAACATGCCGGCCGTGTGCGTCATCGGCGCCGCGGCGAGATTCACCGGGCGTTCGTTTCCGTACGACATTGCGATCATGAACTGTGCGAAGTACGTCTGCAGCGAACGGTGCGTGTTCATCACGCCCTTCGGCGCACCGGTCGTGCCGCCCGTCGCCGACAATGCAACGACGTCATCCATTGCGTAATCCACCGCCGGTGGCGTCGACGGCTGGGCTCCGCTCCAGGTGGCCAGCGACGGCGCCCACGGCAGGTCGGCGTCGAGGCACACCCACAGCCGGACCTTCGGCAGGCTCGGCCGCAACGCGTCGATCGATGATGCGAACGCCTGGTGAAAGAACAGCACTTCGCAGTCGAACGCTTCGAGCACGTACTGATTCTCGGCCGGCGCGTTGCGACCGTTCACCGGTATATACGCGAGCCCGGCCCGCCACATCCCGAGCGCGCAGCTCCAGCCGATCACGTCGTTGTCCGCCCACACAGCCGCCTTCGTCTCCTTCGCGAAGCCGGCGGCAAGAAGTCCGTTGGCGATGCGGCACGACAGCTCGCCGATCTCCTGGAACGTATAGCTGCGGTCGCCCTGGATATACGCAACGCCGTCGGGATTGCTGCGCCACCCGCGGTCGTAGAAATCGATAATGGCCATTTCACAGGTTCCGTTGAGTCTGTACCGGTACGGCTGCGGTCGTCACAGTTGCGTGACCGTGGCGCGCGCGAGCCCGCGTTGTTCAAGAAAGCCGAGCAGGTAGCGATGGCCGAACGCCTTCGAACCCGATGCGAAGCCGACCTTCGCGGTATCGCCATCCAGGAGCTTGATGG
The DNA here is from genome assembly GCF_001028665.1 of Burkholderia pyrrocinia. Lineage (NCBI taxonomy): Bacteria > Pseudomonadati > Pseudomonadota > Betaproteobacteria > Burkholderiales > Burkholderiaceae > Burkholderia > Burkholderia pyrrocinia. Next base: position 976,636 of record NZ_CP011504.1, read on the forward strand.
CGCCCGCTGCATGCAATGCACCGGTCGCGATGTACGGCGTGATGCCATGCAGCGTCGCGCGGACTGCGTTAAGGTGGCCACGACCGATCGCGAAGTCGACCGTGCGATGAAGCGACGTACGCTCGCGCGGTGGCATCGACGGCGTCGTCGAATCCACGATCTGCTTCAGCACCGCGTCCTGCTGTTCGCGCGGCAAGTGCTTGTACTCCGCATCCCATTTTTGGCCGAGCGCATGCACCATCTGCATCGCGTTGTTATCGTAGAAACCGACGGACGAGATACAGCTGCGCACACGCGCGTCATGCTCGAAGTACACCGGCAGGGACGTGCCGCCCCACGGCAGCGAGAACACCGGCTGAATGAAATCCGGGGAGACGATGCTGAACGAAGCGTGCTGTTCGTGCGGCACCAGCTGCTTTTCCCACAGATAGCAGGCTTCCTGTCGATACCCTTCGAAGATGGTTGCCGTCGAACCGACGCTTACGCCGGCGCCTGCGCCCCGCGGGCCGCGCGTAAGCGTTGCGGTTTCCAGCGCATCGATGCCCGGCGTCTCGAGTGCCAGCTCCGCGGCAATTTCCGCGAACGAGTACATGTACGCAACCGAAGGGGACAGCAGCAGCCCTGCCTGCCGATACAGTTCGCCGAACTGTTCTCGGACCTGGCGGATATAGTGCTGTTCGCCCGTGGTGTCGAGGTAATGACAACCTGCCTTGAGCGCTGCTTCGACAGACACCAAACCGAAATTGAAGAACGGTCCGACCGTGTTGCATACGACCTTTGCGCCACGGAATGCGTTGACGAGGGAATCGACGCTGTGATCCGCCTCGATGATCTCGAAGTTCGCCGATTCAAGGCGCACGACGCGCTGCGCCATCATTTCCTTCGCGCGGCCCGCGTTGCGCGCGACCGCGGTGAACGGGATGTTCTGGTCGATCAGCCAGTCCATGATCAACATGCCGGTGTAACCGCTTGCGCCATAAACGACGACGGGGTGCTTAGCCATGGTTGTCTCCTGAAACGTACGTTGTTCAAAATCGATTCGGCCGAACGCCGGGTACTGCCGCTTCACATCCGGGGGGTGTTTCTTTTGTAGAACACATTACCAATCTTAGGTCACTATGACAAAGTAAACGGCAAAGAAAAAGGCAGGGTATTCCCGGTCCTGTCGCGCGACGCGCATCATCGGGCCGCACCGCCCGGCGACAGGCCGGCCAGGTAGTGCGCGACTGCCCGCGTGTCGTCGCCCGACAGCGTCGCGGCGACGCCGTTCATCGCACCGCCCGGATCGTGGCGCTGGCCCGACCGGAACGCCGCGAGCTGCGCTTCCAGGTAAAGCTGCCCCTGGCCCGCGAGCCGCGGCGCCTGGTCCTTGCCCGTCAGCGCCGCGCCGTGGCACGCCTGGCAGCTTCTGGCCGCCACCAGCGCCATCCCGCGCTTGTCGAGCGCGGCGTCGGCCGGCACGGCTTCGTTGCGCGCCGGCGCCTGCCGTGCGAAATAGGTCGCCAGCGCGTCGATCTTCGCGTCGTCGAGTTCGCGCGCGAGCGGCCCCATATACGCGTTGCCGCGCCGGTCGCTAGCGAATGCGCGTAGTTGCGCGGCGATATACGTGGCCGGCTGCCCGGACAGCGACGGATACCACGCGTTCTGCGACTGGCCGCGCACGCCGTGGCAGAAGAAGCACGTCTCCTGCGGCTGCGGCCACGCGCCGCTGTTGGCCTTGTCCATATCGCCGATCGCGGCCATCGCCTTCTGGTAACGCATGCCGTCGACGAGGTCGGGCCCGAACAGCACGCCTGCCGCCACCACACCGGCTACCGCAAGCGCGGCGCCGATCGTCAGTGTCCGTTTCATTCACGCCTCCCCGCCGCGGCCGGCCAGTTTGCCGAGCGCCTGCAGCGCCGCGCGATGCCCGGAGCGCACCGCGCCATCCATCGCGCCGGGCCAGAGGTCGGCCGTCTCGGTGCCCGACCAGATCAGCCGGCCGACCTCGGGACGCAGGAACTTGCCCCACTTCGTCCAGAAGCCGGGCGGCAGCGGATGGATGCATTGCAGCGTCCACGGATCGACGCGGCCCCAGTCGTAGTCGTGAAACTGCGTCGGATGCAGCGCCTTGTCGCCGAACGCCCGCGCGAAGATGGCCGACAGCATCTGTTCAGCGGCCTTCGATTCGGCCGGCAGCGCGCCCGGCGCGACGAACGCGCTCAGCACGCCGACCGAACCGTCCGGCGGCGAGTTGTCGTACGCCATGAAGACCGGCCCGCCGACCTCGAAGATCTGCCCGTTGTAGCCGTCGTCGCGCCAGAACGGACGCTCGTACACATGCACCGTCTTGCGCATCGGCGCGTTCGCCGGCCAGTTCCGGTGCAACTGCGCGCGACCGTCCGGCAGCGGCGGATCGAACACGATCTGGTTGCACAGCGCCGGATTGAGCGCAACGACTACGCGCCGTGCGCGGATCACGCCGCGATCGGTCTGCACGTCGACCACCTCGCGATCCCATCCCGATATCTTGCGCACCGGGCAGGACAGTTGCACCTTCGCGCCGAGTTCGTTCGCCATCCTGATGCTCAATACCTGCGAGCCGCCGACGAAGCGCGTTTCCTGCGCGCCGCCCTTGATCGATTCGAGTTTCGCGTAATCGCAGTCGGCGCTGTTGATCATCGACAGGTAGTGCAGCAGCCCGAGCTGCGCCGGTGCGCCGCCGAGCGACAGCTTGGCCGCGACGCCGAGGAAGTAGCCGTCCTCGTAGGTCACGCCCTGCTTGAGCAGCCAGTCGCCGTAGGTCAGCTTGTCGAGTTCCGCCGCATGCCGTGCGGTCCAGGGCTCGCGGGACGGCACGCCGCGCGCGAGCGCGCCGAGCTTAGTGCCGATCGCGTCGTCGCCGCCCGAGCCGCCGTGAAGATCCTGTGCGACGCGCGCGTCGCCGGCCAGCACGACCGTCTTGCCCGCATACCAGGTCGGGAACGTATCGACGCCGAGTTCGCGCGCGAGATCGGCGATCGCCGTTTGCCCGGGGCCGATCCACTGGCCACCGGCTTCGGACACGACGCCATGCCCGAGGTCATGGTTGAAGGTCCGGCCGCCGACGCGATCGCGCGCCTCGAGCACGACGAACGATTCGCAACCGGCGCGCTTCAGGTCGCGTGCGGCGGTCAACCCGGCGAGCCCGGCCCCGATGATGACGACATCGAACACGCCACGCTCCGCCGAAGCCGGCGCCGTGCTTGCCGCGAACGACATGTCTCCGGCCGCGAGCGACGCGGCGCCCGCGGCCGCGACGCGCAGTACCTGACGCCGGGCCCGCGGGTCCGGCTTGTGCTTGCGATTCATCTTGGGTGCTCCATCCTTCCTGGCTTTTTTAGTGGATTCAACTCACGGCGCAGCCAGCACGCCGTCCTGCGAAAACAGGATCGGCTTGCCGCGCGCATCGATCAGCGCCGCGGTGAGCGTCGCGCGATCTGTGCGCTGCGCGACGTCGAACGGGCCGCCGGCCACGCGCTGCGTCAGCACGAGGCCGTCCAGCCCGACGCCGGTCAGCCCGCCGCCGGTCGCGACGAGATCGGTGATCGAACTACGCGTGCCGGTGTGCTGCGCCACCCACGTCGCGCCGCCGTCGCGGCTCTCGAACAGGCTACCGAGCAGCCCGCCGACCACGATCCGGCCGTCCGGCATCGCGACGCCCGACCACAACGTGCCCTTGCCGCCGGTCGGCAGATAGGTCCAGTTCGCACCGCCGTCGGCCGACTTGAGCACCATCCCCTGTTCGGACACGATGTAAAGCGCCTGCGCGGCGTCGGCGAACACGTGATAGAGATTGCGGTCGGCCTTGCCGCCGCCCGGTGGCTTCGGCAGCGTCGTGCGCGCCCACGTCTTGCCGCCGTCGTGCGTCTGCAGCATCAGCGACCACAGGCCGACGGCAATGCCGTCCCGCGCGTTCGTGAACAGCACCGAGAACAGCGGTTGGTCGACCGACGTATCGAGCCGCTGCGTGACCCACGTGTCGCCGCCGTCGTCGGTCGCGAGAATCCCGCCCCACTGGCCGACGGCCCAGCCGTGCTTCGCATCCGCGAACGACACGGCCGACAGCGTCGCCGCTACCGGCACGCGTTGCGCCTGCCGCCAGGTCTTGCCGTCGTCGTCGGACAGCAGCACGATGCCGTGCTCGCCGACCGCGACGATCCGCGATCCGGCGCGCGTCGCATCCATCAGCATCCGGTGCGTCGGCGCGGCCCAGGCATGCGCGGGTTTCGCGGCCCAGGCCGCAACCGTTCCGTCCTGCGGTTGCGCGAAGGCCGCCGCGGCGGCGCAGAGCGCGGTACAGGCAACGAGCGTCTTGATCATGGAAGAACCTCCGTAGTGGTATGCGCCGGCATCAGTGGCTGAACAGCACCGACCAGCCGGCATGCGCGACGCCGAGCGCGACGACGGCGGGCTTGTCGGCACCCTGCGCGGCCGCCGCCTGCCGTCCGGCGTCGCCGTCGTTGGACGACGGGGCCATAGCCGGTTCGTCGACCGCGACGTGGCGCACACTGACGCGTTGCGCGTCGGTCGCGAACGTGCGGGCCGGCGCGGGTTGTTGCGCAACCGTTTCATGGAAGCGTGCGAAGCCTGTCGCCACGAGGCAAAGTGCGCCGCAAACAGCAAAGGTCTTGACCATGACTGGATCTCCGTCGGGATGTGCGTCTACTTCAGTGGCTGAACAGGCCTGGTGCGCGGGCCGGCTTGCGGCGCGGGAACCAGCGTTCGAGCAGCGACGCGAGCGCGGGCAGCGCGGTCATCGCCATCACCAGGTTCACGATGAACATGAACGCGAGCAGCTTGCCCATGTCGGCCTGGAACTTGAGCGCCGAGAAGCTCCACGTCGCGACGCCGATCGCCAGCGTGATCGCGGTGAAGATCGTGGCCACGCCCACTTCGAGCATCGCGTGCTGCACGGCCTTCACGATGTCCTGCCCGCCCGCGAGATGCACCTGCAGCCGGTTGTAGATGTAGAACGCGTAATCGACACCGATGCCTACCGCCAGCACCATCACCGGCAACGTCGCGACCGTCAGCCCGATCTGCAACTCCTTCATGAACCAGTAGCCGATGAAGGTCGCGACCGACAGCGGCACGCAGCACGCGAGCATCGCGCGCCAGTCGCGGTAGGCGAGGAACACGAGCACCAGGATCGCCGCATACACGTAGAGCATCATCGGCAGCTCGCTCTTCTCGACTTCGTCGTTGGTCGCGGCGAGCACGCCCGCGTTGCCCGCGGCCAGCCGCACCGTGATGCCCGGGAACGGATGCGACGCGCGGTATTGCTTCACGTCGTCGAGGATGCGGTTGATCATCGTCGCCTTGTGATCGGTCAGGAACAGATGTACGGCCGTCATCCCGCAGTCGCGGCTCATGAAGCCCTTCAAGCGCGACACGTCGACCGACACCGCGCCGTAGTTCTCGGCAGCGATCGGCACAACGTTCATCTTCGGGAAATCCTCGTTGTAGCCCTGGTTGTACGCGCGCAGCATCGCCGAGTACGATTGCACCGACACGACGCCCGGCTCGGTCTTCATCGCGGCCGAAAAGTCGTCCTCGTACAGGCCGACCGCCGGGTTGTCGCAGGCCTTGCCGTTCGACTCGATCGCAACGGTGAGCCAGTCGAGGCCCATGTCGTAGTTGCCGGCAATCGACGTCGCGTCGCGGTTGAATCGCGCGTCCGCACGCAGTTCCGGCGCGCCCGGCTGCAGCGTGCCGATCACGCGATCGCGGCTTTGCCACGCGGCGAGCGCGAAGATCGCCACCGTCAGCGCGACGGTGATGCCCGCGTACTTCGGCTCCGCCACGCGGGCGAGCACGCGCAGCGGCTTCGCACGCTGCTGCGCGCGCTTCAGCGAATTGTCCGCATAGGTTTTCGTGAAGTTGAAGCACGATGCCGCGACGGGCAGCAGGATCAGGTTCGTCACGATCTTGTACGCGACGCCGAGCGACGCGGTAATCGCCAGCTCGCGCACCATCGGGATCGGGATCAGCAGCAGCGTGATGAACGACACGAACGCGGTGATCAGCGCGAGCACGCCGGGGATCAAGAGGCCGCTGAAGCTGTGGCGCGCCGCATCGAACGAACTCTGCCCGTGCGCGATCTCGCGGACGATGAAGTTCACCTGCTGCACGCCATGCGACACGCCGATCGCGAACACGAGGAACGGCACGAGCACCGCGAGCGGATCGAGGCCGAAGCCGAGCAGCTTCAACGTGCCGAACTGCCACACGAGCGACGTGAGCGAGCACGCGACCAGCAGCACCGTGAAGCGCACCGAATGGCAGTACCAGTACACCGCGAGCGTGGTCAGCAGCAGCGCGACCGCGCAGAAGCCGAGCACGGCCGTCGCGCCGTCGGCGATATCGCCGATCTGCTTCGCGAAACCGATGATCTGGATCTCGTAGCCGGCATCCTCGAACGGCTTGCGGATCTTGTCTTCGAGCAGGTGATTGAACGCCACGTAGTCGAGCACCTTGCCGGCGCTGTCACGCTCGTTCAGCTCGGCCGTGATCATCGCGCTGTCCTCGCCGTGCGACACGAGCGTGCCGACGTAGCCGCCGAGCGTCGTCGCGCGGCGCACGCGCGCCACGATGTCGGACGTCAACTGGTCGGGCGTGACCGTGCCCGGAATGATCGGCTCCGCGCGAAACCCTTCGTCGGTCACTTCGTTGACGAACGCGTTCGGCGTCCACAACGAACGCACGCCGATCCGGTCGACGTTCGGCAGGTACGTGACGGCCTGCGTGACGTCGTACAGCCGCGTCAGCCCCTGCTTCGACCAGATCGAGCCGTGCTTCGCGCGCACGACCACCGTGATCCGGTTCGCGCCGAGCAGGTCGTTCCGGTATTGCTGGAACGTGCGGATGTACTCGTGCCCGATCGGCATCTGCTTTTCGAAGCCGGCGTCCATGCGCAGTTGCACGGCGAACACGGCCATCGCGACGGTGAACAACGCGATCGCCGCGAGCACGATCGCGCGGTGACCGAAGAAAAGCCTTTCCAGGCGACTGACCAGACGATTGAGCACGACGTTACCCCTTCATGTATTCCGGTGGCGTACGCCACCTGCCACCTGCCGCTTGCCACCCGCCGCCGTCAGAAATTCCGCGTGACGAACAAGCCGACGAAATTGCGGTCCGCGTAAGGCTGGCCCACCGTGTTGTGGCCGCCCCAGAACGAAGTGAAGTTGATGCCGGCCTGCCAGTTCGGCGGGTTCTGGTTGAACAGCACGTAGACGTTCACCGACTTCGCGCCCTGCATGTAATTCGCGGTGAAGGTCGGCGTGTAGCCGTACAGGCCGGTGCTGAACGTCACGCCAGGCGTGACCTGCCAGCCGGGGATCAGCGAGCCGTCGTAGGTCCAGTTGAAGTCGATCGTCGCGCCCACCGAGCTCGAGGTGCCCTGGCCCATCCCGATCGGATAGCCGGCCGCCGACCCGTTGTTCAGCCACGGCAGGTAGCCGGCCTGCGGTACCTGCGTGACGGTCTGGCCGTCGATCGTGCGCGTGACGCCGCTGGATTTCAGGCCCGGGTAGTAGATCCACGTCAGCTCCCAGGTCAGCGCGGCCGAATCGGCGCCGAGCAGCTTCAGGAACGGGTATTCGCTGCGCGTCAGCGCAAGCAGCCCGTTGATGTCGTACTGGAATTTCTTCTTGTCGGCCCATTGCTGGCAGTTGATGCCCGCCACGCCGTTCGTGTTCAGGTCGAGCGGGCCGCCTGCGCCGTAGCAGCTCGACAGCGCGACCGCGTCGCGCGGCCGGTACGACAGCTCGGTGCCGATCGCCCACGGGCCGAGCCCGAAGTTCGCGCTGACGCCGAACAGTTGACGCCGGCCGAGATACGACCATTGCACGGTCCCGTTCGCGAGCGACGCGAGCACCGGCGACTTGTCCGTGTAGTTCAGGTAGTAGAACGCGAAGTTCGCGTCGAACGAGCGCGGCGAGTAGTTGAACTTCACGCCGAACTGCGGCCGGTATTTCGCCGGCAGGTTCGTCGTGCTCGGCAGGCCGATGTCGTTGAACGGCGGCCCTGCGTACGTGCCGTTCACGAGCCCGTTCTTGATTGCGTTGAGCGTGTCCTGGTTGCCGGCGGCGCCCGGCCCGCCGATCGCGTTGGCGATCGTGCCCGCGCTCGGGCCGGTCACGTTCAGGTTGTTCGTGTTGATCGTGAACGGCTCCGCACCGCGGCCGAAGCCGTTCGTCACCGACCAGTACGAACCGACCGGCGGGTAGCGATTGCCGTTCCACTGGAACTGGTAATACGCCTCGGTGCTGAACCCGTGCGACAGGTCGGCAGCGAGGCTCGCCATCGGCGCCGGCAGCAGCGCCTGCTTGAGCTGCGAACCGGGAATCAGCAACTTCTGCACGTCGATCGAGTTGGTCGCGTTGATACCGCTCTGCGCGAACATGCTCTCGCCCCAGTTGATCACCTGGTTGCCGAGCCGCACGTGCGCGTTGCGCCCGCCGATCGTGAAATCCTTCTGCGCCCACAGGTCGAGCAGTTGCGCGTTGTACACCACCTGCGCGGCCGCGGTGCTCGACAACGGCGTGCGGTTCGTGTTCTTGGCCATGAAGTCGTACATGCCCGTGCCGCGCACCATGAACTTCAGCCCTTCGCTCGGCATCTTCAGCAGCAGCTCGCTGGTCGCGCTGATGTAGGTGCTGAACGGCTGGCCCTTGCGGTAGTTCAGGTCACCGTTGTCCGCGTAGCCCCACTGGTTGGTGTTCGCGCCCGCGCCGCAGCCGAAGGCGTTCGGGTCGCCGGTGAGCGAGCAACTCGGGTTTTTGGTGCGAATACCGGCGCCGGCCGTCAGGTTCGACACCCACGAGCCCTGCAGTGCCCCGCCTCCCATCGTGAAATCGTACGCATAGGCGCTCGACGTCGCAGCCCCCGCCATTGCAATCGAGATCGTAGCATTCCTTACTAATCTTGCCGATTCCATGATCCACCTCCGCCCCTGTTCGATGCCGGCGCACGATCGTTGCGCGCGCCGGTCCTTGTATCCGTCAGCCGGTGACCGTCACCGTTCGCTGACCGAGCGCAGCGATTCCGCCGTGTAGAAGTCCGACTTGAAGCGCGGGTCGTCCGGCTGCTCGAGCCAGCGAATGTCCTTGCCCTGACCGATCGACGACGCGTCGAACACGTATCGGCCGTTGATCATGTCGTACTGCGCGAGCGGTTCGTTGTCGCAGGTGCCGCCGAGCTCCCACACGGGAATCGGGTAGCTTTCCCGCACCTTCCACAGCTTGCCCTGCGCGTCGTAGTCCTCGCCGACGAGCGCGAGCCAGCTGTCTTCGTCGAGATAGAACACCTTCTTCGACGCGACGTGCCGCGCGCTCGGCTTCAGCGTCGCTTCGACCGCCCACACGCGATGCGTCTCGTAACGGCGGTTCGCAGCGGCGAGGCCGTCGGGGGTCGCGACGTCATGCAGCTTGCTCTTGAACCGGTACATGCCGAACGCGTTGTACGGGACGATCATTTCCTTCTTGCCGACCAGCTTCCAGTTGAACCGGTCGAGCGAGCCGTTGAACATGTTCGCCTCGTCGATCAGGTACTGGTTCTCGAACCCGATCAACGGTGCGTCGTGCGTATAGGCCGGCATGCGTCGCACGCGCCGCTGGCCCGGGAAGTAGTAGTAGGTTTCCGAGTCCTTGTTGAAGTACTGCCGCTGGACGAAGGCCTGACCGGCGAGCGCGGCGGGCGAATTCATCTGGAAGTAGACGGCCGCGCTCAACTGGTCGACATCCTGCGGCGAGCGCTTGCCGAGCTTGGCGGACGGAAAGTAGAACGTCTGCGGGCCGACCGCGTCGATCCAGTCGCTGCCGCCCGGACGCGGCGAAATGGCCGTGGCAACCTGCGCCCATTCGACGCCTTCGCCGCGATAGCGCATCTCGTAGTTCAGGATCGCTTCCACGCCGCTCTTCGGCTGCGGGAACGGCACGCCCGGCAACGCGGCCGATGCGAGGTTCTCGCCGGTCGAATCCAGCTTCGCGGCCGTGAGGTTCGCCTTCGAGTTCTGCTCGGCGGCGTCCGGCAGTTGACATTCGCGATGGGACGGGTAGACGTCCATCCGGTAGCCCTTCTTCTGCTTGATCAGCGCGACCTGCCCGGGCGACAGCTTGTCCGCGTACTTGTCGACGTTTGCGGCATCGATCGAGTAGAGCGGTTTCTCGTTGCGGTGCTTCCAGAAATCGGCGCGCACCTTGCCCCACTCCCAGCCCGCATCGGGCGACTGCTTGCCGGCATAGGCCGGCACCACGCCGTCCTTGCTCGCCGCTCGATCGGCGCCGGCCGGTGTCAGGTCGTCCGCCGCGACGGCCGTGCCGATCGCGAGACATGCAGCGGCCGCGATCGCGGACACGGCCCAGAAACTATGCTTCTTCATCACGGTTCTCCTTCCCACTCCGCCTTCGTTCGCCCGCCGTGGGCGAAACGCGTTCACTCCGACCGCTTTCGTCGACCGACGATTGCGTCGCTCCTTGATCGCGGCCGGCCGGGGTTCCGGCCGGCCGCCTGCCGCTTGCATTGCCTTCTTCGATTCGCTCGTGCCTTTCCGTCAGGACTGCGATTCATCTGGAACGCGAACCCGTCCTGAAATTCGTCGCTGCCGCCCGTCAGTCCTTGCCGGAACCGGCCACCGCTACCGCGCGGACCTCCACGCACAGGCCCGGCAGCGCCAGCTGCGTCACGCCGACCGCGGTCCAGGACGGATAGCGGTTCGGGAAATACTCGTCCTTCACTGCGGCGAAACCCTCGGTCTCGCGCTGCAGATCCGTGTGGAACGTCGTCAGTTCGACGACGTCGGCGAGGCTCGCGCCTGCCTCCTCGAGGATCATCTTCAGGCACTCGAACGCGATCCGCGCCTGCGCCTGCACGCCGTCCGCCGGCTGCATCTGCGCGTCGAGGCCGACCTGGCCCGAGACCCAGATCGTGTCGCCGACACGCGTCGCCGGCGAGAAGTGGTACGCGTCGTACCACGGCTGGAATGCGGGCGGAACGATCGATTGCCGCTTGGGGGTAGCTGCCATGATGGAAATCTCCTGGCTCAGACGAGTTGACGGAAACACGGTGCGCGGAACGGATCGCCTGCCTTCAACGCGGCGAGTTCCTCGACGAACAGCACGCCGGCGGGCGTGAAGCCCGAGCGGCTTTCATCGGGCAGCGGGCTGAACACCGCGTCGTCGCCGAAGAAGCGCAGCACCAGCGTGTGGCGATCGGGCAAATCCGCATCGACCGCGCCGCCGCCGTGCAGCACGCCCGGATGGAGCAGCAGCACGTCGCCCGGCTTCGTTTCCCACGAGACGATGTCGTATGCGCCCGGCGCCGCGCGGCGTTCGGCTTCGATGTTCGGCAGGCGCGGCCACACGTCGCCGCCATGGAGCGGGTCGGTCGGGTCGTCGGCGTTCTGGAACGTGGTGCCGTCGTGGCGCACGCCGTGATGCGAACCGCGCACGATCTCCAGCGCATTGCGCTTCGGCACGGCCTCGAAGCTGATCCATGCGTTGCCGAAGTGCATCCCTTGCCAAGGCAGGTACGACGTGTCCTGGTGCCACGGCGAGCGCGCGCTCTTGCCGCCGCCCTTCATGAACAGCTCCTCCGCGAAGTACCACACGTGCTTAGAGCCCCACAGGTCGGCGAACAACTGCCCGAACGGCAGCGTGCCGACGAGTTCGTCGAGCCGGGCCTTCGCATACGGGTTCGCGTTGTCGTTGTGCGACTTGTACTCGGTGCCGTCGAGCAGCGTCGTCGCCATCGGGCCCGGGTTCTCCATCCCCCAGTCGAACACCGCACGGCATTGCGCCAATTGTTCGTCGTCGAGCACGCCTTCGACGAGCACCGCACCATCCTCGAAGAAAGCCCTGCGTTTGGATGCATCCATCGTAGATCTCCTGATTCGTCCAACGATAGCCGGCGATCAACCTCGACTGCCGACCTCTTCAGTAGAACATGGTGACAATGTTAGGTCATCATGACAAAAATAAAATAAAGAAATAGGCGGGGTATTCCCTGTTTTGTCTGCATGATCGAACGCGCATCGCGACGGGCCGCCGGCTCGTCATGACAATCGGCTTTCGGCCTTCATACAAGCTTGCGACGAAGCGCGGCCGGCACTTGGTCGCAACGTCATCCGCGCACGCGGCCGCAGGCCTCTTCTCCGCGAAGATCGCGCGCGGCGCCACTGCGCCCGAGTCAGGCGGGTCGCTTCCGTCAGCACGCTCCGCCACCGCCTCGGCCAGCCGATTCCGATTCGTGAATCCCGACCTGTTTTTCAGTACAGCTACTCATTTCGGATACGACAACACGCCCGCGCCGTCACGGCTTCGCCCCTGTTCCCGCTCCAGCGCGCAATACGCGTAATAGATCACGACCGTGAAGTACGACCATGTGAGCAGCGCGAGCACGTAAAAATTGAACACGACATTGGTCTCGTCGCCCGGTATCTTGTAGAAGTCGTAGATGCACGCGATCGCCAGCGACGCGGCGAGCGCGACGAGCGTCGTCAGCGCATGGAACGCGTGCCCGGCGCGCAGCAGCCGCATCACGAAGCCGGCGAGATAGATCGCGAGCAACGTCCACATCGTCACGTAGAAATACGGCAGCGGGCCTTTCAGGAAATCGGCCGTTACCAGCGCGATCGTTCCGGCGGTCGCGAGCACGAACAGCAGCACGTCCTGCCACACCGACGGCCGGTAGCCGTGCGTGACGGTCATCAGGCCCGCGACGGCGATGACCGGCATCCCGAACCCCCGCGAGAATGCATCGAGAAAGTGCGAAATGCCGTACGACACCGGGGATTCCGTCGCGAAAAAGATCAGCGCGTTGGTCGCGGAGATCGTGACGATCCACCATTCGAAGCCGAGCAGGAAGTTGCGCTTGCGGACGAACTTGAAGCCGTAGATGCCAGTCGTCATCGCAAGCGTCGCGCTGGCAAGACAAAGAGCAAGTGATCTGTGATCCATGGTGAGAACTCCGGAGGTCGATTGCTTTCGATGATTCACTGTTTGCCGGGGCCGACGCTCGCGAGATAGGTCGCGACCGCCGCGCGATCGTCCGCCGACATTGCCCGCGCGACGCGCTGCATCGTGCCCGTGGCCTCGCTGCGCGAGCCGTTCGCGAACGCGTCGAGCTGCGCGAGCAGGTAGTCGTAGCCCTGCCCGGCCAGGCGCGGAAACTGCGCCTGCCCGGTCAGCCGCGCGCCGTGACAGGCAGCACACGCGCCGCCCGCCACCAGCTGCTCGCCCTTCGCGCGCAGTCGCGCATCCGGTTTGAAATAGCGGTTGTCCGCCGGCGCCTGTTTCGCGTAGTAACCGGCCAGATGCGCGATCTCCGCTTCGCTCATGGTCATCGCGAGCGGGCCCATCGTCGGGTTCGCCCGTTGCCCGCTCGCGAACGCGCGCAACTGCGCGGCGACGTATTGGGCCGGCTGGCCGGCGAGGCTCGGATACGCCTGGCTGAGCGACGTGCCCTTCACGCCGTGGCAGCCCATGCACGCGTCGGTCACGCGCGGCCACGGGCCGCCGTCGGCGTCGTCGGCTTGCGCCGTCGTATCGATATGGCGCTGCAGGCGATAGAAGCCGAGCAGCGTCGGGCCGTAGAGGGCCAGCAGCGCGCCAGCCACCACGAGCGCCGCGAGCAGCAGCATGCGTTTCTTCATCTCCGCTCTCCTATGCGCGACGCAGTGCATTGAGCGCCTGAAGCGCGCTTTGGTGACCGGAGCGAACGGCGCCGTCCATGTAGCCGGCCCAGATATTCGCGGTCTCGGTGCCCGACCAGATCAGGTTGCCGCACGGCGCACGCAACGCTTCGCCGTGCGCGCTCCAGAAGCCGGGCGGGATTGCCGATACGCACGTGAGCGTCCACGGGTCGGCGAGCCCCCAGTCGCGATCGTGGTACGACACCGGCGCACGCGCGTCGTCGCCCCAAGCCTGCGCGTACAGATCCATGTGCATCTGCTTTGCGGCCTGCGGGTCCGACGGCACCAGCGCATTCCGGACGAACGCGTTGATCACACCGATCTCGCCGCCCGGCGGCGAATTGTCGTAAGCCCAGAAGATCGGCCCGTCGGTCTGGAAGAGGTGGCCGTTCAATCCCTTGTCGCGCCAGAACGGGCGGCGGTAGACCATCGCCGTCTTGCGCGCCGGCGAATGGGCCGGCCACGCGCGCTGCAGCGCGTTGCGCTTTTCGGGCAGCGGCGGGTCGAACTGCACCTGGTGGCACAGCGCCGGGTGGAGCGCCATCACGACCTGTTTCGCGCGCACCGTGCCGCGATCGGTCTGCAACGTGACGACGTCGCGATCCCAGCCGACGATCCGGCGCACCGGCGACGACAGGCGCACCTTGTCGCCCAGTTGCTGCGCCATCCGGGTGCTGAGGATCTGCGAGCCGCCGACGAAACGGGTTTCCTGCGCGCTGTGCTTGATCGAGTCGAGCTGCGCGTAATCGCAATCGGCGGAATTGATCATCGACAGGAAATGCAGCAGCCCCATCTTCGCCGGCGCGACGCCGCCCGACAGCGAGATCGACGCGTTCCAGCCCATCCGGTCTTCGGGTTTGATGCCCTGCTGCGCGAGCCAGTCGCCGACCGACAGCCGGTCGAGTTCGCCGGCCTTCGGCGACGTCCACGGCGTGGCCGACGGCACGTCGCGCGACAGCCGGCTGAGCTTCGCCGCGACGGCCTCGTCGGTGCCGAATGTGCCCTGCAGGTCGATCTCGGCGCGCCCGTCGCCGCCGAGAATGACCGTCTTGCCTGCGTAATAACTCGGGAACGTGCCGACTTCCAGCTCGCGGGCGAGATCCGCAACAGCCGTCTGGCCCGGGCCGATCCACTGGCCGCCGACTTCCGTCACATAGCCTCCGCCCACGTCGTAGTTGAGCGTGCGGCCGCCCACGCGATCGCGCGCCTCGAGCACGACGAAGGATTCGCAGCCCGCGTAGCGCAGATCGCGCGCGGCCGTCAGGCCGGCAAGCCCGGCGCCGACGATCGCGACATCGAGCACGTCGCCGTCGTTGCCGGCGGCAGGCACCGCATCGGCCTTCGCCCGCACCGTGCCGAGCGCAAGCCCGCCCGCCGCGACGGACGCGCCCGCGACCTTGAGCCACTGCCTGCGCTGCATGTCGGCCGACCCGCTGGTGGATGACTTCCTGGACATGATGTGTTGGTTACCGCCTGCAAATGGCGCGAGCGGCGGCCGCCTCGGCGGCACGCGGCCATCGCTCGCGCGGGATCTGACGACTGGATGCGACCTCGTTCCGCTTCACCTGCCGCCGGCCCGCCCACCTCGATTCCGGTGTGCGATCCAGTTCGCATTCCTGCCTGTACGCGTGCCGTATTTCCTTGTATCGATAAGGATTTGCCGGCCCTTGTAATTAGTAAATGTTGCAAAAGTTAGGTCATGATACATAAAACAAGATTGAAAAAAAAAGACAGGGTATTCCCCTGTCGCGATGCGAATCGTGCCAATTCTGAAAGGTCTGTGAAAGACGGCGCGCACGATGCGGATCGGTGGCGCCCGATGTCTGCGTTCGATGGAACCGGCCGTGCGGTAGTATGGCGGCTCGATGGAACCCCGATGGATCTGAACGAGTGGCCATGCCCGATATTTCTTCGTCTTCCGGCGCCGGCCAGGGCGCCCAGGCGCTCGTCCTCATCGCCGAGGACGAACCCGAGATCGCCGAGATCCTGATCGCCTATTTCGCGCGCAGCGGCCTGCGCACCGTGCACGCCGCCGACGGCCGTCGCGCGCTCGAACTCCACCTGTCGCTCAAGCCCGACCTCGTGCTGCTCGACGTGCAGATGCCGCACGTCGACGGCTGGAAGGTGCTCGCCGAGATCCGCCATCGCGGCGACACGCCCGTCATCATGCTGACCGCGCTCGACCAGGACATCGACAAGCTGACCGGGCTGCGCATCGGCGCCGACGACTACGTGGTCAAGCCGTTCAATCCCGCCGAAGTCGTCGCGCGCGCGCAGGCCGTGCTGCGCCGGTCGATGGCCAGCTCGCGCCACGAAGAACAGCGCGTGCTGCGCGCCGCGCCGTTCGAGATCGATCTCGAACGCCACGAAGCGACGGTCGAGGTCGGCAGCACACGGCACACGCTCGTGCTGACGCTCACCGAATTCAAGCTGCTTGCGCAGCTCGCGCGCGCGCCACGCCGCGTGTTCAGCCGCGCCGAGCTGATGGCCACCTGCCTGCCGGAAGGCGATGCGCTGGAGCGCACCGTCGACAGCCACGTCAGCAAGCTGCGCAAGAAACTCGACGATCTCGGTGTCGCGGGCGTGCCGGCGAGCGTGCGCGGCGTCGGCTACAAGCTGTGGAGCGGAGATTGAAGCTCGACGGACTGAGCCGCCAGATCGCGCTGACGATGGGCGCGATCGCGTTCGGCGTCACGCTGCTGGTCGTCGTGACGGCCTACGCGTTCTACTACGTGCTGTACACCTACTGGCCGGACGATTTCAAGCAGACGGGCTGGTTCCCGACCGGGCCGGAGTGGGTGTGGATCACTTCGACCGCGCTGGTCGGTCTCGTGATCTCGATCATCGTTGCGGTCAACCTGTCGCGGCGCATCCTCGTGCCGCTGAATTCGGTGACGGACGGCATCCGCCGCGTCGCGCGCGGCGATCTCGGCGCGCGCGCCGTCGCCGGCGACCGCTCGCTGCACGAAGCCGCGCGGCTCGCCGACAATTTCAACGCGCTCGCGAGCGAACTGCAGCGCGTGACCGACGAGCAGACATTCTGGAATGCCGCGATCGCACACGAACTGCGCACGCCCGTCACCGTGCTGCGCGGGCGGCTGCAAGGGCTCGCCGAAGGCGTGTTCACGCCCAGCGAAGCGCTGTATCGCAGCCTGCTCGCGCAGGTCGAAGGGTTGACGCGGCTGATCGAGGATCTGCGCGTGGTCAGCCTCGCCGATAGCGGCCACCTGAGCATCGAGATCCGCGACACCGATCTCGCCGCCGACGTGCGCGCCGTGGTCGACGTGTTCGCTCACGCGCTGCAGGCCGCCGGCCAGCATCCGGTGCTCGATCTCGAACCGCGCCGCATGTGCTGCGACCCGGTCCGCCTCCGCCAGGCGCTGCTGGCGCTGCTGGAGAATGCGCGCCGCCATGCGGTGCCCGGTGCGATCCGGATCCAGACGCGCATCGAACACGGGATGTGCCGGCTGCGTGTCGAAGACGACGGCCCCGGCATCCCGGCCGATTTCGCGCCGCACGTGTTCAAGGCATTCAGGCGCGTCGACGAGTCGCAGCCCGGCGGCACCGGCCTCGGGCTCGCGGTCGTCGCGGCGATTGCGCATGCGCACCACGGCGAGGCGATCTGCGTGCCGACGGGCGCCGGCGGCACGCGGTTCGAGGTGCAGTGGCCCGACAACCTCGTGCCGGCGCCCGAGAGCGAGCGGTTTCCGGCTTAGGGGCTGT
Organism: Burkholderia pyrrocinia; assembly: GCF_001028665.1. Classification (NCBI taxonomy): domain Bacteria; kingdom Pseudomonadati; phylum Pseudomonadota; class Betaproteobacteria; order Burkholderiales; family Burkholderiaceae; genus Burkholderia; species Burkholderia pyrrocinia. Next base: position 994,073 of record NZ_CP011504.1, read on the forward strand.
TCCGGCCGATAACGGGCCTGCGCTGGCGCCGCGTTCCCGCGATCACGCGCGCGGCTCGCGCCCGACCTGTTCGAGCGGCGGGCTGAACCCGAGCACCGTGTACTCCGTCACGGACACCGTCCCTTTCCCGGCTGCGCCCTGCACCACCACCGCGCGCACGGCGCCGGCCCGGTCGAATTTCAGCTTCGTGCCGACAGTCGCGTTGCGCAGCGCCTCCAGCTCCTCGATCCGAGCGATCGCCAGCTTGCGCACCGCGCCGGACACGTACACCGGCAGGAACACCAGCGCGATGAAGATCGACACCGCGTCCTTCGACACGCTGTCGAGCATCGGCTGGCCCGACATCACGAGCGACAGCGACGTCGCGGCGACGAAGATCGCAAGCACGGTCGCGCCCACGCCGAGCGACGAGAACCGCTCGGCCGCCTTCTTCATGCGTGCCTTCACGAGTGCGCGCGCGGCCGCGGACGTCACGAGCCATTCGCGCTGCGCGCCGTGGTATCCGGCGATGCCGAGGAACAGCGTCGCGACCGCGCTGACGACGATGCCGCTGTACAGCGCATCGAACATCACGCAGACGAATTCGAGCACGAACACGATGACGAGCGGGACCAGCAGCAGACGGAACGAATAACCGCCGCGACCGTGCCCCTGGATCCACCATTTCACCAGCGACAGCTGCCAGAAGCGGCTTTCCCGGTGGAGCGAAAGTTGTTCGATGTCCGTCAATGTCTCACCTGTGGAGTTCCGTTGCGCCACCGGCGCTGCGTTACCCGCGCCCGACCGAAATACGAATGAATACCTCAGGTTATCGATTGATCCCAAAGATTCATTAGACAGTGTCTCCGCCGCCGCGCGATGCTGGCCCCGCCAGTGAACGCGGCGTCATTGCAACGCCGCGCACGCGAATGGAGTGAGACACATGCCCAACGACCATCGTCAACGGCGCCACACGCTGTGGCTGCTGTGCGCGCTTTCGTTCATCCTCTACGTCGACCGCGTCAACCTCGCGACGGCGGCCGGCGCGATCAAGGCCGAGCTCGGCCTGTCGAACACCGAGCTCGGCGTCGCATTCTCCGCGTTCGCGTATTCGTATGCAATCTGCCAGATCGGCGGCGGCTGGATCGCCGACCGGTTCGGCGCCCGCATCACGCTGATCGGCTGCGGGTTGATCTGGGTCGTGTCGACCTTCACGACGGGGCTCGTGCACAGTCTCACGCTGCTGTTCGCCGCGCGCCTGCTGCTCGGCATCGGCGAAGGCGCGACGCTGCCCGCCCAGGCCCGCGCGATCACGCACTGGTTCCCGCGCGAACGGCGCGGCGTCGTGCAAGGCTTCACGCATTCGTTCTCGCGGCTCGGCAACGCGGTCACGCCGCCGATCGTCGCCGCTCTGATGACGTGGCTGTCGTGGCGCGCCGCGTTCTTCGTGATCGGCGCGGTGACGCTGGTGTGGCTCGTATGGTGGATCATCGGCTTCCGCGAGCATCCGCTCGGCGACGACGACAGCCACGCACGCGGCGCCGCCCGCCCCGCGCCGCCGTCCGGCCCGACGCCGTGGGGGCCGCTGTTCCGCCGGATGGCGCCGACGATCTTCGTCTACTTCTGCTACGGCTGGACCGCGTGGCTGTTCTTCACGTGGCTGCCGACGTTCTTCCTGAACGGCCAGGGCCTGAACCTGAAATCGACCGCGCTGTTCGCGTCCGGCGTGTTCTTCGCGGGCGTGGTCGGCGACACGCTCGGCGGCTGGCTCTGCGACCGGATCTACCGGAAGACCGGCAACCTCGCGCTGTCGCGCCAGAGCGTGATCGTCGCGAGCTTCGCCGGCGCGCTCGCCTGCCTGCTGCCGCTCGCGTTCGTGCACTCGACGGCCGGCGTCGCGCTGTGCCTGTCGGGGTCGTTCCTGTGCCTCGAACTGACGATCGGGCCGATCTGGGCGGTGCCGAGCGACATCGCGCCGACCCACGCCGGCATCGCGAGCGGGATGATGAACGCCGGTTCCGCGATCGCGGGAATCCTGTCGCCGATCCTGTTCGGCTATCTCGTCGACCGCACCGGCAGCTGGACGCTGCCGTTCGTCGGTTCGGTCGCGATGCTGCTGATCGGCATCGTCGCCGCGCTGCGGATTCGCCCGGACCGCACGCTGTCGGCATCGACGCCGACCCTCGCCGAGGCACCCGCCGCGCCGTCGGCGCGCTGAAGCGGCTCGCCACGGCTTCCCCCGTGCCGCCATCACGCATCGCCACGTTCCGCGATGCGTGATCGGCGCGGCCGGCGAACCGCTCCGTCAAGCGTCGTCATCCTCCGCTGCACCCTCCCGGTGAAACAGCGCGAGAAACTGCTGTGCGGGGATGCTCAGCGGCCGGTCGCGCCGCACGATGCTGCCGTACGACGGCAGCCTCTGATCGAGCGCGTAGTCGATGATCGCGACGAGCCCGTGCTCCGCGTTGCGCTGCGCGACCGTCAGCGGAATCACGCCGAGCATCGTCGAACGGTCGACGAGGTTCATCGTGGTCAGGATCGAGCCCGTTTCGACCATCCCGCGCGGCATCGGCTGGTGACGCGCCTGGAACTCGCGCTCGACGACCTCGCGCGCCGGGCTGCCGGCCGGCTGCAGGATCCACGTGTAATCGAGCAGCGCATCGAACCCGACCGGCCCGGCGCCCGCGAGCGGATGGTCGCGGCCCGCGATGATCGCGAGCGCCTCGTCGTCGACCACGCGGAAGTCGCAATCGGTCCCCGCGTTGCGCCCGATCACCACTTCGAGCACGCCTTCGCGAAGCTGCGGCATCAGCCGGTCGCTCGTGTCCACCGCAATATCGATCGCAAGCAGCGGATAGCGCGCCTTCAGCTGCACCAGCGCCTCGGTGAGCCGCCCCGGCGACGCCGCCATGATGCTGCCGATCGCCAGCCGCCCCGCGCTGCCGAGCTGCAGTTCGCCAAGCTCGCGATTCAGCGCCTCCATGCTGCCGCGGATCCCGCGGAAATAGCCGAGCACGCGCTCGCCGGCCGGATTCAGCACGAGCCCGCGCCCGATGCGATCGAACAGCCGCTGGCCGAGCGCGCTCTCCAGTTCGGCCAGCATCTTCGTCGCGGCCGGCTGCGTGAGGCCCATCTGCTCGGCCGCCGCGCGCAGCGTCGAGCATTCGTCCACCGCAAGCAACAGCGCGATCTGCCGCATGCGCAGCCGGTTCAGCAACTGCGGGGTCGAGTCTCGTCGGTCGATCGAGCCCATCTTTGATTACTCCAGGTTATCGATTCATCAAGAGTTTTCAATTTACCGACTCATTCCGTCTACCTAGCATCAACCCCATACACGAACGGCCACGCGCCGCCACCGGAGACGCCGCATGAACACCCCCTCGACCGCCGCCCCCCTGCCCGTCGTCGCGCTGACGCTCGGCGACCCCGCCGGCATCGGCGCCGAACTGATCGCGAAACTGCTCGCACGGCCCGACGCCACGGCCCGCGCGAATCTCGTGCTGATCGGCGATCGCTGGCTGTGGGAAGCCGGCCAGCGCGTCGCCGGCGTGCAGGTCGACGTCGAACCCGTCGCTTCGCTGGCCGCGGCGCGCGGCCGGCCGTCGACCGCGCGCGCCGCGTTCGTCGAAGTCCATACGATCGATCCCGCGCAGGTCACGGTCGGCCAGGCCGGTGCGGCCGGCGGCCGCTCGACGCTCGCCGTGCTCGACCGGTGTCTCGACGCCGCGCTCGCCGGCGACATCGACGCGATCTGCTTCGCGCCGCTGAACAAGTACGCGATGAAGCTCGGCGGGCTCCGCCACGACGACGAATTGCACCACTTCGCCGAAGCGCTCGGCGTGACCGGCTATTTCTGCGAATTCAACACGCTCGGCGAACTATGGACGGCGCGCATCTCGTCGCACATCCCGCTAAAGGACGCGGCGGGCTGCCTGAGCATCGAGCGGATCGAACAGGCATCCGAACTGATCTACCGGTCGCTGCTCGCGAACGGCGTCGCCGCGCCGAAGGTGGCGATCGCCGCCTTCAACCCGCACGGGGGCGACGGCGGCAGTTGCGGCCGCGAGGAAGTCGACATCATCGAGCCCGCGGTGCGCAAGCTGCAGTCGCGCGACTGGCCGACCGACGCGCCGTTCCACGGCCCGTTCCCCGCCGACACGATCTTCCTGAAGGCGCAGGCCGGCGACTACCAGGCGATCGTCACGATGTACCACGACCAGGGGCAGATCGCGATCAAGCTGCTCGGCTTCTCGCGCGGCGTGACCGTGCAGGGCGGGCTGCCCGTGCCGATCACGACGCCCGCGCACGGCACCGCGTACGACATCGCCGGCCGCGGCACGGCCGACGTCGGCGCCACCTGGCAGGCGCTGCAGATCGCGTGCCGGATGGGCGCCGCGCGCCGCACCCCCGCCGTTTCGGCGTGACGGCCACGCCGGCCGCCCGCCTTTCACACACGACAACATCGATTCTCGGAGACACCACCATGAAAATCCGGTCCGTGCGCGCTCGCGTATTCCAGTGGAAAGGAAAGACCGTCCCGCCGCAGGGCAACTTCTGCTCGAACGCGATGGATTTGCTGTATGCACCGCAGGAAACGATGAGCACGTTCCGCTTCCATTCGTGGACGGTCGTCGAAGTCGAGACCGACGACGGCATCGTCGGCCTCGGCAACGTCGCGCTCGCGCCGCACGTCGCGAAGGTCATCATCGACCAGTACCTCGCGCCGCTCGTGATCGGCCATGATCCGTGGGACTACGAATACCTGAACCAGCGGATGTATCGCGCCACCCACGCGTGGGGCCGCAAGGGCATCGGCATGGCGGCGATCTCGGCGGTCGACATCGCGATCTGGGACATCCTCGGCAAGAGCGTCGGCAAGCCGGTGTTCAAGCTGCTCGGCGGCCGCACCAAGGAAAAGATCCCCTGCTACTACTCGAAGCTCTACCGCACCGACCTGAAGGCGATGCAGGACGAGGCGCAGCAGTATCTGAGGGAAGGCTTCCGCGCGTTCAAGATGCGCTTCGGCTACGGGCCCGCGCACGGGCAGCAGGGAGTGGTCGAGAACCTGAAGTCGGTCGCGGCGATCCGCGAGGTGATCGGCTACGACAACGACCTGATGCTCGAGTGCTACATGGGCTGGAACCTCGAGTACGCGAAGCGCATCCTGCCGAAGCTCGAGAAATACCAGCCGCGCTGGCTCGAGGAACCGGTGATCGCCGACGACATCGACGGCTACGCGGAGCTGAACCAGCTGACGCGCATTCCGATCTCCGGCGGCGAGCACGAGTTCTCGCTGTACGGCTTCAAGCAGCTGCTCGACCGCAAGGCCGTGTCGGTCGTCCAGTACGACACGAACCGCGTCGGCGGGATCACGATGGCGCACAAGATCAACGCGCTGTGCGAGGCGTACAGCGTGCCGGTGATTCCGCACGCGGGCCAGATGCACAACTATCACCTGACGATGAGCACGCTCGCGTCGCCGATGAGCGAATACTTCCCGATGTTCGACGTCGAGGTCGGCAACGAGCTGTTCTATTACATCTTCGACGGCGAGCCGGTAGCCGAAAACGGCTTCCTGCAACTGCGCGACGACGTGCCGGGCCTCGGCCTCACGCTGAAGACCGAATTCCTCGACCAGTTCGACATCGTCGAGTGAGGCCGACCATGAACGCACGCTACCACGGCGTCTTTCCGGTCGCGCCGACGATCTTCGACGCGCACGGCGCGCTCGATCTCGACGGCCAGCGCCGCTGCCTCGACTTCATGATCGATGCCGGTTCGCAGGGCCTCTGCATCCACGCGAACTACTCCGAGCAGTTCGCGCTCGGCGACGACGAACGCGAACTGATCACGCGCACCACGCTCGAGCACGTCGCGGGCCGCGTGCCGGTGATCGTCACGACGTCGCACTTCAGCGCGCGGATCTGCGCGGAGCGCAACCGGCGCGCACAGGCGCTCGGTGCCGCGATGGTGATGGTGATGCCGCCGTACCACGGCGCGACGTTCCGCGTGCCTGAAGCGCAGGTTCGCGCGTTCTTCGCCGAAGCGGCCGACGGGCTCCGCATTCCGCTGATGATCCAGGACGCGCCGGCCAGCGGCGTCGCGCTGTCCGCGTCGTTCCTCGCGACGCTCGCGCGCGAGATCGACGCCGTGTCGTACTTCAAGATCGAGACGGCCGGTGCCGCGTCGAAGCTGCGCGAGCTGATCGCGCTCGGCGGCGACGCGATCGAGGGGCCGTGGGACGGCGAGGAAGGCATCACGCTGCTCGCCGATCTCGATGCCGGCGCGACCGGCGCGATGACGGGCGGCGGTTATCCGGACGGGATTCGCCGGATCACCGACGCGTATTTCGCCGGGCGCCGCGACGAAGCGTACGAGCAGTACGCGCGCTGGCTGCCGCTGATCAACTACGAGAACCGCCAGTCGGGCTTCCTGACCGCGAAGGCGCTGATGCGGGAAGGCGGCGTGATCGCGTGCGACCGGCCGCGCGCGCCGTGGCCGGAACTGCATCCGCAGGTGCGTGCCGGGTTGCTCGACGTCGCGCGCCGGCTCGACCCGCTCGTGTTGCGCTGGGGACGCTAGACATCGAATGCACGCGCGACGCGAGAGGCGTTGCGCGTCGGCGGCCGGCACCCGCCGGCTCGCCACGGCAGGACAGCGGCTCATCAGAAGGCCGCCGCGGCCGACTACCCAAACTGGATGGAGACACCATGACCCTGTTGACCCCGGCCACCCCGGCCTACGAAGCCGGCGAAGCCATTCCGCGCCGCCGCTGGCTGCGCGTGATTCCGCCGCTGCTGCTCGCCTGCATCATTTCCTACATGGATCGCGTGAACATCGCGTTCGCGATGCCCGGCGGGATGAACGCCGATCTCGGCATGGACGCAACGATGGCCGGCCTCGCCGGCGGCATCTTCTTCTTCGGCTACCTGTTCCTGCAGATTCCCGGCGGCCGGCGCGCGGCGCTCGGCAGCGGCAAGAAATTCATCGGGTGGTCGCTCGTGAGCTGGGCCGTGCTGTCGGTGCTGACCGGGCTCGTCACGCATACCTGGCAGCTGCTGGCGCTGCGCTTCCTGCTCGGGGTGGCCGAGGGCGGCATGCTGCCCGTCGTGCTCACGATGGTCAGCCACTGGTTCCCCGACCGCGAACGCGGCCGCGCGAATGCGATGGTCATCATGTTCGTGCCGCTCGCCGGCATGATCACCGCGCCGCTGTCCGGCCTCATCCTCGCCGCGTACGACTGGCGTCACCTGTTCTTCAGCGCGGGCGCGCTGTCGCTGCTGTGCCTGGTCGCGTGGATGCTGTTCGCCGACGACGGCCCGGAAACCGCGCGCTGGGTGTCGCCGCGCGAGAAGGCGTACATCCTCGACGCGCTGCGCGACGAGCAGGAACGCAAGCGCGCGGCCGGCGCGCCGGCCGCCGCGTCGTTCGGCGAGATGCTGCGCAACCCGACGATCTGGCTGCTCATCGCGATCAACTTCTGCTACCAGGTCGGCATCTACGGCTATACGATGTGGCTGCCGACGCTGCTGAAAAACCTCACGCATGGCGGCATGGGACAGGTCGGCCTGCTCGCGATGCTGCCGTATGTCGCGATGGTGATCGGGATGTTCGTCACGTCGTATTTGTCTGACCGAACCGGCAAGCGCCGCCTGTTCGTGCTGCTGCCGCTGGTCGGCTTCGCCGCGTGCCTCGCGCTGTCGGTGCTCACGCACGCGTCGATGGCCGTGTCGTTCACGTTCCTGATCGGCTGCGGCTTCTTCCTGCAGGCGGCCGCCGGCGTGTTCTGGGCGATTCCGCCGAAGCTCTGCAGCGTCGAGACGGCCGGCAGCGCGCGCGGCCTGATCAATGCACTCGGCAATCTCGGCGGGTTCTGCGGCCCGTATGCGGTCGGCGTGCTGACCCAGCACGTGAGCGCGGCGGCCGGCGTGCTCAGCCTCGCGGTCACGCTCGCGGTGGCCGGCCTGCTCGCGCTGACGCTGCCGAAGCGCTGCGAAGACTGAACCCTGATACCTGATAAGCAGCCCCGCGAACGAAATGACGGAGACACCATGAACGACATCCTGCTGCTGGTGCAGAAATGCGCCCATACCTTCAGTTTCTACGACCTCGACACGAAAGCCGCGCTCAAGCACATCGTGCTGCCGAACTTCCCGCACGAGTTCACCGTCGACGTGAACGAGCGCTACGCGTACGTCGGCATCTTCGGGATCGAGACCGCGTGGACGCGCGGCCATGAAGGCGACCACCGGATCGCCGAGATCGACCTCGTCGAACGCACGCACACGCGCATGCTCGACCTGTGGCCGTACTACCGGCCGCACGGCATGGCGAGCGACCGCGACGGCCGGTTGTACGCGATGAGCGAGGCGCACGACATGCTGCTCGTGTTCGACGAGCCGACCCGGCAGCCGGTGCCGAACATGGCCGTGCCGTCCGGCGGCGTGAAGACGCACCTCGTGACGCTCACGCGCGACGCGAGCCGCGCGTACGGCGTGCACCTGCTGTCGAACACGGTCACGCAGTTCCACCCGCGCGACGCGACGGTCGCGCCGCGCGCGGTGATGCCCGGCCCGCGCCCCGAAGGCAATGCGCTGTCGGCCGACGAGCGCACGCTGTTCGTCGCGAATCGCGGCGACGACACGCTGGTCGAGATCGACACGGAGACGATGACCTGCGGCCGCCGCGTGAAGACGCGCAGCGATCCGAACCGCATCTACCGGACCAGCGCGCCGGACGGCCGCGACCTGCTGCTGCTGACCAATTCGGGCGAACGGTCGATCTCCGTGTTCGATGCACGCCAGCTCGAGGAGATCGAACGCATCGCGCTGCCCGCGAACCCGACCGCGCTGTCGTTCCATCCGTCGCGGCGCGTCGCCTACGTGTCGTTCCAGGACGACTACGTGCGCGAACTCGATCTCGATACCTGGCGTTTCGTCGGTGCGCTGGCGACGCTGCGCGAGCCCGATGCGTCGTACGTGCTCGCGGGAGCGCGCTGACATGCGCGACGGAGCGCCGCCCGACGGATCGCCGCCCGACGGCATGCCGGACGCGCTCGTCGATGCGCATCACCACCTGTGGCGGCTCGATGCGGACGCGCACTATCCGTGGCTGCAGACGCACTACGATCCGGCGCACTTCATGTTCGGCGATTACGCGGCGCTGTGCCGCGATTTCGGCGTGGACGAATTCCGGCACGCGGCGCAACGCGCACCGATCGTCGCCAGCGTGCATGTCGAGGCCGAACGCGCGCGCGACGAAGCACTGGCGGAAACGCGCTGGCTGCACGAGGTCGCGGCGGTGCATGGGCTGCCGTCGGCGGTCGTCGCGTGGGTCGACCTGCTGGCCGGCGATGCTGACGAACGGCTCGCCGAACAGGCCGCGTGGCCGCGCGTGCGCGGCGTGCGCTTCAAGCCGCGCACCGCATCGTCGCCGGATGCGCCCGTCGACGGGCCCGGCACGCTGCACGATCCGCGCTGGCCGGCCGCGCTGGAACGCGTCGCCGCGCACGGCCTGTGCTGGGATCTGCGCGTGCCGTTCTGGCATCTCGGCGACGCGGCCGCGCTGCTCGCCGATGCACCCGCTGTCGACGTCGTGCTCGAACACGCCGGGCTGCCGTGGGATCGCTCGGACGCAGGGCTCGCGCGCTGGCGCCGCGGCATGGAAGCGCTCGCGGCATCGCCGCGCGTGGTCGTGAAGATTTCCGAACTCGGCTTGCGCGACGCCGCGTGGAACGACGCGGACAACGCGCGGATCATTCGCGACACGATCGCGATCTTCGGCTGGGAACGCTGCCTGTTCGCCAGCAACTTCCCGGTGGCCGGCCTGCGCGTGTCCTATCCCGGGCTGCTGCGCACGTTCGCCCGTGCGATGACGAACCTCGACGACGCGGCACGCCGCGCGATCTGGCATGACAACGCGGTGCGCGTTTACCGGATTGCCCTCGACGAGCCATCCCGGCCGGCTGGCGGATAACGCTGCCTTTACGCGTCTTTCTCCATCCCGTCGATCGGGCATGGCGTAAGCCGTCATCCGTTCGCAGCGCCGGCAACATGCCGGCCCCCATCGTCACGACTCCAGCCGCCCCATCCTGCGCGCCATCGCCGGGCTCACCGCATGCCCCGGATCGAACCCGAAGAATTCGAGCACGTGCCGCGCGACGTCGTCGCGATCGTTGTCCGCGCAGATCATGTGATAGCTGTTCTCCAGCACGATCCCGCGCGCGTCGGGCATCTTCTCCAGCAGGAAATCGGCCGAGCGCAGGCTCGTCAGTTCGTCCTCGCGCGCATGCACGACGAGCGTCGGGCACCGCGTACCGGCCGCGGCTTCCAGCGCCCAGTCGCGCATCCGGTCGACCTGCCGCACACATGCAAGCGGCACCCACGGATAGTGGAAACTGTCCTGCCGCTCGAACTTCTTCTTCACGATCGCGCGGATCGTCGCATTCTTGATGCCGAACGGCTCGCCTTCCTCGACGCGCATCCGTTCGGCCACGCCCGGCACGCGATACAGCACGTGCCGCAGCGACCGGTACCACGGCGTCGACCAGCCGTCGATGAACACCGGCGTGGCCAGCAACGCGAGCCGGCCGCGCGCATGCTGCACGCGGTGGCACAGCAGCAGCGCGGCCAGCGCGCCCATGCACATGCCCGCGACATGCAGCGTGTCGTACTCGCTTTCCAGCGCGCGATACTGTTCGATCACCGCGTCGAGCCACGCCTCCGCGCGCACGCCGACCAGATCCTCGGGGCGCGTGCCGTGCCCCGGCAGCGTGATCATGTGCGTGTCGCCGCCCGCGCGCCGCATCGCCTTGTGCAGCGAACCGAGATCGTATTGCGTGCCGCCGAGCCCGTGGATCAGCAACACGCCCGTGCGGCCTGTCATGACACGTGTCCGCTCATTCGTCCGCCGGCCACACGCGCTCGATCTGCCAGACGCCCGCGACCACCGTCACGTCGACGTTCGAATCGAGCAGCGGCGCGCCGTGATCGGTAATCGTCTGCGTGCCGCCGTCGCGCTGCACGACGCGCAGCGACAGCGACGCGCGATCCTCGCCCGCGATCTCCGCATTCCAGTAGTCGCTCAGCGCAGCGCGGTCGCCCGGCTGCACGCGTTCGAGCACGAGCGGCACGCTCGCGATCTGCGCGTGTTCGACGCCGACGCCGAACACACGCTCGACGTCGCCGCTCCACTCGATGCGGCCCGACTCCGGATCGAGCACGTATGCGATCTGGCCGGCGCTCGCGAGCGCGAGCTCCATGTTGTTCTGCAGCACCGCCGCATGCTCGTGCACGCGTTCGCGCGTCGTCTTCAGCGTGCTCACCGTCAGCACCAGCAGCGACGCGACCGCCAGATAGAGCTGCGCTTCGAGCAGCGAACTGCCGTAGTGCTCGTGGAACGACGCGAACGGGCCGTCGCCCTGCGCGGTCTGCTCGATGACGATCAAGGCAAATACCAGCACCGACGACGAACCCGCGCGGCCGCCGAGCAGCAGCGTCACCGCGACGGTCAGGAACAGCGGGATATACGTGAGCGCGAAGCCGGCGCCCGTGCCGAATTTCTGCGACGTGTCGCCGTCGAAGATCACCAGCGCGACGATCGCGAGCAGCACGAACGAGACGACGCCGAGCATCAGGTCGAAGCGCTCGTGATCGCCCGAACGGTGCGCGCGAAAGCGCGACCACGACGCGAGCACCGGCGTGACCAGCAGCACGCCGACGAAATCGGACGCGGCCCACACGAACCACACGTCGAAGAACGACGCGTCCTTGAGCGTCGCGTACCACGCCGCGCCGCCGATCGCGCCGACGACGCCCGCGATCAGCCCGGCGAGAATCACCGAGCGCAGGAAATACAGCCCTTCGAGCGAGAAGCGCACGCGCTGAACGAGCCACACCGCGAGCGCGGCCGCGCCGACCTCGTCGACCGTAAACAGCGTCGCGTTGACCAGGCTGCCGTGTTCGATGCCGGTCAGCGCGAGCTGCGCGACGAGGAACGAGCCGGCCAGCGTCAGCCATTCTCGCAGCGGCCGCAGCATGAACGCGCCGACCGTCACGCCGGCCGGCAGCCAGATATAGCCCGTCAGCCGGACGGGGCCGTTGAACGCGTGCGAGATGTAGCCGGTCGCGAGATACAGCGCCGCCCAGAGCAGCGCCGCGACGAGCCCCGGGCGGGAACGTTTGGTGTCCATCGAGGATTCCTGTGTGCTGCGCCGTGCGGGCGAGCGCGCCGGCCGCGTTGTCAGCGGCGGGTGCGCCGACCTCCGGCACGTACGCGATGTGCGCATGATATGCGGACGGGGCAGGCCTTGGAATACCGGCAGGACCGCATCGGCGGCCGCCACCGAGGGCCCGCGACGCCCGGTGCTTGTGACCGGAAAACACGGGAAAAGATCGCGGGCGAATGGGTGCTGCCGACCGAAAGCCTCGGGCAAGGTCGCTAGAATTGTGCTGACCGGCTGAACGGCAGTCGATTCGAAAGAAATACGAAAGCATTGCGCTTCGCGTCCCGGAGACCCATTCAGTTCGCAATCAGCGTTGGAGCGAACAATTACCCGCCATGACACCCGCAATCAACCTGCGCACCGCATCCCCCGCCGACCTCCCCTTCCTGCTGACGCTCCGTCAACTCACGATGTCCGAGCACCTGCAACGGGTCGGCGCGCCGGCCGACGACGAAGCGCACGACCGGCGCATCCGTGCGCATTTCGACGACGCGATGATCGTCTGCGAAGGCGCCACCGCCATCGGCTTGCTGAAAGTGACGCGCGGCGCCGGCGAATGGCACGTCCATCAGATCCAGATCCTCCCTGCCCGCCAGGGCCAGGGCATCGGCGAGGCCGTGCTGCGCGAATTGCTGAGCGACGCGGCATGCGCGAACGTGCCGGTGTCGCTCAGCGTGCTGCACGGCAACCCCGCACGGCGGCTCTACGAACGGCTCGGCTTTCGCATCGAGTCGGAAACGGAAACGAGCGCGAGCATGATCTGGCGCGCGTAGCGCCCGCCGTTTCGCCGCTGCATTACTGCGTGATCTTCGCGTCCTTCAGCAGCGTGCCCATCATCTGCGCGCTCGCCTTCTCGACCGCAATCGCCTGCAGTTGCTGCTGAAGCACCGGCTTCGCAGTCTCGAAGCCCGGCACCTGCGTCGGCCGCTTCGCATCCAGCTTCACGATGGCCCGCACGCCATCGACCGGAATCGAATCCTTCGTCGCGGCGCCGACCGTCAGTTTCTCGAGCGCCTGTGCGATCGGCAGCGGCAATCCGGCCGTCTTGCCTTCCGCCGCCGGCGTATTGAAGCTCACCCACGGCAGCTCGCCGCCGGCATCGCGGCTCGGCGCCATGCTGTACTGGCGCGCCAGCCCGTCGAACGACTTGCCCGACTTCAGCTCGCTCAGCACGGTCGCGGCCGTCGCCGGATCCTTGACGATGATCAGCCGCGGCTTGTACTCGTTCTTGCCGAGCGCCGCGACGAGTGCGTCGTAGCGCGCCTTGACCTGTTCGTCGGTCACCGGCTCGGGCTTCAGGTTGTCGCGCACGTACAGTTGCACTTCGGCAGTCGCCTTCGCCTGCTGCATCGCCGCCTTGACCTCGGGCTTGTCGCCGTAGTTCGCCTTCTCGGCGGCCTGCTGAACCAGCACGCGCGTGATCAGTTGCTGCTTGATCGCGTCGCGGATCTGCGGCGAGTCGGGCTGCCCCGACGCGCGCAGCACCGCATCGACGTCCGCCTGCGTGATCGCCGTGCCGTTGACGGTCGCGACGGTGGCCGTCGCGCCGGACGGCTGCGACGCAGCCGCCGTCTGTGCGTGGACAGGACCGCTCAGCGCGACGGCCAGCACGGCAATCAGCAACAGGCGGTTCGGTGTGGTTTTCATCTTCATCGTTTCGTCGCTTCGTGCTCAAGGAACGCGGCATGGGCTGCCGCGCAGGTTCGTCGGCGCTGCAATGCGCCGGCGCAACCGTTCATTCGGGTTCATCATCGCGAGCACAGGCAGCCTCCGCCCGTGCCGCTATCATTGTGCACGGAACCGCGTTTATGCGTCGGGAGGTTGGAGACGGCCGACAAAGGCGGCGAGGCGCGCGTTGCGCGCGCCCCGTTCAACGGAAACGTCGAATACGATCGTTGCTTCGCGAGCCAGTCCGCCAGTCGAAGCGGCGACGTGCATGCGTCACCGGCATCGGCCGCACCGCCGTCAAGGCGTCCATCGATACACGGTGATGCTGTTCCCCTTCACGTTGTTCTTCATCACCACATACTCGCCGTTCGATCGGCGGTACGCGCGAATGCTGTACATCGCATCGATCGCGCTGCTGGTATCCACGGTCGCGGGGCTCGCGTTGACCAGCGTGGTGTCGAGGTTGCCAGTGGTGAGGTTGAACGCGTCGACATTAGGCCAGAGCGGCCCGCTGCTGCTGAACCAGTAGCCGACGAACAGATGGTTGCCGGCCGCGTCGATCGATTTCGCGCCGCTGTGCGGCAGCGTGATCACCGGATCCGGCTTCGTCGTGTTGCCTGCGCTCCAGCCGTGATACACCTCGATGCGCGTGCCGATCGACGTCCAGTCGTTGGTCCCGACCGCGCCCTGCGCGAGCACCATCGTGTCGCTGTCCGCGAGGTAGACGATGCGCGTCAGCGGCTGGATGCTGGCGGGAACGCGGGTCGCGACGCCCGGCCCCCATGACGGCTTGCCGCTCGCGTCGAAACCGGTCAGCGGGTAGTGGTAGATCGCGCCGGTCTTGTCGAGGCCGGCCCACACGCCGCCCTTGCTGTCGATGCTGAACCCGCTCGTGACGCGCTGCGTCGTGTTGAACGCCGGGCCCGGAATCGATCCGTCCGGAATCGCGATATAGCCGTTCGCCGCGTTGAAATGGAAGAAGTAGAAGACCGGCGGGTTCTGCCCCGCCGCGACGAGGATCCGGTTCGCGCCGACGGCGGTGAGCAGCCCGAAATGCTCGTCGCGCTGCGTATCGCTCATGTTGATGCGCGGATCCGACGGGTACGCGAACGGATCGACGGTGTTCGCGACGAACGTGCCGCCCGCGCTGCCGCTGTACACGTGCGTGCCGCCGTAGAACAGCGCGCCGTCCGTGACCGGGTCCGGCGCGGCGATGCCTTCGAAGTTCAGCGACTGCAGCGTCCAGCGCAGGCTGCCGGCGCTGCTGTACGCATGAATGTCGGTGGCGCCGTTGCGGCCGAGATCCCAGCTTCCGCCCCACGGGTTGTTGAGCACATACAGATTGCCGGCGCTGTCCTTGCCGATCCCGGCGATGCGCGTGAAGCGCTTCGCGCCGACCTGCCCCTTGATGCCCGTCGTCGTGTCGAGAAAACCGCCGCGCACGCCGAACGTGCCGGCCTGCGCGGGCCGGCCCGTCACCGTATAGCGCTTGATGTTCATGTCGGGGCCTTCGTCGCCCACCATCAGCTGCCCGGCCGCCGCATCGAAAACCAGCGCCGACGGCTGCGACCCGGCCGGCATCCGGATCGTGTTCAGCAGCGCGCCGGCCGGGCTGAAGCCGACGACCGAGCCTGCGCTCTTCTGCGCGACCCACACGTTGCCCGCGCCATCCACCGCGAGCGCGCCGGGCCCCGACACGTTGATGTCCCGCTGCCAGACGCCGTCGGTGGTGAACACGCGAACGCGGTTGCCGTAGAAGTCGCTCGCATAGAGCAGCGAGCCGGCCGTCGCGAGCCCGGTGACGACGTCGATGCGCGGCTGGTTGGTCGCCGCGCTGATCTGGATCACGCGGTCGCGATACTTCGTGGCGCGGTTGTAGCGCCCGACCGCGCCGCTGCCGTAGGTTTTGCCGGGTTGCAGCGCGACGAACAGCGACGTCGCGTTGCCCGTGATCGCGCTGCCCTGGAATTCCGAATGCGTGCCCATCGAGCCGACGCTCTTGCCGTTCTGGTAGATCGCGACACCGCCTTCGTCTTCGTCCCACATCGACGCCGTGTAGATGACGCCTTCGGGCGCGACCCACATCGAACGCGCGACGTTGCCGACGTGGGCCGCGAGCGTGCCGTACGTGTTCGCCAGCCAGTCGGTGGTGTTGCCTGCGTGAGCGGCCGGCGCGATCGCGGCGATCGCTGCGGCAAGAAGTGCAGCCTGAATACGTTTTCCAGCAACCATGACTGATGCGCTCCTGACTGGGGCAAACATTCACATGAGGGGTCGGCCGGCCAGAGGGCTTGAAATCCGCGATGCGTAAATTCTTCCGCTGAATCATCCGGCGCAGTCGGTATTACGTGCGGCATAACTCCGATAATGAGCAGCGCGAGAATAGCGTTATATAAATCGAAAAAAATTGCGAACCGCTCGTGCAGTCGCACATTTCACCGGATCGGTTTCGATCGCATTGCCCGTGGCAACCATGCGCCCCGACGGCGTGCGCGGCTGCGCGACAGTGAACGTTCACTTGCGCGCTCGATCGGGAATGACGGAAATCGGATAAATCAGGCTGTTCGCCTGCGGGAATATCGCCGCTTGTTCGACGACGACGGATTGAAACCGCGAATGCGGTTTCCGGAGAATCGGGGAAAAGCTGCCGCATGCAATGCGAAATCGTTACCCCAAAACAAATCGCCGGCCTGAATCCGTTTCGAATCCAGGCCGGCGATAGTCATTGACCGCGGAGCAGGCAACGCGCGGTCGCCGCCGCGTTGCCGCGCATCATGCCGATGCCGACGTCTCCTGCACCTTCACCTGCGTGACGCGCCCGCCGTCCGGATCGTCGTCGTCGCGCGGCGCGTCGAGCTGCCCTTCCCACTTCGCGACCACGGCAGCCGCGATCGAGTTGCCGACGGCGTTGGTGGCCGAGCGCCCCATGTCGAGGAACATGTCGACGCCCATGATCAGCAGCAGTCCCGCCTCGGGCATGTTGAACTGGTTGAGCGTTGCCGCGATCACGACCAGCGACGCGCGCGGCACGCCCGCCATCCCCTTCGACGTCACCATCAGCATCAGCAGCATCGTGATCTGCGTGCCCAGCGGCAGATGGATGCCGTACACCTGCGCGATGAACAGCACCGCGAACGTGCAGTACATCATCGAGCCGTCGAGGTTGAACGAGTACCCGATCGGCAGCACGAAACTCGAGATCTTGCGGTTCACGCCGAAGCGGTCGAGCGCGTCCAGCAGCTTCGGATACGCGGCCTCGGAGCTCGCCGTCGCGAACGACAGCAGGAACGGCTCGCGGATCAGCCGGATCAGCGTGAACGCGCGCTTGCCGAGGAACGTCACGCCGGCGAGCGTCAGCACGCACCACAGCAGCGCCAGCGCCAGATAGAAGCTCGCCATGAACTTCGCGAACGTGAGCAGGATGCCGAGCCCTTCGGTCGTGATCGTCGACGCCAGCGCCGCGAACACCGCGACCGGCGCGAACCACATCACCGCGCCCGTCACCTTCAGCATCACCTGCGCAAGATCGTCGATCACGCCGGTCAGGCGCTTGCCCGATTCGCCGAGCGCGGACAACGCGGTGCCGAAGAAGATCGAGAACACGACGATCTGCAGGATTTCGTTGTTCGCCATCGCCTCGGCGATCGATTTCGGCACCAGGTGAACCACGAAATCCTTCAGCGTGAATGCGCCCGTCTTCAGGTTGAGGGCCGCATCGGACGCCGGCAACGGCAGGCTCAGGTGACTGCCCGGCTGCAGGATCGTCGCGGTCAGCAGGCCGAGCAGCAACGACGTGAACGACGCGATGAAGAACCAGCCGAACGCCTTGACGCCCACGCGGCCCACCGCGCTGCCGTCGCCCATCTGCGCAATGCCGACGGTCAGCGTCGCGAATACCAGCGGCGCGATGATCATCTTGATCAATCGCAGGAACACGTCGGACAGCAACGACACGTAGCCGGCGACTTCCTTGGCCATCTTCGGGTCGGGAAACGCGCTGTGGCACGCGTAACCCACGGCGATACCAAGAATCATCGCGACGACGATGTACTTGGTAATGTTGTGTCTCTTCTTCATTAGCAATCCAAATTACAGAGCGTGTGCTTCTAACGGCTGGAAAATCATTCGCGTCCGGCTGCGAATCGGAACCCACGTCGCCATGCATGCGACAGGTCCGCTTCTGGCGGTCGCCAGGGCGGACAGGGGGGGCATTCTAACGCAAATGGCGCGGATGCTTTCAAATCTGAAAGCAGAGAGGATTGATCTGCGTCCATTCGGCGCCGAAAAGGCGGGTTTTGTCGCGATCCGGCCGAACGGCGCGAGCGGCCGTCGAGCGCTGCGACCTCGACGGACAGGCCGCCCGAGACGACCGACGCCGACAGAGAAAGACGATCGCGACACATTCTCACAAAGATGCGCAGACCTCGACACTACCGCGCGTAACCTCTATGTAATATTTCGAAATAATTCGCGTTGCCGTTACGCCCGAGCGGCAATGCGCGATCGCGAGTCGGGAATGCAGAACCGCGTTCGAGTCATTTCATTGTTCCAGACAGAGCAAGTCGTTCTCTTGATAAGCAGTCCTCCCAATGAATGAACGGGAAAAACCGGTATCGTGATGAACATTCTGTACACCAACTTCCATGGCGACTACGGCGGCGGCCAGGATACCTACGTCCGCGATCTCGCCGCCGCGATGAGCCGGCATCACCGCGTGACCGTCGCGTCGCCGGAGGGAAGCCGCCTGTCGCGACTGTTGAAGGGCAGCCCCGACGTGGCCATCTTCGACATGGAATTCAAACCGCGCTGGAACCGGTTGTGCCAGGAGCTTGTCCGGCTTCGGCAGCGGATCGTCGCCGAGCGCTTCGACGTCATTCATGTCAACGGGTCTGCCGATCACCGGCAGGTGATGCTGGCGCTGCTCGGGTGCCGGTATCGGCCCGCAGTCGTGCTCACCAAGCACAACACGTATCGCGCCGACAGCTTCGGCAACCTGCTGCGCGCGCGGCTTGCGACGGACCACACCATCGCGGTCAGCGACTACGTGGCGAGCATGCTCGCGCTCCGGTCGCCGTACGGGAACGTCACGGTCGTCAAGCACGGCGTGCGCAGGCAGGCCGCGGAACAACTGGCGAGCGACGAGATCCGCCGCCGCAAGGTCGCGCTGTTCGGGCCGTCGGGCGCGGACGCAATCGTGCTGGGCAGCAGCGCCGGCACCGCGCCGGAAAAAGGCTGGATGGATCTGATCGCGGCACTGGGCCGCTTGCCCGAACACGAGCGCGAGCGGTTTCGCGTGCTGCTGGTCGGCGCGGAGCCGTCCTGCGCGCAGCGCGAGCAGATCGCGTGGCACGGCATGACGTCGCGCACGGCGTTCACCGGACGGCTCGACGACGTCTGCGCGCCGTTCTCGATCATCGACGTGTCGTTCGTGCTGTCGTACCACGAGAGCCTGTCGTACGCGTGCCGCGAAGCGATGTCGCTGGGCTGCCCCGCGATCGTGACACGCGTGGGCGGGCTGCCCGAGAACGTCGAGCCGGGCGTGGACGGATGGGTCGTTCCGCCGCGCGAGCCCGAAGCGATCGAGGAGATCCTGCGCACGATCGTGCGCGAGCCCGGCTGCGTGCGCGCGATGGGACGCAGCGCGCGGCTGAAAGGCAAGCGCGAGTTCTCGTTCGACACCTTCGTCGACGCGACTTTGTCCGTCTATCAGAAATCGGTTCGACACAACCCGTATCGTCGGGTGACATCCCTGAGGTCCATGTAATGGCCATGAATATCTGGAAGAAGTACTGGGACCTGCGGACGCAGGAGTGCCCGTGCGACGTGCACTTCGTCGAGTGGCTGGAATCCGTTCGCCTCAACGGCATCCGCATCTATCACTTCGGCACCGGCGGCCACCACCATGTCGGCGTGGCATGCGCGCGGCCGCACCTGAACAACACGGTCTTCGGCGTGACGGCGTCGCCGAAGGAATACAAGTCGTATGTCGACCTCGTCACGCGGCAACCGGAGGTGAGCAAGACCTACCTGGCCTATTTCGGCGACATCTATACCAGCAACTCGGACCTGCTGCCGTCGTTCGACGTCGTCACGCTGTTCCACCTGTGCGAATTCCGCGACGAGACGAACAGCCGCTACGGCGCGCAGACCGACGCGGAAGTGCTCGAGCTGTTCGCACGCCATACCGCACGCGAAGGCCACCTGTTGTTCTACAAGGGCTCGGCGGCGTACCGGAAGGCCGAACCGATCATCGAGCAATGGGCGGCGAACGCCGATTTCGTCGAGGTCGGCGGCTTCAAGACCCTGCGGATTTTCCGCAAGGACGCGTAACCCTGCGTTGTTACGATCCGCCGATGCTTCTGTCCGCCACACGCCATCCGATCCTGATGTATCACCAGATACGCCCGCTGCCGCCGCCGGCCGACCGGCTGCGCAGCCTGAGCGTTGCGCCCGACGCGTTCCGCCGCCAGATGACGCTGTTCAGGCGGCTCGGCTACCGCGGCCTGAGCGTGCGCGAATTGCAGCCGTATCTGCGCGGTGAGCGCAGCGGGAAGGTCTTCGGCATTTCGTTCGACGACGGCTTTCTCAACGTGCTCACGCACGCGATGCCGGTGCTGGACGAGCTCGGGTTCACCGCGACCTGCTATTTCGTCGCCGGCCGGTTCGGTGGCGTGAACGACTGGGACGCGGGTGCCGATACCGCGCACTCGCCGCTGATGGCGTTCGAGGACATGCTCGCGTGGCGCGATCACGGTCATGAAATCGGCTCGCACACGCTCGATCACGTCCCGCTGTCGCGCGTGCCGGCGCACGTGTCGGGCGTTCAGGTAGCCGAATCGAAGCGGCGGCTCGAAGCGTTGGGCGGCCGGCGCGTCGAATCGTTCTGCTATCCGTACGGCGATCTCGACGCGCGCGTCCGCGATCAGGTCGCCGCCGCCGGGTACGGCAATGCGACGACGACCCGGCGCGGATGCGCCGATGCGTCCGACGATCCGTTTCTGCTGCCGCGAATTCCGGTGGCAGGCGGTGTCGGTGCGTTTCGGTTGCTGTTCAAGTGCACGCGTTGGCGTGTGCACAAGCGCGGGTAGCGCCGGGCACAAAGCGATCGCAACGCGATCGCTTCGATCTCGCTCGCTGACAAAACCGACCTCTTACTCATTGCAGTGCGATCCTGCGGCGAACACTTCAGACGAGTGACCCGTCGCCCTCAACCAAACTGGGCAGTCAGCCATCCTTCGGCCCATTTTGTCGCGTAGGCAACTGCGTCATCGCGCACATCGAAGCCAGCCAGATCACCGCTGGCGTGTACTTCCCGCTCACCGCCGTCCAGCAGAACCGTGGTGATCCTCACATGCGCGATGAACTCTCCATCCGCCCTGCGGGGTGTCGGATCGATCCGGAATCGTGTCGAATTGAAGAGCATGGCTCCTCCCTGTCGGGTTACCGCGAGCCAGGCTGTCGCGGGAGCAGCACGAGAAAGCGTCGGACATCGGGAAGGCATCCGCATCGGCCTCGCGACGATGGCCACGGATAGACCGGCGAATGAAGTGCAACCCGCAAGCGGAGATGGAAGCACGTTGCTCCGGAATACCTTCGGAGCCACTCTCAAGCGATGGGACAAGAGGGGAGCGTCAGCACGATGATGGTGCCCGGACGATCGGTTAGGGCGAGAGGCCCGATCGCATTCGGAGGGGCATGCTGAGCAAGGCGCTGGAATCGGCAATGGGTCATCCGATGGTTCGATGCTACGCCGTTCCATCAATTTGTATAGCGAAATTTCCGGCGCATTCCTGTCGCCAGAGCCTGCCTTCGTACCGTAGCGAGGTGTGAGTCGCAGCGACAGCGCGTATAGTGGGGCTAGCCTTACCGCCGGTTCCGGAACACAGTTCGGCATTCGGGGGGCGGCATCGTCCGGGCGCCCGGCCGCGCATCGGAGCCGATTCTCATGGTTGGCATCATGCAGCGTCGTCGACTTCGAAGCAGGCAGCGCTCGGGGGATCGCGTCGACACGAGTTGGACCGCCTAACGCAAGCCCCTCTGAAGAAACCGCGCCGCCCATGAAAATCGACCGCAGTTCCGTTCCCCACTACCTCGTCCTGCGTGCCGGCTGGCCACCCTATGTGTTGAATGCCGACCGCCTGGTGCTCCGCCGCGAAGCGAGCCCGCTGTTGCGAGCGTTCGCGCGAACTCGCGGACGGTTCGCGCATGTCGACGACGTCGCGTGGAACCTCTTCTCCGACGCAGAAGGCCTGTCAGTGATCGAGCGTCGGGAAACAGGGTTCTTTACGTTGATCACCGGAACCGAAACCGAGCATCAGTTGCATTTGCTGGCAACCCTCTGACGTTGCCGCGGGGGCGACGGACGGTCATGATCGACGAAGGGCCGCGCGCGGAGATTTTTCGGTCACTTTTACGGAATGCTGATTTTTTTGGGCGGCCGCTTGTTCTGCCCCTCGGCCGAAAGCGCTTGACACCCTCGTTGCCGAGGCGTACTGTCAGTCGCTGAAGTATTCAAGAAGCGCGATTGCTGCCCATCATTGACCGCGGCCTGCGGTATTCGTTGTCCTCTCCCTCCTTGATTATTTTTTCCCGCGTCCATTCAGGGCGCATACGTACGTCCATTTTCAGGAGATCTAACATGGATACCGGTACCGTCAAGTGGTTCAACGACAGCAAGGGCTTCGGCTTCATCACCCCCGACGCGGGTGGTGACGATCTGTTCGCGCACTTCTCCGAAATTCGCGGCGACGGCTTCAAGACGCTCGCCGAAGGCCAGAAAGTCAGCTACGAAACGAAGAGCGGCCCCAAAGGCCTGCAGGCGTCGAACATTACCGCCCTGTAGTCCCCACAAGCCGTCAAGCCCCGTTTACGAAGCGGCACGTCGCTGCCGCTTCCTGCGCATACGCGCCTCCATCGCGGACGCCACGCGTCCCGATGCAAGCTCGACCGGGTCATTCGTTTCGCATCCGGACGTCGAGCGTGCGCGTATGCAGATGCCCAGTGCCCTCGCAGCGCGCGTATCCAGCCGCGCGTGCGTGATCCGGACGGGTCCCGCTCACCGGATCGCGCAAGCGGCGCAGCAGGAGAACCCGCATGACCAGAAGTCAAGCTCGCAGTAACAAGACACCTTCGCGTGCCAAACTTGCCCTGACATTGCCCAGGCTCGGCACGGCATTGAACTGGGTGCCGCCCAAGGCTCCCGTCATCACGAAATCGAACCCGAAGAAGCGCCCGCCTGCTCCGTAGTAGCGGACGAACCAACCGCAGCGTGACGAAGAGGCGGCCACCGCTGCCGTGCAACGTGATGCGTCAAAGCGCGCAATCCGGAATAAAGTGAACGCCCGACAATCGATGCGCGTATGATGGGTTTATTCGGGCGATCACTTGCCGTCTGACTGCCCGCCCCTCCATCTACCCTCTTGCTGCATCGCCCCTCCCCTGCGCTGCAACGTTGTTCCTTTCACCCACCGGCACGCCCTGCAACGGCGATACTGGCCGGATGTGTTCGCCCATGCGATTCGCCGTGGCCGAACGCCAGGAGATTGCCATGAGCATGCATGTCTACCGTGGATTCGAGATTTATCCACTGATTTACCCTCACGTGCCGGCGCCGAATGGCAGCTCGCATAACTACGACGCCGGTTTCGACGCGGCAGTCAAGATTTGCCTGCGCGGCACCACCGACACGCTGACGCAGAGCCAGACGTTCAGATTGCGCGACAACTCTCCGTTCGACAACGCCGGTGACGCGCGTCGTGCTTCTCTGCGCTATGCCGAGAGCATGATCGACGACAATCGCGAAACGCAGGGTTTCTTTTCCAGCGCGGTCTGACGCGGCTCGTTACGGCAACGCAATGTGGCGGCATTCTGGAGGACAAAATGATCATCGACGAACTACTTGGCTTGATCGGACGACGTGAGGTCACGCGGACCGATGCCGTCCTGCCCGCCGGAATCGCCGACTCGGCACAGAGCCATCAGCAAGAGCTGCAAATGTTCGTGGCGGTACGCGCCCTCTCGATCGGAGCCGGATATTCGGAATTCGAGTCCGACGAGATCGCGAGCGCCGTCATGACACGACTCGGCTAGTTTTCCGTTCAAACGCTCCCAAACAGGATCTACATGACAACTGTCACACTCAAGGTCAACGAACCGATCGACGTCGCGCTGCGACGATTCCGACGCACCATCGAGAAAACCGGGCTGATTCGGGAGCTGCGCAGCCGCACCAGCTACGAAAAACCCACGACGGAACGCAAGCGGAAAAAGGCCAGCGCCGTTTCCAGGCAGCGCCTGCGGGCCAAGCGCATGTTGCCGCCGCGCAAAATGTACTAGGGAGCACACCGTGTACAAGATGCCGGGCGACGAGCCGCCGTTTTTCCCGCTGACGAAATGCGAAGTCGATTTCGATCAGCAGAAAGACATGGTGACGCTGCTGCCGAGCTTCTATGCGTTCGGATGCGAGTACACCAGCCGCGGCTTCCTGATCGGGCGGGACGATGCGTTCAAACTGATTGCCGCGATCGAGAAGGCGCTCAGCATCCAGGGATGAACCGACGCCGGCACGCTCGCGAGCATCGACAACCAGAAGATGGACTATGCGCGTCCGGACCAAGTACGTTGATTTGCTCTATTTCCTCGTTGTCCTGCAACTCGTCACTCAACGGCAGAGTCGCGAGTGGCTGTCGCCGTTTCAGCTCGTCGAATCGCTGCAAGGATGGTTGATCGTCCATCGCGCGAAATGCGAGTGGCGCGATCGGGTCTGGATAGGCCATGCGTCGCTTCAGATCGCGAAGGCAGTCCGCCCGGTCGACAACGCTGCATTTTCAGGGCCGCTCCCTGGCGCGGCAAAAGACTCGACGCCCCCTCCGCGAGACGCGCTCGCGGGTCGGTCGAGTTTACGGATGAAGTGCATCCGCTACCTCCGGGAGAATGTCTGATCGCGGCAGCACTCGCTCGGGCGACAATGCGTTCACACCGGTGCGTTGCACCCCATCGGACATCCGGAAGAACTTTCCGTCGTCGGTGCCGGCCCGCAGCGCCTCCGGGCAGGTTCATCACCTCTCGGTAGCTGCGGGACCGGCACATCGCCGGGCGAGATTCGGGCGGAGGGAAACAAGAATGATCAAGTCGTTCTCGCGGTCGCCCACGTAGATGAAGCCCTCGTCGTCCCTGCGCGCGAGGTCGCCCATTTGCAGCCAGCCGTCGACCTGAATCGACACGCGCCCCACTGCACGGCATCGTACCGACTTCCTCTCCCCGCCGTGCCATGCTGGGTCGACATACGTGTATCGCCGTCGCCACCGCGCACGCGATCGCCGAATTCACCGGAGCAGACACATGATCGACCTCAAGCACAGGAACGACGACGCCAGTCAGCAACACCGCAAATTCGAGCAGGACAACGCAACCGACGACGGCATGCCCGTCGCCCCCGAAGCGCCGGTGCATGCGCGCCCTGGCGAGCAAGAACGACTACGAACCGCGAAAGAGCGGATCGCCGACTCGAGAAAGCGCTGGGGCATAGCGTATCCGTCGAACTGATCACGCACGGCGAGAGTGCGTTTTTCCCGGGATTTCGCTTGCGTCGCGTTCGTCAAGCGCGCAGGCTGCGGATAGCTATCAGACCCACCAACCGCAGCGGATCCGCCGCGACTGGCCAACAACCCGCTCACCTCGCTGCGAGGGAACCATGAAATACCCGGAAAGCACGGCAATCGATCGACGTGATCAGGCAACCCGGCAACAGCAGCGCGACGACCTCGCCCGCGCCGACATCGAACGGGCCGACAAGCGTACGCAAAACGATGCCCTCATCGACTCCAATGCGGGCAAGTGGCGTTACGTCCGTCCCGACCAGCAGGTGAAGTAAATGACGCGACATTGCTCCCGCCGCAGGCGGCGGATGACGTTCGCGCCTCGCGTCGTCGTACGCGCGTCGCGCAGGCTGCACCGCCGACGTTCCGGCATCAGGCACCCTGGCGCGGACGGATCGAGAATTCGGCGCTGGTCTTGATCCCGCACGACTCCGCACAACTCCGCACAACGACACCGCTCGCGCAACCGGGCCGGCAACGGCTCGTTCGATGAAGGTGGGTGCTTGCAGCGTCGCGTCGTCGATCACGGGCCTTGCTTGGGAGCAGGCGCGGTTTCATTGCCGCACGCCGAATGGTCGCCAATCTCGATGCCACCGAAAGGCGAGGCGGATGTACCGCCGGCGCCGATCAGGATGCTCCGCAGGACGAGCTGTCTGCATGCCTATGCCGCTGTCTTGAGTGTCGGCGGCGATGTGGACTCCGTCACGTCGTGCCCGGCAATTGCCAATGCCACAACCGGGTTCAAGCTGTCCACCATCGAACTCGGAATCAGGATCGTGGCCCCGCGCTCCTTCGTCGTTTCGTAGATGATGTTCATTGCCCGCAACTGAAGTGCGGACGGGTGATTTTCATAGACTCGCGAAGCTTCGACGAATTTCGCCGCCACCTCGGCCTCCGCCGAACCGAGTATCACGCGCGCCTGTTTCTCGCGTTCGGCTTGCGCCTGCCGCGACATCGAATCCTGCAGCGCGACGGGGATCGCGACGTCCCGGGTTTCCACGGACCGCACCGTGATGCCCCAATCCGCGGTCTTTCTGCCGATCTCCTCTGCCAGGTGTTCATCGGCAGCCTTCCGATCGGAGAGCAGCGTGGCCAGCATCGATGAACCGATCATCTCCCGCAGCGAGGTTTGCGCGACACGATCGATGGCCTGCCGGTAATCAGTGATGGCGAGCGCTGCTTTCCGGGCGTCGTGTACGTGCCAGAAAATGATGGCGTCGACGTTGACCGGAACGGTATCCCTGGTAAGCGCCTCCTGTGCGTTGAACGCCGTCGTTTGAATACGCTCGTCGATCACGGCGACGACGTTGTCCAGTATCGGGATGATCATGAAAAAACCGGCACCCTTGACGCTCTGCAGTTTTCCGACGCGCAGGATCACGAACTTCTCCCAGACATTGGCCACTTTCACGGAGAGTGCGATCAGGACGGCGACGATGACGAACGGTAACGCGAGATACGGATTGACCAGGGCGCCGACGGCTAGTGCCGCAAGCATGAAGGCGGCGGAAAGAAATAGTGTGACGGGGTTCATGGTGGCGCTCCATTCGATGATGCCGACGTCCGGCAAGCGTCACGAAGCACGACACCCATTCGCCGGGTTGCCTTCTCGCGCCCAGGCATCAGCGGTTTGGGCGCTCGTTCAGAACGTGCGCCGGATCGCGATGCAAATCTGTACGGTGACGTACCCGGGCTGGGCTACGGCGTAGCTGCCGCTGTGAGTGATGCGCAGAGCCGGCGGTATCGAATCCCGAAGGGAGGTGCTCGCGCGCGGCGCGCCGATTTGCGGCAAACCGCGATGCAGACCGGCCGGCATGAGGCCGGATCCCCGGAGATGGTTCTCCAACGTACCGACACGCGTGGCCCCGGGATGAACAATGATCGACATCACACATGAATCCTGGAGCCGATCTTGGAATACCCCATTTTTATCACCCGACAGGAAGGCTCAGGCTATCGCGGATGGCTGCCGGATTTTCCCGGCGTGGACGTGAAGGGCCGCTCGTACGGCGAGTTGGCAAACGCCGCAAACGACAGGGTCGACGCGCTGTATGACCAACACGCGCGCCTCGTCCCCTCCCCGACAACGGACATGGCGGCATTGCAGGCATCGTGCATCGACGACGGCGAGGGCATCTGGCGGTTCATCGATATTGCCCGGCCGACGTCGTGTTCGGTGCTGGTCTTGTTATGCCTGCCCAAGGAACTCGTGGACACAATCGATGCCGTGGCGAAAACGCGCCATATAAGCCGCGAAGCGTTGGTGGCCGAGTGTACGAAGGGAATCGGCGTACCCGCATCGCGGTCCTCGTGCCACGAACTTGTCCTGGCGTAGCTTGCGAACGCGACTCGGCGGATTCATCTGCCCGGGTTGCGTCGCGTCACCGATGCGGGCGGGCCTCGCGTGCGCCGTTTGTCGTGACGAGCGACGAGCGACGAGCCAAAGCAAAAAAGCCGGCGTTTGGCCGGCTTCGAGTTCCGCCTTGCTGAGGCGGCTCCACGTTCTGTTTGAGTTCGAGGAGTTTTGCTACGCCTATGTCAATGGTTCGACATAAAACCCATGCCCAGACGTTTCCTTGCATCGGAAATTCGTCGCTTGGGTGTGACGGCTTTCCACGAAAAGGTATGGCGTCTTTGCTGCTCCGGATGAACCACGGGCATGCCATCGTCGGTCGCACGCGCGTCCGCCTGCTCCTGCTGCCCGTCCTCCGGATTTTTTTCTCGTTTCGGGTAATCGTTCATCAACAGGCTCCGTCAAGAAACCGCTGTTCGTCATGGATGGGCTCGCGCCGCCCGAGTCGGGCTACAACGGCGCAAGCGATATGGAATTGCAACGGCCCACGTCCATCACGGCGTACCCATCTCCATGAAGTCCTCGGCCGATCTGCAGTCTGTGCGTCATATAGCACCATGCGCCTGCGGGCGTCAGCAGTCGGTACGCTGCCGTACGGACCTGACGGCACGAACAGGCGCGTGGCCTCGGTGCCGGTTCTAAAGGCGTTTCAAATCCGGGAGCAAGCGGTCGAATTCTCGCCTGACCACGCCGTAGCATTCGCACACACGCTGCTCGAGCCCGGCGCGATCCAGTACTTCGATGTGCCCGTAGTTGTACCGGATCAACCCGGCATCCTGAAGTTTCAGCGCAGCCTCCGTCACGCCCGATCGCCGGACGCCGAGCATGTTGGCGATCAACTCCTGCGTCATCTTCAGTTCGCTCGATGGCAGCCGGTCGAGGCTGAGCAGAAGCCAGCGGCACAGCTGTTGATCGATCGAGAAGCGTCATCGGCTCAAGACTCGAACTCGCGAAGCAGACGTTGCGCGAGGATCTTGGCGTCCTCGAGCGCGAGATCGTACTGCTCCCGATCGGAATCGGTCTCGTATGGGGGATCGTCGTTCGGCCCCTCATTGGTGCGGCGCAGATACACATAGCCTCGGTACACACCACGCGCGGATTCCATCACACGAATGCGTGCGAAGTGCGTTTCGGTAGTGAATGCGAAATCGTCCATGATGACTTCCGCATGTGTTCAATCATCCTAGCACTCCGGGTGAAATTGCACGGATGCGGTCGAATCCCGACCGGTCACGCGGAAGCCGGCAAGGACATGCGCGAGCTGTCCGTCAAGGCTGAACCTCGTACGGCGGAAATGCCGACAGGCGTGGATCGTCCACCGCGCCACCGACGGTGAAGTGATACAGGGACTGCCAGACCTGATCCTTCGCGCCGAGCAACGCATGCATTTCATCATCGAAAAAGCAGCCGATTCCCGTCGCGCGCACGCCGGCGGCTTCTGCTTCGAGATAGAGCGCGTGGCCAAGCATCCCGCACTCCCAGAACAGATGGCGATAACGCCACGGTTGCTTCAACGCGATTTCGAATCTCGCGATCATCCCGAGCGCAAAGCAGGAATCGGCGCCGATATCCTGGTGGCAGCAGATCAACCTTGCCACCGCGCACAGATCGTAAGGCAGTAGAAGATAGAGCGGCAGGTCGGCCGGCCCGGTCTTTTCCCACAGCCATTCCGGACGCAGGGATCGCTTGAGATCCGGCAGTGCGTCCGGGGTTCTTGCGAGCATATAGAGGCCCGGCTCCAGGCCATCGACGCGATGCACCAACAGCGCCGCATGCACTGCGGCAGGAGACGTCAGCGCATTCCACGGCGGCGTGCCGGGATGTGCCAGCAGGCAGGTCAGCATGCTGAAGAAAGCCGCGTCGCCGATGCGCGTCGTGCCATCGAAACTCACGGCGCTGCGACGCTGTCTGGCGATCCCGGCGAAGCCGAGATCGCGCGCTGGCGTCGCCGGCGCCGGGCACGGCTCGGGGTTCCGCGACGGTGGTTCGCGCGTACGGGGCTTGTGTGTGGCGCGATGAATCGAATCGATGTCCGGCCACACCACATGTCCCGAACTCAGCCGATTGGCGCGCCCGTGCCACAGTGCGTTGTCCAAAGCGATCCGCATCCTCTCGAGATCGGGTCGCGCGTCGGGGTTGCCAATCCACAGCAAAAGATCCGGCGCCTCCGTTTCCGCTTCATCGAAGTCTTCGTTGCGATCCACTCCAAGCAAGGCGGCCACTTCGTCATCTGCGGCCGCCTCCATCAATCGCGTCTGCCAGCCGAGCGCAGCTGCTGCGTAACTCATCGCAGCGATGACATGACCGCAATCCTGTTGGCAGTAGCGCCACGCGCGCATCCCGTATTTCCACGCTTCGCGCCAATGGATCGAGCTGATGCCGACCAGGACACCGCTTTCCGAAAACGCCTCGGTCCATTGCGGGTCATCCACCGCAGCGCGATGTTCGAGTGCATGATCCCGGCTCAGGTAGTGGTAGACGCCTGCGGACAAGCCGGGCAGGGCCGGACACAGAAGATAGCCTTCGGTCGGATGCAGATTTCCGCTCGATGGATTGCAGCGCAGTGCCCACCGCTCGGCGCCATAGGATTTCCACCCCGACAAGCCGAGCGAGAGTTCGAACAGGATTGCCAGACTTGACAGATCGAAACCGTGCGCGGGTGGCAGGCTGCCGCAGCGCAACGCGTTGTAGCGCGTGGCCAGCGTGTCCGCGGCCAACGGCAGATCGACGCGCGGTGCGCCGTGAAACACCCGGAACGGGTCCGGCTGGGTTGCCCAGTCGAGCCTCCCGGGGCCGGGCGCGTAGAAGTCGAGACGGTGCTTGCTGCGTTCGTGATAATCGAGCAGCGCATGCGTTGACCGATCCATGTCCACCTCAGACCCGGAATACCCGCACACGCGACTGTACAAAACCGGATGGCCCGACGTTGGAGCACGGCCGTCATCACGTCGTGGAATCCGGTGCGCGCGTTCAACGTCGAATTCGCCGAGGGGCGAGCCCTTGTGTTCCGCGAGGGTCGTCGGTAGGCGATCGCCGGAAAACAGCCACCTGCCCGCCTGACCGAGCCACCCGAACGATCGGCGGCCCCGACGCCCGCGGACGACTACTCAAGGCCCGTGCAGGTCAGCAGGAAGGCACGCATCGGGTGCGTGCGCAAACTGCGCCCCCTCTCACGAGATCGTGTACCTGTTCTGGGGACCGCCCTTGTAAAGGTCCCTGGCGAGTCCCAGAATCCGGTCGCGGTTGCGGTCGAAGGCCGCAAGCAACGCGGGCTCGCTGGAATCCATGTCGGCGTTCAGCTTCGCCAGCATCGCATCGTCGACCAGAAAGGTAATCTCGCGAGAAGAATTGTCGTAGCCCCAGAAGCACACGCAGTGTCTGGACATGTCGTAGGTGCGGCTGGGATTAGGAAAGTTGATTGTCGCGTCACTGTTCCCCATCTAATCCTCCTGACAGATATAACGCCACTTGCTCGCGTTGACATTGATGCGGGCGTCATTTTCGCGCCGCTTCTCGGCACGTTCGGCATCCGCGCGCTTCAGTGCCTGGGCGCGAGACTTTTGCGCGTCGACGTAATCGTTTTGCCTGACGGGCGTGGCAGACTTCCGTTCGGTTTGCTTGGGCATGCCGGTTCCAGAAAAATGAATTTCAAATGTCAGAACCGTCGCGGTGACCGAATATCGTCGTCGTGCGTCCTGCAGGGCGCACGGACGGACTACCCGCGGGCTTGCCGCCGACGGCCTCTGATGCGCACTGAACTGCCGGATCGAGCCTCACGGGAAGGCCGGGTTGACGCGCGAAGTTCGCAGCTTCGACGTTTGCGCGCGGGATCGTGGTGGTGAGCGTTCTGCGGAGCCGTGCGGACAGGGGGAACCGTAAGGAGTCGAAGCAAAACCACCGGTCGCGCACATCGAACCTCACGAGAATGCGCCCTATATCCCGGCCATGCAAGCGCTATCTCGCGTCAGGGCCATGAATGGCACGATTCCTTCCAAGCCACACTAACGTCATCAATCCGGGCATGGCGGCCGGCATTCTTCCGGCCCCACGACCACAGCAAAGCGCAGCGTGGGCGGCAGCTTGTTCCGCGCCGCGCACAACGGTAATCACTGTTCTGCTGAGCGGGACCGGCACCGCATCGTTGACCACGCCGTCAGTGCTTGTGGTGCATCCAGCCCATGTGATGGGCATCGAGCCACTGAACCATCCCTTCGCCCTTGTGGTCGCGCAGGTAACGTACCGCCAGCATGACCACGATGGCCAATACGACCGCCAGGCCAACCACAAAGCTGATCATCGACTGAGTCATGGCAGCCTCCTTTCAAGGTTGCGACCATCTTTACATTGTAGGTGATGCATTCACGGAAACCAGCGTCCGGCACGGCTCCTGTCCCTCAGGAAAATGAATCGGCATTTCCATGGTCCGGTGGCCAAATGAAGGCCGCCAGCTTTGCTTCGGTTCCGGTCAATTTTCCGGTACGCCGGACAAAAGAGCCCGGCGTTTGGCCGGCTTCTGCCGACTGTTCGCCAGCAGTCTTGCGACTGACGCTCAGGATTTGCGTGGCGGTTCAGAACGCAGTGCGATTGCGTCACCAGCCGGCACGCGCGCCGTCACCAACCCATAGCGGCTTACTACGTAGTCCACTACATCTCGCGTTGCGAAGCCCGCGCACACCGCACATACAATCACGATCGGATCAACCTGCAGCTCAAGAGGCCAAGTCGCGTCGGGTTCCGGATTCGATTCGCGTAGGATTCGTTTCACCGCTGCCGATACTCCGAGGCCCGGTTCGGTGTCGGGAAACGCGTCGTAACCACCAGATCGCGTCGCCAATGGCCTGAACCCGGAAACCGGTGCCGCTTGTTTCGCCTTTTTCATGCAACGTCCGCGCGCAAGCGCGGGTTCTACCTCTTCTGCGCTCCATGAAAACGACAACAAAACTCGTTCTGGCAGCCGATCTGGCCGGCACGGCCGTGTTCGCCGTCGAGGGCGCGGTCGCCGCAATGCGCGGCGGCCTCGATCTGCTCGGCGTGATGGTCATCGCGTTCACCGTCGCGCTCGGTGGCGGCGTAATCCGGGACCTGTTGATCGGTGCAGCGCCACCGAATGCAATCCGCGACTGGCGCTATCCCGCGCTCGCGTTCACGATGGGGCTCGTCACCTTCGCGTTTCACGCGCAAGTCCTTGGCATTCCCGGCCTGGTCCTCGTCGCGCTCGACGCGGCAGGGCTCGCGTTGTTTGCAGTCGCCGGCACGCAGAAAGCGGTCGAATACGGGATCGGCCCATTCATCGCGGCGTTGATGGGCGTCGTGACGGGCGTCGGCGGTGGCGTGGTGCGCGACCTGCTGCTCGCGCGCGTGCCGACGGTGCTGGTGTCTGACATTTACGCGAGCGCGGCGTTCGTCGGCGGAGCGCTGGTCGTCGCCGGCCGTCGAGCAGGATTGCCGCCTGTCGTTGCCGCTGTGGGTGCGGGCGCCGCCTGCCTTGCCCTGCGGCTCACCGCGGTACGCTACGGCTGGCATCTGCCGCACGCGTAAACGAAATACCGCCGGCAAGCCGGCGGCAAAAGATGCGTCCACGGATGACGTGGCGCACCTGAGGCACTCGATTCGGCGAGTGCGGGTCATTCAGCAGCGAATGACCCGTGCGACGCTGCCGCGCCGGAGGCGCCCGCTCAGTTCTGCGTGAGCGGATTCAGCGTCGTGCACAGGAAACCCGTGCAGTTCGTCGGCTTGAAATAGAACGACGCCATCACCGGGGTCGTCGTGCCGAGCGCGAGATCGCTCAGGTACGCAGAGCCCTGCGCGCCGTAATTGTTCGACTGCTGGACGAAGCCGGCGCCGGTCGACTGGATCGCGGCCGACTGGTACGTGAAGGTCGGCGACTGCGTCTGGTCCTTCACGTAGACCCACGAGATCGTGCTGCCGAACTGCATCCCGCCTTTCGCGCGATAGCCCTTCGCGCCTTCGCTGTTGGCCTGCGCGATGAAGTCGCTGACGTTCGTCGTCGGCACCAGCGCATCGTACGCATAGGTCGCGTTCGACGCGTTGTTCTTCATGTACACGTTCGCCTGCACCGATCCGACCATCATCGGGCCCAGGAACCAGTAGCCCGACTGGCCCTGGCCGTTCGCCTGCGTGAGGAACGCGTTCGTGTCGGCCGGCAGGCCCGTCGTCGCGTACGTGTAGGTAGCCGACGAGCCGCCGTCCTTGCGATAGAGATAGCCGTACGTGAGCGGCCCTTCGAAGCGGTAACCGCTCGCGCCTTGCGTATTGGCCTGGTTGACGAAGCCCGTCATGTCGGCCGGCGTCGCCTGCAACTGGTACGTGTAGGTCTGCACGGTGCCGTCGCTCACGAAGATCGAGCGCGAACCGCCGTTGGTCGCGTTGTAGAAGTAGTCGCCCAGATAGCGATAGCCCTTCGCGCCTTCACTGTTGAGCAGCGTCAGGAAGCTCGCCTGATCCGCCGCGGTCGGCTGCGCGTCGTAGCGCAGCGCCAGCGTGCTGCCGCCCGAGCCGCCCGAACCGCCGCCGCCACCGCTTCCCGTGCCACCGGAACCCGTGCCGCCGGTGCCGCCGCTTCCGCCGTTGTTGCTCGTGCCCGCTCCGCCGCCGGACGATGCGGGCGAGGAATTGTCGTCGCCGCCGCAAGCGGTCAGCACCAGACAGGTCAATGCGATCAATGCAACGGCTTTCATCGGGATCACCTCGAAGCGAAAAGGAAGAACGAAGCCGGTGCGCACGGATCACGCCGCGCGCATGGACATTCACGTATCGGGAATCGGCCGGCAGCGCACCGCCGGCCCGGGGACGTCAGTTGACCTGCAACTGGCCACCGCGGCCGAGGCCGCCCTTGACGTCCTGCGCCTTGTAGCTGCGCAGTGCGACGACCATCTTGTTGAACGCGTCGATGAACGCGACGACCGTCGCCTTGCCTTCCGGCGTCGACGAGAAGCCCGCAAGCGCGCCGCCCACGCCGCCGCCGAAGCCGCCCAGCGCCGCGCCGTAGTTGGTCGCCGTCGAACTGCCTTCCGACGCCGCGATCTGCACCGCCGAGCGCACGTCGAACAGCGTCAGCGTGACAACCGACGCCTTCGTCTGCAGGTGGCCGGCCACCGCCGCCACCGCGCCGTTGCCGATCAGCCCGCCGATCATGCTGCCGATGCCGCCGATCGGCGAATCGTTGATGACGATCTGCGGTTCCATGTAGTAGTCGGCCGCCACACGCTGGCCCTTCTGCTGCTTCGAGCCCGCACGATATTCGCCCGAGCCGCGCTGCAGCTGCGTGATGCGCGACAGCCGCGCGTCGCTCTTCTGGTTGCCGATCGACGTGATCACGAAGCAGTTCGACTGCTGGACCGCCAGCCGCAGCAGCGGGTCGATCGTCGTCATCTTGGTCGCGCTGCCGAACGGGCCCCACCAGTCGGCGTTGCGGCCGTCGTCGACCGCGATCGTGCCGAGCGGCGACGCGCAGCGCTGCAGCCCCGAATCGGCGCCCGCGCTCGTGCCGCCTGCCGCGGCGCCTGTCACGCCGGCGTTCTGGCCGCCGGGCGTCACCACGCCGCCGCACCCCGCGACGGACGCGCAAAGCGCTGCGACCAGCGCACCTTGAGTAAGACGATGGGAAAGGATGGTCTTCATGTCGTTATCGATCGATAGAGTCGTTGTTCGGCTTATGTGTTCGTGCGAACTTCGTAAGCCCCCCGGGCATGGCGCGTTGGTGGTCTCCCCGCTGCCGCCCCCGTTGCTTCCGCCCGGGTCAGTAGTACCAGTACGTCTGATTCCAGACGCCGTAGTACGGATAGCCCGAGTACCAGTAGCCGTAATAGACGTCACGCCATTGCGTGCGCCATTTCCAGTCTTCTTCGTCTTCCTTCTTCGCCTTGCGCGCGAGCTCGAGCAGCTTCTTCGATTCCTTGTCGCCGCGGCTGGCCGCGATCGACAGCCACTTGTCCGCTTCGCGCGGATCGGAGCCCATCTCCTCAAGGCCGAACAGGTAGAAACTGCCGAGCGCCTTCTGCGCCTGCAGGTCGCCGCGCTCGGCGGCGTCGCGCATCCACTTGAGTGCCTGGTAGCTGTCCTGGCGCACGCCGTCGCCGCGGAAATAACGCAGGCCGAGGTCGTAGGCCGCCTTCGGCTGGGCCTTCGCGGCCTGCTTCAGCGCGACGATGCGCGGGTCTTCGCGATCTTCCGCATCGTCCTTCTTTGGGTAGGAGACCTGATCTTTAGGTCGATCGGAACAGCCGGTGTCGTCGCAGATCCGCACCGTGTTGCCGGTCACGGACGGGTCCTGCGCGCACGCGGCCAACAGCAACAGCAGCCCCGGTGCGAGTAAACGGCGGTACATTTTGGTACTTCCCTCAAGTTTTATTCGCGCCGACTGCTTCGCGCGACCCCGCCCTGCGAGCACGCACCGGTTTGCGCGCGGCGCGGCGAACACCATCCGCCAGCGCCGACACGCAGCCCAAAGCTCTCTCAGGTTCTCTTTTCGTCCTGCATGACCACTGCACCGTCAGAAGCCGGCGAGAGGCACAGCGCGCCGCCCCGGCATCCGTTCAACTCCGCCACCGTGCCCGCTGCGGCACCGTCGAGCGGTGAATCGATGGCTGGCGCTCCTGGTTTTTTAAAGCACGCATCATCGATCGTCATTTTCTGTTTTCAAATGATACATATCGGTCTATATCATAGTCAAGACAACTTGCGAACGCGCATCATGTGGGCCCGCCAGGCCCGGGAGGCCGGTGGCGAGGCCGGATGTGACCGATCGGTACGATGCTAAAATGGTCGATTTACGCAGTCGGAAGTCAAGGAGGGAATTGTTCGTGAGAGCCAGCAAACGCCAGTTGGTGGTAGACAAAGCTACCGAACTGTTCTCGAAGCACGGTTTTCATCCGGTCGGTGTCGACTGGATCATCGACGATTCCCGCGTTGCCCGAATGACGTTGTATCGGCATTTTCCGAGCAAGGACGAACTGATCCGGGAAGTGCTGGTCCAGCGTTACGACCTGATCATAGGCAGTATCGACGCACAACTGCAGCACGTCGCCGATCCGATCGAGCGGGTCAAGACGATCTTCGACTGGTACGAAGCGTGGTTCAATACGCCGGCGTTCGCCGGCTGCCTGTTCGAGCGCGCACTGGCCGAATTCGGAACGGCGTATGCGCCCATCTCGGATGTCGCGATCCGCTATCGCCGCAAGATGGTCGAATGGATCGCCGAACTGCTCGCGGATCTCGTCTCTCCCGAAACAGCAAAACGGCTGGCAGCCGTTTACATGATGCTGCTGGACGGTGCGACCGTCGACGCAAGAGCGTTCAACGATTCGGCGTCCGCGGGGCGAGCGTGGCAAGCGGCGAAATCGCTTCTGGAACAGGAAATGCGTGGCGGCACCGAGCATGCGAAACATGCGGACGCCCATACGCAACACGTTTGACGGGTTGTCCCAACCGTACATTGCGGGTCTGCAAAACATAGGATCGGCGCCCCACTGCGCGATCGACGCCATGGGGCCTGGCGACCGCGATTTCCCGTAACGTGTTCCGTGAAATATCGGTTCCATATCGAGCGCGCGCGATTGCGCGCACCTTGATGGGACATGTGCCGACACTATAATTTTTGAAGGTCGATTCGCATTCGAACGGTCATCCCGAACTCATCGAGAAAAGGGTCGCATTGCTGCCACCCACCCGTCAGGTCATCGGACCGGTAAGATATGACGGTTGGCCCCTCCCGCCGATTCCCGCTGCGCCCACATCGGCCGGATTCTCCGTCGTCAGCCGGGCGCACGTGCAGGAGCCACGCATGCAGGACATCCCGCCCATTACCGAAAATCACCTGCTTGCCGCGCTGCCGGAAAACGAGCGCGCCCACCTCGCCGCACACCTGACGCTCGTCGACATGCCGTTGGGAAAGGTGCTGTACGAGTCGGGCGGCCAGCTTCATCACGTCTATTTTCCGACCACGTCGATCGTGTCGCTGCTGTATGTGATGGAGGATGGCTCGTCCGCTGAAATCGCGATCGTCGGCCATGAAGGCATAATCGGCGTGTCGCTGTTCATGGGCGGCGAAACGACGCCGAGTCGCGCCGTCGTGCAAAGCGCGGGGCAGGCCTATCGGCTCGACGCGAGCATCCTGAAAGAAGAATTCCGGCGCGGCAACTCGATGCAGCGCCTGTTGTTGCGCTATACCCAGGCGCTGATCACGCAGATGGCTCAGACCGCGGTGTGCAACCGGCATCACTCGATCGATCAGCAACTGTGTCGCTGGCTGTTGCTCAGCCTCGACCGCCTGCCTTCGAACCAGCTGCGCATGACGCAGGAGTTGATCGCCAACATGCTGGGCGTGCGCCGGTCGGGCGTGACGGAAGCGGCATTGAAACTGCAGGACGCAGCCCTCATCCGCTACAACTACGGCCATATCGAGGTGCTGGACCGGCCCGGGCTCGAAAAGCGCGTGTGCGAATGCTACAGCGTGGTCAAACGCGAATTCGATCGCCTGCTTCCCGATCTGAAGCGGCTCTAGCCGCCACTGCACCGCATCGTACCGGCCTTCACTGCAGATGCCCTTGATCCCTGCGAAGGCGTGGAAGCGGACGAGCGACACCTTGCCGCCAGCGACGCGACGGACCAGATACCGTCAGGCTACCCAGTACGGCGTCCGGTTGTAGTACTGATGAAGCGACATTCCCCACTGTGATTGCGTCATCACCGGCCAATGCTCGTCGTCGAAGCCCGGGGTGCCTTTGACATGCGCGCCGGTCACATCCAGATGGAAACATTTGTCGCCGGTATCGTATTTCATCGCACTCCACGGAATGGCGCAAAGCATCTCGCCCGCTCCTCCGCTGGAAGCAACCGCGTACGCAATTCTGCCGTGGTGCAAATCGAGCACGATGTCGAAGACATTTCCAATATCCTCACCGTCCGACGCGATGATCTTGCTGCCCTTCAGGACATCCGCGGTCGTGACCATACGACCGGGTTCATCGCCTGCGTCGCGTCCGGCAAGCCTCCCCCCGTTGCCATCATCCCCAGATCGATTGGGGGTATGGAACATCCTCATGATGTCCTCCTTGGACGAGATCCGCGAATATCCATTTCGTGCACAGTCTCGACATTGACGATGGCACTCAACGCACGAGAAAACGCTGCGCGCAAAGGCATCGGAAGTCGGTACGGTTCCGTACCCGGACATACCGGGAATATCGGCCCGCCGTCGCGCTGTCCGATACCGCCGCGTTCATCGGTATCGCCGAATGCCGGCGACGACTCGATGGTTCCCGGTCACATCGGAAGCCGACGCTCAGGTACGGCAGGATCCGCTTGAGCTTGATGAAGACGGCATAGAGCGCTGTCGTCCGTCATGTCCGAAGCTGTCGACCGTCGACAGCGCATTCGCGATTGCGAACCGGACTCCACGCCATACGATGCCTCGTGCGGGGGCATCGTCGTCAACCCGGCGATCGAATCGGTGGAAGCGCGTTCCCTACTGGCGGGTGGCAAGGCCGACGCGTATCGGGCCATTCCATTCGTCTTCGTCGTCGTCCGTCTGCGCAAGGCGCCGACCCGCGCCGCGCGGCCGGCGCTAACGGTGCTTGATGTGCGACGACTTCCGGTGATGCTTTCGATGGGCCGGGCGGGAAATCATCCTGGTGACACCGCCTATCGACGGCGGATCGCTGGCGGGGAACGTCCCCTCGACCGCCTCGTCGACATTGCGTTCGCTCTTGCCGCCGTTCGTATGCTGCTCTCGATACCTGTTGCGCATAGCCGCCTCCATGGAGCTGATTGTCGGACCAGGCGGACCCGGATTCGACTCGCCGCGTGCGGACGACCCGCCAGCGTGGAATGCCGCCGGTCACGACCCCAGCATAGGCCCGATTTGAAAATTCCGCTGGACACGGTCGGGATCCAACGCGTAACACCGGACATCGGGAATCGGGCACGGTCGCAGCGCCGACAAGCGCGCAGGCAAACTGTCCGGCATCGGACAGACTGAGCCCGCACATCGCGCGTATAGCTACGCTACCGGGCCGATTCCGGCTGCCCCGTTCGCCCGGCAGCCCATCGACAT
The DNA here is from genome assembly GCF_001028665.1 of Burkholderia pyrrocinia. Classification (NCBI taxonomy): domain Bacteria; kingdom Pseudomonadati; phylum Pseudomonadota; class Betaproteobacteria; order Burkholderiales; family Burkholderiaceae; genus Burkholderia; species Burkholderia pyrrocinia. Next base: position 1,033,966 of record NZ_CP011504.1, read on the forward strand.
GGCGATCCTCACTGCTTCGTGATCCTGATGACGAAGATCCAGAGGATGTTTCGCGACATGCCGGGACGGACGGTTCGCCGCCGGATGGTCCACCCCCGTACACGCTTTGTACGGTTTCGTACCGCATCGGCCATTCGTCGCGTGTAGCGTCTCAACCATGCCGGCCATCCGAGGGGACGCAATCGGCAGGAATCGCTCCGCATCGACGGACGAACGACTGGATGCCACCGCACGGCAGGCAGGTCAGCCGGTTCCCCGACGTGCCGGGCATCGCTCTGGCGAGGACATCATGTTGCGAAGCATTCGAAGGTTGCACGGAGACACGGTTCGAGCGAAGGACGGCGATATCGGGCACATCCACCAGGCCTACTTCGACGATGACAACTGGTGCATCCGTTACCTCGTCGTCGAGACGGGCGACTGGCTGCACGACAGGCAGGTGCTGGTCTCGCCGTATTCCGTCACGCATGCCGATCCCGACACCCGCACGCTCTACGTCAGCCTCACGCAACAGCAGGTGAGGGACAGCCCGAACGTGGACACGCACAAGCCGGTATCCCGCCAGCACGAGATCGAGTACCTGCGTTACTACAACTACCCGACTTACTGGGGCGGCCCGAACCTTTGGGGAATGGGCGCGTACCCGGCTTTCGATCCCGCCGGGCCGTCGCAGGACCCTGAAGCGGGCGATCCGCTTGTCTCGCGCACCGCGCCGGCCAGCGCAGCGGCGGATACGCATCTGCGCAGCACCGGCGAGGTCGACGGATATCGGCTCGAAGCCACGGACGGCCATATCGGTCACGTGTCCGACTTCATTTACGACGAAGAAGCCTGGGTGATCCGCTATCTGGCGATCGACACGTCGAGCTGGTGGTCGACCGGCAAGGAAGTGCTGATCGCGACTCACTGGCTCGACCAGGTGGACTGGCCCACGGAAACGGTGTCGACCACGCTCACGCGCGACGCGATCCGCCGGAGCCCTCCATACGACGACTCGCAGCTCGTGCATCGCAGCTACGAGATCGAGTTGCACGAGTTCTACGGCAAGCACGGCTATTGGCCCGGAGACCGATAACGCAGACCCGCGCAATGGGTCACCAACGCAACCACCATCCCGTGCGGGATATCTCGTGACCGGACGCCAGGGAGCAGCTGCATGACCTCAACCGATTTCCCGCCAATCGAAGGTTCGGCACTCGATGCGCTCTGCATCAACACGTTGCGCTTCCTGTCGATCGATGCCGTGCAGAAAGCGGCGAGCGGCCATCCAGGCCTGCCGCTCGGCGCCGCACCGATGGCCTATGCGTTATGGATGCGCCATCTCAAGCACCACCCCGCCAATCCGGCGTGGTTCGATCGCGATCGCTTCATCCTGTCGGCCGGACATGGTTCGATGCTGTTGTACGGCCTGCTTCACCTGACCGGCTACGATCTGCCGCTCGACCAGATCGGGCGCTTCCGGCAATCGGGCAGCCTCACGCCCGGCCATCCGGAGCGCGGCCTCACGCCGGGTGTCGAGGCGACGACCGGCCCGCTCGGCCAGGGCTTCGCCAACGCCGTCGGCATGGCGATGGCGGAAGCGCAGCTCGCCGCGTGCTACAACCGTCCCGGTTTCGAGATCGTGGATCACCACACCTACGCACTCGTCAGCGACGGCGACCTGATGGAGGGCGTCGCGGCGGAGGCCGCATCGCTTGCCGGCCATCTCCGGCTCGGCAAGCTGATCTGCCTGTACGACGACAATCGCGTCACGCTGTCCGCCGGCACCGCGATCACCTTCACCGAAGATCGCGCGCAGCGGTTCGACGCCTACGGCTGGCATACCGAAACGGTCGACGACGGCAACGACCTGGCCGCCATCGACGCGGCGCTGGCCAACGCACGTGCGGAGAAGCTGCGTCCGTCGTTGATCCTCGTGCGCACGCATCTCGGCTATGGCTCGCCCAACCGGCAAGACACGTACCAGGCTCACGGATCGCCGCTCGGCGACGCCGAGGTGCGGTTGACCAAGCACAACCTCGGCTGGCCGCCCGACCCCGCGTTTCATATCCCCGCACCGGCACTCGCGCATTTTCGTCGCGCGCTGGCAGAGGGGCGCGCACGGGAAGATCACTGGAACGCGCGGTTTACAGCCTATGCGCACGCGTTTCCCGAGCTGGCCAAAGCGCTGCTGAACACGGTGCGCGGCACGCTGCCCGACCGGTGGGACCGCGATATCCCGGTGTTTCCGGCCGATCCGACAGGCATGGCGACGCGGGTTGCGTCCGGCCAGGTGCTGAATGCCGTCGCCTCCCGCGTCCCGTCGCTGGTCGGCGGCTCCGCCGATCTGAATCCGTCCACCTTCACCGCGCTGGCCGGGCACGGCGATTTCGAGGCCGCCGGCACGAACGCGCTCGACCGGCAAGGTTCCAACGGCGGCGGCTGGAGCCGCAGCGGCCGCAATCTGCATTTCGGCGTGCGCGAGCATGCGATGGGCGCCATCCTGAACGGCCTGGCGACCCACGGCGGCATCCTGCCGTTCGGCGCGACCTTCCTGATCTTTTCCGACTACATGCGTCCGCCGATCCGGCTCGCCGCGTTGATGCGCCTGCAGGTGATCTATGTGTTCACGCACGACAGCCTCGCGGTCGGCGAGGACGGCGCGACGCATCAGCCGATGGAGCAGCTGGCCGGCCTGCGCGCGATCCCGGGCCTGCTGGTGATTCGACCGGCCGATGCCAACGAGACAGCCGTCGCGTGGCGTGTGGCGCTCGAAGCGCGGGAGCGGCCGACCGCGCTGGTCCTGACCCGCCAGGACGTGCCGACCATCGATCGCCTCCGGTTCGCGCCGGCCGAGGGCTTGCGACGCGGCGGCTACGTGCTGGCCGATGCGCCCGACGGCCGCCCCACGCTGATCCTGATCGCGACGGGCTCGGAAGTCGCGCTCGCGCTGGCGGCGCAAGTCGAACTGCTCGCGCGCGGCGTGGCGGTTCGGGTGGTGTCGCTGCCCTGCTGGAGATTGTTCGACGCCCAGCCCCAGCCGTATCAGGACGCCGTGCTGCCGAAGGCGGTCGGCGCGCGGCTGGCGATCGAAGCGGGCGTGTCGCAAGGCTGGCACCGCTATGTCGGCGATCGCGGCGACGTGCTCGGCATCGCGGGTTTCGGCGCGTCCGCGCCGGGCGCCGAGCTGATGCGCGATTTCGGCTTCACGGTCGAGAACGTCTGCGACCGCGCGCTGAAACTGCTCGCGTAAACCGCGGACGGCCCGTCCGCGTATCAGGCATTCGGGCCGCCGCCGGCATGGCGCGTGCCGGCTTCGAGCACCGCGTCGACCATCGACTGGGCATCGGACCCGATGCGCGCCACGTGGTCCTCTCTGTTGAAGCTTTCCGCATCGATCCGGTAGGGACCCCGGTACCCGATGGCCGTCCGTGCTCAATGCGCGGCCGGCTTGCCCGCTCGACGCTCGAGCATGAGGATAAGGGCGATGATGCTGACGAAATGCGTGCGTTCCGGGGGCGTCAGACGGCCGTTCTCCAGCATCGATTCCAGCCGAATTCGCCAGAGTGCCAATGGCGCAGGTTCACCGAGCGTGACGCGTGCAATGAGTCGTTCAAGCGAACGCAGGTCTCCCTCGATTGCTGAGTGGGCCATGGCAACGCTCCGGTTGTCGTGAGGATCGGCGACCAGTCTATGACGACGCACGGCGCCACTCTGCCCGCTACCGTACATCGCACGCGTGCCGCTTCTGGTACGCGTTCCCGACCGCTTCGGCCGCAGGCACGCGTCGCTGCGACCGCAATGGTCGTGCCCGGTCCTTTGTCCGCCATCGGACAGACGCCGGACCGGCTCGCTGCGAACGTGGGACGATCGGCGCGATACTGTGCGACGAGTGTGGGGCATCGACGCCGCGTCCGGTGCGCGCCGCGTACAGCCTCCGCGACGCCACATGGCGACCTGCAACCGAAGCGCGGCGAGCGCGACGTCATTCATGCGGGGTATGCAAAGTGACCGAAACGATCGGATGCCTCATCTTCGGAGCCCTGCTGATTTCCATGGGACTCATCGGATCGTCGCTCGAGCGCCTGCCGCTCAGCGCGGCCATGGTGTATCTCGGGATCGGTTTTCTGATCGGCCCCGCCGGCACCGGCTTCCTGTCGATGACATTGCCGGATGACGTCACGCGGTTGCGCATCGCGGCCGAAATCGGCCTGCTGATCTCGCTGTTCGCGATCGGCCTGAGGCTGCGTGTCCCGCCCGCCGATCGCCGCTGGATGCTGCCGCTGCGGCTTGGCATCGTCGCGATGATCTTCACCGTCGCATCGATCGCCGCGCTCGGCGTGCTGGTGTTGCATTTGAGTCTCGGCGTCGCGGTACTGCTGGGCGCGATCATCGCGCCGACGGACCCCGTGCTCGCTCATGACGTCGGCGTGCGCGATGCGGGTGACGTCGAACTGGTGCGTTTTTCGTTGTCCGGCGAAGGCGGGATCAACGACGGCACGGCCTACCCGTGCGCGGTGCTCGGCCTGCTTTTGTGCGGTTCCGGCGCGACGTCGGAACTGCACTGGAGCATGGTCGGCGGCATTGCATGGGGCATCGCGTCCGGTGTGGGCGCCGGCTGGCTGCTCGGCCTTGCCACGGCCCGGCTCGTCGCATTCCTGCGCAGCCGTCACGGGCAGGCGCTCGGCCTGATCATGCTGTCGTACGGCGTGACGCTCGCCATTCATGGCTACGGGTTCCTGGCGGTGTTCGCCGCGGGCGTCGCGATGCGGCGCGTCGAGCATCGAACGAGCGGCCGGAAGACGTCGAAGGAGACGGTCGGCGTCGTGGACAGCGAGGATGTCGAGGCCACCGCCACCGATCCCGACAAGGCCCATGCCTTCGTCGCGGAATCGGTCATGGGATTCACGATCGAGCTTGAACACATCGCCGAAGCCGTGCTGATCCTGCTGATCGGCGCGCTCGTCTCCCGCTATTGGGCCGACATGCTGACGTGGATGGGCGCGGCCGTGGTCGCGACACTGCTGTTCGTCATCCGGCCGGCCGCCACCCAGCTCGCGCTGATCGGCTCCCGGGCGTCGCACCACCAGCGCCGGCTGATCAGCTGGTTCGGCATTCGCGGCGTGGGTTCCCTGTATTACCTGATGCTGGCCCTCGAGCAAGGGCCGCGCGCGGAACTGTTGCCGCTGGTTCCGTGGGTACTGGCCATCGTCGCGATGTCGATCGTGCTGCACGGCATTTCAGCGGCGCCGCTCATGCGCCGCTATGCGTGAGATCCAGCGCGCGTGCAGTGGCGCGATGCGTGCGTGGGTCGAACGGTTCGGCGCGGCGCCACACCCGACACTCGAGGTGCCGGGCGGCCGTCTTTCCGTGAACCTGCAGCGTCGATGATGCCCCGCTTCACAGCCTGCCCAGCAGCATCATGATGAGCAACACGACCAATACCAAGCCCAGCAATCCGCTTGGCCCATAACCCCAGCCGTTGCTGTAGCGCCAGGTCGGGATCGCCCCGACCATCAGCAGCACGACAACGATCAGTAGAAGAAGTCCCAGTGACATGTCGTCTCTCCTCGATCAATCCGGCCGGTCATGTCGCGATGCGTGCGCACCGCTGGCCCCGCCGAATGCATTCGAACCGATGTTTACGTCGATATGCTCACATGCGCTCCCGCGTCGACGCGCGCACGCGCCGTTCGTCGCCTGTCGCGTCGAAATTGGCGTGCCGCGTTTCGAATGCCGGAGCACCCCGGACGTAAATCATCCTGCTTCCTGATGCAGGACTCGCGCTCGACGCACCCGGTTCGGGACGTGCATCGACGCTTTCGATTTCAAGGTAGACGGGCGCGGGCGTGGAGTCTGTCCGGCAACGTACCGGACGCACGCGCGTCATCGCGAACGTCGCGGCACGTCGCTCCGGCCGCGCGACCGCGATTGCGATCGGCACGCGATGGCGCAACCGGGCAACGTGCCGGCACATCGTTCTTCGGTCGACACCGTGCGGACCTGTCAACGGCAACGGGTCGACGATCGCGGGTGCCGCATGCGAGGTTCGTCGTCTGCCTTTTCTTGGTTGGAGCTTAGTTCAGTGGATATGTCCGCCGAACAGCCCGAGCAACCCGATGACGATCAGGTAGATCGCAACGATGTAGTTCAACAAACGGGGCACCACAAGAATCAGAATGCCGGCGATCAGCGAAACCAGCGGGCCCGCGGTCGTGAGGATGTGCATACGCCCTCCGCAAGATTGACAACAACACAGGGATACGAAGCCGCCCTGCCTCCGCCGCTCGTTACAGCGACTTGAGCCGGGTGACCTTCGTGCCTTCGAGCGTGACGCCGGCCATCAACCCGTTGTTCGTCAGCACGAACGCTTCGATCGGCGCGGTCGCGGTGCTGGTGTCGACGTTGCCGTTCGCGCCGATTTTCAGTACTGCCACCGACGCGTCGCCGCCCACCGACCAGCCTTCGCTGTTACGGAAGCGACCAAGCGCATCCTCGGTCATGAACAGGAAAATGATGGCTTTCGATTGCGCACCGATCTGCAGCCCGATCGAGCCGGTGGTGGTGCTGTAGTACCCGACCGTGCTGCCGGCAACGCGCAGCGAGCCTTCGCCGTACTGGCCGCCGACGAAGAGGCCGGCCGCGATGACTGACGGGAATACCAGCACGCCGCGTGCCTTGCCGACGAGTTCACGCGACCCTTTGGCGGTCGTGTAAAGGCGCGCAAGGGTCGAGTCGACGCCTGCATCGATGGTGTGGCGTTTGTCGGTCTGGTGGCCGCTGGCGTCGGATGTGCCGGTCGTCGTGCATCCCGAGACCGCGAGGCCGATAGCCAGGATCGATCCCGGCGTACCCCATAGAAATGTTCGTCGCTGCATGATTCACCCCAAGGTTGTTCGTGGATATCCCTGACGCTACACACAGGCGAATACGAATGCGGTACGAAAGCGTACCAAGCATGCAAAAACCGACAACCTGCACAACCTCTCTTCGCGGTGATCGCCCCGATCGCCGCCCGCGTGCATTCGACGGCACGCCGGCGTCGATCGCGTACGGCATCGTACCGACTTCCGTCTCGATTGCGCGCAGTGTGTCTTCGGGCGCCCTGATTGTTCCGCGCTGAAGCGCCCGATATGACGCTTCGATGGTTCCAGGTTTCGTATCGGCAAAGCAGGCGACCCATGTCAAGGAGCAGTGTGATGAACAGGGATCAGGTGAGAGGTCGCATCGCGGAAGCGAAAGGCAGACTGAAGGAAATGGTCGGCAGGGTCATGGGAAATCGATCGACCAGAATGCAGGGCAAGGTCGAGCAGGTCGTCGGGAAGACACAAGCGTCATTCGGTGACGCGAAAGAGCAGTTCAGGAAGCGGCCGTAGGGTGTTCGCGCGAACGGTTCCGTCGCGCCGCGCGAACAGGCAACGTGCGCGGATTCACCGGGTGTTGACGGCGCGTGCATGCAACATCCGGCGATACCCGTTTCCCGACTGGCCGTCACGATGCCGCAATGCGTCGGGTGTGGTCGCCGTGCGCGGCGGCAAGTGGTTTGTGCTGCTCGTCTCCCATGCCGGGAAAGAACGCGTCCCACGCATCGCGGACACCTTTCGCTGCGGTCGCATCCGCGGCAATCGTCTCCTGGTCGCCCGACTTGGCCGGATCGGAACACAAGCCTCGCCAGCGCGTAAAGGTGAGCATCGGCTTTTCGGTCCATTCGCCGTCGCCGAACTTCGCAAACGCCGTGTCGCCGCTCACCATTCGCACTTCATACCATCCGTTGCGAACAGGCGCGTATTGGTCCAGCGTAAACCATCGTGTAGATTGGGTTTTCATCATTGCCTCCTCATGGGTCCATGGATCGTTGTGCAGGACAAAACTCCGGTCCCGCCTGGCCGACGCATGTGCGCTAATCCGCGCACCGATTCAGCCACAGCCGGCCTGCGGCCGTCATGTTGATCGAGCCGCCGGTGCGCGACTCGTATGCAAGCCCGTGAGTCAATAGTTCATTGGCTATGGGGCGTGGAATATCGGCTTGGGAATCCGGAATTCGATCAAGCGATTTGAGGGTCTCGACGACCTCGGGTGAAAGTGGGATGCACATGGCAGCCTCCTCGGTGTTGAGTTCATCGTGAACCGGACGGCACGCGTCGGTCTGTACGGTATCGACTATTTTGGAAGCAGGTTCTTCCGTAACCGCACTGCAACCCTGTGATTTACCCGCATCGAAAATATGCTTCGGCATCCGATGTTTTTCTTGCGAAAGCCTTGTCAAGCGCGCACACTGAAGATACCTGCCGGTTCTTTGTCAAGGCATCGGCGCCCTTGAATCCTTCGGCGCCAACGGTTGCTCTGTCAGGAGCAAATCATGACCATCCCCACTCTCGAATATCGCGGACGTGAACTCCGCGTCTATTCACAAATGCTTTTCCCGCCGTTCGGCGATCCCCACGCCCCCGGCCCGAAGCGTTTCGCTTCAATCGTGCGCATCGACACGATTCCGGCGACCTCGGCAACGGCACCGCGTTACTCGACCATTTTCGAGCATGGCGCTCCGCAAACGGCGGCGCTCGCACTCGATCTGGCGATGCAGTTCGGCAAGGACATCGTGGACGGCAAGATCGCCCCTGCGGCGATCTGATCCGTCCGCCGCATCCGACTCGACGCGGCGTCTCGCGACGCGAGCACACCTCACCCAGGAGCGATCCATGAAATATTACTCAGGCACCTCAATTGATCGGCGCGATGACGCGACCCGGCAAAAGCAGCGGGATGATCTGGCCCGTGCCGACGTCGAACGCGCCGAAAAGCGCATCCGCCAGGATGCCGGCATCAATTCCAATGCGAGCAAGTGGCGCTATTCGCGTCCCGACAATCGGGCGAGATGAGCGGCGCTTGCGCAGCGCACTGTGGCACGCCGGTCCCGCATGGCGGGTCGCGGGCGTGCCCGGATCACGCATACCGGCGCAGGCGCATCGAGAAATCCGCGATCGCCTTGATGCCGCTCTGCTCCGCGCAACGGCACCAATCCTGCAACTGAACCAGCAATTGCTCGTGCGATGCGTGTGACCACGTCCATAGCTCGAGCAACGCCTCGTACATGTCCATGTACACGCGTATTCGCCGGTTGGCATTGGGGCTCGTCAGCGCGCGCAGATCGGGCTTGCCCTGATGGCCCCACGCCTGGCGCAGCCAGCGTTTCATGCCGAGCGCGAACGCGCGCTTGTCGTCGCGGCTCATGTCCTTGATGCGGCGCAGCTCCCGCCGGCAGGCGGGTTCGAGCATGCGCGCATAGGCGGCGATCACCGCATGCCGGTTGCGGATGACCGCTTGCAGCGTTGCGTCGTCGACCACTTCCTTGTTCGGGAGCAGGCGCGGCTTCGTTGCGACTCGCCGAACGGTCGCCAGTTTCAACGCCGCCAGCAGGCGGATGTACAGCCAGCCGATGTCGAACTCGAACCAGCGGTTCGACAGCCTGGCGGACGTCACGTATGCGTGGTGATTGTTGTGCAGCTCTTCGCCGCCGATCAGAATGCCCAGCGGGAAAAGGTTGGTGCTCGCATCGGACGTCGCGAAATTCCGATAGCCGCTGAAGTGGCCGCAACCGTTGATCACACCGCCGGCCCAGAACGGAATCCACATCATCTGGATCGCCCACGCCGCCACGCCGGGCAGCCCGAACAGCCCGACGTCGATCACGGCCAGCAGCCCGACGCCGAGATTCGGATAGCGGGCATAGACGTGGCGCTCGAGCCAGTCGTCCGGCGTACCCGATCCATATCGGCGCAGCGTTTCCTCGTTCCGCACTTCCTCACGGTACAGTTCCGCGCCGCGCAGCAGCACGGTCGCGAGGCCGCGGGTTCGCGGGCTATGCGGATCTTCCGGGGTCTCGCTTCTCGCGTGATGCTTGCGATGCACGGCGACCCACTGCAGGGTCAGCATGCCGGTCGTCAACCACAGCCAGAGCCGGAAGAAGTGGCTGACGCACGGGTGCAGATCCAGCGCCCGATGCGCCTGACAGCGGTGCAGATACACCGTCACGCTGATGATGGTGACATGCGTGAGCGCGAACACGACCCACGCAAGCTGCCACCAGGACAGCCTCAGCTCGCCGTTCAGGAGAAATGCCGACATACCGGTCGCGCTCCGCGCCACGCAGGTATCCGCGCGCGCTTCGCCGTGACGGCGAGTACGCGTGCCGATTCCCTACCCTTCGGCCGGCCTATTTCCCGACCTGGTTGCCGACAACGCCGCCGACGGCCGCGCCGCCCACCGTGCCCAATGCACTGCCGCCCGTCAGGACCGCACCGGCAACACCGCCGACACCCGCCCCGATCACGGTATCCGTTCCGCGGCGAGACATACCGCCGCAACCCGCCAGCACCGCAATCGTCATGGTGACTACCGCCATCTCGACTGCCACGGAATGTAGCTTTCTCATGATCATCTCCTCGGGTTGCCGCGGCGCCGTCCGATCCGGCCCGACGCACGGAAGCCCATGCGCTGACATCCCGATGAAATTCGAAACGTCAGTTCATGATGGGGGGTAAATCGCGCGCAGTCCGTCCGCTAACGTACCGGCCCGGATGGCGACCTGCCGCTTCACATAAGCACCGCCTGCACAGTCCCCAGCGTCACGACCACGCTGTGACGCCGGCCGTCGTCCACGAGCCGCACCGCCGCTTCGCCGGCGGCGAGCCGCACGCCATCCACGACGAGGCGGGACACGCCGCCGCTGACGTCGTCCGGATTCTCGACGACGATGTCGTAGTGCGACGCACCGTGGCGCAGCGTCGCCCTGAAGCCCGGCCAGGATCGCGGTATGCACGGTTGAATGGACAGCATGTCGCCATGCCTGCGCAGGCCGAGCAGGCCTTCGACGCCCGCGCGATACAGCCAGCCCGCCGAGCCGGTGTACCAGGTCCAGCCGCCCCGGCCGACGTGCGGCGCGACCGAATAGACGTCGGCCGCGACCACGTATGGCTCCACCCGATAGCGATTCGCGCCGCTGCGCGTGCGGCTGCGATTGACCGGATTGAGCAGCGCGAACAGTTTCGCGGCGCGATCGCCGTCACCCATTTGCGCGAACGCGAGCACCGACCACGTGGCCGCATGCGTGTACTGGCCGCCGTTTTCCCGGATGCCCGGCGGATAGCCCTTGATATAGCCGGGATCGACCGGCGATCGATCGAACGGCGGCGCGAACAGCAACGCCAGGCCATCGTCGCGGCGGATCAGCCGCGCTTCCAGCGCGTCCATCGCCTGCGCGGCGCGCGCCGGGTCCGCCGCAGCCGACAGCACGCTCCACGACTGCGCGATCGCGTCGATCGAACATTCGGCATTGCCAGCCGAGCCGAGCGGCGTACCGTCGTCGAAGTAGCCGCGCCGATACCACTCGCCATCCCACCCCGCATCGGCGAGCGCATCGCGCAACGCGCCGGCGCGCGTCAACCAGCGCGCCGCCAGTTCGCCCGAGCCGTGCGCCGTGGCGAGCGGGGCGAACGCCGTGAGCGTCGCATGCAGGAACCACCCGAGCCAGACGCTTTCGCCCCGCCCGGCCTCGCCGACCCGGTTCATGCCGTCGTTCCAGTCGCCCGTGCCGATCAGCGGCAGGCCATGCTCGCCGACCTGCGCGAGACTGGACTCCAGCCCGCGCACGCAATGCTCGAACAGCGATGCGCTCGTTTCCGAGATGCGCGGGATGAAGAACGCATCCTGCTCGTCGGCGGCCAGCGGTCGCCCGTCGATGAACGGGATCGACGCATCGAGAATCGCCCGGTCGCCGCTGACGTCGACGTAGTGCGCAACCGCATGGGCGAGCCAGACGCGGTCGTCGGAAATCCGCGTGCGTACGCCGCTGCCGCTTTCCGGCAGCCACCAGTGCTGCGTGTCGCCCTCCGGAAACTGGCGCGCCGCCGCCCGCAGCAGATGCTCGCGCGTCAGGTCCGGGCGGGCGACCGCGAGCGCCATGCCGTCCTGCAACTGGTCGCGAAAGCCGTACGCGCCGCTGGCCTGATAAAAGCCCGCACGCGCCCAGATCCGGCACGACAGCGTCTGGTACAGCAGCCAGCGGTTCAGCATCAGATCCATCGCGCGGTCCGGCGTCTCGACCTGGATTGCGCCGAGCGTCTCGTCCCAGAACGCCGTCACGGCGGCGAATATCGCGTCGATTTCCGCCTGACGGTAATGCTCGATCAACTGCCGCGCCGCCGCCGCATCGGCGCCTTCGCCGAGCAGCAGGACGACTTCGACGACACCGCCGGGTTCGAGATCGACCGTGGTCTGCAACGCGGCACACGGGTCGAGGCCGGCGCCGACCCGGCCCGACAGCGGCGACGCGCCGACGCGGCCCGGAAAACCGGCGGGATCGCTCAGGACGCCATTGCGGCCGATGAACTCGCGCCGGTCCGCGCTCCAGGAGGTTTGCAGGCCGCACAGATCGGCGAACGCCACCCTGCCGCGATACGCCTGGCTCCAGTCGTTGCGGGCAAACAGCGCGCCGGTGGGCGGATCGATCTCGCTCGCGGTGTGCGGCGCCGCGACGCTGCGCGACGCGCCCAGCGCCCACTCCGCATAGGTGGCGACGGACAGCCGGCGGGGCCGGTCCGACAGGTTGCGCAGGGTCAGGCGGGAAATCTTGACGGGATCGGCCAGCGGCACGAACTGCAGCAATTCGACGGCGACCTCGGCGGCGGTATGCACGAACCGGCTGTAGCCCTGGCCGTGACTCGCGACGAAAGCCGTCGCGCCCGGCGCATCGTCGCCGATCGAACCCGCCTGCGGCCCCCAGCGCATGCCGGTCTCGTCGTCGCGCACATAGAACACCTCGCTCGGCGGATCGGTGACCGGGTCGTTCGACCACGGCGTCAGCGGATGCTCGCGGCTGTTCGTCACCCACGTATAGCCGCCCCCTTCCGCCGAGGTCAGGAAGCCGCACGATGGATTCGCGATGACGTTGACCCACGGCATCGGAGTGCATTGACCGGGCTGCAGGATCACGACGTATTCGCGGCCGCCGCGCGCGAAACCGCCGATGCCGTTGAAGTATTCGAGACCGGCGCCGGCCTGCGCGCCCTTCGGCGGCAGCCACGCGGGCGGCGGCAGCGGCGCGCGCGCGGCATCCGGGCGAGCGGGCAGCGGTGAGCCCGCGAGCCGTCGCAACTGGTCCACCAGCCGGCCGTTGCGCGCGGCGAGCACAGCGCGCGCGACCGACGGAAACAGCGCGCGCGACGCCGCCGCCATCAGGTCCTCGCGCAGCACGAAAATACTGCCGCGCCCGGCTTCGTCCGGCGGCTGCCGGGTCCGCACCAGCCCCTCGAGCGCCGCCTGCAAATCCTGCACGTACGACGCCGCGCGCTCGTTGATGATGACCAGATCGACCTCGAGCCGCTTCATCCGCCAATACTCGTGCGCGCGGATCAGCTGCCGCACCATGGCGATGTGCTCGATGTCGTCGATCCGCACCAGCAGGATCGGCAGATCCCCCGATACGCCATGCGTCCATAGCGGCGACGCGCCCACGCCGCCAGCCGCCGACACCGCCGTCGCATGGCGCAGCAGCGCGGCGGAACCCGGCCGCATCGACGCATCGCTGTAGAGCATGTATCCGGCCAGTTGCTGGAACAACGCGGCCTCGTCGAGGCTCACCGCGCTATGCCGCAGCTGCACCTGCGCCTGGGTCCACGCGAGCATCGCCGCGCGCGCGAACGATTCGCCGTCGCGATGCTTGTCGACCAGGTCGAGCAGCTGCGCGCGCGAATCCGCGACGATGGTCCAGTAGACGATGCTCGCCTTCGCGCCCGGCTCGATGCGCAGCCGCTGCCGCAACGCGAACGCCGCGTCCAGCACCGCGCCTTCGGAAGCGCTCAGCGCACGCTGTTCGGCCAGCGCAAGCGGCAGGCGAACGCTGCGCCCGCGCCCGATGAAGCGCAATCGATCGGTGTCGAATTCTTCCGCGCCGACGGTTTCGCCGGACGTCACCGCCAGATGGGCGGCCCAGACCTCCGCCTCGTTCGGCGCGCGCTTGCGCCGCGTCGCCAGAATCGCGCCGGACGCCGGCACGTACTCGGTCTCGATGAACAGTTTCGAGAACGCGGGATGGGCGTGATCGGCGGCGGGCGGTGCGAGCACGATTTCCGCGTAGGACGTGAATTCGATCACGCGGGCCCGGGTGCCCGAATTGGCCACCGACACCCGCCGCACCTCCGCATCGTCCTCGGCGGATACCACCACCTCGACCGACGTCGTCAAGGTGCCGTCGCGACGCACGAACTCGGCGCGATCCTCGGTGAACGTCACTTCGTAGCTGTCCGGCACCACGCCGGTGGGCTGCCACGTGGCCGACCAGACGTCGCCGCTCTCGGCGTCGCGCAGATACAGATAGCTGCCCCAATCGTCGCGCGTCGCGTCCTCCCGCCAACGCGTGACGGCCAGATCGTCGCGGCGGCTGTAGCCGGAACCCGCGGACGTGAGCATCACCGCGTAGCGGCCGTTGGACAGCAGATGCGTGACGGGCGCGGGATCGTTCGCCGACAGCAGACGCCGCGCGACGCCGGCATCGATACCATGCATCCTGCCGGCGGGGCTCGCGTCGACCCGCGGCCGCCCTGCCGCGACCCGGCCCGGTACCCGCTCCTGCAACAGCAGCTCGGTGGCGCGGACGGCGGGCTCGGCGTGGAAGAAGGTGCGAATGCGCCCGCCCAGCAGCGCATTGGCGATCGACACGATCGACATGCCCTGGTGATGCGCCATGAACGCCCGCACGATGGCAACCGGCATGCCTTCCGGCACGCGCGCGGGCGTGTAGTCGAGCGCTTCGTAGAAGCCGAAGCGCCCGCATGCGCCGGCCGCGCGCAACCGCTCGAAGTTGCGCGCGGCGGCGTCCGGCGCGACCATCGCCGCGAGCGCGGTCGCATAGGGCGCGACCACCAGGTTCTGGTCGAGATCGCGCTTGAGCCCCAGCTCCGGCACGCCGAAACTCGAATACTGATAGGTCAGCTCGATGTCGCGCGTGTTGTACGCCGATTCGGACATGCCCCACGGCAGGCGCAGCCCGTCGCCATAGGCGATCTGCCGACGCACCACCAGGTGATTGGTGCGCGCGAGCAGGCTGCTGTCCGGCGCGCGCATCACCAGCGACGGCATCAGGTATTCGAACATCGATCCCGACCACGAGATCAGCGCCGCGCCGTGCCCGATCGGCGTCGCCAGGCGGCCGAGCCGGAACCAGTGCCGCGCCGGCACATCGCCCTTCGCGATCGCGACGAAACTCGCCAGGCGAGCCTCCGATGCCAGCAGATCGTAGTTGCCCGGATCGAGCCGTCCTTCGGCCACCGCATAACCGATCGACAGCAGATTCCGCACCGGGTCGAGCAGAAAACCGAACTCCATCGCATAGGCCATCTGCAACGCGGTATCGGCCAGCGCATGAAGACGCTTGTTCAACACGTCCGCTTCGTCCGACGTGCGCGTCGCGTCGCGACAATGCCCCTGCACCGCGTGCTCCAGCGCCTGCGCCCAGAACAGCACGTCGTCGACGTCGCCGCCCCGCACCCGGCCGACGTCGTCCATCAGCGCGCGCGCGACATCGGCGACCGTCGCGGCGAGGATGGTGATCGCGGGCCATTCCGGAGCCGCGCGGCCGTCCGGTGCGCCGTCCTCCCCGGCCGGCGCGGCGAGCGTCTCCTCCAGTTCGGTCGCGGCCCGCTCGAATTCGCCGTGCAGGGTCGTCCGGGCATCGCCATCCCGGCACACGGCCTTGCGCAACAGCGCGAGCGTATCGCCGATCCCATCGTACGCGGCCTGCCACCCCACGCCGGCGGGCTGATTCGCCCACGCGCGGCAACCATTGCCGAGCGCGATCAGGTGGCCAGCGAGATTGCCGCTGTCGACCGACGACACATACTTCGGCTCGAGGGGCCGCAGGTCGCGCGTGTCGTACCAGTTATAGAAATGACCGCGATAGCGCGACATCAGCCGCATCGTCGCGAAGGTCGCCTCCAGCCGCGACACCGCGTCCAGCGTGCCAAGCCAGCCGAACTCGCGGGCGCTGACGGCGGACAGCAGGTACAGCCCGATATTGGTGGGCGAAGTCCGGTGCGCGACAACGGGCTTCGGGTCCTCCTGGAAATTGTCCAGCGGCAGCATCTGATCGTCGGCCGTCACGAAGGTCTCGAAATAACGCCAGGTCCGGCGCGCGTCGCGCCGCAGCTGGCGCGCATCGTGCGGGGCCACCGCCAGCTCGCCCGCCGGCCGCGGTGCGCGGCTCAGCCAGTAGGCGATCGCCGGCGCGGCGAGCCAGACCAGCGTGAACGGAACGGCCAGCCAGCCAGCATGACGATCGAAGCGCCAGCCCGCCATCAGGCTGGCGGCCGCGCCAAGCAGCGCGAGCGTCACGCCGCCGCGCATCTGCAGATACGTGAGCACCAGGGTCCGCCGGTCGCGCGCGCCTGCCTCGGCCGCCGTGGTCCATTCGAGCAGGTGGCGACGGCTGATCCCCACGCGAAACAGCGTGCGCGCAATCGCGTCGCCCATCGACCACGCCTGCTGCGGCAGCATGACGATCGACAGGCCGAACCGCGTCAACGCGAACTGCAGCTCCGTCGCCCACGCATGGAGCACGCTGTGCGTGGTCATCTTGACGTGCGTGCGCCGCCAGCGCGGCACCAGTCCGCTCAATACGGGCAACAGGAACGGCAGCGCGATCGTCACCAGCGCGAACGCGCTCCAGGCAAGCGATACGGGGAGCGGCTGCATCCATCCGGCCAGCAGCGCGACCAGCATGGCGGGCGCCGTAAGCGTGCGGCGCAGGTTGTCCAGCATCTTCCAGCGGCCGACCGCCGTCAGCGATTCGTGGCCGAAAATCAACCACGGCAGGAGCTGCCAGTCGCCGCGCGCCCATCGGTGCAGGCGGCTTGCCGCGACGTCGTAGCGGGACGGCGACGCCTCGACGACCTCGATATCCGACGCCAGCCCGGCCCGCGCGAATATGCCTTCGAACAGATCGTGACTGAGCACCGTGTTCTCCGGCACGCGGCCGGCGAGCACCGCCTCGAACGCATCGACGTCGTAGATGCCCTTGCCCGCATAGGAGCCTTCGTCGAACAGGTCCTGATAGACATCCGAAACGGCCGACACGTAGGGATCGATGCCGTGCGCGCTCGACGATACGCGCTGGAACAGCGACCCTTCGTCGCCGCTCGCGAGCGATGACGTGACGCGCGGCTGAAGGATACCGTAGCCGCCGACGATGCACCGGCTCGCCGAGTCGAATACCGGCCGGTTGAGCGGGTGCGCCATCTTGCCGACCAGGCGGCGCACCGTATCGCGCAGCAGCCGCGTATCGGCATCGAGCGTGATCACGTAGCGCACGTCCGGCGGCACGCGCGGCGGCCGGCCTTCCAGCGCGATGAACGTCGTGTCCGACGCCCCGCGCAGCAACCGGTTCAGCTCGTGCAGCTTGCCGCGCTTGCGCTCCCAGCCCATCCAGCACCGTTCGCCGTCGTTCCACACGCGCTTGCGGTGCAGCAGCAGAAAGCGCTCGCCTTCGCCCGGTGCCGCCGGATAGAGGCGATTCAACCGGTCGATGCCCGCCGCCGCGGATGCCAGCAGCCCGTCGTCGCTGTCCGCGTGCGGGGTCGGCGCATCCACCCAGTCGGAGAGCAACGCGAAGTAAAGCGCCCCGTTGGGGCTCGCAAGGTGATGAATTTCCAGTTGCTCGATCTGCTCGGCGAGCGCTGCATCCGTCGTCAGCAGCACCGGCACTGCGACCATGGTGCGCAGGCCCGGCGGGATGCCGTCGAGCAATGCGAGACCGGGCAGGATCTTCGCGCCGACATCGCGCATCACGCCGCGATTGACGAGCGCGACCGCGGCATCCAGCGCGGGCAGCAGGCCGGCGAGGCCGAGCCAGATCATCCAGTGGCCGGGCGGTTCGACGCGCGCGAGCCACGCCAGCATGCCCGCCAGCAGCAGCGCGACGATCAGCCCGATACGGCCGAGATAGCCGCCGAGACCGGCGTGGCGTGTCAGGCGCCGCAACCACAACGCAACGGGCGGCCGATAGCCGATCTCGGCTTCGAGCGCGGCGCGGCCGTCCGCCAGCAAGTAGTAACCGGGGTCCGTCTCGCGGTCCGGCACCGCGCCGGCGGCCGGCGCGCCGCTCGCACCCTGCGCCGCCGCATCGGCGACGACGCGGCGGGCAATCTCGAGCTCGCTGACGGGCGCGCCGCGGGCAAGCGCTTCGACCGCGTCGCGATACAGGTTGCGCGTGGGGAAATCCATCTCCGCGAAGCCCGGGTGGTTGCGCAGCACCTGATCGACCAGGCTGATGCGCTCGAACAGATCGGTCCAGTCCACCTCCGAAATCAGCCGCATGCTGGTGATCACGTTGCGCACGGTCAGGCTGGCGGCACCCTGCTGTTGGTTGACGGAGGCGACGATCTGGTCCGGCGTCGCGCCGCGCGCCGCCAGGTGCCGATGCAGCCACGCCAGTGCCGGCGCGACGGCCGGATCGTGGTCATGCAGCCGCTGAATCAACTGCACCGCGAACGCATCGTGCAATACGGCCTGCTCATAACGGGCGACGAGCGGCTCCGCCTCCACCCGCGCCTGCCCGCCTTCGCCGAGCAGGCGATCCGCGAGCGCATCGGCGTCGAGCCGCGCGCGCCGGTCGTCGATGATCTGATCCGCGAGGCGCCGCAGGTTTTCGATCAGCACGATCCTCAGCGTGATCGCCACCGCCCACAGTTCGCCGATCGTCAGCGGTTCCACGGCCTGATAGGCCAGCATGAAACGGCATAGCGCATCGGGATCGAAACGACTGTCGGTATGCGCGACGAACGACCAGTTGATCCCGAACACGCGCGGATAACCGGCGAACGGACCGTTGCTGAGTTTGGGCAGTTGCCGGTAATAGCGAGGGGAAAGATCGTCGCGGATTTGCCGCACCTGTTCCGCGACAAGATAGTAGTTGTCGAGCAGCCACTCTGCCGCGGGCGTGATTTCCTCGCCGCGCGCGTCTGCGGCCACCGTGTTCCGGTAGGCCTTCAGCAGATGATCCGCGTTGTCCTTCAGCCGTGTGGCCAGCGAGGGGCCCGAGGCCACCCCGGGCAACACCTTCTGCGCGCGGGCCAGGCTGTCCGCATGCTGCGCCAGTCGCTCCTCGCCGAAGAACTCCTCGCGGATCGGCCGGGCATTGCTCCATGGCGATGTCCGGCGTCGCGACATACGCGCAACGTGAATCTTCAAGGCGCCTCCTCCGAAATCGCCGCATCGTCCGCCCGGGTTTCACGCCCGGCGCGCCGCGCCGTCAAATCGCTTCCGACAGCGATGTCGCGACGGGCTCGCCACGCAGCGCGTCATGCTGCACGGATCGGTCGGTGGCGTTCCCGCACGCCATCGACACGAACGCATCGCGCGTCGTATGCAGCGCGCTCGCCGTCCGATCGATGTCGTGCACGATGCGCTTCGGCAAGCACAGTTCGATCCGCACGGAACTCGACGTCATCCGGGTCAGGTCGATGTCGAAGAACCGCCAGATCCCGTCGCCGGCATCGACATCCGACGCCTGCAATACCGACATGTCCGTGGTCGGAGGCGGAACGAGACGTGCGGACCGGTCATAGCGGGCCATGACCCGTTGCGCAGCGGCCGCCTGCAACTCGCCATACGAGTCACCTTCCACATCGACCTCGGGAAAATCCGGAAGCGCGCCGCGATAGCGGGGATTCCGGTGCCGCGTGATATAGATCGGATATTTCATGAACCGCTCCCGACAGACGAATGAGACGAACGTCATCGTGCATCGCGGCGGCTCGACGAGTCGGTACGCTGATGAACAGTCTCCGGGGCACGTTTCGTGGTGCGCTGCCGGCGGTTCACACACCGGATCGCCGGATGCGGCGCCATCCGGTCAGGCAAGTCAGGCAAGCGCAACGCGCTCGATCCAGGTACGACGCCGTACCGATGACTTGCACGGCGATCGAGCGCATGTTCGGATCGGGTGCGTCGGTCTTTGTTGCCGGGACGGTCAGGACGACCCGGGATGTGGCGCGCTTCACGACACCTGTGGGCTCTCAGAAAAGATGTCTTTGGCACCCTATACAAATCAAGAACTTGGGCATTTTTTTGAGACGACTGCATTGCGCCCTTCGCAGAAAAAGTGTCCTTGGGCACGGGAATTCTTGACCTGCTCCCCGCGTTTAGTACGGTGACGGTGTAGAGTCCGTTCCAGAGAGGAACGGCAATGAAAAAGCGATTCACTGAAGAACAAATCATCGGCATCTTGAAGGAAGCCGAGGCTGGCTTGAAGCCGGCCGAGCTGTGCCGCAAGTACGGCATATCGGAAGCGACCTACTACAACTGGAAAGCGAAGTTCGGCGGGATGACGGTCTCCGAAGCACAGCGCCTGAAGGAACTGGAGCAGGAGAACAGCAAGCTCAAACGTCTGTTGGCCGAATCGATGCTCGACAACGCCGCGCTGAAGGACCTGCTGGCTCGAAAGTAGCAAGCCCGCAGGCCAAGCGCGAAGCGGTCCGGATATTGATGACCGAACGTGCCATGGGTGTTACCCGGGCCTGCGGGCTGGTAGGGATTTCGCGCTCGCTGTTTCACTACGAATCACGCCGCCGAATTGACGACGAAGCGCTGACTGGCCGGATGATGGCCATCGCTGCGCAGAAGCGCCGTTACGGTTATCGCCGGATTCACGTGCTGCTGCAGCGGGATGGCTGCTTCGCCAACCACAAGCGCATCTGGCGCCTGTACAGCAAGGCGGGGCTGAGCGTGCGCAAGCGGCGACGCAAGCGTATTGCGGCTGTCGAGCGCACGCCGCTGCCGTTACCGACAGGCCCGAATCAGAGCTGGTCGATGGACTTCGTTTCTGACGGGCTGGCCTATGGTCGGCAGTTTCGATGCCTGAACGTGGTCGACGACTACACACGCGAGTGCTTGGCCATCGAGGTCGATACTTCATTGCCGGGCCTACGCGTGCAGCAAGTGCTCGAGCGGCTCAAGGAGATGCGAGGCTTGCCCGCATCCATCACGGTCGACAACGGGCCGGAGTTCGCTGGTAAGGTGCTGGATGCATGGGCCTACGAAGCCGGTGTCACGCTGTCGTTCATTCGGCCTGGCAAGCCGGTGGAGAATGCCTATATCGAGAGCTTCAACGGGCGGTTCCGCGATGAATGCCTGAATGAGCACTGGTTCGTCTCAATGCGCCACGCCAAGCGGCTGATTGAGGAATGGCGTATCGAGTACAACACCGAGCGGCCCCATAGTTCACTCGGCTATCTGACGCCTGCGCAGTTCGCTCGGGCGCACGACGCGAAGCAGCAGTTTTTAACCTCGGACTCTAACTGCAGTTCGGACTAAAACCGGGGGCAGGTCATTCTCAGAAAAGTCGTCCTTGGGCAGGTTGCCCATCTACGTCGGGATGTCCCAGCAAGCTTTGACGACGAGCGCCGCCACAGAGGCCGACACAAGAACCTGACGGGACGCAAATCGTGCGCTATAAATGTGCAGATAAGCGCCTCCAATACGAAAACAACAACACGGCGAACTCGATCAAACATTGTGGCAAAAGCCCATGTTGACAAATATTCTCCGATCATTTCCTGCAAGACGCGGTATGTCACACCCTTCACGCGCGGAACGCAGTCAATTATTCAAAAAAACATATTGAGACTGCGGACATCTTTTCCGAGAGACATGTGGGCTCTCAGAAAAGATGTCTTTGGCACCCTATACAAATCAAGAACTTGGGCATCTTTTTTGAGACGACTGCATTGCGCCCTTCGCAGAAAAAGTGTCCTTGGGCACGGGAATTCTCAGAAAAGTCGTCCTTGGGCAGGTTGCCCATCTACGTCGGGATGTCCCAGCAAGCTTTGACGACGAGCGCCGCCACAGAGGCCGACACAAGAACCTGACGGGACGCAAATCGTGCGCTATAAATGTGCAGATAAGCGCCTCCAATACGAAAACAACAACACGGCGAACTCGATCAAACATTGTGGCAAAAGCCCATGTTGACAAATATTCTCCGATCATTTCCTGCAAGACGCGGTATGTCACACCCTTCACGCGCGGAACGCAGTCAATTATTCAAAAAAAACATATTGAGACTGCGGACATCTTTTCCGAGAGACAACTGTGGGCTCTCAGAAATGGTGTCTTTGGCCCCCTAGACAAATCAAGGACTTGGACATCTTTTCTGAGACGACTGCATGCTGCTCGTCTCAGAAAAGATGTCCTTGTCCGCCGAAATTCTCAGAAAAGTCGTCTTTGGGAATGTCACGGTCCTGCCTAGGCGTCCCGATGGAACTTGGCGACAAGCGGCGCCATGAACGGGCGTTTCGGCGGCCTGCACCGCCGACACTGCTTGTGTGTAGTGGTCTAATGAATCCGGACACTGATTTAGGCGAGAATGGTCGCCATGAAGAGGTGTCTGATGAGCAAGCAACGACGTACGTTTTCCCCAGAGTTCAAACAACAAGCCGCCTGTCTGGTGCTCGACCAGGGCTATAGCCATATGGAAGCAAGCCGCTCGGTCGGCGTCGGCGAGACGGTGCTCCGCCGCTGGGTGCAGCAACTTCAGATGGAACGCCAGGGTGTCACGCCGCAGGGCAAGGCAATCACGCCGGATCAACAGCGTATTCAGGAACTCGAGGCGCGTATCGAACGCCTCGAGCGTGAGAAGGCCATTTTAAAAAATGTATGGTCTGCCCCAGGTTTGCAAGGACTGTGTTGCCGTTTCGACAGAACATCGTTTGCGTCAATGTATTCGGCCTGTTCGCGCAGTTCGAGACTGCTGGCCGTGATGGAATCCGCGCACACCTAACCCAATAAAGCGTTCAGTCATGACAGACTGCTTTTTTAGCCGGGCTTTCGGCATGCCGGTCAACGGTTCTGTGTCATCAGCTGTACAGGGCTCGCAAAACAGGACGGTAGTGCTCAAAATTGCTCAGGTGACTGCGGATACTTCCACAAACGGTTGATAGGACTGCTGGCTAGTCAACACCTTCCAGCAGATACGGACGATCTTGTTGGCCAGTGCGATTAGGGCGACGTGCGGATGACGACGCTGCTCGACCTCGCGTAGCCATAAGCCCATTCGGGACTGGTCGCGCTTCATGTGAATCATCAAAGCACGTGCGCCCTGGATCACCATCATCCGTAAATAGGCGTTACCGCGCTTGCTGATGCCACCAAGATTCGGCTTGCCTCCCGTTGAGTACTGCTTCGGCACAAGGCCGAGCCAGGCTGACATATCGCGGGCCCGCTTGAACGCAGCCGCATTCCCGACCGCAGCAATGAGAGCCGTTGAGACAACCGGTCCGACGCCGGGTACCGTGCAGACACGTCGACAGAGTTCCGATTCGCGAGCGATCTGGGTAATTTCAGCCGATGCTGTGTCGATCTCTTCGTCCAAGGCCAACCATCGCTGACGCAACCGCGCAATGAGCTGACTCAGTCGTGGCGACAAGCCGCTCTGGGGATCGGCCAATACCGCTGGAAGGCGTCGAGCGAAGAGAGCACGCCCAACCGGTATGACAATGCCATGCTCGAGAAGCAGCGCTCTCATCTGGTTGACGACGGCGGTTCGCTCGACAATGAATCGCTGGCGAACTCGATGCAATGCTTGTAGCTCGATTTGATCAGTTGTCTTTAGCGGGACGCAGCGCATGCTTCCGCGACTTGCAGCTTCCGCGATCGCCTGAGCATCGTTGAAATCGTTCTTGTTCGATTTGAGGTACGGCTTCACAAACTGAGCCGGGATAATGCGCAACTCGTGGCCAGCCTGCTGAAATCGTCGCCCCCAGAATTGAGATCCAGGACATGCCTCCATGGCGATCAAGCATCGAGGCGCCGTGACTGCAAATTCTGCAAGTTGACCTCGGTTGAGCTTCCTGCGGAATAGTTCGTTACCTCGCTCGTCGTTCGCTACGAGGTGGAACCAATTCTTGCCGAGATCAATGCCGATGACATAGACGCGATGATCGTTCATGGTTGCTCTCCCAGGGTGGACGCGCCTAGTATCGCGCAGGAGGTGGGGCAGACCATTCCATTAGGCTACCGCGCTCTTGATGTCGGAAGGCATCGAACGTACGAAGTAATTGATCAGATTGGCGCAAGCGAATCGGTCGAGCTGATCTGCGCGGTATTCGACGTGTCGCGGTCCTGCCTGTATGCACACCGAGGGCGAGCCCGACGCGTTGATGCCGAGCGCATGGCGCTGCGTAGCCGGGTACACGAGCTGTTCATCGAGAGTCGAAGCTCTGCTGGCAGTCGCAGCATCATGGGCATGATGCGCGAGGAAGGTACGGCGATTGGCCGCTTCAAGGTCAGCCGCTTGATGGAAGAACTCGGGTTGATCTGCAAGCAGCCGGGCCGCCATGCCTACAAGCAGGCCACGGTCGAGCGGATCGATATCCCGAACCATCTCAATCGCGAATTCGAGGTTGGTACGCCGAATCAGGTGTGGTGTGGTGACATCACGTATGTCTGGGCGCAGGGCCGTTGGCATTATCTGGCCGTAGTACTCGACCTGTTCACGCGTCGGGTTGTTGGCTGGGCGTTCTCGACACGCCCTGATGCCGATCTGGTCGTGCAGGCGTTGGAGATGGCCTATGAGCAACGTGGTCGACCGCAAGGCTTGCTGTTTCACTCGGATCAAGGCGGCCAATATGCAAGCCGGAAATTCCGTCAGCGCCTCTGGCGCTATCGGATACAGCAGAGCATGAGCCGTCGAGGAAATTGTTGGGATAACTCCCCGATGGAGAGGCTGTTCCGCAGCTTCAAGACCGAATGGCTACCGTCAGTGGGCTACATGTCGGCGCAGGAGGCACACCGGGACATCAGCCACTACCTGATGCACCGGTACAACTGGATACGGCCGCATCAGTTCAATGACGGACTGGCGCCGGCGGTTGCGGAAGAAAAACTTAACGCAGTGTCCGGGATTAGTTGACCACTACAATACCGCCTCGACCAATGCGTGTTCGCCCTTCTCGCCGTAGCGGCGACGGCCATCGCTGTTATGACGAACTACTCTCAACTCGGAGTCTTTGTCAGCCGTAGGTGTCCACCTCCCAAATAGGTGGACACCTATGCTCGTCGCTCAGAGCGCCGTCGAGTAGACGCGGATAATGGATCGCTTACGATCAAGGCATCACAGTTGTCGCATAGTCCAACGCCCGGGCGTTGCTCTTTTGCGCGTGTCAAACGCATTTGAAATCTGAGCCACTTCGCGCCTGATCGCGCAAAGTAAAACTGAGCCAGTCGTTACTTCTTCGATGTCGGGACGTGCCCGGCTTTGCGTTGCTGTTTCAGTCTGTAGCTGTCTCCTTTGATCTGGATGATGTGGGCATGGTGGAGGATGCGGTCGAGCATCGCTGCAGTGAGGGTGGTGTTGCCGCCGAAGGTTTCGTCCCACTGCGCAAACGGCAGGTTGCTGGTCAGGATCATCGAGCCACGCTCGTAGCGCTTGGCGACGATCTGGAAGAAGTGACTGGCCTGATCGCCCGAGAGCGGTAGATAGCCGATCTCATCGACGATGAGCAGCCTCGGGCCGAGAATGTTGTGCCGAAGAACGGCGTCGTATCGCTCCTGTCGGCGTGCAGCCTCGAGCTGTAACATCAGATCCGCCGCCGTGATGAACTTCGTCTTGATGCCGGCCTGCGTCGCTGCATATCCGATGGCGATCGCGAGGTGCGTCTTGCCCACGCCCGACGGACCAAGCAACACGGCGTTCTCGCCTCGCTCGATGAAGCGTAGCGTGGCAAGCTCGTCGATTGCCTCGCGCGGGGCCCCGACGGCGAAGCTGTAGTCGTAGTCATCCAGTGTCTTGATGGCGGGAAACCCGGCCATGCGCACCAGTGTTTGCCGCGAACGAACTTGCCTCGTCTCTCGTTCGTGCGCGAGCGCGTTCTCGAGGAAGTCGAGGAAACTCCATTGCTTGGCCGCCGCGTCGCTGGCCAGAGCGACGTATCGGTGCATGAGTCCCTCGAGCTTCAGGCTTTGGCAGTGCCCGTCGATGCGTTCCTGCTGCAAGTTCATGCGCGCACCTCGGTCAGTAATTGCTGGTAGACGGACAACGGGTGCTGGATCGACATCGCGGGATCAACGCGCGGCCGAGCGACGGCGCGAGCCGGCAATCGGGGCAATGTGTAGCCAGGCATATCGAGCAAGCAAGCCCGTTCTCGTTGCTCCAACAGAATCGCGGGTGCCTGCCCGGTAACCGGATGCACGCGCTGGTTGGCCACGTCGCGCAGCCATTTACTCACCTCGACGTTCGCAGTCGCGGCATCGAGCATCAAGCCGGATTGTTTAAGCTGGCTTGCCAGCGGCACATAGAAATTGCCGCGCAGATAGCGGTGGAATCGCTCGACCTTGCCCTTGGTCTGCGCGCGGTACGGTTGGCACAATCTGGGCAGGAAGCCGTACCGCTTGGCCAGATCGAGCAGGCCGGCGTGCCAGCGATGTTGGCCGTCGCCATAAGCATCGCGCTCGACAACGATGGTCTTGGCGTTGTCGTAAAGGATCTCGCGAGGAATGCCACCCAAGGCTTCGAACAGCGCATGATGACAGGCAACCAGCGTCTCGGCGCGTTCATCGGTGGTGAAGCGTGCCCAGCGCCAACGACTGAAGCCGAGCGTGGCGGTGAAGGCGTAAAGCGGGTCGGTGCCTCGTCGGAAGACAACGAAATCGCACTGCATCTGCCGACCGGGCTCGGTCTCGAACCTTACGACTGGATCGGGCTTCGGCATGGGCTTATGCGTGTTCATGAAAGCCTGCAGGCTTCGCAGTTGGCCCTCGTAGCCGCGCGCCCGCAACTCGCGCAGCAGCGCCGGCGCTGCGATGGTCTCCGGTGCTGCGGCCCTCATGCGCTCGATGATGTACGCCTCGAACGCTCCGAGCTTGGTTGGCCGCGGTTCACGCGGCTTGTAGCGCGGCACTTCCTCAGCCGACAGGTACCGCGCCACCGTGTTGCGAGAAATGCCCAGGCGCCGCGCGATCTCGCGCTCCGATACGCCTTGGGCTTTGAGCACATGGATTTGCATCCACTGTTCCTTCTGGAGCATCGCCAGCCTTTGCGCGCAAAAGGCTGACTGTACTGAAAGGTGGCTTAGATTTACTTCGCGCGAAGTGGCTCATTATTACTTTGCGCCCAACAGCGCGGAGGTGAATGACGCACGGTCTCTGATCTCATGGAGGTTGTACGGCGAGATCAGGCACTGCGCGAGCGCTTCGTAGTCGGGTATGAACCTCAACACGTCTCCGGTTTTAAATGATCGCTCGCATTGGGTTACGTCGAACACCGTGTAGTCGGACGTGTTCCCAACATATCTTGCGCCGTGATCCAAGCAGTGGAGTCCTTCAGGCACGGTGTTCAATGAGCCGAAGTTTACGACCGCCCGCTTCATCGTTCCGGTATTCCACCGGTCGCTGTGGCGAGGTTTATCCTTGATCTCAAGTATCTCCCCAGAATAAACAAACGCATCGTCGAAAAGATCGGTGTGAGCGCCCTGCCGGCCTGGCGAAGTGCCAAGAAAAATCGCTTCGCCGACTCGCAGTTCGTTGGCCATGCCTAAGTACCCATCTGAAAGCACGCGATCCAGCAGGATCGACCCGCCGATTGAAATCCTCGGTAGCCTATACCCTATGATTTTTTGTGCCGTCAAGACAAGATCGTCGATGAGCGAGAACTCGTGGTCGCTCGGGCAATATGAGCTTAGGCAACCGAAATTGACGCCAATCCCGGAAAAGACGATGTGATCGCTGAGGAGATTCCTGATCTGCTCGGAGAATCGCCCAATTTCATTTGGGAGAATGCCTTCGCGACGATCCCCCAGATCCACCATGACAACGATTTCGTGGCAGAGTCCATCGCGTGCAGCCGCGTCGGCCAGCTGCTTGACAGTGCCGAGTTCTGAGTTGACGCTTGAATTGGCGTATCTGACTACGGAGTCAATTCCTGATGGCGCGGGCATCTTCAACAGCGTGGTATGCGGGAGCTTTCCTGGGCCTGCGCCGGCGAAGTCAACCGGTCCGGAAAAGCTCATTCTTTCTATATCGCATTGGATCAATGCATACACGACTTCAGGTAGCAACTGGCAGCTTTTCAGTACCGCGTTCAACTTGAGATCACGCCGATCACATGCCCTCTTGATCACACTAAGGTTGTGTCTAATTTTTTCAAGATCAATGTTTAGCTTCGACATAGCGCCTCTCCGCGATGATCAATGTCTAACCATTGTTTTTTTCAGACCTGCCAGTATCGATTGACCGCCCCTGGCTGATATGAATAGACCATGTGTGATGTCCTGCGAGTAGATTGGAAACGTCGCCTTGAGATATTTATCGACTCGGGGCAAATGGTTCCATCGAACCGTTGGGAACAGCGAATGCGCTAGATGATAGGAATCGCCAAGCGGAAATATGTTGTTCCTGACGATCAGGCCTACGATGCCGGGGAATTCGGTGGGCCGCCCAAGCGTGAGTTCCCGGGTGTCATAATCAATTTCATCCGACACATCCTCGTACCATCGGTGCAGCGAGATGTGGGCAATCCAGTAGAACAATGGGTAGGTGATCAACACGGGAATGATGTAATACAGGAGCATCTCTTCGTACATGCCGAAATGTGCAAAGAGGGCGACGATGACTGCCACGGTCGTAATCCTCGACAAGAGATGAACAGGGTTCTTGCGGTCATACCAGATATACGACGTGCATTCGATTAGTCGATCCTTAATTCCAACCGGGGTGATCGGATAGAACACACCGGTCCAGAACCTCACTGACGAAATACCAGGCCGAAAGCGCTTGTCTTCGAGTTCCAATAAATCTGGATCGTGAGGCATGTTGACCGAGCTGTGATGTCTCCTGACATGCGTATCGCGTCGGACGCTAGCCTCGGGCATAAACGCGGGGAATTGGTATAGTAAATTGGCCAACCAGAGGCCAAAATTGATGTTCTTGCACAACGCCCCATGAACGGCGAAATGCCCTGCTTCCTGTAGCGTTCGAAATCTTCCAGTGACGAACAAAATCAGAATAATTTTGATAAATATGCTGTTCGTTATCCCAGAAACAAGGATCGCCGCAATGATGTAAAGATAGCTCCAAATAAATGGAAACACGGCAAAGAATTTTTCAAATTTTTTCAGTCCGGTGCGAGCTAGATATCTTCTTATCTCACGAATGGAAGAGTCGCTCGGGATCAGAGCAAGATCCGGAAAGCCCCTATGGTAATAGAAGTGGTCGATGAGCTGTAGACCGATGGCGAAAAATACAAGAAAAGCTACGGTTGACAATTTGTACTCCTAAATAATAGATTTTATTTTACATGCCACATTGAGTCTCTCGATGCATTGAGGGGGCGCGCGTTCTTGAACGCTAGATGACGATACCTCTGAAGCTGCAAAACGAGGTCACATCATGGATTTCACGCCTAAACGAGAAATTTCCCGGACCTTGTTCGTAATCGGGATCGGAGAATATGCAATGAGTCGGCGATCTTTCCTTCAGGACCAATCCGTGCACCAGTATCAAATGACCGCTCTTCTTGATGTTTCCATCGGAGATTGCCGGTGTCAGCCCGGGCGCGACCGACAGAATGGCCGATTTCCCGAGCGACAGTAGTTCGATCAAGGCTCCCACCCCGGACAGGGCCTTTACTTCAGCCTCAACGCCACGCTCGGCGAGCATGGATGCAAGACCATAATGTGACCAACCGATCTCAGGGACATAGGCCCGCCGTTCGATGCCTTCTTTGATCAAGTTACCCAACGGAGGCGTGGATTGCAGCTTTGCTGAAAGAATCATGCTTACGCATGCTATTCCGCAGGCGCGATCGCGCCATGCCTCTGCCTCGGCTTTCGAGGAGAACCCGTTCCCGAAGTAACTCGGGGAGAGCGTGTCCTGTGAGATATAGCGCATACCAACCAGATTATCGACAAAGACTTCACTCATACGTCGCCCCCCTTTGCGTAGAGGCGGCGGGTGGATGAACTCTTGCATCTCCTGATGTTCGCCGCTGTCGAGATGTATAGGAATTGTTCGAACGACATCGTGCGGCTAAAGCACCGCGACGAGTTGCTACCGGGATAAAGTCCCGGAATCGTATTGATTTCGAGATAGTGTGGCGTCCCAGACCGAATTACGTAGTCAAATCTTGCGACGCCTTCGCACTGAAGCGCCATATACATCATGCTGGTCTCGCGCTCCAGCCGTTCCGCGACTGTGGGCTCGAGAAGATGAATGGAGATCGGATTGTCAATCCGGTACTTCAGTGCTTGATCGTATAGCCGGTGTCCATCGGGGAGATCGAAAACGATGGCGTCACTGATATGCAAGCCATCTTCGTCCCGGAACATTGAGACGGTTCCGTGGTCGCCCTGGATGTATTCCTCAACCATCCAATTGTTGTGCGAGGCCTTGGGAATATCGTTGATGACCATGGCCAGATTATCAAGAGAATCGACGAAGACGACTCCTTCGCTGTCTCCCTCACTTAACGGCTTGACGACAAACGGACCGGATTCGAGATCCTGATTCTTTGTTAGATCTGGATCGAGCGACGATACAAGGCGTCCATTGGGCGTGGCGAAGCCCCAGCTTCGGACCATGGCCTTGAAGACGTTCTTATCCATCCCGATCGCCGATGCCAGTACCGGAGAGCCTGAATAGGGGATTTCCAGCGAGGACATCAAGCCTTGGATCTGTCCGTCTTCCCCTCCCACGCCATAGCATATGTTCAGCACAAAATCGCACTTGGCAAGGCGCGTAGCGAGGCTCGGTTTCCCGTCATACTCGATGACGGCCGCCGATTGACAAACTCGCTGAAAGTATGGGAGCAGAGCATGCGCGTTCGCGATAGAGCCGTGACTTTCACTGGAGTAGCCACCGGCCAAAATGCCCAACTTGATCTGGCCGAGCACTTGCTTGGCCAACAAGAATTTTTCATCGACGTTCGTCATTTTCAATCCTTTTAACGTTTAAATCCAATGATGTCTCTTAGAATAACCTTAATTTCGGCGTGCTTATTGAAAATCAAAAATGAAAGGATGGTATAAAATGCCAAGGCGCTAACAATCGGTAACGAAGAGGTGCCCAGTATGTCGTGCAGCACACCGCCCGTAACCGGACCAAGTAGTGATCCTGTTTCATACAGCAAAAGCAATCCGGCATTTCCTATCATCAATTCATTGGGGCGCGCCCGCAGGCCAAACATAATAAGCGCTAATCCGTATAAAACACTACAAACCCCTCCCCAAAGAAAATATAAAATTTCACTGCCAACACCGTGGTCGTTCATCCATATCAAGTGGGAAAGCAGAATTCCTGCGGCGGCAATAACAAAAGCTGATTTATAGATTCCTAATTTGTCGGCGGTGATGCCCATCAAAATCTGGGCAGCGGCGGAACCAAGCAATGTGGTCGACAGCAGATCCTTTCCGGTCAGACCATTCACGTTCACGGTCGTTGAGGTAGGAAGCAAGGTAATCTGTGCGGCCACCAGAGCACCGCCACAAGTTGCGATCATGCATTCGACCGGCATTTTCCTCAGCGACTTGATAGCGAGCCCAAACGTTGCTCCCTTTTCCTCCGGCATGATGAGAGAGCCCGACAGGTAACATATTGCGACGCCAATGCAAAATAACAATGCAGACGTGAGAAATGCGCGTTCGAGTGCGGCCGTATCGATTGGAATCATGGATCCCATGGCCAAGGAGAAAGTCGTTGCCGCTGCATAAATCCCAATTACCCGTCCTTTGATTGGGGCGGGTGTAGAGTGATTCAAAAGGGACTCCAAGGCGATCCAGAGCATCCCATTGGTCGCTCCTATGCAGGCTCTGACGACAAACCATACATACAGATTGTTACTTTGCTCCAGGATAAAGAGCCCGCCGCACAACACTAACGTACTAAATGCGAGTATTTTTTTATATCCAAGCAATGCAATCAACCGTCTTGAACCGAGCCCCGTGAGGATGATTGCAAGTGATGGTGCGCATGCGCTGACGCCGATCTGCGTCTGTGTTGCGCCAGCAGATTTTAATGTGATCGCCAGCAGCGGCATCGTATAGCCGAAGGCGACGGACATCAAAGCCGTTGCGATGATAATTAAAACACTACGCTTCATCATTCACTCGCTCGTTCGGTACTTTGCGGTCAACAGGCGTTGTTGCATAAATTCGGACAATTCTCAGTTAATTTTGTGCGCAACGACTGGGGCGATATCTCTTTCAGTAATTCGCTTTTCTGTGTAGATTTTCGATTTTTTTGCCGAAAAGAGACGCGAGGACTGGGCAGGACGTATGAGCCGAAGGCGCGCTACCGCATCAAAAACTGGGCGCCGTACACCACCAGCCTGATCAACGGAGGTACGTCACCATGGACAACGGCTCCACCTCGACCTCACACCGAATTGATGCAAAAACGTCTTACTGATGCCCAAATCATAGGGTGCGACGACAGAAGTCCCGTTTGGGTTCAAGTTGATTTGCAGACGATCTTCGTTTTCTACAGCTGGATTCGCGTTCATTGCTATAACTTATCGACTGTTTAGTTAATAATACTAAAAACACGAGCACACCAACATTCCTTCGATCCACGGCAAACTCGAACGGCACACCACAGCTGTCGCATCGGTATAAAACTGGCATCAAACATCAATTGACTCGTGAAAAAAGCGATCAAAACTTCCGAGAATAAATGTCGCCCCAACGTTGGTCCAATTTCGGCCCCACGCTAGGAGAAAAGTTAATTGAAGTGATTCTCAGAACAGTTCAGCCACAATATTTTCAGCAACCATGTCCTCCGGTACCCACGGACAACCGGATAAATCAGTTTTCACTCCGCCATCATTGCATGCAATGCAATTATTAAGTTGCATTACATGCTACATTTCGCTTGTAACATGAGCAAATCATGGAATATCATGCGATTGATCTGACGATAGCCTTACGCAAAAGTGGTGTCAAGTGCATTTTTCAACTAAATGATTGCATTGCATACAATTTTTCTGGGTGAGAAATAATGATTCCAGATTCAAGGCCTTTAGATGAGATTCAGCCTGATTTCGATGCGCCTCTGATTGCCGAGCGTGTGCGAAGTCTCTTCGAAAGAAACGGCATCCCGAGGCGTCGCCACGCGGCGACGATCAGCGAGTATCTACATCTGAGCCCTTCGCAGGCGCATCGGAAAATCAAAGGCGAAAGCCCGTGGACACTCGTCCAGATACGCGAGATTGCATCGGCATTTGACGTTTCACCCGGCGATCTATTTCAAGATGTCAGCGACACCGACAAATTGAATTGTTTCGGTCAGAATTCCATTTTTGTTATCGGCAATGACGAATTACCGTGCATCGCCCGGATTGGTTCACAGACTATTGCGGGGGATCCTTCGTCTGCATTCGTGGCGATACGAACAGACAATCAGTGGCATATACATCGCGCCGAACATGCACCGGCTGGCATGCACTACCGGGTCGAGAAGATCGAGATCGACGGACGGCGCCCTGCGCTAGACGCCCCGGCGGTCGCAATCCTCGATGACAACTCAGACGCAGCAGACGAACTCGCCCGCTCATTGCGCAAGCGAGGCTTTTCAACAGTGCCGTTCTACTCGATCGATGCGCTTCTTGCCTCAGTAGAGAATATTTGCTTTAGTGGGTTCATCCTCGACTGGCTAATAGGACACGAAACCGCGAGACGGTGCATAGAAGTGATCCGAGACAGGCACAACATTCGTTCCCCGATCATTATCCTGACTGCATACATGGGACATGCCGAACATATGAATACAATTGCCGAAATGATGACGACCTATCGAATCATTGGTCCCTATGAGAAACCTGCACGCGCTCCCGTTATCGCCGCTGCGCTCGAGCCATTTTGCAACCGATAAATCCATGCTTGCCACCCTATTGTTAGGCTCGGCTACCAGGCAGTTGCAGGCGACGCTAATGCTCTTCTGCGTCGCTCTCGCAACGAGCGCCGCTTGTGATGCTGACATCGTGCCGCTCGCGTTGACTGTATCCGGGAAGATCGAGATTCGAAATGCATCCGACGGACAAACGTATTACTTCGACGAGCGCGCGCTGTTGTCTCTGCCTCAACACGAGATAGCTACGTCAACGCCTTGGACACCGACCGCGAAATTTCGGGGCCCGCTTCTCGAGGATGTACTTGACCATGTGAAGGCGAGCGGTACTCAACTAGACATAGTCGCGTACGACGGCTATGTCTCTCGAGACATTCCGACTACAGACATTGAGACCTTTCATCCCCTGTTGGCCTACACGAGAGATGGAGTTCCCCTTAAGTTGAGAGATCTCGGTCCACTTTTTTTGGTCTATCCGCTGGATCGAAACGAGAAATCTCTCAGAACCTCAGACTATGCAACTCGAGAAATACGTCAAATCAGGGCGATCGTTGTAAAATGAAAACCAATAAAACAAACGCAATCCTCAAGTCCAAGCATTTGATACCGGCAATTATATTTTTATTCTTTATTTGGATAATTTTCATTGTTTATATCATACGGTTTCAATCCGTTTACGACATCGTTGGCCCCACAGAGAATCCTTATTGGGGAATCGCGCAATTTCGAATTGCCTCAGATGAATTTCGAAACTCGTTACTCAAATACAAAATAAGCGAGCAAAATAATCTTGACAAGGTGCGATTCGACTACGAAATCCTGGTTTCCAAATTTTTTGTGATTTCACAGCGTTCTGAAACAACCAAATCGGCCTACCAACAGCCCCTATACTCGAGGACGGTCGACGATCTCCGACGATCGTTCTTGAAGATGGACGTATTGATGGACGAACTCCCCAATGGGGGCGAAAGGATAGCGAACGCCATGATCGAGGAATCTACGGTGTTCGTCACCGCGTACGACCAATTTGTCGGTGCTGTCGGGTTTTCCGAAGTCAGGCGGCGCGATGCTCACCTTGCCGAGACATTGCGAAATCGAAGCATCTTGCTCTATAGCAATATCGGTGTTTCGCTATTGTTTTTTATTGCGATTCTCACGTTTTTGCGCTCGGCTCGATATTTCGAAAAGACGCTCCAAACCGCGCGGCAAGTAGCGCATACGAAGCAAGTGTTTCTCGCATCAATTAATCATGAGTTGCGTAATCCACTGCAAACAATCGTGTCTGCAACAGAAAACATTTCGCACTACGCCACCAACCGGGAACTCATGTGTGCAGTCACAAATATCGACCAAGCGGTAAGGCATATCGAAACCCATATGCGGGATCTAACTGATTATCTTCGACTGAGAACACACAAGATCAACCTTCGTGTTTGCTCCGTTGATCTCAAGGAGATTACTAGTGAAGTTATTCGTCGCTTCAAACCGAAAGCGAGTGAAAAGGGGATCCGTCTACAAGCGAATTTTGATGGACCAACAACAAGGTTCCGGTCGGATGGGCAGCGCGTCCAGCAGATCTTGGACAATCTCGTTGAAAATTCGATCAAATACTCGTCGGGTGGTGTAGTTCAGATTCGATGCTCTATTTTTCCTGATTTCCTCGGCAACGGCGTAAAGGTCCAAGTCATCGATGAAGGAATCGGAATAGAAAAAAACAAGATTGAGTTTCTGTTTTCGCCATTTTACCAAAGTCCGCTCAACGAGAACTCGCCGGTCAGCGGGTATGGTATGGGACTCGCCGTAGTGCGCGGCCTAGTTGAAGTCTTGGGAGGTAGTATCGCCGTGGAAAGCGATGTCGGAAAGGGGGCGGTTTTCACGGTCAAACTTCCGTACGAGACGCGTCTTATAAAACACGCTTCATCTCTGCCTCGCCCCGATTCCGAATTAATAATGCCA
Source organism: Burkholderia pyrrocinia (assembly GCF_001028665.1). Taxonomy (NCBI): domain Bacteria; kingdom Pseudomonadati; phylum Pseudomonadota; class Betaproteobacteria; order Burkholderiales; family Burkholderiaceae; genus Burkholderia; species Burkholderia pyrrocinia. Next base: position 1,069,783 of record NZ_CP011504.1, read on the forward strand.
GCCGATCAGGAATGGTGATCTACCAATTCACGGATTTCGAGAGCAGCAGAGTCGTCACTTGCTATGGCTAAGACGTTGGGACCAAGATCATGCAAACAATATTCCAAGTTAGCCAATGTCCGTAACATTTTATCTGAGTTCGATTTTATTTTCTCAATAAACATTACAGGGCGCGTCGATTTCAGCGTCTCGATTGCGCCACGGATCACCGCATCTTCCATACCCTCTACGTCGATCTTTATCAAATCAATGCACTTGAGGTTCAACGAGTCGAGCGAAATTAAAGGAATTTCATACCCGGAGTCATAATCGACACTTTGACCAATGTTTTCATTTCCATCACCCTGAATCAATTCTAAACTACCAAAACTCGATTTCCGATGATAATCTATGAACGGAATGCGCAAAGAACCATTTGAATCACCAATGGCGACGTTCCGAGCATCGACATTAAAGCAATTGTTGATGGCGATATTTCCACACAGCGCATAATAAATGGGCCGTTGCGCCTCGATTGAGACTACATTACCCACTCCGTCGAGCATTCTAGCGAATTCGATAGTATGCACACCGATATTGGAACCACAGTCAACCGCAATAGTCGGTCTCCTGCCTGCATTTTCCGTTTTCTTTATTCGCAAGACTGCTTTGAGTAATTCGATGTCACTCTGGTAAAAATTACCAGTCTCCAGAAGATTCCAGCCAACGCCATATGTTCCGTATTCTTGATTATGATTTTCGTCATTCCTGTTAACGATGAGTGGACCATGATTAGTCGATACCAGTACATTTGCAATTTTCATGAACACCCTCGTTGAAATTTCGATTCACACGATTATTGCACCAAGTCTAACGGTATCAAGTTGTGCTCGCAATGCTTAACGGGGCGATCGTCGCACTTAAATGCAGGGGGCAAGACGCAGGTCTAGTCAAGACGATGATCGAGGTGCTGGGGTGACCTGCCCCCTTCAATAGGGCCAATGGGCTTCTAGCAAAGTCCCTTTAAACCAACTCCTGGAAAGCGGCAGGAGCATCCGCGGTCGCCCGGTGTTTCGCCACAAACTCTGACGGCGCAAGGTAGTTCAGTGATCAGGGAGGCGGCAGCGGTTCGACCGCTTGACCAAAGTAGACCATGCAGACAGCCTCCCGAAACGCAGCTGGTAGCTGGCCTTGGGCGTGGAGATCTTCCACGGTGCTGACGGCTAGAAAAGGCTTGTTTTTGCGAGGTGCTTGATATCCCAAGAGGCCCTCCAGATCTGGCGCAACCAAATGCCGTTGATTTGCACCAGCGACTAACAGAGCGAGAATATTCTGGTTGTTTGCCTGCTCGGCCGGATTGCCAGGATCTTCGTCGTGCAGTACGCGATAGGGGATGTTGAATGCGTTCAGCACGCGCTGAAACGCTGGGATGTTCGATTTGCCGTTGCAGTCCACAAGCGACACCTCGCGCCGAAGTCGTAGATGTCGTTCGAACAGTCCCATTAGCTCTGCGCCTCGCTCGAAAGCTGCAATAGCGCTAAATTCCTCCATAAGCACGACCCGTTTGGCGAAGAAAAGCTCGTTCACGGTAGGATCGAAGCGTGCAACAGTATTCAGTCGCTGCCTGTCGGCTTGGAGAGGTTGCCCGGGAAAGAGATCTTGGGTCACCTGATGCGCAGCCGCGTCACCTTGTGGCGTCTTGAACATCCTAATGATGGCTCGATACTTGGTGGCGATATCAAGGAACACTGGTGAATGAGTGCAGCATGCCACTTGGGTAGAAGCTTGCTCAGCCAAACGATACAGCACGTCACGCATCAACCGCTCCATTTGCGGATGAAGATATAGCTCCGGCTCTTCGATCAGCAAGATGTTGGCTCTTACCGGTGCGAGGGCCGCACCAGGTACAACCTGCGCCTGCGCATCGGCCAGTGATTGCAGCAAGGTAATGACCAATGTCCTCTGAAGGCCGTGTCCTTGGTGTCCAACGTCAGTATCGATGCCTGCTTCCACGTCACGGATGACCAGAGACGTTGATGGCAGCACCATCGATCGAATCTCCGGCGCTTCCGTACGAATCAGCGCCTGGCCTCCTACTACTTCGTTAAGGCTCCGGTTGATCCGGTCCTGTAGGTCACGAACCTCCTGGGCTTGGCGTTGAGGATTGGCCTCGTCAGGGCGGAACAAGGCCAACACCTCGTCCAACGCCTCTTGCAACCGAACCATTTCCGGACGCTGTGCCAAGCTTCGCTCGACAATGAGATTCACCAACTTGCCGTAGGTCGACGCATCCTTCGCGTTGGTCTCGTCGCTAGCTTCTTGCACCGCCCGTACCAATATGGGGCGTGGCAGGATGGAGTTGGCGTTGCTTTTCCAATTTCCGCCGCCACCTGGGTTAGGCACCCAATTGGGCGCCCCGAAAGCCACGAGGTCAGGCCGTTGCCGTCGCACCGCCTCGCGCAGGGTCTCTCTCGCAGCGTTCGTAGGGCGAACTCCGCGATTTGGCAGCGCCGCAATGAGCGGCTGATATTCCTCTGGAAATGCATTCCAAGTCGCGTCAGCCTCTGGCCAGCCTTCAAATCGCTCCGCGCCGGAGAAGGAATACAGCGCCTCTTTCCACCCACCCGATTCGCCGTCCTCGCCGGGCTCGAACCAGTAGCGCTTCTTCAAGACCCAGCGGTCGCCGCTCATGCGACCACGAACTGCTACCTGAGTTGTCTCTTCGTCGCTGAGACCGTCGAAATGTCCAATGAGCTCGATCGCGTTCGCCACATCGGTCAGATGTCGCCGGAACAACGATGGGTCTTTAATAGCGCTGCCGCTCAGGAAAGCAGCAATGGCCGACAGGATGGTTGACTTGCCGGCGTTGTTTTCACCGATTAGCACCAGCAAGTCCTCCCACTCCAAGCTGGCATACTCGACGCACTTAAAATTTCTGACCTCGAAGCGACACAGGCGCATGCGATTTCTCCCCGATATCAAACTGTCTTGAACACTGACGCCTCAGTACAACAGCTTTATTTTCATCGTTCGATGACGTCGCAGTGTGACTAGTCATCGTCAATCTTACGTCAACAACCCAATAACCGCGACTGACTACAGTCGAACTCCGCAGTCGACTTATATGGTCGGCCCAAGATCACAATAGGATCAGCCTTGGATTCGATACAGCAACGCGCCGTCATCAATAGCCAACGACATACCGCGAGGTCCAGATCGGTGTATGGCGCGACGACATAAGCAAATGCAACTGCCGCGCAGCATCGCCTTACTCACGTCGACCGTCTCACCTCTCAGTCATTCAAGCACTCTCATCCTCGGCTCGAACTCCGACATCCGCATCCGGCACGACTAGGTTTTCCGCTCCATACTCACCGGCTTTCCCCTAGGCCATCAGCGCCAGTCGCTACTTCGCTTTCTCGGGGCCATGACACTCTTGCCGCATTGTAATCAGCCGGTTCCCTACCAACACCCCCGTCGACACAAAATCTCGATCAAGATGCACGGTCGGCAGGTTGCCGACTGCCGGACAACCGCCATCAGCGGTGTACTCCATAGCAAATAGCGTCTGGTTGAGGATTATTGCAGTAGCCCGTGCGCCTGCTATCGACTCCGGTGCAGCGACGATCACCGCCGCGATACCGAGTAAAGCCATCGGGGTAAACAGCTCGATAATGTCGCGCAAGTAGCGACCTTGCAGCGCCGGATCGCCTCGACGCCCGAAGCGCACTCTTCGCCACCAAATGAATACCCTGTTCGTCCTCTCCTTCGGGAGGAACTTGAACCAGGCTCGCACGGATCGCAACAAGAGCGACGGCAGGTTGATCAGAATAAGTATTGTGCCGCACACGGTAAGGAAAATTGCCGCGCAACGGACAAAGTTTAGAACTACATACCAGGACGACAGAAGACCAACGAAGCTCGGAAAGTACTTCGCATCTGCGTGGGTCAACAGTCGCGTCGTACGTATTGCTTGCGCAGTTCCGACTGCGACACATACCGCAGTCGACAGCGCATACAACGCTTTTCCGAGCATCTTTCCCCACGACCACTTCGCGATCCGGGCAAGTATCAGATGTGCGTGCCGAAGTGCCGCAATCGAGGTCACCACACCGATGCAGAACATCTCGTGTATGGAACCGAGCAAGGGCATCCAATGCAGGGTGGCCAGGATCAGACGAGCAATTATGTACATCATGACAGCGCCATACAGGACCGGGACATCGGGGGGAAGCTTACGCAGCGGCCGTAGCGCTTTCATGATGCGCATTGCACGCTTCAACATCATCCTGCGAAAAGGCGGCAGGAATCGCCGCCACTCCACGAACAGGTCCCACAACATAAAACTGAACAAGGCTGTGCCTACAAGCGTGACTCCCCAGCTATAGGTGACAATTCTCGTCGCCAACGCCAATCCGGAAAACGCGACTACAAGCCGAATCTCCGGGCGTCGCAGTACCCCGCGTACCGCATCAATCCAATGCTTCATACATCCCTCTATTATTTTGATGTTTATACAGGCCTCGCATGTATTGCGACATTCAAATCGCCGATCGCCAAATCGTGTCGATGCTGACTCGAGAAAGGCATCCCGTAGATCGATTGCGCAAACTAGGCCCGTTGTCTACAACGCAGACATGTGGTCGAGTGTGCCCCTCCTTTCACGGAACGCCGCGACCATCCGCGAGCGACAACGCGTCAGGCACCCGTTGGCAACGCACGGTCGATGAGTTCTTTGACGTGCTTGTCGTCTTGCTCAATCGAGAGTTTTCGCCCGCGTTCTTCGACGCTAGTCGCGATGCGATCCGATACCAAAGCAAGCAATCCCCCTGAGCAAAATCGACGTGTGCCAACTTCGGGGCCATCATCTCCTCGACCGCGGCAGCAGCCAGACATTGGCCAACGAGAATTTGAGTCGATTGCACCAACTCTGCATAGGCGATCACCTTGTTTTCAAATGACATGTTTGATCTCGTGATTCGATAATGAGGTTCAACATCGACGAGCACGTACGAGGATAGCCAATTATTCAAAGACAACATATCGAGACTGCGGACATCTTTTCTGAGAGACAACAAGACAACAACAACCTCCTACCGTCGCCAGCCCCCTCCCCGTACCGGCAATCGTCAAACCAACTGTACCGGTACCGTACCGCCAACCGTCGCTAAACTGATCTCCATCCCAGTCTCGAACCGAATGGAGAATCCGCGATGGAATTCCTCACCCTGAGCGCGCTGCCCGCCGGCATGCTGTTCGCGCTCGTCACGTCGATCACGCCCGGCCCGAACAACACGATGCTGCTCGCGTCCGGCGTCAATTTCGGCTTCCGCCGCACGATGCCGCACCTGTTCGGCATCAGCATCGGCGTCGCGATCCTGATGCTCTGCGTCGGCTTCGGCCTCGGCGAAGCGTTCAAGCGCCTGCCGCTGCTGTACACGATCCTCGAAGCCGCAAGCGTCGCGTACCTGCTGTACCTCGCGTGGCGCATCGGCACGTCGGGCGAAGTGAAGGCGAACGGCGGCAAGCCGCGGCCGATGACGTTCATCGAAGCCGCCGCATTCCAGTGGGTCAACCCGAAAGCCTGGATGATGGTGCTGACCGCCGCGACGACGGTGCGCCTGTCCGCCGACTACGGAATGAACGCCGCGTGGATGGCCGTCGTGTTCATCCTGATCGGCTTTCCGTGCATCTGCCTGTGGGCCGCGTTCGGCCTCGGCCTGCGCCGCTTCCTGTCGAACCAGCGCGCATTGCGCATCTTCAACGTGACGATGGCCGTGCTGCTGATCCTGTCGCTGTATCCGCTGATCGCGCACCTGCTGCCGCAGTGAGCGCTCACAGCGCGCCCGTTGAGATTCATGTGATGCAGGCGTACCCTTTCGGTACGGGCGCGCGCAGCCGCTTCGCGGTCGCGCCGCTGCTGCCGGGAGACAAGCCGATGAAGCCATTCCTGAGGACGGGCGAGCACATCGAGGGGATGCACTGGATCGCCGAGTATCACCCGCTCACGCACGACATCCTCGTGCTGCGCGACAACATCGAAGTCGGCACTTACTGCGCGCCGCCAACGCTGTTCGGCGACGAGGAAGAGATGGGCGCCGCGAACCTCGCCGATCATCGCAGCCGGGAGGCCGCGCTGCGCGCGTATCTGCGCAACTTCGTCAAGGAACACGACGCGGAGGAATAGCGGCACGAAGAGTGCCGCTCACAGTGGGCCGGCGCATCGCACCGGCCCACGCTTCGCTCAATGCCCGAGCGACTCGATCTTGCCCGCCGGCTGCGCGACGCCATGCGGCCGCGCCATCTGCTTGATCAGCAACGCGACGCACGCGAGCACGCCCGCGACGGCGATCGTCGCGAACACACCCGCGAACGTGAAGTGCCGGCGCGTCAGTTCGGCGACGAGGAACGACCCCGCGATCCCGCCGAAGCGGCCGACGCCGAGCATCCACGCGACACCCGTGCCGCGCCCCTCGGTCGGATAGAACGCGGCGGCAAGCGCCGGCATCGACGATTGCGCGGTGTTCATCAGCACGCCGGCCACGAACACGACCAGCACGAGCAACCCGACGTTGCCGGCCGCCTGCCCGATCGCATACACGCTCACCGCCGTCAGCGCATAGCACACGGCGATCACGCGGTTCGCGTTGAAGCGGTCCATCAGCACGCCGCACAGCACGGCGCCCACGCCGCCGAGCGGGAACAGCGCCGAGATCAGCGTCGCGCTCTTCGGCGTCAGGCCGGCATCCTTCAGCAGGATCGGCATCCAGTTGATCGACGCGTAGAAGATCACGAGGCCCATGAAGTACGCGATCCACAGCATCACGGAGCCGACGATGTACGAACGCGACAGCACGACGCCGAGCCCCTTGCTGCCCGTCTGCGGCGCGGATTCGGTCATTGCGAACGCGCCGGCATTCAGCGCGTCGCGCGAGATGCGTGCGAGCGTTGCGCGGATCTTGTCGACCGCCTGGCCGCTCGCGACCATGAAGCGCACCGATTCCGGCATCTTCAGCAGCAACAGCACGCCGAGCAGCAGCGGCGTCACGCCGCCGAGCATCAGCACGCTGCGCCAGCCGAAATGCGGAATCATCCACGCGGCCAGGAAACCACCGAATGCGGCACCGAGCGGGAAGCCGCAGAACATCAGGTTGATCACGGTCGCTCGGCGCTTGTCCGGGCAGAACTCGCCCATCATCGTGACCGCGTTCGGCATCGCCGCGCCGAGCCCGACACCGGTGATGAAGCGCAGGATCGTCAGGTGTCCGATGGTCGTCGAGAACGCGGACACGAAACACGCGACGCCGAACAGGAATACCGAGCCGAGCAGCAGCGAGCGGCGCCCGAGCCGGTCGGACAGCGGGCCCGACACGAGCGCGCCGCACGCGAGGCCGAACAGCGCGGCGCTCAGCACGGGTGCGAGATCGGGCTTGGTGAGGTTCCATTCGCCGAGCAGCGACGGCGCGATGAAGCCGATCGCGGCCGTATCGAAGCCGTCGAGCAGCACGATCACGAAACACATGAGGAACACGAGCCACTGAAAGCCGCCGAACGGCTGCTCGTTGATGAAGGTCTGGACATCGACCACGGGTGTGCGATTCATCGCGTGTCTCCTGTGTCGATCCAAGTTAGCGCTTTAGCGCTTACTTGGATCCCATGCTGCGCGGTCGACCGGAGTTGGCGCTTCAGCGCTTACTCCGGTCCCATGCAACGCTAATAGTTATGAGCAATACGGCATGGTTGCCGCGCCCTTCCTTTGTTCGCCCACCGGCCATCCGGTGTGCCGCGCGCCGATGCTCTGCCGGCGCGTTCATCGATCCCGTCGTCGATGGCCCCTTGCGACAGCGGGCCACGCGATCGGTTGCGGCCGCCCTCAGCCGGCCGCACCTGACTGGCCGTCTTACTCGGCCCCGTCCTGTTCCTTGAAGATCTTGTCTGCGAGATGGAACGCGGAATTCGCAGCCGGCACGCCGCAATAGATCGCGGTCTGCAGCAGCACTTCCTTGATCTCGTCGCGCGTCACGCCGTTGTTGCGCGCGGCGCGCAGATGCAGCGCCAGTTCCTCGCCACGGTTCAGCGCCACCATCATTGCGATGGTCAGCAGGCTGCGCGTATGGCGCGGCAGGCCGTCGCGCGTCCAGATCTCGCCCCATGCATAGCGCGTGATCAGGTTCTGGAATTCGTCGGTCACCTCGGTGCGGTTCTCGAGCGAACGGTCGACGTGCGCATCGCCGAGCACCGCGCGACGCACCTTCATCCCTGCTTCGTAACGTTCCTGGTCGTCCATTGCCGGTGCCTCACGCAGTCAGGAAATCGAGCAGCGCGCGGTTGAAGCCGCCGGTGCACTCGATGTTCGAAATATGCGCGGCATCGAATTCGATGTGAAGCGCGCCGGGAATCGCGGCCGCGAGCGCGCGACCCTGATCGGGCGGCGTCGACATGTCCTTCGCGCCGGTCACGACGAGCACCGGCAGCGCGATGCCTTTCACCTCTTCGCGCAGGTCGGCCGCGTTCAGCGCGTCGCAGTTCGCCGCATAGCCGTCCTTGTCGGTATGCACGAAGGTGTCGCGGATCGCGTCGAACAGGCGCGGCTCGCGTTCGACGAACGCATCGGTGAACCAGCGCGGCAGCACGGCGTCGGCAAGCGCGGCCATCCCTTCGGCGCGCGCCTTCTGCGCACGCGGCGCCCACACTTCCGGCGAACCGATCTTCGCGGCGGTGTTCGACAGCACCGCGCGAACGATGCGCGACGGGAAGCGCGCGGCCAGCGCGGCACCGGTCAGCCCGCCCATCGAGATCCCGCAGAAATGCGCGCGCGCGATGCCGACGTGGTCGAGCAGGCCGATCACGTCGCCGGCGAGCTGCTCGATCGTGTACGAACCGGCCGGCGCATCGGAATGGCCGTGGCCGCGCGTGTCGTAGCGCAGGATATTGAAGTGCTGCGTGAGCGGACGGATCTGCGGCGCCCACATCTGCAGGTCGGCGCCGAGCGAGTTCGAGAAGACGAGCCACGGCGCGTCGTCGCGCGCCGCACGGTCGATCCGGTAATGCAGTTTCACGCCGTTGACAGTGGCGAAAGGCATCAATGTTCTCCTGGTTGGGTCGTGCCCGCATGCAGCGCGAGCACGGCGTCGACATAGGCCTGCGCCTCGCCGACGTAATGTGCGGGATCGAGCAGCCGCGCGAGCGCGTCGCGCGACAGGTGAGCCGACACGGTCGCATCGGCGGCGAGCACGTCGAACAGCGGCGCGCCGGTGCGCACGGCTTCCTTCGACGCGTGCTCGACGACGTGGTGCGCATCGAGCCGGCCGATCCGGTCGCCGAGCGCGAGCATCACGGCTTCGCCGAGGATCAGCCCGTGCGTCAGGTCGAGGTTCGCGGCAAGGCGTTCGGTGTTGACGTCGAGGCCCGCGACGATCTGTGCGATCTGCGCGAGCGCGCCGCCCGTCAGACGCGCGAGGTCGGGCAGCGCATCCCATTCGGCCTGCCAGCCGCCGAGCGCGCGCTCGTGTTCCTGGACCATCCCCGCGAACACGGTCGCGACGAGGTTCGGCGCGCGGACGGCGGCGGTCAGCACGGCCGCACAGCCGACCGGGTTGCGCTTGTGCGGCATCGTCGACGAACCGCCCTTGCCGGCGGCGGCCGGTTCGCCGAGCTCGCCGACTTCGGTCTGCATCTGCAGCGACACGTCGCGCGCGATCTTGCCAAGCGTACCCGTCAGCATCCCGAAGCAAGACGCGGCTTCCGCGATGCGGTCGCGCTGCGTATGCCACGGCACAGCCGGCACGGCGAGCTTCAGGTCGGCCGCGAGCGCGGCCGTGACGCCACGCGCGTGCTCGCGCAGGCTCGCGAGCGTGCCGGCCGCGCCGCCGAACTGCAGCACCAGCGCGCGCTCGCGCAATTCGGCGAAGCGCGCGCGATGGCGCAGCAGCGCATCGAGCCATTGGGCGAATTTCAGGCCGAGCGTGATCGGCAGCGCCTGCTGCAGCCAGGTGCGGCCGATCATCGGCGTCGCACGGTGCGTGCGCGCGAGCGCCGCGAGCGATGCACACGCTTCGTCGAGCAGCGGCTCGAGCACGTCGAGCGTGTCGCGCAGCTGAAGGACGGTCGCGGTATCGATGATGTCCTGGCTCGTCGCGCCCCAGTGCACGAACTTCGCGGCCTCGGGGTCGTCGGCCTTCACTTGCGCGGTGAGCTGCTTGACGAGCGGAATCGCGAGATTGCCGCCGAGCGCCGCGCCGTGCGCGAGCGCGTCGGCATCGAGCCGGCTTGCGTCGCACGCGCGTTCGATCGGCGCGACCGCGGCGGCGGGAATCACCTGCTGCGCGGCGAGCGCGCGCGCGAGCGCGGCCTCGACGTCGAGCATCCGCTGGATCGTCGCGCGCGGCGACCAGATCCGGTTGAGCGGCTCGGTGCCGCAGATGAGGGAGGTCAGGCGGGCGCTGTCTTCGAGCATGGCATCAGATTGGGGAAACGGCGTGCGCCTATTGTCCACCCAAGCGTGCCGGCGTGCGCTCGACCGCGCGCGCCGGCACGCCTGCGGTTCAGGCGGCGGCCTTTTGCGTCGCGTCGATCAGCGGCACGCCGGTCAGCTTCTGCAACTCGTCGAACGACAGGTCGGTGAAGATCTCGCTCACCGCGAGACCATCGGCCGTCACGTCGAGCACGGCGAGATCCGTATAGATGCGGCTCACGCATTGCACGCCGGTGACCGGATACGAGCACTGCGCGACGATCTTGCTCTCGCCCTGCTTCGTCAGGTGCTCCATCATCACGAACACCTGCTTCGCGCCGATCGCGAGGTCCATCGCGCCGCCGACGGCCGGAATCGCATCGGGCGCGCCCGTATGCCAGTTCGCGAGATCGCCGTTCGCGGACACCTGGAACGCGCCGAGCACGCAGTAGTCGAGGTGGCCGCCGCGCATCATCGCGAACGAATCGGCATGGTGGAAATACGCGCCGCCGGTGAGCAGCGTCACGTGCTGCTTGCCGGCGTTGATCAGTTCGTCGTCTTCTGCGCCGGGTGCGGGCGCGGGGCCCATGCCGAGCAGGCCGTTCTCGCTGTGCAGGAAGATTTCCTTGCTCGGGTCGAGGTGGTTCGCCACCAGCGTCGGCACGCCGATGCCGAGGTTCACGTATGCGCCTTCGGGGATGTCCTGGGCGACGCGCTTGGCCATTTCATCGCGGGTCAGTCGTTTCATCTGGATATCTCCCTCAAGCGGCTTGCGATGCAGCGTGTTCGGCGGCCAGCTCGGCCGCATGAGCGGCCTGCGGCACCTCGACGATGCGCTGAACGAAAATGCCCGGCGTCACGATGTGTTCCGGGTTCAGCGCGCCGAGCGGCACGACTTCCGACACCTGCACGATCGCGACCTTCGCCGCGCTGGCCATGATCGGCCCGAAGTTGCGCGCGGTCTTGCGATACACGAGATTGCCCCAGCGATCGCCCTTGTACGCCTTCACGAATGCGAAATCGGCGTGGATCGGCGTCTCGAACACATACTGCTTGCCGTCGATCACGCGCGTTTCCTTGCCTTCCGCGAGCTTGGTGCCAAAGCCCGTCGGCGTGAAGAAACCGCCGATGCCGGCGCCCGCCGCGCGGATGCGCTCCGCGAGGTTGCCCTGCGGCACGAGTTCCAGCTCGATCTCGCCCGCGCGGTACAGCCCGTCGAACACCTGCGAGTCGCTCTGGCGCGGGAACGAGCAGATGATCTTGCGCACCTGTTTCGCCTTGAGCAGCGCCGCCAGGCCGGTCTCGCCGTTGCCCGCGTTGTTGTTGACGATCGTCAGGTCGCGCGCGCCCTGTTCGATCAGCGCGTCGATCAGCTCGGACGGCATGCCGGCCGTGCCGAAGCCGCCGATCATGATTGTCGCGCCATCGTGGACGTCGGCAACCGCCGACTGAAGCGATTCGAAAATCTTGTTGACCATGTCTCTTCCTGATACGAACCCGCGGCACGATGCGCGGCCTGTCGAGGGGACACGCGCGTGCCGCGTGCCGCGCCGGGGCCGATCTCGATCCCGGCATTTGTTCGCTATTCGAACCTAGATTCGATTAGCGAACGATGGGCCGATCATAGAGTCGCGCACAGCGCGTTGTCAAGGCGGGTTGCCTCGGGGGTCGCTGCGTCGTCGAACGGCAGCCCGACGTAGTTTTCGGCGAGCGACTGCGCGGCGGCCCGCGAGCGCGTCACGTATTTCAGCTCGGCAAACTTCAGGCGATTGACGAACGGCGAATCCTCCGGCGACGAGTGCAGCATGTTCGTCATGAAGTACGAGAAGTGCTCGGCGCGCCACACGCGTTCGAGGCAGGTCGCCGAATACGTGTCGAGCGGCGTCGTGTCGCCCGTCCGGTAGCGCGCGCCGAGCGCGCGGGACAGCGCGCGGACGTCGGCGACCGCGAGGTTCATCCCCTTCGCGCCGGTCGGCGGCACGATGTGCGCGGCGTCGCCGGCGAGGAACAGCCGGCCGTGCTGCATCGTCTCCGACACGAAGCTGCGCATCGGCGTCACGCTCTTCTGCGTGATCCGGCCCTCGGTCGGCGTCCAGCCCGTGTCGTTCGAGAAGCGCGTGTGCAGTTCGTCCCAGATCCGCGCATCGGACCATTCGGCGAGGTCTTCGTCGGGCTTGCACTGCAGGTACAGGCGCGTGACCGTCGGCGAACGCATCGAGAACAGCGCGAAGCCGTTGTCGTGATGCGCATAGACGAGTTCGTCGAGCGACGGCGCCGCGTCGGCGAGGATGCCGAGCCACGCGAACGGGTAGACGCGCTCGAACGTGTTCAGCCGCTCGGCCGGGATCGTCTGGCGCGCGATGCCGTGGAAGCCGTCGCAGCCGGCGATGTAGTCGCAGTCGATACGGTCCGCGCGGCCGTCCGCGTGCTTGAACGTGACGAACGGGTGCTCGCCTTCGACGTCGTGCAGCGCGACGTCGCTGACTTCGAAATGCATCTGGTGGCCATGCTCGACGCCCGCCGCGATCAGGTCGCGCACGACTTCATGCTGGCTGTAGACGGTGATCGCGCGCCCGCCGGTCAGCTCGGACAGGTCGATGCGGTGGCGCTGCCCGGAGAACAGCAGCTCGATGCCGTGATGCTCGAGCCCTTCGCGGCGCATCCGGTCGCCGAGGCCGGCGTCGTTCAGCGTATCGACCGTGCCCTGCTCCAGCACGCCGGCGCGGATGCGGTTCTCGCAGTATTCGCGCGAACGCGCTTCGACGAGGATGGAATCGACGCCTTGCAGGCGCAGCAGGTGGGAAAGCAGAAGGCCGGACGGACCGGCGCCGATGATCGCGACTTGGGTGCGCATAGTTTGTCTCCTTGTCGACCGGAGTTAGCGCTTCAGCGCTTACTCCGGTCCCATGCAAAGCTGAACATTGGTTCGAGTAATGGAATACATTTGAGCGCTTTCCCGACTATGCGGCAACGCGATTCAGGAGATATGTTGTATACGTTTTGAAGATATTGGCCCGGTGATGGATACGCTCGATCTGAACCTCATTCCCTACCTCGTCGCGCTCGACGACACGCGCAACGTCAGCCGCGCGGGCGACCTGCTCGGCGTGAGCCAGCCGCGCGTGAGCACGGCGCTCGGCCGGCTGCGCGAGTATTTCGGCGATCCGCTGTTCGTGCGCACGTCGCGCGGGATGGAGCCGACGCCGCGCGCCCTCGCGCTGCTGCCGGCCGCACGCGACGCACTCGCGCAGATCGAGCGCGGCCTCGTCGCGCCGCACGACTTCGATCCGGCCGCGAGCACGCACACGTTCTCGATCGCGCTGTCGGACGTCGGCGAGATCGTGTTCCTGCCGAAGCTGCTGCAGGCGTTCGCGACGCGCGCACCGCACGCGAACCTGCGTTCGGTGTCGCTCGCGCACGATGAAGTCGGACGCGGCCTCGAAGCCGGCTCGATCGATCTCGCGGTCGGCTACTTCCCCGATCTCGACGGCAACAACTTCTTCCAGCAGCGGTTGTTCACGCACCGGTTCGTCTGCCTGATGCGGCGCGGCCATCCGCTCGAACAGGCGCCGCCCTTTACGGTCGAGCAGTTCCTCGCATGCGGGCACGCGGTGGTGCGTGCCGAAGGGCGCAGCCAGGAAGTGCTCGAGAAGTACCTGGCGAAGCAGCGCATGCAACGCCGCGCGGTGCTCGAGACGCCGCACTTCATGAGCCTGCCGTTCATCCTGAGCCGCACCGACCTGATCGCGACAGTGCCGCATGCGATCGGCTATGCGTATGCGGCCGAGCACGCGTTCATCGTGCCCGTCGAGCCGCCGCTCGCGCTGCCGCGCTTCGACCTGAAGCAGCACTGGCATCGCAAGTATCACAACGATCCGCGCACCGCGTGGCTGCGCGGCGTGGTCGCATCGCTGTTCAACGACGAGCAGGACGAATGGCCGAAGTGAGCGCCGGGCCACGCACACGACCCGCGAAAGCATGAAACAATGGCCGGATTCCGGCCGCCTCGGGCGGCCGCATTCGATGGAGCCTGTACATGGGTAAAAAATCCGCGCGGCCCGAGCCGGCCGCATCCCGACCGAGCCGTAAAGAAGCAGAAGACGCCGTCCGCGTGCTGTTGCGCTGGGCCGGCGACGATCCCGCACGCGAAGGCCTGGTCGACACGCCCGCACGGGTGGTGCGCGCGTACGAACAGTTCTTCGCCGGTTATGCGGTGGAGCCGCGCGACATCCTCGCGCGCACGTTCAGCGAAGTCGACGGCTACGACGAGATGATCGTGCTGAAGGACATCCGCTTCGAGAGCTACTGCGAGCACCACATGGTGCCGATCATCGGCCGCGCGCACGTCGCGTATCTGCCGAACCATCGCGTCGTCGGCATCTCGAAGCTCGCGCGCCTCGTCGACGCGTTCGCGAAGCGCCTGCAGATCCAGGAAAAGATGACCGTGCAGATCGCCGATACGCTGTTCGACGTGCTGCAGCCGAAGGGCGTCGGCGTGATCCTCGAAGCCGCGCACCAGTGCATCTCGACGCGCGGCGTGCACAAGCCGGGCGTCGAGATGGTCACGTCGCGCATGCTCGGCTCGTTCCGCACCGATCCGTCGACGCGTCGCGAATTCCTGTCGATCGTCGCCAATCCTTCTTCAGTCAACCTGACGAATACGTAATGGAGTCGACGAAGCAAACGGCGCACGCGCCCGTCGTGCTCGTGACCGGCGCCGCGCGCCGGGCCGGACGCGCGTTCGCCGAGTATTTCGCCGCGCACGGCTATCGCACTGCGGTGCACTACGACCGTTCGGCCGATGCCGCACAGGCAGCGGCCCGCGCGATCGCCGAACGCGGGCACGATTCGATCGCGCTGCAGGCCGACCTGTCGGATGCCGCGCAGATCACCGCGTTGATCGACCAGGTGTATGCGCGCTTCGGGCGCCTCGACGTGCTCGTCAACAACGCGTCGGTGTTCTGGCAGGACCATTTCCCGAGCTTCGATCTCGCGGCGTTCGACCAGGCGTGGGCCGTCAACTGCCGCGCGCCGATCCTGCTCACGCGCGCGTTCTACGAACGGGCGCGCGCGGCCGGCACGCAGGGTGTCGTCGTGAATGTGGTCGACCAGAAGATCAAGGAAAACTTTCATCGCGACCATTTCAGCTACACGGTCGCGAAGGCCGCGCTCGGCAACCTCACGCAGATGCTCGCGCTGTCGTCCGCGCCGGTGCTGCGCGTGAATGCGGTGTTCCCGGGGCTGATGCTGCCGAGCGACGACCAGACGCAGGCCGACTTCGAACATGCGAGCCGCGCATCGACGCCGCTCGCGCGCATCGCGGGCCCCGACGACGTCGCGAGCGCGATCCTGCTGCTGACGGGCAATGCATACAACGGCGTGGATTTCGTCGTCGATGCGGGGCAGAACCTGATCCGCGTCGACCAGGACGTGCTGTACAAGCACCGCTCGCCCGCCGGCAAGCACTGACGCACCCGCAGCGGCGGCCGCGCGCCGCGTTACGGCTTCTCGCCGCTGCCGCCTTCGCGGGCCTTGCTCTGCGCGACGCTCGTGCCGGGCGGCACGCTGTGCGTAAGCCACACGTTGCCGCCGATCACCGAGCCGCGCCCGATCGTCACGCGGCCGAGAATCGTCGCACCCGCGTAGATCACCACATCGTCCTCGACGATCGGGTGCCGTGCGTTGCCCTTGACCAGCGCGCCGTCGCCATCGGCCGGGAAGCTCTTCGCGCCGAGCGTGACGGCCTGGTACAGGCGCACACGCTCGCCGATGATCGCCGTCTCGCCGATCACGACACCGGTGCCGTGGTCGATGAAGAAGCTCGGGCCGATCCGGGCACCGGGGTGGATGTCGATGCCGGTGGCCGAGTGCGCGATTTCATTGATGAAACGGGCGAGCAGCGGCACGCCTAGCTGGTGCAGCGCGTGTGCGAGCCGATGGTGCATCATCGCCAGCACGCCGGGATAGCACAGCAGGATTTCGGTGATGTGCTGCGCGGCCGGATCGCCCGCGTACGCGGCCTGGATGTCGCTGACGAGCAGCGCACGGACCGCCGGCAACTGCCGGCCGAATTCGCGCGCGATCTCGAACGCGCGCTCGTCGAGCTCGGCGAACGACGTGTCCGCATATTCGGGCAGGAACGGCAGCGCGCGACGAACCTGTTCGGACAGGATGCGCAGCGTGCTTTCGAGCGTGTGGCCGACGTAGTAGTCGACGCTTTCGTCGGTGAGATCCGGCGCACCGTAATGCGTCGGAAACATCGACGCACGCAGGCCGGTCACAATCTTGCAGATCGCGTCGCGGGACGGCAGTTCGCGGATGCCGCGCGGATGGCGCGTGCGATGGAGTTCCTCGCGCGACTCGCGCAAGCCGGCAACGATTTCTTCGAGGCCCCACTGACGGACGGGTGATGTCGACATATGCCAATGCAGGCGGCCGCGCTCGGTCGCACGGCCGCTAATAAAGTGACGGGTTCCACAAGATTACCGCGTTTTTTGTCCGGGAGCGGCGCACCGGGAATCGGCCGGACGGCCGACGCGCGACGGCGTCACATCGTGATGCTGCTCGCGTCGATCCAGCGCACGGCCCAGTCGCGCGCGTGCGCGATCGCGGCGCCTTCGTCGTTGAACTGGAGTTCGGTCGGGAAAAAACGGTTCGCAACCAACTCCCCGTCGCTCGATCGGGAGATCACGACGTAGGGTTTGAACGAACCGTCACTGGCGCGCGCGGGCGCGCAATTCAACAGATAACCGCGGTGCGTGAAGGCAGTAGTCGCTTGCATGAATCCGCCACCTCTAGTCCCTTGTTTGTTGTTCACTACCCGTCTTTAAGGGTGCTGCGGCGCCCGTCGCGGGCAGAGGCGGCGAGATTGCATCCCCCTGTCGCCACTCCGCAGGAAAAGAATCATACTCTGTAGAAAACGCGTCTTCTAGCTGAAATAAATCATGACAAATCAGTGCGCGTCACACGACCGCGGCGATCGCCCGCGCGCCTTTTCCCGTCATGCCCGGAACGGGATTTGCTTCGATCCGGACCGCTTCGCCGTCAGGAGAGCCGCGATGGAATCATCCGGTCGAACAGGTCATTTGCATCCGCACAGCGTCGAGCTCGACAACGACGAAACCCACGACAGCACCGTCGACACCGACGGCAAGAACCGCGAGGCGTGGCTTCTCGCCGGCGGCGGGCCGATCTCGCCCGACCAGATCACGGGCAGCAACGCGTCGCTCGTCAATTCGATGCCCGAAGCCGGCGACGGCATCGCCGGTTTCGACAGCCGCCACGGCGGCAACCATCCGGCGTTCGCGCTGCGCGCGGGCTACGCGGTGATCGAGAAAGGCTTCGCCGCGCCGTCGCCCGCGAGCGATGCGCAGTTCGGTCCCGTCCACCGGATGTACGGCAGCGCGTACTGGCCCGGCCACGGACGGCGGCCGGAACGCGTGATCGAACTGACGGCCGTGCCGAGGTAACCGGCGCGGCGTTTGAATCGATCGTTCGTTTGCGGACCGACGTCGGTCGACGACCGATGCCGGCGGATTGGCGCACGCGACGGGTGCTCAAGCGAACGATTCCGCGCACCGGCATCGGCGGTTGCATGCATGCCGCGAATCGCAGCGACGCACATGGGTTGATCGAAGTCATGTCGAAACGGCGCGGTTGCGATTGAATGACGATGCGTGCAGTTCATCGGCGCGGCATGGCGCACCGTGTCGGTGCGACATGCACGCGCCGCGATGCGTGCACCCGTGCATTGCGCGATTCCGATGCCCGCGCATCCGTTCCCGGCGGCGATGCGGTCTTCACCCGTCATCACGCTGGAGCCGACTGTCTCGAACCGCCCGGCGACCACGCGAACGACGGATACGACGCAGCCATGCGACACGCGTCGCGCAGTGCGGGATGCATCGCGTGCACGGCAGCGCCGGAAGCGTCGCGCCCGCGCGGTGCGACGGGCACCGCACTGCAAAGTCCCCGCCATTGGTTTACTCTGCCTCGCAGCATTGCCCGGACTGATCGGCCAGCCGGCCGACTTCGTTTCAACCCGCCACTCGGAGACACTATGTACAAGCGTATTCTGGTTGCCGTCGACGGCAGCGACACGTCCCGCCATGCGTTCGATGCGGCGCTGGCGCTCGCGAAAGCGCACGGCGCCGAGCTGCAACCGTTCTACGTCGTCGAGAACGCCGCGATCTACTACAACGTGCCGGGCTACGATCCGTCCGTGCTGCGCGATCAGCTCGTCGCGCAAGGCAACGAACTCGCGAAGGATTTCACGAAGCTGATGCAGGCAGCGGGCGTGAAGGGCGAGACGCGGCTGACCGAAGCGACATCGCTCGTCGATGTGTCGTCGTTGATCCTCGAAGGCGCGAAGGCGTTCGGCGCCGATCTGCTCGTGCTCGGCACGCACGGCCGCCGCGGGTTCCGCCGTCTCGTGCTCGGCAGCATCGCCGAACAATGCGTGCGGCACGCGACGCTGCCCGTGCTGCTGATTCCGGCCGCCGCCAACGTGGACGAACAAGCCGCCTGAACGGCGTTCGGCATGCGCGGCGGTCGCGACGTTTTGTCACCCGACAGCGGCAACTTGCGGTGGGACAATGATTCCGTCGATTCAACGCCGGAGTAAACGATCATGCTGACGCCCGTCGCCACACGTCCCGCCGCCACGCCTCATGCCGGCAGCTGGGCTCCTCGCCAGGCCGCGCACTGCTCGTCATGCGCAATGCGGCACCTGTGCATGCCGCAGGGCCTGGCGCCCGAAGCGCTCAGTCGCCTCGAGTCGGTCATCTGCGCGGCTCGCCCCGTCAAGCGCGGCGAAGCGCTGTTCCGCGAGGGCGACGCATTCGACAACCTGTACGCGGTGCGCTCGGGTTCGCTGAAAACCGTCGCCACGCGCCATGACGGCCGCGAACAGGTCACGGGCCTGCATCTCGCGGGCGAAGCGCTCGGCCTCGACGGCATCTGCGACGACACGCATCCGCGCACCGCGGTCGCGCTGGAAGACAGCTCCGTCTGCGTGATTCCGTACAGCGCGCTCAAGACACTGTGCTCGGAAGCCGGCTCGATGCAGTTGCGCATGCACAAGCTGATGAGCGAGCAGATCGTGCGCGAAACGTCGCAAACGATGCTGCTCGGTTCGCTGAATGCCGAAGAACGTGTCGCCGCGTTCCTGCTCGACGTGTCGTCGCGCTACCTGAAGCGCGGTTACTCGCCGTCGGAATTCAACCTGCGGATGACGCGCGAAGACATCGGCAGCTACCTCGGCATGACGCTCGAAACGGTCAGCCGCACGCTGTCCAAATTCCAGAAGCGCGGCCTGATCGAAATGCAGGGTCGCCACGTGCAGATCGTCGACTTCGACGGCCTCCATCAAGTCTGATCGCGCCCGGCGCGCGAATCTCGCGCGCCGCCCGCATGACGTTACCGATCAATCGAGAAACAGCGCGGCGCGCGCCTTCAGCGCCGCGCTGAAATCGTCGAGCCAGCCGATCGACAGGCGCCAGCTCTGCCAGTACAGATCGATGTCGACGGTACGCCCGCGCGACATGTCCACCAGTTCGCCCGCCGCCAGCTGGCGGTCGACCATCCGGTCCGGGCACATCCCCCATCCCAATCCCGTTTCGCATGCGCGCAGATAACCCGCGACGTGCGGTATCCAGTGCTGCGGCGGATCGAGATCCGCGCGCGTCACGCGCCGGATGAAACGCGCCTGCAGCCCGTCCTTCGGATTGAACATCACGCACGGCGCGCGACGCAGCGCATCGCGTGTAATGCCCGCGGCGAAATAGCGTTCGTAAAACGCCGGCGAGCACACCGCGCGATAGCGGATACGCCCGAGCCGCTCAGACCGGCATCCCTGGATCGGCTCGGCCTGCGCGGTCACGGCGCCCTGCACGCTGCCGTCGCGGATGCGCGCCGCCGTGTAGTCCTGGTCGTCGATCACGAGGTCGAGCAACGTTTCGCGCTCCGTGCAGAACGGCCCCACCGCATCGATGAACCACGTCGCGACGCTGTCGTCGTTGACGGCCACGCGCAACATCGGCCATGCGCCCGCGATCTGGCCCGGTAGCGCCGGCATCCGGCCGCCCAGTTCGGCCTCGAGCAGTTGCACGCGCTCGGTATGCCGGCACAGCAGCGCGCCCGACGTCGTCGCGACGCACGGCTGCCCGCGCTTGACGAGCACGCTGCCGACGCGCTCCTCGAGCAGTTTCACGCGCTGCGACACGGCCGACGGCGTGACGTTCAGCTCCTTGGCCGCGCGCTCGAACGAGCCGTACCGGATCACGGCCGAGAGCGCATCGAGCAGGGCGTAGTCGAGCATTAGATTTCCTTAATCCGCATTAGGTGAATTAGCTTCTCTTATTTTCATGCTGACCGCAGACTAGCGCTACCCGATTCATCCGTCTACTGCGTCTACTGCTTTCACCCATCATGAACTGGCTCGCTTTTTCCCACGGCGCCGCACTGTGCGCGTCGCTCATCGTCACCATCGGCGCGCAGAACGCGTTCGTGCTCCGGCAAGGCATCATGCGCTCGCATGTCGGCAAGATCGTGCTGCTGTGCGCGCTGTCCGACATGATCCTGATCGGCGCGGGCGTCGGCGGCGCATCGGTGCTCGTCGAGCGTTATCCGACCTTCGTCCATGCGGTGCTGTACGTCGGCCTCGCGTATCTCGCATGGTTCGGCATCAACGCGCTGCGCCGCGCGTTCAAGCCGGGCCACGCAACGCTCGACGTGCGCGGCGACGCGGTCGCGCCGCCGCCGCAGAGCGGGCTCGCGATCGTGCTGATGACGCTCGCGTTCACCTGGCTCAACCCGCACGTGTATCTCGACACGTTCCTGCTGATCGGCACGGCCGGCGCGCGCGAGCCGGAAGGCGCGCGGCTCGCGTTCGCGATCGGCGCGATGACGGTCAGCTTCGTGTGGTTCCTCGGGCTCGGCTACGGTGCGCGATTGCTCGCGCCGTGGTTCCGCAAGGCCGTCGCGTGGCGCGTGCTGGATGGCGCGATCGGCAGCATGGTGCTGTTTCTCGCGGCGGTGCAGTTGCGCTGACCGACTCGGCGACGCACGGGCGGCTGCGTGCCGCCCGTCTGCCGATCCGCTCCGAAGCAACGTCGAGGCATCCCACCCTTCAGCCCTCACTCCCGCTTCCGCTTCCGCTTCCGCTTCCGCTTCCGCTTCCGCTTCCGCCAACACGGTATCCCGCTTCCCGCAGCGCATCGCTGCCGCGAAATTCAGTTCCAGATCCAACGCAGCCGTACGGACCGCCCACTTGACGGACGATGCATCCGTCATCTGTCGCAAGCCGTCCATCATCACGGCGGAGCGCCGCCTGCACGAATCGAACCGATCGGCGAGAATGTCCGGTGTCCTGCGACAACGGCGGAACCGCACCGCGCACCCCGTCGTCTCGTCGCGCTCGACCTGGCCAATCGCGCAGTTCAATCCCGTCACCCCACCGATATCGGAGCAGAACATGGCACTACGCACCCTCGGCACGTCCAGCATCCAGGTTTCGCCGCTCGCCTTCGGCGGCAACGTCTTCGGCTGGACCGTCGACGAGAACGCATCGTTTGCGCTGCTCGACGCGCTCGCCGACACCGGCATCAACTTCATCGACACGGCCGACGTCTATTCGGCCTGGGCGCCCGGCAACAGCGGCGGCGAATCGGAAACGATCATCGGCAAGTGGCTCAAGCGTTCCGGCAAGCGCGAACAGGTCGTGATCGCGACCAAGGTCGGCCTGCTCTCGGCACGCGCGGGCCTGACGAAGGACAACATCCTGAAGGCCGCCGACGATTCGCTGCGCCGCCTGCAGACCGATTACATCGACCTGTATTTCTCGCACCGCGACCTCGCCGATACGGCCCCGCTCGAGGAAACGCTCGGCGCGTACCAGACGCTGATCGATGCGGGCAAGGTGCGCATCATCGGCGCATCGAACTACAGCGGCGCACGCCTGCGCGAAGCCGCCGACATCAGCAAGCGCGACGGCCTGCCCGCATACCAGGTCATCCAGCCTGAATACAACCTGATCGACCGCGCGGAATACGAACGCGATCTCGAGCCGGTCGTGCGCGACCTGAAGCTCGGCGTCGTCAACTATTACGCGCTCGCGAGCGGCTTCCTGTCGGGCAAGTACCGCAGCGAGGCCGACCTGAAGAAGAGCGTGCGCGGCGATCGCGTCGCCGGCTATCTCGACGAACGCGGCCTGCGCATACTCGCGGCACTCGACGCCGTGTCGGCCAAGCACGGCACGCAGCCGGCCGCGATTGCGCTCGCGTGGCAGATCGCGCGGCCGTCGATCACCGCGCCGATCGCGAGCGCGACGTCGCTCGCGCAACTCGAATTGCTCGGCGAAGCGATCCGCGTCCGGCTCGATCATGACGACATTCGCCAGATCGACGAGGCCAGCGCGACCTGAAGTCGTCGGCGGCAGGCCGGCGGGCGGAGTCGCGCAGTCTCTCGGCTCCGCGATCGGCCTGCATCAAGTGCGCCCCGCTATCGCCGCAGTCGCGGATGCGGATGCGGGAAAAATCGGGAATCTACGCGAACGTCACCGACGCGCAGCGGGCGGGCCACGTGAGCGTCGAATTCCGCGGCAACAAGATGGGATACGACGAAGACGTTTCGCTCGGGCTACCGTCGTCTTCGTCGAAGTAAGCCGGCGGCGCCTGCCGGCAACACGTCGCGATACGTGCGCCACCTAGCCGAAAATCGCACTCGCGTTTTGACCCACACGGCCACTTCCGTTGACTCAACCGGACATCGTTCGCGCATCCGGCCGCAACGCCCCGCTGCAAGCGCGTCGCGCACCGGCCCCGGTCTTTCACGGATTGACCGCGGCATTCGACGTGCCCGAGACTGCGCCGCTCGGGCGGTCATTGGGAGAACGTCATGCCGGACACCAGCACGGAGATCGTCACGATCTCGACGCGCGCCGTACGCGGCGCCGAGCGCGTCGACTTCTGGGTCGACCATGTCGCCCGCACGCTCGTGCGGATCGAATGCAGCGGAAAATCGTCCGAAGGCATCGACGCGTCGCTGCGCAAGCGCGATCTCGGGCTGTTCAGCGCATGTGACATCGTCGCGAACCGGCACGCGGTCGTGCGCACGCCGCACAACATCCACGCCGACCAGCGCGACGCCGTGTTCATCTGCCTGATGCACGAAGGGCAAGGTTATACGTTCCAGGACGTCGACTGCATGCAGCACGCGCCGGGCGATATCGTCCTCTACGACACATCGGTGCCGTACGGCCACGGCTTTCCCGCCGACATGGCGATGACCGTGCTCGACGTGCCGCGCGACGTGTTCGAAGCGCGCGTCGGGCCGTGGCGCTACCGCAGCCTCGTCAAGATCGATCGCGACGACGGCGTGACGTCGTGGGCCGTGCGACAGGCGTACGCGCTGCTCGCCGCGCCTCAGGAACCGGCGCCGGACGCACGCGAACGACGCGCCGCCGCGATACTCGAGCTCGTGCAGTCGATGCTGCGGCTGCGCGACGGCGATGCGTCGCCGACGAAGTCGACCGTTCACACGCTGTCGCGCGCGAAGGCGTTCATCGACAGCCATCTCGCCGACGACGATCTCGACAGCCAGTCGGTGAGCCGCGCGATCAACCTGTCGCCGCGCCAGCTCGCGCGCGTGTTCGAGATCGAAGGGATGCCGCTCACGCGCTACATCCTCGCGCGGCGGCTCGAACGCTGCCGCGCCGACCTGCGCGACCGGTCGCTGAAGCACCTGACGGTCAGCGAAATCGCGTTCCGCTGGGGCTTCAACAACAGCGCGCACTTCAGCCGCAGCTATCGCGCACGCTTCGGCGAGACGCCGAGCGACGCGCGCGCGCCGGCCGACGCGCGATAACCTGACGCCGCAGAACCCGCCACCCGCCGCGGTGTCCGTGCGAGGCAAGCACGGCGTCCATCCCGGTCAAATCGGGCCGCATAGCGGTCGCTAAGCTGGCTTCTTCCGCGGCGGCACACGTTTCGCCGCCCGACAGCAAGGAGAAGAAGCGGGATGGAGACGTACGACCATATCGTCGTCGGCGGCGGTTCGGCCGGCTGCACGGTCGCGCATCGGCTGGTGAAGGCCGGCAGGCGCGTGCTGCTGCTCGAGGACGGCCCGAAGGACGACAGCCTGTTCATCCGGATTCCGGCGACGTTCATCCGCGTGCTCGGCACGCGGCGCACGGTCACGTTCGAAAGCGAACCGCAGCCCGGCGCGGCGGGACGCAAGACCTACGTGCCGCAGGGCCGCACGCTCGGCGGCGGCAGTTCGGTCAATGCGATGCTGTACGTGCGCGGCACGCGCGACGACTACGACGACTGGGCCGCGCTCGGCTGCACGGGCTGGGGCTGGGACGACGTGCTGCCCGTGTTCAAGCGCGCCGAATCGCACCTGCGGCTCTCCGAGCCGTTCCACGGTACCGCCGGGCCGTTGAAGGTCGGCGACACGCGCTTCCGTCATCCGTTGAGCCTCGCGTTCGTGAAGGCCGCGCAGGAAGCCGGCATCGCGTACAACGACGACTTCAACGGCGCCGCGCAGCACGGCGTCGGCTTCTATCACACGACGATCTTCGACGGACAGCGCGGCAGCACCGCGGCCACCTATCTCGCCGATGCGATCGGCCACCCGAACCTGCGCGTGCTGACCGGCTGCCGCGTGACGCGCATCCGGTTCGACGGCCGGCGCGCGACCGGCGTCGAATGGCGAACCGAAAGCGGCGCGACGGGCTCGGCCGCCGCGCGCGCCGACGTCGTGCTCGCGGCCGGCGCGCTGAGCACGCCGAAACTGCTGATGCTGTCGGGCATCGGACCCGGCGCGCACCTGCACGCGCACGGCATCGACGTGCTGCACGACAGCCCCGACGTCGGCGCGAACTACCAGGATCACCTCGAAGTATCGATCTACGGCCATAGCCACGCGCCGGTCAGCCTGCTCGGCGAGGATCGCGGGCTGAAGGCGCTGCGGCACGGGCTGCAGTGGATGCTGTGCCGCACGGGCCTGCTGACATCGAACGTCGTCGAATCCGGCGCGTTCGTCGATACGACGGGCAGCGGCCGGCCGGATATCCAGTTCCACGTGCTGCCGACGCTCGTCGGCGACGTCGATCGCGAGCCGCTGCCCGGCCACGGCCTGTCGATCAACCCGTGCCTGCTCAGGCCGCGCTCGCGCGGCTCCGTGCAACTGCGCGGCAACGATCCGGCCGCGCCGATCCGGTTCGACAGCGGCGCGCTGTCCGACCCGGCCGACGTCGACGGCCTCGTGCGCGGCGTCGCGCTCGCCCGGCGGATCATCCGGGCGCCGTCGCTCGCGCGCATCGTTCGCGAAGCCGAGACGCTGACCGAGGCGGCACTCGCCGACTACGTGCGGCGCCGCGCGAAAACCGTCTACCACCCGGCCGGCACCTGCCGCATGGGCAACGACGGGAACGCAGTCGTCACGCCGCGCCTCGCGGTGCAGGGCGTCGACGGATTGCGGATCTGCGATGCGTCGGTGATGCCGCGCATCGTGTCCGGCAACACGAACGCGCCGACGATCATGATCGCGGAGCGTTGCGCCGAATTCATGCTGGCGGACTGACGCGGCGCGTGTGCGCCGAACCGCACTGCACTGCAAACTAAAACGGCGCGTGACGCACGCGCCGCCGCAACCGCAACCTGCCGACGTCAGCACTCAGCCGCGCGCGCCGCGTCGCGCAGCGCCATCGGCGATGCGCCGTAGCGCTCGCGAATCGCGCGGCTGAAGTGTGCCTGGCTCGAGAACCCCCAGCGAAACGCGATCTCGCCGACGCTCGTCTTGCGCAGCCGCGCATCCGTCAGCTCGCGATACGCATGCGACAACCGTTCCGACCAGATGTGCTGCGTGATCGACTCGCCTTCGGCCGCAAAAAGCCGGCCGAGATGACGCAGCGACAGGCCCACCGCGTCGGCCACCGCCTGCGGCCCGAGCTCCGGCTCGCCGAGATGCGTCGCGATGTACTGCTTCGCGGTCAGCAGGTACGACAGTGACGCGCGCGATGCGCCCGCGCCGTTCACTTCCGCGTCGATGAGTTCCGCGATCAGCGTGCGCGTGTGCTCGGCGAATCGCGCGGCATCGCGCTCGACCGGATCCCTCATGAACCGCTCGACGCTCGCGCGCAGCGTCGCGCCGAGCATCGCACCCGCGCCCGGCTTCGGCGCGATCCGCAACGGCAGCGCGGCCAGTTCCGCATCGAGCCGGTCGTCGAACGTCGTGATCGGGATATCGATCAGCAGTTGCCGCATCGGCGTCAGGAATCCGAACAGATAAGGCACGCGCGTGTCGTAGACGACGACATCGCCGGCTTCCGCGAGCAGGCACCGGTCGCGCTGGATGAAATACGCGCGCCCGCTCAGGATCTGGCACGCGAACAGCGATTCCTTCGGCAACTGCCGCACCAAAGCGGGGCTGCGCTCGATCACGTGATCCTGGCCGCTGATGTCGGCGACGCCGAGGCCCGGCAGCGCGATGTCGGTCTTCTCGACTTCGAGCCCGGCCGGCGACAGCGACGAACAACGCAGGCCGACCAGCGTCGCCGCGTTGAACGCATCCCAGTACGCCATCCGGTCGCGCGCCGGCACGTCGGCCGTCGAGCCTCGCGTGCGTGAAAAAACGGTCGAATTCGTCACGTCGCCTCCTGCTGGCGCCCGTCATACGGAGCGACATGCATTGCGGAATTGGGGGATGGATCGTTTAAACGTCGTGCGGTGCGATGTCCGGCCCGATCAAGCAATTCGTCCAGCCCAGTCAAGAGCGGCGCGCACCGGCTGGCTAAAGTCGAGCCCACGACACCCAAACACAAGGAGACAAACCGTGGTCGACCAAGCCGTAGCCGAATTCTGGCAAAACATCCCGCCGATTGCCAATCCGTTCAAGCCCGATGCGCTGCCGGAAGCCTACATCGCGAACGCGGCCACCGACGACGAGCGCTATTACGTTCCGTTCACCGAAACGGTTTCGTCGCGGCCGCTGTGGATCTCGCCGTCGCAGAACAAATGGTGCGACATCCTGATGGCGAAGGAAGCGGGGCTCGTGAACCGGCACTATCACCCGCACGAGGTGTTCGCTTACACCCTGTCCGGCAAATGGGGCTACCTGGAACACGAATGGACCGCGACGAAAGGCGATTTCGTGTACGAGACGCCGGGCGAAGGCCACACGCTCGTCGCGTTCGATCACCCCGAGCCGATGCGCGCGTTCTTCATCGTCAAGGGGCCGCTGATCTGGCTCGACGAAGAAGGCAACCCCGACGGCTATTTCGACGTGCATTCGTACATCGCGATGTGCAAGGCGCATTACGAGAAGGTCGGCCTCGGCGCGCAGGCGATCGAGAAGCTGTTCCGCTGACGCGCGACGAGGCCCGCCATGACATCCCACCCTTCCCGCAAGCTTGCATGGACGTACGAGAACAGGCTGCTGCTGATCCTGTTCATGACGTTCGGCTTCGTGTTCTTCGACCGCCTCGCGCTGTCGTTCCTGTTCCCGTTCATGTCTGCCGAACTGCACCTGACGAATGCGCAGCTCGGCATGGTGTCGTCCGCGCTCGCGCTCACGTGGGCGCTGTCGGGCGCCGCGACCGGCGCGTGGTCCGACGCGCGCGGCACGCGCAAGCCGCTGCTGATCGCCGCGGTGCTCGGCTTTTCCGTGTGCTCGGCGCTGTCGGGGCTGGTCGGCGGCTTCGCGAGCCTGATCGCGTTCCGCGCGCTGATGGGCATCGCCGAAGGCCCCGTGCTGCCGCTGTCGCAGTCGCTGATGGTCGAGAGTTCGACGCCGAGCCGCCGCGGGCTGAACATGGGCCTGCTGCAGGGCTCGGCCGCCGGCCTGCTCGGCGCGATGATCGGCCCGCCGGTCGTGATCGGGATCGCGACCGCGTACGGCTGGCGCCACGCGTTCTTCGTATCGTGCATTCCCGGCTTCCTGATCGCGTTCTGCATCTGGCGCTGGGTCCGCGAAATGCCGCCCGGCGGCGCACGGCATGCGCAGGCCGACACCGTCGGCACGCCGGCGGCGGGCAGCGCGGCGATCAGCCGCTGGGCGCTGCTGAAGGAACGCAACATCCTGCTGTGCGTGCTGATCAGCTGCTTCTTCCTCACGTGGTTCATCGTGATCATCTCGTTCGCGCCGGTGTTCCTCGTCGACAGTCGCCACCTGTCGCCCGCCGACATGGGCGTCGTGATGACCTGCCTCGGCGCTGCGTGGGTGTTCTGGGGCTTCGCGGTGCCCGCGATCTCCGACCGGATCGGCCGCAAGCCGACGATGATCGTATTCGCACTGATCGCCGCCGCGTGCCCCGTTGCGATGATTCACGCGAATTCGCTGGGGGCGCTCTGCGCGCTCGTGCTCGCGACCTACACGGGCCTCGGCTGCTTCACGCTGTTCATGGCGACGATCCCGGCCGAAACGGTGCCGCCCCGCTCGATCGCCAGCGCGCTCGGGCTGATCATGGGCGCCGGCGAGCTGATCGGCGGCTTCGTCGCGCCGACCGTCGCCGGCTTCGCGGCGGACAAGTACGGCCTGCAGTTCGCGATGTGGACGTCGGCAACCGGCGCGATCCTCGCGTGCGTGCTGTCGTTCGGTCTCGTCGAAACCGCGCCCGCCGTGCTGCGCAAGCGCGCGCTCGCCGGCGCCGCCGCGAACCGTCTCGATACGCAGAACCTCGGAGGACGCTGACATGCGCGCACTTCAATGGCATGGCCCGCGCGACGTCCGTCTCGTGGAAATCGACACGCCGCGCGTCGGCCCGGGCGAGGTGCGCATCGCGGTCGCGTATTGCGGCATCTGCGGCAGCGACCTGCACGAATACGCGGACGGCCCGCACGCGATTCCGGTCGACACGCCGCATCCGCTGTCCGGCCGCACCGCGCCGCTGACGCTCGGCCACGAGTTCTGCGGCACCGTCGTCGAAGTCGGCGCAGGCGTGACGTCGCTGAACCCGGGCGACTGCGTCGCCGTCGAGCCCGAATATCGCTGCCGCCAATGCGCGTACTGCCGCTCGGGGTCGTACAACCTGTGCGTGTCGATGGGCTTCGCCGGGCTGATGGGCGACGGCGGGATGGCCGACTTCGCGGTCGTGCCAGCCTACATGCTGTATCGGCTGCCCGACGGCGTCAGTCTCGAACAGGCCGCCGTGATGGAGCCCGCCGCCGTCGCGCTGCATGCGTTGCGCCGCGCCGAACTCCGGCTCGGCGACACCTGCGCGGTATTCGGGCTAGGGCCGATCGGCCTGTTGCTGATCCAGCTCGCGAAGCTGCAGGGCGCGACCACCATCGTGGCGGTCGACATGTCGCCCGAGCGCCTCGCGGCCGCCGCGCGCTTCGGCGCGACGCACACGTTCAACGCGCGCACGCTCGACGCGTCCGTACTGCGCGATGCGATCCGCGAGGCGTCGGGCGGGCTCGGCGTCGATGCGAGCTTCGAGGCGGCCGGTTTGCCCGCCACGTTCGAAGCGGCGATGCAGGCGCTGCGCAAGGGCGGCCGCGTGGTGATGGTCGGCCTGATGCCGCAAGCGGGCTTCGATGCGTTTCGCGCAGTCAACGACGAACTGACCTTCACGGCGAGCGTCGGCTATCGGCATGCGTACGAAGACCTGCTGCGCATCGTCGCGTCGGGCGCGCTCGACCTCACGTCGATCGTCACGCGCACCGTGTCGCTCGAAGATGCCGTCGTCGACGGCTTCGACGCGCTGCTCGCCGATCGTACGCAGATCAAGATCCTGGTTTCCCCCGCGCAGCGGTCCGCCCGCCGCGCACACATTGTCGGGAGCGTCGAGCATGAGTCGTTCGTGGGCGTTTGAAGGCAAGACCGTCGTCGTGACGGGCGGCACGTCGGGCATCGGCGCGAGCACCGCCTGGCGCTTCGCGGAAGCGGGCGCGTCGGTCGTCGCGCTCGGGCTCGACGTCGCCGGCCCGCATGCGCCGGTGCATCCGCGCGTCCGGTGCATGGAGCTGAACGTGACCGACAGCGACGCGCTGACGCGCACGATCGCCGCGTTGCCGCGGCTCGACGTGCTCGTCAACGGCGTCGGCATCAGCCGGCACGCGGACGAATACCGGATGGACCAGTTCGAGCTCGTGCTGAACGTGAACCTGACGTCGGTGATGCGCGCGTCCGACGCCGCGTTGCCGGCGCTGTCGGCCCACGGCGGCAGTATCGTCAACGTCGCGTCGATGTACACGTACTTCGGCAGCAAGGACCGGCCCGCGTACAGCGCGAGCAAGGGCGGTATCGCGCAGCTCACGCGTTCGCTCGCGCAGGCGTGGGCCGAGCGCGGCATCCGCGTGAACGCGGTCGCGCCCGGCTGGATCGACACGCCGCTCAGCAGCGGGCTGATGGCCGACGCGCACGCGTCGCGGCAGATCCTCGATCGCACCCCGCTCGGGCGCTGGGGCACCGCCGACGAGGTCGCGAACGTGATCCTGTTCCTGTGCTCGCCCGGCGCGTCGTTCGTGACCGGCGCGATCGTGCCGGTGGACGGCGGGTATTCGACGGTCTAGCGCCCGGCGCACGGCGTGTCGGCGGCAGGCAGTCGCTCCCGATGCGCGGTGCGCAAACCATTCCCCTTCGGTTGCGCCTGAATCGGGATCGTTACGGCTCAGGTTTATTCATATCAATCAGTAGTCCAATCAAAAATATCCGACCCGATCGGAAACATGTGAGGAGCACATTGGAGATGACGAAAAAGACCCTTCTGGCACTCGCGGCCTGCGCGATCCCGGCGGCGGCGTTCGCGCAAAGCAGCGTGACGATGTTCGGGCTGATGGACACCGGCATCAGCTACGTCAGCAACGAAGGCGGCCACGGAAACGCGAAATTCGACGACAACATCTTCTTTCCGAACCTGCTCGGATTCGAAGGCAAGGAGGATCTCGGCGCGGGCACGCGCGCAATCTTCCGGCTCGTGAACCAGTATTCGCTCGGCAACGGTTCGATCATCGGCGGCGGGTTATTCGCGCGGCAGGCCTACGTCGGGCTGGAAAACGACCGCTACGGCAAGCTCACGCTCGGCAACCAGTACGAGTTCATGGTCGACTCGCTGGCCGCGAGCGGCAACGAGATCGCGCAGGATCTCGTCGGCCTGTACGGTTTCCGCAACGGGCCGTTCGACAAGCTCGCGCTGCCGAACAACCCGACCGGTGCGTTCGACTGGGATCGCGTTGCGGGCAGCAATCGCGTCGCGAACTCCGTCAAGTACACGAGCCCGTCGCTGTCGGGCCTGACCTTCGGCGCGCTGTACGGTTTCGGCAACGTTGCGGGGTCGGTCGGCGCGAACAACACGGCCAGCGTCGGCGCGAGCTACGACAACGGCCCGTTCGGCGCGGGCGCGGCCTATACGAACCAGAAATACGGCGCGTCGGCGGGACTGCCGCCGACCAGCGTGCGCAACTGGGGCGCGGGCGTGCACTACACGCTCGGCGCGGTCACGGGGAAGGCGCTCTTCACGACCGTGCGCAACGCGCAGAACGGCGCGGGCGTGTGGTCGGCGGAAGCCGGCGCGGCGTGGCATCCGTCGCCTGCGTGGGTGGTCGGCGCGTCGTACACGTACATGAAGGGCAACGACACGCTCGACAACGCACATGCGCATCAGATCCTGGCCACCGTTCAGTACTGGCTGTCGAAGCGCACGATGGTGTATGTGGCGGGCGTGCATCAGCGCGCGAACCATGGCAGCAACGCGCAGGTCAACGGCGTGATGGATGCCAACGGCGCGTCGAGCGGCGCGCTGCAGTCGATCGCGCGGATCGGGTTCAGCACGCGGTTCTAGGTTCCAGCCCCCGGTGATTCCTGTCGGCGATCCCGCGACCGGATCGCCTGACGACGAAGGCGCGGCGCCGGCACGGCCTGCCGCCTTCGTCGTCGCACGCGTACCGGTCGCCCGCCCGCGTATCGGATCGAAAAGCGTTCGGGCAACCGCGGCTAACGCAACGAATCCGTTCGGTCCAGGTCATGCATGGCCATGTCATGACACGGCGACGGCGCGACGCCGAAGCGCCGACCAAACAAGCGCGCGCACTGTAACCACGTGTAATCGACTCGCGGATCAATCCTTCGTACGCTGTCGATACTCTTCCGCGCGCCCGATTTCTCCGCAGGCGCTGCTTCGCAGGATGGGAGAGATGCCGGCGCCACGGGCGTCATCACTCAGCAGCGTGTTCTTCAACGATAAAACGTGAAAGGAACTGCCATGTCTCATAGCTTGGATAGCGTCAAATTCATCGACGTCCTGATTGCGTTCGATGTCGAGGAGATCCTGAAAAAGAACAACAACGCGCTCGGCACGGATCCGAATCAGGCGACCTCGCTCGCGAACATCCCCGATTCCGTCTACATGATCACCCCTCTCGCGGATGCGGCGTATGGCTACAGCCAGGGCCCGCTGCAGGGTATCAACCAGGGCGAGGCCGGCAACAACATGCGGATCAAGGCCAACGTCGAGGACGAGATTTACTGGCGCACCGTGTCGCTGACGGACAAGGAAAACTACAAGTGCTTCCTGTATCGCTTCAAAGCGACCGGCCGCAACCTTCTGGGCGAGGTTACGTACCACACCGAGAACGTCTACGAGCCTTACCCGGAACAGGGCTGGCCCGACAGCAACGGTGTGAAAACAGAGCAGCGCGCGGACTACTGGGCGCAAGCCACCGTGCTCTGTCCCGGCCAGGAGACCTATGCGTTCGTCGCCGCCGTTTACGACCGGCACGCGCAACTGAAGGGCTACGTCACCTGGAATGCTTTCATCTCCATCAGCAGCCGGTGATCTCGAAGCGGCGCCTCGACAAGACCGCGACCTGATCGGCGCGAGGCGCCCGGCAGCACCGGGCGGGCAAATTCGGCCCGCCCGCCGCTTGCCGCTGGCGAATCCATCCCGCCGCCATGCAAGGACAATCGGTCAAGTCACAGAAACAGCAGCGCCGGATTCAGTTCCGGTTCGCCGCACGGCTGCGCGCGCCATCCCAATTCCACCGGAACCGAATAAAGCCGTCGCGCGCCAAAACGCGGCCAGAAATGGCACAGCCCCGGCGCGATGACCTGCACCACGGACAAGCCGATGTCGGGCCGCGTCTTGTCGACGACGAGCACGTCCATGCCGGCTGCCGCGATGCGCGCGACGCAATGCGCGAGCGCCGCCGGCAACGACGCAGCGTCGATCGGCTGCCACGTCGCGCGCATCGTGCAACGCACGCCGTTCGCCGGATACAGGAATCCGGTTGCCGAAAGCTTGTCGCGATCCCACGGGTGCGGCGCCTCCGCTGCGACATCGAGCAACTGGTTGACTTCGGTCAGCGCACGCTGCACCGCGATTCGGCCGTCCGGATGGCAGCCGAAGCCGATCGAGAAACGCCCGTCCTGCGGATTTTCCGCCAGCGCGGCCACGGTCGGCACGCCGAGATCGGTGGTGATGTCGAGCGCCCACAAACGCCACCCGAACGTCGCGTATTCGCGCACGAGCGCATCGAAATACGGATCGTCGAAACTCGCGAGATCGATGCCGGGGCGCGGGATCCGGTTGTACCACCAGATCGCGACCGCATCGCGCTCGATCAATTCGAGCATGCCCTGCAGAATCGCCTCGTCGACGCTCGATCCCGCCGCGCAGCCGTTGGGATTGTGAACGCATGCGGCGCGCGCCTGTGCACTGTCTGGCGTTTCCGCATAGCAGTAGCTGAGCGGTACGAGGTGGCGCCTGCCGGTCACGAGCGACCAGGCCGGCGTCCAGTCGATGACGTCGCGCGCCGTGAAACGCGGCGGCACCTGCTTTCGAACATCGCGGGTCAATGCGTTGATCGCATCGCGTGCGTCGAATTGCCGTTCGCTGAACTGCTGAAGATCGTTCACGTGAATCGGTACGGCATCGCATGCCGGATCGGCGAGCAGGCTTTCGATGCTTCCGGTCAGCGTCGCCTCGTCGCCTTGATACACGCTGCTGTATCGTTCGAGCGCCTCGCATAGCGCGCTCACACGCGCTTGATCGTCGGTGCGGCCTTTGCCTGAGCAGATCCTGTCGAACCGGTTGCTGGCCGGTATCGCGGCCGGGCACACGAGAAAACCCGACGCATAGACCTTGCGCAGGCCCGCGTGTCGCTTCGGCATCGGGTGCAGATACGCGATCGCGCCGCTGACCGGCGATATCAGATGGGCATAACGCTCGAACACCTGTTGCGGATCGGCGGTACGGTAGCCGCCGTCGGCGCGCGCCAACGGCGCATGATCGGCGAGACGCGGCGCCCGCGCCGCCTGCTCGCGCATCCACGCGGGATTGCCGCAGCACGGGCATTGCGGACGCTTCAGCACACGGTGCCGCTCGGCGGCCAGCGTGTCGATGCGCTGCGCCACGATATGCGTTTGCGACCGTTCCGATGCCGTGCGGTTGACCGCGATCTGCTCGACCGTCGCCACCACGAGTGCCGCCGCTGCTGCTGCCCCGGCGCGCGAGGCGGCCGGCGGCAGACGCGTCGCGTCGCTGCCGTGATGGCGCGCAAGCAGCGCCTCGACAGGCCGGTTGATGCGAATCCAGTAGCGCACGCATTCGATGCACGGCGCGTCGGCCAGCGCGCCGCCGCCGGCCAGCAACGGCCCGATCAGCGTCTGCACGCCACCGGCCGCCACGACGAGCAAGGCCCCGCCGTGCGCCGCCACGCGGGCGGCGCACGCGGCGAGATCGTCGCGGTCGTGCGTATCCGTGATCGCAACGGTCAATTCGGCGTCCGGCACGACATCGATGCCGGCCGTATCGAGCGCGCGCCTGAGCGCCGCATCGTCGGCGCCGAACGCTTCGACTGCGACGCGCAGTTGAACGACGCGCGCACAAGCCGCGTCGCCGTCGAGTCCGGCGCGCTCGAAGAAACCGCGCACCGCATCGTCGTCGTGCGGCGAGTCGGCGCGTACGTACCCGCGGCGCACCAGGTG
Source organism: Burkholderia pyrrocinia (assembly GCF_001028665.1). Classification (NCBI taxonomy): domain Bacteria; kingdom Pseudomonadati; phylum Pseudomonadota; class Betaproteobacteria; order Burkholderiales; family Burkholderiaceae; genus Burkholderia; species Burkholderia pyrrocinia. Next base: position 1,105,139 of record NZ_CP011504.1, read on the forward strand.
ATCGAGCCGCGCGAGCACGTCCCATTCTCCGAACGTGCCGGCAAGCGATGTCACGATCTCGGCGATCGTCATCCGCGCCCGCAAGCAGGCGGCGATCCGCACGAAGATCGCGCCGGACAGCATCGCGCGTTTGAATTCGTCGACGACGAACAGCGTCTCGGGGCCCGCATCGAGCACGAGCAAATGCGGTTTGAAGCGCAACACGCGCGAAAAATCATCAAGCATCGTCTGGTTCCGTGCAGCGGGTAAGCAAACATCGCGGTCGCGCCGCGCGACGGTGCGCGGCTCGACCGCGCCGGGTCAGCAGCAGGTGAACAGGTAAGTCGACCCGGCGTCGCAGTACGCCGCGAGTGCAACGGCCTCTTCGTCCCGGCTCAACGGCTGTTCCGGTATGCCGACCGTCATCACGTTGCGCGGCAGGTGCCAGCTCCCGCCGTCCTTCCCGTTGTCCCTCCAGCCATGATCGCCGTCCGGTGGTTCGACGACCTCGATATCGATGATCCACGGACACTGGTAACCGAAGTATTTCGCGAGCGTGTCCAGCGGCTTCTCCAGCAGCTCGCCCCTGAAGTCCGGGTTTCGCCATGAAAGCGCGATCGCACGCAGATAGACCTTCTGAAACTCCAGCATCGATTCGAGCGTCGGATTAGCGTTGTCCTTTGCCATGTCGGTTTCCCTGAAGTCATTCCATGATGGTGATGTGGTTCGCGTTGTAGGCAGCCAGCGCCTGCGCGAAGTGCTTCTCGTACGCCGGCGCGGGCGGCAGAAACAACGTGAGCTTGTTTTTCTGGCCGGCCGTCCAGTCGCCGTTGACGCCCGGTGTCCAGGCCGACGACTTGGTCTGCACCTTCAGGTCGAGATCGAACGGAAAGTGATAGTCGAAATGCTCGCGCAACGCGTGGACCGGATCGGCCTCGAGTTCCTCGAGAAACGCCTTGGAATGCCACGCGAGCGCTATCGCCCGGATGACGGTTGCCCGGTATTCGAGAAACTGTTCGTACGTCGGTAATCGAAGATCCTTGCTCATCGGTATGTTCTCCTGATTGACGAATGGAACGACTTACGGCAACGACTGCAACATCGCTCCGGCGAGCCTGGCAATGCGGCCCATGCCCGCCGTTGTTGCAACTTCGCATGCGCGCCGGCACGCGGCCAGCGCGGCCACGCCGCCGCATCGCGGGTCGGCCTGGCGCAGGTACTCGCACTTCTTCAGCAGCAGCTGTGCTTCGTAATACCGTTCTCCGGTCGACTCGCACCATGCGAGGCACTGCTCGATCTGCGCGAGCGCGGCGGGGTAGTCGCCGCGCTCGGCATCCAGCTCGGCAAGCAGCGACGCGTAGTAGGTCAGCCCGAGCAGGCCGCCCGACCGCCGCTGCGCATCGAGATGCGCGACGACGCCCGCGCGATCCCCTTGCGCCCACGCATGAATGATCGCGGCGTAGTGCCCGACCGCGCGCAGCCGATGCACTTCCGACAGACGGAGAATCGCTTCCGACAGCGTGCGGGCTGCGTCGCGATCGCCCGCCAGCTGGTGCGTGCGTGCGAGGTACATCATCGTGACGCCGAGCGTCGGCAGATGGTCGAGGCAGGTCGCGCAATACACCGCGTCGCGCGCCAACGCGAGCGAGGCCTGCGGATCGTCGTCCATGCACCAGCGCACGCTCGCGAGCGACGCCATCGTCCACGCGCGCGTATCGAGCCCCAGGAGGCGCCGATGGTCCGCGTCGCGCCGCACGTCGTAGCCGGCCAGCACCGCGTCGAACGCGGCGCGGGCGCGCGTATAGTCGCCGTCGACCCACAGGCTCATGCCGCGCATCGCGTCCGCCGCGACCTGGACGCCGGCGTCGCCGCGCTCGGTCGCGAGCGCGTCGAGCCGCATGCCGATCCCGCGCACGGTGGGGCGATCGCCGGCGACGTGGTAGTAGGTCGACAGCGTCCATAGCGCGCTGATCTCGAGCACCGGGTCGTCGAGCGTCTGCATCTGCCGCAACAGTTGCTCCGCATGCTCGCGCACCTGCGGATCCGCCCAGCCGAACCGGGCCATCGTCGCGTGCGTCAACGTGGTGCGGATACGCGCGCTGTCGTGCTCACGTTGCGCGTAGTCGGCATTGCCGAGCCAGTCGAACACGGCCTGCCCGTAACGGATCGCATCGTCGTACCGGGAACGTTCGAGCGCGCCGCGCGCCGCGTCGATGCCGTGGGCGATCGCGTTGGCGAACGCACCCGCGCGCGCGAAGTGCCCGGCGATGCCGAACGCATGCGCACCGGCGCCGCGATCGGCTTGAGCGACCAGCGCGCGGCCGACGCGTGCGTGGTTGGCGCGCCGCACGGCGGGCGGCATCGATTCATAGGCCGCATCGCGAATCAATGCGTGGCGGAACGAATAGAACACGCGATCGCGCCGATGTTGCGCGTACACGATCCGCTCTTCGAGCAGCAGCCGCAGATGCGTGTCGAGCGTGGCGCGATCATGCGGCGATGCGTCGGCGAGCAATTGCGCATCCACCTCGAGCCCGATGGTCGCGGCAAGCTGCGCGGTGTCGCGCGCGTCGTCGATCCGGTCGAACGCGAGTCCGAGCATGCCGCCGAGGCTCAGCGGAAGCGGATAAGGGTCCGTGTCCCGCAGCGCGGCGAGCGAGCCGTCCGCGCCGCTCATCGTCAGCTCGCGCGCGACGGCCTCGATGAACAGCGGGATGCCCGCCGTGCGATGGGCGAGCTGGTCGAGCCAGGCCGGATCGAGCGCGCCCTGGCCCAGACACGCAGACATCAGGCGCCGCGCGTCGTCGCGCGGCAAGCGGCGCAGCACCAGGCGTTCGGTCGCGCCGCGCCAGCGCCCGAGCTTGTCGGGGCGCGACGTGAACACGATGCCGAGCGCCGCTGCGCGCGGCGAGCGCTGCAGGTACGCAAGAAAGTCCTCGGTCGAGCGATCGATCCACTGGACGTCCTCGACGACGAGCAGTACCGGAGCGCCGTTGCCGAGCGACACGATCAGTTGCTCGAGGACGTCGAACAGCGCGTGCTGTTCGCGCGCACTCGACCACAGCAGCCCCTTCGCATCGCAGGGCAGCCCCAGCCAGGTCGCGAGCGCGACACGGGCTGCCGCATGATCGCATTCGAGCGGCGCGATCATGGCGTCGATCGCCGCGAGCGCGAAACCGGCCGGGCTGTCGGCGTCGATATGCCAATGCGCGCCGATGAATCGCAGGATCGGAAACAGCGCATGATTCTCCCGCTCGGGCAGGCACCCGCAATGCGCGAAGGCGTGGCCCTGGATCCGGACGGCCTCGCACAACTCGTGCACGAGGCGCGACTTGCCGATTCCCGCGTCGCCGACGACGAGCCTTGGCACGCCGCACGGCGCAGGCTCGCCGCGCATCGCACGACGATGTCGTGCAAGCGTCTCCTGCCACGCGCGCAACAGCGCGTCGAGTTCGCGCGCGCGGCCGACCATCGGCGCCCGCATGCCGGCATCGAGCGAATCGAACGGCGTATCGGCGCGACGTTCGCCGAGCAATTCATGAACCGGCTGCGGCACGACGCCCGCCCGCGCCAGCCGCAACGAGGTCGGCCGGTAGTCGGCATGCCGTTCGAGCGCGAGCCGCGCATCGTCACTGATCAGGATCTGCCCGGGCCCGGCAAGCCGCAGCAGCCGCGCCGCCGCCGCGGGCGTCGATACGCCCGACATGCGCGACGCATGTGTGAGAACCTGCCCGACGTGAATCGCGGCGGCCACTTCGACGCGCCAGCTTTCGCCACCGGCGTGGCTGCCGGCCGCCGCCGGCAGCCGTGCGCGCTCGGCCACCCGCACCATGTCGAGTGCCGCGCGCGCCGCGCGGCGCGCCGGCCGGTCGATGTCGCCTCGCAGGCCGAAATGGAACAGCAGCGTGTCGCCGAGCTGTCCGTCGACCTGCGCGCCATAACCGACGGCGATGTCGGCGCACTTCGTCAACCATTGCTCCTCGTAGCCGCCGAGCAAGTCGCCGTGATCGGTTCCGGCGTGGCGTTGCCGGCCCGTTCCGGTAATCGTCACGCAACAGCACAGCGTGGTGATCTGCCGGTACTCGCCGGCCGTCGCGCTCGTCTCGTTACGCGGTGCGAACGGGCGCGGACGCGTCTGCCCGCTTGCGCGGCCGGCATCGAACTGGCCGACGAGCGCGGCGAAGTTGAGCGTGCGAAACGTCGCCGCGAGTTCGTCGGCCGACGCGGCGCGCTGTTCCGGATTCTTGCTCAGCGCGCGCCGCAATACCGAGCCGAGCGGATGCGACGCGATCGACGGAGGAAGCGCGACATCCACCGGGCTGAGCTGCTGATAGAGAATGTCGGCCACGCTCGCGCCGCGCATGACGACATCGCCCGTCAGGCATTCGATCACGACCAGTCCCCACGCATACAGGTCGCTTCTGGGCGTCGGCGGCTCGTTGCGCAATTGCTCGGGCGCGCAATAGGGCGGCGAGCCGAGCACCTCGGTCGCCAGCGTCGAGGTCTGGCGCGCGATGTCTTCCGTGCCGGGCAACAACGCGCCGATGCCGAAATCGAGGAGCTTCGCGTGCGGCCCGTCGTCGGCCATCGTGATCACGATGTTCTGCGGCTTCAGGTCCCGATGCACGATGCCCCGTCGATGCGCGGCCGCGAGCCCGTCGAGCACCTCCGTCATCAGCCGGCCCGTGTCGACGGCCGACAGCGGCCCCTCCACCGCAAGCCGGTCGCGCAAGGTCCGGCCCTGTACCAGCTCGAATACGGCGAACAGCCGGCCGTCGGGTGCTTCCCCCTTGTCCAGCAACGCCACGATGTTCGGGTGCCGCAGCGCCTCGCACAGGCTCGTCTCGCGCCGAAAGCGCGCACGCTGGCGCATGCGCTCCGTCGCGGTCCGCGTGGCGTCATCCCGCATCAGCTTGATCGCGACGTCTTGTCCCGTTTCGCCGCAGGTCGCGCGAAACACCACGCCATTGCCGCCTTCGCCGAGCAGCGCGCCGAGCCGGTAATGCCACTTGCCGGCAAGTTCGGCGAAAGGCGCGGCGGGCCGCCGGGGATCAAGTGCTTCCTGCACGACGGGCGCGCGGAGCGCGATCGGCAACACGGCCGGTTCTCGCGTGTTCACGAGCAATGGACGACCGGGTCCGGCGCCGGACGATGCACGTCGATACGCGGCTGGCCGACCGGCACCGACTGGCATTCGAGATGCTCGCCGCGCATCACGCGGAACGGAAATTCGCCGAACCGGACGCTGCCGCGCCGGCGCTCGACGAGCTGGCTCGCGTCCAGCCCCGGCAGCGCCGCGAACTGGCTCCGGGCGCGGTGAATCTGCACGTTGACGTGGGACGTATCGATGCCGAGCATGCGCGCCAGCCGCTCGAGTTCGATCCAGCCTTGCGTGGCGGCGTCGTAGCCGGCCTGCATGTCGGCCGAGCGCGCCCGGGCGAGCGTGACGAGACCGTAATGATGGGCGCGCTCGCCGAGGTCGACCACGCCGCCGCGAACATGCAGCAGCATGCGCACGTGCTCTTCGTCCCGGCTGACGAAGAATTCGAGCAGTTGCGCCGACGCGGCCGGATCGGCGGGCGCGGCGAGCATCATCGTCGAGCCGTTGCGCACGAGCGCCAGGCGCCACGTGATGTCGCCGGTCGATACTTCATCGCCGTCATGGAGCGCGCGCGGCGGCAACGTGTCGTCGCACAGCCATTCGCCGGCCGGCGACCGGACGATCGTGACCGGCTGCGCGGCGCGCGCGGCCAGGATCTGGCGCGGCGCGAGCACGATCGGATGCGCGGCGCCTCGTATCGGCCACAACGTATCGGCCGGATCGTCGAGCGCATCGACCCGCCACGGTGCGGTGCCTGCCCTGCCGAACCGGATCACGTCGCCTGGTTGCAGCACCGCGTGCTCGCCGTCGCGCAACCGCACGCCCGATACCGACGTGCCGTTGCTGCTGTGATCGTGGAGCTCCCACAGCCCGCCGATCCAGCGGATATGGGCATGAACACGGGACACCGACGCATCCCGGATGACCGTGTCGCAGCGCGCGGCGTCGCGGCCGAACACGTGATACGCGCGGAGCAGGCATGCTTCTCCGGAGGAATCGTTCTTCAGTATCGCCATGGCCGCTCCGCGTCGGATTCGCCCGGATCGCTCGAGTGACGCATCGGCGCTGCCGGGCGAGCGATTGATTCGATGATCGCGAACAATGCCGACTGTTCGCCGCCTCGTTACCTGTTTTCTCGTCAGCTTCCTTTCGAATCGTTGCTCATCCGGCACGTGTTATTTCGATCGATTGAATTATCGACCGTTTTGTTGTTTTAAAATCGAGCAACTTGTTGAAAATCCTGCCAAATAAAATCATGCACCGCAACCGGAATACTCAATCCCGGGTTTTATATTGCAATGCTTTACATTTTCTACGGATTTTCGGGGTGCAAATAAAGGGTCGAAAATCTTCATCGGCTTGCGGGCCATGACCGATGTGCATTTCCTGGGTGAGATCACATTGAATGACGTGACGGATTCAAGCACCTTTGCCGGCGCGGACATTTTGTTTGATGAACCGATAATAAATTAAATCATTTCGGTAATTTAAATGATGGTCGCCGGCGTTTTGTAAATCAGCGTTCCTTCATTTATTCCGACATGCCTTTGCGTCACGGCGAATTTCTCGCAGTGTGATCGGCAAGCGAATAAGGGTCGGCACGGCGGCGCCTTATTGAACGCGCCGCGCAGCGCCTGTTGCGTCGACGTCGGCGACAGCAGTTCGCCAGGCAGCAATTACATGTCGGCAGCGTGCGCACCGAAAGCGACGACAGGAAATTGCCTGGAAATGAGTACCGACGCAGGGTTGCGACGGACCGGCCAAGCGCAATCTGGCACCGCTATTTATCTGACCGGCTCACCAGCAATCGGTGACGGGCAATGCGCTAGAATCACCGCGGGCAGGCAGACGTTCGAACCTTGCGTGCCATAGAAAGAAATCGAGAGGGCTCATGTTCAAGGCTATAGCAGGCATTGCGATCGGGGTCGTTTTTCTCGTTATCGCGGCTGTCATCGGATGGTCTACCCGCGATTTTCTGCACACTGCGATCGCCGTCCCCGGCGAAGTCGTGAGCCTCAATGCCGGTGGAAGCCACCCGCAGATCGAGTTCGTGACGAAAACCGGCGAACGCGTATCTTATCCGCAAGGCGGGATGATCTACGGCACCAAGGTCGGCGATAAGGTCACTGTTTTGTATCAACCGGAGGCGCCCGCACGCACTGCCACGATCGACCGGTTTGGCGCCGTGTGGAACTGGACGTTGATGGCGGCAATTTTCGGCGCCGGATTCATCTTCTTTGCGGTGATGAATTTTCCGCCCAGAAAATAACAGCATCTGAGAGGATCGGCCGTGTCAATTCTGAGACCAAGCAACTGGAGCTATAAGACCGGCGCGACGGGGGGCATCAGCATCGAATTCGTCGTCGCTTCGGGAGGCACAATCGTTCTCGCCGACCCCGGCGGACATGAAACCGATTTTTACTACGGCGGTGCAGGAGTCGGCATCGGTTTCGGTCTTCGTCTCCCGAAGATCAAGCTCCCGCGGTTTTCCTTGCCGGAGATCAAGATACCGAAGATCGCCGGGCACGAGGTCGGGGGAGCGGGCTCTCTCAAGTCCTTCGACAGTGCAGGGCTCGTGTACATGGCGCCAGCGTTCAGTGGTACTGAACTCGCCAAGTCCGATTTGCAGGGCGCCACGGTGTACCTCGACGGCGGCGTAGGTATCGGATACGGCAAGGCAGGGTCGGCGATGATTCTTGGAATCAATTCAGCGCAGCTCGCCCTGGGGTTGTCGAATCCCGCGATGACCTGGCTCGCGGATATCGCGATTGCGCATGCCCCTGCGGTTCTGCTGATGGGCGGCACGACCGTTGGCTTGCAGGCAGGCGCTGGCGCCGGCATATTGGTCGGCTATCTGCATTGACTAGATCAACGGCCGCGTTCCGGTCCGCGCGGGACAGCGTTGCAGTTCCCGACCCGTCTGCGACGAGGAAATAACCAGTTCTACGAAACTGTTCGCCGGAGCGTACGGTGCGAACAGCCGGTCGAGCATACGCGCGAACAGGTGCAACGTGACGTCGCGCAACGCTGTTTCATCAAGAGATACGACAATTTCGACACCGCGCACAAACGACGGAAACTGGCTGTCGAGTGACATCCACCGGATAGCGGGTTGGTGGTCGAGGCCGGCGATCGCGTCAATGCTCCGTTGCGCGACGATGCTCGCACGCGGCGCGTGCAATCTCAAAAAGTCCTTGAACGCCTTCAAGCCCGTTCGGGTCAGGTCGAACGGGTGCAAGGACATGCCGGCCAAGACTCGCCACAAGGTATCGTGCCCGCGCGGCAGAGTACTCGGCAAGGTCGGGCGCGTGAGCAACCGAATCGGGCACGCCAGCGCCGCGCCCTCGTGAAGCAGGTCGCTGTCCCGCGCGCCGATCGGCAACCGCGAAGGCAGGTCGCCGTTGGTGGCCGTGACATCGACGTCGACTTGCGGATGCTTCAGTTGGGCGGCATTACCTTCCAGTCCGACGAGCGATAGCAGGAGCGGCGCTCGCGCGGTTCCGGCCGCTGCGTACGGATCGCGAAACGCGGTCCAGTAGGCGACCGCGGGATCGACGGAGCGGGCATGGCTGAACGCGCGATAGGGCAGCACGTTCGTTCGTGCCGGGTTCCTGGTCGATGGCGCGCTTTTTTCCTGTTCAGACTGCATCCGATCGCCCAGATGAACGGCATCGACCGAATACACGTCGAGCGGGGAACCGGTTTCCAGCGGCTCCGGCGTGACCGGGTACGCGCTATCGGCGCTCGTCAACTGGATCGGCGTCGCATCTCGCCTGAACAGATTGACCACCGGTGTGCAGAACAGCCGGAAGGATGCAGCATCGAGGTCGGTCAATACCTGTGCGCTGGCCGATTCCGCCGGTGTGTCCAGGATTGCGAGGTGCAACGTCAGTCGCTTTGCCGCCGTCGCGTGCGCAGCGCGCCGCATTCGTCCCAGATCGATGTCAACGAAGTCGAATTTCTCGGGGAACGCGAAAGACTCGATCAGGGCTTGGTACGCGTCCGACGTGTCGGTCGATTCCTTCGGCAACAGCCGTTCATTCTCGCCGAAGCCCACCGATTCAATCGGGATTTTGGATAGTGCCGTCCACCGGCCACTCTGATCGACCTCGACAAACGCGGCGCCCGCACGCAGCAGCAGCGCATCGACGAGCGCGGCGACACGCGGCCGATCGCCGGACAGGTAAATGCGAACCGCACCGGACGGGATCGCGTCATCGAAGGTCTCGGTCGGCGTCGTGCTGGCGAACCCGACGGAGAGTATGCCGGTGACATTTGCAGGCAATCTGACGACGGCGGGAACCAATGTGGCCGGCGCGTAGCGTACCGAGTGAATTCGCAATGGCGACAACGCGACGTCGTAAATCGTCTGAAACCGGCACGGTGCCGCATTGGCATCGAGCAACGTGCCACGGGGCATCGTGAACGGCGTCGTCAGTTGACCGAATAGATCGGTCGGGTCGAATTGCGCGATAGCACACGAAGGCACGGTCCGCAGGTATTGCGGGTACAGTACTTCGAGCAACGAATCGGTAAATTCTGGATAGGTGTCCTCAAGCTTCGCGTCAACACGCGCGGCAAGCAGTGCAAACGTCTGGATCATCCGGTCGACATGCAGATCGCCTTGCCCGTTTGCAACCCCGAGTCGCGCGCCGATCTTCGGATAGCGTCGGGCAAATTCCGTGACGCCGCGTAACAGCAGGCCGACCTCGTATTCGTAGTGGGGCAGCAGGTTATCCATTCACCTCCCCTACAACTCCGTCCCCATATTCAAGGTACAAGAATCGCGAAACTTGATCTTTACGACGGAACGCAGTTTAAAATTCACTGACGAATAATATCCTGCCGTTCCGATGCGGGGTTCCGAGGGCGCCATGCAACTGTCAGATATTCCAAGTTTCTTTGGGCTACAGAGCAACCGGCTGTTCACCATCCAGACGCCCATGAAGGGCCGGTCCGACTTGGTGCTCGTCGATTTTCACGGTACCGAGGGCTTATCCCGGAATTTTGAGTTCCATGTTCGGCTCGCCTCTCAAGACTCGAATATCGAACTGAAAAAGCTGATCGGTCAACCTGTGACGATTACGTTACAGCTGACCGATGCGCTGGCAAGTTCCGAAGAACGGTACTTCCACGGCTACGTGGCCAACTTCACACACCTCGACCACGACGGCAGCTTCACTGTCTATGGCGCGACGCTCGTGCCATGGCTCTGGATGCTCTCGCGCAGTCGCGACATCCGAATTTTTCAGGAAGAGAATACCGAGGCAATTCTTTCGAAAATCTTTCAGGAATACGGAAAAATTGCATCGTTCGAGTTTCGGTTGTCGAGGGCGACGAAGAATCGCAGCTACTGCACGCAGTACCGGGAAACCGACCTGGAATTCGTCGAGCGCCTCATGCAGGAAGACGGCCTGTTCTTCTTCTTCGAGCACGCGAACGACAGCCACAAGCTGATCATCTCGGACAACTCGATTGCCGCGAAGCCGATCAGCGGCCGCAGCCCGGTGCTGCAGTACACCAAAGGCGAAGCACTCGACAACCTGGCTGTCGTCACGTCGTTCCAGGCGAGCCGGCAACTGGAGTCCAGTAGCGTCGGATTGAAGACGTTCGACTACAAGGCGCCACACGCACGGCGATTCGTGTCGGGCGGAACCGAAGTCAACCAGGGCGAAGTGCCATCGTACGAAGTCTACGACTACCTGGGCGAGCACGGCTTTGCCGACAGCGATCGCGGCGAAGCGTTGACGCGTTTCAGGACGCAGGCGCTCGCCGCACACAGCAAGATTTTCGTCGGGACCAGCACGAGCCGGCGGTTGTCGCCGTGCCAGTATTTCGAGCTCGACGATCACTACGACCACAGCAACGCCAAAGCCGAGGACCGTCAGTTTCTGCTGACGACGGTCTCCCACAGCGGCACGAACAACTATCAGGCCGGCGAAGGTGCGGCGAACTACCAGTGCAGTTTCACCTGCATCCGCAAGAAGATCCCGTATCGCCCGGCTTTCACGATCGAGCGACCGTCGATCATCGGTCCTCAAACTGCTGTCGTTGTAGGGCCGGAAGGCGAGGAAATTTACACGGACAACCTCGGCCGCGTGAAGGTGCAGTTCCATTGGGATCGGCTGGGCAAGCGCGATCAGGGCAGTTCATGTTGGGTGCGCGTCGGGCAGCCATGGGCCGGTCGCGGATTCGGGATGATCCAGATTCCGCGGATAGGTGACGAGGTGGTCGTCATTTTCCTCGACGGTAATCCGGATAGACCCCTGATTATCTCGAGCGTCTACAACTCGGGGAACATGCCGCCGTGGGGATTGCCCACGAATGCGACGCAGAGCGGAATTCTGACCCGCTCGACCAAGACCGGGAACGTCAACACGGCCAATGCCATTCGCTTCGAGGACAAAAAGGGCTCGGAGGAGGTCTGGTTGCACGCCGAGAAGGATCAGCGCCTCGAGGTCGAGCATGATGAGTCGCACTGGGTCGGCAACGATCGCAAGAAGAACATCGACCACGACGAGACCGTGCATGTCGGCCATGACCGAACCGAGACGGTTGACAACAACGAGACCGTCACGATCGGCGTGGATCGTACTGAACGCGTCGGCAGCAACGAGACGCTGACGGTTGGGGGTAATCGGAACGAGACGATCGAGGGCTGGCAAAACCTCCTGATTGCGCTTGCCTCGGCCGAGACGATCGGGCTTGCCAAGGCGTTGACAATCGGTGCCGGCTATACCGTGACGGTTGCCGGCGCGATGAACACGGCGGTAGGTCTCGCTCAGGCGGAAGAAATCGGTCTGTCAAAAAATACGGTCGTCGGCAAGACCTGGTCGATCAGCGCCGGCGATCGGCTCGAGATCAAGGTCGGCAAGGCGCGCATCATCCTTGAGAGCAACGGGAACATCGCGATCAGCGGGGCTACGCTGTCCATCGATGGCTCGGGTCCGGTGAAAATCAGCGGAAATAACGTGGATATCAATTCATAGGGGGCCTCGATGGGAGTCGCAGAGCAGATTGCCGCATTCAGCGTTGCGCAGCCGGTTCAACGAACGGCGGAACTGGTTCTCGGAACCATAGTCAAGGTCGAGTCGAATCGTGGCGTTTGGATCGACTACGCTGACAACCCATACCGAACTCCGCTTGTCGCGATTTGCGCCGCGAGTGTCGCTGCCGTCGATGTCGGGCGCGAAGTAGTACTGGCGTTCGTGCAGGGCGACCCGGGCCAACCTATTCTCATGGGCCTCCTGCGGCGGCATGGCGTGAGAAATCAGGCCGAATCCGAGGCCGGCGTTCATGCCGTCATACCCGCCACGGACACCGCCACCGCTACGGAAGCATCGCATGTGTGCCTCGAAGCCATCGAAGCGATGACGCTGAAGTGCGGGCAGGCAAGTCTCACATTGAACAAGGACGGGCGCGTCATTGTTCGCGGGACGAATGTTGCGACCTATGCTGACGGTACGCTCCGGTTGCGCGGAGCCGTTGTCGAGCTGAACTGAACTCGACATGTTGCAATTGCAAAATGTGACGCCGTTTGCTGCGGAACGGGCCGTGCAGTTCGACCGACAAGGGGGGCACCTTTGGGTCGTGGTTGTCAAGGCAACTTACGATCTGCACCCTGACGGCACGCTGTCGCTGTCAAAGCAGCAGGAGCCGGTGAAAACGCATCCGGAGTATTTCGGGGAACAGGGGCACTCGACTTTGAGACGAGATGCCGAAATCGTGTTCGCGCATCCGGGTACGGCCATCATGGTCAACGGTTCCGCATGCGCGCCCGAGGGTGAACCCTTGCGTGAGCTTGACGTCGGCGTCTCGGTCGGACCGATGCATCGAGTACTCAAGGTATTCGGTGCGCGTCACTGGGAGGCTGGATTCTTCGGGCTGCATATGACCGAGCCGGAACTGTTTTCACGTTGGCCGTTACGTTACGAATTTGCCTACGGTGGAATGAGTCCGCGGCAAGAGGAATGGTTTTCGGACAATCCGGTGGGCATGGGATTCTTTGTGGACCGAGACGATGCACGCGATGGCAAGCTGCCCCATATCGAGGATCCGCGCTGCCTGATCAAATCGTGGAAAGATCGACCCGCGCCGGCCGGTATGAACGCGATTCCGCCAGCGTGGCCGGCACGTGCGCGCCTCGGTGGCACGACCGACGAGCAGTGGATCACGACGCGCGCGCCGCTGGTTCCAGACGATTTCGACGTAGCGTTCTTCAACGCGGCCTCTCCGGGCATGGCGACAAACGTTCCGCTGCGCGGCGGCGAACGTGTTGTGCTCGCCAACCTTACGCCGTCGACAAAGATCGCATTTCGGCTGCCTCGCGTGCACTTCAATTTGTTGACGACGATGGAGGGCCGCACGGTTCGGCAACGCACGCAACTGGACCGCGTCATCATCGAGCCGGACGACAGCCGGGTGGTGATGGTTTGGCGCAGTGTCCTGCCATGCGGGCGCGATGCTCGTCGTGTGCAGGCCACGTATGTCGATACCAGGAAGGATCTGCACACCGGGAGATTTTATGGTGTTTGACAGCCCGATCATGGTGAGCGGATTCGGTGCGTGCACGTCGGTGGGCTTGTCCGCCGCCGAATCCTGCAACGCCGTACTTTCGAGCGTGTCACGCATCGCGCGACACAAACGCTACCCGTATGCCCGCAGGGGTGGCGCCATTGCACTGGCGAAGCAGGAGTGTCTGGATGACAACATGGCCTGTGCTTCGCGAATGACGGAACTGGCTCATCGCGCACTGTCCGATTTGTTGTCTCGTCACGCTCATATCCTGAGCGCAGCCGGCGGGATGTCGGCACGGGGCATTCCGGTTCTGCTTTCACTCCCCCCGGAGCGTCCTGGGCTGTCGCACGCAGATATCGCTTCTGTCGCCGGGGAAATCTGCAAGTCGATGCCGCAATTTTCCCGTAGCGGGAGTCGTTTTTTTTGCAGCGGCCATACGGGGTTTATCGCGGGCCTGGCCAAATCATTCGACATCCTGACGGCCGGAGAGGCGGATTTTTGTATCGTCGGCGGTGTGGATTCACCGCTCGATATGGATTATCTGCATTGGCTCGACGATACCGATCGACTCAAGCACCAGGACAATCCGTTCGGCATGGTTCCTGGCGAGGGTGCGGTTTTTGCCCTTCTGCGGGCAGACGCGGGGCGAGCGTCGGCGGAGAACACGCCACGCGTCGTGTTGCGCGCCGTTGGTTTCGCTGCGGAAACCATGCCGTGGTATGCCGATCATGCCTCGCGTGGCGATGGCCTGACAGCTGCAATCTCGCAGTGTTTGTCTACAGGCGTCCGGGTGGACAATTGCTATGGCGATCTGACCGGCGAGACCTGGCGCAGTGCGGAGTGGGATTTCGCGTTTTTGCGCAACGGCCGCCAATTCGCGCACCCGCTCGATATCAGCCACCCGGCGGACATCTGGGGAGACACCGGCGCGGCATCTGCGGCAATGCTGTGCATGTTGGCGCACGACGAATTAATGGATATCGTGACGCCGCGGCGACATTCGCTGATTTTTGCCGCGTCCGACACCAGGCTGTCACGCGCAGCCTGCCTGCTTGAACGTATTGGTTCTGATGGAGAGGGGGCGTCATGGCATCTACAGTAATCGTCAACAAGCTGACCAATGTTCATTCGAAAAGCGGAGGGGTGGCGACCTGCGCAGCACCCGACTTCTGCAAGACACCGGGCGCCGGCGTTGTGCCTTATACGAATGTTGCGTTTTCGCGCGATCTCGTCAATGGATCGAAGACCGTTCGTACGAATGGGGTTCCCGCAGCGCTGAAAGAGTCGGAGTTCAAGCCCAGCTATGGCGACGAGCCAGGTGTGGGGGGCGGCGTGGTGTCGGGGGTCAACCGCGGATGGGCAAAATTTACGAACTACAGCTACGACGTCAAGATCGAGGGGCGCAATGTCGCGCGGCTCTCCGATCCCATGATGATGAATGGCAACAACCCGAATACCAATACTCCTGCCGAGGTGCAGTCAAATCTGCTCGATCAGGGTGGAATTCTTTGCCGCATTTTTTGCTGGTGCGATGCGGGGAACGATGGTGGTGATTTCGTCAAGATCAAGAACGTGCCAATGGGCGGGATAACGGCTTGACGCTCGGAGATTCGATATGCCCAAGATGTCGGCGAAAGAGAAATGCTTCCAGGAAGCATGGGACAAATACAAGGACGCAACCGGCAACAAGGACTTGGATATCGAGTCCCAGAAGCCTTGGGGGCAACGTTCCGACGGCAGCTGGAACAGCAACTATTCCAGCTGGCAGCACTTGCTCAACAGTTTTCTCAAAGGGTCGACCGAACAAATGCGCTTTCCGGACCTCACGGTGACTAACGGAGGGAAAACGAGCGTACTCGATCTGAAGTTCACGCGATCCGATGGAACCGTGGATACCTGGCGGACGAACCCCGGTGCGGGTAATGGCAATTTGCAGCGTCAGGACTACAACACGATCAACGAGCAGGAGAACGGCGGACGTAATCCGTACTCCAATGAGGATCCGAGTCTGGACCCTGAGAAATGCGGGTGCGGAAAGGGGACCAAAGTCCAGCAGGAAGAGGTCTTGAAGCAGGTTCCCGTTCCGGGCATGGGGATGTATGGCATGCCGCTTCTGGAATATCCCGGTGGGTTGCCATCTTTCGGCCTGGGTGGGGCCGGGGCTGGCGGGATGGTGCCCGAATTCGTCATTCCGTGAGGAGCATGATGCAAGACGCAACGAATCTCGGCTTCGAAAAGGCCGATGTCGCTTTGATCAGTCCGTGCCTGTTGTTCGAGTGGGCGATGGAATTTGACGAAGGTCCTGAAATCCTCGATTTCTACAGGCGTGCGCGTGAAGCACTGGGCGATCGTCTGACGCACTACAACACCGGTGACGGACGCTGGAAACCCATCAACAAGCGCTCGGAAAGCCTCGTTGCGACCTGGTGCGAAAACCCGGTCCCGTTTCCGAAAAAATTCTATTGCCTGATGGAAAACGGTGCCGACGTGGGGGCGACGGCCAGCAGCCTGAGGATCGACTTCGCCCATCGTCCCTATGTCGAGCCGGCACCCGCCGAACTGAAGCAATGGCGTGCGACCGAGCGGCGATCGCTCCCGATGCACACCATGCTCAATCTGACGTTGCCGCTCGACCATCCGCTGGTGACCGGCAATCGTGTCGCGGACTGGTTGTGCGAGTTCGATATCGTTGCGAACAGACGCTTCATTTCGGGGTCCTGCGGGTTTGGTCTCAACTTTCCCATCAATTTTCCGTCACCCGATCTCGATTCGGAGACCCGCAACCGGGTAGCTGCGCTGATGCAGCGATACCCGGGGTTTGATGTCGTGAGCGTCATGGTCGGTGTGGGCAACAAGTTGCGGCAGCGTGACCCCGAGTTCACGGAGCGGCATCAGGCGGCTATGGCGCGCCCCTATCTGAAGCGGGCGAACTGGTTGACCTTCCTGAGCGAGAATCAGGTCGACTGGATCGGCGGCCTTTCGGGGATCGAGGAGCGCATTGCCGGAACATCGGTGCGTCTGCGCCAGCTCGAACATGGTGTCTGCTTGCAGGCCGCGCCGGAGCCGCAGCTTGGGGATGCCTCGCGCGACGACTACGTGATTGCATATGGTCCCGTGGCAAAACTGGTGCGGCCGGTCAGGCTCGATACGGTGGATGGCGGCCTGCTGCCGTGGGAGTTTCGACAGCACGGGGTGCAGGAATGGCTCGATGCCTTCGATCGATCGGATAACTGACGAGGTGTGAGTGATGCGAGTCGACATCACGGGGCAAGGCATGGGCGTCGCCTATCTCGAGAAGAATGCGGAGGGTACCTCGCTTGAGACCTCCGATCTGGTCATGTCCGATCCGATGCCGCTATTTGCCCGGTACATCGATCTCGGCTTTTATGTGAGCGACTCCGGCGAGAATCGTCACGCATCCGTGGAGGTTATGTCGTCGACGTGGGATCCGGCGAGCGAAACGCAACGTTGGTGCCTTGCCACGGAGCACATGCCTGACTGGCAGTTGCGTATCGCGACCAATCTTCTCGCGGCCATGGGCATTCGATCCAGCATCGTGCAAGTCGAAGAATTTGACGTCGGTTTGGTAGAGCGGGCGCTTGTTGTGGATCAAGGGGCATGGCCGCAACCTCTGGTCGAAGCGCCATTTACGTTCGCACGGCAACTCGACGAGCGTGACTCGATTCGCGGGTGCGAAGTGCACATTGAATTCGACCAGCCCCTCACCAAAGATGTCGCAGCCCCGATCTGTACCGAGATCGAGACTTGGGCGAACGTTGTCGCCCGGAGCGGCTTTGCTCCACCCGGCATCGATCCGGCCAATGCCGGAACGTTCGCGAGCGGCCCCTATCAGTACGACTCGCATACCATTGCTTCGAGTTTCGACTACGTCTTCAGAGTCGATCTGGCATGCTTCGACGCGCTCGTTGGCTATCTGTCGAGAATGCATCGTGATGGTCGGCGAATCCGCGGACTGACAGTGTCCTGATGCCATGTCCGATAACAACGAACTGTTTTCCGAACGTTTCTGCACGGAGCACCTTGAGGAAATCGCGCATCTGGACCGGGTCCGCGAGCGGGCCTTGCTTCTGTCGGATTTTACGCTCGGTGATTTCGTCCGAATGGACAGGCGCCTGCTCGGCCACTTGAGAGGTTTGACGTTACGCGAAGCGATGGCGTGGCGATGCATAAGGAATTACATCGACGTTCAAGGGGCCAAACCTGGTGTGTTGTTTGCGGCAGGCATCGTTGCGTTCGCGGGCGGCGATCAACAACGACTCGAGGAATATCGGGCATGGTTGGACGATCGGGTGCCGCGTTATCCATTGATGGAAAAAATTGCAAGATGGATCGCGCCTGCCTGGCATCGGATCGGTGAGTTTAGCCTCGCCCGGAACGATAACGGTCTCGACGTCATATGGAGGCTGACCGCGGCAGCAACGCCCGGGGAGGCTGATGATGTCATTGCGTCCACCCCAAGGAATTCGACACCAGAAGTTTTGACGGCGATTGCCAATACGGTACGCAAGTTCGGATTACAGCGTTTTGCGGCCGATATGACGATCCTGCTGGAACATCAGGACCAAGCGGTAAGGTGCGCAGCGTTGATGGCGCTGCTTCGGCTCGATGATGCCGCAGCGCTCGATCGGCTTTGGGGCGCTCAGTGGGCGGATCTGGAATGCCCCGAACTCTTTTATCGTGCCATGACCGCCTTGCCCCCGTCCGATGTTCCCGCATGGATCGAACGATTGGAGAATCAGGGGTGGCGCCGCGAGGCGCTTGTCTGTACCGCTTTTTCCGGATTGCCGGCGCTGCTTCCTTACCTGTCCGGCAAAATCGACGCCCCTCAATTGTCGACGTTGGCAAGGCTGTGCCACGTCGCTGTTGCCGGATATCAACCTGCAGGGAACGTATCCGATCCAAAACGAATCGACAGTGATGATTCCAGCGTCGAATTTGCCCCCATCGATCAGCCGGAAATGTTCTTTTTCCACGAGGGGAATCATCGGTATGAATCGGGTGGAGCAGAGTCGCAAACAGGTGACGCATCATCGGATAGTCACGTTGTCGCCGGCCGAGCGATAACGACGCAACACGCTGTTTCGATACTTCGAAACGGAATGCAGCTACAGCGCGTCATTGCCGGATATTGGCTCGAGGGTCGGGAGGGGGGGATTCGCCTCGACCCCATGGCACCGGGTTTTTTCCAGGCCCAGGAGCTTTCGGTGACGATGCGCAAATTTGTGTAAAGGGCAGTTTCGAAAACCTCCCCGGGTAGTTAGCCAAGTACCGCGGTGCCGGTGGCTCGCGTCCGAATATCCACGGCAGTCCAGCCTGCGTTGCAGCTTCATTACTATCGATTAGAACAAATAGATAGTCTTGTTCAAATACTGCAAAAAAGGCCCTTTTTTGCCAACCTACAAGACATTCCCCGCCCATCGCACCCCAAATAAACCCCCTTGACGACATATCTTTCGATATATATCTTTAGATATGTTTTACGACATATAGGACATGATCATGCGACACAACCCCTCCCGCGGCCATGCCCGATGCGACGGTCATGGCGCGCATGCCCGCCCTGACTGGTTCGCAGGTCTCTGGTACGCGATCGGCCGCCACCGTCGCGGCCACGATCCTTTCGGTGGCGGCCCGTTCGGCGGCCGTGGCGGGCGCGGCGGCTTTGGCGATTTCGGCGACGACGGCATGCCGCGCGGCCGCCAGTTCAGCTCCGACGATCTCCAGTTGCTGCTGCTCGCGCTGGTTGCCGAGCAACCGAGCCACGGCTACGAGCTGATCAAGGCGCTCGACACGCGTTCGAACGGTTTCTACAGCCCGAGCCCGGGCATGGTGTATCCGGCGCTCACGTATCTCGAAGAAGTCGGCTTCGTCGCGTCGCAGGCGGAAGGCAATCGCAAGCGCTACGCGCTGACCGACGCCGGCCGCGCACATCTCGACGCGCAGCGCGAACGCGTCGACACGCTGTTCGCGCGCCTCACGCACCTCGCCCGCAAGATGGAATTCATGCGCCGTGCGTTCGCCGGGGAATCGGCGGGCAACGACGCGCAGGACGAATCGCAGGCCGGCTGGCTGCCGGAGTTCGTCGAGGCGCGCGTCGCGCTCAAGCGGGCGCTGCTGCACAAGAGCGCAGCCGGCCCCGACGAACAGCGCCGTATCGCGGCCATCATGCGCCGCGCGACGGCCGAAATCGAAGGCGGCACCGGCGCGTAACCCGCGCCGCCCCGTCAAAAACCAAGGAGTACGGATCGATGCAGAACACATCCGAGCGCACCGTCACCCGCGTGCGCCATACCCTCAAGTTCCGCCTGCTGCAGGTCCTGCGCGTGCACGCCGTGACGCCGCATCTGCTGCGCGTCACGCTCGGCGGCCCCGATCTCGCGGATTTCGAATCCGCATCGTTCGACGATCACGTGAAGGTGTTTTTCCCGCCGCCCGGCGCCGAACGGCCCGCGATGCCGACGCTCGGCGCGAACGGCCCCGAGTTTCCCGAAGGCGAGCCGAAGCCGGTCGCGCGCGACTTCACGCCGCGCCGCTTCGACCGCGCCGCATGCGAACTGGATCTGGAATTCGCGCTGAACCATCCGGGCCCCGCATCGCAGTGGGCTGCGCAGGCACGTGTCGGCCAATGGCTGGGTATCGGCGGGCCGCGCGGTTCGTTCGTCATCCCGACCGGTTTCGACTGGCATTTGCTGATCGGCGACGATACGGCACTGCCGGCTGTCGCACGGCGTCTCGAGGAACTGCCCGCCGGTGCGCGCGCGGCGGTCGTGCTGGAAGTCGCGGATCGCACCGCGCAGATTTCGTTCGATACGCGTGCCGACGTGCATGAAATCTGGCGCTTCCGCGCCGAAGCCGACGCGGCGCACGGCGACGTGCTGCTGAATGCGGTTCGCGACCTGCCGCTGCCGCCGTCCGGCGACGGCTACGTGTGGGCGGCCGGCGAAGCGCTGTCGATGCGCGCAGTGCGTCAGCACCTGACCGGCGAGCGCGGCGTCGACAAGTCGCGCATCCGCGCGGCGGCCTACTGGAAGCGCGGCACGGCGGCCGTGCACGAAACGCTGGAAGATTGATGCGACGGGCATCCGGCATACGGGCACCCGGCGACGGGCATCCGGCTGACTGATACCCGGCTTACGGGCACCCGGCCGGCAGAAGGCGGGGGATGCGACCGTGGCGCCTGCGCACCGACGGGCTTGGCATCGGCATCGCGGCTGGTATATATGTATGTCTGCGACGCCGCTATCACGCGACAGCCGCCGCAGCCCGCCCAGGAGCGCCCGGTCATGACAAAAGAAAGCCACGCTTCGCCTTTCCTTCGCA
Organism: Burkholderia pyrrocinia; assembly: GCF_001028665.1. NCBI lineage: Bacteria > Pseudomonadati > Pseudomonadota > Betaproteobacteria > Burkholderiales > Burkholderiaceae > Burkholderia > Burkholderia pyrrocinia. The sequence goes on from NZ_CP011504.1 coordinate 1,126,077, forward strand.
ACCTGAAGATCGCCGGCTATTGCGGCCTCGCCGCGGTCGTACTCGCGCTGTTCGTCGCGATGTGCGCGATCCTGAAGGAAAGCGCCCTTGAGCGCGACGCCGCGCAGCACCCGGCCGATACGCCCGAACTGCACGATGCGGGCGGCGGCCCGTCCACATCGGCCGAACCGGCCCGCGCGCCCGGTTCGCCCGGCTGACGGCGTCCTGCCCGGCTTCCTTCCGCTTACGGCGCGTGCCGACGCCCCATCACGACCGCGTGCACCGAATCGCCGAATCGTTCGAGCAGCGCAGTCACGCGTTGCCCGTACAGGTGCGCGGCCAGTGCGCCGGCCGTACCGACCAGCACGCCGCCCGCCATGTCGAACGGCCAGTGCACGCCCGCATAGACGCGCCCCCACGCAATCGCCGCGGCCATCGCGGCCATCACGAACCCGGTGAGCCGGGTCGTGCCGCCGACCATCAGGCCGACCGCCATGCTCCATGCGAACGTCATGTGATCGCTCGGAAACGAACTGTCCGGCACGTGCGGAATCAGTTGCGTGCCGACGCCGGCCATGAACGGGCGCGGCGAGAACCAGAAGTGTCCGAGCACCTGCGCGAGCGCGAGCGCCACGAATACGCCGACGCCGGCTTCGATCGCCTGGCGCCGCGTCGGGCGGGCGCCGAAGATCCAGGTCAGCAGCAGCATCGCGGGCAGCGCATAGACGAGCCAGTCGGCGGCGAAGACGGCAAGGCGGGCCACGCCCGGCTGCGGCGCATGCCCGGCGTTGATGGCGGAAAAGAGGGCGAGATTGAGGTTCTGCATGAATCCGGTTGCGTGGGACGTAAAGATTCGACCGGTTACCCGGTCGGACAGGAACGATGCTAGGGCGCGCCCGCTTAAGCGATGCTTAATGCGGCAGACCTGCGGGACAGGGCGCGACCGCCGCGGCGAACGCACTTAGAACCTGCAGTGCAACACAAGTTCACGAAATTGTCATATTCCAGCGCGACCGCTTCCCGGAAAGGCTCACCTGGCATCCCGTAAAGGCTCACCTGTTTCACATCGTGGCGTCATCGACGCGTGCGAACATCGGGGCGCCGGGCGCCATCCAGGCCGTTTGCGTCATTCGTCTCAATATTTACGCCGTAAATCTCTCGAAATCGGCAACAATTAATTCCAGATGCGGCATCGCACAACGGCAACGCACAGGCATACGATTACGAGCACTCATCCACGAAGCGATCAACAACAAGGAGTCCGCATGAAACCCAGCGATGTCCGATCGAAAGCGTTTGCGATGCCGTTGACCAGCCCCGCCTTCCCGATGGGCCCGTACCGTTTCGTCGACCGTGAGTTTCTGATCATCACGTATCGCACCGATCCGGATCGTCTCCGCGAAATTGTCCCCGAGCCGCTGCAGGTCACCGAGCCGCTCGTGCATTACGAATTCATCCGCATGGCCGATTCGACCGGCTTCGGCGACTACACCGAAAGCGGCCAGGTGATTCCCGTCGAATACAACGGCCAGCCGGGCGGCTACACGCTCGCGATGTATCTCGACGATCACCCGCCGATCGCCGGCGGCCGCGAGCTGTGGGGCTTCCCGAAGAAGCTCGCGTCGCCCACCCTTCACGTGAACACCGATCACCTCCTCGGCACGCTCGACTACGGCAAGGTGCGCGTCGCGACCGGCACGATGGGCTACAAGCACAAGGAGCTCGACATCGCCGAGCAGACCAGGCGTCTCGCCGGCCCCAATTTCCTGCTGAAGATCATTCCGCACGTCGACGGCACCGCGCGTGTGTGCGAACTCGTGCGCTACTACCTGCAGGACATCAAGATGAAGGGCGCGTGGACAGGCCCCGCATCGCTCGAGCTGGCGCCGCACGCGCTCGCGCCGGTCGCCGACCTGCCCGTGCTCGAGATCGTCGAAGCCCGGCACCTCGTCGCAGATTTGACGCTCGGTCTCGGCGAAGTCGTCTACGATTACCTGGCTCAGTAACACGTCCGCAGTCCTTTCTCCCTGTCAAACCTTTCACCACGGGAATTCGAAATGAGCAACCTGAATGGCAAGACCGCAGTCGTCACGGGCGCCGCGAGCGGCATCGGCAAGGAAATCGCACTGGAGCTCGCGAAAGCGGGCGCGGCCGTCGCGATCGCCGACCTGAACCAGGACGGCGCAAATGCGGTCGCCGACGAGATCAACAAGGCAGGCGGCAAGGCGATCGGCGTCGCGATGGACGTGACGAACGAGGAAGCCGTGAACAGCGGCATCGACAAGGTTGCCGAAACGTTCGGCTCGGTCGACATCCTCGTGTCGAACGCGGGCATCCAGATCGTCAACCCGATCGAGAACTACGCGTTCTCCGACTGGAAGAAGATGCAGGCGATCCACGTCGACGGCGCATTCCTGACGACGAAGGCCGCGCTCAAGCACATGTACAAGGACGATCGCGGCGGCGTCGTGATCTACATGGGTTCGGTGCACTCGCACGAAGCATCGCCGCTGAAGTCGGCGTACGTGACGGCCAAGCACGGCCTGCTCGGCCTCGCACGGGTGCTCGCGAAGGAAGGCGCGAAGCACAACGTGCGTTCGCACGTCGTGTGTCCGGGCTTCGTGCGCACGCCGCTGGTCGACAAGCAGATTCCGGAGCAGGCGAAGGAACTCGGGATCAGCGAAGAGGAGGTGGTGAAGAAGGTGATGCTCGGCAACACGGTCGACGGCGTGTTCACGACGGTGCAGGACGTCGCGCAGACGGTGCTGTTCCTGTCGGCGTTCCCGAGCGCCGCGCTGACGGGCCAGTCGTTCGTGGTCAGTCACGGCTGGTACATGCAATGAAGCCGCACGCCCGCACCGAAAAGCAGGCCGTCGATGAGACGGACCTGCACGAAGCCGGCGCGCCGACTGCTGCGCGGTCGCTGCCGTACGAAACGATCGCGCTCGTCCTGCAGGGCGGCGGCGCGCTCGGCGCGTATCAGGCCGGCGTGTTCGAAGGGCTGCACGAGGCGGGCATTCCGCTCGACTGGATCGCGGGCATCTCGATCGGCGCGCTCAACACCGCGCTGATCGCCGGCAATGCACCCGAGCATCGCGTCGAGCGGCTGCGCGAGTTCTGGGAAACGATCTGCCAGCCGGCGTTCTTTCCGGCGATTCCGGCCGCGTTCGAATTCGCGCTGTTCAACAGCATCGACCAGATCCGCACGTTCTTCACCGCGTCGCAGGCTGCAAGCGCGATGATGCAGGGCCAGCAGGGCTTCTTCTCGCCGCGCTTCCCGCCGCCGCTGCCGGGCGTGTCCGACCATCCGGAAAAGATCAGCTGGTACGACACGTCGGCGCTGCGCACGACGCTGCTGAAGCTGTGCGACTTCGACCGGATCAATTCGGGCGAGACGCGCATATCGGTCGGCGCGGTCAACGTCGGCACCGGCAACTTCGTGTACTTCGACAACTCGCGCATCCGTCTCGCGCCCGAGCATTTCATGGCGTCCGGTGCACTGCCGCCCGCGTTCCCGCCGGTCGAGATCGACGGCGAGTATTACTGGGACGGCGGCGTCGTGTCGAACACGCCGCTGATGGAAGTGCTCCGCGCACGACCGCGCCGCGACACGCTCGCGTTCCAGGTCGATCTGTGGAGCGCACGCGGGCCGCTGCCGCGCACGATGGCCGACGTCGCCGAACGCACGAAAGACGTGCAGTATTCGAGCCGCACGCGTTTCGTCACCGATACGCTGCAGCGCGAACAGCGCTACCGCAACGTGCTGCGCCACGTGCTCGAGCAGGTGCCGGAAGAGCAGCGCAAGAACGACCCGTGGTGCGTCGAGGCCGACGCGATGTCGAGCGGGAAGAAGTACAACATCCAGCACCTGATCTATCAGCAGAAGGCGTACGAGCATCACTACAAGGACTATCAGTTCGGTCTGTCGACGATGCGCGACCACTGGTCCGCAGGTCTCGACGACATCCGCAAGACGCTCGCAGTGAAGGACGGCCTCGCGCTGCCCAACAACGACGCGGGCTTCGTGACGCACGACATTCACCGCCGCCGGTGATGCCGTGTGCGACGGATCGGCGCGATGCATGCGCCGGTCCGTCCTCTTCTCCGATTCGACATGCCGATTTTCATCGCACTGTTCGCGCTCATCGCCATGGGATGGGGCGCGGTTCACCTGTTTCACGTCATCGCCGCGCAGTTCGGGCAGCCGGTCGCGATCGCGGCCGCCGTGCTCGCCGCCGCGATCCTGATCGCGCTGGTCGCGTGGTGGATCAAGCGCCGCCGCGACATCGCACCGAACACCAGGGAAGAAGGCTGGACGCACGTCGTGCATCGCGCGTGGGGCGAGTTGCGCCTGTCCGCGACGCAAGGGCTGCTGTGGCTGTCGCACGACGGCGCGGACGGCCGTTATACGCTGTCGCAGCTCGACGGCTGCCAGGCCGCGCCGATCGGCGGCCGCTGGCATCTCGTCGTGCGCGTGCGCGACGCGGTGCGCAGCGAATGGAAGCTGCCGATGACGGACAAGCGCGATGCGCAGCGCTGGGCGCGCGTGCTGATGCTGGCGAAGGACAACCGGCTGTGACAAGCGAACGGATCGGCGCCGTCGTCGCGCAAGTTCAATGGTGATTTGCACGACGTCGCGCGCCTCACGTTTCGACTTTGCGCGCCTGGCCGGTCACCCACGGTTCATCTCCCCGTAAAAGCTCACCTTTGGCCGTTCTCAGGCCGTATCGTCACCCGCTGCGGCATTCAGGCCGGCCAGCGTCTCCACCAGAAAATCCACGCACACGCGCACTTTCGCCGACGCCGCGACGCGTTCCGGATAAACCGCCCAGATGTTCGCGGGCTGGATCGCGTCCGGCAGCACGCGGCACAACGCGCCGCGTTCGATCAGCGGCCCGGCTTCCCAGATCGAGCGCAACACGATCCCGCGCCCGGCCAGCGCCCATTGCACGGCCACCTCGCCGTGGTTCGTCGACAGTGCGCCGCCAACCTTCACCGTGGCCGTTTCGCCGCGCACGTTCAGCCGCCAGACGCCGAACGGGTGATCGCGCTCCTTGATCGCGAGACAGTCGTGCGACGCGAGATCCGCGAGCGAACGCGGCGTGCCGCGTCGTGCGAGATAGTCGGGCGACGCGCACAGCACGCGGTAGTTCGCGGCGAGGCGGCGCGCGATCAGGTGATCGGAGATGTCGTCGCCGATGCGCACGTCGAGGTCGTAGCCTTCGCCCGCGACGTCGACGAGCCGGTCGAACAGATCGAGCCGCACGTTCAGTTGCGGATAGCGTGCCGAGAAGTCGAGCAGCGCCGGCGCGACGACGTGCCGGCCGAAGCCGAAGCTGCTCGAAATGCGCAGCGTGCCGCGCGGCACCGTGCGCGTCGTCGACACGTCCTCGACGAGATGATCGACGTCGTCGAGAATCTTCTCGGCGCGCGCGAACACGCGTTCGCCGGCTTCCGTGACCGTCACGCGGCGTGTCGACCGGTGCAGCAGGCGCGTGCCGAGCTGCGCCTCGAGCAGCGCAATGCGCTTGCTGACATAGGCGGGCGACACCGCGAGCTGCTCGGCGGCCGCACTGAAGCTCGTCAGGCGGACGACCAGGCTGAACACGCGCAGGTCGTCGAGGTTCGGTGATTTGTTCACGATTCGTGGAAAGTCGATTAACCTTTCGCACGATTCTAATCCGAATGGAAATAAATAGAATGGCGTGACGTGCCACTGCATCCCCGGCAGCAGGCCAACCAGCCAAGGAGCTTTGCATGACCGACAGGACCTACAGAATTGCCGTGATCCCCGGCGACGGCATCGGCCGTGAAGTGATGCCCGAGGGCCTGCGCGCGCTCGACGCCGTCACCGCGCGCTTCGGCATCCGCTTCGACTTCGTACAGATCGACTGGGCAAGCTGCGACTACTACGCGCAGCACGGCACGATGATGCCGGACGACTGGAAGGCGCAACTGTCGGGCATGGACGCGATCCTGTTCGGCGCGGTCGGCTGGCCCGCGACGGTGCCCGATCACATTTCGCTGTGGGGCTCGCTGCTGAAATTCCGCCGCGAGTTCGACCAGTACATCAACCTGCGGCCCGCGCGCCTGTTCGACGGCGTGCCGTCGCCGCTCGCCGGCCGCCGCCCGGGCGACATCGATTTCATGATCGTGCGCGAGAATACCGAGGGCGAATATTCGTCGGTCGGCGGCACGATGTTCGAAGGCACCGATCGCGAAGTCGTGATGCAGCAGTCGATCTTCACGCGTCACGGCACCGAGCGCGTGCTGAAATTCGCGTTCGAGCTCGCGCAGCGGCGCGCGAAGCGTCTCACCGTCGCGACGAAGAGCAACGGCATCGCGATCAGCATGCCGTGGTGGGACGCGCGCGCGGCCGAGATGGCCGAACGCTATCCCGAGATCGCCGTCGACAAGCAGCACATCGACATCCTGTGCGCGCGCTTCGTGCTGCAGCCGGACCGCTTCGACGTCGTCGTCGCATCGAACCTGTTCGGCGACATCCTGTCGGATCTCGGGCCGGCCTGTACGGGCACGATCGGCATCGCGCCGTCGGCGAACCTGAACCCCGACCGCACGTTTCCGTCGCTGTTCGAACCCGTGCACGGCTCCGCACCCGACATCGCGGGGCAGTACATCGCGAATCCGGTCGCGATGATCTGGTCGGCGGCAATGATGCTCGACTTCCTCGGCAACGGCGCGGGCCGCGAACGCGAAGCGCACGATGCGATCGTCGCCGCGATCGAGGACGTGCTGCGCGCCGGGCCGCATACGCGCGATCTCGGCGGCAACGCACGGACGCAGGAAGTGGGCGAGGCGATCGCCGCACGGATTGCAGGCTGACGATCAGGCCCGGCGCGAGCGATCGCGCCGGGAAACCACTTCACGAATCAGGCGGCGGTGAGCAACACGCGATGCGGTTGCACACCCGCGCAGGTTCCGATGCGTGCGTGGTGAGGTCGAGCGGTGAGCAACGACACACCACCACGCGCACTGCTTGCGCTGACTCAGGTTGAAATCGATCCGATCGGTGAGTTGCACGTCACGTTCACGCACACCGGTCAGCAACAGATTGTCGAACCGGTTCGATCGGTGAGATGCATCGCGTGGTGAAGCACACCGCTGCGCGCCGATACTTGCATCAAGCGATATCGGCGTGAGCGACGTGTCCGATATGCCCGGTGCGATACCGCATCGATCTGCGCGAAGCGCACAGTCCGACGCGACATTTCACCTGGTCCCGAAAAACCTCACCTTCAGCGCATCGCCTCCCGAATTTCCTCACCTTCGGACTCAGGTGATGCGTTCGCCGATCCGCTGAACAGGCGCGGCGACAACGTCACAGTCCGAGATCGGACAGCCCCGGATGATCGTCGGGACGGCGGCCGAGCGGCCAGTGATAAAGACGATCTTCCTCGCGAATCGGCAGGTCGTTGATGCACGCGTAACGATGCGCCATCAGGCCGTTTTCATCGAACTCCCAGTTTTCGTTGCCATACGAACGGAACCAGTTGCCTGCATCGTCATGCCATTCGTACGCGAAGCGCACCGCGATGCGATTGCCGCCGAACGCCCACAGCTCCTTGATCAGCCGGTAGTCGAGTTCGCGCGTCCATTTCCGCTGCAGCAGCCCGACGATCTCGTCGCGGCCGGTCACGAATTCCGCGCGATTGCGCCATTGGCTTTGCGGCGTATAGGCGAGCGACACGCGCTGCGGGTCGCGCGTATTCCAGCCATCCTCGGCGGCGCGCACCTTCTGGCGCGCCGATTCGAGCGTAAAAGGCGGAACGGGCGGACGGACTTCGGGGGAAGCTGACATGAGTTGCTCCTGTTCAGGGTTCTGGCCGCGGACGCCCGCGGCCGGTTCGGATTCGCTGCACCGACTACCGCGAAACGGTGTCGAGCAGCAGTTCGGCCGTCGCGCGCGCATCGCGCGCGGCGTTTGCATCGCCGCTGACGAGCGCCACGCCGATCGCGCCGTCGATCAGCACGAGCCACTGACGCGCTATGCGCGCGAGCCCGCGGCGCTCGATTCCCGTTTCGTCGGCATACGCATCGAACCGCTCGCGCACGAATGCCAGCAGACGCGCCTTGTGCATACGCGCGACGACACGCACGGGATCGTCGGCGTCGGGAATCTCGCCCGACGCGTTCAGGAAAGCGCAACCATGAAAGTCGGGCTGCCCGAACCAGTCGCGCAGCACGTCGAACATGCCGAGCAACTGCGCGCGCGGCGCCTTGCCGCGCGCATGGGTGGCGTCGACGAACCAGCGCATCCAGCGCTCGTCGCGGCGTTCGAGCGCGGCGACTACCAGTGCCTCTTTCGATTCGAACTGCGAATAAAAGCTCTTTCGTGCCGCGCCGGACCGCTTCACGATCGCGTCGACACCCGTTGCGTGGATGCCGCCCGAATAAATCAGCGCTTCGGCCGCGTCGAGCAGCCGGTCGCGAACGCCCGGTTCGCCGGAAGTGTCGTGTGGTGTGTTCATGCGTTTACGGTAGAACGATCGTTCTCCCTCGTCAACTCCTGTGTGAAAAAGCCATGTCGGCGGGAGGGCTGATTCGCGGCCTGACTGCGCGGCCGCCGTGCGATGCAGCCCACCGCGTTTACGACATTTTTTCTTGAAGCGGATACGCGACGCTCACTACACTTCCGTCACCCTGTCTGGGCGAAAGGACATCATGCAGCGACCGGAATCCGCGCGCCCCGCGCGCGCCTATGCGGCTTATGCCAAGCGGCTCGACGGCCGCATCGTCGTGCGGCGCTTCGATCCGCGCAGCGATTCGTACGACACGCTGACCGCGCTGCTGCATCGTGCGTTCGCGCCGCTCAGCGCGCTGGGCTTCAACTGCCCGTGCGTCGACCAGCCGGCATCGGCGACGCGCGAACGCGTGCTCACCGGCGAGTGCTTCGTCGCGCTCGGCAACGCGCATCTGGTCGCGACGATGACGATGCATTCGCACGATCCCGATTCGCGCTGCGATCCGTATCGCAGCCGGCGCGTCGCGACACTCGGCCAACTGGCCGTCGATCCCGTCTGGCAGGAACGCGGCATCGGCCGCTCGCTGCTCGCGTTCGCGCAACGGCGGGCTGCCGCGCGCGGCGCGACGCACCTCGCGCTCGACGCGCCGTACGCGGCGGTCCGGCTCATCGTTTTTTATCGTCGCGAAGGATTTCAACCGGTCGACGTGATGCGCTTCCCGGGACACAACTACGACAGCGCGATCCTGTGCAAATCGGTCGGCGTCGCGGACGACCGCATGCGTGCCTGCGACACGGCGCAGATCGACGTTGCGCGGCAAGCCGGTGCGGCGTCATGAAACACGACGTGCCGAAGCACGATGGCGACGACGATCGCGCGCAGCTCGCCGTGAGGCAGGCACGCGTGCGTGCGGCGCTGCGGCTGCGCGGCGTGATGAAGCTGACGATCGTCACGATCGCGGTCGCGCATGCGCTGACGTTCGCGTTCGAAGGTGTGCTGGTGGCAGCCGGTTTCGCGCCCGAAGCCGCGACGTTGCTGCTGTTCCGCTTCGTGACCTGCGCGCTCGTCAGTTTCTGGCTGCAAGCCGATGCGTTGCGCGCCTATCGGTACGCGGCGCAGCACGGATTCGTTACGGTTTCCGGCATGGACGGCGATCTGATCGACGTTGCCCCGCAGTGCCCGAAGCGCTGGCTCGTCGTGTTGAATCTCCAGCTCGAACCGCGATGGTTGAAGGGTGAACAGAACAAGTAGCGGTCTGCGCACCGCTCGATGCAGATTGCCTGGCGTATGAGTGAGTCGTGACGAGGTTCACCGACTCACGGTTGACGTCCCGGTTCGGCACGGCATCGCACGCGATGTGTAGCGAGCGATTGCTCGACAAGCGAAGCAGGGAAGCGTGCGGAAGAGGCAGAACAGGCGCCGAATGGCGTGATGGGGGGAGCGTGACGAGGGCTGACAGGTGAATCGAACGTGCGATTGCAAGTCACCGATGTGCGATCGCATCGCGATTCGGCGCGCAAACACAGCTCCCGAATAATCTCACCTCAAGCCCGGATTCGCGCGTTCCGATCTCGACGACGCACCCGCAAACGAAAGCGGGGCAGGCGACCAACAAGCCGCGCTGCCCCTTCGGCACTCAGGCCGTCCAGTCGAGAATTACCTTGCCGCTTTCGCCGGACAGCATCGCGGCGAAGCCTTTCTCGTAATCGTCGGCCGCAAAGCGATGCGTGATGATCGGCGACAGGTCGAGGCCGCTCTGCAGCATCGCGACCATCTTGTACCAGGTCTCGAACATCTCGCGGCCGTAGATGCCCTTGATCTCGAGCCCCTTGAAGATCACCTGGTTCCAGTCGATCGCCGTCTGCGCGGGCGGGATGCCGAGCAGCGCGACCTTGCCGCCGTGGTTCATCGCCTCGAGCATGCTCGTGAACGCGCTCGGCACGCCGGACATCTCGAGACCGACGTCGAAGCCTTCGGTCATGTGCAGGTCGGCCATCACGTCGCGCAGCGACTCGCGTGCGACGTTGACCGCGCGCGTCGCGCCCATCTTGCGCGCGAGTTCCAGCCGGTAGTCGTTGATGTCGGTGATGACGACGTTGCGCGCGCCGACGTGCTTCGCGATCGCGACGGCCATGATGCCGATCGGGCCCGCGCCGGTGATCAGCACGTCTTCGCCGACGAGGTTGAACGACAGCGCCGTATGCGTCGCGTTGCCGAACGGATCGAAGATCGACGCGAGATCGTCGGAGATCTCGGGCGGGATCTTGAACGCGTTGAACGCCGGAATCGCCAGATACTCGGCGAACGCGCCTTCGCGGTTCACGCCGACGCCGACCGTGTTGCGGCACAGATGCCGGCGCCCCGCGCGACAGTTGCGACAGAAGCCGCACGTGATGTGGCCTTCGCCGGACACGCGATCGCCGATCGCGAAACCGCGCACTTCCTGCCCCATCTCGACGATCTCGCCGACGTATTCGTGACCGACGTGCATCGGCACGGGGATCGTCTTCTGCGCCCAGTCGTCCCACTTCCAGATATGGATGTCGGTGCCGCAGATCGCCGTGCGGCGGATCTTGATCAGCACGTCGTTGTGGCCGACTTCCGGACGCTTCACGCGCGTGAGTGTGAGGCCGGGGCCGCGTTCGAGCTTTGCCAGTGCTTTCATGGTCGCGCCTCCGTCAAACGATGCCGAGCGACTTGCCGACGCGCACGAACGCGGCGACCGTCTGGTCGATCTGCTCGGGCGTATGCGCGGCGCTCATCTGCGTGCGGATACGCGCGCGACCACGCGGCACGACGGGAAACGAGAAGCCGATCACGTAGACGCCTTCGGCGAGCAGCTTGTCGGCCATGTTCGTCGCGAGCTGCGCGTCGCCGAGCATCACCGGGATGATCGGATGCGCGCCGGGCACGAGCGTGAAGCCGGCTTCTGTCATCTGCTCGCGGAATCGCACGCCGTTCTCGCGCACGCGCTCGCGCAGCTTTGCGCCTTCGTCGCTGCCGAGCAGTTCCAGCACCTTCAACGATGCCGCGGCAATGCTCGGCGTGAGCGTGTTGGAGAACAGATACGGGCGCGAGCGCTGGCGCAGCAGTTCGACGACCTCGCGGCGCGCGGCGACATAGCCGCCCGATGCGCCGCCGAGCGCCTTGCCGAGCGTGCCGGTGATGATGTCGACGCGGCCTTCGACGCCGCAATGCTCGGGCGTGCCGCGGCCGTGCGCGCCGATGAAGCCGACCGCGTGCGAATCGTCGACCATCACGAGCGCGCCGTAGCGATCGGCGAGATCGCAGATGCCTTTCAGGTCGGCAATGATGCCGTCCATCGAGAATACGCCGTCGGTCGCGATCAGCTTGTGGCGCGCGCCCGCCGCATCGGCTTCCTTGAGCTTCGCCTCGAGGTCGGACAGGTCGTTGTTCCGGTAGCGAAAGCGCTTCGCCTTGCACAGGCGGATGCCGTCGATGATGCTCGCGTGGTTCAGCTCGTCGCTGATCACCGCGTCGTTCTCGTCGAGCAGCGTCTCGAACAGCCCGCCGTTCGCATCGAAGCAGCTCGAGTAGAGGATGCTGTCCTCGGTGCCGAGAAACGCGGCCAGCGCGCTTTCCAGTTGCTTGTGCACGGTTTGCGTGCCGCAGATGAAGCGCACCGATGCCATACCGAAGCCGTCCTGGTCGAGACCGGCCTTGGCCGCGTCGATCAGGCGCGGATCGTTCGCCAGACCCAGATAGTTGTTCGCGCAGAAATTGAGCACGCCGGCACCGCCGGCGAGCCGCACGGCCGCGGCCTGGGGACTCGCGATCTCGCGCTCGGTCTTGTAAAAACCGTCCGCGCGGATCTGGTCGAGCGTCCCGCGCACCCGGGCGAGAAAGGCATCACGCATCGCAAAGCTCCTGACAGGGATTCGCATTCCGCAGCGCACCGCTCGTGGCGGCGGCGCAGCGGCCTGCTACTGTTATAGTCGGTCGTTCGGTTGACCGCATTTATCCGATATTCCGAACTAGAATTCGAAATACCGAACAACTCTAAGCGAACGGAATCCAAATGGCAAGTTCCTCCGGATCGCGGCGCACGCCTGCCGGCGCCGCACCGCAACCGCCGGCCGCCACGCCGCCGCGTGTCGGCGAGCAGATCCAGCGGCTGCGCAACGAGCGCAAGCTGACACTCGACGACCTGTCGCGCGCGGCCGGCGTATCGAAATCGATGCTCTCCGAGATCGAACGCGACAAGGCCAACCCGACGATCGCCGTCGCCTGGCGGCTGACGAACGCACTCGGCATCACGCTCGACGAGCTGTTCTCGCAGCCGAAGGCACCGGAGACGATCCGTGTAGACGGCCCGCACGACATTCCGACACTCGCCGGCCACGACGGCCGGTACCAGCTTCGTGTATGGGGCCCGATCGACCTCGCCGGCAAGTTCGAGTGGTACGAGCTGACGCTGCCGGGCGGCGGCGCACTCGTATCGAACGCGCACGAACCCGGCACGCGCGAGCACCTCACCGTGCTGCAGGGCGCGATGGAGATCGAAGCCGCGGCGGCCAGCCGGCGCCTGAAGGCCGGCGACACGGCACGCTACCCGGCCGACGAGCCGCATGCGATCCGCAATCCCGGCAAGGCCGAAGCGCGGGCACTGCTGATCGTGATACATCGCTGACGGCGCGTATAGCTGGCCAAAGGCCCAGTTGCGGAAAGTACTGTATGTTTGTACAGTATACGGACATTCCGCCATGCATGGGCCGGAGCCGGCGCACCGAGGCGCCCGCTCCGGCCGACAGGAGCCTGCGATGACAGAAGAACAAGATTTGGCCGCGCTCAGCTTCAAGGCTGCCGCGCACGACCTCGAGCTGATCGTTCGCCATATTGCCGGGCGCTACATCCGTCAGCGCGTCCCGCTGACGTGGCGCCTGCTGCACGCGATTGAAGCCGAGGCGCTCGCCGATCTCGGCTTTGCCAGCCGGCACGAGGCCGGCATGCGTCAATTGTTCGAACGGCCGTCGGACATGACGTTTCCCGAAACGGACGATCCGATCGACTTCGGGCGCTCGAACGCGCTGCCCGCCGTCTTTTCGTTCGCGGTTCTCGCGTATGAAGCGGCGGCAACGTCGCACGGCACGGCGCCTCGCGAGCGCGCTCACCGCCCGTCCAAGGCGTGGGGCGACTGACTGCCAACCCCAAGCCGCCGCGCATGGCGGCCCGTTCAGCCTCTTGCTGCCCGAGACGTTGCGGAAAGGGCTACCATATACGCAACTAACGGAACAAATAACATGTCCCTTCCCGCATCTCCCGACACGCCTGCACGCCCGGAAGAAAAGGATCTGTTCGACCGCGGTGCATCCGACTGGATCGTGTCGCCCGAAGCCGCATTCGACGCATGGCTGGCCATGCAGGACTATCGCCGCTCGTCGGCCGACGTCTATCGTGCGCAATGGGGCGCGTTTCTCACGTGGATGCGCGCACATCAGAAAAATCTGGCAACGGTCGATACCGCAACGATTGCGAACTTCGTCGGCGAGCTGCCGATCCGGAAAACCCAGCGGATGCGCTATCTGCGGCTGATCGAGCGCGTGCTCGATCATATCCGGCGCACCGAGTACGCATCGACCAACCCGGCCCGTTTCATTGCTCAGGATGGCGAAGCGAACTGGCGCAAGGCGCGCGACAACGAGCCGACCGGTTTCCTGACGCCGGCCGAACGCGCGACATTGCTCGCGTATCTGTTTTCACCGATCGGCGTATCCGGTTCCGCGTACTGGAAAGAGCGGCGCGACCGCGCACTCGTGGCCGCGTTTCTCGGCGCCGGCATTAAAACCGGCGAAGCGCGGGCGCTGACGATTAGTTGCATCGATACCAGCGGAACGTCGCTGCAGATCCAGTCGGCGCACCCGAATCACGCGCGCGACACCCATCTGGCCTCGTTCGCGATCGCGCTGCTCGAAGCGTGGCTCACGGAACGCAAGCGCCAGGACATTCCTGGCGAGCTCGTATTCCCGGCATCGCATGCCGGGCGGCCGATGCACAAGGCGACGATGCTGCGCGCCATCGACGCGATCGTCGAATCGGCCGGGCTCACGTCATCGCGCACCGCGCGCGCGAGCCCGCAGACGCTGCGCAATTCCTACGCGGCCGAACTGTTCGAACACGACGTGCCGCCCGAGCGGGTCGGCACATGGCTGGGCTTCATGCGGCCGATCTCGTCGAACCGCCTGCATCGCGCATGGAAAAACTGGCGCAACGGCCTGGCCGACAGCAACGGTGACGCATCCGACAGCGACGAAACTCACTGATCGGAAAACGGCTGCTCACGTGACACGATCCGTGAGCAGCCTTGCGTGGCGCAGCCTCACCGTTTCACAGCTCCCGAAAAACCTCACCTCAAGCGTCCCGGATCGTCTCACCTGTGCAGGTTCGGCCGATCTTCGGGTCAGGTGTGCGCAAAGCGCGCGATCGCTTCGAACCGGGACGGCCATGCGCCCGACGCGTGCTCACATTCCGGGCACGCCACTTCAAAACCCTCTTCGCCGTGCGACAGCTCCGGCTCCCCGTCGCAACGCGGGCACTGGGCCGGCACCGGAATCTCCTCATCCAGCGAGGTCCCGATCGCTGCAAACGCGTCCGCATCGAGTTGTCCGGCATCGGCCAGACGCCGGATCAGCGCGGCAATTTCCGGATTCATCCCACGGCTCGCGCGCAACGAACTCACGTCGCGCGTCGCACGTGCCAGTTCATCGCTCTGGCTGCGCAACTGTTCTTCAAGCCGGTCGGCGCGTGCCTTGGCCGAGCTCAGTTGCTGAAGGAAATCGAATTCCTTGCGCTGAACGTCGCGCAAACCGCTCTGGTAGGTCGACGCCATGCTGCGTAGCGAGTCCAGCTCAACCAGCATCGGCTTCACGCGGCGCTCGGCTTCGGCCACCGCGTCCTTGATCTGCTGTGCGTAGTGCTCGGTGCGCTGCTGCAATTCGGCTTGTAGCGCATCGATGCGGTCGCGCAGCGTGGCGTTTTGCGCTTGTTCGGCGTCGACGCGGCCGGCCGCGGCGGCCAGTTCCTTCTCCAGTCGGGCAACTGTGGTGAGCAACGTCGCTTCACTTGCCGAACCGTGCGTCGTTTGCGACGCGAGCTGAACCTCGAGTTCGGTCACGCGCGCCTGCAATTGCTCGTTTCGGGCTTCACCTCGCGCGAGCGCACTTTCGAGCGTCTCATGGCGGACGGTTGCATCGCGCAACCGCTGTTCGGCGTCGGCCATGCCGGCGCGAACCTGCTCGCGATCGCCGTCGAGACTGTCACGTGCCGCTTTCAACGCTTCTTCATAGAGTGCGCCGAGCAGCGCACCAGCCTTTTCCTCGACGGCCTTCGGAATTGCCGCACCGTCGAGCCTGATCTTGGACGCAGAACGGATGCGTTCCCAGAAATGGTCGATGTCTTTCGGGATGTCGCTGGCGCTGCCGGTTTGGGTGAGATCGCGGACGTTGGCGGCCGACGGCCGGATGCCAAGATCGAAGAACAGACGCTTGCATGCGTGCAACGACAAATCCTGACGCCGCGCACCGCTTGCACGCAGCGATTCCAGTTCGTCCCGAATGACTTGGCGCATTTCGTCCAGGGTCATGGCAGAGCTCACAGACATTGAAATGTGGCAATCATAACGAAATACGTATCTATTGATACCTGTTCCGGGTCGACGTTGCGAATTTACGTCGCTTTGCACAGAAATCGGGCCTGTGAGTCATTCCGGACGAACGTGGTCCAGAATTCCGTGAAACAAAGCGAGGAAAGCCAGCCAAGCCTTTGTAATACAAGCGTTTTCCAGCAGTCACCGAAAATCGGCATTTGTTTCACATGACGGACGATCCGATTCCCTGTGGGTGTTCAGGGGTTGGGGTATCTGTGGAAAACTCGTCAGCCAATGTCTTGAGAGTATTAGAAGTAAACACCCTTGAACCCTTAGTTAAAAACGTTAACACCACGGCACAGCCTTATGTAGCAAGGCTTTCCGGCCGGCAAGGTGAAGTTTTACGGGAGCCAAGGTGATCGTCTGCGGGAGCTGACGTGATTGGGTTCAGGGAGCTGCGTGAGCCGTTGCAGGAAAGGTCGTGAGCGGATTCGGGATCACAGTGAAACACGAGATTTCCCAGAGGTGAGGTTTTTCGGGGCCTCACAGCCACAGAACCCGCGCTGTGCCTGACTGCACAGTTTTCTGCCTGTGCAGACATAGGTGAGAATTTGCGGGACCTTCTTCGCGCCCCGATTCTGCCCATCTTTTAGGCAGTTTTGGCGAAAGGTGAGGTTTCACGGGACTCCACGGGAATTTGGTGTGAGGATTTCCGGGAGGCGAACGCCATTTTGCACAGCAAAAGTGCTTTCCGGGGCCTGTGATGCACTAAAGGTGAGGCTTTTCGGGAGGGAAATCCGGGTTTTCCTGCCCCGATCTCGCTAAGGTGAGCTTTTTCGGGGCATGGATCACAGGCTGTGATCGTGGTCACAGGTGAGCATTTTCGGGAACGGTATTTGCTCGAAAAATGGTCACAGGTGAGGCTTTTCGGGACCTGTAAGCGGCCGAATTCGCCGAAAAGCCCGCCAGGACTGGAAGAAAACTCGTTTTTGCTGTGCCCCTTTTTGGTACAGGTGAGATTTTTCGGGAGCCTACATACGGTTGTCGTATGAAGGATTTCCGTCGAAAGGTGAGGTTTTTCGGGGGATGTCTACCGGGCACAGCCAAATGCCTTCAGTGCATAAGTATCGGAAGGCATTGGGTTTTTTGATACCGCGACAGTTACGGTGAGATTTTTCGGGAGCCATTCCCGTGCCCGTTGCTGTGCCGCATTTTTTCAATGAGGTG
This sequence comes from Burkholderia pyrrocinia, assembly GCF_001028665.1. Lineage (NCBI taxonomy): Bacteria > Pseudomonadati > Pseudomonadota > Betaproteobacteria > Burkholderiales > Burkholderiaceae > Burkholderia > Burkholderia pyrrocinia. The sequence continues at coordinate 1,143,369 of NZ_CP011504.1, forward strand.
AGCGTTTTCGGGAGACTCTGGTGGCCAATCCCGCGTGTGCCGGACATTCGGCGGCATCGAGACGAAAGAACACACTGTGCTCAAGGTGAGTATTTTCGGGACCCGACACGGTTTGTGCGCTGTACAATGCGCGCCCGGGCCGGCAAAGCAGGTCCGATCGGGCGGCGCGGGCCGGTTTCGAAGGCGCGTTTCCGGGTGCCGGATGCGATCCCGATCTCCCGGCGAGCCGCGCCTGTACATGCATACAGCCCGATGCGGCGCGATCGGGGATGCACTGTGAGGTGCGATCGCAACCCTGTGGCGAACTCACAGCCATGCAGTCGCAAAATTACGACAAATCGAAAGGTGAGCCGATACGGGAGCGAGTTTCGCACGTGTCACGCACAGGCGAAATTCTGTGAATCGGCGCATCCCGCGGCACGTCTGGACGAGTCCGGAACGCTGCAATTCCGGACCGGTGAGCGTTTTCGGGAGTGGTTGGGGTGAGTGCCGTTTTGCACGCGCACTTCACCGGCTATGGTGAGCATGTCGTTCTGGACGCACATCACCGCAGGCGCTATCCTTCCGGAAAACTTCTCCTCCGACCCGACGTATGGCCACGACGAAGCGCGCCAAGAAAACCGATGTGGATGTGGTGAGTGCCAGTTCAGCCGAATTGCGCAAGGCCGTCGAGGCGATCGCCATTCAGCCGAAGAGCGGCAAGATCACGCTGCTGACCCGCAAGCTGTTCAATGTCCTGCTGGCCGTCGCGCAGCAGGCCGACGACTCGGGCGATACGTATCGCGCGCTGCTGTCGGATATCGTCGCCAACTCCGCCTTCGATTCGAACGACACCGCACTGGTGAAGGAACACCTGCGCCGCATGGTGTCGGTGCAGGTCGAATGGAGCACGGGGACGTCGAGCCAGAAGCCGGGCCGCAAGTGGGGGATCTCGACGCTGATCGCCGACGCGGAAATTCTCGAGGATCCGACGACCCGCCGCGTGTGGGTCGAATTCTCGTTCGCGCCGAAGATCAAGAAGAAGCTGCTCGACCCGGTCCAGTATGCGCGTCTGAGCCTGCAGTTCCAGAGCCAGTTGCGCAGCAGCGCCGGCCTGGCGCTGTACGAGATCTGCGTGCGCTATCTGACGAACCCGAGCCACCTGACGATGCGCGAGCCGTGGGAGTGGTGGCGGCCGATCCTGTCGGGCACGCCCGACACGGAAGCGGGCGACGAGGCGAAGCGCGAGTACAAGTACTTCAAGCGCGACTATCTGCGTCCCGCGATCGCGGAAGTCAACGCGGTCACCAATATCTTCGTCGAGCTGATCGAGCACCGTGAAGGGCGCCGGGTTGCGGAGATCCAGTTCCGCGTGACCGAGCGCAAGCAGCCGATGCTGGCGCTCGACGAACACCCGAACGTGTTCGACAGCACGCTGGTCGACCGGATGGTGAAGCTCGGGATCCCGCTGAAGGAAGCGCAGACGCTCTATGCGGACAGCGAGGAGAACCGGATTCGCGCCGCCCTGCAGATGACCGAGCAGCGGATGCGCAGCACGACGCTGCCGCCGGTGCGCAGCGCGCCTGCGCTGTTCAAGGATGCGCTGAAGAAGGGTTATGCGCCGCCGGTCGAGTCGGTCGACGCGCTGCCTGCCGGCACGCCGTCCGCGAAGGTCGCAGCGGCGCAGCCGGAAGATCTGAAGGCACGCCTGCTGAGCGAGTTCGCGGCGTTCCGCCGCAAGGAAGCGAAGGTGCTGTACGAGGAGCAGGGCGACGCCGAGCGCGAAGTGGCGCGCGAGTCGTTCGAGTCGGAGGCGCTGCCGACGATGGGCACGCATCTGCGCGACGACTGGCGCAAGCGCGGCCTCGATTCCAAGCTGGCCGAGACGGCCTTTTTCGACTGGCTGGCCCAGAAGACCTGGGGCGAGCCGACGGACGGCGACCTGCTGTCGTTCACGCTGAATCAGTCGCGGGCCGCCTGAGGCCCGCTCAGGCCCGCTGACGGGCCGCCGCCGGCCGCCCGCTCAGCCGGGCGGGCCCGGCGTCCTCACCAGGCCCTGCCGGCCGCTTCCATTATTCCGACAACAGCATCCGCTCGAGCTGCTCGAGGATCGCGTCGCGCTTGTCCTTCGGGAGGCCGCGCAGGCGCAATTCGATGCGGTCTTCGCCATACGACTTCAGGTCGCCGACCGACTTGCCGCCGAGCTTGATCTCGAGACGCTGCGCGTAGCGCTGACGGCCTGCGGCCTTCGGCGTCTCCTGCGCGGCGACACGGCCCTTGACGATGTCCGACACCTGGCGCGTGCTGAGATCGTCCGACACGATCTTGTTGATCAGCCGGAGCGTGGCCTCGGTGCCGCGCGCATTGTGATAGCGGCCGACCTGATACGCCATGTTCGAACCGAAGCGATCGGGACGCGCGACCATTTCCTGCATGATCGCTTCCGGCAACTTGCCGATCGACAACGCGACGGCCACCGTCGACTCGTCGAGGCCGAGATGCTCGGAAAGCTCCTTCTGGCTCTGGAAATGCTTGTCGTCGAGGAAGCGGCGCCACACGACGGCATTGTCGAACACCGTCTGCGAATCGCGCTGGACGTTGAGGTCGTAGCCGAGCTTGTAGCTCTGGATACCGATCGGCACGTCGATCACGATCGCCTTGACCGATTCCTTGTTCGCCTCTTTCAGCGCCCGCACGCGACGGCCGCCGTCGCTGACGAAATACGTGCCCGGATTGTCGTAATCCGGAATCACGTGGATCGCCTGCTGCTGCCCCTGCTTCGCGAGGTTGACCGCGAGTTCGGCAATCGACGACTTCAGATAGAAGTGTCGCGGGTTGAACGGGCTATGCTTGATCGCCTTCAGCGACAACTCGATCACCTGCCCCGGTGCATAGCGGTTCTCGAGACGCCACGCGCGATATTGCGTCGATTCGTCGATCGACGGATCGAGCGTGAGCTCCGGCGCGGGTGGCGGCGCGATGTCTTTCTTCGCGGATTTGGTCGGTACGGCGGCGGGCGTCTCGGACTTGACGATGCCGTCAATCGCATTGAGCCGGTCGAGTGCCGTGCGCTTCTCGCTCGTCGTGATATCCGGGCGCGCTTGGAATCCTTTTGCAAATTGGGAAGGTTTCATGTGACTCCTTTGTGCGCATAAAGTCAGGGCAGCATGGCGACGATTTCGTCGGCACATGCGCGAATTTCGGCGGCGGCGAGCTTGCCGCCACGATCGTTCATCTGCAGCACGGTCTGACCGAGCGCCATCGCCTGCTTGTACGCTTCCCGGGTCGGGATCTGCGTCTTCAGCAGCGGGAAGCCGAGCTCTTCGAGCGCGCGCTTGAGCTCGCGGGTCAGCATGCGCTTCTCTTCGGTCTTGTTCAGCAGGAATACCGCGCGAAGGTCTTCGTTCATGACCTGCGCCTGCTGGATCAGCTTGACCAGCCCGACGCTCGACCAGTAATCGGCCGGCGACGACGAAGTCGGGATCACGGCAATCGATGCGGCCAGCAGGACAACGCCGGATACCTTCTCGGTGATCGACGGCGGGCAGTCGACGACGATGATGTCGTAGTCGTTGATGAACTTCTTGATCTCGCGATGGATCTGGCCGTCGGCTTCGGCGAGGTTGACGACCGGAAACGGGATGCCGGTGTCGCTGTCGCCGGATGCGCTCGACCAGTGAACCAGGGTGTTTTGACGGTCTGCGTCGATGACGAGGATGCGCTTCCCTTTTTCATGGAACGCGGCGCCGAGGTGCATGGCAATCGTGCTTTTGCCGACGCCACCTTTTTGTTGAGTGACTGCAATGATTTCCGCGGCCAATTTTCACTCCTATTTTGGTCGTTGGAATTCTACAGGACGATATTTATATTTCAATGAAATTGTCGTTCGACAACTACGCGTTAGCCATTCGGGCTATCGGTTTATGCGCATAAACGGACCTGCGGCGATCGGTGGCGTGATCGGATGGTGTGGGTGATGTCTGCGGACGTTGACGAGCCACACGATGGTTGTGTCATCACGACGCGCGTCGTCGGCACGTGCAGCGGGTTCTGGCGAGATCGAAGTGCGCTGCCCTTTCGCGTGATGGTGGTGGGTGGTCGGGCCGCGAGCGGGCGAGTTTGTGCGCATAAACTCTGCGGCGACCGGGGAGGTCAACCGTGCGGCAGGACAACGGGGCATTCCCGAGCGCGGGTGTGGTCTTGTCCGCCTTGGTCAGATACGCAGCTCGGGAGGTGCGCCATTGAGCCTATGTGCATCGGCATCACGCGATGTCGAGCCGCTACGTTTATGCGCATAAACCGCGGTCGATGAACGGCGCGTGCGGAGCGATCTCGTGCCGACCCTGCATCAATGTCGGCAAACCGGGATGCGCTGACACGGCAGCACATCGATGCGACGATCGCATCGGTGCCGTGACTGTCGATGCTCGTCGGCGCGATGAACCCCGGTACCCTGTCGAGCGATCACGGGCTTTATGCGCATAAACCAGTCGATGTACCACGCGATCGCCTGCGCTCTTTGCCACCCGAAACACACATCACGATGCGCAGGCTTGCGAATCCTTATCCTTGCCGCGAGATAGCGGGCCGCACGACTTTATGCGCATAAACACATCGGTCCTTTGAAGCACATCCCGGATGCATCGCTTCGCCCGAGGCCCGTGTCGCTGGCGGCACCTTCCCGCCAACCAGCTTCTCCAAAGCACCGAATCCGCACACCGCTACCCCACTGCCGCCCGCGCAAAAACCCCCGATGCAGACTGGCTACAATACAGCCCTCTCCCATCCAGGCCCGAATGATGATCACGATCTACCACAACCCCCGATGCTCGAAGTCGCGCGAGACGCTTGCGTTGGTCGAGACGCTGAACACGACCGGCACGCCGGTGAACGTCGTCGAGTACTTGAAGACGCCGCCGACGGTCGAGGAACTGGAAGCGCTGCATCGGCAGCTCGGCCGCCCGGTTCGCGACATGCTGCGCGACGGCGAGGAGCCGTACAAGACGCTGAATCTGGCCCGTGCGGATCTGACCGATGCGCAAGCCTATGAAGCGATTGCGGCTCATCCGGTTTTGCTGCAGCGTCCGATCGTCGTCTATCGCGGGAAGGCGGCCATCGGTCGGCCGCCCGAAGCGGTGCAAGCGCTGTTCGAATAATTCTTGGCCGGCGTATTTTTCTTATTGCATCAGCCAGGCGATCGCACCCGCAGTCGAAGCCGGTGCGATTGTCGGGCAGCGCACCACCGGCCGCCCGGACGATAGCGGCAACTCCGGCCGCGTCTAGCCTGCCCCGGGCGACGTGTCGTCATCGCCCGGTTCCCGCCCCGCCGCCGCTTTCGCGGCCGTTCGCAGCAGCGCGATCTGCCCGCGATAGGCTCTGCAGCCACTGCAGGTCGGCAGGTGCACGCGCACCTGCAGGCGTTCATGCAAGGTCAGATGCCGGTCGAGCGCATCCGACAGCAGTCGCGTCACGTCAGTACATTTCCCCGGCAGCATCTTCGGTCGTCAGTCCTTTTTCGCTCAGGCAGGTTCGCAGGCGCGTGCGCGCCCGATACAGCAGCACGCTGCAATGATTCGTCGTCAGCGTCAATTCGCTGCAGATATCCATGATCTCGACATCGAGGAATTCGCGCATCATGAACACGCGCCCGATCTGCTCCGGAAGGTGATCGAGGCAGGCCTGGAACAGCGTCCAGAACTGCTGTTGCTGCAACAGCGTTTCGGGGCGCGGCCACGGCCGCGGCTTCGCATGCGGAGCCCAGTGCCCGTTTTCCTTGAACAGCTCGCGATCGAGCACGGATTCGCCGTCGAGCTCGGCGTCGAGCGCGGACAGGCTCACCGTCCGCTGCCGCGCACGCAGCACGTCGATCAGCTTGTTGCGCAGAATGCCGAACACCCAGGTCTTGTGGGCCGACAGCCCCGCGAAATCGCCTGCGTGCGACCACGCGGCGGTCAGCGCTTCCTGCACGGCGTCTTCAGCCGCGTCGGCATCGCGGAGCTGGAGTCGCGCGAAGCGCAGCAGGTCGCGCCGCAGTTGCGCGAGATAAACGGGGTCGTCGTACGCGGACGGCATGTCTGGGTAGCAGTGTCTCGAGGCGATCGCGCTGGCGCCACCGGGCGGGCGCATCGCGGTGCGAGCAGCTTACTGGGCGCCGTGCCGGCCTGCAACGTATGTTCCGTCACGAATTCACGAAACCGGCCGGCGCGCTGCGCTATGCTTGCCGAAACCCGTATCGCGCGTCGACGGCGTCGCGCGGCGGGTGGTTTGTAACATCAGAACATAACGGCCGAGTTATCCACAATTTCTGTGGAAAACCTTGTGGAAAGTCGGCCTGACGGCCCCGTGGGGCGGTTCACGGGCTGGCTTGCCTATAAACAGAACTTTGTCGCCTGTTCGGAAGCAATCGATCCGATTCCTCACTCACCGGAAGGAGAATGCCATGTCCTATCGTATTGCGGTCGTCGTCGGCAGCCTGCGCCGCGCTTCGTCGAACCGCGCGCTCGCGCACGCCGTGATTTCGCTCGCCCCCGCCGATTTTTCGTTCGAGTTCGTCGAGATCGGCGAACTGCCGCTGTACAGCCAGGACTACGACGCGGATTTCCCGGACGTCGCGAAGCGCTTCAAGCAGTCGATCGAAGCCGCCGACGCACTGCTGTTCGTCACGCCCGAGTACAACCGGTCGATGCCGGGCGTGCTGAAGAATGCGCTCGACTGGGGTTCGCGCCCGTGGGGTGCCAACTCGTGGTCGGGCAAGCCGGGCGCGGTGCTCGGCACGTCGCCGGGCGCGACCGGCACGGCGCTCGCCCAGCAGCACCTGCGCAACGTGCTGGCGTACCTCGACGTGAAGACGCTCGGACAGCCCGAGATGTTCATCAAGCACGACCCGGCACGCATCGACGAGCAGGGGCAGATCGTCAGCGAGGACACCCGCAAGTTCCTGCAGGGCTTCGTCGATCGCTACGCGGGCTGGGTGCGCCTGCTGAAGGCGGCCTGACGACTTCGGCCCGATCGCCGCGGCTGTTCATGCCGCCGACGCCGGCGCCGGCCCGCACACCGCGGGTCACGCGCCGGCGTGTCGCGCGTCGCGCGCTTCGCGGATGCCCAGCAGGATCTCGTCGAGCAGTGCGATGTCGAACGGCTTCGACAGCACGCGGACGTTGACGGTGCGCGTGCGGTCGAGCTCCTCCGCGTAACCCGTGACGAGAATCACGGGCAGCTTCCCCGGCCGCTTCTCGACCGCTTCGGCGAGGTCGATGCCGTTCAGGCGGCCCGGCATGTGGATATCCGAAATCACGAGGTCGAACGCGTCGTTCGCGGCCGCGCCTTCGATCAGGCGCAACGCGTCGTCGGCGGTGGGCGCATAGGTCACGCGGTGCCCGAGCAGCGACAGCAGCGCTTCGGTGCCGGCCGCGACCTCGCCGTTGTCCTCGACGAGCAGCACGTGCAGCCCGGCGAGCGCGCTCGTGTCGTGCACGACGGCCGGCGGCCGCGCGACGACGTCCTCGGCACGCGCGCGCGGCAGGTAGAGGCGCACCGACGTGCCGGCGCCGACCGCGCTGTCGATCGTCGCGAGGCCGCCCGAGCGTTCGCAGAACGCGAACACCTGCGGCAGGCCGAGCCCCGTCCCCATTCCCTGCGCCTTCGTCGTGAACAGCGGTTCGAACGCGCGCGCGAGCACGTCGGGCGCCATGCCCGAGCCGGTGTCGTCGAGCGAGATCTGCACGAAATCGCCGGTCAGCGGAAAGCCGTCCTCGCGGCGCAGCGTCACGTTGCGCGCGCCGACCGTGAAGCGGCCGCCGACCGCCATCGCGTCGCGCGCGTTGACCGCGAGGTTGATCACCGCGAGCTCGAGCTCCGCGACGTCGACGCGGATCGGCCAGACGCCGGGCTCGATCGCGACGACCAGCGACGATTTCGAACCGAGCGACGTCTTCAGCAGTTCGCGGCACGTGCCGACCCATTGCCCGACGTCGATCGTCTCGCTGTGCAGCGGCTGCTTGCGCGCGACGCCGAGGAGCTGGCGCGTGAGCGACTGCCCGTTCTTCAGCGCGCGCTCGATCGCGCCGAGTTCCTTGTCGAGATGCTGGACGCCGCGCCGCCGCGCGATCTGCACGTTGCTCGAGATGATCATCAGCAGGTTGTTGAAGTCGTGCGCGACGCTGCCGACGAGGTTGCCGAGCGCCTGCATCTTGCGCGACTGCCGGTACGCCGATTCGATCGAGCGCCGCATCGACGCTTCGGCCTGCCAGCGGTCCCACGCCTCCTCTTCCGCCTTCAGCCGCTTGAGCGACAGCCAGATCACGGACCACAGCGCGATCGACGGCGCGAACATCGAGATGAACAGCACGCTCAGGTGTTCGTACCATTCATGCCAGATCGCCGACGTGCGATACGCACACGACACGTAGACGGGATAGCTGCCGACCTGGCGGTACGCGACGATCTCGCTGCTCGCGCCGTCGTGGCGCACGCGCACGACGCCCGCACGCGGATCGTTGCGCCCATCGCCGAACGTGGCTGCGCGATCGGTGTGCGCGAGCGACGGCGGCGGCGGATACGACGCGATCACCGCGCCGTCCGAGCGCGCGAGCGCCATCGTCATCGGCGTGCTCGCGCCGCCGAGCAGGTCGCGGTAGAACGCGTTGAAATACGACGACTTCAGCGCGATCGACACCATCCCGGCGAACGAACCGTCGCTATGGCGCCGCGCGACGCCCGTGTTGAACACCGGAATGTTCTCGAGCTTGAGCGGCCCCATCATCAGCCGCGAGATGTGTTCGATGACCTTGCCGTCGCGGATGCCGGCGAAGTCGTCGCGGTTCGCGATCGACGCATAGGGCGCCGGATAGTAGAGGCTGTTGGCGAGCAGCATCCCGCTCGCGCCGAAGATCGACACGGCGGCCACTTGCGGATAACCGCCGCCGATCGTGTTCAGCGCTTCGTGGATGTCGGATTCCCTGTTGCGCACGGTCGCGTCGTCCATGTCCTGGACGAGATCGACGATGCGCGCATCGAGCGTTTCGCTCAGGTCGAACACCTTGAGCGCGTGCTCTTCGGCGACCCGCACCGTGCGCATCGTCACGTCGCTCGCGGCGGCCTCGCGCGCCTTCAGGTCGTTGTACGCCATCACCATCACGTAGATGCACGGCAGCACGATCGCCGCGACGAGCAGCACGATCAGCGTCACGCGGCGGACCGCGAAATCGTGCTCGGGCGCGCCGGCCGCATAGTTGCCGTCGTCCTGCCAGTCGTCGGCGGGAGTGGAGGCGGGATCGTGGGAGTCGGCAGGCCGGTCGGACGTCATCGAAGCAGCGGTGAGGCAGAGGTGCCTGCCATCATAAACGAGTTGCGACGGCCCGCCGCGCGGCCCCGTACGCGCACGATCCTGTCGATTCCGACAGGGGGAGATTGTCAGATTGAAAACGCGACGAATCCGGCAGCGCAAACGTACACAAGGAAAAATTTTGCGTACTTATCTCGAAAATGGTCGCGGCTGTTTTCGGAATGACGCGCGATCGGACCGATTCTGTTCGAAATGGTGAATATGGCGAGTTGCATCGCCTCCGGTTTACTCAGAGAATCGCGCCTTGCTTTCCCTATGACAGATATATGCGCCCGCCGGCATTCGCCGCGCGGTGCGTCGCGCGCACCCGCTCGCGGCGCCCGCGCGCGGCTGCAAGGCGGTTGCCCGCGCCCGAACGCATGGCGCCTCAAGAAGCGCGCCGCGCGGTCGTTAACGCGAGAGAGACCATTCCGTATACCGCTTCGCTCCATGCCTTTGCCGATTGTAATTGCCGACGATTCACTGCTCGCTCGCAAACTTCTGACAAAGGCGTTGCCGGGAGACTGGGACGTTGACGTCGCGTATGCAGCGAATGGTCGCGAGGCCTTGGCGCTCTATCGTGACGGCAAAGCTTCCGTGATGTTTCTGGACCTGACGATGCCCGACATGAGCGGATATCAGGTACTGGAAACACTGCGCCACGAAGATCTGAACACGTTCGTGATCGTGGTATCCGCCGATATCCAGCCGCAGGCGCAAGCACGCGTGCGTGAATTGGGCGCGATCGCATTCGTTGCCAAGCCCGTGACGTCGGAGGCATTGCTGCCCATTCTCAAGGAGTATGGGTTGTATGCCTGAATCGGTGTTCACGGCGGAGCAACGCGACGCGTTGCAGGAGATCGCCAACCTTGCAATGGGCCGCGCCGCCGCGCGGCTTGCGTTATTGCTCGGGCGCTTCATCGAACTGTCGGTGCCGCGCGTGCGCGTCGTGAAAGCGGCCGACGCGGGCGACGCGCTGCGCGAGATGACGGGCATTCACGACAACGTGACCGCCGTGCGCCAGGGCTTCCGTTCCGACATCAAGGGCGAGGCGATCGTGCTGTGCCGCAGCGCGGGCGTCGCGCGGCTCATGTCGATCGTCGACCGTACGTTCGGCGAAGGCGTGTCCGGCGGGATGGCGACGCCGGACGAACTCGTGTTCGACGTCGCGAACGTGCTGATGGGCGCATGCGTCGCATCGATCCTCGACGAGCTCGGCCGCAAACCCGTGTTCTTTCCGCCGGGGCTGCTCGGCGCGAACGTGTCGTTCGACGACGTATTCCAGCCGAACGTGCTCGCGTGGAGCGTCGCGCTGCTGCTCGAGGTGAACTTCGGGCTCGAGGACCACACATTCCGTGCCCACTTCGTGATGCTGATGGCCGAGGATTCGATCCGGCTGATGGGCGACGCGCTCGACGCGTTGCTGTCCGCGCTATGACGGCCGCCGCGCCGTCGCTGAGCGACCTCGTGATCGAGCGGGTGGGCTTCGGCCTGTTCGTGCTCGACCGGTCGATGACCGTGCTGATGTGGAATCGCTTCATGCAGGACCACAGCGGCATCCCGGCCGCCGACGTGATCGGCCGCAAGCTGTTCGACTGCTTTCCGGACCTGCCGCGCGCGTGGCTGTCGCGCAAGCTCGAGAGCGTGTTCCAGCTCGGCAGCTTCGCGTTCAGCTCGTGGGAACAGCGGCCCTACCTGTTCCGCTTCGAGCACGACCGGCCGATTACCGGCGGCATCGACTACATGCAGCAGGACTGTACGTTCATGCCGCTCACGCGCGGCCGCGATGTCGAGGCCGTGTGCGTGACGATCTCGGACGTCACGCATGTGAGCGTGATGCAGCGCGAGCGCGAGGAAGCGGTCGCGAAGCTGCGCGAACACGCGAATCGCGACGGCCTGACCGGCATCGCGAACCGGCGTTTCTTCGAAGCGCGGCTCGGCGACGAATTCGCGCGCTGGCAGCGCTACGGCGGCGACATGTCGGTGCTGCTGTTCGACCTCGACCACTTCAAGACGATCAACGACCGCTTCGGGCATGCGGCCGGCGACGCCGTGCTGCGCGAGACGGCGCGCCGCGTCGCGTCGATCGTGCGTGCGCAGGATACGTTCGGCCGTTTCGGCGGCGAGGAATTCGCGCTGCTGCTGCCGTGCACGAATCTCGACGAGGCGATGCTGGTGGCCGACAAGGTGCGCGACGCGATCGGCAGCGTGCCGGTCGATGCGGAAGGCGTCAGCGTGCCGGTGACGGCGAGCGTCGGCGGCGCGTGCGCGAAGACGGGCGCGCCGACCAGCGACGTGCTCGTCAACGAGGCCGACGCTGCGCTCTATCGCGCGAAGCGGCTCGGGCGCGACCGCTCGGTCGCCTACGCATAGGCGCGCCCGCCCCGCATTGCGCGCAGCGGCTGCACGCCGCGCGTGCCGCGTTCAGCTCTTCGCGATGTCGGCCAGCACGCCCGCCAGCACGGCCGGCTGCGACACGAACGGCGAATGGCTGCTGTCGAGCTGGTGCACGTGGGTCGGATTGCCGGGCGCGAACACGTCGGCTTCGTCGATGAAGCGCTGCTGCAGCGCGGGCAGGATCACGCGGTCCTGCAGGCACTTGATGTAGTGACGGTCGATCGCGCCCCAGCGCGCGGCGGTCGTCGGGATCGCGGTCGCGAACGGCGCGGCCGGCACGTCGCAGGTCATCAGGTTCGCGACGGCCGCGAAGTCGGCCTGCGGCACGTCGTCGTACAGCGCGCGCTTCATCGTGTCGCGATACGCGGCGTCGCCGCTGCGCGGATCGATGCGCAACGCACCGGCCACGCGCGGGCTCGCGAGCATCAGCGGGCCGAGCATCTCGCCGTTGTTCTCGGGCGCGCGCACGTAGTCGAGGCCCGGCACGCCCGAGGCCGGCATGAATGCCGCGAGATAGACGATCTTCGCGATCTTTTCCGGCGCGCGTTCGGCGGCCGCCGTGATCGCGAGGCCGCCCATGCTGTGCCCGACCAGCACGACCTTGCCGCGGCCGAGCGCATACGCGTCGTCGACGGCCTGCATTACCTGCAACGCGTAATCGTCGAGCGTCGTGTTCGCGACCGGCGACGGCTCGGCGCCGAACGCGCCCTTGTCGAGCGGCCGTTCGAGATAAGACGCGGGAAAGCGGGCGTTGATGCCGTGCGCGGGCAGGTCGCGCGCGATCGACAGGTAGCCGCGCGCGGCCAGCGCGGCCGCGACGTGCGCGTAGCACCACGCGCCGTGCCAGGCGCCGTGCACGAGGACGAAGACGGGATGGTCGGACTGCGGGGGGGCGGTTACGGTCGTCTCCATGGCGTTCGTGTTTTTTCGAGAAAGGTGTCATCTTAGACGAACCCGTGCGCATCCAAGCGCGAACGCACGGCACGATTGCGCGACGGGCTGCGATCCGTCCCTCTTGTCTCACGCAGGCCACATTTCGTCCATATCCGATATGCATTTGAGCCGAAGCGCGCTAATTTGTTGCTTTGCCCGTGATTGCGCCCCATGAACGTCGACTATCTCTTCTATCGGAGGCCGAATAAACCTGGCCCCTATTCGCTCGACGACCTGGGCGAGATCGCGCCGCCGATCGGCCCGGGCGACCTGGTGCGCGCGGGCATCGCGCGCGTGTTCGAGCAGATCGACTGGCACGAATCGCCCGACGTGCCGGGCGCGTGGTTCGGCACGGGCGGCGCGGTATTCCAGTTCACCGCGGAGCCCGACGGCCGGGTGACGAGTTTCATGGGCTCGCGCCTCGAACGCCGCTCGATGCTGCAGCTCACCCGCGAAATGGGGCTCATTGCGCTCGACCTGCAGCGCGACATCGTTTACGGCTGACGAGCCGCCGGCGCCGCGCGGCGCCTGTTCCCGCCGAGGCCGGCCTGCGAACGGCTCGCGGCGCCCCGCCGGGCGTGGCGCGTGTCCGCCATCGAACTTCAAAGATTGCTATACTTTCGCCCAATTCCGGCATCCGGCCGGTAATTTGTGCCTGTCTGCGTCGATCGTTCGCATATCTCGCACGCATTTGACACCCTGACCATCCCAGCCGGGCATGGCTTCTTCAATCGCCCCGCGTGGGTGTCTCCGTGGAGCTTGTCTTGGCCGTTTCCAATTCCGTCGTGGACGAACAAGAAACCGACGCCGCTGCCGTCACATCGGGCAGTTCTTTCTATCTTGCGATGCGCATCCTGCCGGCGGTGCAGCGCGATGCGATGTTCCAGGTCTATGCGTTCTGCCGCGCGGTCGACGACATCGCCGACAGCGACCTGCCGCGCGCCGAGCGCAACGCGGGCCTCGATCGCTGGCGCGCGGACATCGACGCGTGCTTCGCGGGCCGCCCGCCGCGCCATCTGGCCGCGCTCGATCGCGAGATCCGCGCATTCAACCTGCAGCGCGACGATTTCCACGCGATGATCGACGGGATGGCGATGGACGCGGTGGAAGACATCTGCGCGCCCGACGAGCCGACGCTCGACCTCTTCTGCGATCGCGTGGCGAGCGCGGCCGGCCGGCTGTCGGTGAGGATATTCGGGATGCCGGAAGCCGAAGGGATCGAGCTGTCGCACCACCTCGGCCGCGCGCTGCAACTGACCAACATCCTGCGCGACATCGACGACGACGCGGCGATCAACCGCTGCTACCTGCCGCGCGAGCTGCTTGCGCGCGAAGGCATCGCGATCACCGATCCGGCGACGATCGTGCGCGATCCGGCGCTGCCGCGCGTGTGCGCGACGCTCGTCGAGCGCGCGCTCGAGCACTTCCGCGAGGCCGACGCGGTGATGGATACCTGTCCGCGTGCGCAGGTGAAGGCGCCGCGCATCATGTCGGGCGCGTATCGCTGCATTCTCGAAGCCGCGGTCGCACGCGGCTTTGCCGCCCCGCGCGCCCCGCTGCGCAAGCCGAAAGCGCGCATGCTGATGGTCGCCGCGCGCTACGCGCTGTTCTGAGTCGACCGAGTCGATGCCCAGAACCGTCCACGTGATCGGTGCCGGACTCGCGGGCCTGTCGGCCGCGGTCGAGCTGCAACGCCGCGGGCGGCACATCGTGCTGCACGATGCGCACGCGCATGCGGGCGGCCGCTGCCGGTCATGGTTCGACGGGACGCTGAACACGACGCTCGACAGCGGGCTGCATTCGGTGTTCGCCGGGCAGGCGGCAACGCAGCGCTACCTGCGCGCGACCGGCGCGGCCGATCAACTGGTCGGGCCCGCGCTGCCTGAATTTCCGGTCGTCGACGTCGCGTCGCAGCAGCGCTGGACGCTGCGTTTCGGCAACGGGCACTGGCCGTCGTGGCTGTTCGATGCCGCGTCGCGCGCGCCGGGCACGACGCCGCTCGACTACCTCGCGCTCGCCCCGCTCGCGTTTGCGCTCACGGGCCGTTCACTCGCACAGACGATGCGATGCGACGGCGTGCTGTGGGATCGTTGGCTGCGGCCGTATTGGCTCGGGGTGCTGAACGTCGAGCCGCGCCACGCGAGTGCCGAACTCGCGCGCGCGGTGCTGTGCAGCATGTTTGCCGCGGGCGGCCCCGGTTGCCGTCCGCTCGTTGCGCGCCACGGGCTCGGCAGCGCATTCGTCGAACCGGCGCTGCGCATGCTGCAGCACGGCGGCGCGCAGATCCGGCTGAACTCGCGGCTCGACGCGTTCGAGTTCGGCGCGCACGGCAATGCGGTCGACGCGGTCGCGATCGGCGGCGGGCGCATCGATCTCGCGCCGGGCGACGCGGTCGTGCTGGCCGTGCCGCCCGAGGTCGCGTTGCCGCTCGTACCCGAACTCACCGCGCCGGATACCTTCAGCGCGGTCGTGACCGCCTATTTCGCGGTCGAGCCGCCAGCCGGCAGCCCGCTGCAGACGACCGTCGTCAATGGCACCGTCGACGCGGTGCGCGCCGGCGGCGGCCAGCTCGCGGCGACGATCCGCGATGCGGGCCGCTGGCTCGACACGCCGCGCGACGTGCTCGCGCGGCGAATCTGGGAAGACGTCGCGCGCGTGACCGGCGCGAACCCGGAAACCATCCCTGCGTGGCAGCTCGTCGTCGAGCCGCGCGCGGGCTTTGCGGCGGTGCCGTCGCAGGAAATGAAACGTCCGGCCGTGCGTACGCGCTGGACCAATCTTGTGCTGGCGGGCGACTGGATTGCCACCGGTTTGCCCGCCACGATCGAGGGCGCGATCCGTTCCGGCCAGCTGGCCGCGGACGTGCTCCAGACACAATAAGAGAGGGACCGATGAACGATCTCACCGAAATGGCTACCCTGTCCGCCGGCACCGTGCCGGCCGGCGTCGACGCGGCCGTCGCGCGTGCGACCGACGCGCTGCTGGCCGCGCAGAACGCGGACGGACACTGGGTCTACGAACTCGAAGCCGATTCGACGATTCCCGCCGAATACGTGCTGCTCGTCCACTATCTCGGCGAGACGCCGAACCTCGAGCTCGAACAGAAGATCGGCCGGTATCTGCGCCGCATCCAGCAGGCGGACGGCGGCTGGCCGCTGTTCACCGACGGCGCGCCGAACATCAGCGCGAGCGTGAAGGCGTATTTCGCGCTGAAGGTGATCGGCGACGACGAGAACGCCGAGCACATGCAGCGCGCACGCAAGGCGATCCACGCGATGGGCGGCGCCGAGATGTCGAACGTGTTCACGCGCATCCAGCTCGCGCTGTACGGCGCGATTCCGTGGCGCGCGGTGCCGATGATGCCGGTCGAGATCATGCTGCTGCCGCAGTGGTTCCCGTTCCACCTGTCGAAGGTGTCGTACTGGGCGCGTACCGTGATCGTGCCGCTGCTCGTGCTGAACGCGAAGCGCCCGCTCGCGAAGAACCCGCGCGGCGTGCGCATCGACGAGCTGTTCATCGATCCGCCCGTCAACGCCGGGCTGCTGCCGCGCCAGGGGCACCAGAGCGCCGGCTGGTTCGCGTTCTTCCGCGTGGTCGACCATGCGCTGCGCGCGGTCGACGGCCTGTTCCCGAGCTACACGCGCGAACGCGCGATCCGCCAGGCCGTGTCGTTCGTCGACGAGCGCCTGAACGGCGAGGACGGCCTCGGCGCGATCTATCCGGCGATGGCCAACGCGGTGATGATGTACGACGTGCTCGGCTACGCGGAAGATCATCCGAACCGCGCGATCGCGCGCAAGGCGCTCGACAAGCTGCTCGTCGTGCAGGAGGACGAAGCATATTGCCAGCCGTGCCTGTCGCCGGTGTGGGACACGTCGCTCGCGGCGCACGCGCTGCTCGAAACCGGCGATGCGCGCGCCGAGGACGCCGTGCTGCGCGGCCTCGACTGGCTGCGCCCGCTGCAGATCCTCGACGTGCGCGGCGACTGGATCTCGCGCCGCCCGAACGTGCGGCCCGGCGGCTGGGCGTTCCAGTACGCGAACGCGCACTACCCGGACGTCGACGATACGGCCGTGGTCGTGATGGCGATGGACCGCGCGCAGAAGCTCAGGAAGTCGGACGCGTACCGCGATTCGATGGCGCGCGCACGCGAATGGGTCGTCGGCATGCAGAGCAGCGACGGCGGCTGGGGCGCGTTCGAGCCGGAAAACACGCAGTACTACCTGAACAACATCCCGTTCTCCGATCACGGCGCGCTGCTCGATCCGCCGACGTCCGACGTGTCGGGCCGGTGCCTGTCGATGCTGTCGCAACTCGGCGAGACGGCCGCGAACAGCGAGCCGACCCGTCGCGCGCTCGACTACATGCTGAAGGAGCAGGAGCCGGACGGCAGCTGGTACGGCCGCTGGGGGATGAACTACGTGTACGGCACGTGGACGGCGCTGTGCTCGCTGAACGCCGCCGGCCTCGGGCCGGAAGATCCGCGCGTGAAGCGCGGCGCGCAGTGGCTGCTGTCGATCCAGAACAAGGACGGCGGCTGGGGCGAGGACGGCGACAGCTACAAGCTGAACTACCGCGGCTTCGAGCAGGCGCCGAGCACGGCGTCGCAGACGGCCTGGGCGCTGCTCGGCCTGATGGCGGCCGGCGAGGTGAACAACCCGGCCGTTGCGCGCGGTGTCGACTACCTGATCGCCGAGCAGAACGAAGAGGGTCTGTGGGACGAGACGCGCTTCACGGCGACAGGCTTCCCGCGCGTGTTCTACCTGCGCTATCACGGCTATCGCAAGTTCTTCCCGCTGTGGGCGCTCGCGCGCTACCGCAACCTGAAGCGCGACAACACGACGCGCGTCACGGTCGGGATGTAACGCGTGGGCACCTCACGGCACAACGGCGCATTGCCCGTCATCGCGGTGACGGGGATGGCGTTCGAGGCGCGCATCGCACGCGGCGACGGCGTCGAGGCCGTATTCGCCGCGCGGGCCGACCGGCTCGAGCGCGCGCTGGCCGACGCGACCGCGCGCGGTTGCGCGGGCATCGTGAGCTTCGGCACCGCGGGCGGGCTCGCGCCCGACCTGGCGCCCGGCGCGCTCGTGATCGCGACCGCGATCGACGGGCCGTTCGGCCGCGTCGAGACCGATGCGGGCTGGAGTACGCGGCTCGTCGCGGCGCTGCACGACACGCCGGTTTGGGCGCGCGTCACGCGCGGCACGATCGCGGCGGTCGGTGCGCCGGTCGTCAGCGAACAGGAAAAGGCGTCGCTGCACCACGCGAAGGGCGCGCTCGCCGTCGACATGGAGTCGCATATCGCGGCGGCCTTCGCGGCTGCGCGCGGCGTGCCGTTCGCGGTGTGCCGCGCGATCGTCGATCCGGCGTGGCGCACGTTGCCGCGCGCGGCAACGGCCGGCCTGCGCGACGACGGCAGCACGGCGATCCTGCCGATTCTGCGCGAATTGCTGAAGCAGCCGTCGCAGCTCGGCCCGCTGCTGCAGGTCGCGAGCGATGCGCGCGCGGCGCGCACGACGCTGATCCAGGCACGGCACGCATTCGAGCGTACGGGCGCGATGCGGATCGTCTGAGCGGCACGCGCCGCGTTTCTCACCCTCCTCTTCCCGGTTTCCCGTTTCTCGCGGACAAAAAAAGAGCGCTGCACGATGCAGCGCTCTTTGTCTTGTGCGGCGGTCGCCGGTGCGGCGTTACTGCGCGGCCGGACTGCTCGCAGGCGTTGCCGGCCCGGCCGGCGTGACGTCAGCAGCCGGCACCGTCGCCGGGCCCGACGATGCCGGCGCCGGTGCCGCGGCAGGCGTACTCGCGGGCATCGCATTGTCCGCACCCGGATCGTCGTACTGCGGCAATCCCGGCGCGGCCGGCGCGTTGTTCGGCGTGGCGCCCGATGCGCCGCCCGACTCGCCCGGATCCTCGTAGTTCGGCAGCCCCGGCACGGCCGGCGTCGCGGCCGGCGCGGCGCCCGATTCGCCCGGCTCGCTGTAGTTCGGCAGCGCGGTCGACGACGACTGGCTGCGATACGTCAGCGACTTGCGCTGCTGCAGGTACGCGTCGCGCACGAACGAATACGGATCGAGCGCGGCCTGCTTCAGCAGGTCGGTCGCGCCGAGCAGGTCCGAACGCGCGCTGATGAATTGCGCGATGTACATCGGATTGCGCGCGGCCGGCTCGATGTAGTTGAGCAGGTTGAAGCGCACGTCCACCGCGCGGCCGACGCCGTCGCGGACCGTGCTCGGCCCGAACACGGGCAACACGAGGTACGGGCCGGACGGCACGCCCCAGCGCGCGAGCGTCAGGCCGAAATCCTGGTGATGCTTCGGCAGCCCGGCCGGCGTCGCGATGTCGATCAGGCCGGCGACGCCGAACAGCGAGTTCATCGCCACGCGCATCAGATCCTGCGTCGCATCGGTGATGCGCAACTGCAGCAGGTTGTTTGCCATGTTGCCGAGATCGCCGAGGTTCGAGAAGAAGTTGCTGATCGCGGTGCGCACGGGCGTCGGCGTGATCTTCTGGTAACCCTTCGCGATCGGCACCGCGATGTTCGAATCGACGGCGTCGTTGATCTTGTACATCGTCCGGTTCATCGGCTCGAGCGGGTCGTTCGGATTGCGGTTCGGTCCCGTCGCGCAGCCGGTCAGCATTGCGCTGGCGGCGACGGTCGCCGCAATGATTCGCACCTTATTCATTGATTCCTTGCAATTGGTTCTTGGCGCGTCTGACGCGCGGTTTGCCCATCAGGACGGGCTGGAACACCACGGCGCCGATCAGCGTGCAGGTCAGTGCCAGCGCGAGCAGCTTGCCCATGCTCGACGTGCCCGGGTGGTGCGACAGCCACAGGCTGCCGAATGCGGTCGCCGTCGTCGCGGCGCTGAACAGCACCGCGTGCGTGAGGCTCGAATGCAGCAACCCCGTCTGCCCCGCGCGCCACGCCATCACGAAATACACCTTGAACGCGACGCCGACGCCGAGCATCAGCGGCAGCGCGATGATGTTCGCGAAGTTCAGCGGCATGCCGAGCACGACGCACATCTCGAGCGTCACGACGCCCGACACGAGCAGCGGCACCAGCGTGCGCAGCACGTCGCCGAAGCGGCGCAGCGTGAGCCACAGCAGGATCGTGATCGAAATGATCGACCACAGCGCCGCGTGCAGGAACGCGTTGATGATCGTGTCGGCCGAATGCAGGATCGAGATCGGCCCGCCGGTCGTGCCCGGTTCCGCGGCCTTCACGGTCTGCGCGAAACGGCGCAGCATCGTGTCGTCGTTCGGGTCGACGCCCTTCGGCACCTTCGGCGAGATCTGCACGAGCGCGTGGCCGTCCGGCGCGACCCAGTCGCGCACGAGTTGCGGCGGCAGCGATTCGCGCGTGATGTCCTGCGGCTGGAGCAGCGCCGCGAGCTGGCCGAGCGCCATGCGCAGCGTATCGGAGAACGCGCGCTCGGCGCGGTCGCGCGTCGCGCTGTCGGCGGCGGCGAGCTTCGCGAGCGACGCGGACAGGTGTTGCGCGGCAGCCGCGCCCGGGCCCGGGTGATCTTCCGCCGCGTAGCCGAGCAGGTCCGACACGCGCTTGAGCGCGGCGACGCGCTGCGCGTCGGTCGCAGGCGGCGCGGCCGGCTGCGTCAGCGCGGGCAGCAGGTCGCTCGCGGCCGCGGCGATCGCCGCGCGCTTGGCCGGCTGGTCGGCGGGGATGAAGGTCGACAGCGTGGTCGTGCGGCCGACTTCCGGCAGCGCGTCGAGACGCTTCGCGGCCGCATCGGCGTCGGCGAGCGACGGCGCGAGCAGCGTGACGTCGTTGACGGCCGCTTCGGGCGAATCCTTCAGCGCGAGCAGCGTCGCCATCGATTCGCTGTGCGGATCCTTCAGGTGCAGCGGGTTGAAGTCGAAGCGCAGGAACGCGAGCAGCGGCAGCGCGCCGATCACGACCACGAGCGTGCCGATCAGGATCGGCTTGCGATGACGATCGAGGAAATCGTCGACCGGCGCGAGCCACGGGAAGCCCGGCGTCTTCGATTCGCCCGGCGGCGCGAACAGGCGCAGCAGCGCGGGCAGCAGCGTAAGCGTGGTCAGCAGCGCGACGAACATCCCGACGCCCGCGATCAGGCCGAGCTCGGACACGCCGCGATAGGCGGTGGGGATGAACGAGAAGAAGCTCGCCGCGACGGCCGCGGTGGCCAGTGCGAGCGGCATGCCCATCGAGTGCGCGGCGCCGATCAACGCGTGATCGATGCGCGGATCGCGGAAGCGTTCCTCGCGGTACTTCACGCCGTACTGGATCGAGAAGTCGACGCCGAGGCCGACGAACAGCACCATGAACGCGACCGAGATCATGTTCAGCGAGCCGACCATCGCGAGGCCGAGCGCGGCGGTCACGACGAGGCCGACGAACAGCGTGACGAGCACCGAGCCGATCATCCGCTTCGAGCGCAGCGCAAGCCACAGGATGACGAGCACGGCGAGCAGCGTGAGCGCGCCGTTGAGCGCCGCGCCGTCCTCGACCGATGCGAATTCGTCGTCGGCGAGCGGCTGTTCGCCGGTCAGGCGCACGGCCGCGCCGTATCGCTTCTCGAGGTCGAGCGAACGGGCAGCGTCGCGGATCACCTGGCTGGTTTCCGCACCGGCCTTCAGCGCGCCGTAGTTGACCACGGGCTGCACGGTGACGAATGCGCGCGCGGGCTGCCGCGCGGCGTCGCTGTCGACCAGCGCGCGCCATGAGAACGCGGCCGGCTTGCCGGCCAGCACGTCGTCGACCGTCGCGGCACTGCGTGCGAGCAGCTTCGCCATCGCGGGCAGTTTCACCTGGCCGGTCAGGAGCGGCTGGCCGAGCGTGGTGGCCAGCGTCGTCGCGAGCCCGGTCAGGCTCGGGTTCTTCGCGAGTTCGTTGACGAGCGGGCGCGCGCTCGCGAGCTGAGACGTCGTATCGGAGACTTCCTGCGGCGACAGGAACAGCAGCCCGTTGTGCTCGAAGAACGGCCCGCCGCCGGGTTCGGCGACCTGGCCGATGCGGCCGGCTTCGGCCTGCTTCTGCAGCGCTTCGGTCAGCGCCTGCGCGGCGGCATTCGCGAATTCGGGCGCGGGCGCTTCGACGACCGCGAGGATCGTGCCGTTGCGTTGCGGGAACGCTTTGTCGACGGCCTGGCCGAGCGCGGCCCATTGCGGTTCCGCATCGACGAGCTTGCTGATGTCGGTGTTGATCTTGAAATGCTGCGCGACGTAGACACCGCTGAGGGCAGCGATGACGAGCGACAGGACGACGACCCAGACGGGGCGGCGCACCGACCACGCAACGAGTCGGACGATGAGAGATGTCACCATGTGGCGGTGGGGAGCGGCTGGCAAGGGCAAAGTAGCCAAGTATACCGGCGCGGCGTGGCGACGGACGTGACGTTGCGGGTTTCGGGGCGGGAAGGAGATTTGTTCGCGGCGGCGGAATCGATGCCGGCGGCTGGTTGTTTTGTAAGGGGATACTTACATAATCGGCGCCGCGCTGCCTTGCCGCGACGCCGCGCGCACCTGTGACAAACGAAGCTGAAAGGTAACAGTCGGTCACGGCGCGGCAACCGGGCGTCAGCCCCGGTATACTTTGCCCCACCGGCCGATGCAAAGAGCCGGTCGTTTTTTCCCATTGAGTGCGATATCGATATCCGTATGAAACGTCATCTGTTTGCTTTCGTCGCGGCCGCCGCCGTGTCGGTTTCCGCTTTCGCGCAGAGCGCGCCGGTCGATATCGTCCGCAATGCGGTCGAGGGCACCGTCACCGCGATGAAGGCCGATCCGGCCGCCCGCGGCGGTGACATGGCGAAGGTCACGCAGGTCGTCGAGCAGCGCTTCCTGCCCGCGACCAACTTCGAGCGCACGACCCGCATCGCCGTCGGCGACGCGTGGAAGCAGGCGACGCCGGACCAGCAACAGGAGCTGTACAAGCAGTTCAAGCTGCTGATGACGCGCACCTATGCCGCGTCGCTCGCGCAGCTCGGCGGCCAGGACGCGAAGTTCTCGTTCAAGGCCGGCGGCGCGTCGGGCGCCGACGCGCTCGTGCAGTCGACGGTGACGACGCCGGGCGACAGCCAGTCGGTCGGCTATCGTCTCGGCAAGGTCGGCAACGACTGGAAGATCTACGACATCGACATGTCGGGCGCGTGGCTGATCCAGGTCTACCAGGGCCAGTTCAAGAGCCAGCTCGCGTCGGGCGGGATCGCCGGGCTGATCGCGTATCTGCAGAAGCACAATTCGCGGACGAACTGACGGCCGCCGCGCGGTCCGCAGTCCGGATGCATGAAGGGCGCCCTCGGGCGCCCTTGTTCGTTGCGGGCCGCGCGTGCGGCACCCGCCCGTCGCGCATTATTCGCCGGCGCCGAGCATCCGCAGGCAATCGCCGACGACGGCGTCGTGCATGACGTCTTCGCAGCCGGAAGATGCTGCGTGCAGGCCGGCTGGTCGAGTCTTCCGCAGCGGATCGCCGCGTCGGGCGTGCCTACCGCCGCCGATGCTCGACCGCGAACTTGATCAGTTCGGCCTGCCCTTCGATCTCGAGCTTGCGCTTCAAATTGAGCCGGTGCGTTTCGACCGTGCGCACCGACAGCCCCGTCTGCTGCGCGATCTGCTTGCTCGACAACCCTTCGGCCAGCGCGTCGAGGATGTCGCGTTCGCGCGGCGTCAGCCGATCGAGCGGCGACGCGGTCGCGCTCGCATGGATCATCCGCGCGGCGAGCCCTTCGCTGAAGAACGTCTGCCCGGCCAGCACCGCGCCGATCGCGCGGACGATCTCGCTCGCGGGCGAATCCTTCAGCAGGTAGCCGCTCGCGCCCGCCCGCACGGCCTGCGTCACGTATTCGATGTTGTCGTGCATCGACAGCATCAGCACGCGGATGCCGGGAAAACGCTCGTGGAACACGCCCGACAGCGCGATGCCGTTCATCCCGTTCATGCCGACGTCCATCAGTGCGAGATCGGGTTCGAGCGACGCGGCGAGCGCGAGCGCCTCGTCGGCGTTGCCGGCCTCGCCGACCACGGACAGGTCGGCTGCTTCGAGCCGCATCCGCAAGCCGTCGCGCACGAGCGGGTGATCGTCGACGAGCAGCAATCGGGCGGCGGGCCGGGCAGTGTCGGGGGCGCTCATGCGTGACAGGTCTCCTGTTATGGGGGGTGTTTTCACGCGGCGCTGCGTAGCGGCACGCGTGCGGCGACGATCGTGTGGCCGACCTGCGACGAGATCGTCAGCATGCCGCCGAGCGCGTCGAGGCGCTCGCGCATGTTGCGCAGGCCGATGCCGCGGCGCGCGTCGGCCTGCGAGCGTTCGGCGTCGAAGCCGCAGCCGTTGTCGGCGATGGTCAGCGTGACGGAGTGCGCGCCGACGTCGAGCGTGACGGCTGCGCGCGTCGCCTGCGCATGATGCACGATGTTGCTGAGCGCCTCCTGCGCGATCCGGAACAGCGCGGTGTTGACAGCCTCGGGCAGCGGCCGCGTGCCGCTGTGCGCGACCTGCGTATAGCCGATGTCGATGCCGCTTTCGGCGCCGAGCTCGCGGACGAGCTGCTCGAGCGCGGCCGCGAGACCGAGATCGTCGAGCATCGACGGACGCAGCGCATGCGAGATGCGCCGCACTTCGCGCAGCGTGTCGCCGAGCCGCCCGACGCCCGATACGAGCGCCTGTTCGGCCTCGGGCACGCGCGACGCGCCGCGTTCGAAACGCGCGAGCGCGGATTCGAGCATCAGCTTCGCGGACACCATCATCTGGCTGATCCCGTCGTGCAGTTCGCGCGACAGCCGCGCGCGCTCCTGCTCCTGCGATTCGACGACGCGCTGCGCGAGCAGCTTGAGCTTCGCGTCGGCGCTGCGCGACTCGCTGACGTTCAGCACCAGCGCGCACACGGCGATCGCCGCCGCGCCCGTGAGCGCGATCGCGGTGAGCCAGCTCATCGTGCGCTCGATGTTCGCGGACGCGCGCGCGTCGATGCGCTGCAGCGCGGTGTCGACGTCGTCGAGATAGATGCCCGTGCCGACCATCCAGCCCCAGCGTTCGAGTGCGACCACGTAGCCGAGCTTCGGCGCGACGCGGCCCGTCGACGGCCGCTGCCATGCGTAGCGCACGTAGCCGCCGCCGTGCGATGCCGCGCCGATCAGCTTCTGGATCGTCAGCGCACCCTGCGGGTCGCGCATCGACCAGAAGTTGTGACCGACGCGTTCGGGCTCGCGCGGGTGCATCAGCGCATTGCCGTGCAGGTCGTACACGAAGAAATAGCCGTCGGGCCCGAAATCCATCTTCTGCAGCATCGCGAGCGCCTGCGTGCGCAGCAGCGCGTCGTCGCGCGCATTGCGGCCGCTCGCGTCGTAGAGCGGCATGATCGCGCTCGTCGCGAGCTCGACGTAGTGCTTCAGCTCGACTTCCTTGCTCGACAGGTACGCGGCCTGGATCGTCGCGTGCTGCGTGCGCGCGAGCGACGTCGCCTGCTGGCGCACGCCGAAGCCGATGCCGGCGATCGCGAGCAGGAACGGCACGATGGCCAGAAGGAAGATCTTTGCCTTGAGTCTCATGGTGGTGCGAAGCGGCCGCGAACCGGTGCGGCCGGCGAGGTGCGGCCGGCCAGGTGCGTCAGCCGCGCGGCGGCGTATCGAACCGACATTGTCGGCGATTTTGCACGCGGGCGGCTGCGACCGGGCGGCCGCCCCGCCGCTCAGGCCCGTCGCGACTCGAGATCGTCGGAGGGCGCGGGCGTCAGCACGACGATGCGGTTGCGCCCGCCTTCCTTCGCGCGATACAGCGCATCGTCGGCGAGCTTCAGCGCGGCCTGCATGTCGTCGTCGTGTTCGGGATAGCTCGTCGTCACGCCGACGCTCACCGTCAGGCGGCCGCTCATGCCGGCGTCGTGCCGGATGCCGAGATCGAGGATGCCCGTGCGGATCGTCTCGGCGATCGTCACCGCGCCGTCAGTGTCGACGTCGGGCAGCACGACGACGAACTCCTCGCCGCCGTAGCGCGCCGCATAGTCGGCCGGGCGGCGCAGGCAGCCGGCGATGCAATGGCCGACCGCGGCGAGCGCGTCGTCGCCGGCCTGGTGGCCCTGTGTGTCGTTGTAGCGCTTGAAGTAATCGACGTCGATGAACAGCAGCGACAGCGCATGCTGCGAGCGCGCGGCGCGGCGCCATTCGCGCGCGAGCGTGACGTCGAGCATCCGGCGGTTGTCGAGGCCGGTGAGGCCGTCGGTGCGCGCGAGCGCCTGCAGTTCGGTTTCCGCGCGGTGGCGCTTGCGCAGCTGCACGTCGAGCAGCAGCGACAGGCCGACGAAGCCGATCGCGAGCGCGCACATCGCGGAGCCGATCGGAATCGCGCGGTCGTACCACGCGGCGTAGGTGTCCGCTTCCGACCGCGCGACCATGATGATGAGCGGCAGGTGATCGAGGTGCCGGAACACGTACAGGCGCCGCACGCCGTCGATCGACGCGGTGTCGGCGAAGCTGCCTTCGCTGGCGGTCATGAAATGCCGGAACGTGCTGGCGCGACTGATGTCGCGGCCGACGATCTTCGGGTCGTACGGTTCGCGCGCGAGCATCAGGCCGCTCGTGTTGATCAGCGCGACCGAGCCGCGGTCGCCGAGCGACAGGCGCGAGAACAGGTTCTGGAAATATTCGAGCCGGATCGACATCACCGCGACGCCGCCGAACGATCCGTCGGGCTTCGTGATCCGCCGGCTGAGCGCGATGCTCGGCGAGCCGCCGCGCAGCCGCGAATGGTACGGGTTGCTGACGTACAGGCCGACGTCGGGGCGGTCGCGGTGGACGGTGAAGTACGGTTCGTTGCCGAAGTTGGCCTTGCGCGGTATGTCGCTCATGCCGTCGACCGCGATGTCGCCTTTGGCGTCGAGCACGTAGATGCCGCCGAGGTACTTGGCCGTCGTCGCGCGGTCGAACAGCACCTGGCGGCGCAGCGACATCGGCAGCGCGACGACCGCCGGGTCGTTCTCGCCTTCGACGACGGCCTGCAGCGACAGCGAATAGATCTCGATGTTGCGCTCGATGTCCCACGACGCCATCAGCGCGAGGTTCTGCTGCATCGTGCGCGAGCGGTCGCGCGCGTCGATGCGGCCTTCGTACAGCAGGATCCCGCACAGGAGCAGCAGGAGCAGCGCGATCAGCAGCCCCGTATAGAAGATCAGGTGCGGCAGCAGGAACCGGCGCAAATGAGCGGCGACACGGCTTGTCCGGCCGGATTCGCTGGGCATTGCGTAGTCGGTTTCTGCCATGGTCCGTGGATCGATGGGCATCGTCGCCAGGCGGCGGGCCGATGCGATTGTTCGTATGACGTGTCGGCGGCGATCCGGTGCGCGGCCCTTCCGGCGCCTTCTTCCCGCCCGGCGGAGAAAACGGGCACCGATTATCGATATTCGCGGCCAGATATACCGGTAAATCGTGCATTCATCGGTGACATCTGCCGCGATTCGATGATCCGACGAATCGGGCGGCGCGGATTCAACGGAGTATAACGCGCGCATTCGCGCGCGCGGAAAATGTTGCGACCCGTTGATCCGGATCAAATTACAGTGGAATCCCGGACTTGCAAATATCGGGCAAAGCGTTACTGCGCAAGGCTTTGCCGCATGGCGGGTGCACGCGCGCCGCGTACGGCCGCCGATTCAGGCGGATTAACGGCAGTCGCAGGCGAAACTTGAAAGCGCGCGATATGTGCCGATTATCGGTTCTACGTACGGTTTCAACGGCCGCGCGAACGTAAGAATGAAAACGGGCGGCCATGAAGGCCGCCCGTTTCGTGGAGCCGGCATGCGGGGCGGGCCCGCATGCGCATGCTCAGGCGCCGTGCTGTTGCGCCTTGTACGCGAGCCGGAACCGGTGCAGCAGCGGCTCGGTATAGCCGCTCGGTTGCGACGTACCCTGCAGCGCGAGCGCGCACGCGGCCTTGAACGCGGTCGACTGGTCGTAGCCGGGCGCCATCGGGCGATAGTTCGGGTCGCCGGCGTTCTGCTGGTCGACGACGCGCGCCATCCGCTTGAACACGTCGAGCACGAAGGCCTCGGTGATCACGCCGTGGCGCAGCCAGTTCGCGATGTGCTGGCTCGAAATGCGCAGCGTCGCGCGGTCCTCCATCAGGCCGACGTCGTGGATGTCCGGCACCTTCGAGCAGCCGACGCCCTGTTCGACCCAGCGCACCACGTAGCCGAGGATGCCCTGCGCGTTGTTCTCGACCTCGCTCAGGATCTCGTCTTCGCTCCATTCGGCGCGCTCGACGACCGGCACGGTCAGCAGGCCTTCGAGCAGCGCGTCGCGCTCGCTCGCGTACGGCGTCTTTTCGAGTTCCTGCTGGACGGCCTGCACGTCGACGAGGTGGTAGTGCAGCGCGTGCAGCGTCGCGGCGGTCGGCGACGGCACCCACGCGGTGTTCGCACCCGCGCGCGGATGCGCGATCTTCTGCTCGAGCATCGCGTGCATCAGGTCCGGCATCGCCCACATGCCCTTGCCGATCTGCGCGCGGCCGCGCAGGCCGGCCGACAGGCCAGCGAGCACGTTGTTGCGCTCGTACGACGTGATCCACGCAGACGACTTCATGTCGCCCTTGCGGATCATCGGGCCCGCTTCCATTGCGGTGTGCATCTCGTCGCCGGTGCGGTCGAGGAAGCCGGTGTTGATGAACGCGACCCGCGCGGCGGCCGCCGCGATGCACGCGGCGAGGTTCACGCTGGTGCGGCGCTCCTCGTCCATGATGCCCATCTTCAGCGTGTTGCGCGGCAGGCCGTACAGATCCTCGACGCGCGCGAACAGCGTATCGGCGAACGCGACTTCGACCGGGCCGTGCATCTTCGGCTTCACGATGTAGATCGAACCCGTGCGCGAGTTGCGCTTCGCCTTCAGGTCGTGCAGCGCGCACAGCGTCGTGACGACGCCGTCGAGGATCCCTTCCGGAATCTCGTTGCCGTCGCGGTCGAGCACCGCGCCGTTGGTCATCAGGTGGCCGACGTTGCGCACGAACAGCAGCGAGCGGCCGTGCAGCGACAGCGTGCCGCCGTCGGGCGTCGTGTACTCGCGGTCGGCGTTCAGGCGGCGCGTGAAGCGCTTGCCGCCCTTCGCGACTTCCTCGACCAGCGTGCCCTGCATCAGGCCGAGCCAGTTGCGGTAGAGCTGGACCTTGTCGTCGGCGTCGACCGCCGCGACCGAATCCTCGCAGTCGATGATCGTGCTGACCGCGGCTTCGAGCACGACGTCCTTCACGTTCGCGAGATCGGCACGGCCGATCGGCGTCGACGCATCGATCTGGATCTCGAGGTGCAGGCCGTTGTGCTTCAGCAGGATCGCGGACGGTGCGTCGGCCGCGCCCTGGTAGCCGACGAATTGCGCCGGCTGCGCCAGATGCACGACACCCTTGCCTGTTTCGACGGCGAGCTGGCCGTCCTGCACGCGGTAGCGCAGCGCGTCGCGGTGCGAGCCGCTCGCGAGCGGCGCCGCGTTGTCGAGCACGTCGCGCGCGTAGTCGATCACGCGCTGGCCGCGCGTCGGGTTGTAGGTCGCGGTGCGTTCGGCGCCGCCGTCTTCAGGCAGCGCGTCGGTGCCGTACAGCGCGTCGTACAGGCTGCCCCAGCGGGCGTTCGCGGCGTTCAGCGCGTAGCGCGCGTTCGACAGCGGCACGACGAGCTGCGGGCCGGCCTGCGTGGCGATCTCGCTGTCGACGTTCGCGGTGGCTGCCGCGACGCTCGACGGGACCGGCACGAGGTAGCCGATCTGTTCGAGGAAGGCGCGATACGCGGCGTGGTCGCGTACGGGGCCGGGGTGCGCGCGGTGCCAGGTGTCGAGTTCCTGCTGCAGGCGGTCGCGTTCCGCGAGCAGTTCGCGGTTGCGCGGCGCCAGGTCGTGCACCAGGGCCGAGAACCCGCTCCAGAACGCGGCCTTGTCGATGCCGGTGCCCGGCAGCGCTTCGTTTTCAATGAACTGGCTCAGCGCTGGCGCGACTTGCAGTCCTGCTTGGTCGATCATCGTTAATCCTCCCGGGGAAAAATGCGCGCGGCTTGGCTGGTTATTCCACGACGCTTTGTGCGCCGGCGCGGGCGATCTGCGCGTCCTGTTCGGACTTTACGCCAGACACACCGATCGCGCCCGCAATCCGGCCGCCGACCGTGACCGGCACGCCGCCTTCGAGCAACCCCGTCAGCGGCACGCTGAGAAACGCGGTGCGGCCACCGTTGATCATATCCTCATACGCCTTCGTCTCGCGACGGCCGAGCGCCGCCGCACGCGCCTTGTCCTGCGCGATAGTCGAGCTGGCCGGCGATGCGCCGTTCAGCCGTGCGAACGCGAGCAGGTGGCCGCCGTCGTCGACGACGGCGATCGACACGGCCCAGCCGTGGCGCTCCGCTTCCGCGCGGGCGGCGGCGAGCATGCGGTCGGCATCGGCGAGTTCGAGTTCGGGTTTCGTTTGCATGGATGTCCTCCGGAACCAGGTCAGTTGACGAGCCGGTTGTCGACGAGCTCGATCCAGTGGCGCACGGGCGTGCGGCCCGCGCCGTTCAGGTGAGTCTGGCAGCCGACGGTGGCCGTGACAATCAGGTCCGGCCGCGCGGCTTCGAGCGCGTCGAGCCGGTTGTCGCGCAGTGTCGTCGCGAGTTCGGGCTGCGTCAGCGAATACGTGCCGGCCGAGCCGCAGCACCGGTGGCCGTCGGCGACATTCGTCAGATCGAAGCCGAGCCGCGTCAGGATGCGTTCGACCGCGCCGCCGGGGCGCTGCGCGTGCTGCAGCGTGCACGGGCAGTGGACCGCGACGCGGCGTGGCGTCGCATCGTCCAGCGCGTCGAGCGGCTCGTGCGCTCGATGTTGCGGCTCGAAGGGGGGACGTGAGCGGGCGCCGGATCGTTCGCGCGATGATGCGAATCAAGAAAAGTGCGTTGCCGATGCGGCGCCACAATAGAATATGTCACAATGTGATCTATTAGGCGTGCGCGTCGTCATGACCTGCGCACATCCGCGCAGCACGCGTTTCGAGCCGTCGAGCGTGACGCGCCGCCGATCCTGAAAGGAGGATGCCGCATGTCGATCCCGACGCGTGGTGACGGGCCCGACGCCCGCGCCGTCCAGATTCCGCATGAACGCCGCACCGCGCTGCTGGCGGCGCTCGATGAACTGCTGGAGGCCGAGCGCGCGGGCGCGCGTGTCGCTTCCGAGACGGCGGCCGAGGTGACGGACGACCCCGAACTGCATCGGCTGATCGCACATATCCGCCAGGACGAAGCGCACTGGTGCAGCGTGCTGGTCGACGCGATCCGGTCGCTCGACGCGACGCCGACGCGCGCGACCGGCGCGTTCTACGAAAAGGCGATGGCGATCGACGATCTGGCGGAGCGCATGGCGTTCCTGAGCCGCGGCCAGCGCTGGGTCGTCCGCAAGTTGCAGACGCTGCTGCCGACGCTCGCGGATCCGGACATCCACCACGCGCTGTCGCTGATGCTGGTCGCGCACGAGAAGAACATCGGCGCAGTGGATGCGCGGTTGCGCGACGGGGAGTCGGGCAGCGTGTAGTGGCGGCCGCCCGAAAAACGGGTGCTTCGCGGAATGGCGGGGAACGCGGGCAAAGGGGCGGCGGCCGGCCACGAAGCGTCACTCGCCAAGTGCGCCGCCTGACCGCGCCGACATCCGGCCCGTCCTGCAAACAAACGTTCGATTGGCGAAAGCGAACGTTGCGTCACTGACCATCCCCGTCATCCGCAACGCTCGGATTACGGTTGTAAGAACCGGTTTCGATTCGATTCAATTCAACGATCTGTTTACTGCACGCGATTCTAAGATGTCCGGCCAGTATCAAATGCAAATCGCTATGCCTATACTGGATTGATCCGACGAAATCCGGAGGGGAAACGATGAGCATCGCCGCATCCGCAAACGAGCCGGCCGCCGCCATTCAGTTCATCACCAGGGTCTACGCCAGGCTGCTGCTCGCCGGCTTCGCTTTGGTGCCGGCATTTCTGATCGCGTACCTCTATTTCTTTCAGGACCCCTCGCTGAAATTCGAGAATCACGCATTCCACGAGTTGGCGATCGCAGCCGCGACGCTCGAAGGAGTGTTCGTCACCTACGTGTGCTGGCGTTGTTATCGCTTGTCGGGAGAGCCGCTGTTGCGTTGGCTGACGCTCGGCTTTCTGGGCTTTTCGCTGATCTACGCATTGCACGGCGCCTTCACCGGCATGGCGCACCACAATATCTGGCTGTTCCTGTTGTATGGACCGGCGTCGCGCCTCGTCATGTCGATCTTGATCTTTGTAGGACAGCTCTCGTACAGTCGGTCGGCGGACAGCGAGGCGTTCCGCGTCGATCGTCGGGCGTGGGTGCCGTGGGTCGTCCTGTTCGTGCTGATCGATGTGCTGGTGGCCTGGGTCGCGTACTCGCCATTTGCCGGCAGTCCGTGGGTTCGCCTGTCGATGGAAGGCGGTGCACTCGCCTTTTCGACCATCAACGTCATCGCGCTGGTGGTGCGGCGCATCCGCACCCCGCTCATGCTGATCTACGGCATCTCGGTTTCGTCGTTCGCGCTCTCGTCGCTTGCGTTCATCCTCGGCCGCCCGTGGAACCATATGTGGTGGCTCGCGCATGTGATCTTCGCCAGCGGGTTTTTCCTGCTGAGTTACGGTGTCGTGCAAGCATTTCACACAACGCGCTCGTTCTCGACCATCTATAGCCAGGAAGAGCTGTTTGCCCGCTTGCGCGAAGCGATGGCCCGCACGGAACGTGCGTTGCAGGAACTGCAGCGAACCAACGAGAAACTCGAATACATGGCCTCAACCGATCCGTTGACCGGCGCGGCCAACCGGCGGCGGTTCATCGAACGCGTCGAGGCGGAAATTGCCCGCGCGAGACGTAACGGCGCACCGTTCTCGCTGCTTTCACTCGACCTCGACCACTTCAAGGCAATCAACGATAGCTATGGGCATCAGACGGGCGACCAGGTCCTGCAACGCTTCGTCAAGAAATGCCTCGACGCGATCCGCCCGTACGACGGCGTGGCGCGGGTGGGCGGCGAAGAATTCATGGTCTTGTTGCCGCAGGCCGCCCTGGATACTGCCCGCTCGGTCGGCGAGCGCATTCGCGCAGCGATTGCCGGCACGCCATTCGAGAATGGCGATGGCAAACCGATCGAGGTCACGGTGAGCGTCGGCATATCGGAGTTTGGCCGTGACGGGGAGACGATCGACGCGATTCTGCGCAAGGCGGACGAGCGCTTGTATCAGGCAAAGCATCAGGGGCGAAACCGCGTGATTGCCGCGTAGCGAACCGGGAGCGGGGGCTCGAACGACGCTGAGCCTGCGCGCGGGCCGCTCCCGGCCAGCCATTCGACCGTCGAACACGCGAAAGTTGTCGATTGCGGTCCGGTGTCTCCAATGGCGGGAACGGGCCGTTCGGCGACACCCACGGAATGACGCGTGCCTACAGTCAATCGCCGCCGAGTTTCAACGATCGAAACACCATGCAACCGGCCCCAAGCGCAATCAGCGCCAGTGCGATGGCAAATGCCGTGGCACCGGCCGCCAGGCCAAAGAAGTCGATCGCGTAGCCGGTCATGACGGGCAGCAGCCCCGCCGGCAGGTAACCGCCGATATTCATGACGGCAATGGCTTCGGCCCTGCGCGTGTCCGGCACATGCAGGCCGATGAGCGTCAAGCCGCCCAACTGCCCAAGGCCCTGCGCTACCCCCGCGAACAGCGCGGCGGCCACCAGAACGGGTGCCGACAGCATATGCACCGCGCCACACAGTGCACCCATCGACAGCATGGTCGCCGCCGTACCTGCCATGAACAACGCACGTACCGACCAGTGCCGCACGGCGAACTGAACGCCCGTTGCAGCGAGAAACATCGTGCATGCCATGCCGCCGGCGAGCAACGGGCTGCGAACCTCGAGCAGACGGGCGAGTAACGAAGGCCCCAACGCAAGCACGAACGATGTTGCCGTAATGCCGGGCCCGAACACGCCGATACCGGCCGCGACGTGCCGTCGATTCGTCGCCGGGACCGACGGCAGATGCAGACGCGCGACATTGCCGGTTGCCGTTGCCGGCCGGCCAAGGGGCAACCGCCACGCAATGACGAGCGCACTCAGCAGCACGAGGAACTCGATACCGAACACCAGCGCGACCGGATGCGCGACCGTTTGCGCAGCGCCGCCGGCCAGCAACGGCCCGAGGCCCGCGCCGAGAACCATCGCCACCGATGCGAGCAGGGCGGCCTGACGTCGACGCTCACCGCCGCCGAGGTCCGCCACGGACGCCATGCCCGCCGACACGATGACGCCGACCGAGATACCCGTCAGCAGCCGGGCCACGGCAAGCGTTGCAATGGACGTTGCGCTGGCGAACAACGCACATGCGACCAGCGCCACGAGGATCCCCGGCAGAAGAACCGGCTTGCGGCCGTAACGATCCGATAACTGTCCGGCGACCGACAGCGTGGCCAGTAGTCCAAGGATGTAAAGGGCGAAGATGACCGTCAGCGTGCCGGATGAAAAACCGAGCGTGCGCTGCCAGACCACATACAGCGGCGTCGGGGAATTGGACAGCATGAACACGGAGGTGACCGTCCATGCGGCGCGCCACATGTCGGGGGAAATGTGCGCGGACGCGCGGCTGGATTGCACTGCGGCAGTGTCGGACACGATGATCTTCCTTGTACGAGTTTTTTCGTACTATAGCTTAGTTCGAAAAAACTCGTACAGTGATATAGTCGTGAACATGAAACGCACGCCCCACCCCGACCTGGCCGCCGCAGTACCGGCGAACCTTCCCGATCCGCTGCCGGAACCGGCAGTGTCCGATTTGCGCCTGGACGCGATATTCGGCGCACTGGCCGACCCGTTGCGCCTGACGATCGTCCGCCGGTTGTTGCTGGAATCCGAGGCGTACGACCACCCGTGCAGCTGGTTCGGTTTCAATCGTGCGAAATCGTCATTGACCCATCACTTCAAGGCGCTGCGTGAAGCGGGCGTGATTCGCCAGCGTCAATACGGGCTCGAGCGACGCAGCCGCGTGCGAACCGAGGATCTGGATTCGCGATTTCCGGGACTGCTGCAACTGGTGATCGCATGGGAGCCGTCCGGCGACGAACAGGGCTGAGCCGGCCCGTGTCGTCTACGGGCGGATCGATGTCTGCGTCGCACACGTTGCTCGCAGCGTCGGAGCCGGCTCCAGCTAGCCAGCCGGCATTTCGAACGGCCGCTTTCGAGAGGCCCGAGTGTTTCGTCAGGGTCGATCAGCGTCACCCATGGAAATCCGCGCTGCATGAAAAAAGCCCGCCGAAGCGGGCAACCTCACGATGCGGAGGAGGAGATGCGAGTGTGCAGGCGGCGCGCGTTCAGCCTTTCGTCGCGCCGAACGTGAGCCCCGCGACGAAATGCTTCTGCATCGCGAAGAACATCGCGACCGACGGCAGCGCGGCGAGGATCGAGCCGGCTGATACGAGATTCCACGACGTCGTCCATTGCCCCTTCAGCGCCGCGACGCCCGCCGTGATCGGCGCGGCTTCGTCGCCTTGCGTGAGGCACAGCGCCCAGAAGTAGTCGTTCCACACGAACGTGAACACGAGGATCGCGAGCGCCGCGAGCGCGGGCCGGATCAGCGGCAGCACGATCCGCCAGAACACCGTCCATTCGCCCGCGCCCTCGATGCGCGCGGCCTCGATCAGCTCGAACGGCAGCTGCTTGATGAAGTTGCGCAGGAACAGCGTGCAGAAGCCGGTCTGGAACGCGACATGGAACAGGATCAGCGCTTCGACGGTATTGAACACGCCGAGCCGGAGCGACAGGTCGCGCACCGGGATCATCAGCACCTGCACCGGCACGAAGTTGCCGGCGACGAACGTGCCGAACAGCGCGGCATTGCCGCGAAACCGGTAGGTCGCGAGCGCGAAGCCGGCCATCGACGCGAGCGCGATCGAGCCGAGCACGGACGGCACCGTGATCTGCACGCTGTTCCAGAAGTAATGCAGCATCGGCGACGTCGTCAGCGCGTCGCGATAGTTCTCGACCATCGCGAAGTGCCGCGGCCAGCCCCAGTAGTGCCCTTCGACCAGTTCCTCGGTCGAGCGCACCGACGTGACGAACACCGCGATCATCGGCAGCAGCCAGATCAGCAGCGCGACGGGCAGCGACAGCTTGTACAGCCGGCGCGAGACGGGCTTCCATTGGGCAACGGGAGTCGGAAACATGATGGCCACCGGTCAGGTTATTGCTCGTTGCGCAGCATGCGGCGCAACTGGAACACGATGTAGACGAGCATGATCGCGAACAGCACGACCGCGATCGACGCGGAATAGCCGAGCCGGTAGTACTTGATCGCCTGGTCGTACATGTAATACGCGAGCACGGTCGAACTCTCGAACGGGCCGCCGCTCGTCATCACCGAGATCAGGTCGAAGCTGCGCAGCGCGCCGATCACCGTGACGACGATCGCCATGAAGGTGGTCGGCCGCAGTTGCGGCAGCACGACGTGCCACAGCAGCGCGAAGCCGCGCGCGCCTTCCATCCGCGCCGCTTCGATCTGTTCCGGGTTGACCGACGTGAGGCCGGTCAGGTACAGGATCATGCAGTACGCCGTTTGCGGCCACAGCGCGGCGAATACGATGCCGAGCGTCGCGTAGCGCGCATCGCCGAGCACCGGGATGCCGTGCCCGGCGAGCAGCGCGAGCAGCCCGAACGTCGGATCGTAGAACCACGAGAAGATCAGGCCGACGACCACGCCGGACAGCACGAACGGCGCGAAGAACAGCGATTTCACGAGCCGGATGCCGCCGACCGCCTGGTTCAGGTACAGCGCGAGCGCGAGGCCGAGCGGCGGCGCGAGCATGAACAGCGCGAGCCAGATCACGTTGTTGCGCAGCGCGGTGTAGAACGTCGGCGCGTGCAGCAGTTCGACGTAGTTCGCGAGCCCGACGAAGCTGCGCTCGGTCATCCCGTCCCAGTTGTACAGGCTCAGCCACAGCGTCGACAGGATCGGCCAGATCACATAGACGGCAACCATTGCGCAGGCGGGCGCGAGAAAGAGCCACGCGGCGCGCCGTTGCCGCCGCACGGCGGGCGAAGGGCGGCGCGCGGGCAATGCGGCGGCGGGTGCGCCGCGCGGCGGCGGCGCGGCGCCGGCGGGCGGGGTGGACGTGATCGGACTGGACACGGCAAGCCTCCTGTACTGACGCGGCGGCACCGGGCCGCCGTCTGGGTCACGCGGTCACTTCTTGTAGATCCGCTTGCGGGTCTGTTCGAGCTGCGCGAGCACCGTATCGAGCTGCGCGGGATCGGCCAGGAACTGCTGCATGCCCTTCATCCCTTCGTCGGCCATTTCCTTCGTCATGTCGCGGTCGTAGAACTGCGCGACGCCGCCCCTCGTGTCGGCGAGGATCCGGAAGCCGATGCGCGAGATCGGGTCGGCCGGCTCGGGCGACTTGCTGTTGGCCGACAGCGAGCCGAGGCCTTCCGCGAGCTTCGCGCCCATCTCGGGAGTCTCCACGAACGCGAGGAACGTGTGCGCGTCGGCCTTGTTCTTCGCCTTCGCCGGGATGTGCAGCGATTCGACCGGGCCGTCCTCGGCGGTCGGCACCTTCGGGTCGATGATCGGGAAGCGGTAGTAGCCCATTTCCTGTTTCACGTTCGGCGGGAAGCCGGCGGCGATGAAGGTGCCCATCAGCATCATCGCGGCCTTGCCCTGGAACAGGAACGGCTGCGCGCCGTCGA
Organism: Burkholderia pyrrocinia; assembly: GCF_001028665.1. Lineage (NCBI taxonomy): Bacteria > Pseudomonadati > Pseudomonadota > Betaproteobacteria > Burkholderiales > Burkholderiaceae > Burkholderia > Burkholderia pyrrocinia. The sequence continues at coordinate 1,180,702 of NZ_CP011504.1, forward strand.
GATCGTAGGACAGCGCGTTGTCGATGAAGTAGCCGGCATCGATCAGCGATTTCCACGTCGTGTAGACCTTCTTCACGCGCGGGTCGGTGTAGGGCACATCGCCGGCCATCAGCTGCTGGTGGAACGCGTTGCCGTTCACGCGCAGGTCGAGATAGTCGAACCAGCCGGCGAGCGTCCACGCGTCGCGGCCGCCGACCGCGACCGGCGTGATGCCGGCCGCCTTCAGCTTCTTGCACGCATCGAGAAACTGGTCCCAGGTCTTCGGCTCGTCGGCGATGCCGACCTTGCGGAACAGGTCCTTGCGGTAGAACAGGCCCCACGAGTAATAGACGGTCGGCGCCGCGTACTGCTTGCCGTTATACGACGATGCGTCGCGCGTCGACGCATACATCGCGCCCCAGCCGTTCTTCGTCCAGTCGCCGCTCAGGTCCTCGAACAGCCCGCGCCTCGCGTAGTACGCCATCCGCTCGCCCGCGTGCCAGTTCACGACGTCGGGCGCGACGGTCGTGAGCCACGCGGGGAGCTGCACCTTGTACGCTTCCTCGTCGACGAAGGTCGCCTTCACGTCGATGTCGGGATGCGCCTTGTGGAACGCGTCGAGCGTCGACTGCCAGACCGCGCGCTGGCTGGCGCCTTTGAACGCGATGTTGATCGTCAGCGTGCCGGCGCTCGCCGGCGCGGCGGCGCCGAACGAAGCGAACGCGATGGCGGCGGCCGCGGCGAGCCGGGCGGCGGCGCGAAGGGGGCGATGTGTCATGGTTGTCTCCATTCCTGTGTGTCGTTGTGCGTGACCGGCGCGTCGCCGCGCCAGTGGCGGGTGCTACGAACGGCTTCGGTACACGGCGACGCCTTGCGGCTCGACCTGCGCGGCGCCGAGCACGAACGCCGACGGCGGCACCGCGTCGATCGTGTGCGGCGTGTCGCCATAGTTGAATACGTAGGTCAGGCCGCCGCGCCGGCTGACGCGCACGCCGTCGCCGAGCGGCGTCGGCACGAGGCCTGCTTCGGCCGCGACATCGGCGAACAGTTGCGCGGTGGTCGCGTCGTCGAACAACGCGGCCCAGTAGTGCAGCGTGCCATGCGACACGCAGGCCGGATGACCGTCGGCGAAGCGCGCACGCACGACGCTGCGCGTGTCGTCGTGCAGCTCGACGAAGTCGCGCCAGTGGCGCGCATCGCCCGCGAGCGGCGAGCCGTCGCGCAGCGTGCCGTCGATCCGCTCGGTCACGTTCGGCCGCAGCGATTCGACACGCCACACGCGGATCGGCAGGATCGATGCGAGCGGGCCGGGCGGCAGCGCCGGCGGAATCTGCAGGTCGACGGTCTTCGAGCCGGTGCGCGGCCCGAACACGGCATGTGCGCCCGATGCGGCGAGCCGTGCCGCGAAATCGTCCGGCACGATCGGCAGCGGCGGCACGACCACGAGCCGGTAGCCGTCGAGCGGCGCATGCACGGAGACCACGTCGACGTCGAGGCCGAGCGAACGCAGCGCCGAGTAGTACTCGAACGCGAAACGCGGGTAGTGGAAATCGGCGCCTTGCGGCTGCACTTCGAACAGCCACTTCGCTTCGTAGTCGTAGATCAGCGCGACCGGCGCGCGCACCGGATCGTCCGCATCCGCGCCGGCGTCGTGCACGGCCGCGATCTCGCGCGCAACGCGTTGCGCCTCGCGGCCGCCTTCGTCGAGCTGGTCGTCCGGCGTGTGCAGGCCCGCATGCATCTGCTCCTGCGCGAACGGCGCCTGCCGCCAGCGGAAGTACGACACGCAGCCGGCGCCGTGCGCGAACGCCTCCCAGCTCCACAGGCGCACCATACCCGGCAGCGGCGCGGGGTTCCAGTGCGCCCAGTTCACGGGCCCCGGCTGCTGTTCCATCACCCAGAACGGCAGCTTCGACATGCCGCGATACACGTCGTGATTGAACGACGCGAAATCGGGATGGCCGGTGCGCAGCCAGCGTGCTTTCACGTCGGGCGCGAACCATTGCTCCTCGAGCGCGCCGAGCGGATAGCTGTCCCACGTCGCGATGTCGAGGTCGCGCGCCACCTCGTAGTGGTCGAACTCGGTGAACAGCTGCATGAAGTTGTGCGCGACCGGTCGCCCCGGCGAGTGCGCGCGGATCACGTCGACCTGCATCCGGTGATAGCGCGCGACCTCGTCCGACGCGAAGCGCCGGTAGTCGAGGCGATGCGAAGGATGGGCCTCGGTCACGGTGCCGACGGGCGCGTCGATCTCGTCGAAATGGCGATACTCCATGCTCCAGAACACGGTGCCCCACGCGCGGTTCAGCGCGTCGATCGTGCCGTAGCGTGCCTTCAGCCATGCACGAAAGCGCACGAGCGCGGCCGGCGAGTAGCTGACGACGGTCTGGTGACAGCCCAGCTCGTTGTCGGTCTGCCAGTAGCGCACGGCCGGGTGGCGGCCGTAGCGTTCGGCGACCGCGGTGCAGATCTGGCGCGACGCTTCGAGATAGGTCGGCGACGAGAAATCGTAGTGGCGGCGCGAACCGAATGCGCGCGGCCGGCCGTCCGCGCCGATCGCGAGGATGTCGGGATGACGGTCGACCAGCCATTTCGGCGGCGTCGCGGTCGGCGTGCACATCACGATCTCGAGGCCGGCCGCGCCGAGCACGTCGACCGCGCGGTCGAGCCAGCCCCAGTCGTATTCGCCCGGCGACGGCTCGATGCGGCTCCATGCGAATTCGGCGATCCGCACCTGCTCGATGCCGAGCGCTTTCATCCGGCGGGCGTCGTTCGCCCACATCGATTCCGGCCAGTGTTCCGGGTAATAGCAGACTCCGAGGCGCATACGCGATCCTTAAGCGTAGTGATGAACGTGGACGTCGGCGCACGCGGGCACCGCGCGGCCGTCTTCGGTGAACAGATGGCAGGCCGCGGCCGGCGCATGCACGTGCACGCGTTCGCCGCTGTGCACCTGCGCGTCGCCGGGCACCTTCGCGATCAGCGGCGCGCCGCCGGGCTGGTCGAGGTGCACGTAGGTCTGTTCGCCCAGGCGTTCGACGAGCGCGACGTCGCGCACGAGCGTCGTCGCGTCGTGCGCGTCGCCGAGCGTCAGGTGCTCGGGGCGAATGCCGAGCGTCACGGTTGCGCCGGCAGCGAGCGCGGAGCCGTCGCGCGGCAGCGTGAAGGTTTCGCCGGAAGGCGCGACGGTGACGGTCGTGCGGCGGGCATCGGAGGCAGTGACGACGGCCGGCAGGAAGTTCATGCGCGGCGAGCCGATGAAGCCGGCGACGAAGCGGCTGGCCGGATGGTGGTAGAGGTCGAGCGGTGCGCCGACCTGCGCGATGCTGCCGTGCTGCGCGGTATCCGCGCCGGCGTGCAGCAGCACGATCCTGTCGGCGAGCGTCATCGCTTCGGTCTGGTCGTGCGTCACGTAGACGACGCTCGCGCGTTCGAACTGCCGGTGCAGCCGCGCGATCTCGATGCGGGTCTGGCCGCGCAGCGCCGCGTCGAGATTCGACAGCGGTTCGTCGAACAGGAACACGCCGGGCTCGCGCACGATCGCGCGGCCGATCGCGACGCGCTGCCGCTGGCCGCCCGACAGCGCCTTCGGCTTGCGATCGAGCAGCGTGTCGAGCTGCAGGATGCGCGCCGCATCGCGCACCTTCCGGTCGATCTCGGCTTTCGGCACGCGTGCGAGCTTCAGCCCGAACGCCATGTTCTCGTAGACCGTCATGTGCGGAAACAGCGCGTAGCTCTGGAACACCATCGCGACGCCGCGCTCGGCGGCCGGAACGTCGTCGACGCGGCGGCCGTCGATCGACAGCTCGCCCGCGCTCAGGTCCTCGAGCCCGGCAATCATGCGCAGCAGCGTCGACTTGCCGCATCCGGACGGCCCGAGGAACACGCAGAACTCGTGCGCGCCGATCTCCAGATCGACGTCGCGAATGACCGGCGCGTGATCGCCATAGGCTTTCTGCACGCGTCGCATCGAGATGCTCGCCATTGTCTCCGCTCCATGTTTTAATGCGCCATCATGTCTGATTAAGCGCTTAATCATCGCGATCAAAAAAAGAGGCGACGCGATCGCGGCCGAGTCGCACCCGATGGTCGGGCGGCAAGGTGTGCGGCGATAGTGCGCCGCTTCGATAACCGAAGCAAATACTGGATCGACGTCTCATATAGTGAGCAAACCATGGCGACACTGGATGAAGTTGCGCGCCGCGCCGGCGTGACGGCCGCGACGGTATCGAACGTGCTGCGCGACCGTGGCCGGGTCGGCGAAACCACGCGCGCTCGGGTGCTCGAGGCCGTGGAGGCGCTCGGCTACCGGCCGCATCTTGCTGCTCGGGCGCTGGCGGAAGGGCGCGCGCCGACGGTCGCGCTGATGGTGTCGAGCATCGCGAACCCGTTCTATCCGGAGTTCGCGCTGGCGGTCGAGCGCGCGGTGCGCCGCAACGGGCAGTTCCTGATCGTCTGCAATACGAACGAAGACCCGCTGCAGGGGCGCGCTTATCTCGACCAGATTGCCGGCACGGTTTCCGAGGGCATCCTCGTGACCAACGCGAACCTGCACCTGCCGGATCTGCTCGACGTCGCGCGGCGCGGCGTGCCGGTCGTGCTGTGCCTGTGGGAGCGGCCCGAGGCGCCGCCCGACGGATTGCCGTGCGTGGCCATCGATTTCCGCGAGGCGGGGCGGATCGCGACGCGGCATCTGATCGAACTTGGCCATGAGCGCATCGGCGTGATCGTCGGCGGGGCGGCGAGCGGCGTGCAGGCGGCGCGCTACGACGGTTTCGTCGACGTGATGCGCGAAGTGGGGCTCGACGCGTCGATCGTCGCGGCCGAGCATGATTCGATCGAAGGCGGCGTGCGCGCGGCGGGTCGGCTGCTCGACGCTCACCCGCGGCTGACCGCACTGGTCGCCACCAACGACCTGCCCGCGATCGGCGCGATGCACGCGGCGGCCGATCGCGGCAGGTGCGTGCCCGACGACCTGTCGATCGTCGGCATTACCGACATCCATCTGGCAAGCGACACGCGGCCCACGCTGACGACCGTCGCGATCCCGACCGGCGAAGCCGCCGGTCTCGCGGTCGAGTTGCTCAACGCGCTGCGCGAGGCGGGCGACCGTTTAGACGATGCGTCGCGCGTGCGTACCGCGTCGCTGCCGCGGCTGGTGGTGCGCGGTACGACAGGCCGTGTTCCGCGTGAGAGCGCGACGCGGTAGAAAGAAGAAGACACCGCGTGGGGCGGCGCCGAGTACGTCGAGTTTGCCGACGCAATCGGCGCGGCCCGGCGCGGAGCTGCGTGCGGTGTAGGAAACGGCAAACGCAGTGCCGGCCTCACTCGCCTTCGACGAGCCGCATCACGATGCTTCTGGCCGATTCGAGATGCGCGACCGTCATCGCTCGTGCGGCGCGCGCGTTGCGTTCGCGGCACGCCTGCAGGATCTCCTCGTGCTCGACCTGGAACGACGGCGTATCCGCGAGCAGCGTGGCCTGCAGGCGTTCGTAGCGTTCGACCTGGCTGCGCAATTCGCCGATCGTCTTCAACTGCCGCGCGTTGCCGCAGCACGAATACAGCAACGCGTGGAATTCGCGGTTCAGTTCGCCCTGCCGGCGCGGTACGGTCGCGTCGCCGAGCAGGCGATGGACGAGCTCGGCACGCGCGAGCGTCTCGTCGTCGAGCCGTTTCACGCTCCGGTAGATCGCATCGCCTTCGAGCAGCGCGCGCAGATCGTAGATTTCCTGCACGTCCGACGCGCTCAGCATCCGCACGACGGCGCCGCGATTCCTGAAGATATCCAGCAATCCTTCGCGTTCCAGGCGCTGGATCGCTTCGCGCATCGGAATCCGGCTGATGCCGAAGCGCTCGGCCAGGTCGCGCTCGACGAGCCGCTCGCCGGCTTCCAGCTCGCCGTTGATGATCATGTCCCGCAGCGATGCGGCCACCGCGTCGGCGGTGGAGTCGAGTTTGGCTTCCATGCCTGCGTGTTCCTCAATTTGGAATAATGGTATACCAAATGGAAATCCGGTGCCACAATGGCGGCCACGGGCGGGCTCCTTGAAATGAAATCCGGCCCGGTCGAAGCAACCGATATCCATGGAGAGCGAGATGGCATCTGGTGAACACAAATATCGTGTCGCAGTGCAGTGGACGGGCAATCGCGGCACCGGCACGTCGGGTTATCGCGAGTACGGCCGCGATCATGTGATTCGTGCCGGTTCGAAGCCGGACATTCCCGGTTCGTCCGATGCGGCGTTCCGCGGCGACGCGTCGCGCTGGAACCCCGAAGACTTGCTGCTGGCGTCGGCATCGGCGTGCCACAAGCTCTGGTACCTGCATCTGTGCTCCGAGGCCGGTATCCGCGTGCTCGCGTACGTCGACAACGCGGAAGGAACGATGCTCGACAGTCCCGACGAGGGACGCTTCACCGAAATCGTGCTGCGCCCGCACGTGACCATCCAGGCCGGCGACGATCGCGAGCGGGCCGAACATCTGCATCATGATGCGCACGCGAAGTGCTATATCGCGAACTCGGTCAACTTCCCGATCCGCTGCGAACCGGTAATCGAGTTTGCGGCGGCGTGACGCGTCGGCAACGGAAATCACGATGAAGCTTTTCTACTACCCCAGCAACGCAAGCATGGCGCCGCACTTCGTGCTCGAAGAAATCGGCAAGCCGTTCGAGCTTGCATTCGTCGACCGCTCCCACGATCAGCACAAGTCGCCGGACTACCTCGCGCTCAATCCGAACGGACTCATCCCGGTGCTGGTCGATGGCGACCTCGTGCTGTACGAAACCGCCGCCATTTGCCTGCATCTCGCCGATACGCACCCGGAGCAGCGGCTTGCCCCGGCGCTCGGCACACCCGAGCGCGCGCAGTTCTACAAATGGCTGATGTGGCTCACCAACACGCTCCAGGCGACGCTGATCGCGTATTTTTATCCGGAGCGCTGGGTCGATGCGGGCAATACGTCGGGCGCCGCGCAGGTGAAGGCGCACGCGGAGGCGAAAATCGGCACGCTGCTGGATCAGCTCGAAGCCCAGCTCGATGTGAGCGGCGGCCCCTGGCTGCTCGGCGCGCACTACACGGTGCTCGATCCGTATGCGCTGATGCTGTGCCGCTGGACCCGCGGCTTTGCCGAGCCGCGGCAACGGCCGCGGCTCGGCGGTTATCTGCAGCAGGTTCTCGCGCGCCCGGCCATCCAGCGGGCGTTGCAGACCGAAGGGCTCGCGTCGCCGTGGGTGTAACCGGACTGCACGTTCAAAGCCGTAAGCGGGCCCTTCAAAGAGTGCGAGGTCAGCGCGGAACGAGACAGGAAGGATAATTTTGCACTGGGTGCAAAGTTATACCGTTGCCTACTGAACCGCAGGGATGCAGCCTCGCGATCGCGATTCAGGTTGTGAGTTCCGCGATGCGAGGGGGATTGGCGACTTTACATAAATCTCGAAAGGCTCTTGTGCGATTAATCGCACGTCGAAACGTTCAACCGTGAACAAAATTCGTGCGTAACAGGTAGGCACACGACAGACGCGAGAAGTCGATCTGGTTTGTTTCCGGTATGCCTTAGGAACTCGATCAGAGATGCGCGAGCGCACGTCAATTGAACGAATCTGAAATTTGAAATTTGTGGTTTCCCCTCAACAGCTTGGCAATTTTTGACAGTCATTTTTCGGTGTTTCAGTAAGCTCGCGTCCAATAACCAACGAATGGACGCGGGCCGCGTCGACGAGAATGAACAAGAATACGCACCGCCTGGTGTATTCCAGGCTTCGGGGTATGGTGGTCGCCGTCGCGGAGACGGCGACGGCTGAGGGGAAATCGGCAACGGGTGAGAGGCGTGCGCGGCGGCGTTCATCGGCGTCGGGCACGCGCGCCGTTGCGTTGGGCGTCGCGGTGCTCGGCGTGCTACCCGCCCTGTCCGGTGCGCAGATCGTCCCGACGCCGGGTACCAGCACGCAGGTGATCCAGACGCCGAACGGCTTGCCTCAAGTCAACGTGGCGCGTCCGTCGAGCGCAGGTGTCTCGGTCAACACCTACAACCAGTTTGATGTACAGAAGGCTGGGGCGATCCTGAACAACTCGGCGACGATGGTTCAGACCCAGCAAGCGGGCTGGATCAACGGCAACCCGAATTACGGAGCCGGACAGGCCGCGCGGATCATCGTCAATCAGGTCAACAGCCCGAACCCGTCACAAATCCGCGGCACAGTCGAGATAGCAGGCGCCCGTGCAGAACTCGTCCTGGCTAACCCGTCCGGGATTTTTGTCGACGGCGGCGGCTTTCTCAATACCAGTCGCGCGACCCTGACAACCGGCGTGCCGTTCTATGGTGCCGATGGGTCGCTTGCCGGCTACAACGTTAACCGCGGCCTCGTGACCGTCGCTGGCGCGGGCCTGAATGCAGCCAATATCGATCAGGTCGATCTGATTGCACGAGCGGTGCAGGTGAACGCGGCGGTCTATGCGAAGAATCTGAACGTGATCGCCGGCGCGAGCCAGGTCAACCACGACACGCTTGCCGCGACGCCGATCGCTGGCGACGGCCCCGCGCCGTCGGTTGCAATCGACGTGAGTCAGTTGGGCGGCATGTATAGCAATCGGATCTTCCTCGCTGCGAATGAGAACGGCGTGGGGGTGGCCAACGCCGGTACGATCGCGGCGCAGGCGGGCGATTTGACGCTGCAGTCGAACGGCCGGCTCGTGCTCACGGGCAGGACGACAGCGAGCGGCAACCTGGCGCTGTCGGCCGCAGGCGGCATCCAGAACAGCGGCACGACGTACGCGCAGCAATCGCTGTCGGCCAGCACAAGCGCCGATCTCACGAACAGCGGGACGCTCGCGGCGCAGCAGAATACAACAGTGAATGCCGGCAGTGTCAATTCGACCGGCACGCTCGGCGCGGGCGTGAACGACGACGGTTCGGTAGGCCATGGCGGCGATCTGAACTTGGCAGTCTCAGGCCAACTGAGCGCAACCGGCAAGAATGTCGCGGGCGGCAATGCGTCGCTGACCGGTGGTAGCGTGAATCTCGCCAGCAGCACGACGGCCGCAAACGGCAATCTGTCGCTGAACGCGACGGCCGGCGACATGAATCTCGCGAACGCGACGACGAGCGCGCAAGGCGCAGTCTCTGCGAACGCTTCGGGCACGGTGATCAACGACCACGGCAGCCTGTCGAGCGGCGGCAGCACGACGCTGACCGGTGGTGCCCTCTCGAACCAGAGCGGCAAGGTCTCGTCGCAGGGGCCGCTGTCGGTGAATGTCGCCAACCAGATCGCTAACCAGTCTGGCGAGATGGTGTCCGAGAGCACGGCGGACGTGCACGGCGGCGCCATCGCGAACAACCAGGGCACCCTCCAAAGCGCGGCCGGCATGAAGGTGGCCGGTGCGTCGCTGGATAACACGGCAGGACGGATTACGTCGCTCAACGGCGACGGCCTGTCGGTGACGACGAGCGGCCAATTGACCAACGCCGCGGGCACGACCGCGAACGGCGCGCAAGGCGGTGTCATCGGCGGCAACGGTGATGTGTCGGTCCAGGGCGCAAACGTTGTCAACCGCGGCGCGATCACATCCAACACGAATCTGCATGTCGCGGGCCAGTCGGTCGACAACGGCAGCGGCACCCTGCAGGCCGCGCAGAACGTCGCGGTCGATGCCGGTGCACGCCTCACGAACAACGGCGGCGCGATTGCCGGTCAGACGGCAACCGTCAGCGCAACGACGCTCGACAACAGCGCCGGCACAGTGCAGGCCGGCCAGGTATCGTTGAACGCGACCGACCTCGTGAACCACGGCGGCACGATCACGCAGACCGGGACTGGCCCGATGGCCGTCAATGTGTCGCGCACGCTCGACAATTCCAATGGCGGCACGCTGCAAACCAACAGTACCGACCTGACGCTCGCCCCGGCAGTGCTTGTTAACGACGGCGGCACGATTACACATGCAGGCACCGGCACGCTGACGCTCGGCAGCGGCGCAGGTTCGGTGTCGAACGTGGGCGGTGCGATTGCGAGCAACGGGCGCGTCGTCGCGCAAACCGGCACGCTGAACAACACGTCGGGCTCGATCAATGCGCAGACCGGACTGACGGCAACCGTCGGCGGCACGCTGAACAACGCGAACGGCAAGCTGCTGTCGAATACGGATCTGAGCGTCACCAGCGGCACGCTGACGAACGACGGTGGGCAAATCGGCGCAGGCACGAACGCGACAATCCACACAGGCTCGATGACGAATCAGGGCGGTTCGATCGTCGCGCCGAACCTGTCGGTCACAGCCGACTCGACGCTCGACAACAGCGGCGGCAAGCTCGAGGCCAATCAGCTTGCGCTGACGGCCGCCAACCTCGTCAACCACGGCGGCACGATCACGCAGTATGGGTCGTCAGCGATGGGCATGAATGTCAGCGGCACGCTCGACAACTCGGCCGCTGGCGTGATCCAGACGAACAGCACGGATCTGACGCTCACGCCAGCTGAGCTGAACAACGCAGGCGGCACCATCACACATGCCGGCACGGGCACGCTGACGATCGCGCCGGGTAATGGCGCCAGCGCGCTGAACAACGCATCAGGCACCATCGTGATGAAGGGACAAGCCATCGTCAACGCGGCCACCTGGAACAACGCGAGCGGTATCCTCGCTGCGCAGCGCGGCATCAACGCCACGATTGCGGGCGACGTGAACAACGCACAGGGCCTGCTTCGTTCGGATGGGTCGCTGTCATTGAAGAACGGCGGCGCGTTGTCGAACCGAGGCGGCCACGTCCAGGCCGGGCAATCGGCTGCGGGCGACACCAGCACGCTCGACATTCAATCGGCCTCGATCGACAACGCGGACGGCGCCATTGTCGACCTCGGTGCGGGCAAGATGACGGTGCAAGGCGGTAGCCAGATCTCGAACAGCCGTGCCGGTGGTGTGTCGGGTATGGGGGCCATCACCGGTAACGGCGACGTGACGGTTGGTGCCGCGTCGATCAGCAACACGCAGGGTGGTCAGCTCAGCGGTGCATCGCTGCATGTCCGGGGGAACACCCTCGACAACAGTGGCGGCACCATCGGCAACGTCACGAATTCGAAGGGCGACGTGAACGTCACTACGACCGGCGCGATCACGAACACGAACGGTCAGATCAGCTCGACGCACGATCTGTCGGTCGCGGCGGCCACGCTGCAAGGCGGCGGCACATATAGCGCGACGCATGACGCCAACGTGAACCTGCAGGGCGATTACACGGCGGCATCCGACACGCAGTTCAACGTCGGTCACGATCTCGCCTTCACGTTGCCCGGCACCTTTACGAACAACGCGAACCTGCAATCGGTCAACAACCTGAGCGTCAACGCGGGCAACATCGTCAACGCGGGCGCCTTGACGGCCGGCGGCTTGCTGCGGACGCAGTCGACCGATTTGACCAACACGGGTGCGCTGGTCGGCGCCAGCGTATCGCTCAACGCGACGAATACGATTTCGAACCTTGGACCGACCGCTTTGATTGGCGGTTCAGACAGCAACGGTACGCTCGAGATTCTCGCGCATGACATCGAGAACCGGGAGGATACGACCGCGACTGATTCGATGGCCACGACCGCCATCTTCGGCATGGGCAAGGTCGTGCTGGCAGGCGGCAAAGACGCGAGCGGCAACTACACGAACGCGGCGCTGGTCAATAACGTGTCTGCCCTGATCCAGTCCGGCGGCGACATGGAGTTGCATGCTGACAAGGTAACGAGTACGCGCCGCGTGATGAAGACTTCCACCAGCCAGATCGATCCGGCATCGCTCGCGCAGTTCGGCATTCCGATCAGCGGCCGCACGGGTCAGGTCGGCGTGAAGGATCCGGACAGCATCGGCGGCGTCTACACGGAGCCGCCTCATGGCGGTCAGTGGAACAGCACGTATCAGTTCACGACCTACTATGCGGACAGCGCAACGGCGACGACCGTAACGGACATCAGCCCGGCCGCCCAGATCGTGTCGGGTGGCAAGATCGACGCATCTTCGGTCGGTACGCTGCAAAACTACTGGAGCAACATCGCGGCGGTCGGCGATGTCAAGATGCCGGCGCGCTACGATGCGGATGGTTGGGCGGCGTCCGGTCAGAAACTGCCGGGTGTGACGGTCTCGTACTCGGGGCAATATCACTACAACAACTACGATAATTCCGAATATGACTGGAAGCTGCCGTTCGGCAATGCGCCGTTTGTCGGCTCTCGGCCAGGCGGCTACACGCAGGCGGCGCCGGCCTCGATCAAGGACTACAAGCTGCCGGGCTACAGCTCGACGCTGAGTTCGAACGGCACGATTTCGGGAACGGGTGTCAGCGTCAACAACTCGGCGGGCAACGCATCGATTCCGTCGCTCGGGCTGCTGCCGGGTCAGTCGGTGCCGGGTCTCACGCCTACGAACCTGAGCGGTAACGCGAGCGGTGCGAAATCGGGGGCGTCGTCTGTGCACGGTGGTGCGCTCGCGCCGGTCGACCCGATTATCGCCAGTGCGACGGCGCTGAACGTGCTGAACAACCTCACCATTCCGCAGGGTGGACTGTACAAGCCGACCACGGCGCCAAACGCGAACTACGTGATCGAGACGAATCCGGCGTTCACGAACCAGAAGAATTTCATCTCGAGCGACTACTTCTTCAGCCAGATCGGCGTCGATCTGACGCATATCCCGAAGCGGCTCGGCGACGGTTTCTATGAGCAGCAGCTCGTGCGCAACGAAGTCACGTCGTTGACTGGCAAGGCGGTACTCGGGCCGTACGCCGACCTCGAGACGATGTATCAATCGCTGATGGCGGCCGGTGCGAATCTGTCGAAGTCGCTCGATCTACCGATCGGCGCGAGCCTGTCGGCCGATCAGGTGTCGAGGCTGACCAGCAACGTGGTCATGATGGAAACGCGGGTGGTCGACGGTCAGTCGGTGCTCGTGCCGGTCGTATATCTCGCGAAGGCCAGCCAGCAGAATATCGATGGCCCGTTGATCAGTGCGACGAACGTCGATTTCCAGAATGCACAGTCGTTCACGAACAGCGGCACGATCAAGGCGGACAACACGCTGGCGATCCAGGGCAAGCAGATCGACAACGCATTCGGCGCGCTGCAAAGCGGTGGGCTGATGTCGCTGAAGACCGAGAACAACATCGACCTGACGTCGGCGAACGTGAAAGCCGGCAGTTTGCAGCTGGACGCCGGAAAGGATCTGATTCTCGACACGGCGACGAAGACGAACACGCGTGTGAGCCGCGACGGCGCGACGAGCGTGGTGACCACGCTCGGGCCGACCGCCAAACTTGACGTTGCGGGCGATGCGTCGATCACGACGGGCGGCAACTTCCAGCAGAACGCGGGCAACCTGTCGGTCGGCGGCAATCTCGGCATGAACGTTGGCGGCAACTGGGATCTCGGCGCGGTGCAGACGGGCGAGCACAAGATCGTGCAGCGGGCGAACGGTGTGTCCAACACCGACATCAACAAGGTCACCGGCGGCTCGGTGACGGTCGGTGGGCAATCGATTATCGGTGTTGGCGGCGACATTACCGCGAAGGGCGCGCAGATCGATCTCGGGCAAGGTGGGACGCTTGCAGCCAAGGGCAACGTGACGCTCGGCGCGGCGAGCGCGACGTCGACCGTGAACAGCAACAGTTCCGGCAGCGATAGCCATGGCAGCTACGCGGAAACACTGCACACGTCGGATCAAGCACTGACCGGCACGACGCTCAAGGGCGGCGACACGGTCAACATCGTGTCGGGCAAGGACATTACGCTCTCCGGCAGCGCGATCAGTCTCGATAAGGGCAACGCGAACCTGCTGGCGGCCGGCGATGTGAACATCGGCGCGGCAACCGAGACACACGAGCTGAACTCGCACGAAACGCATAGCCATAGCAACGTGGTGAGCGGCGCGAAGATCGCAAGCGGGATCGACCAGACCATGACGTTGAATCAGGGCAGTCTGGTGTCAGCGGACGGCGTGAATATCGTCAGCGGGAAGGACGTCAATGTTCAGGGTAGCACCATCGTCGGAACGAACGACGTGACACTCACGGCAGCACGCAACGTGACGGTTACGACGTCGCAGGATACCTTGCAGTCGTCGAGCTACTACGACAAGAAGGAATCGGGGTTGATGTCGGGGGGCGGCCTGTCGGTGTCGGTTGGCAGCAGTTCGCTGAAGACGACCAGTCTGTCGACCGAGGTGTCGAACAACGGCAGCACGATCGGTTCGCTGAAGGGCAACGTCAGCATTACTGCTGGAAACGACCTGCACGTGACGGGAAGCGACTTGATCGCAGCGAAGAATCTCAGCGGTACAGGCGCGAACGTGACGATCGATGCTGCGCAGGACACGCGTCACCGCGGCGAGACGCAGGAAGTGTCGAAGAGCGGCCTGACACTGGCATTGAAGGCACCGGTAATCGATGCGGTGTCGAACGCGGTGGATCAGTCGCGCGCGTCCAGCAGTAGCCAGGATGGTCGCGCGGCAGCGCTGCACGGAATGGCCGCGGCGAGCGCGGCGTGGGATGCGAACATGGCGGCCGGCGATCTGGTCAGGACGCTGGGAGCGGGTGAGACACCTCAGTTCAAGGTTGAAGTCAGTGTCGGCAGCAGCCACAGCAACAGCGCATTCACCGAGAACAGCGTGACGAATCGAGGCTCGAACGTGAATGCAGGCGGGACGGTGGCGTTTGCGGCGACCGGCAACGGTCAGTCGGGCAGCGGCAATGTGACGATCGCCGGCTCGAACGTGAACGCAAACGACGTGATATTGGCAGCGAAGAATCAGGTCAATATCATCAATACGACGGATACCGATTCGACGCGCAGCACGAATGAATCGAAGAGCGCGAGTGTGGGCGTATCGGTCGGCACGGGCGGCTTCGGTATCTCGGCGGCGATGTCGAAAGCTAACGGCGACGGCAACAGCGATCTGGCCACGCAGAACAACAGCCATGTGAACGCGGCAAACAGTGTGACGATCATCTCGGGCGGCGATACGAACATCATCGGCTCGAACGTGAAGGGCAATCAGGTGAACGCCGATGTGGGCGGGAACCTGAACATCGAGAGTGTGCAGGACACGTTGTCGAGTGCGGCACATCAGTCGAGTTCGGGCGGCGGTTTCAGCGTCAGCCAGGGTGGTGCGAGTGCGAACTTCAGCCAGAGCAAGGGCAATGCCTCGGGCAGTTATGCTGGTGTCAACGAGCAAGCCGGGATTCATGCGGGCGACGGTGGCTTCAATATCAACGTCACTGGCAATACCGACCTGAAAGGCGGGCTGATCGCGAGCGACGCGGATGCGTCGAAGAACTCGCTGACGACGGGTTCGCTGTCCTTCTCGGACATCCGGAACCAGTCGCACTACGACGCGAGCTCGAGCGGCTTCAGCGCGGGCGCGACGACCGGCGACGGCGGGATGAATTACAGCACGCACGGCAGCACGTCGGGCAAGAATGCGGGGGGCGCCGCGCCCATGCTTGGCCAGAACGACAGCGGCAGTGATAGCGCGACGACGAAGAGCGGCGTCAGCACGGGGGCGGTCACGATCACGGATTCGGCGAACCAGACGCAGGACGTGGCGAGCTTGAACCGCGACACGACGAATACGAACGGTACGGTCGCCAAACTCCCCGACATGCAGAATCTGTTGAGCAATCAAGCGGACATGATGGCTGCGGCCAGCGCGGCTGGTGAAGCGGTGTCGCGCCGGATTGGGGACTATGCAGACAAGATGATGAAAGATGCCGCGGCGAATGGCGACCAGGCAGGCGTCGACGCATGGAAGGAAGGCGGAGCGAACCGGGCGCTGATGCAAGGCGCCGGCGCGGCGCTGGTAACGGGGTTGGCGGGCGGCAATGCGGTAGGTGGCGCAGCCGGTGCGGCGATTGCGTCGATCGCGTCGGGCAAGCTGAACGAACTGAGTAGCGCGATCGCAGGCAGCGATCCGACCGGTAACGCCAATATGAATCAGGCGCTGGGTAATATCGTGGTGAACGCGCTCGCGACGGGGGCTGGAGCGGCAGTGGGCGGGGAATCGGGGGCGTTCTCGGGGTACAACGTTGACCGGTTCAATCGGCAGTTGCATCCGGACGAAAAGAAGGCTATTCAAGATAAGGCAAACGGCGACAAAGATGAGGAAAAACGTCTTACGCGTGCCGCGTGTTATGCCGTGAAATGCTGGGCGGAATATCCCGCTGGTAGCGATGAACGAACAAAGAATTTTGTGAGCGAAGTTGAGGTGGCATCACTCACAAAGGAACTCGACTGGGTGAACCAACAGAAGAGTTCTGGTCTATTCGAATATACCGCTTTGCAGAAAGGTGGAGACGCCATCAAGAACGATCCAGTCGGAGTGGCAAAGGATGCTGTCAAAGTGGCCCTCGGCAGTGTAACGACAAAAACCGGGGTAGGGTTCTGCACGACTGGCCTTGGATGCGCGGCTGGCGTTCCGATGATCGTATTTGGAACAAGTGAAATCGCCGAAGGCGCTGACGGCCTGTATAACCGATACAATGGAATTAATGTACCCGGAACAAACGCTCTTCGCGATCAGTTTAATCAAACATTATCCGGATATTGGGGTCCCATCGCATACGATGGGTTGAGTCTGGCTGCATCTCTTGCAGCTCTTTACGCACCGGTTCCGCTAAAAATGGGAGTCGCGGATGGGTTGAATCGTCCAAATTCAATATTCGGAGTGATGGTCCCTAGAATTAACAACAAAACATTGATCCCATTTGTAAATCAAGCGCTGCCATACGGGGCGACGCAAGGAATGTTATTATTCGGTGTCGGCGCAAAAGGTATGAGCGTCATAAACGATATCCAAGGATCAGGAGGTAAAAAGTGAATTGGATGCGATTGTATGCAACCATTCAGACGTTTTTTGTTGTCGGGGGGGCGTCTATCGCTGCCGCAGGCTTTTATGCGTTCTTGATAATATTTGGCGCACAAAAATTTATTGGCGTAAGCGAAATTATATCAATATTTTTCATTGGGCTACCTATTTTTCTTGCGCTGTTTGTTTTTTTTGTAAAACGATTTCCGGCGCAATTTAGGAAATCTGGTTTTCTAAGTGATGACCCCAAAAAATTTGGCCCCTGGTTCAAATGATGATCGACTTGGTGAGTTTGGGCCTGCTTATGTTTGTGCATTCGTCCGCATCGGTCGAGAACGTACTGTGACAGGAGGGGCTATGCCAGGCGAGATCATAAACGGATTAATTGGTGGGTTGTTCGGGACCTTCATTGCAAAAATTCTCGGAAAATTCCGCCTATGGAAAGTATTCGTAGTGACGTTTGCGATTTTATATGGAGGAGCATTTCTAATGGGAATTGTATTGGTCGGTTTTGAAAAAGCTCTGCCAATATTTTCCGAATTGTTTGCCCCGTTTCCCTTGCTCATCTTCACAAGCCTATCGGTGAGCACGACGTTTGTCGCATACCTTGGTCGCAGCGCTGCCAAGAAAGCCAAGGAAGATCGACCCGACACCTGACTTAGTCCGCGATCACATATCTAGAAAAACACATGAAAACTATTCGCCGGGGAAATTCTGCTGCGGCTGCATTGCTGTTTATCGCAACTAGCGTGTCGGCGCAGGAAGCTCCGCACCTGATCATCCCGGGCAACGATCAGAAAACTCGACAGCAGGAAGAAGCGCGTGAGCGCGAACGGGCAGTCTCCGCGCCCGGGGTGCGATCGGAAGTGGTGGCGAGCGCTGAGTATCCAACACTGCCTTCGGAAACGCCCTGCTTTCGGATCGAGCGTTTCGCACTCGACGTACCCGATGCGCTACCCGCTTCCGTGAAATCGCAAGGCGCGTCGGCATTGCCGATGGACCGCTTCGCGTTCGCGCGTGAATGGCTTGAGCACTACACCGGCCAGTGCGTTGGCAAACAGGGTCTCGACATGCTCGTCAAGGGCCTATCGCAAGCCATCTTGGCGCGCGGGTATGTGACGACACGCGTGCTGCTGCCCGAACAGGATCTGTCAACCGGCACCCTCAGGTTTTCACTGATCCCCGGCGTAATCCGCCATGTGCGTTTTGCCGACGAGAAGCTCCGCGGCACTTGGAAAACTGCCTTTCCGACTCGCGACGGTGAGCTACTGAACCTGCGCGACCTCGAACAGGGCCTCGAGCAGATGAAGCGCGTGACGAGCCAAGACGTGTCGATGCAGATCGTCCCGGCCGATGTGCCCGGCGAAAGCGACGTCGTGCTCGACGTGAAGCGCGGGAAGCCGTGGACGGTCGTCGCTTCGATCGACAACTCGGGCACGCGTGCGACCGGCCGGCTGCAGGGCAACCTGTCGCTCGGCATCGACAATCCCCTGGGCCTGAACGACGTCTTCAATGTCGGCGTGAGCCAGGATCTCGAGTTCGGCGACAAGCGGTTCGGCTCGCACGGCTGGAACGGGTTCTATTCGATCCCGTGGGGCTACTGGACCGCGACGCTCTCGGCGTACACGAATACGTATTACCAGCAGATCGCCGGCGTGAACCAGACCTTCATCGCCAGTGGTAATTCGAAGACGGTCGACTTCAAGCTGAACCGTGTGCTGTCGCGTAGCCAGAACGATGTGTTCGGCGCGCAGTTCCGATTGTCGCGTCGGTTCGGCCAGAGCTTCATCGAGGACACTGAGATTCCGCAGCAGCGCCGCAACAACACGTTCGTTGAGTTCGGCCTGACCGATCGCCACTACTTCGGCAACGCGCAATTCGACGGCACGCTCGCGTACCGGCAGGGGATCGGCGCGTTCGGCGCGCAGGACGACACCCTGTCGGCCGACGGCGGCCCGACCTACCGCTACAAGATGGCCGTGCTCGACGCCAACCTGTCCGTACCGTTCGCCATCGCCAACCAGCCGTTCCGCTACGTGACGACGTTCCACGGCCAGTACACGGGCAATACGCTGTACTACATCGACGACCTGACGATCGGCAGCCGTTACACGGTGCGCGGCTTCGACGGCGAGACGATGCTGGCCGCGTCACGTGGCTTCTATTGGCGCAACGAACTGCAGGCGCCGATCGGGCAGACCGGGCAGGCGGTCTACGCCGGACTCGATTACGGGCGGGTGTGGGGCCCGCAGCCGGTCGCCCTCGTCGGCACGCAACTGGCGGGCGCGGTGATCGGCGTGAAGGGCAGCATCGCGACCCGATTGGGAGCCTATGGTTACGACCTGTTTGCCGGCACACCGATCTACAAGCCGTCCGGGTTCCCGACAGCGCGAGTAACGGTTGGTTTTCAGGTCACGGCACAGTTCTGATGATGAGGGCGCAATCCCATACTCGGCCCGGTGTCGTCGGAGACGACACCGGCGAGGAT